>CAVRFS010000050.1:0-124717 GCA_963720335.1 uncultured Planctomycetota bacterium | reverse complement strand
GTTTCCCCCCCTTGCGAAGCATTGGTCTCTACAAGGGAATGCACACTTTTTTTACAGTAGCAAAAAAGAGGGGCAAGTGTTTCTCCAGCATGGCGTTGAGTCGGTCGGCGCCATAGCGCGCCAGTGGGCCCACCGCGGCTTGCAAGACCCACAGCCCGGCCAGCATGCCGCTGGTCGTGATCGCTCGGTGCCGCTTGGTCTGCCGACCGCTCAGTTGCATCAGCAGCCGCTGCAATGCCGCCGACTCGTCGTCGTGCCGGCGCTCCAACGCCCAGATCGAGGCGCCTGCACCGAAGGCGATCAGCAGCTTGATCAGGAGCCGATGGCCGTCGCGCTGCAGCCAGCCCTCCAACTGCCAGCCGGCACTCTTGAGCAGCTTGTGCATGCTCTCGATCCGCCAGCGGAAGTAGTACCACCGCGCGATCGTCGCCGCGTCGGCCAGCACGGCCGGCACGTTGGTCAGCAACAGCCAGCGGGCCAGCACCCGTCCTTTCGTGTCGCGGACCTCGGTGACGACCAGCCGCAACGGCAACGGCGCCCCGGGGACGTCGACCTTCTTTTGGCCCACGTTCCGTCGGCCGGGCCGGTGCAGGACGACCTCGGCCTCGGCGACGTACAGCCGCGCCACACGGCCGTGAAACCGGCCGTCCCGGCGTCTTGGAAGGCGTCTCCCTGACGGAATCCCTCGGCGACTGCGACCAACGAGGACTCTTTCCCTTGGCAGAGCACCCTGCGGTCGTCGCCGCGGACCAAGGCCAGATGGCCATCGACACTCCACTGCCGCCAATGGTCGACCGAATCGGCCTCGCGGTCGATCACATGGACCAGGGTCGTGCCCAAATCCAGGTCGCTGACATATTGCATGTCTCCGCGGACCTGATCGATGTGGCAGATGTCGGGAGCCGGGTCGCCGCCGCGGGTGCTGAGCACGCCGTCGGCCGTGGTCAACGAGACCAGGGCCGGGGCGATCGGGGCGCCGTCGTCGCCACGCACCATCAGGACGGTGGCGAGGTCATAGCCGACGTCATCGGCATGGGTCAGCGTGGCACGGTCGGTCTTGGAGGGATGGTCGGCAAAGCTGAGCGTCGACCAGTCGTGGATGGCCAGCAGGACGCCGGGGTGGTCGGCCACCTCTTGGCGGATCGCCTGATGCATCGGCTCGATCAAGGCCGACTCCACGACGAGCGGGTGGATGCAGAACCGCCACAACTTCTGGGCAAAGGAGGCCGGCTTGAGCCCCGCCACCGTGGCGCCCGGCCCCGGCGCGGTGCTGGAGCCAGACTTCCCGAACCCCTTGACGAGTATGGCGTAAGCGTTCTGGAGGTCAATCCCTAGCGACGTTGGTAGATACTTCATGCAATGCATTTTAACACACAAACAATCCCTTGTAGAGACCAATGCTTGCGAAGGGGGGTCAGGGGGCATATGCGTTAACTTAAGGGCTGGATCCCGTGAAATGCCGCTTGGATTCTCGGGAAAGAACGTGTCTGTCGCATTGATGCCGGGCGGGCGGACGGCCCCGGCACGTTTTTCCGACTTGAGTCGACCGTTCCGATACCAACCCGACGCGCCAGCGAGGCGTGCCAGCCCTGGCCTGCTCGCCATGCACAGCCGGTCCCCTCGCTGGCGCGTCGGGTTAGTGTGGGTCCCGGCCACACCTGGCCCGGTTTCGATGCGACAGTGTCGAAAGAACGGCATTTTTCCCGCAGATCGCGCCACTAAGTTAACGCATATGCCCCCTGCCCCCCCTTCTCAACAGCGATTTTTTCGGGTCGATTGATTTGACATTACCGGAACCGGAAGTCGAGCTCAAATCCGTAGAGCCAAGGAATCCTCGGGTCGATGCCCTCGGCTCCGAGTTTGGCCGGCAGGTTCTCGTAGTGCTCTCGAAGTTTGTCAGTATTGGGAGCATTATAATACGTTACGATGATTGTGTTGGCTTCGACCCGAACATCCCCTTCCAGGCCCGCGAAGTAAGCCTTGGCCAGGTGCTTCGCGTCCCAGCTCGCAAAGCATGGAGCAAGCCGCTTGCGAAAACTTGCGATCGCTGCCTGAGTGATCAGGGCCATCGTCATCTGCCCATAACGAATATTGAGATTACACGTCCCTGCCCGCTCCCAACCCAATGCTTGATTCGCGTTGTAAAACTCCTCGAGATGCCACCGCTTGGGAAAATCCCCGGTCAACTCCTCGACCTCGTCGCCGTCCTTGGTCGCGAGGAATGCCTTGTAGTGGTACTCCTCGGGCCGCTCGCCCTCCCGCTGAGCGTATTGATAGAATGGTCCCGCCTGGCTGTTCTTGGGGGTGTAAGGCAGCTTCGCCGTTGCGAAACCCGCCCAACGCCGCTGGAACGTCTCGGTGGGCAATTCGCGGAGTTTCGCGCGGAGGCTGGGCTGATCGGGCATGGGGACCAAAAGGTCGAAATTCGTCTGCGTCTTGACCTTGTCCAACAACTCGACCGTGAAGTGTTCCGCATCGGCCAGCACCAGGGTCTGCCCAGGTTTGGTGCCGAGGATGTCGGCGGCCAGCCCGAGTAATTCTTCAGCCGCGGCTGTGGCCGTGCGTGAGGAGGTGCCGGTGGTGAAACAGACCGGCTGGTTGGTGTCGGCGTCGAGCACGAAGAAGGTTTGCGCGACGTTGGTTGGTCGAGCGGCTTCGTCCTGGCGGTGGCGGCGCATGTGGCGCTTGCTGAAGCTGCGTACGCGATGCGGATCGATGGCCAGGACCCGGCCCTGAAAATCGCCCGAAGCGAGGCGCACCTTGCCCAGGGCCAATTGCAGGCGTTTGCTGTCGACCATGGTTCGGGCCGCGCAGGAAACTCGGCAGGAAACTCGGTGTCAGGAAACTCGGTGTCCAGGAAACTCGGTGTCAGTTCATTTTCCCTGCAGGAAACTCGGTGTCAGTTCATTTTTCCCTGGGAGGCCGGCCCCGGGGGCGGGGGTTTAAGTCGATGTTCAATCGCTCGGCCATCTGTTCGGTCCATTCGGCAGCCCCAAGGAAACTCGGTGTCAGTTCATTTTTCCCTGCAGGAAACTCGGTGTCAGTTCATTTTTCCCTGAGGAAACTCGGTGTCAGTTCATTTTTCCCTGGGAGGCCGGCCCCGGGGGCGGGGGTTTAAGTCGAAGGAAACTCGGTGTCAGTTCATTTTTCCCTGGGAGGCCGGCCCGAGGAAACTCGGTGTCAGTTCATTTTCCCCTGGGAGGCCGGCCCCGGGGGCGGGGATTAGTCGAAGGAAACTCGGTGTCAGTTCATTTTTCCCTGGGAGGCCGGCCCCGGGGGCGGGGGTTTAAGTCGATGTTCAATCGCTCGGCCATCTGTTCGGTCCATTCGGCAGCCCCAAGGAAACTCGGTGTCAGTTCATTTTTCCCTGAGGAAACTCGGTGTCAGTTCATTTTTCCCTGAGGAAACTCGGTGTCAGTTCATTTTCCCTTGGGAGGCCGGCCCCGGGGGCGGGGGTCTAAGTCGATGTTCAATCGCTCGGCCATCTGTTCGGTCCATTCGGGAGCCCCAAATGGTCGGCCGCTCCGGAGCGAGCCGCGTAGGGACATCAACTCGGCTTCGCTTTGCGCGGCGCACACCCTCGCTCTCCACCGCCTCCGGCGTTCGGCATCGGTCTTTCCCAGTTCGTCCCACTCAGGGAAGGGGCTCAGTAAGGGGTCGTCTTGTCCCGAACCATGGCAGGGGAAGCTCGACCATCGATACTCGGCGGGGTCGGTGACCATCTTGGCGCGAAGGGGGTTGGCCTCGATGTACCGCAGGACCACCAGCAGGTGCGCGTCATCCTGAATCACCGGGCTCTTAAAACGGCCCTGCCACACGTGACCTAAGGTATGATACCGCTTGTGATAACGCCAGGTGTGGGCTACCGTGAGGGATTGGAGGATTCGACTGATCGATTGTCCGACTTCCGGCTGGAGCAGGAGATGAAAGTGATTGGTCATGAGACAGTAGCCGAGCAGGCGAAACGGATAGCGTTCCTTGGTTTTGGCGAGGGCCTCGAGGAAGGCGACGCGGTCGGCGTCGTCGCCAAAGACGTCGGCGCGGTTGTTGCCGCGATTGAGGGCGTGATGGACAAGACCGTCATCGATGGTGCGAGGTGGGCGTCCCATGGCTCAGAGAATAACGAATGCCGGGCAGGCGGTCAAGGAAAATGAACTGACACCGGGTTTTCCAGGAAAATGAACTGACACCGGGTTTTCCGAGGTGGGCGTCCCATGGCTCAGAGAATAACGAATGCCGGGCAGGCGGTCAAGGAAAATGAACTGACACCGGGTTTTCCAGACCGTCATCGATGGTGCGAGGTGGGCGTCCCATGGCTCAGAGAATAACGAATGCCGGGCAGGCGGTCAAGGAAAATGAACTGACACCGGGTTTTCCAGGAAAATGAACTGACACCGGGTTTTCCGACGTGGGCGTCCCATGGCTCAGAGAATAACGAATGCCGGGCAGGCGGTCAAGGAAAATGAACTGACACCGGGTTTTCCAGGAAAATGAACTGACACCGGGTTTTCCCAGGAAAATGAACTGACACCGGGTTTTCCCCACGGCCGGACAGCACAACCGAGGAATTCTCCGCCTACCAGGAGCAGGGCTGGACCAACAGTGGGACAGCAGCCAGCCCGGCCGCCGCGACCTTGCTCGCCGAGTCAGCCTCCAACTACACCGACCCCAATACCAATCTGACGCAGATGCACCCCGACTGGTACGGCCTGGGCACGACCGGCCAAACGACCGACGCCCTGGGCGATGTCACGACCTACGACGTCAACTCCAACGGCCTGCCGACCATCAGCATCGACCGGCTCAACCGGATCACCACATACGCCTATGACTCGCTGGGGAACATCACCAAGCAGTTCTACCCCGACGGCAATTCCGATCAATACACCTACAACGTCGATTCCGAGATGCTGACCCATACAGACGCCAATAATCACACGACCTCATACACTTATAACGGCAACGGTGACAACACGGTCATCCAGGATCCGCTCAATAACCGGACCACGATGACTTACACATCGGATGGGATGCTGCAAACGACCAAGGACGCAAACAACCACACGACCACTTACCTGTACGACACGCAAGACCGCCTCACGACGGTCCAATTCCCCGACGGAATAACAAACGTCTATGGTTACAACTCCCAGGGCAACGTGACCAAGTTCACCGACGGCCGGTCCAACTCGACGACCTACAGCTTCGACTATGCGTCCGCATTCTGCTCTCCTTGTCGACCGAATCAGTGGTCCTCCTGTCCAGACACGATTCGGAACGGGAGGACCACTCAGAAAAATCAAAATGTTTTAAAGTCTTGTGGTTCAGTCGTGCGGCCACGGTCATTGGCGGGCCGACTGGCCGCTTGAGCGTCCCGTCGGCTGGGACAGTTCCTTGGTGAACGACGGTCGCTGGGAGAGCGGCGTGGTGACATCCAGAGGCCGTTCTCGATGGCAACCTCCATGCGGCCAGTTGCGAAGACGACGCAGTCGTGCCAGTTCGGCCTCGTCGGCCCAGAGGATCAAGCACCCCATGTCCCCGGCGGTATAACGACCCTGGACCCAGCCCCGGTGATACCAACGCCGCAGGCTCGTCGCCGGCATGGACAGTACGCGGGTCAAGTCCCTCAGTCGCCATTCGTGAAGACCGATGTCCTCCGGCGCGATCCGCCGGGTTCCGCGCGGACCCAGCAGGCCACGCCGTGCCATGAACAAATTGACAATATGTCGATTGAACTGTCTCGAGCCGCGCGGGGGGTGGAAGCCGTCCCGGTTGAGCTGATCCGCGATTGCTTCGGTGGTCGCACCGGTCCGGCGCAACTCGACCATGCGGTCGAGCAGCGCATCATAGTTGGTGAGCTGATCATATTTACGAACGGGCCGTCGAATTTCATGCTGACTCTCGATTCCACCGGCCCAGCGAATCGTCACATCGGCCCACTGGGATTCCCCCCGGATGGTTACGGTGATCCGTTCCACCAGGTAGCGGACGATCTGTTGCCGTTCCTGGATCGTGGTGGTCGGGGCCTGCCACAACCCGGGGATGTCCGCAGCCAAGGTCTCGATGCATGGCGATCGGCCGCCGTCAGTTCCCGAGGCCGAGCGGCCAGGAAGCGATCGTACTGTTCCTCCAACTCGCGTTGGTCCCGCAACGCCTGTTCCCACCGCCGTTCCAGCTCGCGGGCCACCAGGCGGTTCTCGGGCTCGACGCTGTGGTATTGTCGAGCCGCATGGTCGGTCGTGATCCGGGCTCGCTCCAGGCGCTGCTGCCAGTGCTGATCCAACCGCTGCCGCTCGCGCTGGAGATCGGCCATGGCTTGGACACTCAGCTCCAGCGCAGCCGGCTCAAGGGCCCGCAGGACTTCCGCGGTGACCAGCACCTCCAGAGGCTGGCCCGCCAGGCTCTGGCACACCGGCTCGCCACGCTCAACAGATCCACTATTGCACAGATAATAGACAGGCTGCCCCTGGGCGTGGTAGGCGACCCGCATCCTCCGCCCGCACCGCCCGCACGACACCAGCCCGCTCAACAGCGACGGGCCGCCGCGAACCACGCCAGGTGTCGTGGGCAGGCAGCGGTTGGAAGCCAGCCGCTGCTGATTGGCCAGGTAGCGGTCCCAAGTGATGTAGGCGGGGATCTTCGCCGGGATCATCACCTCCCACTTCAACCGTGGCACCTGGACGGTGCCGGAGCTGGGTCGGCCCGGCTTCTTCCGCCGCAGATCCTGGCGGGTGAACCCGAAGGCATAGCAGCCGGCGTAGTAGGGATGGTGGAGAATCCGGTTGAGGGTGGCCCGGCAAGCCGGCCGCCATTGGAGTTGACCCGCGTCGGGTCCGCTGGGCACGCGGATGCCCAGCGGGATGTCATTGCGGATCAGGTAGCGGAGCACAGCCCCGGCCGAACCCAGTTCGTCGAACTTGTCGAAGATCAGATGGACGACATGCTGGACTTGCTCGTCCGGATCCCGCTCGAGCCGATCGCCCGACGACGTGCGCACGTAGCCGATGGGGGCGGAGGTGAACTGCTCGCCGCGGCGCCCTTGTTCAACCGCCCCTGATAGAGCCGCTGCCGCAACAGGTGCAACTCGGCCTCGCTCATGGTCCCCTTCATCCCCAGCAGCAGCCGGTCGTTGTACAGAGTCGGGTCATAGACGCCGTCCATGTCCCCCAGCAGAGTGGGGAAGATGGCGCACCGCTCCAGGAGATGGTACCAGTGGAGTCGGCGCGCGACAGCCGACTGACCTGAAGCCGAGAATGATCCCGACGTGATTGAGATTGACCTCGGTCAAGAGCCGCTGGAATCCGCTCCGGCCCTCGGTGGAAGTGCCGGATTGGGCCTGGTCGTCGTCGATGACGAGAATCCGCGAAGACGGCCAACCCCAATCGATGGCCAGCTGACGGAACCCGGACTGGACTTCAGCAGACTCTCTATTGAACATCACTTGATAATGGCTCGATTGGCGGACATAGACGATGACCAGTCGTTCCAGGTGCCAGGGCTGGATCTTGCTGGGACGGGCCCAGCAGTTTGGTGCTTCGACTGGCAGAGCCGAGGGCCCGGGGAGCCGAGGGTCTGGGCTCGCGGTGGGAAAGCGGTCAGGTCCGTTCATGACCACCCTCCTGACCTTGGACTTGGCGGACTCGGCGGATCAAAAGTTGGCCCAAGATCTGGGTCACACGGAAGAGAGTGGGCTGGGGTAGCTGGGACCAAAGGGGGCCTGGATGGAGAGGACAACGTCGGCTCACTCGGGGAGTCGACGGGGGGGGACTGGGGCGGGGAGACCGTGTGGCATGACAACCCTCCTTGACGGGAATCCCGTCGTGATTCGATCCAGTCAGCGAGCTCCAGAAGTGCCGAGATGGCGATTGTAATTGGCTTCACGCCGGAGTGGTAGGGTGAAACATCAGGAGCATCTTGCCTACGGCTATGACGCCATGAACCGGGAAACCGGGACGACCGATCCATTAGGCAACCAGACGACGATCACTTATGACGCGGACGGAAACGAGACGAAGGTCCAGGCGCCAACCCCGGCCGGCCAGACCGCCAGGACGACGACATATGCATATGATACGCTGAACCGTCTTACAACGGTGACGGACCCGCTTGGCTACCAGACGGTATACGGATATGACCACGATGGCAATCAGACCTCGGTCACCGACCCGCTGAGCCGAATCACGACAACAGTATATGATGCTCTCAACCGTCCGACCGTGGTCATCGACCCGATGGGCAACCGCACAACCGCAACGTACGACGCCGAAGGACAGACGCTGACGGTTACTGATCCCATGTCCAGAATTACGACCTACACCTACTCGGTGCGTGGCTGGGTCTCGACGGTAACCGATCCCATGGGCTTCATCGCCACCTACGTCTACACGCCGACGGGGAAGAATGAAAACTCCTATCAATACGTCAACGGTAAACTCACCGAAATCGGCTATAGCTATGACAATGATGACAGGTTGACGACCTTCACCAACCAATTGAATGATACCACGGCGTATACCTACGACGGAGTCGGCAATCAGATCGCGGTAACCGACGCACTCAATCATACTACATCATATTCTTATGATTCAAGAAATCGATTAACGACAATCACCGACGCGCTCGGCCACACCACCGTGTACGGCTACGACGGATCAGGAAATCAGCAAACGGTCATTGACAGCCTCGGTCACACCACGACGACGCTATACGACGCTGACGATCGGGCGACGACGATCATTAGCGCAGTCGGCGGGACCACGACGATCGTATACGACGCGGCTGCCGCGAAACCAGTCTGATCGACCCGGTGGGCAATCGCACGACCTGGGCGTACGACGCTGACGACCGTCTGACCACGCTCACGCAGCCCAATGGCAGCACGGTCACCTACGTCTACGACAACGATGGGGAGTTAACCGACACCACGGATGAAGACGGGCGGAGGACGACCTATTCCTACAATGCCGACGGCGATCAGACCGGCGAAACCTGGGTTGCGCCTCCCCATCGGAGCGGATTACCTACACCTACGACGCCGATAACGAGCAGACCGGCGCGGCCGATTCGTACGCGACATTGACGTTCACCTACGACAACGATGGCCGGCTGTCGACCGACGCGACCTCCGGACCGGGGACCGGCCAGCCGACGGTGACGCTGACGTACGCCTACGACCAGGCGGGCAGCGAAACGAAGGTGACCGACAGCCTATCCAGCCAGGGCATCACGACTTATAGCTACGATGCCGCTGAGAGACTAACGACGATCGCGACTTCCTACGGCGGCACGGCCGGCCCCCAGGTCGTCTACAATTACGACAACGCCAATCGCCTGACGTCGATCTTACGCACCAATGCTTCTGGCGGGCCGTTCGGGGCGACGGTGGCCACGACGCTGGTGTACGACAACGCCAATCGCTTGACAACAATGACAGACGAGGCGTATGTCAATTTCGGAACGCCCACCTACAGCGCGCTCGCCACGTACGTCTTTAGCTACGACAATGCCAATCGCGTCACGAGCGAGCAGGACGCCGAGGGGACGTACACCTACACGTACGATAACGCCAACGAACTGACGACAGTGACGGAGAACGGCACGCAAGTCGCGTCGTACACCTACGACCTTAACGGCAATCGGACCGGGACCGGCTATACGACGACCACGGGCAACGAGATGACGCACTCACCGGGCAACACGTACACCTACGACAATGCGGGGAACCTGATCTCTGACAACAATGGAACAGCGATAACAACTTATACGTATGACTATCGAAATCGCTTGACCGAGGTAACGCAAGGTGGTACGATCATCGCCACCTATACGTACAATGCGTTGAACCAACGGATCGGCATCAAGGAAAGCGGCACGCAGACCTGGACGGCTTACGACGGCACGAATGCGGATGCGCATCCCTACGCGGACTTCAACAGCTCGGGCAGCTTAACCATGCGGTACTTATCTGCCCTCGGGGTCTTCAATGGGACGCTAACGAGCGTCATCCTGGCTCGGACAAGCTCCAGCGGGACGATCTCATGGTATCTAACGGATCGGCTGGGTTCGGTGCGGGACATCGTAAGTACGTCGGGAACAGTGCTCGACCACATTGTGTATGACAGCTTCGGCAGCATCGTCACGGAAACGAATGCCAGCAACGGCGACCGATTCAAGTTCGCGGGGATGGAGTATGACGCGACTGTGGGTCAGTACCTCGACCACGCGCGTTCGTACGGTTCGGCGAACGGAAGGTTCACAAGCCAGGACCCCATGGGATTTAGGAGTGGCGACCCCAATCTATACTGTTATGTGGAAAACGGACCAACTAATGCTATAGATCCAAATGGATTAGAATTATTAACGCTCACAAGCACGGCATTAATCTCAATTGCTTTGCCTAGCGCTGGAGCAGTAGCTCTTACCCTCTCGGGGGTCGGTGTGGTCATTGTGGGAGCTGTAGCCCTCAAATACATGTGGGTGTATTACACAGAAGCTCAAGCTGATCTCTCGGCCGCTCAACTGGAGAGCGCGAGGCTCGACATGAAGCTAAATGCCTTGAGGGTAGCGCTAATCGGCAGGGCACTGGCGGTGCGTCCGGATATTCCCTGGAGCGAAGCCGAAATGGGTATGAGCGCCGCACTGGAGTTGGCAGCACTCTCAAGGCTTAATATGAATCTGTGCACCTCCCCTGGCGATCCTGATCCGAGAAATTGGAAAAAATACTGGAAGAAAATGTACGATATGTCCCAGGCTGCGATCGACCAACTCATCGAAGTCATAGAGAAACCATCCTGACCGACCAAAGCCGCCTCCGACGCCTGGCGGCGGCACGCCGGCCTCTGGTTGACAGTTGTAGCGATAAGCACCTTGAGGTATCAATGATTCGACCGAAATCCGCGGCCCTCAGCCGCGAGCCCCGAAGGGGTTCCGGCGATCCGGCGTGCTTCCTCCGAGTACCGCGCCTTCGGCACGGCGTCGTAGGAGTTCTCCGGCGACGGCTCAGCGGGGTAAGGTGAGTGCTTCGAAACTTTATCTGACCTCAAAGGCCCATGGCCGTGGTGGCTTATTTTTCGAGAAAATGTTCATCAGGGATGCGATGTCTTAGCAGAAAGTGCAGGACTTCACATGCTGGAATCTGACGCACTGGCCGCCGCAGAGAAAGTGGTTAGAAAACGATTTGACGGTGACACTCAATTCCTGCGAATCTCAAAGCTCGACCGAGATTCATCCAGCCGATTGGTTGAGGAACGGTGGCAGGCGGGGAACGCCGTGCTAAGCGAGACGGAACACCAAGGGCTCATCGACTCGCTACAGTCTTCTGCCTTCCGCCCCGTCTGGGTCGCGAGTTATCTTGTGTACAGTGTCGAGTTCAAAGACGGCCTCGCCGCTGCGTCTGTGACGATCGACGACGAATCTGGCGAGTCCGTCCTGCATGTGAGCAGCGTAGGGAAAACCCGGTGTCAGAAAAACCCGGGGAGGGGGTCCGGGGTCGCGGGGTCGCGGGGTCGCGGGGTCGCGGGGTCGGAGGGGGAGTCGGGGTCAGACCAAGTTTCAAGTTTATAGTATCCATCGTCAAGCTTAGGGGGATGCGGGATCATCGCGGATGCGAGCCGAAAAATGGTGCCGCTTCATTTTTGTGGACTCCGCCTGAAGAGTTTCGGCCCCCAGTGTCGTGAGTCATCGGCCATGACCCCGCCGCCTTCCTGTTCGGACCGACGACCGCTGACTTCGCCGACACCTATCTGGGTGAATTCCGCCGTGCGGGTCGATGCCTGGCGTTCGGCCCTGGCGGCGTCGATCTCACTGTCGGTCCGGAGGCGCGCTGGGACGATGTGGCGGCCCAATTCCCGGCCGGATGGCGGCCGGACCTGGTCGCGCTGTGGCTGAACTACACGGGCGTTCCGGACTGGGTGTGGTCCGCTCCCGTCCCGATTGTCGGCCTGGCCACGGATTGGAATCTGCTCTGGCACGAGTATCGCCAGGTTCTGCCGTTTTGCGATGCCGTTCTGACCGACGAACCGGGCGTTGACGTGCTGGCTCGCGCCGGGATTGACCGTGCCGGGCCGGCCGTGCTTTATGGAGCCGCGCCGGATTCGCTCGGCAGTTCCAACACAGCCGAACGGGACATCGACGTGCTGTTTGTGGGCAATCTGCATCCGGCCGTGCAGCGGGAGCGGCTGCCTTGGCTGGCGCGGTTGGCCAAGCTGGCCGAGCGGCGGAATGTGGTGATTCGAACGGGGATCTCGGGCGATGAGTGTCGAGTGCTGATGGCACGGTCGCGAGTGGCGTTCAATCGCTCGGTCCGGTCGGAGGCGAATATGCGGGCGTTCGAGGCGGCTGCCGCCGGTGCCTTGCTGTTTCAGGAGGCGGGCAATCGCGAGCTGCCGGGGATTTTTGCCGAGGGGCGTGAATGCGTTTATTACGGGGATGAGGATCTGGAAGAGCGGCTGGAACATTTTCTCGACCACGAAGATGAGCGGCGGGCGATCGCGGAGGCGGCGCGGGTGAAGGTGGGGTCGTATACGTTTTCGGCGTTATTGATGAAGGCACTGACGGAGCTATGGGAGACGGATCGTGAGGGGTTGTTGGAGCGGGCGCGGAGGCGGGTGTTGGGACGGGGTCGGCGGGACGGCGATAGGCCCCTCGACAACACAACGGGTGCCGATGCATCGTTACTGGCTCCCTCTCCCGAGGGAGAGGGCCGGGGTGAGGGTTCAGTGGCATCGCAGACCTTGGCGTTCTCGTTCGTGAAAGCCGAGTCGGATCGCCGAACGCCAGCCCTCTCCTGCGGCGGGTGGTTTGATTCGACCGGCGTGATGCCGCGATCAGCCCCTCACCCCAGCCCTCTCCCGAGGGAGAGGGAGCTAGTACTGACGAAAACCCGACCCTCTGAGCCCGGTCATCAACTGTTGGGCGAGGGTCTCCCGACCCCGCCCGAGTGCCTGACCGCAGGTCTCCTTCCTTCAGAGTGTGCTCCGAGAGCGCAAACGCCATTCAAGGCGGGGCGTACGACGAGCGCGGGAGACCTACGGTCCGGTGCACCGTCGGGGTCGGGAGACCCGCGCCGAACACGAGAGGTCTCGGCTGACGCGGATGGGGACGTCGCCTTTACCTTGTTCGGCGAAGGCGTTGCTTGCGCCCTGTCCAGCCCACCGGACAACTACGGCGAAGGCGTTGCTGGCGCGCTGTCCAGCCCCCAGCCCGCCTTCGGCGAAGGCGTTGCTTGCGCCTGACCAGCCCCCCGCCCACCTTCGGCGAAGGCGTTGCTGACGCGCTGTCCACCCCCCCGCCCACCTTCGGCGAAGGCGTTGCTGACGCGCTGACCACCCCCCCGCCCACCTTCGGCGAAGGCGTTGCTTGACGCGCTGACCACCCCCCCTGACCCCCCCTTCGCAAGGGGGGGACGAGACGCGCGGGGCGCGACAAAATGCGGCCTCGCTGTCCCGGTGGACGGGTTGTTCTGAGGATCCGAGCTTGCCCTTGATGGCGCGGGTGTGGATGCGATTGGGGGATGCTGGGACGGGGAGCGATGAGCGGCTTGAGGCTGATTTGACGGTCGAGGCTGAGTCGGGAGGAAGCGGGGCGGCGGCGGCCTGGCATGGGTTGGGCGTCCTGGCGGCGGACCCTACTGCGGCGGTCGAGGCGTTTCGCCGCGCTGTCGCGGCCGAACCGGGGTCGCCGGTTTCCGGCATGGCGCTGGCCCTGGCGCTGGCCATTTCCGGGCAACCAGACGCCGCGATCGAACAGGCCCGATCGGTCCTTCAGAGCATCGAACCGACAGCAGGATCCCACCGAGCCGGGTGCGGAGACTGACCTGACGGCCTGGGACCTGCCCACTTACCCCGTCAGGTTCGACGACCTGCGCAGTCGAGTGGGAGCGGGCTGCCTGGCTCCATGCTGGGAATCCGGCCGGGGAAGTGGCGGCCAAGCGCGCGCTTGTCCGCTGGCGGCTGCACGCGCTGCTGGCCGATCTGACCGACGAGCTGGCGCATTACGAGGCCGCAGTCGCGGCCTTTCCTGATCTGCCGTCCGGCCACGCGGAGCTTGGCTGTGCCCTTTGCCGCGCCGGCCGGCTTGCCGACGCCCTGCCGCACCTGCGCCGGGCCGTGGCCGATCAGCCGTTCGACAGTTTCCGCGGCGCGGGCCTTGTTTCAGCTCCTGCGTGACCTCGGGCTGGCGGACGAGCAGACAGGCCTTCGTCCGCGAGCGGCGGCTCCTGGCCCGCGCCGCGCCCAGGTTGTCCCGCCGGAGCCGTGGTTCGCACCATCGGCGAATGGCACGCCACCGCGTGTCGCCGGCATCTCCTCAGAAATGGCCGCCGTCGTCCTGTCCATGGGGCGGCGCCGAGTTCGCCGGTCGCTTCGGCTCTCCGGACGTCTCCCGCGCCCTGTGCGGCTACACCCGGGCGGCCGATACGCACGCCGTGTTGACCCTGCTGGCTCATGCCCAGCCGCGCCGGGTCCTGGAGGTCGGCACGGCGCTGGGGCACATGACCGCCAACCTGACCGAATGGACGCCTGATGATGCGCCACGTCTTCAGCCTGGGCATCGTGCGGGGCATGGTGGCCCGCGGCGCCGCGGAGCAGGATAACGAGGCCCCATCACGAGCCGAGTTCGGCAGGCTCGCCGATCATTTCGGCAAGGCCCACAAGGCGTACTTCATCATCGCCGACTCGATGACCTATGACTTCGGCCGGCTGGCGCCGCTGGATTTCGTCTTCATCGATGGCGGCCATGACCTGGAGCATGCGCTCAACGACACTCGCCGGGCTTACGAGGCCATCCGGCCGGGCGGCTGGCTGGTCTGGCACGACTTCAACAGCCCCGTTCCCTGGGTCAAGGTGCGCGAGGCGATCGAGCGATTGGGGCTGCCGGACCCGGTCATCCACGTTGGGGGAACCGAAGTGGCGTTCCTCCGCAAGCAAGCGCCGCTGCCCGCTCCGCGTGCGCAACCGGCTCCGAGCCGCCCGGTGCGGGTGGTCTGGGAAGGCGACCAGCAGGGCCTGCATTCGCTGGCCCTGGTCAACCGCGCGCTCTGCCGGGAGTTGTTGGATCGAGGGCACGACCTGGGACTGCTCGTGGGGACCGAAGGAAACGGCGTGCGGACGCCGGATCGGCTCCCCGACGACCCGCGACTGTCGGCCCGGTTCGGACGCGGACCGGAGGGAGGGCCGGCCCAGGTCCACGTGCGACATCGCTGGCCGCCGAAGCTCGAACCGCCCGCGCAAGGGCGCTGGGTGTTCATGCAGCCCTGGGAGTTCGGTAGCCTGCCCAAGTCCTGGCTGCCGGCGCTTCGGCGTGTGGACGAAGTCTGGGCGTACAGTCGATCGGTCCGCGACTGCTACCTCGAAGCGGGCGTGCCCGCCGATCGCGTCCACGTGATCCCCCTTGGGGTCGATCCGGGGGTCTTCCGCCCCGATGCCAGGCCACTTTCGCTGCCGGCCGGGCCGGGCTTCCGGTTCCTGTTCGTCGGCGGCACGATCTATCGCAAGGGCTTCGATCTGCTGCTGACAGCCTATACACGAGCATTCCGCCCCTCCGACGGCGTGGGACTGGTGATCAAGGACATGGGCACGAAGAGCTTCTACCAAGGACAGACCGCCGAGGCGACGGTGGCCGAACATCGCGCCCGGGGTTATCCGATCGAGTACCACGATCGCGCCCTGAACGACCAGGAGATGGCCGGGCTGTACGCGGCCTGCGACTGCCTGGCCCATCCCTATCGCGGCGAAGGCTTCGCGCTGCCGGTGGTGGAAGCGATGGCCTGCGGACTCCCCGCGATCGTGACCGGAGCGGGACCGGCGCTGGACTACGCCTCCGAGGCGACAGCCTTCCTGGTGCCGGCGCGTCGGGCCGAGTTCCGCGAGAATCGGGTGGGGACATCGAGACCGTCGGCCGGCCCTGGATGTGGGAGCCGGACCTCGATGCGCTCGTCGAGCTGCTCCGAACGGCGGCCTCCAACCCGCCGGCAACCCGCGCCAAGGGAGCCGCCGCCTCGACCTGGATCCGCGATCGCTTCACCTGGTCCCATTCGGCGGACGCGATCGAGGCCCGGCTACGGGCGCTGACGGCAAAATAACCGATCACCATACAGTCTTAACCACGAATCACACGGAATCACACGAATAATAAAGATATAAATATTTAAGAATTATAAAGATAATTAAGTTATTGTCGTATTTATTAATTTTAATTATTATAATCACGAAAGTAAATATAATATTAATTGATTGTACATTCTGTATTTATTCGTGTTATTCCGTGTTATTCGTGGTTAAAAATGTATTGCCGCGAGTGGAGTCTTGACTGTGGGCCTGGCTTCGGTGATCGTTCCCTGCTTCAACCAGCTTGAGTTCACGCGGCAATGCGTCACCGCCCTGGTGCGGTATACCAGGCCACCGTGGGAGCTGATCGTGGTCGACAACGGCTCGACTGACGGCACCGCGATCTATCTGGCCGGGGTTCAGGACGCGTCGCCCATTCCGATTACTGTCGTGAGCAATCCGACCAATCGCGGTTATCCCACGGCGGTCAACCAGGGGCTGTCCGCCGCGCTCGGCGACTTTCTCGTGCTGCTTGACAACGACGCCGTTGTCACCGATGGTTGGCTCGACCAGCTCGTGGCACTCACCGAGGCCGATCCAGCTATCGGCTTGACGGGGCCGATGTCCAACTCCGCGGTATACCCCCAGCTCGTCGAGCACGTTCCCTATACCGATCTCGACCAAATGCCAGCCTTTGCCGCGTCGTGGAGAGACCGGCACCGCGGCCAATGGTTTAACGTCGGCAAGCTGGCGGGGTTCTGCTCTGCTGATGAAGCGGGCCGTCTACGAGAAGGTCCGCGGGCTGGACGAATCGTTCGTCGCTGGGTTCGCCGATGACGACCTGGCCGAGCGGGCGCGTCGGGCCGGGTTCCAGCTTGCCGTGGCGCACGATCTTTTCGTCCATCATTTCGGTGGCCGGACCGTCGCGGCCTCGGGGATCGACGCGGAATCGCTGCTCGACGAGGACCACGCGCGGTTCGCGGCCAAGTGGGGCTTGCCCTCGCCGGAGGTGCGCGCGCGCACCCGTCCGGCCCTGGGTCGGCCCGGCCGAGACAGCGGCAAAGGCGAGCCGCGACGTTCAGGTCAGCCTGACGATGATTGTCCGAAACGAGGAGAAGAATCTGCCGGCTTGCCTCGGATCGGCAAAAGGGCTCTTCGACGAGATCGTGGTCGTCGATACCGGAAGCACCGACCGAACGCAAGAGATCGCCCGAGATTTCGGGGCGAAGGTGTTCGAGTTCACCTGGATCAACGATTTCGCCGCCGCGAGGAACGCGGCGCTCTCCCACGCGACGGGCGATTACGCGTTCTGGCTGGATGCCGACGATGTGCTCGAACGGCACCAGTGCGACAATCTGCGGCGGCTGCTCGATGGCTTGCGGCCTGGGGATGAGTCCGCCTATGTCGTTCGCTGCGCCTGCGATCCCGAGCCCCGCGGCGGCGGACAAACGGTCGTGGACCACATCCGGCTGTTTCCACTCCGCCAAGACGTGCGTTGGACTTACCGCGTCCACGAACAGATCCTGCCGGCATTACGGCGGGCCAATATCTCGGTCCGATGGAGCGACGTGGTCGTGCGGCATACCGGCTACACCGACCCGGCCGTTCGCGCCCGCAAGCTAGTCCGCGACGAGGCCATTTTGCGTGCCGAGCTGGCTGAACGTCCTGATGATCCATTCGTCCTGTTCAACCTGGGCTCGATCGCGATCGAGCGGCAGGATTGGCGACCGGCGATTCCGTTGTTGCGAAAGAGCCTGGCGGGGTCGGCGACCAGCGATTCGATCACCCGGAAGCTGTTCGCCCTGATCGCCCGCTGCCATCAGATGCTGGGAGACAGCGCGGCGGCCTTGCAGACCTGTACCCAGGGCCTGGCGCTCGACCCCGACGATGCCGAGCTCCTGTTCCGCCGCGCCGTGGTCCATCGCCACCGCGGCGAGACAACCGAGGCGGAATCGTGTTGGCGGCGGATCTTAACCCTTCGCCGCCCCGAGGCGTTTTGCAGCGTCGACCAGGGAATTTATGGACACCTGACGCGGCGCAACCTCGCCGCGCTGGCGACCGAGCGCGGCGAACACGAAGAAGCGGTCCGGCTGTGGCGCACCGTGCTCGCCGAATGCCCCGGCGACCGCGAGGCGGTTGCAAAGCTCCACACGCCCAACCGCCCCGAAACGAGCGAGGCCATGTCCTAGAGCGGTTTTCCGATGAATTGCGCACGACCCATACTAACCCGACGCGCGAGCGAGGGGATCGGCTGTGCGTCTGGCACGGCCTAGGCCAGTGTCCCTCGCTTGCGCGTCGGGTTAGTATCAACCGAAATTGCGGCGGTCTTGTGTGCAACCCGCGTGTTAACCGCTCTAGAGCACGAGCGATCGGGTTGCGCAACACGGCAGTAACTTACCACCCGCCGGTCGCCTAAGCCGAACGCATGAGAAAGTCGCGGTTGTAACGCTCGCCGCGATTATCCAGCGCCCAGCCGTAAGCACATAGTAAATCACTGGATATGGCAATACTCCGCCACGGATCGCTTTATGCGGATTAGTCGGGCGCCGGAGCATAACTCGATGTGGACATTCAACATACGTTAGATTGTTAAACTGGGCCGGTTATGCCGGCGCCCAATCGTAATATGATGGTGCTTCAAGAGATACGACAAAATGTCCGATCGTGCCGAAAATGCGGGCGCCCAGGTCGAAGTTGATGATCTGCATAGAGTTAGAGCGATTCTTCGAACTTCCGATTATTCCGGCGCCCAAGCGGAACTCGAAGCTGCATTGCGAGATGCGGACGAATCCGTTTTTGCCGACGCGCCTTTCGGCGCACGGTCTCGAGTGCGCCGCGCTTCACGAGGCTTAGACGAGCGACACGCCCGTTTCCTGTGATGGGTAAGTCGACCGGCGGGAAATAACCGACCAGGGCGGCGCCTGTGGACATACTAACCGGACGCGCAGGCGAGCGTCGCATTTCGCGTCGCTTACCCTTCGCGCTAGAATCGCACGAATGCTAGCCGGCTTCGAACCGTACCTAATCGTCGACAAATCTCCGCATCGACCACAGTCTCACGGACCGGGTTTCGACGAAAGTGTTGCGGTGGGATTGGAACCCCGCTTCAAAGAGGACAAGAAACTGATCAAGTCAGCGAATTCAACCGGAGAAAGCGTCTCGACCAATCGAGCGGGCATGATGGAAACGTCGCCCACCCGCCGTTCTTGGATCTTGCTCTTCGGGATGCGCGTGATCTTGGCATCCGAGTCAGCGAGTTCGAGCTCCGCTTGCGTCTCAGCGCGAACTACGCCTGAGTGCACCTTACCGTCCCTGGTGGCGACAACTACAGGTTGATATCCGATCGCGATCCGGCTGGAAGGCTCCAGCACCGAGCGGATCAGCTCAGCCCGATCATATTTCAAGGCCAGGCCGGTGAGATCGGGCCCGATAGTGGACGTGCCCCTGCCGCCCACCGAATGGCACTGAACGCAGTTGAGCCCCCGCGGGTCGAAGAAAAGCGACTCTCCTCTGGCGGCATCACCGCTCTGTTCCATCGCGAATCGGCGCAACTGGTCCGCGCCGCCGTGATCGGGATTGTGATTGGCCACAATCGCGTTGGTCTCCAGCACCGCGATCTGGACGCCAAAACACCAGGCGCCAATCCCTTGCCGGCTGAGCACCAGGATTCGATTTCTCCCTTTAACGACGTCAACTGGCACCAGATCCCCGTCGGGGACGTAGGCTCGTGCCGGCGAGATTTGTGAATTGATAGACCGGTTTTTCGTTGACGGTTACGATCATCGTGCCGCTCGAGCCCAGAAGCATCAGGGCGTGCGCATCACGGTCAGACTGGAACTCGGCGAAGCCGAACGCGCAGAGGTCGGGCGAGCTGTTCTTGTCGTAGCCGAAACCGCCTCGGTCGCCGGAGCCGCTCTTGAAACCATCGAGCAACACCCGACCGTTGGCCGGGGTCTGATGTACGCGACTCCCACTGGATTTGCCGACCCTCCGCGCCGACGTGGACCTGTTTGAAATTGATCGTGGCGCGACCAAAAAAGGCGTCCGCGGTTGTCCTGGGGAAGGGCCCGATCACCGCCCAGTCGCGAACCGGCTGGAATCGAGCACGGACTCGGTCGAGGGAGAGGGCCGCCGGCCCGGATAACGACCCGCTTCGCGCGGCCCGTTCCAGCATGTCCGACGCATTGTCTCGGATCGCCAGCAGGGCCGACTCGCCCGCTCGACGCAGCGCCCGAATCTCGATCCTGAATCGCGGCCAGATACACACCCACGGCCCGAACGTCCGGAAGCCCGCACAGGGCCTCGATCGCTACGTGACGGTCGGGCGCGTGGGAATCATCTGCGATCGTCAGCAACCGGGGGATCGCGGCGCGCAATCGTAGCGGGGCGACGGCGGACATCGCCGCGCGGCGGACTTCAGCGTCTTGGTCGTCGAGCCGATCCAGGACCGCGCGCTGAACGTCGGCCGGCAGCGATTTCTTGACGTTCAGGGACAGGAGCGCGGCGGCCCTGACAGCCGGAGAGGGACTATCGAAAAACGAGGCGATATCATTGGGAGGGAAAAACCCCGCGCTCGCTAGATCCAGCAAGGCCGCCGCGACCAGGCTGGCGGGTGCCTTCGGGTCGTAAATCAAGGTAAACCGGGCGCGCAACGATTGCGGATCGCGGAATCGTGTCAAGGCCGTCAGCGCGGCCAAACGGACGATCTCGGCTCGACCAGGATCCGCCAGCAAGGCAATCAAGAGCGGCTCGGATGACACATCGTCTTGTAGGCCGAGCGCCTGGGCCAGAAATGCCTGGTTTTCTGGATCGGGTTCCTTCGTGAGTGCCGATCGGAGAAGAGAAAGAGCCGAAGTCGCCCGACCCGCCTGACTGAGACCAACGATCGCCTGGCGACGGACCGAGCGGTCCCGGTCGGACAGACCCAGCGCCATACCATCAATTACCGCGTCCATCCCCTCCCGCGACCAGTCCTTGGTTTTTTCGGGGAACTGACCGGCCAATGGGTTGGTTCCGAACCACGCGCCCGACCAGTCGGGATAGACTCGGTACAGGCCCGCGAGATTGCCGACGATTCGCAACCGGATCGCCGGCGAGCTCGACAGCTTCAATACCTCGGCCAATGCTCGCACAACAGAGATGTCCCAGGCTTCGTCCGTCAGCCTGAGTGCCGACTCCATTCTCCGCTCATCCAACAGCGCTTCGACCAGCAGTTTCTGGTCCCAGGCCCCGAGACGGCGGATCGCCTGGCGGATCGACCAGGCGGCGAACGTGTCGCTATCGCCGAGAGCCGCATAGAGGGCGGGGATCGCCTCTTTGCCACCCAACTTTCCCAGCGCGATGGCTGCCTCTCGGCGGACTGCGGGATCTCGATCCTTCAGCAGCCGGACCACGGCTTCCAGAGCCGTTTGATCGCGCCGAATCCCCACCGATCGTACGGCTTGCAAACGCACCTGAGCCGAAGGATCGCCCAACACCGACGCGATCTCGAATCGGGCCTGCCGGCCACCGATCGCATCGAGTGCCCAGAGTGCATGGAGGCGGCCGGTCTCGGGCTCGTTGGTCCTCAGCCGCTGGATCAACATTGGGACCGCTTTGGTACCGGCCTGAACCAGCACCCGCTGCGATTCCAGGCGAACCGCCAGCGCAGGGTGGTCGAGCGACGTGAGCCGGAGCTCCGGGTCTTTGCTCTGGAGACGCGGAACCGGAATAAGCCGGTTCGGCCCCGTGTAACGTAGGCGGTAGAGTCGCCCGGTACGAGGACCGTCGGCCAGCCAGCCGTCGTAGGCCCAATCGACCAGCCAGAGACTGGCGCCGTCGCCGGCCACGGCCAGCGAGAACGGGCGAAAGTCCTTAACCGCCCCTTTGGAGACAAACGGCGTATGCCTGGCGACGGTAAATGTGCCGCCCGCTTTCTTGACTTCGTAACGATCGACTGTTTGAAGGCCCCAATCGCAGAAAAACAGGTTCCCTCGATATTCCGCAGGCAGCCCATCCTCGTTGTAGCAAATCCCTTGCGTACCCGACCCGCCGAGCTGACCGGCCATGATCGGAAGAGCGCGCCGAGGTGCTGTCAGGAACTGGTAGGGATAGCCGTAATGACCACCGACAATGTGATGAGTCAAGCTATTGGGCCATTTCTTGCTGTCGTCATCGTTGCCGTAGCTGAAGATCTCATCCGTAGCCGACAAAGCGACTGAGAGTGGGTTCCGCTCGCCCGTCGACACGACTTCTAGATCCGTACCGTCGGGCCGAATTCGGATGACTCCTCCCCCAAACAGTTGGATCGTCTTCCCATCGCGGCCGATACCCTTGGGAATGCCCTTATCGCCGACGGAAATGTACAGAAACCCATCCATCCCCAGCCGGATCCCTGACGCAACGTGGTCATTGATCCCGTTGAACCCGGGCAACCTCGGGCCGAGGCCCGTGATCAAGTCAACTCGCGTATCGGCCACACCGTCGCCGTTGTTGTCACGGAACGCGGAGAGAAACGGGGCATGGACTACGTAGACCGTACCGTCGATCCACTCTAACCCCATGACGCTCCATAAGTTGTCGGCGAACGTTGTGATCCTGCCGTTCTTGATCGCCAAGACGCGATCGATCGGCTTCGTGGGAGGGCCGGGCATGTCCATCGGGTCGGAGCCCAGATAGACCGTCTCATCGGCGCCGCCACGATCGCGGTGGGAAAAAGGATGCTCGGCGCCTCGAGGACCAGTTCGATCGACCAGCCTTCCGCGACCTGCGGCAACGCGCGGCGAAGGCGCATCGGCGCCGCTAGCGGTTCGCGCAAACACCGACACGACCAGGGCGATGGCCACGCTGAGTCTCATGTCAGAATCCTTATATTAGACCGAGCTGCGGGACGGCTCTGGCACGGACATCCTGCCGTAGCACTGGGAGGCGGGGGGTTGGACGGTCTAGCAATCGTCGAGCCAACCGTTCAGAATTGTAACGTGACTCCAGATGACGCTCAACGTGAGCTTTCGGATCGCATTTCCAGGAGGAATCCCGGCCGTGTCCTCAACGTCCAACGAGGTGGTTGCTGACAAGAAGCTTGATCCCTTTCACAACCCGGCTTATCCCCAGCGAGTGCATATCCTCGAACGGCCGCAACTCGAACAGGCACTTCGCTCTTGTGAAGAGCAGAATCTTGCCCGTGCTACAAAAACTGACGGCGCTGGGAAATCACCCCGAGCGGCCGACCTTTGAACGCCTGTACCACCAATTGCTTGGTGCTCGCGACCAGGTTGCGGAGTCCGCTCGTCGTCTCCCCCTCGAGACCGGCGATCTCTATGGCGAGGACAAGGAACGGTTCGAGCAAGCGCTGGCCGCGTTCGATCGAATCCTGAAACGGTGGGTGAAGGCGGGCGGTTAGAGGAGACTCCACCCGAAACGAGCAGCGGCTAACTCCAAATCGCCAGTTGAGGCATGAGCGTTTTCATGGGCGTCCTTGTCACACGACTGCCCTTGAATCAGTAGCAGATTCTGGTAGCGGAGCATCGTTGACGCCAGTTCGCGATAATTGAACTCACGTCACGTTGGGACAAGCCAGCATGGATCCGGCCTTCACGCAGATTTCTGGTTGGCATCCCCCCAACCTCACCAACCTGGATGGTCTGTTCGCGGCCAGCGCCGGGGGCACGACCGCTGGACAGTGGGCAGCCATCGCCGCCAATCTGCCCAACCGAGAGGCCGACGTCGCCACCTTCGCGCGGATTGCCAATTGGAATCCCGCCAAGCTCGCCGCACTGGCTCGCCTCTTCGCGGCCAACGCCGGGGGTCGGTCCGCGGCGGATTGGGCGACCATCGCGGCCCAGTTGATCGACCGCGAGGACGATGTCGCGGCCTTTGCACGAATCGCCCGGTGGAACGCCACCAAACTCGGCAACCTGGCTCGCTTATTCGCGGCCAACGCCGGGGGCAGGACAGTCACGGATTGGCAGACCATCGCGGCCCAGTTGATCGACCGCGAGGACGACGTCGCAACCTTCGGCGAATCGCCGCCGGTTGGAATGCCGCCAACCTGGTCTTGCTGGCGGTCCGGTTCGCGGCTCAACGCCGGGGGCAGGACAGCCGCGGATTGGGCAACCATCGCGGCGCCAGTTGATCGACCGCGAGGCCGACGTCGCGAACCTGGCGCGGGTCCCTCAATGGACGGCCGCCGACCTCGCCTCGTTGGCCCAGAATCGTGCCAACTACGCCGCGCTCAAAACTCTCATCACCGCACGGTCCGTCAACGAGAAAAGCGCGGCGCTGGCGAGCCAAGACCTGCTAAACTTCCTCAAAAACTCACTTTCCTGGAACGACTTCGCCAAGTGCGTCGAACTCCTGGGTCGGCAGATCCCCGATTATAATAGTCTGACCGCCAACAACACCATGAGAACGGCGTTCCAGCAGGCGTGGCAGGCTTCGAACGCTTCTGATCAACCGCACAATGGCCAACACGAGGAAGGAGGTTGGATCTACCTCAATATCATCGCCGGCGGCCTGAGCGTGACACGGCAATCCTCGGGAGGACAGGCCTCAATCAACCTGTCGTCCCCTACGGTGCAGGCGGATTCCGTAGTCATCGCCAAATTTCACACTCATCCCAATCTGGGGCCCGATTGGACCGCCGGACCCAGTGCCGGAGACACGAATGTCGACGCCGTACACGGCGTCCCCGACGTCGTCATCGCGCAACCGCGTGGGCCCGCCGACGTGACCCTCCAGTTCTTCCAGAGTGGGCCCGATCAGCGGACCCACCTCGCGGGCAATCAGGGTTTGCCAGGGCGAGCGGGAGGGATCGCACCCTAACGCGATTGTTTCAATCGCTGCACCGTCTGGGTCATTCCGCTCCGAAAGATTCGATGGATGGATTGATGAGCAGGGGAAACTGCGAGCGGTTAAGCCCGGTATCAGATCCTCCTTCATTCCAATTGGAGGGAGGGAACAAGATCAGCGATCCACGTATTCTTTGTGGGCAAAGCCGGCGTGGATGGCGTCGCTTCCGCCTGTGAACGAGAATGATCGTCTCATTGTCTTGGAATGCCCGGACTCGGTATATTGAACATTATCCGGAATAAGGTTTTCCGGTGGTTTGCATCGCCGTTTTCGCGGAAAAATCGGTGTTTTTGATGCCGAAAACCTTATTCCGGATAACGTGTAATGAACAAAGTCCACTGGGGGAAACCACGGGATTTGAGGAGAACGGATATGGCCGCGGAGATCAACAAGCAGAAGGCGCTGGAGATCGCCACGAAGGACGCGTCAGGGGCCTACAGGAATTTTGGTTCCTTCAAGCCCTCGATTGATTTCAAGGATGGTCAATGGATTGTCAGCTTCAGCTCGGTTAATAGCCAGGAAACGGGCGGCTGCCCGCAATATGTCATCAGCACGACGGGGGAGATCATCTCGAAGCGATACGAGCAGTAAGCCGAACCAGTGGCGCCGGTCGTCCCCCACGTGCAGCATGGCCCCGATCGTGAGGAGAAAGACGAGACGGCTCGTGTCAGTTATTCGTTCGAGGCCCTCGCCAGGCCTGTTGAGCCTCGGCCGGAGTCCTTCTTTTCCACCGGAGTCCCGACCTGAGCTGCGGTACTCTCGGCCGGGTGATCCGCACAAAGGTCGTTGTTCCCCGATCGCGGGCCTCGCGGTTTAGCATCCGTCGCGCGGGCTCGTCGCGGATCAGGAGCGACTGACAGTTCTCCGCCCGAGTCTGCGAATGCCCTTCGATCGGGCGACGCTCGGAATCGGGACTTGCCCGATCACGACGCGGACCTCAGCCCACCTGATTTCGATCACGGATCTCTCATCCAACAGTATGAAGAAACTCATCGTGCATACCTGTATGATCGTTGCCCTCGTGAGCCTCTGCGCGCTGGTTTGTTACGTGATGTTTGGTCCCTCCGCTCCGCAACCGGTAGGACCCCCGGCGGAAATACCAGGAATCGCCGAAATGAGAGCGCGGGAGATCGCCCAGGACGACGCGAAGCAAGCCTACGGAGATCTCTCGGCCTATGACGTCAAGACCGTCCTCGAAAAGGACGGATGGCACATCGATTATGAATTGAAAGAGAAATCATCGGAGGGTGGAGGCCCGCATTATCTGATTGATCCCCGATACTGGGAAGATAATCAAAAAGAAATACGAGCAATAAGAAATCCTAAAACAACGAGGATGGCAAACGGAACCAGAGATCCGATCCCGGCCGGCTTGTCCGGCCGGTGAAGGAGATCCCAAGCTAACCCAAAATGTCGAGACAAATTTTCGAGGCCCAGGGCGAACCTTCGTTTTTTGTTTTTGGCACCATTGCGTCAGGCAGGGGTCAAGCCGAAAGGCGAACAGCTCCATGTGGCAGAAACGGAATGAATTCCACGTTACGCGAACTACCCCCCTGTGCAACCCCACGCTTTCATCACCGCAGCCTAGTCCCGATGGATTCGATCGGTTTCCAATGATCGATCGGCCGAATCGCCTCGCTGGCAAACGGTAGGTCGATGCGCTGGCCTCGGGCGGCCGAGGCGTAGAGGGCGTGAACAGCCTCGACGACGGCGCGGCCGTCCCGGCCGTTCTCTCGCGGTTCGGTTCCCTCGCGGACACAGGCGACGAAGTGATCCATCTCCTGAGGGAATCCGTAGTTCCAGATCTCCTCGTAGATCGGAAACGACCAGCCGGTCGTGGCTCCGGCCTTCTCGACCGCGTAGCCGTAACCGCTTTTGGAAAAGGCGCGGAGGGCATTGCCGTAAAGGACGTCCGCATAGGCCTGTCCCTCACTGCCGAAAACCTCGGCCCGGTCGTCCATGCCTCCCGGCTTGGTCCAGCTTTCCTCGGCCAGCCCGACGGCGCCTCCCTCGAACGTCAACAGCAAGATCGCCTCATCGTCGCCATTGGTCTTGTCCTGGTGAATATAGGTGCCCATCTGGGCGTAGACGCTCCGGATGGCCGCCTTGCCGCCGTTGGACGAGTCGCCGAGCAGCCATCGAAAGAACTCGATCGCGTGACAGCCCATGTCGAAGGTCACCCCGCCGCCGCTTCGGCTCGTATCGTAGAACCAATTCGCGTGGGGACCGTCGTGCTTCTCCGATTGTTTGACGAGATGGACCTTCCCCAGTGCCCCTTCCGCGATCAATTGCTTGAGACGCACATACTTGGCGCGAAACACAACTCTTCGGCATAGCCGAGCATGACGCCGGCCCGTTGGCAAGCGGCGATCATTCGGTCACATTCGGCGAGATTGAGGGCCATCGGCTTCTCGACGACGACGTGTTTGCCCGCTTCGGCCGCCAGGCACGTGACTTCGCAATGCAAGTCGTTGGGGATACCCAAGACGACCAGGTCAACTTCCTTGAGGTCGAGCAACCGTCGAAAATCGGTGAAGTGATGCGCGATTCCTCGCTCCGCCGGCGAATTGTCCGGCACGACCGGGCGTCGGCGATGCCACGGCGATAACCTCGCTCCCACGCACACCGCGAAACGCTTCATAATGGATGGAGCTGACGAAGCCCGAGCCGATCAGACCAACACGCACCGTCTCCATGTTCTGGACTCCTCTCGTTCAACTTTCAGGATTGACAACCGCAAGGGTTGCGAGCATTGACATCTTCATTCCAAGCCAGGATGCCCCATTTAGCCTTATTTGATCATCATTTCGCTGACAAGGGGATTCACCAAGGCCGGCGTCGAAGGATAAGATGAAAATGAAGGTCTGAAGTGTCCGGCGCGAATCGGCAATGCGGCGGCGGTTCGCGACCGAGTCGCCACGGATCGATTGCCGGATTTCCGGGAACCGAGGACCGCTCTCACACGTCGAAGGATTGTGATGTCCCGGGGTCTTGACGACCAAAGCCTTGTGCAAAAGTGTCGCTCGGGCCAAACCGAGGCGTTCGGGGATTTGGTCCGTCGCTATCAGGATCGGCTGTATCCGACCGTGCTCAGGCTGCTCGGTTCGGCCGAAGATGCTGAAGATATCTTGCAGGACACGTTCGTCAGGGCGTTCGAGAAGCTGGACCAGTTCCAGGGGGAGAGCTCGTTTTATACCTGGATTTATCGGATCGCAGTCAATCTCGCCCTGAGCGGACATCGAAAACGTCGTGTCCGCTCGGCGCATCGAATCAAGCGGGAGCACTCGACTTCCCATGGTCCAGAGCCAATGGACGAATCACCCGAGGCTGACCCGACTGTACCGCTCGAGCGAGCCGAGCGTGAGCGAATCGTCGCGGCCGCGCTCGATCAACTGGGGCCCGAGCACCGGGCTGTCGTCATCCTGAAGGATTTCGATGGTCGTCGTTACGAGGAGATCAGCGAGATCCTTCATATCCCGGTGGGCACGGTTCGTAGCCGTCTCCACCGCGCCCGTTGCGAGCTTCGGGATCGGCTTCGGGCTCTGGTCGACGAAGAACAACCCGTCCGCCATGGGTCCGAATTAAACCCTTGAGCTTGCCGCTCTTCTCTTTGACTATCACGGGACGCACGAGGCCAAGCCCGTAATGGCCCACCCTTTGGTCAATAATGCTAATGCCATGAATCTTGAAGACGAATCGCTAGTCAGTGCCTATATCGATGGCCAACTCGACCCCGAACAACTGCAAGCGGTTGAGTCGGCCTTGTTGTCCAATTCCCGGCTTTCCGAGCAGTTGCGAACGCTTACGATCGTACGCGACCTCGTAGGCGGACTGAGTCGCGACGCATCCGTCGACGTCTCAACCGCCGTACTGAAACGGATCCGACCCTCTCGCCGCCCGTGGGTGCGGGTGCGGTCGACAATCTCGCGATTTGACGGTCGCGGTCAACGGATGCGAACGGCCGTACTGCTGGGAATCGCCGCCAGCACCATATATCGCGACCACCATCGCCTTGAGCTTGCCGACGGCGTTGCGTCATCACCGTTCCGAATCCCAAAGCGAATTCCGCGCCCCTCACAGTCGCCGCGAACAACCTTCAACAAGCCTCGAAGCCCGACCCGATCCGCGAAAAGACTGGTCCCGTTTCGCTGGAAGAACCGTCCTCATCCGATCCTTCAAAATCTGCGGCCAGCGCCGAGCTCCGTCAGCACCAGCGAAATCGCGGCCACCAATGCCAGCACGGAAATCAGTAATCTCGATCAGTCTCGCGATCTGGAGAGTGTACGCAAACTGCTGGACGATCCGAATCTCAAGCGGTTTTTCTTCGTCCGCGGCAGACGGGATGGAACGGCGCGATAGCAAGTCGCCAGTGTCGTCCAACAGACGATCGAACAGACAACCCCTTCCGGATTTTACAAGATCACCATTGCGCAGGGCATCGTGATCGACCCGCGTCACCCTGAGGAAGCCACGGTCTTTGCCGTTCTGGTCAAGCCAACGGAACTCGATAATTTCGTGGACAAACTGCACTCGGCCCTTCCCGGTTCCGTCGAGGAGACACCCGTCGACCCGAGAATCGTGACCCAGTTGGCTGATATCGGCCAGGTGCAAGCTTGCCCCGCGTCTCCGGACCTAACAGTTCCCCGGGAAGCGCTCGCCTTGCGGACGAATGTTCCAGGCGGCCGAGATCCCGCCGCCGGGGAGATCCCGACCGTCGAGCCGGACCGAAGCGGACCAGGTGCCATCGGATCGGAGTCGCAGGACCGACAACGGACCGGGATCGGCACACGCCAAGAATGACGATGCATCCACACCGATGCCGGCGCGCTCACCCGAGCCAATCCCCACACACGATGGTCCTCAAATTGCCTCAGGACTGCCAAAACAAGGATCCTCGCCCAAGAAGCCGGAAGACAGGATCGTGGTCCTGGTTTGGGTGACTAGGAGTCCGTCCGGCTGATCTGATATTCTAGGGATTTCGGGTCCGCGCCATTGTAGGGTGCTCTCGGATTTCCGCGCCGGTTCCGGAGCATCCGCTCCATCGGCACCCGCAACGCCAGGTCCAAAAGCATTGCGGACGCCTCCGAAGCCGAACGTCCCGCCAGCTCTGGCCACAGCGACGGCGGGACCGCGATCATCATCCCCTGGTAGACCTGCACGACTTGCCAGTCACGGCGTTGTCCGAGACCGCTGCCGCCATCTCCGGTCCGTGTGCCGCACGCAGGCTCCCCTTCAGCACCGCCACCGCGTTGCCGGCCATCGCCGATATCCCGAAGGCGAACAACGCCGCTCGCGGTAGCCCAGCGAGGGGATCTCGCAATGAAGCAACTCGGTCAAGATCTGGAAATGGCCTTCGATCGATCCAGCGACCCCGATAGGTCTCACAGCAGACGATCGCCGTGACATCCTCGGCAGGTTGGTCACCAGGGCGATCTCCGTCTCTCGCCTTCGCGGGTCGGCTGGTCCAGCCGCAAGACGATCCGCCGCAGCCGGTGGCGCACCCGGGAGGTGGGGGTCGTCCACCAGGATCTCCTGCTCAAAGACCTCGCCAGTCTCGCATCGCCCCTTGGACGCCAGCGGCTCGACGGCTCGAACGGCAGCGTCGCGAGATGCTGCCGCGCAGGAACAATGCCCCGGACCGGTCTGATGCGGAACAGAAAGGTGCGGACACAGAAGTTGCGGTCGACGATCCAGAGTTCGCCGGGGGCGATCCGAACCTGATCGAGTATGGTCTCGTTCCTGGGTGTGGGCATTCTCCTCCAGGATCGAGGTCGACGATCAGGCCGCTGGCCGTCTTGTAAACCGCCAGCGACTTGCCGGGCAGGCAGGCCTAGCCAAGTGGTCCGCGTCGGTTCTTGAGGCGGTGCTCGCTGCCGGCCAGCACGTTGCCGTCGAGGATCCGGGCGGCGTAGCCCGGGATCGGCTTGGCCAGGAGCCCTCCGGCCGCGACGATCAGCTCGCGGCATCGCGAGTTCGGACGTGCGAGCGACCATTGCGCGGGTGATGCCCTAGCTCCATGGCACCGGCTTCGCTTACCGAATGATGAGTGGGTTCATGAGTGAGAAGATGATCCAGGTGGACCGGCTCTCGAAACGATTCGGTTCGTTCAAGGCGGTGGACCAGGTCAGCTTCCAGGTGGGGCGAGGCGAAATCGTCGGTCTACTCGGGCCGAACGGGGCCGGCAAGACCACGACGATGCGGATGTTGACGACTTACCTCGCACCCACCAGCGGTCGCGCGACCCTGGCCGGTCACGACACGCTCGACGAGCCGCTTCGAGGTCCGTCGCGTGGTCGGATACCTGCCGGAAAACGTCCCGCTTTATCACTGAAATGAGAGTAAAGGAATACCTGCGTTTCGCGCGAAGCTCAAGGATGTTGCCCGGCCGGAGCGGCGACGAGCCATCAGCGAGGTGGTGAGCCGCTGCCAACTTGGGGAGGTCGAGAATCGGATTATTGGCCAGCTCTCGCGACGGGTTCCGCCAGCGGGTCGGCCTGGCGGAAGCCATGGTGCACGACCCCGCGATTCTCATCCTGGACGAACCAACGGCCGGGCTGGACCCGCTCCAGATTCGCGAAGTTCGGGCGTTGATTCGCGAGCTCGGTCAGCGACACACCGATACTATTGTCGACCCACATTCTGTCCGAGGTGGAAGCGATCTGCGGCCGTGTGATCATCGTCGCCCGGGGCCGGATCGCGATCGACGAGCTGGTAACAAACTTGAGGCGGCAAAGCGCGATCACCGTCGAAGCGCGCGGACAAGCCGAGCCGATCCGAGCGGCGATTCAAACCATCCCGGGAGTGGATCGAGTGACCGTGATCGGCCGAGACGTCGAGCATTCGTCCTTTGAAATTCAGACACGAGGTGACGCGGATCTACGCGAGGCCGTTAGCCAGAAGCTCGTGTCCAATGGCTGGCTGATCCGCCAGCTTGATTTACGGCGAAGCTCATTAGAGGAGCTGTTCTCCCAGGCAGTGACGCAGGAAACGCTTGCCGACGCACAACGCGAGGCCGTGTGACCATGAAACACGTAGTCCCCTTGTTGGCCCGCGAGCTTGGCGCTTACTTTTTGGGGCCGATCGCCTACATCATGCTCCTGGCCTTTCAGGTAATCGCCTGCTTTAACTTCAGTGAGCTGGTCGCGGGCCTGAGTCAACGCCAGATCGAATTCTCGAGTCTCCGCGATCCGATGAGCACGTACATCTCATGGAGCCCGTTCTTTTGGATCCCCGTCATGATCGCCATACCCGCGCTTACCATGAGGCTGCTGGCCGAAGAGCGACGATCCGGCACGATCGAAACACTCTTGACCTTGCCGGTGACTGAGATGGAGGTCGTCCTCGCCAAATGGCTGGCGGGAGTGGTGATGTACGGCCTGTTGTTGCTGCCGTTCGGCCTGTACTTGCCATTCCTTTATTACCAGGCGAAGTTCTACTTCGACCTTGGCCCGATGCTCGCCTTGGGGATCGGACTGACGACGATGGGGATGATGTTCGTGGCGATCGGCTTGTTATTCAGCTGCGTTGACACGCAACCAGATCATCGCCGCGATCTGGACCTTCGTGATCTTGTTCTCGATGGTTGTGATGGTTCCGGTGCTCTATGCGTTCGGCGAGGGCCAGCATGCGGCTTGGGCCGACGGCGTTCGATTCTTGTCGGTCTTTTTCCAGATCCAAGGTTTCGGGTTGGGCCAATTTGACTTCCGCATCATCGCGCTCCATCTGTCGGTCTGCGTGTTGGTACTGTACTTGACTGTCAATGTGCTGGCGGCTCGTACCAACCGTTGACGGCGGGAGTCGACCGGGGACTGAAATCTGATGGGGTTCGATCTATTCAGGTTTCTATCGCGCGGGGAAATCGGGATCGCCTGATCGGCGATCGTGGCGTTCCTGGTCTTGACCTGGGCATTGCGGGGTGCGCCTCCGGGACAGTCAGCCGAAGCGGAAGAGGACGATGAGGCACCACGTGCCGGGTACCGAGACCGGATCGTGGCGGCTGTCGTCGTTGGTTTGATCCTGATTCTTGCCGGTGGGTTTGTCTCGATCGAGCGCGGAATCCTTTGGTCGTTGCCGCTCTTCGGCCTGGGCTTCGGTCTGGTCTTGACCCTGATCGTGGTCAACCAACGGTTTCGGCACAGCAGCCCCAGCCTGCGGCGAACGATCGACTTCGCGAACGCGTTCCTCAATGCCTCGCTTCTGGCCGGGATCTTGGTCGTGCGTCAATGTGATCGCCTTTCGGTACGGCGGCCAGCCCATTGACATGACTCACGAGGCAACCTACTCGCTTTCCTCCACCACGCTCAACCAGTTGACCAGTCTCGATCGGCCGCTGACCTTCACACTCATCTTTGGCCGCGGCCGCCACGCGATCAGCCAACGCGACCGGGTTGTGCAGTTGCTCGAGTCTTACAAGACCGTCAATCCCGCGCATGATCCAGATCGTGAACCTCGACCAGTTTTTCGATCAGACCCGGCTCGAAGAGCTGGTCAAACGCGTTCCCGAGCTGGAATTGCTCCGCGGCGGCGGCGTGGTCATGGAGCTGGGCGAGGGAGCCGCAGGCCGAGTTCGTCGTGGTGCGGAGCCAGGAGCTCTTCCATCCCGGTTGGCGGCCGCTCCGCGCGTCGGCTTCGACCGATTCGAGTCGGCTTTTACGGGTGAAGATGAGATCACTTCAGCGTTGATCCGCATGCGAGAGGGAAAGAAGTCAAAGGTCGCTTTCACAACCGGGACACGGCGAGCGGTCGACCGCCGACTTGAATCCGAGCGGCCCCGGCATCGGCAACTGGAAAGCCCGGCTGACCAAGGTGGGCTGCGAGGTCATCGATCTGAACTTGATTCAGGATGTGATTCCCGAGGACCTCAGCCTGCTGATCGTGGTGGGACCCAAGAGCCCGTTCAAGCCCGAGGAACTGCTCAAGCTCAAAGCGTATGCCATCGAGGGCGGCCGATTCTGCTGGTGCTGGGGAACAACGAGTCGTCCGGTCTCGAGGAATTACTCAAGTCGTTCAACCTCGAGATCGGCAAGGGACAGCTGATCGACCCCAGTCGGATGTACAACCACAACCCCGCTGTGGCCTTCGCGCCACTTGACGGCGGGAATGAAGCACCCGATCGTCGACGCGATGGGTACCAACCCGAACGGTGCTGCCTGCCCAACGCGGCACCGATTCATGTGCTCGGACAAGGGCCAAACGCCGGCGACCAATTCGGAACCGGTGGATCGCGAGATGGTTCCCTCAGTGATCGTCCGCAGTAGCAAGTTCGGCTGGGCCGAGACCGATCTGAAGAACCCGCCGGTACGGTTCGACCCCGACGTCGACGAGCGAGGGCCGGTGACGGTTGGTGTGGCCGTCACCCATCGCGGTACGCCTAACGCGGCCAAGACCTCGGAATCCCACGACTCTCCGAGGCTGGTGTTGTTCTCCAGCCCGGCCATGGCGGATAACATCCTTCAGGAGATCGAGCCGACCAATCTCGATCTGCTCATGAACGCCGCGAGCTGGCTGCGCGATCGACCCGACACCTTGGGACTCGCGGCCAAGACCCACGTGGCCCTTACACTCACCGCCGATCCCGTCCTCCAGTGGCGCTTGATTCTCGTCCCGACGGTGACGTCCATGCTGCTGATCATCGGCATGGGAATCCTTGTGTTCATTGCTAGACGCGAATAATTAATGAAATCGTATCGAAAAACCATAGTACTGATCGGGCTCTTCTTCACCAGTCTTCTCGTCTTGTTGGGGCTGGAGTTGGGGGCGTCTACTCCGGCAACGAGCGTCGGCTGCGTGAGAGTCGCATTCTACCCGACCTGATCAACACTCCCGAAGCGTACCATCTCCAAGTTGTCGATCGAGCGGGGCCTGAACAGCTGGTCTTCGAGCGTCGCGGTCATGGCCGCCGGCCGCTGGCAGATGGTCGAGCCGACGGACGTCGCCGCCGAACCTATCGCGGCTCGAGACGCTGGTGCGAAACCTCAAGGAGCTGCGCCGGTCACCTGACTCGGGTACCTTCACCGGCCAGCCGGAATTGTACGGGTTCTCTCCGCCGGCCGCGACGGTTCGACTCTGGGCTGCCGTACCAGTCAGGATCCGAACAAGACCAGCCGGCCGATCGCCACGCTCGAGGTCGGTAAATCGTGCCGCGGTGTTCGCTACGTCCGCCCTGGCGGACTCGATGCGACGGAGGTCGTCGACGCCAAACTGCTGTCTGCGCTGGATATGCCTCTCCACGATTGGCGCGAGCCGGTCGTGATGAGCATTCCGACGTTTCAAGTCATGTCGGTCAAGATCACGCAAGGTGGCCAGGTCATCCGGGCGGAACGGGCGGCGGACGGCCAATGGCGGTTGACCGTCGCCGGTGGCCGCTCCCGCCAATGGTGCCAAAATCGAAAGCCTGCTCGCCGCTTTGTCCTCACTCCGGGTTCTGGATGGGCCCAAGGGGTTTGTCGCCGACAACGTGCGCAACTTCGTCCCCTATGGCCTTGATCCGCCGGCGGTCACGGAATCGAGTTGACAAGCAACCAACCGAACGAGCCCCCCCTTGTTCTTCAAATCGGCAAGCCGGTTCCCGACCATTCGGACAGGGTCTATGTCCGTCAAGGTGGCCAGGACGATGTGTGATCGTCAACGCCAAGGCACTATCCGAGATCCCTCCTACGGCGACGGCCCTGCGAACTCAGCGCGTCACGGAAGTCGAGCCGGCCCTGGCCACCCGAATCGAGGTCAAAACGCAAAACCAGACGTTCTAGATCAGAAAGGACGCCGCGGGGTGGTCGTTGAGCGCACCGCGAACCGAAAAAGCGGACGCCATTTCGGTCAATTCGTTTTTGAAGCAGCTCGATACGCCTTCAGACCAGTGAGTTCCTCGACGCCGAACCATGGTTCAACAATCCCGAGCTCGATCCGCCGCTGATGACGATCAAGGTCTGGCAGACGACATCTCGCCCAACCATCGCCCGATTCTGTCGCGGACTACCTGGGCTTTCTCTTGGAGCTTGGCCGGTACGACGCCTTGAGAAAGACGATTTATGCGCGGTTGGAGAATGACGAGGTGATCCTGGCGCTCCCCGACACACTCGTGGAGGCATTACCCAAGAACCCCTTCTCGTATCCGCGATCGCTCGATTAACACGCTGAAACTCGAAACAGGTCAAAAAGTTGATCATCAGTCGCGCCGGCCGTACCGACGAGGTCGAGCCGAGCCAAGGGGACGAACCCAACAAATGGCGGATGAAACGGCCGATCGACGCCCCTGCCGACACCACCGCCGTGACCCAGGCACTCGCAGTTCTGGCGAATCTTCGGGCCGAGGACTTCGTATCCGACTCGATCGGTGACGGCACGCCTTACGGTCTCGACCGGCCCGCGATCGAAGTCGCCTGGGAGACCGACAAGCTGGCCGACTGAAGATCGGCGCAAACGTTCCGAAAACGTCGACATTCTATGCCGCGCTTGACGATCATCCGTTTGTGTGCACCTTGAGCAGTGAGGTCGTCGGTCTGTTCGAAGCGGAATTTCGGGACCACCACGTGATGTCGTTCCCCGCGAATCGCGCGGAGCGACTCGTGTTGCGCTGGCCGAACCGCATGCTGGCGATGCGACGGCGGGCGCAACCGTCCAAGGGACAGCCGGAGTGGGTTGACGAACCTAATTCAGACGCTCGCGGCATTGACCTATCCTCGACCGGCGCGATCGTGAAGGGGATGGCGGACCTCCAGACCGCACGTTTCACCCAGTACGAGGGTCAAATCCCGTCCTACACAGGATTGCTTCGGCCCAGGCTCGTCGTGGAGGTTTCGCTCGGTCGAGACGAACCGCCACGCATTCTGCGGATAGGCGATACCTTCAATGACGTGGTCTTCGCGGCCGAGGGGACCGCCCGCGCGGGACCGGTCTTCTTCCTTCCCGCAAAAGCCTGGGACTCCCTGATCAAATCCGGCGAACGGTTTGACAGCCTACCCGCAAACGTCTTCGCACCGGCCCGGTGATGAACGCCAGTTTTCGAGTACCCCGGCCTGTGCGCTCCTCGGGCGTGGTCTCGAGACGACGCCCACATACGCTCGGACGCGGGCTGGAGACCGGATCGCGCGATCAGCGTCGCCGTTCTTCTTGGTAACGCTGCCATAACGCTGAGTACATCTCCTCCATGTTCCGGGTGAATCCGGCCACATCGCAGACCGGCGCGGCACGGAGTCGGTCACGCATCGTGCGTCGCAACGCGTCGAGCCGTGTCGGTGAATCGGGATCTCCGGCCAGGACGATTGCTTGGGCGACGAATTCGTCGAGGCTCGGGGCGACGAATTCGCTCAACCCTGCCTCGCGAAGCAAGGACGCGCTGATCCTCGCCGCCCAGCGATCACCCTCGAAGCTAAGGACGGGAACACCCTGCCAGATCGCCTCCATGGTCGTCGTCCCGCCGTTGTAGGGAAAGGTGTCGAGGGCGATGTCGATGTCGTTATAGCGCTCCAGGAAGGTGAAATGTTCGTCGGGGCCGTCCAAATCCAGGCGGTCCTGGCGAACCGCGAACCGCGCGAATATGTCGCGGACGAAGTCGCGCACTGAAGGCATTCCCAGCACTGTGTTCTTCAAGACCAGCCGCGTCTCGGGGCGAGCATTCAAGATCCGCGACCATGCCTCGATGACCTCGGTCGAGATCTTGTACTGCGGCGCCAGACAGCCGAGCGTCAGATAACCTCGCTTCAGGCAAGGCGCTGGCACGACGTCGGGGACCGCGTAGGGAACTTGAAACGTGAGATAGCTGCCCGGCACCCGCACGACTCGTTCGGCGTAAAAGTACCTCCTCATCGGGCGGTATGACGTGCTTGTCGCCCACCAGGTAATCGAAGCAAGCCATGCCCGAGGTGGCGAACATGTTGAACCAAGCGAGCTGGACCGGCGCGGGTCGCAGTGCGAAGAGCGGCAGGCGAACCGGCCGGCTGTACGCATTCAGGTCGATGAGCAAGTCGATCGCCTGCTCCTCGATGAGCCGAGCGAGGGCCTCGTTCGTCAGCCCGATCACGTTGTGGACCCGGTCGCGCGGGTCCTCATGATATCCACGCTGAGGATCCGGAGCGGGTCCGTCTGAAAACACGTGAATCTCGAACCGGCTGCGGTCGTGTTGTTCGAGCAGACCCCAGACTGGCTTCATCCAGTTGCGCTTGTCGAAGAAGGCTGTGACGTAGCCCAAGCGAATGAGGCGGCCCGATTCCGCACCCGGGGACCGGAAGAGCTTGCCCGCAACCTGCGTGGGGAGACATTGCTCGGCCCAGGCGCGCGGCGCTTCGAGAATGGCTCGGTTGTCGCTTGACGGGGACCCGGGGATCACAGTGGCAATCGTGCCGAGCGTCAGGCATCGCATTTCGGCCGGCAGCACCACGACTGCCTTACGATAGGCGTCCAGCGCGGAGTCGACCTGGCCTAGCACGAACACGGACTTCCCGAAGTTATGCCAGGCCTGGCCGTGATCGGGCCTGAGAGCGGTCAAGCGGCGAAAGCTGTCTGCCGCGGCCGCGTGATCTTCGAGCGCTGCCAGCGCAACCAAGCCCCCACCAGGCGTCCTCGTGAGTCGGGTCAAGACTGGACAGCTCGTCGGTAGGCATCGATCGCGCGCGTTCGATCGCCCCGCATGTGTAGGGTATCGCCTAATGCGCGGTGAATCTCCGCGTCCTCGGGTAAGCGTTGAGCGGCCGCCTCCAACACGGGGATTGCTTCCCCGAGCCGTCCTTGAGCCAGCAGCACCTCAGCCAGATGAAGCGTGGCCTCTTGATGCGACGGGTCCGCCTTCAAAACGCGCCGGTAAAGCGGCGCAGCCTCATCCCACCGGCCGGCTTCATAATGGCTCTGCGCTTGCGCATCCACTTGCTCACATCCCCGTCCACGATCGCGTGACTCCAATGTATCGACTTTGCGATGAGACTGCGGAAGGCGACTCCGGGTGACCGTCCCAAAACGGCTGAATCGAGCCATGTTCCAGTTGGCACTTGGCAAACACCGACCAAAACCCGCTTGTTGTCGAAGAATTGGACCCCATGTATGGGATGTTTGTCAAACGGACTCGCATTCAGAAAGATCACTCCTGGTCTCGAACTCCAGAAGATCTTGGCGATCTCGCACCACCGTCGCTAAAATCGGTGGAATTATGCGAGGCTCGACTTCCAGGAGCGTGCTTAGTGCTTCACATTGTCAACTACCCTCACCCGCGCTGCGTTATCCATCGCGTGCCGTCACCCAGATCGATGACGACCTGCGCGCCACGATTCGCGCGATGTTCGACTTGATGTACGAGGCCAAGGGGATCGGACTGGCCGCCAATCAGGTTGGCCTACCTTTTCGGTTCTTCGTGCTCAACCTCACGGCTGATCCTGAAAAGAAAGAGGACGAGATCGTCTTCATCAATCCAGAGATTGGCAAGCGGCATTCCACGATCGAAGATGAAGAAGGCTGTCTGAGTCTACCGGGACTGTACGCGAACGTGCGACGCGCCAGGAAGATCCGCGTCATGGCCTACGACATAGAAGGAAAACTCGTTGAGCATGAGGCCAGCGAGCTGTTCAGCAGGGCCATCCAGCACGAGAACGACCATCTCGATGGAAAGCTTTTCATCGATCACCTCGAGCCGCTGGCGAGGCACTCGCTCGGGGAAAAGCTCCGGGAATTTGAGTTGAAATATCGCCAGGCGCAGAAAGACGGCTCGATTCCCGCCGATGACGATCTCGTCCGGCGGCTCGATCAAATGGAGCGGCCTGTCCGGGACCCGCAAGTGGACGACTCACTGCGCTTGACAAATGGCGTGGCCGCGTATCCGACCCCTTGGATGACCTGACTCTCGGCAGCGAGTCGCTTGACCTCATGACCACCCCGACCCCGATTATCATGTTCGGCACCGGCGACTTTGCCTTGCCGACATTCCAGCGACTTGATCGAGAGCGGACACTCCGTGTTGGCGCTGGTGACACAGCCCGACCGACCGCAAGGACGAAAGCTAAACCTGGTACCCAGCCGCATCAAGTTGGCGGCCGAAGCACTTTCGATCCCGATCGAACAGCCCGAGGACGTGAATGCTCCTGACGCGCTGGAACGAATCCGTGCCCTCGAGCCGGATCTGTTTGTGACCGCGGCATACGGTCAGATCCTGTCGCCCGCATTGCTCTCGATCCCGCGACTGGGCGGAATCAATCTGCATGGTTCGTTGCTCCCCGCTTATCGGGGTGCGGCCCCTGTCGCCCGCGCCATTCAGAATGGCGAAACCGAAACCGGGGTCACGGTCATCCTCATGACCCCTCGAATTGATGCGGGCGGTATGATCGCAATCGCCCGCACACCGATCGGCCCCGATGAAACCGCTGGCGAACTGGAGGACCGGCTGGCTCTTCTGGCGCGCCTCTCGATCCCCCAAGTCGTCGCCGCCTTGACGGAAGCCCGCGCAACATTTTTGCCTCAAGACAAAACGAAGGTCACGCGAGCCCCCAAACTTCGCAAAGAAGATGGGTTGATCGATTGGTCACAATCGGCCAGCACTGTGCACAACCTGGTGCGCGCCATGCAACCCTGGCCGGTTGCATCCACCACCTGGCATCCTCGATTAGGCGGATCTCAACAGCCGCTTCGGTTGATCGTCCACAAAACCGCGGTCGTTGACGCGCACGGTGTTGCTGGTGAAGTGCTCGTGGCCTCGAACGACCGGCTTGTCGTCGCGGCCGGCGACGGCGCGGTCGCGATCAAGGTCGTGCAGACCCCAGGCAAGAAGGCGATCCCCGTCGCCGATTTTCTCCGCGGCCATCGAGTTCAGCCGGGCGATCGGATGGGTGGGTAACGACGGTGCTCCTCGCGCGCTCGAACGCTTCCGCCCCTCCACGACGCATTCATCGCACGACCCGCAACTCCGTCGCGCGCCAGAGCCGGGCTTGGCAATCGAGCATCCGCCTTTGGGACGACAATCAGCAGAAAGGACGTCCCGGAATCGCGACCATTGAAGGCGAGGATCAGCCATGCGGCTTTCAGGGCTTGTGGCGGCAATTAGTGTCGCAATCGGTCTGAGCGTCGCAACGGTTGAAACGACTCGAGCGTCCGGAACCAACGATGCGCGACGTCACCGGCATCGGGCTGTTCAGCGCCGGCAAATACGCGGAGGCGATTCCTTACTTTGACCAAGTGCTCGCGCGACATGAACGAGACGTCGAGATTCTGAACAAGCGCGGGATCTGTTACTTGCGAACCGAACAGCCTGAGAAAGCTCTCGCTGATTTTGAACGCATCATCCAACACAGTGGGAGATTCGCCCAGTCCTTCGGATTCGGTCCGATCTACAACCCTAACCAGACGTGGCTTCCGCAACCGACGGAAATCCCCGTATTTGCGGAGGGCCACGGCAACCGCGGCATTGCGCTTTTGATGCTCGGCACGACGAAGAGGCACTCCAGAGCTTCCTGGTCGCGATCAGGCTCTGGAAAAGCTGGTTCTACCGGTTGGATTTAGGCGCTTTTGGAGGACGAGAGCAGATCCGTCAAGGTCACGCGGCCGCCTACCAGGGTGTCGGCCAGGCCTATCATCGGCTAGGCCAGAACGACCTGTCGGTCCAGGCTTACACTCAGGCGATCGCGATGAATCCGCTCGACCCTAATGGTTTCGCCGGTCGGGGTGATACCCTGGCGACCTTGCGGATCTTTCGATCAGGCGGTCGCCGACTATTCCGAAGCGATCCGGCTCGACTCGTCACATTCGCGGGCGTTCGCCGGTCGCGGCATTGCACTCGCCGAACAAGGGCGGCTCGAGCCCGCGCTGGCCGACCTGAACCAAGCCATCACGCTCGACCCGAAATTCGCCAAGGCTTTCAGCTATCGGGGTGCTCTTCTTGCACAGCAAGGCCAAAACGAAAAGGCACTGGCCGATTACGATACCCTGATCCGCATCGCTCCTGGGTATTCCGGGGTCCACAAGGACCGCGGAGGGGTTCTGGTCCGGCTCGGCCGGTTCGATCGCGCGATCGAGGACCTCAATGAGGCAATCCGGCTCGATCCCAAGCGTGCGACGGCCTACCAGAACCGAGGCGCCGCTTATAACGGCCTCGGCCAGTACGAGCGTGCGATCGACGACTTGAGCGAGGCGATCCGGCTAAACCCCGAGAACGCGGGCGCCTACACCAACCGTGGACTCGCCTGCTTCGCCACCGGTCGTTATGATCAGGCGATCGCTGACCTGAGCGAGTCGATTCAGCTCGCGCCGCGCAACGCGATTCCCTACTTCAACAGAGCGGAAGTCTTCGCACGTCTCGGTCTGCGCGATCGGCGCTCGACGACTATAGCGCGGCCATTCGGCTCGAGCCCCGCTTGACGGCCGCACTTGTTGCCAGCGCGCGGCTCCGCAACGAGAAGGGTCAGCGACTCGATGCGATCCACGATTTGGACATGGCGTTGCAACTTAATCCCAAAGAAATCGGCTTGTGGGAAGACCGGGGACACGCCCGGCGTCAGCAGGGCGACTGGCTCGGCGCCCTGGCCGACTACGATCGCGCGGTCGTGCTCGACCCCAAGCGAGCCGAGACCTACGTGGCTCGCGGCTGGTCGCGCCTGTCCGCGGGCGTTGATGGTGCGGATCTCGACGCCCGCGCCTACCTGGCGATCAAGGGATGGCGTGACGGACTCGCACCTTACATGGCCGTGCTCGCGGTCGTCGGCGCACGTGCGGCCGCTCGCCCGCGGCAGGCTCAAATCGATATCGACGAAGCCGTCGTTAACCTCGCTCCGCGAACATGGCCCATCCCCGTCCTGCGCTATCTCAAAGGCGACCTGACCGAGCCCGCCCTGCTCGACGCCGCGGCCGGGGACCGGCAAAGAGCCGAAGCGCATCTCTTCATCGGCGTAAACCAAATGCAAGCCGCGGACCGCTCGCAGGCGTTATCGCACCTCCGCTGGGCGCGCGAGCACGGTGCCCCCGGGTCGATCGCGACCGACGTCGCCAGGGCGATTCTCGCGCGCATCGCGCCCACTCCTCCGTGAATACGATCTCGCGATTCTGGGCGGTCGAGGTTCTCAACGCCGACTGCGCAGGAACCCACCCCCAGCCAGCCATGCGCTGTCATGCTCGGAGCTGCTCCCGTTGGACGAACGTTGATGTCTTCTGGGCTGACCAGCATAATGGGACTGTGATTCGCTGCCAATGATCGAGCGGAGGAGATCCCATGAACCGCCTGCCTGTTCCTCACATCGCATTGCTGCTTCTGCTGGGAAACAGCGCCTGTGCCGACGACAATCCCATCAAGGGTCATCTTGCGACGCTTCAAGGCACCTGGACGGGAAAGACAGGGCGAGACGGTTTTTATCAATCGACGATGACGATCAAGGGCGATGTTTGCTCGTTTGATAACGTTACACGAAACGGCGAGAAGATCGGGTATACCAGTAAAATCACGGTCAACGAAAAGGCCAGGCCGCACAAAACGATTGATCAAACGCATATCGTTCGATACGGAGGTTCGGGAAAGGGTGCTGATCATATTCTAGGAATCTATGAATTCGTTGATAAAAATACCATAAGAATTTGCAACGGGTTCGATAAGCGGCCCACCGAGTTCAAGAGCGGCGACGGTAGGCCACCCATTCTGTTCACTTTGAAGCGCGAGACCAAGGCGGACAACGCCAAGAAGTGATCGAGGAGGCCACCTCCGTTCGGCACTGATCGGCCCAAACCCAACCGTTTTGTGACCGGGGGCCATTTGGAATGCACCGACTGAATACTTCGTGCTCGACGGTCGCCAGGTTAGTGAACCGGCCGGCCCCACGCCTGCCCGGCCAGGCACCGCGGAGAAGTTGAGCCCCATTTCACCCCGCGGACGAAGCCGAGTCATGGCGACGACGTCACAGTCCAAAGTGCCGGAGGGATCCAGGCGGTTCCGATGGCCAACGTGCGGCCCGGGACGACGGCTGGCCATCGGGGTTATTGTCGGATGGCTCGCCGTCGCCGGCGTCACTGTCGAGCGGATGGGGAGCCTCGATGGGCTCCCCGACGTCGGCGACCCGTTCGATGTGGCCGAGGCGCGGCGGCCGGTCGAGATCCCTGACGCCGGCAACGCCTTCGTCGCGTACGCAGCGGCGCACAAGCTGGTCGACCCGGCTAATTCGATCGACGAGGCCCGGAGGGATCTGTTCTCTGAAGCCCTTTGGAACGGCGAGATCAAGCGGTTGACCTGGTCGTCGGCCCTGCCGGGTCTTCGCGAGTACCTGGAGGCCAAACGCACGGCGCTGGAGATCTGGCGTGACGGGAGTCGGCGTCGCGATGCCGTTTATCATCAACCCGGCCGGTTGTCCGTCGGCTCGGAGATGCAACTCATCCAGGATGCGAACGTCTTGGCCGCGATGGCGGCGCTCGAGGGCTCGCGGCTCGAGGACACCGGCGCGCTGGACGAAACCTGGAACTGGTACCTTGCGATGCTTCGATGCAGCCGGCTCGTCGGCCGGCACGGGACGCTCGTCCAGCGCTTATTTGGCGTGAAGATCCACTCCCTGGCCGCTTGTTGCACCCTCCGATGGGCGGCCGACCCGCGCCTGGAAGCCGGACAACTCCGCCGGGCACTGCGCGACACTCTCGATGCCGATGCCCTCACCCAGCCGGTCTCCGACGCGATCAAGCTCGATTATCTGTCATGCCTCAACACCGTGGAGGATATGACGAACTTCGAGTCAACGATGCGCGACTTCGGCCGCGTTCTCCCCTTGCTTGGGGGCCGGCAAGCGAGCGTGCTGGATCAGCTCGTGCAATGGCCGGCTGTGAGGTATCCCGTTCAACGGTTCCGGCTCCAAGCCAGCAACGATGTGGAGCGAAATCGCCGCGCGATCCGATTGTTGTTCGCAAACTGGTTGGCGCAAGCGGACCGGCCGGCCACCGGTCGGGCTCGGCTGGCGATCCGAAAACCGACGTGGATCTATGCGGACGACCCGTCCGCCCCCGCCGCGGCCCGCGCCGTGAGACCGGAACTTCTGGCGAAGGCCCTCGACCGGACCGAGATCGCCGGGTTCTTGTTCGGCCTGGATCCTGACCCGGGCGACCCTCCCTGGGAGGGCGACGGTGAGTTGGCCCGGGAGCGTCGCCATCGCTCGGTGTTGATCGTCCGGCTGGCAGCCGAGCTCTACCGCCGCGAGCACGGCGCGGCCCCGGCGACGGCCGGCACGCTGCTCGGAACAGTCCTCGAAGAGCTGCCCGACGAGATCGCGGCGGAGGATCCGATCCCGGCCGGTCTGGATTGAGAGTCGGTTCCGGGATCAGGTTTGATGGATATCGGGCCACCGGATGGAAGCGCGGTGCCCACGGGTGAGCGGACGGGAACGAGGTGCCGCCGGGCGCGGATCGGACGGGGATCTGGCTTGCCTGACCGACGTCGCTACCTGTGCCGCTCGAGATGGTCTCGGAGTTCGCGTACGATCTCGGTCAGTTTTTCCCGTTCTTTCATCTGAGCGTCGAGCGATTGCCTCTGAGCGTCGAGCGATTGCCTCATCCGTGCGATCTGCACCTGCTGGACGACCACCACCAGGAGGAGAGCAGAGATGACCACGACGATCAGGAGTGTCCTGAGCCGAAAGCGAAACCGTTGTGGCCGATCATGTTCCGTCATGGTGATTAAATAACTCCACGCAAGTCGGAAAGTAGGCCGGCTGTGCAGGCTGAGGCATGTCTACCGGCACATCCGGCCCTACGACCTTCCCAAAGGCGTGTGCCTACTCAGTACGCATCGCTGCTGATCACCTCTCCTCCGTTGCGGGTAGAAGGCGCCTGATAAACTCCGATGGGTGTCCCCGGGGTGATGGTGAGAATGCCATTGGAAGTGCTCACACCATTGGGAAAGCTGGTCGCGACATTGATGGGCCAACTGCTGATCGAATCCTTAAGAAACCGCACTGAGCCGTCTGCGAAGCCAAAATTGGCCCCGCCCGGGTGGAAGCTCGACGCCGAGGCGGTGTTCACCGAACCCATATTGCCCACGGACCCGCCCGTCGCGAGGTCTTGCAGCTTATTGAATGGGTTGATTGGGTACATTGTTTCAAACAGAGTATCGGCCGAATATCCGTCGCCCCACCAAAACCAGCAGTTCGGCGAATCGTTAGCCGTGAGTTTTCCGTTGGCGCGCTCGCCAAAAGTGATCGTATTGCTGGTGCCGTCCGTGATGCCGGAGAAACTGACAGACCGGTTGAGTGCGAACATTCCGTTGCAACTCGCGATGACGGCGGCACAAGTCGAGCTCGCTGGGTTGACTCCGCAGCCCCAGTCGGTGGGCTCGGGGTCATAGGGCCCGACGCAGGCGCCGTAGCTTGTGAAATGAACCGAGAAGTTGGGCGAGTTCCCAACCTGCCCGAAACTGGCCAGTCTCGTGATCGTCCCGTCGCTGGGGCACCAGAGCGCTGCCAGGCCGGTCATGTAAATTGTCTGGTTCTCAGCGACGTAGATGCTGCGGGAGAAGTTCATGGCGTTGAAAAGAGGCTGCTGCTCGAACTGCCCGAGCATCGAGACGAAAACGCTCTGACAGGGGAAGTTGGGATACTGGACGATACCGGGAAAAGCCACCGGGTCGTACATCAACTGGGATGCCATCGGGAACCCTCCGATGGCAGAGGCATAATTCTGTGCGGCCAAGCCGAGCTGCTTGAGATTGTTGGTACACTGGGCGCGTCGAGCAGCCTCGCGAGCCGCCTGGACGGCCGGCAAGAGCAGCGCGATTAGCACCGCGATGATCGCGATGACTACCAACAACTCGATCAGGGTAAAACCGCGTAATCGAATGCGTGGAGAATTGGGCGATTTCACGAGGTTGGATCTCCGATAAAGGGCGGCGTATTCGGTCACTCTGGATGATGATGTGAGAAGGCTGAGATGGCGGGACTTGAAACATTCGGAGGAAAGCCATCCACTCACCTCCAAGGGTAGCGAACGGGCTGGTCGTTGTTTCTCGCGGCGGAGGAGACAACGGCCTACTCTGTTTTGGGACTGTCGGGCGATTGCGGCTTCGTGTCCGGTCCTTTGATTTTTTCGAGTCTATTGCTCTTGGACTGGACCACGACCGGCTCGCCCCCGCCGCAACCGGCCAGCGCGAGAATCAGAGCCTTGAGGACCGTCCGCCGGAGTACACCACGTACCGAATTAACCATGCGTTGCCGATCTCCGATCACTTGTGAAAAGGACATGTAAATGTTTGTGTGATAAGTGAAAACACTCACTGATATGCCGCTTCGAGAGCCAATCGCGCGCGATCTCAGCTCACCCTCAGTGATCTGCTGCTGAGGAACCGTGAGGATCAAATCCGTTAGCCGGGCAGCTTAGCTTTCCGAGACGGGAACGTGGTTGACAGTCTCATCAAAGCATCGGGAGCCGGCGCACCAGGCGGGAGTTTCCGGTGAACGTTGCGGACAAGTACGTAAAATATGGCGAAACGACGGAATGGCATTCTCGCGAAGCCGGCATTTCGCTGTCAAGAGTCGACTGAAAAAATTCGGAGTGGAAAAGAGGACGCGGCTTTGAGCCAGAAGGGATCGACAACACGAAAGGGATCGGGAACCGTTGGTGATCCTCTTGAGCGGACGACCTGGCCGAACAACGACTCCTGACCCTTTTTCCCCTTGCCGAAAACCGTCGACGGCAAGAATCGGCCATGTCTCAATGCATTGAAGCATGGAATAACAGTGCTCTTCTTGTCATTCCCGGCGAAGATGGCGAAGCGCTACAGTGGCGAATCGACGCCTGGACGGACGATCTGACTTTTCTGCGAGACGAACCCAACCAATCCCCCGATCTCCGCGCTATGCGAAACGAAGACTTGACGGCCATTCGCTTATCGCGAGCAGAGCATCGAAGAAGCCGAAATGCCGGCATAGAGCGACGACGACGGAACAAAGCCGCTGCCGGCGAACCCCACGGCGGGGGCCGGGCGGCGAGTCGCGCGAACAGTATGATCGGTGAAGATCGATTCGCTGCATCCGTCACCGAATGCCACTGATCTCGTAAAAATCCCAGGGCGTGCACCGCGGCGAAGAAAACCGTGCGGCTTGCAACGCCCAGGGAAGTGCGTCAAAATCTGTCTGCATTGGCAACCCCGGGTGTGGTTGTCACAAACGATAACTGAATCGACACACCAGAACAACCGAATGCGATGCCAACGCGAAAAGTGAGAGGGAGTCATGGCAAAATATAGTCAGGCCGGCCGAATGCTGGCAGTGTCGACACCGCTGGGCACCGACGTGTTGCTGTTGCGGCATCTTTCGGGGACGGAGTCCCTGTCACGCCTGTTCCATTTTGAGCTCGATATGGTGGCTGACTCCACGACGAGTATCGCGTTCGACGCCATCCTGGGCCAGAGCATTACAGTCGCAATCACAATGCCGGATTCGTCGACGCGCTTTCTTAACGGCATCGTCAGCCGGTTCAGCCAGGGTCATCAGGTGCCCGCCGCGCAGGGCACGGCAACCCTGACACAATACCGCGCGGAGATGGTGCCACTGTTGTGGTCACTGAGCAAGAAGTCACAGAGCCGGATCTTTCAGACGCTATCGGTCCCGGACATCTTGAAACAGGTCCTGACCGGGATAAACTTCGCCAATCAACTTCAAGGGACATACCTGCCGCGCGATTATTGTGTTCAGTACCACGAGACGGACTTCAACTTCGCCTGCCGGCTGATGGAAGAGGAGGGTATCTATTATTTCTTCAAGCACACGTCCAGCAGCCATCAAATGATCTTGGCTGACACGCCACAGAGTCACCCCGATGTCCCGGGCCCAACGACCGTACATTTCGAAATCAACCGAAGGTGGCCTGCGCGAGGAAGACCGTGTCCATTCGTGGGAAAAGAGCCAGGAGATTCGCTCCGGGAAATACCGGCTCTGGGATCAGTGCTTCGAGTTACCGGGCAAAAACCTCGAGGCAATTCAGCCGACCCTTGACACCGTCCAGGTCGGCACTGTCAGCCACAAGCTCAAGGTCGCGAACAACGACCAGCTCGAGCTGTACGAGTTCCCGGGCGCCTATGCCCAAAGGTTCGACGGCGTCGCCCCCGGGGGAGGAGATCGGGCCGCCGACATTCAAAACATCTTCAACGACAACACTCGAACCGCCACGATTCGCATGCAGCAGGAGACCACGCCCAGCGTGAACATCAGCGGTTCGAGCACCTGCCGCCAGTTCGCGGCGGGGTGCAAATTCACCCTGGATCGGCACTTCAACGGCAACGGCCAGTACGTACTGACCTCGGTTTACCATCAAGCCACCGTGGGCGAGGCTTACACTACGGGCGCCGATAGCCAATCCCCGTACACGAATACCTTTGAATGCATCCCGTTCGCGCTGCCGTTCAAGCCGGCCCGAACCACCCCGCGTCCGATCGTTGAGGGGACACAGACCGCGGTCGTGGTCGGCCCCTCGGGCCAGGAAATCTTTACTGATAAATACAGCCGGGTGAAAGTCCAGTTCCCCTGGGACCGCCTCGGAACGAACGACGCCAACAGCTCTTGCTGGATTCGTGTCGCCAGCCCCTGGGCCGGCCAGCAGTGGGGGATCGTCCATATCCCTCGAATCGGCCAGGAAGTGCTCGTCGCATTCCGAAGAAGGAGACCCCGACCGACCAATCATCATCGGCAGCGTCTACAACGCCCAGAACATGCCCCCATACACCTTGCCCGGTAACATGACCCAGAGCGGCTATTTGAGCCGCAGCACCACTCAGGCAACGTCTGACAACTTCAACCAGCTCCGCTTCGAGGACAAGAAAGGTTCGGAGGAAGTGTACTTTCACGCCGAGAAAGACTTTAACCGCGTCGTTGAGAACAACGACACCCTCACGGTCGGCAGTGACAAGAAGGATAAAGGCGACCAGACGATCCAAATCTACAACAATCGCAGCCTCACCGTCGGTCAACAGGGCTGCAACGACGGCAGCCACACGACCACGATCTTCAATAACGATACGCTCACCGTCGGCAACAGCAACTCGCCGGTAGGAAGCCAAACGATCACGATTTATAAGGACCGCACCGAAACGCTAAAGACCGGGAACGAAACGGTTACCGTCGAGCAAGGTACACGAACCGTCACCGTCCAAGGCAACGACACACACGAGATCAAGCAGGGCAATCGCTCGGTCCTGATCGACCAGGGCAACGACTCGCTCGAAGTCAAGATGGGCAATCGTGACGTGAAGATCGATATGGGCAACGACTCGCTGGAGATCTCGATGGGTAACCAGACCACCAAGCTCGATCTGGGCTCCAGTTCCACCGAGGCCATGCAGTCGATCACGCTCACGGTCGGTCAGAGCAGCATCACGATCAACCAGCAGGGAGTCACGATCCAGGGTATGATGGTTTCGATCAATGGCCAAGTCCAGGCTCAGGTCCAGGGAGCGATGGTCCAGGTCAGTGGCTCCGCGATGACGCAGATCAGCGGAGGGATTACCATGATCGGCTAGTCCGTGCAGTGCGAGGAGAGGAAGCGACCATGGCTTTCAAACTCCGTAATTGTCTTTCAAAAATCTGGAGTTTTTAACTGTTTACATGAATGGGTTTTTCCGTTATGAGTCAGGGCGAGTTGACAAGGATCTCGGCCAAAACCGCCAAGGAGGTCGCTCAGCGGTTCGCGCTGGCCGACGAAGCCATGGCTTTGCTTCAGGACGACATGGTCCCTCGGCAGTTCCTCGGCGTCTTGATCGAGAAGCAACGGCACGCCGACGCCACTCGATTCCTGGCCCATGCCTTGCCCAAGCGCGAGGCCGTTTGGTGGGCATGTCTTTGTATCGAGCAGATGCTTGGGCCTGAACCGGCGCCAGCAGCAGCGGCCGCCGCGGTCAAAGCGGCGCGGAGCTGGGTGATCGATCCCAGCGACGAGAACCGCCGTGCCGCATTTCCGGCGGCCGAGGCGGCGAAAGTCGGTTCTCCGGCTGGATGCGCCGCCATGGCCGCCTTTCTCAGCGGCGGTAGCCTTGCGCCGCCGAACCTCACGGTAGTCCCGCCGGCCGACCATCTCGCGGCAGACATGGTGGCCTGCTCCCTCGCGTTGGCGACGGTGATCAAGGAACCCGAAAAGGCATCCGAAAAGTACATGAGCTTTTTGAAGCTAGGACTCGAAATCGTTGAGGGTCAAAACCTCTGGGCCGAATCACCCCAACCATCCCTGGAAGAGAAGGGCGAACCCATGGGAATGCCCGCCGCCCGCGTCGGTGATATGCACGTCTGCCCGATGGTAACCGGAATAGTCCCGCACGTCGGCGGACCGATTCTTCCCCCCGGAGCGATAACGGTCCTGATCGGCGGCATGCCCGCGGCCCGCGTCGCCGACATGGCCGTCTGCGTCGGACCGCCCGACGTGATCGCCCTGGGGTCGTTCACGGTCTTGATCGGCGGCATGCCTGCCGCACGACTCGGAGATATGACCGCTCACGGAGGCGCGATCGTCCTCGGTTGCCCGACCGTCTTGATTTCATGAATCGCCGCAAATGCGATGCCTGGGAGAATCCCTCGGAGGATAACACCGATGGATATCGAAGACTTGATCGAGCGTCTGGCGGCTGGAGAGCTCATGTTCGATGACGCAATCTGGAGCGACGCGGAATTGTTGGGGATCAAATTGCGGCGGGTCAGCCTCCGGCCGGCGCGACTGACCCAGCTCGATCTTCGCGGCGCCGATCTGACCGGGGCCGATCTGCAAGGGGCCTGTTTGACCAATGTCGACCTGCGCGGCGCACACATGTTTAGAGTGAACCTGGCAAAAGCCCAACTGTCCCAAGTTGAGATTTCGGCGCGAACCTGCACGGCGCGAGCATGCAAGATGCCATCCTGCCGGGCGTGCACCTTCGAGCCGCCCAGCTCGCTCATGTCAATCTGAGCGGCGCCAACCTCCGGGAGGCCAACTTGCAAGGGGCAAACCTGACGCGAGCCAATTTGCGACACGTTGATCTTCGCGGCGCTAACTTGGAGGAATCCAATCTGCGCGATGCCGACTTGCACGGGGCGAAGTTCAATGGCGCCAAAATGCCAGTGGGCTTTCACTTTTTGAAAGGATCAGAAAACGGATGAAAGAGACTGCGTTGTCTCTCACGCTTTGTTGAACGACCGGGAGTCTCAAACGACGAGTGGTCCGCCAACTTTGGTTTGACGGGCAGGAGTACTGCCTTTAGGTGGACCGGACCGGCTAAGCCGGGACTCTAATGTGTCAATTGAGGGTTGACGACACACTAGCTTGCTTTCGTCGTGACGACCCTTTAGATTCGTGTGGTGCGGTCGTCAACGGAAGGTTTTGGGCGTCATTCTCAGACATGAGGTTTGGGAGAAGAAGTCTGTCTGTTGTTTCCGGCAGTCGAAGAGAACGATTTTCACGACATTTGCGGTTTAAACGTCCTAAACTTGATCAGAACCTCGGGTGGACTTTGAAACTGGTTGTGGGTTCGGTCGTCAGCATGTCCCACTTTCGGGTTCAAGCGATCGAGTACAGAGGTTGAGTCGATAACTTCTTCCTGGATCAACATGCCGTCACCACCACTACTGGATTTCGACGCCCTCCTCGCCGTGATTCCCGGCGACGATCCCGCCGGAAGTTCGGTCCCGTTTGAGATCAAGGAGAAACTCGAAGAGTTTCGCAAGGAGGTCGATCCCGAATCCTTCGACAAAAAAGACCCGACGCGACCGGAGAACGCGATCAAGGCCGATTGGCCGGCAATCTCCAAGCTGCGCAGCAGACGCTCCGTGAGACGTCCAAGGATCTGCTGGTGGCGGCGCGATTGACCGAGGCCCTGGTGAAGTTGCATGGCGTCGCCGGCATTCGCGACGGCTTCCAGTTGCTTCGGATGATGATCGAGCAGTGCTGGGACCGGATGTACCCCGTGATCGAGACGCCGGACGACCTGGAAGTGCGCGCCGGCCCATTCAACTGGATCGATCACCCGACTAAATCGGCTCGGTTCCCCTGGAGCGTGCGAATGGTTCCGCTGATCGGGCGGGACAAGGAGCGATTCAGTTGGCAACAGTGGAAAGAGTCGCTGAGCGGTAAGGGAACGGTCACGTCGGCTGATATCGACCGGGCTATCACCGCGACCACGCGTGAAGCGTTGCGAGCAGACCGTCGAAGACTTAAACCTTGCGTGGCAGGAGATCGATCTCCTGCTGAAACAACTGAACGCCAAGATGGCCAGCGAGGCTCCCGGGCTGACCTCGGTCCGTGAGGCGCTCAACGACTGCCGTGCGCTGGCTCAGCAAATCCTTCAGAAAAAGGGGGGCGCGGCTCCGGCGGCGCCCGCCGGCACAGAAGCGGCGACCGGAGCACCGGCGGAGAACCCGGTCGAGAAGAAGATGGCCACCCGCGCCGACGTCTACTCCACGATCGCCCAAGCGGCCGCGGTGCTGCAGCAGCTCGAACCACACAGCCCGATCCCGTATCTCCTCAACCGCGCCGTCGACCTGGGAAACCTACCCTTCCCCGAATTGATGAAGAACCTGATCCTCAATGCGGACGTCGTCAAACTGATGAACCGAGAACTCGGAATCAAGGACACGCCCGAGAAAAAATAGCGGTGTTTCCCTGACACAAACCGCATCCCGGGTCGTAATTAATACGAAGGATGAGAGAAGGAGACAGATCAAGGACCGGTGATAAACCAGCATGCGTGAACGGTCGTTGTCAAAATCCAAGTAATTCGTTTGCAATCCCGGGACCGTTTTTCTAGAGTTAGAGTGGATTGGTCGGCTCCCGGGATGATCCAAAAATACCAATAGTTTTACGTGTGGCCGATCACGCGTACCAAAAGTCGCGATCGGCTGAGCCGTGAGAGGCTGAGACCGAGGGTCCGGGGAATGTCGGCCGAGGGAGTCGTGATTTACAGTCCGGTGCGTCAGGCCACTTTCCTGGCCTATCTTGAACGTCCGTGCTTCTAGCGGGAAGAGGTAATCATGTCAAGCATGCAGCATAAAGTGGGTCGGGTCCGCCCACCCCGCGTCCAGATCACTTACGACGTGGAAACCAATGGCGCCATGCAGAAGACAGAGCTGCCTTTCGTCGTCGGAGTGCTGGCCGACCTGTCTGGCCAGCCGTCGTCTCCGCTCCGGCCGCTCAAGGAGCGGAAGGCCGTCAACATCGATCGGGACAACTTCAATGATGTGCTGGCAAGGGCGACGCCGCGGGTGGCCTTGAGGGTCGATAACCGCTTGACGGACGAGAACACCAAGCTGGCCGTGGAATTGAAGTTCAAGTCCATCGACGATTTTGAGCCGGCCAACATCGCCGAACAGGTCGGGCCGCTCAAAGCTCTCATGGAAATGCGTCTGAACCTGACGCAGTTGCTGAGCAAGATGGAAGGCAACGATAAGCTCGAACAGTTGCTGGCCGATGTGTTGAGCAACACGGACACGGCCAAGAGCCTGGCCAAGGAGCTCGGGATCGAAGGCGGAGACTCGGCAACCGGTGCACCTGACGCGGAGAAAACCCCATGAGTACCGCGGCGGAACAAGCAAAAGCCACATCGGCGGCCAGTCAGACCGTGGAAGCGCCGAGCCTGCTCGATCAGGTGCTGGCGGCGACTCGGCCGCAAAGCGCACAAGAGCAAACCAAGGCCAAGGATTACTTTGGACAGTTCCTCTCGCACGTCGTCAAGCCGGGCCAGGTCGTTTCCAAGGACGTCGAGACCAACGTCAAGAGCTGGATCGCCGAGATCGACAAGAAACTCTCGGCCCAGTTGAATGAGATCCTCCACGACCCGGCGCTCCAGCAGCTCGAGTCCACTTGGCGGGGATTGCACTACCTCGTGCACCAATCGGAGACCGGAGAAAACCTGAAAATCCGCGTCCTCAACGTCAAGAAGCAGGAGCTGTTCAAGGATCTGGAAAAAGCCGTCGAGTTCGACCAAAGCAACCTGTTCAAGAAGATCTACGAGGAGGAATACGGTCAACTTGGTGGTCATCCGTATGGCATGCTGATCGGCGACTATGAGTTCGGCCGCAGCGCCGAGGATGTCAGCCTCTTGAAGATGATCTCCGGCGTCGCCGCGATGGCTCATGCTCCATTCGTCGCCAACGCGAGCCCGAAACTGTTCAACTTCGACAGCTACACCGAGCTGGCGAATCCGCGCGACCTGGCCAAGATATTCGACAGCGTCGAATACGCCGCCTGGAAATCGTTCCGAGAATCGGAAGACTCGCGGTTCGTGGCCTTGACGTTGCCTCGCGTCCTGTCCCGGCTTCCCTACGGTGCAAAACTTCAAGCGAGTGACCGAGTTCAACTTTGAGGAGGACGTCGACGGCAAGGATCACAACAACTATTCGTGGATGGGGGCGGCCTGGGCCTACGGGGCTCGGATCACCGACGCCTTCGCGCAGTTCGGCTGGTTGGCCCGCACGCGAGGCGTTGAGGGCGGAGGCAAGGTCGAAGGCTTGCCGGTGCACACCTTCCCGACCGACGACGGCGACGTGGCCATGAAGTGCCCGACCGAGATCGCGATCTCCGACCGCCGTGAGTTCGAACTATCGAATCTTGGCTTCCTCCCGCTCTTGCACAGCAAGGGGAAAGACTTCGCCGTCTTCATGGGCGCTCAGTCTTGCCAGAAGCCCAAGACTTACTTCGACCCGGCCGCCAACGCCAATGCGGAGCTGTCGGCCAAGTTCAACTTGATCCTCAATACGTCGCGCTTCGCTCACTATCTCAAGGTTATGGCCCGCGACAAGATCGGATCGTTCATGGAACTGGGCCAGTGCAGCAACTGGCTGAATAACTGGCTCCAGCAGTACGTCGTCGCCACTCCCGAGCTGGTGGGCGACGACGTCAAGGCGAAGAAGCCACTTGCCGAAGCCAAGGTCACTGTCCGAGCCGTGCCCGGCAAGCCGGGCTCTTACGAAGCGGTCGCTTACTTGCGTCCTCACTTCCAGCTCGAGACCCTCTCGACCTCGATGCGACTCGTCGCCGAGGTCCCCAAGAAATCTTGAGGGGACAACCCCCTTCGCGCCGGGCGGGTGCGAACCGCCCGCCCGGCTCGCAAAACCAGCCGTATTTGCCTTCCCGAAACGGCATGTGTGACATCGGGATGGTGATGGTCGTTCGCGGTCTGTAGTCAGTTTGTCGTTACGGGAGCCTTTTTGGCAATATCCTCAGTAACGACTCGCCTCGTCGTTTGTTCGAGTGTTTGTTAGTTAGTTTCAATCAGGTTCCAGTTTCAAACAGGAGTTTTCAGTCATGGCGTTCAATGCGTTTCTCCAGATCAACTCACCCACAGTCGCCGGCGAGGCGACGCAAGCCAATTTCGCGGGCTGGATCGAAATCTACTCGTTCTCCTGGGGTGCGTCGAATCCGACGACTGTCAGCTCCGGGCAGAAAGGGTTGTCCGCCGGAAAGGTCTCGATCTCCAGCTTCAACATCATGAAGAATGCCGACGTGTCATCTCCGCCTTTGTTCGCCGCTTGTGCCTCCGGCCAGCACTATGGCGGGGCTGTGGTGAACCTGCTAAAGGCGACCGGGACTTCGGGCATGCAACAGATCTTCTGGACCTACACGTTCACCGACGTGATGGTCGAGTCGATCCAGTGGTCCGGGTCGTCGGGAGGAAGTGACGTGCCCACCGAGTCGGTCAGTTTTGCGTTCGGCAAGGTCCAGATCGACTACTTCACGCAAGACACGGCGACCGGTTCGATGACCAACGCCGGCACCGCCAGTTGGAACCTGACCACAACAAGTTCCACGTAATTCGCGGGCTTGCCACGAGCCTCGCGGAGAGCACCTCTCCGCGAGGCTTCGCCCGCCGACCGAATCGAATCGAGTCGAATCGCCGGCGGCTGCAAGCATCACCTTTGACAGCGTCGCTTACTATGACGACTCCCGATCTTCGTGACGGCGAACGGCCTCTCTGAGGGTTGTTTCGCCGCTATACTCGTTTGGAGATACCGCCATGAATGCCGGTGAGTTCTACAAAGCTGGCCGGTTGCCAGAGGCCATCGAGGCTCAAGTTCAGGAGGTCAAGGCGAATCCGATCGACAACGGAAAGCGTCTTTTCCTGTTCGAACTGCTTACCTTCGCCGGCGACCTCGACCGCGCACGGCGGCAAATTGACGTTGTCAAGTACGATGAGCCCGACATCGACATGGCGACGTTGGGCTATCGCAGGTTGCTGGACGCCGAGGAAGCGCGCCGCAAGCTGTTCGCGGAGGGAGTGCCCCCGGGCTTCTTCGGCGATCCCTCGGAACACCTACGATTGCGACTGGCGGCCGTCCAGCAGTTGCGCGAAAAGAAGTTCGATGAGGCCGCCGAGAACCTGGCACGGGCCATCGAGGCGACACCGGCTTTTCAAGGATCGTTGAACGATCAACCTTTCCAGTCGCTCCGCGACGAGGACGATCTCTTCAGCGGGATGATCGAGGTGATGGCGCATCGGGCGATATTTTTGGGTTGGTTTCGAGCAGATTCATCTCCTGACCGTGAATCCACCGAAGTTTCCACGGGACCTTCTCTTCCTGACGGCTCATCTTGAGCTGGAGGAGGAATCCGGCGACGTGTTCCTGCCCACGCTCTATCCTGGCTCGCACGAGCATCCCGACGACATGGTGAAGCTGGGCCGCTTGACTGCGTGGAAAGAACTCGATGGCGGTCTCGCCCTGGCCGTCGGCCTGCATTCTTATCTCCGTGATGACGAGCCAATCAGCTTGCTCGAGTGGCGAGAACTCAAAGCGACGGGGGAATGACACCTCTTGCGAGTTGCCGAGCTACCGGGTTGCCGGTTACGTTAAATCAGTACAATTCACTCGCAACTCGGAACGATCTCTCGAGAGGGCTCATCAGCGGTCATGGCCAACGGCGAATTCCAGACAGGCCTGAAAGCATCGATCATCGACCGGCTCATCGACCCCGATTCGGACGGTACGAGCTGGCGTCCTGGTTATAGCACCGACCAGATGGTGGATTCGGTACGGCGCGACCTGGAGAACCTGCTCAACACGCACATGACGGAAGGCGACCTTCCCGAGGAGTATGTCGAAGTACGCAACTCGATCGTCGCCTACGGTATCCCGGACCTCGTATCAAACCACTCCGCGGGACCGATGGCGATCGAACGAATCAGACTCAAAATGGAGCAGTCGATCGCTCGTTTCGAACCGCGCCTGACCAACGTGCGTGCGAAGATCCTCCAGCCCGCAGCGGGTACGACTCATGAGACTCGAGTTTGAAATACAGGCAACTTTGTGCGTTGATCCATCACCGGAGGTCGCCTTCATCACCGTTCTGAAGCTGACCACCGGGGAGACCTCGATCCAACGGGTCGGCGATTGAGATGAGCACAGACGCTGTACGACTACTACGAGCGCGAGCTGACATTCATCCGCCAACTCGCGGATGAGTTTGCCAAGCAGTACCCCGCCGCCGCCGGCAGGCTGCGTTTGGAAAGGAATCGCAGCACCGATCCGCACATCGAGCGTCTGATCGAAGCATTCGCGCTGTTGACCGGTCGAATCCAGCACAAGCTTGATGACGATTTCCCCGAGCTGACGACGGCCCTCCTGGGTGTGCTCTACCCGCACTACCTGGCGCCCGTCCCCTCCATGGCGATCGTGCAGTTCGACATTGACCCCGCTCGAGCCCAGTTGCCGAACGGCTTCCGGATCGGCCAACACAGCCGCTTGAGCACCAATCCAATCGGCGACCTGCCGTGCAAGTACCGAACGGGTTATCCCGTGACTCTCTGGCCGATTCAGGTCATCGGCTGCAAGTTCACGGGTCCGCCGTTCCCACGCGGAATCAGTGCGCCGCCCAACAGCAAGTCCCTCCTCCGGATTCAACTGGATTGCCTATCGGGGATGAAGTTCTCCGACCTGACGCTCGACACCCTGCGGTTCTATCTCACGGGCGAAAACGAGACGATCGCACAGCTCTATGAGTTTTTGTTCAACCACGTGCTCCAGGTTGTCTTTCTGGCCCCGGAAGGGACCGCAAACCCGTCACCTGTCGTGTTCTCGCCGCGGGAATCGCTCTTTCCCGTCGGCTTCGATATCGACGACGGGTTGCTCCCTTATCCGAGCCAATCCTTCCTGGGCTACCGGCTTCTCAGCGAATACTTCGCCTTACCGGAGAAGTTTCACTTCCTGGATCTGGGCGGCTTCCGACAGGTCTGCCGGTCCGGCTTTCAGAAACGCCTGGACGTGCTGCTATTTCTCAATCGCGCTTCATCAAAGCTCGCGCAAGACATCAACGCGGAGACCTTCCGGCTGGGCTGTACGCCGGCGATCAACCTGTTCGAGCAAACCGCCGAACCGATCCCGCTGACCCAGGCCCGATACGAGTACCGTATCGTACCGGACGTGGCAAACCCTGATGGAATGGAAGTCTACTCGGTCGATGACGTCGTCAGCGTCGATCCGATCGCCGGAACGACAAGCGAGTACTTTCCGTTCTATTCATTCCACCACGGCATGACGGCGAGAAGAAACGAAGACGTTCTGGTATGCATCGCGAAGGCCGTCCCTTCGCGCGTCGGACCGAGGTGTGAAAGACCGAGGCACCGACGTGTATCTCAACTTGGTGGACCTGAACTTCGACCCCAGTCTGCCCTCCGATCCGACGCTTGTCGTGCGAACGACATGCACCAACCGAGAGCTTCCCTCGATCCTGCAGCAGGCCGGCGAACGACTAATCTTCGACCTGGAGGCGGCCGCTCCGTTGGCGCGGATCCGTTGCGTGCGGTCACCGTCGAGCCCGTTGCGACCACCAACGAGGCGCGGGACCTACTGGAGGCTGGTTTCCCACCTCTGTCTCAACCATCTCTCCCTGGCGAATTCGGTTGAGGGACGCGAGTCGCTCCAGGAGATCCTCAGGCTGTACGACTTCTCCGATCCCGAGACGGACAAGCAGACGTCACTGGTCACCCAGCACTTGATCGAGGGGATCAGTGCGGTCGGCAGCCGCAAGGTGACGGGCAGGATACCGACTCCTGACGGCAGCGGCTTCTGTCGTGGCATGGAAGTCACCATCGAGTTTGATGAGGAAAAGTACATCGGCAGCGGTGTCTTCCTATTCGCTTGCGTGCTGGAGCGATTCCTCGGACTTTATACGACCATCAACTCTTTCACCCAGTTGGTCGCACGAACCAAGCAAGACAGAGAGCCGTTCAAGACGTGGCCACCCAGGGCCGGGGAACAGGGGTTGATCTGATGGAAGGAGAGTCTGTCCTGTCCTCGGCCAATCCCAGCCCAGTCGCCGAATCCGTCGGGCCTTCAAAGGTTTCCACGCACCCGACCGACCCAGCGATCGCAGTAAATCCCACCAGCCTCGAGCGAAGACTGTTCGAACACGGGTATACCTTTGATTTCTTCCAGGCGGTCCGATTATTGCGTCGGCTCGATCCCGGCCGGGTCGGCGTCGGACTCGGCGGACCGCCGGGATCAGAAATCGTTCGGTTCCGGGCTCACGTCTCCCTGAACTTTCCACCAAGCTCCATCCACGAACTGGAGCGGCCCACTTCGGCCTGCGCGGTGCCGACCATGACCCAGGCTTTCATGGGCCTGACCGGACCAAGTGGCGTACTCCCCCGACATTATACAGAGCTTCTGTTCCGGTTGAAGCGGGACGCGAGGGGTCCCGAACGGTACGCGCTACGCGATTGGTTCGACCTCTTCAATCATCGGATCGTGTCGCTTTTCTACCGTGCCTGGGAAAAATACCGGTTCTACATCCCATACGAGCGTGAGGGATTAGACCGAATCGAGACGGACCCGTTCACGAATTGTCTGTACAGTCTAATCGGTCTGGAGGCTAAGCCCCTCCGCAAACGGCTTCGTATCAGCACGCCGGAGACCACCGACGAGGAAGTTCGGGAACGGGTGCTCGCGCGGATCGAGGATCTGGCCTTGCTCCGATTCGGCGGCCTGCTCGGTCATCGGCCGCGATGCGCCCTATCGCTGGAGGCGATGGTCGCCGATTATTTCCAGCTCAAAGCCAAGATCCGGCAATTCCAGGGGCAATGGCTCCAGCTCGGGAAGGCGAACCGATCGAGTCTCCAAGGTGAGCACGGAAACAACCAACTGGGCGTCACGACTGTGCTGGGTGATCGTGTCTGGGATTCGCAGAGCAAGTTCCGGATCCGGCTCGGCCCGCTCCGATATAACCAGTTCCTCGATTTCTTGCCCGACCGATCGCCGGTGCGGGAACGCAAAGCGATCTTCTTGTTGGTTCACTTGGTGCGTCTTTACATCGAGCCCACGCTCGACTTCGATATCCAGCTCATCTTAAGCGCGAATGAGGTCCCCGATTGCCAGTTAACCGAAACGGGCGGCTTCGGTGCGCGGCTCGGTTGGAACACCTGGATGCACACGGATATTCTCCCCCACGACGCGGACGACGCCGTATTCGAAGGCGAGGAAGTGATCAGTCTGGACGCGATCTGAGCGGTCCATGTCGCCAACTGCGTTGAAAGATATACCGGAAGCGGGCTCAACCTTCGGGCTGAGAGTGTTCACGATAATTGACCTACTTCCGATCGCGATATTCGATGGAAGCCGTGGTTTGCACGCGGCCGACATATCTTATGCGGACGTAGCGCTACGCGGCACTTGGACGAAACCACTTTCCGATGAGCCAGAATCGCGACACTAGGAAGATCATGAGCAGTGAATACAGGCCGACACCCTGGAAAAGGTCAGCGGGATTTCCAAAAAAGCTGTGGTACCTGAGGCCACAGTACAAGCACAGGTAGCGCAAGCCTCCTTCGACGTAGTAGATGTCGCGCGCACGGCGCCCGTTACTATCCGCTCCAGGATGTTGCACAGCCCGCCGGCAAATGCGAGGCGCCGTCGCACTCAGCCACCATCGATCGAGCCACCGCAGCGAGAACCGGAAGAAAAGCGGCGGCACGGCGAACACGAGCAACACGGCGACGAGTGAGACACATTCCAGCCACAACGGCCGGGGCATCTCGTGCAAGAAAGACGCGATTCGCAGATTGGGCAGCACCAACGTGCCAGGTGCCGACGGACTGAACAGCAGCGCGTCCAGGCCGAAATTCAAGAGAATGGCAACGATCGCGATCGAGAGGAAAATCGCGACGGTTTTCCGATGGGGCCTGACCCACTCGCCGCTGCCTGAACGCTCCGGTGCGCGTACCACGGCGGTGCATGCGACGACATCATGGACGGCTTGCTTGCGCCGGTTCAGTGCGATCCAGAGGTAGTCAATGCCGCAGGTGTATTCGAGCAGGAACGACGCCGCAAATCGAAGGAGCAGCCGCGGGACGGACGGTTTTTTCGCCGTGCGCAGATCGACGATCCGGGCTGGAATGGCCATCAAACCCGGCGTCGCCGACCTCGCGAGCCAGAAGCCGATGGTAGCGATGGTGGGCAGCCAGAAATAAAACGCTCCGACGAGCCGACTGTATGAGCCGGTATCGAGCTTCCGAACCGCCCCGAGGTCAATCGGGCCTTCCATGAGCGACACGATCGTGGCGAACTTCGCCTCGATGAAGGCTAGGTAATCGGATCGAAACGCCGCCAGCACGATCAGGAACGCGACCAACTGAAAGAACAGCGCGTCGCTGAACGCGGCCCACGCTCGCTTCCAGAACCCGACAAACGATACGCCGCTGACCTCCATATCCGACCCCCTTCTTGCCACTGATTGTATCCCGGAGGCCAAATGATCACAGCACCAAGGCAGCGCGAGAGTGGCCGGCTGAGGATCGCGATCGGATCCGGGTTTTCGAACTATCGGGGAAAAGGGGACCAACGCGCCGGAGTGGCGGCATGCCTGACGCTGGTGCGGGAGGAGAGACGCTGGCCGACTGCGAAGCTCGGTGCCGCGAAGTTCACGCCCTCGACGTCATTCTCGAGCGCGGGCCAGCTCGAAAAGCCGTACGCACGCGCGAGTACGCGTTGGGCATCGGTGAGTGTGAACGTGCCAGGATCCGCGCCTCGCTCGAACTGTTCGACCTCGGCGGCGAGTTCGGCCTCGCCGGCCCGGAACGCTTCCAGCAGGTCTTCGGCCTGCTTGCGAAGCTGGGTGAGACTTCGCTGCTTTGGCAGCACGCGCGTGGGCGCAGGTTGGGGACGAGGCATGACGACCCCTTTCCGCGGCGATTGGCCGCATGGCTCGGTGTCCGCGTCGCGAAAGGAAAAAGGTAGGTTGGCAATCAATAGCAACGCATGAGTCAGGTGGGCTCAGCCCTTTCCGCGGACGCAGCAGTGCCCTGAACGATTGCCGCTAGATTATCATCGCCGGGGAGCTCGTGAACAGATGTCGCACGCTTCTGGAGCGACGTCGGCACATGATCACGCGATCCGCCCCATCCGTCCGCTTTGGTAGTCGTCGATCGCCTTGCGGATTTCGTCTTGCGTCCGGTTCTTGCCAGCTTTCCAGATCGTGTCCATGAAGTCATGATGGCCGACCCGGCTCACGCCCCGTGCGATCGCGCCCATGATGGCCCACCAGTCGCGGTTCTTCAGAGCGTACGACGGAATCCAAAGGCCGGGCAGCGCTCGTGCTCATGATCAGCTCGTTATCGGCGGTCTCGATCACCGAAAACTTGCCATCGATCAGACGATTCCAGATCCATTCAACCGGCTCCGTGAGCCGCACGGCGACGTACTCGATCACTCATGAGCACGTTCATAACATTCGCGTCTGTGTTCGTAGTCGAGCATGTCGTCTCCGGGAACACGTCGAGCACGAAATTGGGCGGTCCTTTGAAACAGTCATCGGGCTCGCATTGCTTGAATTGACCATGGTTGACCTGCACGATGATGCCCGGACAAAATCGCGTGTCGTCATCCAATTGGACCGTCGCGTGTACGCAACAGTACAAGCCGGGCGAGAACAGTCGGTAGTAGTTGATACACATTGCGATATCGGTCAACAGAGCTGATTGCCCCACATCGAGCTCGCGGAACATAGACCCTCCTTCGCTGCCGAATGTTGTTTAGACCCACGATCGCTACGGCGATCAGCCATCGCCCACTTGCCATTCGGGGAAGGCGCATGGGAAGGGTCTCATGAAAGTGGTGGCGGGTCAGGCGCTACGCTTGCCACGGACCCTTTACCCTTTTCCGACCAGAAGATGTAAACCACCCCGAGCACGGACCCAAAGGCTTCGAGGGTGAAGTGCGTGTAGTTCGTGGTCCAGAACCACCACGGCCCGCCCTGCGACAGCACGTGAGCCCAGAGAGAGAACGGAACCCGCGCAGCGGCTAGAACGATCGCCGTCGTGAGGCGAGCCCGTGGCGCGATCATCGCCCCCGCGACGACGAAGGCCGCATCCTTGAGAGCGAAGAGAAACATGCCGAGCACGAAGAGAAACATGCCCACCAGCTTTTGAACGACGGCGAGCGGAGCCGGCCGAGCCCACCCGCGCCCAATGCGGAGTAGACGAGTCCGCCCCATGCGGAGTAGACGAGTGCCAGTACGGCAGCCCACCGCAGCCAGCGGATCACCGTTTTCGCTGCCGTAGCGCGAGTGGTGACTTCATGGTGCGAAGGTCGCTCCTTAGCCATCGGATCACCGTTTTCGCTGCCGTATTCGCTGAAGGTCACTCCTTTCCCCCGCGCTCGATGATCGCCGCGAGCGCCGGGGCGTTCACACAGCGTCGGTCGGGGTATCGGCGGGCATAGCCGACGGGCGTAACGTCGTGAAGCGCGTCGGTGGCGGCCTTGTCGTGGAACTTGGCCTCCTGCGGGAAGGTCGCCCGGGCGTTGGGATCGGCGCCATGGTCGAGGAGGAGCCTCGCCTTTGAGTCGTCATCCAGGCCCATGCCCGAGGCCAGGTTGACGACGGTGTGGAAGAGCGGCGTGTGGCCCTCGAAGCCCTCGGCGTCGATCGCGGCGCGGGCATTCACATCCGCTCCCCGCTCGATCAGCCAGCGCGCCACGTCGATGTCGTCGAACTCGAGCGCCAGGTGCAAGAGCGTGCAGCCGGACACGGGCGTCGCGGGATAGGCATCTCCCGGCGTGCCGTCGCGATTGAAGAAGACCTCGCCGGTATGTGAATCGGCGCTCCAGGAGCGACGGGTCGCGGTCGAGGTGCTCCTGGAGCAGGTCGAGCCGTCCGCGGTGCAGCGCCATCACCGGAGTATCCGGCAGCGCGAAGCCGGCCGCGCCGACGATCTCGAGGCACGCGTTTTTCTCCTTGGGCCTTCGCGAATAGATACAGGTGAGCATCTCGATCGGGTCGCAATCTTGGCCGCCGCGTGCAGGTCGGCGCCGTGGTCGAGCAGCCATTTCAAGGTCCGGGGCGCGAACGCCTCGAGCGGGGCGAGGATGATGGGGTAGCTTCCGCCCCAGAGCGCGTTCACGTCGGCGCCATGGGCCACGAGGAGCTCGGTCATGGGGAGCTTCGTGTCGTCCAGCGCGGCGCGCATCAAGGGCCCGTCGCCCCCCTGGTGGACGTCGGAGCCGTTTTCGATCATCCACCGCGCCATGGCGAGCCGCGTCTCGCTGGGCGGCACACGCGGCACGCGGCATTCGGCGACCCATGTGAGCGGCCCGTTCTTGCCGTAGCCGAGCGGAGCGCGGTGGAGCTCCGGGTGGCGCGTCATGAGGCGCTTGACCTCCTCCAGGTCGTTGGCGTCGATGGCCAGCTTGAGCTGCCCGACGAGGTCGGGTTTTCGGGGAGCTCGCGCGGGGATTCTTCGGAGTCGAGTGGACATGACAACCTTCTTTCCGGATGTTTTGCCAACTGCGGCAAGGGTCTCTCTCCTGCGCCATGACGCGGCGATTCGCGTGCAGCACAAGTATTCGCGAGAACGCCGGGAGCAACAGCAAACCGGCCGCGAGGCCGAGGGCTGCGCGGGAAAGCTTCATCGTACGGTCCTCCGGATTGAGGATCCGCCGAATGCGGTCGACCAGGTGATTCTCGGCCATGCACGACGCCTGCGCGACCGGCGCGGCGGTGGCGCCGGCCAGCAGGAACAGCGTGCCGGCGTAGTCGAGCGCCCGCCCGGTGTGTTGCACGACGATCTGGTCGCAGCAGTGCTCGCGCTCCCGGCGGACCCAGCCGGACAGCACCCAAACGGCCGGGTGGAAGAACAAGGCCGATTCCACAACCCGCTGGAGCAGGTTCACCAGGTTGTCCCACCGCCGCACGTGGGCCAATTCATGCAGCAACGCGAGCTCGACCTGTTCCGGGCTCCAGCCTGTCACTAACGCCGACGGAAGAACGATGAGCGGTCGCGCGATGCCGAGCACGAGCGGGGCCGCCACGCGGTCGCACACGCCGACGGCCACATGACTACTGACTCCCAGTGCGTCGGCCAAGCGGTCGCACAGAGCCGAAAGTGCGTCGTCGCATACGGGCTGGCTGCGCCGGCGGAGCCGCTCCGCGCCCCAGAGCCCGGCGGCCATGTAAATGAACGTCAATGGCGCGCCGACTAGCCATACGCCGGGCAGGATATCCACCATCACATCCGCCCACCTCAAAAGGCGCGGCGGCTCCGTACGGGCGTTCCGCTCTCGCGGCACTTTGAAGGCGGAGACGGTTTCTCGTGGCTGGGCCGCGGGTGACGCCGTCGACCATGTGCCTTCCATCGCCGGCGCACTGCGCGTCATCGGCCCCAAACGAACCGGCGGCAAGCACGGCGGCGATAACGCCGGCGCCGCGGCCAGCAGTGTTAGCGACGCGAGCGCATAGGCGTACCGGACGTCCGGATGGGCCCGCCGTAAGAGCTGCCGGCCGAGCGCCGCCAAGACGGCCACCAGGCTTCCCACCCAGATGAAGTGCAGCATCGTCCACCCGGCAAGGTGCCACACCGGAAAGAGTGCCGGGCGCGAGCCGATCATGATCGGGTCTCTCCTTTCCTCGCCCGGGTCTTCCGCTCCCCTTCGTCCAGCAGCCGCCGGATTTCCTGCCGGTCCTGCTGCGCTGAGCTTGCCCGCCTCGAGCATGTGCGCGACCAGGCCGCGTGCCGACCCTTCGAAGGCAAGGTCCACGAGCCGGCCGATCAGTCCTGCGCGCGCCGCCTTGCGTGTGATCTTGGCCGACCAGACGTACCCGCGCGGTCCGTCGGCACGGTCGACCAGTCCCTTGTCGCGCATCAACTTGAGCATCGTGGCGATCGTCGTCGTCGCCACCGGCCGTTTCTGCTGCAAATCAGCGCGAATGGTGCCCAGATCGGCGCCGCCAGCACTCCAGAGGACGTTCAGGATCTCCAGCTCGCCGTCCGTCGGCTGCGTGCTTGGTGTCCGCGCCATGCTGTTTGCCTCGGTCGGGTCACGGGCGACGCACTAATTCTAGCGAATTTGAATCAACGTGCAAGAGGGAAGCCGCAAGTCGCGGAAGAGCGTGACGTACGTGAAAGCCGAATGAGCCGGTTGCCGCACCATCGCGTGGAATGCGCACATCTCCGTGTCTCGCCCTTTGGCCCCCTGGCACAGGAGGGCGCGGATTGTCGCCGGCAGTCCCTGGGAGCCGCCGAAAAGAAGTTCTAGCGGTGTCCAGTCGCCCCGAACTATCTCGCTTCGGTCCGACGACACCGAAGCAATTGGGAGCCAAGCATCAGACGTGTCCTCACTTGGCAGTTCATCTACCTCCCGACAGCACCTTGGAGATGGGGGCGGCTGAAATGGGTGCCGCGATTCGCTGCCCCGTAGCCTGAGACTCCACCCATAGGAAGGGAGACGGCTGAACCGCTCACCTCCGCCCCGGAGCCGTGGTTGCCCCCATTCAGTTGCTTCTGACAACGGCATGGCCCATGTTCAATCTCGGATCTTTCTGTACGCTTGTGACCCTCGACTCGTGAACGGCTACCGTCGGAGGACTCTCATTCCGATCACGTTCTCTGATGTGGTTCCAGGGCTGAGTATCAGTCAAGTTGCTCAAAACTGGCCGAATCCGCATCGATTATCTTGACCACTCACAGGGCGGCCACTCCAAGCGAGTCGCATCCCGTTGGCGACTCCGGATATGTTCGGTTGTACATCAGCCGCACCTAACTCCAACGCCAATAGCGTATTATGAATCGGACAAAGTTAACGATTATTCCTGCGTCACATTTAACTAATTTGTTGATAAAGAGATACGGAAAAGCACGCTCTCCGGTCGGGTTTTGCCGATTATTCCTGTGTCACACGTAACTTCTTGACTTAGAGGGAGATATGCCAAAAACATCTTCAGATTACTAAATTTAACGATTATTCCTGTGTCACACATAACCACAAGGGAAGCAAAACGTTACGGCAGATCGCCGCGGTTCCGATTATTCCTGTGTCACACGTAAGGCTCAGGCCTGTCAACAGATGTAGCCGAATGGCTGTTTTTCGAACCGACAAAGTGTGTGCGCTCTTCAAGCGTCGTTGATCGGCATCTTCGGCTGCTCGGCGAGCCCTTCGTCCGCCGAAATCCGTTGGCGAAACCGGAATCCCCTGCACAACCCGAGAGGCCGTTACCAGCGCCCGGCCTTCGGCGATAAGATGTCTCACGTATGGCCGCGTAAAGTATAACTCTTTCTCGTTCATCGTGCGGCATTTGCAAAACGTGGATCACCGCTTGCCTCGTGTGCCCGTTCCGGTCTTACTTGCCTTTTTCGAGCTTGGCAACGGTCCCACCCGCAACGCGATCTCCTTGTACGCCGCGTTGGCGGCAACGCGAGTGCCGAAGTCCGGATCCTGTGGCATCGCATCCATTGCTTTGAGCGTGTCGCGACCACCGACCACTTTGAGGATGTTGCAGGCCTTTCGGCGGATCTCGGCATCCCCGTCCTTCAGTCGCGCGATCAAGGCGGGTTCGGCGACGGAGCCGAGCGCTTTCAGGGCGTCCTCGGACTGGAAGCCGTCTTCCTTGAAGCGCTCGATGAGCGGCTCGACCGCGCGGACATCCTTGCTCTTCCCCAGTGCCTTGATTGCTTCGTGACGAACAAAGAAGCGGTTGTCTTTGGTGCGCTGGATCAGGGCCGGCACGACTTCTGGCGTTTGCCAGACTGTCAGGGCTTTGATCACGTCATTGACGAGGAAGCCGTCATCGTCCTCCAGCAACGGCAAAAGGGCTGCCACGACCTCGTCGTCACGTTCATCCGGAGCCGTTCGCTCCAGCCGTTGAATGGCCTCCTTCTGCTTGCCTTTATCGTGTGATTTCAACTGGATTAATGACTTCGTGACGGCATCGGCACCGTCGGGTATCTTCGGCTCCGGCTCGCGCGTCGAAGGACCGATGTCGGGGACCGCAACTTGTTGCTCCGCCGGCAAGCGGGGAACCGACGCGATGAAGTCCGGGGAAACCGTGACCTCGAACAGGTCCGCTTTCACGACGACGACCTTGCCGAACCCGATTCGCTTCGCGAGACCTTGCTTGTCGTCGATGGGCGCCATGAAAATCTTCGTCCTGTCTGTACCACCGATCGACAAGAACTCCGTGGCGCCGGGTGCCAGCTCCCTCAGTTGCTTGTTAATCGCCTGGGACACGTCACGGGCAGTCACTCCCTTGTCGGGGTCGGAGTTTCTGGGAAGCCCTAACACCACGATTGCGACTGCGCGATCGCCGTGTCCCTCGACAATTCGCTTCAGTTGCTGTTCAGGCGTTTGAATCCGGGGGAAGGCTGGACGACCGGCAAAGGGAATCCGGCCGGTACCGGGTGGTGGTCCACCACGGAATGGGGCGGCAAAGGGAATCCGGCCGGTACCGGGTGGTGGTCCACCACGGAACGGGCCAGGAGCGGGTAAAGGTCCCGGGGGCATCACCATTGGTGGAGGAGGTTCCTCGGCCGGGAACGGAGCGTTGTTGAAGTTGGGAACCTGCTGTACGGCGACGTTCGGACGTTGAGCGTTGCCGTCCAGTTGACCCGCGCCAGTCAGAATCACCGGCACCAGCGCGGCGAGCCCAACGACAGGAATCTGGGAGCCAAACGACAAGCAGAATGCGCCTCGCGTATCGTCCCATCGCGAGAACACATAATACAACTGATAACACGGAATTAAGCACAACAAGCCTTGCGTGGTACTTTCCCGAAAGGAAATGACCAGTAGCCAGATCCCGCCCCACGCGCTGAGTATCAAGCTAAAGAATGGCAAGGCGAGCACGTAGCCCGCGAAGACCATCGCGGCCGGGCGGGGTAGCGGGCTGGCGACCGAGCAAAAAATCCAGATACCGAGAAACGCCAAGGCATTGAGTGCCAGGAACCAGCCGGTGACCGTGATGCCGATTTGAGGGTCCGACTCCCGGCGGCGGACGATTGCCGAAAGGGTTTGGGATAAGACATTCGACGCGGGGGTGGTAGCTCGTCCTCCTCATCAACGGGGGCCGCGGTGGATTGAGCTCTTTTGAAAGCAACGGGCTCATCATCGTCAAAAAGTAAGTCCGTTGCTGGCTGTTGATTCGGCGTTGGCGGAGAGGTAGCGCGCGCGGGCTTCGTTGGTGGTTCGGTCACGATTCCCATCGGCACCGGAATCGAGAATACCTCCCCGCACTGCTTACAACGCGACTTCTTTCCAGCCAGGGCGGCATCGATCTCGTAGCGCCTGCCGCAACCGGGGCAATTCACGCTGATCGGTCTGCCAGCGCTTGTGCCACGGTTCGCGTTCGAAGCGCCTTTGGCGGAGGCACGTGAATCGCCTGCCGCCGGTGCCTGGTTGTCGAGAAACGACTCACGGGCGGCCCGTTGGGGGCTTGGTGGCGGCTTCGGCTGCGTAACCGTCTCGATCACTTTCCCTTCCGGCACCGGAAGGCGGAATACCTCGCCGCAAAGCTTGCAACGCGACTTTTTGCCCGCCAGGCTGGCATCGACCTCATAGCGCTTCCGGCAACCCGGACAATCCACGACGATCGGCATCGTTGCCTCGCTGATCTTGATCTTGGAAAGGAAAACGACAACGTGAGAACGACCGTGATCCGGCCCATCACATGGGTCGATTCTACCCATGAGAGAGGGAAGTGAAACCCCCTGTTCCTCCGTTTTCGCGGGGTGAATCATCCTCCACGTCGAAGGACAAAACCCTCATGGTGAGAGGAGCAAGCGCCCACCTCGCGCCCGTTCAACTTAAGCAGATTCGTCCGCCTTAGCGAAATGGTCAAGAAATGGAGGTCGGAATTGCCCGGTCTCCGCGGACGAAAGGTTGAGATGACCTCGACGCCCGAGAGATCCTGGACCTAGCCGAAGGCAACGGCCGCCGCGAGGGATGAGCGAAGGAACTGAAGGGAAAGAGGTACCAGATGCGCGGCTCGGACAACCGAACCACGGATCGCTTGGAAGAAACAGATCAGACAAGTGAGGTATCGCGAGTGACCGTTCTATCGACGCTCGGATGATGGACTGGGCATCAATGACTTCGACGATCGTCAGCAAGGGCGGCCAAGGGCTCACCCACCATCCGTTGGGCTCTGTCCTCCGTGGTTGAAAACACGGCGTCGCATGCCGTTTGGGCCAAGGGTTGCGGCAACACGCCCTCCTGGCACACCTTTCGCCAGAGCTCCTCGCGATAGACACCAATATCCGTCGGGGCCGTAATGCCCAATCGGACCGTGTTGCCCTCGATCGACACGATCGTGACGCTGAGATCACAGTGTGGAACCAAGACTCGTTCACCAAGTTTGCGGCTGAGTACCAACACGGAAAGTATCTCCTTGATTTGTCCGCAATTCTTATCCCATGCACACGACAAGTGACGCCCCCGGACGACCACCCAACCCATGAGTGATAGTCACCCGATTGGTTTCGAATGTCTCCATCGAATCGGCTCAATTCGTCTCCACCAAGGAAAAAGCGCTCTTATATATTGGTCGGAATTTAACGGTTTTCGTGACAAGTGCCGCATCGAATAGCATTGCCAAGCCGCTCGCAAGGACCGACGTGTCCTCATCTCAAGTGTACAGAATAATAGAGACAACCAGCGTTGACAAAACAGTCGCGGACACCAGGATGGCTTCCCAGTTGTCCACGCCCAGACCTGCCGCCACTTGTAGGCTGAATATGCGCCAATCGCGTTAACTCTTACACCGTCGTGGCGCGAAATGAACCAAATAACCGGATCAGCGGTATTCGACCGGCCATTCTGCCGGTCGGATCGAGCAATCGAGCGCTCGGGCGTCCAGATGTATCCGGCTGTTCCCAATTTAGGCCGTGGGTTCGGCGTTCACCCTTGTTTGATTCACGAATAGCTCGGTCGCTCGATCGAGTACCTCGGTTGCGCCGGCCGTGAGGCGGATGGATGTAGATCGACTTGGGGTCGATCGTGTCCACGGCTGCCGGCGGGGGCGTCAGCTCGTACTGGACGGGCTGAGCGTGGTCGGCCACTTGGAGCTCCGGGTTGTAAACGCTGTTGAACTTCCAGAGCATCTTGAGCGTGTTGGTCTGGCCCCTCGACAGGTTGCCGGCCAGGATCCCCGCCAGCGACTTGACCGCCGACCATCCCAGGTGCTTGCGGTTGAGCACCTGCTGGGTTCTGACCAGCTCTCCATAGAAGTCCGCGATGGGAAGCGCGTCGGCAGGACGGCATGCTGGATGTCGAACAAACGGTAATCGCGGGTGGTGAGCCGGCGCGACTCGGTCAACCAGCTCTCGGTGCCGGGGTACGGCGTGTTGACGCTGATATTGACGATCTCCGGGATGTCGAGGCACCACTGGCGGATCACCTCGAACTGGCGGCGGTCCCAGTCGGGATCGGCGATGATATTGATCGCGACCATGACCCCCAGCGACCGAGCGAACTCGAGCGCCTCGAAGTTCTTCGACACGCTCACCCGCTTCCGGTATCGCGTCAATCCTTCCTCGTCGATCGCCTCGACACCCAGAAACATGTATTGCAGCCCGAGCGTCTTCCAGAACCGGAAGACCTCTTTGTTGCGCAGCAGGACGTCGCCGCGGGTTTCGAGATAGTACTGCTTCTTGATCCCGGCCCGCGCGATCGCCTCGCCGATCGCCATCCCGTGCTGGGCCTGGATGAAGGCGACGTCGTCGACGATGAAGACGCCAGGCTCGCGAATCTGCTTCGAGCTCGGCGACGGCCGCCTCCGGGCTCTTGAGCCGATAGCTGCGTCCGTAGAATGTCCAGGCGCTGCAAAACGAACAATCCCACGGGCAACCCCGGCTGAACTCGATGGAGGCACATGGGTCGAGCACGCCGATGAAATACTTGCGGCGATGCCGCAGGAGATCGCGCGCGGCATCAAGTCCGTCCAGGCTCTTGACGAAAGCGGCGGGGGCCCGCTGCCCAGCGCGGTCACGACGCCGGGGACCTCGAGCAGGGTCCTGGGATCGCGCGCTGCGATGCTGCTTCGAGCAGCCGCTCCAACGGCGGCCTCTCCTTCTCCCTTGAGCACGCAGTCGATCGCACCGTCGCTGTGATCCAGAAGCTCCCGAACTATGAACGACGCGCTATGGCCGCCGACGAACACGAACGCTCCCGGCCGGGACCCGGCGCCGTCTTGGCCAGCTCGATCACTTCAGGAACGTTCGCCAGGTAGTTGCACGAGATCGCGATCGCGTCCGGCTGCCAATCCCTCACAGCCGGTCGTAATTCGGGGCCGGCTCGACTTGCAAGTCGATCAGGTGCACGTCATGCCCCGCGCCGCGCGCGGACGCGGCGATCAGCTCGATGCCCAGCGGCTCCAGCCGAAGGAAGATCTTCGGATACATCAACGAGCTCGGATGAACGGCGAGGAGCTTCATGATGGCTGCGACCGCGACCACAGGACGGGGTTTTTCCCGAACGCGAGCCGGTCGCTTGTAGCACGAAATCACGTCTCCGACCAGAAGAACTAACCCGTTCCGGCAGCCGTTCGCCAGTGCCCAGTCCCCGCTCGCGAACAATCGGCGCCGGAAGGGTCTTCCCAGCCTTTCTTGCTTGACAAAATCAACGGGCCAATGGGTCTGGCAGGCTATACACGAGATCAGAATCGGTTTTCAGCCGGCCGCGGTTTGGTACGATCGGCGTTTTGCCTCTGCAGATTCCGTCGCGGAGCCGCAGTCATGACCGACCAACCGACCTCCGGACGCCGCAAGAAGCTCTACATCGAGACGGTCGGCTGTCAGATGAACTTGCTCGACAGCGAGCTGGTCGTGGCCAGGATGCGGAACGAGGGCTACGAGCTCACCGACGACCTTAACCAGGCCGACGCCATTTTTTACAACACGTGTTCGGTACGCCAGCATGCCGAAGACAAGATTTACAGCGCACTTGGCCGGATCAAGCGAATCAAGGAATCGCAAGCCCGAAGTGACGATCGGCGTGCTCGGGCTGCATGGCGCAGAAGGACCAAGATTCGATCTTTCGGCGCGCTCCCCATGTGGACATGGTCGTCGGGCCGGGTCAGCTTGCGAAGGTGCCGGAACTGCTGACAAAGCTCGGCGCTGAAAACGTGCACCAGATCGCCGTGAGCCGGGCTCGAACCGACGGCTCGATCGATGCGATTGCCGCGAAGCTTCGAAAACTACGACGCCGACCGTGAGCCGTCCATGCGCCCGAGCCCGGTTCCAGGCTTTCATCCGCGTCATGATGGGGTGCGACAAGTTCTGCACCTACTGCATCGTCCCCTCGGTCCGCGGACCCGAACAAAGCCGGCCACCCGGCGGCGATCCTGGCCGAGGCCCGCCTGCTTGCCGACCAAGGCGTCAAGGAAATCACATCTCCTCGGCCAGACCGTCAACAGCTATCATTTTCGGGAACCCGATGGACGTTCAGCCGGTTGTCCGACCTGCTCGACCAGATTCACGACGATCGCGGGCATCGAACGGATCAAGTTCATCACCAATTTCCCGAACGACATGACCGACGACTTGTTGCGAGGCCGTCCGCGACCTGCCCAAGGTCTCGCAGGTACCTCCATGTACCCGCTCAGAGCGGATGCGACCAGATCCTGAAGCGAATGAAGCGGATGTACACGGTGGCATTCTACGAGGAGATGCTGGCGCGGACCCGAGCGACGATTCCGGACGTGGCGGTCTCCAGCGATTTCATCGTGGGGTTCTGCGGCGAGGACGAGCCGTCGTTCGAACGGACGTTCGACCTGGTCGAGCGATCGCGCTTCAAGAACAGCTTCATCTTCAAGTACAGCCCGCGTGAGGGGACCAAGGCCGACTCGTTGTACCCCGACGATGTCCCGGAATCGGTCAAGAAGCAGCGAAACAAAGAGTTGCTGGCCATTGCAGACAGCCATCTGTCTCGAAGACCACCGAAAAATGATCGGCCGCACGGTCGAGGTCCTGGTCGAAGGACCGAGCCGATCCACGGCGCGTCGCGAGGGTTGGCACGGAGTTAGCCAGATTGATGGGACGGACCAACTGCGATCGGATCGTGGTGTTCGAGGCCACGAGCGGCTGATCGGACAGTTCGTCCCGGTCGAAGTCGAGGATGCCAGTGCGGTCACGCTGTTCGGTCGCGTGGAAATCGCGGAGCGGATCGCGACTCCGGCGTGAAAGAGGACGGGATTCTGATGGCCGGTTCGCTCGGAGAGCTGGTCAAGCTGCTGGATCGCTCTGGGAAGGGATTGATCTGCGCGGCTGGCCCCTGATCCGGCCGTCGCTCGATGCGGGGTTCCGCGGGATTGCGCGACCCGTGCCGGCCCGGCGCCGGCTCGGCGTCGATCGCGGCGTGGGAAGCAGCGGCACGGCTTCGCTCTGCCCGATGGACTTCGAAACTGGCTCTTGCTCTCAAACGGCTTGTATCGAGAGGGCCCGCTAATTCACCCGATCTTCGCGATCGGGCCGATGGTGCCATTTGCCCGTGTTCCCGAGCTGATCGTGCAGCCAGAAAGCTGGTTCGAGCTTGGCAACCCCAACCAGCAGACGATCTGTGTCGACCTGGGATACCGCTGGCCGGGCGGCGGACACCCGATTTTCACGTCAGGCGACGATGCCTCGGCAAGCCCTCCCCGGATCATCGCCACAGGCTTCGAGGAATGGTTCCTTGAGCTCTTGAGACAGGGGGGGCGAGAATACTGGTTCGACCCGGGCTTTGTCGACCTTGGCGATCCCTGGGAGTCTCACCGTCGACATGTCGCGGGCCCGCCCCTGTCTCCTCGCCTCTGTCCGTTCGCCGACCGGGTCGCGCATCTTTGGCAATCCGGCGTTGATGAACGGATGATCGCCAGCAAGTCTTGGCCTCTCTGGCGGCGACGTGGAACTGATCTTCCGACAGCTCCAGCATGTCAACCCCGACCGGGTCGCGTCGCGAGCCGCTCAATCGTGAGATTCAAGAGCCAACCGTATTGGCTCACTGGATCACCGTCCTCGTCTGGCTGTGACTTGCCATGACAGGCGGAGGTGATAGTCGCACATCCGGGCCCTTTTCAGTAGAATAGTCCTGAGAACTCCTGGCCAATTCCAGATTTCTCGCATGACCCCGACTTGGTATCTAACCTATCACGACAATCCCGAGCTGGTCAGCCACTGGCTGAGTCGGACTGGGGGTTCGCGAACCCGAGCGTGGGGCTCGCGACCTCGCCGACTTGACCCGACCGTGCCGGTCTCGGGTGCCTGGATCTGCTCGCCCGGATTGCCGTGCAGCTCGACGCGATCCTGCCGCGATGCGCCGATCCCGGAATGGCGCTTGTCAACCTCGAGCGGTTCATGGCGGCCGTACCGCGGATCGACTCCACGCTCGACGAGTTGGCGAACAACGTTCGAACGACCGAGATCCTCCTTTTCGTCTTCAGCACCAGTCAGTACCTGAGCGAGGTATTGATCCGCGATCCCGAGCTGCTGGGCTGGCTGCAAGGGGGTCCGGAGCGTCCTGACCGATCGGCCTTGATCGACGAGCTCTGGACCAAGCTGGACGGACTCTCGAGCGACGAGGAACAGCGGACTGGCGCCTGCGACGTTTCCGCCAGCGGGAGAGCCTGCGCATCGGTTACAACGACATCGTGCGCGGCTTTCCGCTGGAATTGATCACGCAAGACCTCTCGGACCTGGCCGATGCCTGCGTCGAAGTGGCCGTCGCGGCTGGCGCGATCCCGCGCCGAGGCTCGATTCGGCGTACCCCTGACATCGTGCAGGCTCGGCTGCTCGGTTTGTCGTACTCGGGTTGGGTAAGCTGGGCGGCCAGGAGCTCAACTACAGCTCCGACATCGACCTGATCTTTCTCTACGACGAAGACGGCCAGACCGATGGCCCCAAGGTCCTGTCCAACGCCGAGTTGTTCGCCAAGATCGGCAGCGAGATCGTCCGCTTGCTGGCCGATCACACGGCCACTGGGCATGGTCTACCGGGTCGACATGCGTCTGCGTCCAGACGGGGAACAAGGGCGCCTTGGTCCGCTCGCTCGATGCCACGCTCGGCTATTATGAGACGCGCGGCCGCACCTGGGAACGTCAGGCGCTGATCAAGTGCAGGCCGGTCGCCGGCGATCTCGCGCTGGGACAGACCTTCCGGGAAGCGATCACGCCGTTCGTCTATCGCCGCTACCTCGGTGCGGCCGAGATTGCCGAGATCAAGGCGCTGAAGCGGCGGATCGAGCAGCGCACCGTCACGGCCGGCACCGCGGAAATCGAAGTCAAGACGGGCCATGGCGGCATCCGCGACGTCGAGTTCGTCGTCCAGTTCCTGCAGCTCCTCCACGGCGGCGAGTATCCCGACGTCCGGCACGCCAACACGCTCCAGGCCATCGCGCGGTTAGAGGATGTCGGCTGCTTGACCGCGGAGGAGCGGCACATCATGGACGATACATACCGGTTCCTTCGCCGGGTCGAGCACCGGCTGCAAATCCTCTTCGACCGCCAGACGCACGAGATGCCGCGTGATCTCGAAGCTCTGCGAACCCTGGCCGTTGCGGATGGGCTACGCACCCGCGAGCCCTTGGGAAGAACGAACCGGCCCGACCGACTCGCTTCATCAATGACTACCGAGGCAAGACGGAGCTGAATCGCCGCATTCTCAATCACCTGCTCCACGACGCCTTCAGCGGCGATGCCGGGCACGACCGTCGATCCGATCGTCGACCTGGTGCTCGACCCGCACCCTGGCCCCGGAGTTCATCTCACACGGTGCTGGCACCCTACCCGTTCCGCGATCGCGGCACCGGCCTATCACAACCTGATGGCCTTGGCTCGCGAGGATTTCGCGTTTCTGTCGCAGGCGCGGTGCCGGCACTTTCTGGCGGCGATCGCCCCGCGGCTGCTGGAGGCCGTCGGCCGAACGCCCGACCCGGACATGACGCTTGACCAACCTGGAGAAAGTGTCGGCATCGCTGGGCGCCAAGGCCGTCCTCTGGGAGCTGTTCAACTTCAATCCGCCCAGTTTGCGGCTGTACGTCGAGCTGTGCGCGACCAGCCAGTTCTTGTCCGAGATCCTGATCAATAACCCGGGGATGATCGACGACCTGGTCGATTCGCTGGTGGTGGATCGTCCCTTGCCGGGCGCGGCCATCAAGGCCGAGCTGGCCGAGCTCTGCAAAGGGGCGAAGGATCTCGCACCGATCCTCTGGAGTTTTCGCAACAAGGAATGGATCCGGATCGGCACTCGCGACATCCTGGGCCGCGAGCCGATCCGCGAAGTGACGCGCGAGCTGGCCGACGTCGCCGAGGCGATCGTCACCCAGGTGGCGCGCGACCAATGGCAACGGCGAGTCGCCCGGTTCGGCACGCCGCGATGTCCGCGCACCGGCCGGCGCAATCGATGGGCGATCCTCGCCTTGGGCAAATTCGGCGGCCGGGAGCTGAATTACCACAGCGACCTCGATCTGGTCTTCCTGCACGAGGCCGAGGGTGTTACCACGGGTGGTCCCGTCTCGATCTCCAACGAGCAGTTTGTCACCGAGGTCGTGCAGCGCGTGCTCAAGGCCCTGGAAAGTCGCTCGTCGACCGGCCCGCTTTATACGGTTGACGCACGACTGCGGCCGCATGGCGCTTCCGGACCGTTGGTGCATGACGCTCGATGCGTTTCGCGGCTATCTCGGCCAGTCGACCCAGATCTGGGAGCGGCTGGCCTTCACGCGGGCACGGGTCATCTTCGCCACCGGCGGCTTCGGCCAGGACGTCACCGAAGCCGTCCGATCCGCACTGTCGCAGCCGCTTGATCCGTCGCATCTGGCCGCGGAGGTACGGTCGATGCGCCGCAAGCTTGAAGCATCGCGCGGCCGCCATGATTTGAAACGTGGGTTCGGTGGCCTGGCCGACCTGGAGTTCATCGCTCAATTCCTCGAGCTAGCGCTCGCCGCCCGACCAACCGGACCGACCACCATTCGGCAAGCCGGCGACTTGCCCCGGACCAACTACTGGGACGCGCTGGCCGTTCTCCGCCGCTACGGGTCCATTCCGACCGAGATTCACAATGAGCTACGCGATGCCTACGATTTCCTCCGGACGGTCGAGGGCCGGCTGCGTTTGATCCACAATCGCGGAATCAGCGAGCTGCCCGAGAGCAACGCGGAGCTCGAGCGATTGGCCCGCCGGCTCAACTATGACTCGATCGAACCCGCCAGAGCCGTCGAGACATTCCTCGCCGACGCCGTGCGCATCACCCATCGAACCCGAGAGCTGTTCGACCAGCTCGTTGTCGCCGAACCATTGGGAACGTCCAACGATTCCGAGCCACCGTAGTGTGCACGACGGCGCCTTTGAGTCTTGACTGGACTCGGGTATGTCAAGCACAATCCAGTGTTCGGATCACCTCAGTCCCCAACGTGGTCGGCGGGCGCGAGGTTCGCCGGCCTTTCGAGACGCACCACATGAGAACGACCATCGCCTTGATTGGATCGATCGCCCTGGCTGCCGCGTGCCTCGCGGTCACCGCGGGATACTCCCAACAGCCGCCGAAAACGCCCGTTCAATCGCTGGCTCCGCGACCGAAGGCGGCGGCTCCCGAGCCGTCAAAGCCCGCGGCGCCCGTACCAGTGACGGCCTCCAGCTCCGAAGAAAAGGCGATCCTGGAGCGAGTCGAGGGATTCACTAAGGCGTACAGCGCGGCAAACGTCCAAGCCATGGTCGACTTTTTTCACGACGATTCGTCGATCGTTGAGCCTGGAGGCGCCGAAACCCGAGGCAAGGGTCCAATCGCCGAAATGTATACCGCTGCCTTCCAGGACACTCCCGGCCTCAAGCTCGAATCAACCGTTGAGGAAATCAAGTTCCTCACACCCGATGTCGCCAAGGTCTCCGGACAATCACGGCTGACGAATGCCGATGGCAATGCAAGCGAGTATACGCGGTTCAACTCGCTCATGGTCCGCCGCGATGGCAAGTGGCGCATTGACGAAATTCGCGAACAAGCAGCCCCCGCCGAGGATATCACTGCCTACGAGCGGCTCAAAGAGCTGGAGTGGATGGTCGGCGATTGGGTTGATGAAAGCGATAATAACAAAGTCTCGGCCAGCGTTCGCTGGGCCGACGGCCAGAGCTACCTGATTCGCGACTACGCGATCCAGATCCAAGGTGAGCGTGCCGCGTCCGGCACCATGTTCATCGGCTGGGACCCGCAGTCCGGCCAAATCAAGTCGTGGGTGTTCGACTCAACCGGCGGCCACGGTGAGGCGCTCTGGACCCGCACCGGGGATAAGGAATGGGTTGTCAAGGCACAGGGCGTGCTTCGTGATGGCAGACCTACTTCCGCTACCCAGATTCACACGATCCTTAACAAGGATTCGGTCAAAACGAACTCGATCGACCGGATCATCGGCGGCACGGTGGCGCCGGATATCACGGACATCGTGATGGTCCGCAAGCCCCCAGATCCGTCTGCGACGGCACCGGCCTCCAAGCCGTCAAGCGAAGGGCCGGCCCCCAAGTAAGTATCGCAAGCCAGCGCGTGCCGGTGAAATTGGCTCAGCGATGGAATGTCCTTCACAGTTTGAGCATGACGCGGGGCGAGCAGAGCCTCGTGGGAAGCCGACGGATCGGCGCAAGTGACTCGAACCGGCCCACTAGCCGGTTGATAACCACCCGACACGTTCCGTCCCCTCCCGGCCCCGTTCCATCGTGCGAGGACTTCCAATGTTGAGCCAGCGCCTGATCGTCCCAATCGCCATATTTCTGATCACACTCAGCTCCCATCAGACAGCCCATGCGCAACGCGGACGTGGCGGCGGAGGAGGAGCGCGAGCGGCGGCGGAGCGCGACCGCAAGGCGGTGGTGGGATGTCCCGGCCGCAAGGCGGTGGGATGACCCATCCGTCCATGCCACAAAACCGGCCCGCGATGTCTGGATCTTCGCGGCCCAGCCAAGGTGCGATGACACGCCCCTCGGGCGGCAATACACCGCGACCGAGTTCACCCGGTAACCAGGGGCGTCCCACGACGTTGCCCGGCCAAGGTGGCAACCGACCAGGAAATGGCGGTGGGAATAATGGCGGCTCCCGGACTTGGTAATCGACCGGGTTCCGGCGATGGAAACATCGGCGGCGGAAATCGGCCGGGGATCGGCGGTGGTGGAAATGGCGGCGGAAACACCGGCGGCGGTGGAAATCGGCCGGGTATCGGCGGCGGCGATCGGCCGGGTATCGGCGGCGGAAACCGGCCGGGAATCGGCGGCGGATCGGCCGGGAATCGGCGGCGGAAATGGTGGAAATCCCGGCGGCGGCAATCGGCCGGGATTCGGCGGCGGAAACGGCGGAAATATCGGCGGTGGCAATCGGCCGGGAATCGGCGGCGGAAACCGACCACCGTGGGACAATAATCGACCCGGCGGCAACGGTGGCGGCATCGCCAATGGAAACCGGCCCCCTTGGAGTGGGAATCGACCGGGAAATATCGGATCGGGAAACATCGGATCGGGCAACAACATTGGATCGGGCAACAACGTTCACAATGGCGATAACCTCGGGGTAGTCAACCGTCCCAACTACGGCGGCAACACGACCATCAATAACATCGGTGGAGGCAATCGCTGGGGCAGTGGATGGGGGGCCGGAGCCGGCGGGTGGGGCGGAAACAGAACTAACATCAACACAAATATTGTAAATAATAATATTAACACCAACATCGCACATGGTGGTTGGGGTGGTGGCGGCTACGGGGCTGGGGCGGCGGTTACCGTGGCGGCTACTGGGGAGGGGCAGGCAAGGTGGTTGGGCCAGGCCGTACTACGGCAATTGGTATCGCGGCGGCTGGAATAACAGCAGCTCCTTCTGGACAGGATTCGGCGTGGGTGCTCTGACCGGCTTCGGCGCGAGCGCGCTCTGTCTGGTGGAGCCGGTATGGGGCTGGGGCTATCCAGGAATGGGAATGTACAGCTTCTTCCCAACCTGGGGTATGAGCACGTTTTCCGGATGGGGCCTGGGCTCGGTGGCGAATAGCTGGGTCTACAGTGGCTACACAAACCCATACTACGCGACGGTCGTCGCAGCCCAGCCTGCTCAGACAGCAGTCGTCTACGATTACTCGCAGCCGATCGACGTGACCAGCGCTCCACCGGACGCGGCGGCCGCAACCAGCACGGAGCAGGTCTTCTCGGCCGCGCGTGACTCATTCAAGGCCGGCGATTTTCAGCGGGCGCTCGATCTGGCGGATCAAGTCCTCAAGCAAACTCCCAACGTCGCGGTCGTGCACGAGTTCCGTGCACTATGCCTCTTCGCCCTCAAGCGATATGACGAAGCGGCCGCCGTCAATTACAGCGTTCTGACAGCAGGTCCCGGCTGGAACTGGTCGACGCTCGTCGGACTTTACCCCGACGTCGACACGTACACCAACCAACTTCGCGCGCTCGAGGCTTACGCCAAAAGCAACCCGAACGCAGCATCCGCCCAGTTCTTGCTCGCCTATTTCTATATGGTTCAGGGCAACAACGACGCGGCGGGCGCTCAGTTCGAGCGAGTCGCCCAGCTTCAACCGCAGGATCAACTTTCAAGCTCGTTTGCGAAGCTATACAAGAAAGCCGCCGAGCAGCCAGCCGCGAAAGCCACAATTCAACCGACGCAGAATGTGGCTCAGAATCAAGCCGAGCAGCCGGCGTTCCTCCTGGCCAACCGCCGGCAGTCGCGAATAACCAGCAGCCAGCCACGGGTCCCGCTCCGACCGGCGAGACCGCCGACCAGCAACAAGAGCCCCCTCCACCGCCTCCCAGCCGAGCTGGTTGGAAACTGGAAGGCACAGCCGGCCCCGGATGTGACGATCGCCTTGGCGATTCAAACTGACGGACAGTTCTCCTGGGAAGTCAACACCAAGGGGCAAAAGCAAACCATCAACGGAAACGCGGGGTTCAAGGACAATACGCTCGCCCTGCTTCAACCCGACGGGCCGCCACTTGGTCGGCAAAGTGACGCAGCAAGGTACCGGCAAGTTTCTCTTTGCTCCAACGGGCGCTGGCGACAAGGGGCCGGCCTGACCTTCACAAAATAGTATCGTCGCGAGGCGATCATTCTTGGGAATGCGTGCGGTGTTCCATTGGGCCAGGTCTGGGCCCGCGTACACCGGACATGCCGTCGACGAGGGTGGGAAAACGGTCGCCTTCTCGGTATAATCAAATCCGCGATCGCGACTTGCTTCGATCCAGCCGATTCCATCGCGATGAAGCGCGGCTCACACACAATGCTCTGGAAGAGGGATGGCTTCTCTTCCGCCAGTCGATGTCTGCTGAACTCGATAAGGAGCCGGTCCCATGACCGATCTCGACTACCAGTACATCACTTATAAGAATGTCAATGAAGTCGCCGTGGTCAGCTTCTTGGAAACCGTCTCGATGTTCGAGGGAGACAAGGTCCCGGACGTTGGCAAGGAACTCATGGACCTGGTCGTTTCCAAGCGATACACCAAGCTACTCCTGAACCTTTCCAACGCTTCGTTTGTCTCGAGTGCGATGCTGGCCCACCTGGTCAGACTGCACCGCAAGGTTCAAGAAATCGAAGGGCAAGATCAGGCTCTGCTGCCTTCGGCCAGTTATCATGGATGCATTCAAAGTGAGCAGTTTCGACAAGATCTTCGAGATCTTTCCCGACGAAGCGTCGGCATTGAAGAGATTCTAGACGTCCCGATGTTCTGCGGTCGGGACGGTCGAGGCGATCGAGCGGTTGCAATTCGAGGAGCTCTGACCATGTCCACGATCACGCGTCAACGGTGCACGACGTTGGCGGATTGGATCCCGTCACCGCTCGCTTGTTTGACCGTCGACAAATACGAGTCGATGGTCAATTCGGGGGTCTTGACGAAGCGCCACCGGGTTCATCTCATTAACGGATTCCTGGTGGCCAAGGTGTCCAAGAACCCTCCCCACGTGCTCGCCGCCCGTAATGTCAGGGACGAACTTGCGCGGCTCATCCCGTCCGGCTGGGATTTCAGGCTCGAGGCTCCTGTGCGTTTGCCCCCGAAGTCGGAGCCGGAGCCCGACGTCTCGATGGCGAGAGGGAGTAAGGCGGATTATGCGACACGCCACCCGGGACCAGCCGACTTGGCGATGGTCGTCGAGGTCGCGGAGTCGAGTGTCGCCGAGGATCGCAAGATGACCCGCGTCTACGGGCCCGCGGGCATCCCCATATACTGGATCGTCAACCTCAAGGCCCGCCAGATCGAGGTCTTTACGCTTAAGCAGCGGGGCAGATACGGGCGGCCGCGCGGTCTTCAAACCCGGGCAGTCCGTGCCGGTCGTTGTCGACGGCATCGAAGTCGGGCGGATCGCCGTGGACGACATCCTGCCACCAATCGATCCCGTGGCGGATGGCAACGGATCCTGATCATTCGGAGAAACTGGAAACTTAGCGGTTCGCGCCCACATCTTTGAGGGACGCTCTGCTAATGCCGCGCCATACCAAGGCGTTGCTTCACTCCACGCTGACCGTGGCGAGGTACGGCTCGCCCTCTGTCCGGCAGCGGCGCTTCGTGGTACTCGGCGTCGGTGTTGACCTTCCAGGTATCGAAGCGGCCCAGCCCCAAGATGTTGCGGGCGGCCAGGAGCGCGGTCATCATCGAATGGTCTTGATTATTGTATTTATGCATGCCATTGCGGCCGGCCAGCTCGAGGTTGGGCAGCGTTTTGAGCCAGTTTCGAATCATCGCAGGTGTGACTGATAGTCGTCGTCGTAGACCGGATAGGCCTTGGGCACGCGCACGACGCAGCCATCGACCACGTCCGACGCCGAGACCAGACCGATCGCGTCGATCTCGCGGCGGCCCAGTGCGAGCAACTCGGCGTCGGTACTTGTCCACAGGTCGTCCCCCTCGAAGCAGAAGTATTCCAGGCCCAGGCTGGTCTTCGTCGGATCGGGGACGAGGTCGGGCGACCAGTTCTTGAAGTTCTGGACTCGGCCGAGCTTGACCTGGGGCTCGTGGATATAGATCCAGTTGTCCGGAAACGTTTCGGCGCGGTCCACGATGAGGACGACAGTCAAGAAATCGCGATAATTGAGGGATTGGGCCGCCTGGATGACTTCCAACGGCGGCGATGGGCTCATCGCCCGGATCAAGTCGCGAATCGGGAGAGTCGAGAGGAAATGGCTCCCAGGTAACGGGTCTGGCGGCCGTTCCCGTCGCTCGTCAAGAACGATGTCACGCGGTCCCCATCGTGCTCGATTCGAACCACGCGACGGTCGAGATGGACGGCCCCACCTTGTGAGCGAATCCGATCGCGAGCCACTTCCCACATCTGACCCGGTCCGAGTCGCGGATAGTGAAACTCATCGATCAAGGTTTTGATAACCTCGCCTCGACGACGACCCAGCTTGCCGAACAAGGCCGAAGTAACAGCTCGGACCAGACTCAAATCCTTGATTCGTTGAGCGGCCCATTCGGCCGTGATGCGGGACGTCGACACTCCCCACACCTTCTCGGTATACGACTTGAAAAAGATCTCGAACAATTCCCTGCCGAACCGATTGACCACCCAGTCCTCGACGCTCCGCTCAGGCTTGATCGGGCTAAGTCGGGCCCGGATGTAGCTCGCCACGATTCGACACGAGCCGCAAGAGCCCGAGCTTCCAGAGAGCGTCGGCCGGCTTCAGAGGATAGTGAAAGAATTTGCGGTCGTAATAGATCCGGCTCAGCCGCGATCGGGTCAGAAACTGCTTCGCCCAAGATCTCGTGCCAGAGGCGGTTGACCTCATCGCTCTTGGAAAAAAACCGATGTCCACCGATGTCAAACCGGTATCCTTTGTAGCTGTCGGTCCGGCTGATACCACCAACCAACCGCGGGTCCGCCTCGAGGACAACGCAGGACTTTCCGTGCTTGCTGAGCTCGTACGCGGCTGTGAGACCGGCTGGTCCCCCGCCTGCGATGACCGCCTCGTACGCCGCCACGACGGCGACCGATTCCGGATCGTCGACACGGGTCCAACGATGAGGAATCAGCCCGGAACGTACCCTCTCCGCCGGTGGCTGCTCCCCATTCATGACCGAGTCCTCATTCCGTGAGGTCGACGGATGTGTTTCGCCCGACTCCGCGACATCCAAAAGATCTGTCACTCTCAATCGGCCAGCGAGCCTCGGGAGTTTTGGCATAAATTCGCCTAAGGGTCAACGCCGATTAGTAGCCAGTGGATCTTTGCCACTTGACGTCGGCACGCGGGGTCCCAAGATAAGCACGCGACCGCGGCGGCTGACGGAGCTCGCGGATAACGCATCGGAGCGGGCTCCGGCTTTTCGTCGACGATCGGCTGTAAACTTAACCGTCGGCTGGGAAACAAGGAGGGTCCAGAATGACCTATGAACAGTGCCAGGCCATCTTGAGCGAGATTCGTCGTCGGCAGGGGACGGAGCGTCCGCTCGTTCAAGTCACATGCGGCGCATCGGTGCTCCGCGGCCGAGTCGCCTATTCCGCAAGTGGCCTGGCTGGCCGTCGCAACCCGAATTCGCCCTATGGGGTCCTGGTCCTCGAACAGATGGGTCTGGCTCGTATGCCCTCTTCTTTTGTCCAGATTGCCAATATCCCTGACGACGGACTCGCCGGACTTGATGCTTCCTGAGTCGACAACCTTCATGGCGGCAATCAGGGTGGGGGCGACAACATGGCGGCAATCAGGGTGGGGGCGACAATGGAAGGGCGCTGATGGTCGCGTCGGCCACGGATTTTTCGTCGGCAGGACCGATACGCAAGACGATTCCCGGGTTGGCGTGGCTAGTTCGCACTATCGCCAGTGCCACGGTCGTGCCAAAACGCGGCGAAAACGCGGCCGATGTGATCCAGCCAACGCGCTTGTCCCCATCCGTCAGGACCCAGCCCGGCGCAGGGCAAACCGAACTCGGCTCGAACTTCAGCCCGCGTAAGATCTGATTGACATGACCCAGCGCATCGATCCGGCGCGACCGTCTCTTGACCCAGGTAGCAGCCTTTCACAAAGTTGATCGCTCGATCGTCACGGCCGATCTCTTGCGGTAGGTTTTTTTCCGTTATGTCCTTGCCGAAGACCGGTGTGCCCGCCTCGATCCGCAGGACCTCGAAGGTCCGCGAGTCGAGCTCGATCAGACCGAGGTCGCGGCCCCGCTTCAGGAGAAGCTCTCGCACGCCTTGACCGCTCGACCGGCGCGCCGATCAAGGTCAATCCGGGAAGCATCGTCGGAGATTCACGGATGACACGGACCGCGTGCCCGTCGATTTCGGCTGGCGACATGGGCGTATTCCAGCTCCTCCGGCAGACTACCTCCGACCGCACGTACCAACTCGGAGGCCGCCGTGCCCGCAAGGTGAAACTCGAACGTCGAGTCCGAGACATCCTCGATCGAGACGTCGTCGAAAACGCCGTACTTCCGCAGATGTGGCAACGCCAAGCCCACACCCGCGGGATCGGTACGCAAAAGAATCCGATCTTCGGCGGCGAGAATGATGACATAGGCGATCGTCTTGCCTTGGAGACTCGTGACGAACGCCTCACACCCCCTCCCAACCGCGAGACGCTTCACCTCATTGGTCGTCAAGTTGTGCAGAAACTTGGCACGGTCCGGTCCCGAGACGTCGATCCGAACCCGATCCGACCGATCGGTGAGACCCAAGTTGAAGTCGATAGGCGGAATAGCGTTGGTTTCGCTCATGCTTTCTCATCCGTTCTGACGACGCCCCGAGTCAGTTCCGCCTGACTGACGAACAGGCAAGAGCCGCTCTGGGCGACAATCCGGCGCGCCTGTTCCGGATAACTCGATGGCGACAACCCCGAGGTCCTCCACGAGCCGTTGCGGCAAGTCGCTCATCAAGAAGACGTCGGCGCGGCTCAGCGCCTGGGCGAGCCGTCGGGCAGCCACGAAATCGTCATCTCCCTCGTGGCCGCGGAGTAACGCAGCGGCTTGCTTGGGGTCGTCCACATCGATCAGGCGTTTGAGTGCCGGACCGATGTCGCCCGCGACTCGCGATAAGACGACGATCTTGCCACCATGCTGCACCAGGTCGGTCGCCGTCGCCAGGCCTTCGCGCGAGGTCGTCGATCGTCGCGACGGCCCCAGGCCGGCCGATCCCCACTACGACCAGCTCGGCGCGCGAGTCGACGTCAAATCGCCAATGTTGTTCCAAGCTTGCAATCCCGCGATCACGAACAGCGCTGTCCATTCCGCCGATGACCTCGAGCAGCCCGGAGGAACCGGGCACCAGACCAAGATGGAACTGGGTTCCCAACAACCAGCTTACCTCGAACGACTCGGCAAGCGCCGGCGTGGCCATGCCCGGTTTTGTCTCGTTGGACTCTTGGCGAAGCAATTCTCGTTGAGCACGCATCGATTCGCGATCGCTCAGTGCGGGAAAGAGGACGCTCCAGGGTCCGCGATAACCCATGAGCGAGTCGAATCCGAGTCTGCCTACCGGGACGACCAAGTCGGCGTCGGTCAAGAGCCTGTTGAGGTAAACGCGCCGTCCCTGTTTCGTTGTGGCAAGATAGGCTAACTGACTCCGATCATCGGGGTCGTGCACGATGACCTTGGTGCCCTGGAGCAGCACCTCCACCAGGTTGCTCGCGCCAGCGCGGTGGAGTAAGTACCGTGAGATCACCGTCTTCGACGCCGGCCGCCTGAAAAAGCTCGGCCAGAGTTTCGAGGACGGGTACGGCCTCCCCGATGGTCGGATCCCAGGCGATTACCACTCGGTCGCCCGGAACGACCGCCTGGCGAAGTGCCGGGAAGTCGCGCGGGTTTTCCAGGCCGTCGACGAGGGCGGAGAGCTGCTCCCGAGGTCCCAGTCCCGCCGGCCCTCGCCACGAGCCGACGAACGACGGCTCGGGAACCTCGAAGTCCAACTGCTCATCGTGATATTCGACCGATACTTGCGTCATGGAGTCTAATCGTGTGGAGCGACCGCGAAACGGACCGTTCTTCCTGCCGAATCCTATTGTACCAAGTCAACGTCGCTGGCAGGCCATCGATGGGGCGTCGGCTCGGCACCTCCGGGGCCGATGACCTCGTCCCCATCCGCTCGCCTTCTTATCTCGATGGATTTGTTTAGATCGCCACGAATAGGAATGTCTCTTGCCCGCACAACTCGCCCAGCCGCTCCACGAGCCGCAGGTCGGCGGCTCGGGCCAAATCGATGAAGTACTCGGAATCGACGTCGATCCGGTTTTCCTTCCCGGAGTACTTGCTCCCGGCCGACGGGCTTGTGTGGATGCTGGGGAGGAAGATCCCGTCGGGCGCGAGGGTTCTTCGGACTTCGCGGAGGTAATGCCTGGCATCATCTTCGAGAAGATGGGTGAAGACACTCCCCGCGAAGGCGAAGGTGATCGACCCATCGGCGGCGGGGAAGACGACATCGGTCGCCTTGAGCGTTCCGGAGGGATTGTACGCGGCCGAGAACACGTCGAGAGAGTGGAACTCAAATCGCCCGCTGGTCAGCGGCACGATGGTGCGCCGGCACCACAACACGTTTTCGTGGATCACGTCGAAGCCGGTGTAGTGACGGATGTACGGATGATAGACCAGCGTGCGAGCCATCCTCCCGCAGCCGCAGCCGATGTCCAGTACGGTCGAATCGGCCCTCAGGAATCGGCCAAGGACCAGCGACCAGGCATCGGCGACGAACAGGTTCCCCACGAGCGAGGGTGAGCCGACGTTGGCCCTCAAGGACGTCCCGGCGATCGGCGGCACGATCTCGCCGATGCGACCGGTACCGGCATAGTGCGGGGAATCCGAGACGACTTGGCCGATCTCGCTCGTGAAGTGCGCCAGTTGCTTCCTCAGTTTGCGGGAAAACGCGATCGGATCTGGCAGGTAGGCTAGGGCTTGCATCCCGGTAAGCTCCTTCTCGGTCAACCGACGAACCAAGAACGGGGCGCAAGGCATATCAGGATTGGCCCCCTGGCTCAAGGCGGATTTTCGACGGCGGCCGTTCCGTTCGGGGTCGACAGAACCGGTTCAAACGGATATCTATGCCCCCGTTCGACAGGAAGGCGGCATGGGCCGGCCAGGGAGGGTGCGTGTATGGAACGGACGGGCGCCGGGGAGCCGCGTTGGGGTACGGCCTGGCGACGGCTTCGTGTCATCCTCACGGGGCTGGTGTTGTGTCGCGGGGTCGTCTTGTTGTGTGTCCTCCCTCCTTTCGAAGGCTGGGATGAATACCAGCACGTCGGTTACATCATCTATTTGAATGAAACCGGTGACCGCCCTTGCTTTGGCCAGGCCGATGTGCCGGCCTCGTTAATGGCCCGGCTGCCGGCCTTCCCGCACTGTCCCTCAGCCCTGCGACAGTTCCGCGGCCTGGGAGCCGTCGACTACTCCACGTACTGGAAGCTCGCGCGCGAGGACAGGCCGCCAACCGCCGGCGCCGTGCGCCGGGGCGGATCGGCCTCTACCAGGCTCAGCACGGGCCGCTTTATTACCGGCTAGTCCGCCCCTTGTTCGAGGCCCTGGGCGGGGTCGCCGACTTGAAACGGTCGATCGCCGGTCTGAGGCTGGTCAACCTGATCCTGACGACCGCAACGGTCTGGCTGGCGCTCGGGGTCGTCGTGGCGCCTCGTCCGGGACCGCTGGCTGGCGGCGTTTTGCGGGATCGCGATCGCGACCCAGCCGTTGTTCCTGATCAACGGGGTTCGCGTGGCCAACGACGCCCTCGGCGTCTTCCTAGCGACGGCGTCGATCGCCTGGGCTCTCAATCCCCCGCGACGTCACCGGTTGGCCTCGTCGTTGGGGCTGGGGATGACGGTCGGCCTTGCGGTGCAGGCCAAGTCGGTGCATTTTGGCTTGATCCCATTCATCGCCACGTGTTGGCTGCTGACCTCCTGGCGCGAGCGCGACGTCCTTGCTCGGCGACTCGCCCTTGGCAGGGCCCTCGTGGGGGCCCTGGCCCTGACGTGCGGCTTCCTGGCCATGAACCTGTCCGAGTTTCGAGGCAACTGGACGCGGTTCGGCAGCTTCACGGTGATGCAGGAATCGATCTTGAACCGGCGGGCGGGGCATGGGCTGGACGACCTGCTGCGGACCGCGAGATCGATCTCCTGGCTTGGGTTTGTGAGGAACTTTTGGCTTCGCAAGAACCTCATGAGCGGCGGATGGAGCTGGGCCGGCGTCAACCAGCGGATGCTCCAGCGTCACGAGCTGCTGGTGGTGGCCGGCTTGCTCGGCTGGGCACTCCTGGCGGTCCGGTCGGGGCGGTCGCGCATCGGCAAGCTGTTCGCCAACCCGGTATTTCCGTTGCTCTGCCTGGCGATCTGCGGCGGCTACACCGTCGCCCTGAGTTACCACGCCGTGCAGTCCGAGCTGTGCTGGGGGACAATGTCGACCAACCCCTGGTACGCGGCGGCGGCCTACCCTTGGTTCCTGGTGCTGGTGACGGCCGGGGCATTCGCCTGGCCGCTCGGCCGGTTCCGGTTCGTCTTGCCGGCGTTGCTCGCCTTTCACTTCCTGGAGACGGAGTCCACCGTGGTCCTCGGTTCGATGATCTGCCGGTACACGGCGCTGGCCGATTGGACCGAGGCCCTGCGGCGTCTGGCCTTGCTCCAGCCTCCACAGTACGGCACGACGACTCTTTATGCGGCGATTAGCGGAGTATTGGTGCTCGCGAGCATGGCGATCACTGAGACTTTGCGCCAGGCTCTGGAGCCGTCACTGACGCATGAGATACCACCAAAGCCGCACGTCTCGTTCGCGACAGCCTCCAGAACGCCGGTGTTTCCCGATTGTCACGATTCCACCGCGGTTGGTTCCGTAGCGGAGCTGGTTGATTAATTCATTCAGTCCAGGAGTCGTAGTCGATGCGTTCGAGACGAGAGGACGCGCCGATCAGCCCGGCAATGCCGAAATCGCCCTTTTGGTCGCGATCCTCGACGATGGCTATGGGCACAAGGCCTGGCACGGCCCCAATCTCAGAGGATCGATCAGGCGCATTTCCCCCGTGCAAGCGTCATGGCGACCGAATCCCAAACGCCGTTCGATCGCGGAGATTGTTGTGCATGCGACCTACTGGAAGTATGCGGTGCGTCGTCGCCTGCGCGACGACAAACGCGGCTCGTTTCCGATTCACGGGAGTAACTGGTTTACTGTTCCCTCACCATTGACCACCCGGAACTGGAGGCAATTCATCACACTCCTGGAAGACGAGCATCGCGCACTTCGCCAAGCCGTTGCCGGCTTTCCGCCCGAGCGACTGCACCAGTTGCCGAAGGGCGGAAAGATCACCTATGCAACCCTGATCTATGGAGTGGCCGCGCACGACGTTTATCACGCAGGGCAGATTCAGCTCCTCAAGAGACTTCAGGCCTGATGAAGACCAATCGCACTCGGCAATTGTGGCCAATTCAGAGCGGCCAGCCGACGCAAGTCTAATTCGTCGCATTTGCCCCATCACCGCTTGACGCCCGATTGCAACGCGGCAGAATAGTCATTGAGGCTTAATAAAGGCCCGTAGGATGACACATCATGGCGCGACAACATTCAATCGACATTGAGCGGCCGCAGATACGCGACCGTGGCCCTTGTGGCGTTCTTGATGTTCGGAGCCGCCGGCTCGGTGCGATTTGTCGGGTTCATCGGCCGGGCGATGGCCGATGAATTGGCCGATGCCCCGCTGCCGGAGATCACCCCCGCGCAACTGGCCGCGAAGATCCGCGAGGCGATGGGCCGTTATGATGGCAAAGGTCTATTCCGGGTTGTCTTCACCGATACCCACAATACAAACGTCGATCCGAATCAGCCGGTCATGGTCTCCTTCCGAGGCCGGGCCCGGTACGAGAGCGACGGCACGCGCTGGCGTGCGGAATACGACTCGATGTCGATGCGCTACGGAATGACCCAGTTGAGGCCCGATCGGTGGTCGACCGGGTTCGATGGTACGCAGGCGTATGACTCGCGGGTCTCGCAAAATGAATTCATCCTCGGCGAATCCTCGTTTGTCGCCAAACAATGGACCCCTCGGGCCTTGATCTGGGAACAAACGGAGGAGTTGGTCGGAACGTTGGAAGAGACCGGATCCAAGTCCTCAATCGCGATCAAACAACGGGTGGTCGACGGCTCGCGGTGCTATGTCATCGAGAGCAAGCGTCCCGATGGCGAGTGGGGAGCCGAGACCGTCATCTCTGCGAGGCAAGGGTATCTGCCGATCGAGAGGAAATGGACTCATCACGGCAAGACCTATTCCTCCCGTAAGCTTCAAGGCGTCCACGAGGTGATCCCCGGCATCTGGGCACCCGACCGGATGGAGTACGAGTCGACCGGGACTCGTAAGGACGGGGCCTCCCAACTGGACACGCGCCGCCGGATTCAGATCGTGGAATATCGGCCTCGTGACGTGCCGCCGCCGGCCACATTCGCGTTCGAGATCCCGTACGGAGTCGACGTGACTGACCGCCGGCTGGGCTCTTCTTACCACAATGACCCTTGGTGGCCCGAGGTTGGCGCGATGCTCCGGGAGAAGTTTGCCTGGCCGCCGCCCGACCTCTCGCCGCTCGCGAATCTGGTTAGCCCGTCCGAGAAAAAGCTCGACGGGAAAGAGGCGCCGCCGCTTCAGGTCGCGACCTGGCTTAACTCGAAACCGCTCGACCTCGGCGCCCTGCGCGGCAAGGTGATCCTGCTCGAATTCTGGAACGCACCAATTCCGTTCCTGCGACCGCTCGTTCCGGCCTTGAGGGAACTCTACTCGGTATATCAACCGGTCGGGCTCGAGATCATCGCGGTCCACACACCGACGCGAGATCCTGACGAGCTACGCCGCTTGATCCGAGAATACGGTATCGAATACCCGGTTGCCATCGACGCACCGGAGTCTGAATACTGGGGCAAGACGGCCAAACATACGGTACCCGGGATAGGACCCACGCCTTCCTGATTGACCATGAGGGAAAAGTCCATTCGGTCAGTCAGTCGACTCCCAACGGCGGCAAGATCGTCGAGACACTTGTGTCGCTCCTCAAGAACTCCGGCGCCCGGGCCGTGAAACCGGTCTCGCTCGAAATCGCTCGACTTCCGGACGAGGCGCTCAAAGCCGCCGAGGTCCTGTTTCGCGCCAAGGCCAAGGAAGCCCTCGACGCTGATCCTAAAGGCAAGATCCTGGGCCGAATCGTCGACGAGCGCCACGAGCCGGTCGCCGGAGCGAACATTCAGGCCACGCTCCAGTTCACGATTCTCCTGATGAACATGCCGGGGGGATACTTCAATGACTCTTATCGTGGACATGGCGAACGATTCGCAGCGTCGTCCGGGACCGATGGCCGCTTCGAGTTGTCCGGCTTTTGCAAAGGCGCGTATCTCCTGAGGGTCGGCGCCCCAGGCCGGGCGTGGGCGGAAAAGAAGGTCTACATCGCGCCCAATCTCGATCCGGCCTCGGTCGAGTTCGTGCTGGATCAGAAAGACTCGATCTCGGGGCAGGTCCGAGACGACCGAGGGCAGCCCATCCCGAATGCCACCATTACGCCCACCGAGCGGCACCACGGAGAAGAATTCCAATACTCCACAAGGCCCGCCGGACCCGATCCCGTGACGACGAACAAGACCGGCCAATTCCGCTTCAAGGGAATCCAGCAGGGTCGCTATACCATCGAAGTCAAGGCCCCGGGCTACAAGGACAACACGGTCGAGAAGATCCCTGCGGGCACCGAGGACGTCACAATAACGCTCAATCGGTCCGGATGAGCAAGGGGCCGTTCCGAGTTGCCAAAGGACGGCGAGTATCTCACATTCTGAGATCGGACGACCACGAATCGACCAAGTTTCGTTCGAGAGTCGCTACGCGCCCACGTGACCCGTCATTTCCTCGCTGATCTGCCAGAGGCGCATGGGCATCGGCCGGAACCCGCGATTGTGGCGAGCTGGCCACTGGCTTTTCCTTGACGAAATAGCGGCCGGTGACACCGGCAACGTCTGGTGAAGAGGCCAGATAAATCGACGTCCTGGCCCCTTTCTCTGGTGACAGGGCGATTCGATCGGCGATCGCTCGGATCAGCCTTCCGCGCCAGCGGTTTCCGACGACATCAAGGAAATTCGTACGCACGAACCCGGGATGAAGGGAATTGGCAGTCACTTTCGTGCCGTCAATTCGTCGAGCCAGCTCATTGGTAAACAGGATGTTGGCGAGCTTGGATCGCTGATACGCCCGCCACCCGCCATATTTTTTCTTACCTTGAAGATCGTCGAAATCGAGCGATACTCCCTTGTGCGCATCCGAGGCGACGTTCACGATTCGCGACGGCGCACTCGCCTCGAGCAAAGGGAGCAGCAATTTGGTCAAGAGAAAATACGACAGATGATTCAATGCCAGGGTCATCTCGATGCCGTCAACGCTCTCCGCCGGCTTGAGGAACATCGCGCCCGCATTGTTGACCAGGACGTCAAGGCGATCGCACCGCGCCCGGACTTGTTCGGCAAGTTGCCGCACGCCGGCTTGCGACGACAGATCGGTGACCATTGACTCGGTCGAACTCGCACCTGTCTCCTCGTGGATCTGTCGAAGCGTGGCCTCAGTTTTTTCAGGCGAACGGCCGACGATAATGACCCGCGCACCGAGGCGAGCCAGCTCGCGGGCCGTGACTTGTCCGATTCCTGAAGTGGCGCCGGTGACCAGACAGACTTTTCCTTGCATGCGAATGGGCTCTTGCTTGGCTTTGTGAGCTTCAAGATGGATCACGGTGAGCCGCATCGAGAGCGAAGGCCGGCAAGCAAACGGCGACGTACTCGGCACCTTCCGGATCCGGCGTGCTGTAACGCACCCATTCGCCGCTCTGAACCACGACCGCTTGACCCGCGCCGACATCGAGCACGCCGTCGCGATGTTCGACGCGGAGCAGGCCGCTGAGCACAACGGTATACTCATCGAACTCAGGCGCTTGACCAGGCTCAATCCAGCCACCTGGGCTTCGCATTCGCGCGATACTCAGTTGGGCGTGCCCGGTATTAACTCTGCCAATGTATTCGTCGATCAACTTGGGTTTTGTGCCCGCGGCCTCGACCCGAGACGGGTGTTCGATGAATTCCGGCATCGGTCGCCTTTTCACTTAGGCTCGATGGGTCCCAATACTGAAGAATGCGAATTTAGATGCTAATGAGGCAGATCCCACCCGTCAAGGAACAGCGGGGGTATTAACTTTGCTATTTGTCAGCGGCACTCGATTGTCGTAGAACGGAATTCCTTCCGTACCTCCAATCCGATCGAGCGATCAACGCGATCGCCGGGGCGCGTCGGAAGGAAGTCCGTTCTACGCGCGGTGGATGGGTTCCGTGTGGCAGAAAACGTATGAATTCTGTTCCATGAGCGAGCCCCTCAGTTCGTGAGGGATTGGCGACTCATCCGCCAGCCTCCGTGATTGGCGTTCGATCATCATACTGCGAGATGAAGAGAGATGCTGGGAAAGCTGGCGTTGCCCGCGATTCGGGAATTGATCGAAGCCGGTGCTGATGACACGCTGCACGAAGTCGTCAACCGATGGCTTCCGGCCGACCTCGCCGAGCTGGTCGATGCGTTGGCGACCCGCGAGCGAGTCCGCGTCCTTCGGCTGCTCAAGCCGGAGCGAGCCGCCGAGACGTTCGCTTACCTCGATCTCGATACCCAGTTGAGCGTGCTGGAAACCCTCTCGGAAGTCGAGTCAACATCGATTCTCAACGAGATGGCGCCCGATGATCGGACCGCGCTCCTGGCCGAGCTGCCGGCGGAGCAGGCCGAGCGACTGATCAACCTACTCAACCCCGAGCAGCGCACCGTCGCCCGCGCCTTGCTGGACTATCGCGAGGACAGCGTCGGCCGGCTCATGACCCCAGACTACGTGGTGGTTCACAAGGAGTGGACCATGCGTCACGTTCTCGACCATGTGCGCTCCCACGGCCGGGACAAAGAAACGCTGAACGTCATTTACATCGTCGACGACAAAAACAAGCTGATCGACGACTTGCGGATCCGCGAGATCCTGTTGTCACCACTCCACGCTCACGTCGCAGACCTGATGGATAACAAGTGTGTCAGCCTGTCGGTGACCGACGACAAGAAAACGGCGGTCGCCGTCTTCCGAAGGTACGACCGTACCGCGCTGCCGGTGGTGGATGCACTCGGTCGACTTGTCGGAATCGTCACCCTGGACGACGTCCTGGACGTTGCCGAGGAAGCGGCGACGCGGGAGATCCAGAAATTCGGCGGTTTGGAGGCTCTCGATGATCCGTATATGAGCACATCCTTGCCGGCGATGGTCCGCAAGCGAGCGACCTGGCTGGTCATCCTGTTCGTGGGCGAGCTGTTCACGGCGACAGCCATGAGTTATTACGAAAACGAGATCAAGAAAGCCGTAGTCTTGGCGCTATTCATTCCGCTGATCATCTCCAGCGGCGGAAACTCGGGCTCGCAAGCGGCCACCCTGATTATTCGCGCCCTCGCACTCGGTGAGGTCAGGCTGCCTGACTGGTGGCGCGTGATGAAGCGAGAACTCGTCGCGGGGCTCTTGCTCGGTCTGATATTGGGCATGATTGGCTTCGCCAGAATCGCTGCCTGGAATGCCGCGTTCAACATGTACGGGACTCATTGGTTCTTGATCGCAGTGACAGTGAGCCTCTCGCTGGTGGGCGTCGTTCTATGGGGCTCCTTGACAGGCTCCATGCTTCCGTTCTTGCTGAGATGGATGAAATTTGACCCTGCCACATCGTCCGCGCCGTTCGTCGCCACGCTTGTTGACGTCACGGGACTGATCATCTACTTTACTGTCGCGATGGTCATCCTTGGTCGAGCCCAGTTTTGAGACGATCATTGCCGTGAGCATCGACCGCCTTAATTAATCCGTGATGACGTTCACGATGTGGCACTCACAACCGTCATCCCATGCAAGTTGTTTGCACGAGATGGCGAGTTAGGTCGCCAAAGCCGACCAATCTATGTCATTTATGGCGATCAAGCGATCCGAAGTCTTCGGAGAGCAACAGAGCTTGTGAGATTCTCATCAAATTCAAGGAAAAGACACCATTACCTCGTTGTTTCCTGCTGAATTGTAATCTATACATGGTAGTCCACGTTGCAAATTCAGCCGTCGCCAAGCAACAGGGAATTTGTCACATGATGATTAGATGCCCCCATTGCGGACGGGATGGGAGGATGGCGGATGAACCCGCCATAGTAAGGCAGGTCCTACGCTGTCGCAAATGCCAAGGGCGATTTACGACCCATACGCACCATCCCGCGGGAGGGGCCCCGAACCTCGAGGCCCCGTTTGGAAAAGTTGCCAGTTCTCGAATGGTTAGCGAGCGTGGGCGGTTCTCCTCCGGTCCGGCGCTGATTGCGAGTCTCGACGACGACGACCTCCCACCGATGGTCGCCGGCCCGAATGATTCGAACTATGAAATCACCGTCGCTCTCGAGGGCGAGCTCGATGATTCGCAATTCGAGCTACCCGCAATCGCGGAGACTGCTCCCGCGCCGCCCGCGAGTCGGCCCGCGCTAGCGAGTCTCCTGGCTGGATTGGAGCCCTTTCCTCGCGATTCGCGGTACTACGATCGCATTGATTCCTGGATTCGCGTCGGTTTTTTTGGTGTGCTCGTTCTGTGCGCCCCCTCCCTCCTGCTAATCGGGTTCTTCATCCTAAGGGCATTCCTGGTTGGCCAATACATCCATTCGACCACAACGGCCCTGATCCTCGGTTTCGTCGGGACGATCGCCATCGTCCTCATCATGATCACGTTGACCGCACTCAACTTGATCCTTCTCGACTTAGCCAAGAATACCCGCCCAATTGCCGTCAGCAGCGCCGGAGCACGAGTGAGCGAGTGAATCATCTCTCGCACGGCCTAGTGAATCCGAGTTCTCGCCTTGTATCGGACCGTTGAAAAGTAACGCGATCCCTAACAGTCCTCGGCCTGGCAACTTGAGGTTGCTCTGGTTTGGCGTAGCTTTGTCGACTTGAAGTACCGACCGGCCACACGCGCTAAATGGACTTGCGTGATTTTGGGACGCCGCCATCGTAGGGTGCTCTCTGAGCACCGTTCTTTCCTCACGCGCAAGGCTGGCCGATAGGTGGAGCGGGTTTCCTAACCCGCTGGGTTCGTTCTTTCCTCTTCACGGGCAAGGCTGGCCTTGGTGCTACAAATGCGTGAACCGTCCCAGAATCACGCGATGCCACTTAGGCCTCCACGATCCACGGACGTCAAACTGCTCTGGTGAGGATCTCCAAAGCAAGCCGCTTGGCTTGCTTCGGTTCGATGTACCAGTTCAACCGCAGGCGCTCATCTTGGTCGGATTGGTCCTGAAGTGGGCCGCTTTCACCTACTTGAAAAAAAACCAAGCCTCGCCCCTTGACTGGAAAGTAATCTTCCAGGAACGCTCCGACCTGGATCCGGCCCGAGCGGAGGGTCGCATCCGAGGTGGGATCAGGATCCAGCAGACATCGAATCGTGGGATCTGCATCCTCCGGATCCTCGAGACCCGTCGCCATATCCCTGAGCTGAATGGCGGTATTCTCGCACGCCTCGACGAGCTTCTCGGCCCGTCCAACCAGTACTTGCAGAAGTTCGGGCAAATGAATGGAAAGCCTTGAGCTTGAGCTCTCGACCGCATGACGGCCAAAGGATTTGCTCTTCTTCGATGACTTCAAACGACGCGTCAGAACCTGTCTCCAACGACGTTGTTCGCCCCGTCTCACGGAGAACGAAGATGCGGTACGCGCCGCTTCCCGTAACCCGGCCGAAGGCCAAACTTTGCTTCTGAGTCAGTCCCTTTTCGCCACCGAATTCGGACTCGAACAACACGGACGCGGAGACCGCGAGATTGAGGTCCTCGACCAAGGTCTTTTCGATCAACCTGATGACCTCGTTGGTATGGTTGGTCACAGTGTTGATGCGGGGTGAAACCCCTCGGAGCGCAGCGAGTCGTGTCTTGAGATTGTCGATCATGTTCTGATCCGTTCGGGCCCAAAGGCCCACTAAGAGAAAGGACGCCCGTAAGGGCAAAAATGAGTCACGATAAACTCGCGACGATTTCAACTTACGCGAGAACATCCGTGGCAGCAATGACCGTGGCGTCAGGACCGGGGTGCATCGATCAGGAAGGCGGGCTGGGACCTGAGGTCGAACTTGAGTGATCTGGCCCGATGATCGTCCTCCGATGTTGGGAGCGATGCGTTACGGGCCAGTCTTCCATCGATTAGAATAAACGAACTCCTCGTGTCTCAGAGTGCATCCCATGGTTCGCCGCGAACTGCTTCGCTCGTTTTTGGCTACGCCTTTGGCTGGATGGCTTAGGCCGTGGATGCCTCTAGCCGCCTTCAGCGGCGACGTGAGCCAGGAATTCAACGCGGCGACGATCTATCAAGAAGCATTCGGCTGGGCGCAGACCCTAACGCCGGAGGATACCAAACGACTCTGCACGGTCGCGACGATTGCGCTCGATGACCATGGCCTCGATGGACTGATCCAACAGGCCGAACCCGCGCTCGAGGCGATCCGGCGGGCGGCGGGAATCTGCCGCTGTGATTGGGGGATGGAGATCCTCTCGTGTGACGACATGGTGAAGGGCCGACTCAGCGTTTCCAGCGTCAACGTCATCCGCGTCGCGTGCCTGTCCGCCCGCCGGCATGCCGAGTTGGGCCAAGGCCACAAGGCGCTTGACGACATATTTGCGGGCCTGACGCTGGCCCATCGTATCGGAACGGGCGGTCTCATGTTCGCCCGATTATTGGAGTGCGGCAGTGAGGTGCCGTCGTTTCAGACCCTCGGTCGCATTCTGCCCGGACTCGACAGTGCTTCCCGCGCCGATCTATCGCGACGGCTTGAAACTCTACCCCAGCCCGAGCCGGCCTCGGCGGCGGTCGGTCCGGAGTCGCGGTTCATGTTGGAGACACTACGCCGCGAGCTCATGAAGAAGGGACCCGTGATTGAGGATGAGGACTGGCCTCAGCTCGGATTCGGCGAGGAAGAGACGGCTACGCTAAAGCGGCTGACGGGCGGCGATCGGGCGAGTCTGCTCGCCCACCTCGAATCCACAGGCCCGGCCTTCATGGAGTTGGCCCGCAGGCTCGACCTGCCACGACCGGGTTGCCGAGCGGCGCTCGAGGACTTCGCCCAGGCCGAACGATCGGCCTCCCCGGTCGTGGCGATGCTAGTGGAGCAAGCTTGGGGCGTTCGACACGTCGTCGACCGGATGCAAGCCCTGCGCGATGCTCCGTGCGGGTCTGGTCCTTGTCCGCGACGGAGAGCCCGCCTTCCGCACAGTCTCCGATGCTTTCGGCTCTGGCGCATTTGGCCTCGAACGGCGCGCGAACGGCTATTTGATCCGTTCGGAAATGAACGACCCAGGGAAGCCCCCTGTAACGCTTTCGATCGGCGATGCAGCCTGATGAGCGGATGCGAGGGACGAACGCGACGCTGTATCGAGGAATGGCCCCGAGTTGGCGGTCGGGAGGCACCAAGGCGGGACACCAGTCCCTTAGTCGCGTGGGAGGAGTTTATGGACGCAATCAAAGCGATCGTCGAGACAGCCATTTACGTCTGCGACCTGGACGCCGCCGAGAAGTTCTACAGGGACGTGCTCGGCTTGGAGGTCATCGGCAAGGAAGCGGGCCGCCACGTATTCTTCAGGGTTGGCGACGGCGTTCTCCTGGCCTTCAACGCCGAGGCCACGCTCAAGGGCGACATGCTTCCGGCGCACGGCGCGCCAGCGGGCCGGGCCACTGCGCCTTTGGTATCAGGCGCGAAGACCTCGACGAGTGGCGGCTGCGGCTCGAAAGCCACGGGACTGCCATCGAGAAGGAGGTCGAGTGGCCAAGAGGAGGCCGGTCCCTCTACTTCCGAGACACAAGCGGCAACTCGGTCGAACTAATCACACCGGGTGTCTGGGGGTTGCCGTCCGGCTGGTAGGCAACGAGTCCAAAGTTCCAGGCGCCACCCAATCCTTCCAGATATGCGGCAAAATGTCTGAGAAGCAAAGGCCACGCTGTCAGGCGGAGGGCACGCTCGGAAACTCTCGCGAGCGGCTAGGTTTACGTCGAATGGGCAGAGTGAGAATTGAACTCACGACACCAGGATTTTCAGTCCTGTGCTCTACCAACTGAGCTATCTGCCCCTAACATGCATGTACGTATGTGACGATAACGCCGCTCAATCCGTCTGTCAACGGGTCAACACGCAGATTCATCGTCCTGATCATCATGGCCCAACTCTCGGTTGCGAGGCAAGAGGCGAATGAGGAGTTCTCATTTCGGCACTCGATGTCTTAGGTTTCCAGAGAAATACCCTCCGTGAAGCATCAGTTCGCTCGCGACCACGGTGAAGATAGAACATGCAGCCTCAGCCCTCAGTTAAGTACGCTCAGGTGGATTCGACGGCGGAATTCGAGTCGCGGTCAGCAAATTCGCGGTTACCGCTCGCTCGGTTGCTGCAATTGCTGATGATTCTCCAGTCCGAGCGATTCCCCAACGCACGACGGTTGGCAGAGGCTTGCGCGGTCAGTCGACGCACGATTTATCGCGATTTGGGACTTCTGGACACCGCTGGCATCGCGGTTCTCTATCGGCCCGACCGGCAGGGATACGAACTCGTGCGGGGCGGCTTGCTCCAACCGCTTCAACTCGAAGAGAAAGAAGCCCTGGCGCTCTTGATCGTGAGCCGCATGGGCTGCTCCGACGATCCATTCGGTTTCTCACGACATGCTCGATGCGGCCTCGCCAAAGTCGTACAGGCACTGCCGGAAGACCTGCGTGACCGCATCAGTTGTAGCAGTGAGCTGATCGCCGAGGAAACTGCGGAACTCAAGTTGCCTCCCGATCGTCCGCTTGTCTATGAGACGATCTTGGGATGCCTGTCGCGTCGCCAACGCCTTCACTTATGGTATAGCGAGAAAGCCTCGAGCCAGGTTGTCGACCACGAAGTTGAGCCTTTATCGCCTGACTCGGACGCAAGGTCAATGGTCCCTCGTCGGCCATTCCTCGTCCCATCGCGAGGTCCGGCTTTTCCAAGTGCCGTACATCCAGCGGCTCGAGATGACCAAGGAACCCTATACGATTCCGCCAAGGTTTCGTCTCGATCGATTTCTGTGCAAGTCAACAAGTAGCAACGGTGCTTCGCTCCGCCAGGATGCCCAGCTTCGTTTTTCGCCGCGAGTCGCCCCAGCGGTCAAGGATACGTCACATCAGAATGGCCAGAAGCTCAGCTCAGGTCCGAGCGGAGAACTCGAATTGTCGCTCACCGTCGAGATTCTCGACGAGATCGTCGTGTGGGTCCTCGGCTTTGGCGATCGGGTTGACGTTCTCAAGCCCGAGGCCGCTCAGGAGCGCAGTCACGAAATTGGGCCGAACGGATTGCTCGAATTCATAGCGACGCCACTCAAGCCAAGAACCATATCGCCGATCGAGTCAAGGAACCCCTCCCGTCTTCGGTCGACAAAACATCCAACCGGCCCACGGACGAATAATCGTTTTCAGAGAAGTTGTTGACTCGCGTGCTTGTGGGCTTAGAATGGGACCTGTGAACGCTTCGGGGCATAGCTCAGTTGGCTAGAGCGCACCCCTGATAAGGGTGAGGTCCCAGGTTCGACTCCTGGTGCGCCCACTGTTAAGTCAGTATGAGATACGGAGTTAGGTTCAGACGATTTCTGTAACAATTCCTGTAACAATTCGATCGGCTGAATGGTCGGTTGTTACAGAAAAGACAGATTTGCTCCGCTCCGCGCTTGGCCGATACGCGGGACAACCGTGAATGAACTGACCGTCCGGAGTCATTTTGATCCAGTTGGAAGAGAGGAGTCCGACCGATGAGGCGTTTTCGCATTCGATCTCCGGCTTGTGCCCTCGCCTTGGGGCTCGCCCAACTCGCGCCGGCCCACGCCGACGACGCCCTGGCGGAAAAGGCCCAGGTCATCCTCGAGAACTCGATCGGCGTCAAATTCAAATCCATCCCCGCCGGTAGCTTTCTGATGGGGTCGCTTGACGCCGACAAGGAGGCCCAAGACAGGGAGAAGCCCCAGCACCGGGTGCAGATCAGCAAGCCGTTCTATCTGGGTGTTTACGAAGTGACCCAGGCCCAATACGAGGCGGTGATGGGCAAGGGCAAGAATCCGAGCACTTTTTCAGCGACTGGTGGACGGAAGTACAATGTCAATGTCGCAGGCCAGCCGACCGGTCAGCATCCGGTTGAGTGGGTTTCCTGGCTGGACGCAGTCATATTCTGCAACAAGCTCAGCGAGCGAGAGGGCCTGAAGCCCTTTTATGAGATCAATGGGGAGGAAGTCCGGGTTCCTGACTGGAACGGCCCGGGCTATCGATTGCCGACGGAGGCGGAGTGGGAATACGCCTGCCGGGGGAACGCGTCCACGCCGGCGCGTTACTCGTTCGGGGACGACGCGGCGGAACTGGGCGAGTATGGCTGGTTCAATGAGGGTTATATCAAGGGGTCGACGCACCCGGTGGGCCAGAAGAAGCCGAACGGCTTCGGGCTGCACGACATGCACGGCAACGTCTGGGAGTGGTGTTGGGATTGGTACGGCGATGCCTATTACAAGCAATCACCCCCGGCCGATCCGACTGGCCCTGAAGCGGGCTCGAACCGTGTGATTCGGGGCGGTAGCTGGACCAACGCTGCCGGGGAATGTCGTGTGGCGAACCGGTTCGCGCTCACGCCGGCTAACCGGAACATCTTCCAGGGCTTGCGGCTGGCCCGAGTTCAGTCCGTCCGTTGAGCTCAAGGGGGTAAAAAAGGAAAGCGGAGACGGGTCGCTGCAGGACTGGTCGGCGTAGCGGCGGAGGCTCCTCCTTGATGGGACTCGCGTCACCGACGCCGGCCTGGCCCATCTTACCGACCAGGACCAGCTCATCAAGCTCTCCCTCGACAGTACCGGGGTCGGAGACGGCGGGTTGGAGCACCTGAAGTCGCATGAGCGGCTGATCTCGGCGAGCCTATCCGGCACACGCGTCAGCCCTGGGCGGGATCGCGAACCTGAAGAGCAGCATGCCGAAGCTGCAATACGTCGGGTATCCCTGAGTGCGGCCGCGGCGGGATGATCATAGCAATCCGTCGGACCGCGACCCGGCCCATAGCCACGCCCCGGGCTTGTCCATGACCTGTCTCCCTTGCGCCCGCGACGGCGGTGATCAGTGATCTATGGTGAATCTCGGTAGCGATCGCATTAGGAATCGTCTGGCCATAGGATCCCTCTGGCCGGGCGAATCAGGCACCTCGCCTGGCAGTTTGTCGAGACATTGCCCGATCTCTAGCTATCTGGTCGGGAGTTTGTTCGCGAAGGGTGACCGAGAGTGTCCAAGCGCCATTCCAGCCGGAGCGAACCGAATCTTGCTGGCTTGCGATAGGTTCGTTCATTCTTCGTCGTCGTCCGGCTCGTCACCCATCTCGATTTCGCTGTCTTCCTCTTCCTCTTCGATTTCTCTCGTCCTCGACTGGGGATTCGACTTCTTTGGCCGCTTTTTTCGGGGCAGGCGCAACCACCCTCGGGATCGCCGCGCCGATACCGGGCGCATCTTCGGGCATGGCTTCCTTGGTGCGCTGAACGAAGTGGGTACCTTTACCTTTTGCGGTCATTTCGGCCGCCTTGGTATCGGCGGCCTCTTTTTGAGAGAATTCGAATGTAGCGACTGGTTTGAAGGCATCGTTCAAAACCGTCCACACAATCCGCATCCGCGCCGCCGGCTTGGCGGAGCGCGACGATTTCGCCTTCGACTTGGGAGCCGCTTTCGCTTTCTTTTTCGGTTTACGCTCTGCAACTTCCTCTTCGTCGACTTCCTCAACCGTTTCGTCGAGCTCGTCTTCCATCGGATCGAGCGGTTCGGCGGCTTCCCTTTGACGTCTGAGGTCGAGTCGATTCAGCGGTTTCCCAGCCATGAAACCGTCCTTCGCGCGCTGAAGCAAAATGGCCTATATGATTCCAGCGACGATCTCTCAGCCTTCATCAAAGCGAGAGAGACCTTGACACGACAAACCAAGATTCTAATCCAAACGCAGCGGATTGACCAGGGGACCGACCGGGCGGCTATAGAATGGGCGGTGGCGATTCAACGGTTTGTACAGTGGGTCGCGCCTTGCGCCGGTCGCGTTCGAAGCAAAAGCTCGTGCCGATTTCGCCCGCGATCCGGTCCAGGAGATCCAGGGGATGATACGGTTTGGTCAGGAAATGCTCAACCTGCATGGCGCAACTCCGTGATGTGATCGTCAAGAATCGCCGCGCTGCAGATGATGACTGGTTGCATGGGCTGCTCACGCCGAATTCGTCGGCAAACTTCGACGCCGGAAAGTCTGGGCAAATTCAAGTCGAGTAGGACCAGGTCGAACGGCCCCTGGCTCGAAAAGTAGCCGACTCCCTCAAGAGCCATCGGCCGCTTCGACGACCTCGAAGTTCTCCGCACGAAGGAACTGGGCGATCAGAACTCGCAAGGTGTGTTCGTCCTCGACCAATAGGAGCTTCCCCGCTCGTTTCCCGTCCATGGCGTTCTCCTGGTCGAATCAAAGTCCATCCTTGCCCACCGACCGTCCGGAGCCCGCTTTGCGCAGAACGGCGAAAGCCGTCCACTGACGGACCAAATGCAACCCCAAACAAGAACAGCACGACAAGGAAAGAACCCGCAGGACACGATCTCTCGGCGGCGGGCGATCGCCGCCCACACAATGCCGCCGGCATTCTACCCCGAGAAACGAGTCGCGCCCACTCGAATCCCCGGCACGCTGAGGTCGACTCCGGCAGTTTACTCGACCATTCCCGTCTCAGGACACGGGAATATGAGGCGGTCGTGCGGGAATGACCCGCTCGGGTTGCCTGGATCGCCGGCGATCGACTCCCAGCACATTGCAAAGTTCGCGATCACCACGTGCTTGGTGACATTCAGCCCGACGATCCCCCAGAACACACCGAGCCGGAACAGCCAAAAATTGAGAGCGATGCAGGCGACCAGGCCGAGCATACTCGCGACAGTTATCTGAAGTGAAGGTCGTTCCATATCGTCATTATGGACCAGCGGACAAGCCACGGAAAGAGACCTTGGTGCGTCGAAGTTTCGACGAGCTGTCCTCGTTGCGGATCGTGCCTGAGCGGAGCTTGCTCCGGTACGACGAACCGCGGCGTCGCCGGCGTTCCGCTGACCGGGCCGGTGGGAACGACTCTGGGTGCCCACTGGCGGAACGCAAGATCATCGGTTTAGGATAAGCCGCAAAGGTTGAAGTACGTGTACGATCAAGCGGCATGGGGGTGGTCCCTCGCCTCAGTGTGAAATGGCCGGCAAATCAAGTTGTGCGCGAACGGGATTGGCGGCGGCCGAGATCGCCACTTTCTCCCTGTCACCGGGCACAGTTGGAAACTTAGACGATTCATTATGACGAACGCGACAATCACCCGACCCGAGTGGAGCACGGTCATCGACCCCGTGCTTCAAAAAGAATTGGAACAACACGTCCTGGTCACGGACTGGGATAAGCTGCTGGGGATGGTCGATACCATCTACAATTGGGGACGTCGCTCGGCACTCTGGCCGCTCGGCTTCGGTCTGGCCTGCTGCGCCATCGAGATGATCTGCACGGCGTCGAGCCGATTCGACATCGCCCGATTCGGGGCCGAAGTGTTCCGAGGCTCGCCTCGCCAAGCGGATCTCATGATCGTGTCGGGCACCGTTACCAAGACCATGATGCCGATGATCGCCAGGCTCTATGATCAAATGCCCGAGCCCAAGTACGTGATCTCGATGGGCGCATGCGCGACGGGCGGCGGCCCCTTCAAGGAAGGTTACAACGTCGTCTCCGGCGTCGACAAGTATCTGCCTGTTGATGTTTACATCCCCGGTTGCCCTCCAACGCCCCAGGCTCTCTTGAACGGCCTGATCATGCTGCAGAGGAAAATCGATGGAGAAAAGCTGGACATCCCGATGCTCGGGCGGGAAGGGAATACGCCTTGGTATCGCGACGACGTCGATCGGGACATTCCCATACCCGTTTTGGGACCGGACCTGATCGACCTGAGAACCGTCGAAATCGCCGCGGAGCGAACCGCTCAGGGGCTCCTCGACACGTTTCAGGCCGGTCTGCCCAAGCCCGCGAAGATCCTCGCGCCTCAACCGGAACCGGAGGCAGCCGAAGGTGACGGAGCCGCGGCCGAGGCGGTGTCCGCACCCAAAGGCCCGAGTAAGCTGGACCTGATTCGTGCCAAGTCACGAGGCGAGGCCGCGCCCGACGGGGCTGGGGCCGCCCCTCCGGCGGAAGCCAAGCCTGCGCCGGCCGCCAAGCCGGCCAAGAAGGCCAAACGAGCCGAGGCCCGGCCCAGCCTGGTCTGGCTCGGCGCCGCCAAGCTCCAAGAGCTGGGGCAACGGATCAACACGGAATTCGGCGCCGGCACGGTCACGATCATTCAAGCGGGCCTCCTGGTCCGTACCGACAAGCTCGTCGACGTCGCCTTCTTCCTTCGCGACCGCAATCCGATCAAGTACGACTATCTGGCTAGCCTCCAGAGCGTCCATTACGAAGACGCGATCGAGGTCAACTACCAGCTTGATAGCATCGAGAACCCGGGCACTCTGATCGAGCTGCGTGTACGCACAGCCGAAGCCGAAGGTCAAGGCGAAGTCCCCTCGCTTTATCACGTGTACCGGGGGGCCGACTTCCAGGAACGCGAAGTCTACGACATGATGGGCGTCCGTTTCCGCGGGCATCCTGAGCTGACCAGAATCCTGATGTGGGAAGGCTTCGCTTACCACCCGCTCCGAAAAGACTTTCTCGAACCCTATTACGAGGGGCCGACGAAGGTCTTCCCGAGCCGGGTCGATGAGGGATTGGGCCAGCATTTCCGGGCCGAGGAGGTCAACCCCTACGGGACGAATGTCAAGGTCCCCAAGGACTTCACGGACTGGGCCAGTCTCTCCAGCGCCGACGATCCCAAGGGTGTACCCCTCTTGCCGGGCGGCGTTCAGATCGCCGAGCTCGATACCGACCAGTTCGTGGTCAGCATGGGACCGCAACATCCGAGTACACACGGCGTGTTCCGGCTCAACCTGCGGGTCGACGGCGAAACGATCATCGGCCTGAAGCCGGTGATGGGATACATGCACCGCAACCACGAGAAGATCGGCGAGCGGAATACGTTCCTGATGAATTTTCCGTTCACCGACCGGCTTGACTACCTCACGAGCATGGGAAACAACTTTGGCTACGCCCTGGCCGTCGAGCAGCTCATGGGCGACGATGGCAAGCCACCGGAGCGGGCCGAGTATATTCGCGTGATCATGGCCGAGCTGACGCGAATCGCCAGCCATATGTGGTCGATCGGCTTTCTGCTCAATGACCTGGGTGCGTTCTTCACACCGGCCTTGTATGCGATCGAGGAGCGCGAGCTGATCCTCGACCTGTTCGAATGGGCCGCCGGCAGCCGGATGATGTGCAACTACTTCCGATTCGGCGGCGTCGCTTTTGACCTGCCGCCGGGTTGGATCGAGCGCTGTCGCGGCATCGTCAACGACCGCATTGATAAGAAGATCGATGAACTCGACCGTTACCTGTCCGAGAACGAGATCGTGCTCGACCGCACCAAGGGCGTCGGGGTCTTGACGCGCGAGCAAGCGATCAACTTCTCAACCGCCGGCCCCGTGCTGAGGGCTTCGGGTGTCGCATACGACATCCGCCGCGCGGCCCCGTACAGCATCTACGACCGCTTCGAATTCAACGTGATTACGAAGCAAAACGGCGACCTGTATGATCGATATTACATCCGACTCGAGGAGATGCGTGAAAGTGCCCGGATCTTGAAGCAGGCGGTGCGTGATATTCCCAATGGACCGATCATTCCCGGCAAAAAGAGCTACCAGATCAAGGTGCCGGCCGGCGAAGCCTATTCTCGGGTCGAGAACCCGAAGGGCGAGCTCGGGTTCTACGTTGTCGCCGACGGCTCACCGACCGCCTATCGTTACCATGTTCGCAGCCCGAGCTTCATCAATCTGACCGCGCTCGAGGCGATGTGCTTGGGGCATACGATCGCGGACGTGGTGGGCATCCTCGGTAGCCTGGACATCGTGCTCGGCGAAGTCGACCGCTAAGGGACGTTTAGGGCGTTCATGCATCTTCTCGAGGCTTGATTCGGATGTCTTATAGCGATTTCACACTCCAGGCAGCGTGCGATTCTTTCAAGCTCGACGCACGGCTGGACGAGGACCTGTTCGCCTCGGTTCCCGGCGTGCGAGTCAGCCCATTTCTCCGTACGCTCCTCGACGAGTTCATCCCGTTGGGTACATCAATCCATACGGAGAAAGCCCGTTCGGAATTCATCGTGGCACCGATCCTCGCCGAGGTGCGCAAGCTCATGAACCACCGCGTGAGCCTCTTCTCCGGTACTGACTTCAACGTCGACCCCGGCCGAGGATTGAACGGGACATGCGACTTCATCATGGCCGCCTCCCCAATGCAGTTTTTCGTACGCAACCCTGTGTTGATGATCGTCGAAGCGAAGAACGACAATATCAAGTGGGGATTCGGCCAGTGCGTCGCCGAGATGGTGGCCGCCCGGGAGTTCAACGCGGCCGAACAACCCGCTCCGACTCGAATCCACGGCGCGGTCACAACCGCGAGCATCTGGAAATTCTTGAGGCTTGAGGGGAGCAAAGTTTTCATCGACCATACCGAATACTACCTTGATCGACTGGAAACGATCCTGGGAATACTCCTTTCCTGCGTGGGCGGCGATCCGGAAACCGTGGGCGCGGCCGCTTGAGTCTTGAAGTCATAGTGCGTCAGTGAACGATCAATGGGTGAGCCGGGCTCACCTTGAAACGAAGGGGCAAAGTCGATGGGTGTAGGTGCGGGCATCTTCCGGGGTCACATGGTCACGCTCAGGCGTTTCTTTTTCACGTTCTGGCGAGACTTTCGCAAGGGGCGTGCTTTCACGCGGCACGGCGGCGGCCCTCAACTCCTGGACTTCTTCCGCTCGCCAAAACGCGGGCAAGGAGCCGACGATTCTGCAGGACTTCAAGACCGACGGATTGTTCACGGTCGAGTATCCCGACGAGCGGTTGCCGGTATATGAGCGGTTTCGCGTCTTGCCAGTTCTGATCTACGACACGGAGGACGGCAACGTCCGCTGCACTTCGTGCAATATTTGCGCGAAGGTCTGTCCGCCTCAGTGCATCTGGATGAGCCAGGCCAAGAGTCCCAAGGGCACGGTCGTGCCATTGCCCGAGGACTTCTATATTGATATGGACGTGTGCATGAACTGCGGCCTGTGTTCGGAGTATTGCCCGTTCGACGCGATCAAGATGGACCATAATTTCGAGTTGTCGAATTACGAGCGGCACCAGACGCACATTTTCAACCTTCAGGATTTGCTGGTCTCGAGCGAATTCTACGCCAAGACACACCCCGAAGCCTGGAACAGCGCGGATGAAGTCACTGAGCGGAACAAGGTGGCCAAGAAGAAGGATCAGCGGCTTCAGAAAGCGTTAGCCGCCTCAAAGCCCGCTGCGGCGCCAAAGCCGGCGCCGAAACCGGTGACCGCCTGAGTGATAGAGATCGCTTTCGAGCAACGGTGCCGGCGAACCGATTATCCGTGTCGCCAAGGTCTTGCCGCTCGCTCCTGACCATCATTATGATACCTGCTCCCAACTTCACCGCCCAGAGCCCGTTGCAATGATTCCCTCGCCTCCGAAGCCGAAATATCCGCCGGGAACCCAGGTTCGTGTCACTCAGTACGTCCGCGTGGGACATCGCCGGTGGCTCACCCGGGTGAAGGGTGTCGTCCTCAAGGAAGGCCGACGGCCCGTGGGGGGCATCGAGATGGGCGGCAAAGCCTCGTACTGCCATCAAAAGACACTGCAACTGCAACGAGAAGACGGTGAACTGATCGAAATCGCCATTGATGAAGACACGCAAGTGGAAACGCTCGCTGAAGGAACGTGATATCGCGTGACCCGATCGAGGCGAAATGTGACGGTTAAGCGGCTTCCGGAGAGTTATCCGCCGGCCCGTTATTCTGGCTCAAAGGACAAGATTCAGCGATGGTCGCCACTAACTACATCTTCGTCGGATTGCTGCTGCTTTTGGCCATCACATTCGCGGTGCTGCCGGTGATCGTCGTGCGTGTGATCGCGCCTCGAAAGCGGTCGCCGGCGAAAGGGGATACTTACGAGTGCGGCGTGAAGACGTATGGAGAGACCTGGATCCGATTTCGAATTCAGTATTACATCTATGCCCTGATGTTTGTCGTTTTCGACATCGAGACGGTTTTTCTGTTTCCCTGGGCGGTCAGTTACGCCGGATTGGGAGCGTTCGCGCTGATCGAGATGGTCGTCTTCCTGTTGATCCTCACGGTCGGCCTGGTCTACGCATGGGCCAAGGGAGTCTTACGTTGGGTTTGAAAGGTTTCGGACCAAGCCTTGCGTCAAACAAGTCGACGACGATGGGCTCTCAACCGGGATCCGGATTGGACGAGCCAGCCTACCGGGCTGAGCCAACTTGTAAGGGAGAGGTCAAGCGGTGAACATCGCGATGGGTTGGCTCGGAACACCGGTCTGGGCCCAGCAGCAACTGGTGGAGCTGGACTGGAATACGAAGGTTCGCTGGGCACTTTGGCTGCTTGTCGGGTTCTTTGGCGTCTTTCCCGGGATCGTCGCCTACATGGTCTGGCTGGAGCGGAAAGTGGCCGCTCGGTTCCAGGATCGCATCGGCCCGAATCGGGTCGGGCCGCTCGGATTGCTCCAGCCGATCGCCGATGCGCTCAAGTTGATCACGAAGGAAGACCTCGTTCCCCGCACGGCCGATAAATGGGTTCATCTGGCTGCCCCGGTGCTCGTAATCGTTTCGGCCTTTCTGGTGATCGCGGTGATCCCGTTCGCCGTCGGCATGGCGCCGGTGAATCTCCCGTCGGGCCTGGTTTACTTGATTGCCGTGTCGAGCATCAGTCCGCTCGGGATCTTTCTGGCGGGTTGGTCGAGCCGGAACAAGTACTCGTTACTCGGGGCCATGCGGTCCGTCGCGCAGCTCGTCTCGTACGAAGTTCCCCAGGTGCTGTCGACGATCCCGATCATCCTCTGGACGGGCAGCTTGAGCTTGGTATCGATCTTCGACAGGCAGCTCGCGTACGGCTGGTTCATCGCCTCACCGCCTGGCCTGCTCGCGTTCGGCATCCTGCTGATCGCCAGCATCGCCGAAGTCAACCGAACTCCGTTCGACCTTCCGGAGGCGGAGTCGGAGATCATCGCCGGCTATCATACCGAGTACTCTTCCATGCGGTTCGGCTTGTTTTTCCTGGCGGAGTACTTGAGCGTTTTTGCCATCAGTTGCCTGGCGACGGCCTTGTTCCTGGGTGGTGGCACGCTGATTCCGTTCGTGAGCTTTCCCACTGGTTTTCTCAATGGATCGACCGCGATGACCGTGGTCGTCGACCTGATCCTGCTGCCCGTCTTCTTTGGAAAAGTCTTGTTTTTCATCTTCTTGATGTTCTGGATCAGGGCTACTTTGCCCCGTATGCGGGTCGACCGGCTGATGAACTTCGCGTGGAAATACCTGGTTCCTCTGGCGATCCTCAACGTCTTCGTGGGCGGCCGTCTGGTTTGAGATCGTGATCCGGCCCGGTCCGCTGACCCTCTGGAATTGGTGCGTGGGAACGTTGGTCACGTCGGCGATCATCATCCCGTCGATATGGCTCGTTCTCTGGCTGAACCGCCGCGCCACCGCGGGCGTCCCGCTCGGGGCGGAATGGCCGACCGTCGGGCCCATCCATCCGCGGTACGGACCCGTCCCCCCGCTGCGCAATGATCGCTGGAATCCCTGCGAAGGATAAATCGGAGAGTGCATCGTGCTTCAGTTTGTTTTCATCGTGATCTCGGCCATCGGGTTGGCGGCGGCTCTCGGCACTGTGCTGGCGAAGAACCTGGTGCGGGCAGCCCTTTATCTTGTGGCGTTCTTCTTCATCGTCGCCTGCCAGTTCGTGCTGCTGGACGCCGAGTTCTTGGCCGCGCTCCAGGTGCTGGTCTATATCGGCGCCGTCGCGATTCTCTTGATGTTCGGAATCATGCTGACGCGCAACATCAAGGGAGACGACCCAGCCAGTAATCCCTCGGCGTGGCAACTCCCGGGCTTGGCTGCCGGACTGTGCCTCTTTATTGTTCTGGCCTATGGCATCGCCCATCAGAAGCCCATCGGGACAGAATACTCGTGGGCCGCGAACGAGGTCCGGCCGCCTCTCGACTCACCCTCGAGCCAAGGCTCAGTCTCCGCGTACGGTCGCCGTCAATAACATGGCCAAGGTGGTGGGAGATGAGCTGATGACGCGTTACGTCATCGGCTTCGAGGTCGCCGGCTTATTGCTGACAGTCGGCGCTCGTCGGCGCGATCGCCGTCGCCCATCGTGAGGAGGAGGACCCTGCTGCTCCGCGCACTCCGGCTCGGGCGACGCGCGAGTCGGTCCCGGCCGATGGGCCGGCGCCGGTCGAGGTCTCCTCGCACGCCGCGCATTGAACGGTCGCCCAAAGCCGATGCGTTTCGATCGAGAATCGAATGATGCGGAGTTCCTTGGTCCAAGTCGACTCGAACAGACAACCGAAACGGGAAAACGAGAAGCCATGGGTTCCGACATTCCACTGAGCTGGTTCCTTTACTTCGCCGCGGCCTCGTTCGCGATTGGCCTGGCGGGCGTCCTGGTGCGCCGAAACGCCATAGCCGTTTTGATGGCCATCGAGATCATGCTCAATGCGGCCAACATCAACCTGGTGGCGTTCTGGCGTTACGGGCCCGAGCGGCCCGGGTCGGGGCCGATCAGCGGGATTATCCTGGCCGTCTTCGTGCTGACGGTGGCCGCGTCCGAGGTCGCTGTCGGAATCGGCCTGATCCTGCTCTGTTATCGCCGCTGGCATTCCGCCGACGTTGATCGCTACGACAGCATGTCTGGGTGACCGCCAGCCAGCGCCTGACGAAAGTGAACACGATGACGCCGACCTACGCCCCCCTAAATATGGACTTCCGCGACTTCTTCTTCGTCGCCCCCGAGATCATCTTGACCTTCTGGGGTCTCCTGGTCTTGTTGGTCGACCTGGGCCTGGCGCGCCGGCTCAGCCCCACGGCTCGGCTACGGGTCGTCGGCTTGCTGGCTCTGGCCGGTGTTGGGTTGGCACTGATCGCGGCGGTGGTTCCACTCGTCTTCCGGACTTATCCCGATCTGGTGGAGTCGCGATTCGACAAGCAGACCGCCGATTACTTGCTCAACGACGATCCGGCGCTCTTTTTCGAGACGCTCGCGGGAGACATGCAGAGCATCCTTTTCAACATTCTCTACGTGGTGCTCCTCGGTCTGGTCCTCTGGCTGTCGACGGCTTGGAAGTTCACTGAGGAGTGGGGTGAATACCTCGCCCTGATGTTCTGGGCGACCGTTGGAATGATGCTCCTGACCGCATCCGAGGAGCTGGTTACCCTGTTCGTGACTCTTGAGACCATGACCATCTGTCTGTATTTGAGCACGGCACTTGAGAAAACGAAACGGCGGTCGGCCGAGGGGGCCTTCAAGTACTTTGTTTATGGATCGGTGTCGTCCGCGCTCTTCCTCTTTGGTCTCAGCCTGGTGTATGGACTGGCGGGGACAACCCAGTTCGGGGCGATTCGTACGGTTCTGGCCAGCGGCTCCGGAGCGGGCGGGCTGTCGGATAATGTCGCCGGCGCCGCGGCGGTCCTGTTGATGCTGGTCGGCTTCGGGTTCAAGATCGCGGCGGTGCCGTTCCATCAGTGGGCGCCGGAGGCCTACGAAGGGGCGCCGGCTCCGGTGACGGCCTGGATCGCGACGGGATCGAAGCTCGCGAGCTTTGTCGCTTTTATGAAGGTCTTTACGCACGCCCTGCTTCCTTGGTCGAGTCCGACGACGGGCATCATGGGGCCGGGCTGGATCGCCGTGATCGCGATCATATCGGCCGTGACGATGACCTACGGTAACTTCGCCGCCCTGGCCCAGAGAAACCTGAAGCGGATGCTCGCCTACTCGTCGATCGCCCACGCGGGCTACATCTTGGTCGGCGTGGCAGCCATCAGTGTTTCGATTCACGACTCCACGGCGGCAGCGGCGGTGCTTTATTACCTGGTTGTTTATGCATTTGCCAACGTGGGAGCGTTCGCCGTCGCCGCCTGGCTGGTTCGAGACAAGAACTCCGATGATATCGACGATCTCAATGGTGTCGGATATCAAGAGCCGCTTTTGGCCACCTGTATCCTGATCCTGATGCTCTCCCTGATCGGGATCCCTCCGCTCGCGGGTTTCTTCGCCAAAATGTACGTTTTCATGGAGGCGCTCGACCAGCGTAACACGTCTCAGCCGGTCATCTTGATCTGGCTGGTGGCGCTGGGATTGTTCAACTCGGTGGTTTCGGCTTTCTACTATGTGCGCGTCCTCAAGGCGATGTTTCTCAGAGAGCCCGGTCCAAAACGTCTCGCTCCGCCGAGTCAGAGCGATCTCCTGGCCGATCGGGATCGGAACCTTCGTCGTCGTGGTGGCAGGGCTCTGGCCTGAGCCAGTCCTCATGAACTTCATGCAAAGTGGTGCCGTGGCCATGTTAACGGACCCGATCAAGCGACAAGGAACGGTCACGCCATTCACAACACCGCCCGCCAATGCCAGTCCGAAACCAGCGGCGTCGATTCCCCGCGTGAGCGCTCAGGAGTATGGCGAAAGAATGAAGCGAGGCGCCGCCGCTGCTGCTCAAACCAAGGGCGGCGCCGCGCCGTCCGCAAAGGCTGGGACTCCCAAGAAGTCTGGCCACACCCAAGAAGTCGGCGCACCAAGAAATCGGCGCACCCGGCAAATCCGCTCCGTGACCTGAGGCATCGAGAAACCCAACCGCCCTTAAAACCGAGACGAGACGTCACGGCCATGGCCATCATCAACACACTACAGAAATGCCTGGATAGCCCCTACCTGTTCGAGGATAAAGAGGCGCCGGCAAGGATCGTCGAGTTGCTCGCCAAGGCCGGCGACCGCCTCGATGGCGCGATCAACATCCACACTTCCGGACAGGGAGACCCCGCCGACGTCGTCTTCCTCAGCTATGAGGCGATGTTCTGTTGCCTGCGGGCACTGGTCTATGCCAAGGGCTATCGCGAAAATGGCTTGCGCTGTCTGATTCTGGCATGCGACGGTCTTTATGTCCGTACCGGTCAGCTCGATGCCGCCATCTCCGCAAGTTCGAGCAAGCGCAGCGGCTCAAGTTATCGCCTGCCGACGCCGTCGAGACCTGCTCAGCCTTCGTCAAGCGGACTCTCGAGTTGCTTGGACAGTAGGAGACCTACTGTTCTTTGTTGTGCGCGGTGTCTCTGATCCTGCGCCGAACGTTTAGGGACGGGACGTAAATAACTTACCGAGATGCGGTAGCATCTGACGAGCGCGGGATGCCTTGAATCTGATGCCCCGTAGGGGTTAGGGTTCATAGCCAGGGCGTTCCGGCGGCCCTGGATTGAGGGAGACCTACTGTTCTTGGAGATAAAACTCCTGCCCCGCACGGGTGCCTGAGCGGGGTCTCCTTCATTCGGAGTCTGCTCTGATCAGCAGGGATGCCTTAATTGCGCCCTGCGAGTGACCACCGCCCCTTCGGTCGGGCATTTCGGCGGGTCGTCTCCCGTTCGTCAAACCGGAGAAAGTTGATGTGCCAGGCCTGTCCGCACTTAGCCTTCTCAGGAGCCGGGCTTCGCGGTGGCATCGGCCTTCTCGGCCTCGTCACCTTGGGGTCGAATCAGCTCGAAGTAGCGGCGGATCGTCTGGCGGTGGCCGAGAGGAATCGGCTCGGTGTTCAGAGCGGCCTCGGTCATGCGACGGTACTTCTGGTACTGCTCTTTGTAGGTTCGCGATGCGGTCTGGCGACCTTCGGGCATGTGCGTCGTTTCGGTCTCGGAGGCACCTTCTCCCATTTCGCCCTGGACCTGCTCGCGCTTGCGGCCGGAGTCGAGTTTGGTCTGCTCGCCGTCGGTATTGCCGCTGATGCCCATGCCCCAAGTGCTGCTGGGCTTATCCGACTTCTTGCGCAATCGGAGCTTGGCCGTGCTGTTCTTCTGGCAGTTGCCCTTGCACTCGGAAAGGCTATTGCATGAGAGCGTGAGCAAATCGCTGATTCGCTTGCGACGGCCCTGGCTGCTGGCGAGATTGCCGAGCTTCTTGCAGGCACCTGGCCGCTGCCCCTTCGTCGTCCAGCGATTCGGCAAGTTCGGTCGTCGCGGTGCTCAGGTCGGTCAGACCGGCTTCTTCCATCGCCTTGGCGGCCTGGGCCAGTTTTTCCTTGAGGGTCTTGGCTTCCTTGCGGTCGAGCTTGGGCTCGGCCTTGTCAAGTTGGTCGGCGGCCTTGTCGTACTTGCCTTGCTGGAGTGCCTGGCCGGCCCCTTCGAGTGCCTGCGTCGACGCCATCGCCTCGCCGAGCGCCTGCATCTGGGCGTCGACCTGGCCGATGTTGAACTGGGCTTGCTGGGCCGTGATGGCCGCTTGCATCTCGGACAGCTTGGCGAGGGCTTCCTTGATGTCAACGCCCGGCATTTTCATCTGTTCGATCGTCTCGGTCAGCTTCTGCACCAGCTCTTTCAAGCTTGGGATCGTTCTCTTTCTTGGCCGCCTCCTGGATTTCCTCAACGCTCTCCTCGGCGTCATCGGCGGCGGCCAGGATCGACTCGAGCGGCTCGGCTGGCTTTGCCTGAACGTAGTGTCGGCCGGGGCCAGAGCAAGAGTCCCAGCGCGAGGGCCAGGCGCGGTCGACCGCGTAAGGCACGGCGGCCGGCAGCCGGAAGGGCGCCACGCGACGTGGGTCGAGCGATTCCAGGTGCTGTTCGGCATCGGCCACCTGGAGCTGGTGCATGGGCGTGGATTTCCCGCGACGGAGAAATCGACGGCCGAGACGGCCCGGTCCTTGAGCCGTACTGGGCGTCCACGGCCGCGGCGGCGATGCGCGAGGATCGGCCGCGAACCAATGCCAAGACCGCTCCCAGGACCGGCCCGGCCACCAGGATCGCCGCGGCCCAGAAGGCGATCGGCATGCCGGTCGCCGCTTGGTCCGGTCGCTTGCCAGCGCCAGACGCCCAAGACCACGCGGCCAGGAGCGAGCCGGCCAATAGTCCCATCGCGCTGAAGCGCACGATCTCCAGTTCGCACTGCCGCCGGCGCACCGGCTCGAGTTTCTCCAAGATCCGATCGCTCATGGCATTTGCTCCCCGTTAGTCCGCTGGTGCAAAATCCCGTGTGGACCGCAAAGCCGACATGGTTAACGAAAAAGACGATTGTACGATCAAACGGCACGCATTGGAAAGCGACATCCGTCGCCGCCTCTGAAAAACCAACGACAGATCGATCCGGCGCAAAGCCACATCGAGCACAAACAACAAGGCCGCGGCCGACCGCCAGGTACGGCCAGAGCGGCACGGCCCGGGGCGAAGTTCGGTCGGGAGGGTCGAAGACCGATTCCGGTTTGACGTCGAAATCGCCCGCCCGACGCACTCGCGATCGAACGCAACAGTTCGGTATTTGCCGGCCGGAGCCGAAGCTCGTCGGGATATCCCACGGCCAACCCGCGCGATTGCCGGCCCAGAAGCTGGGAATCCTTCGTCTGCGACGAACATTAACTGGTACGCCCCGCCTCGGGTTGTATCAATCTCGGCCTGGTAACGCCCCGGCGCGACCTGGACCATCTCCAACTTTCGGGTCGCCAGTTGGGGGTCGACCAGGGTCAGCTCGGTGGCGGCCCGGTTCAAGAACTTGCCGGACGGCTCGATCGCGTCCAGCGAGACGACGGCCTTCCGTCCGTGACGCTCAACCTGGACGACGCTCCCCTTGGTCTCGGACTTGCGCAGCGAGTGGCGGACGACCTGGGCCCAGAACTGGCCGAACTGCGGCCAGCTCAGCCATTCGGCCGCCCATCGCGATTTCGCGTCCGACGTGAACGCCACGCTCATTCCCAGTCCATACCGCCACCAGGCCAGGAGCGGGTCGCCGGCCTCGGTTGCCAGGATCACCTCGGCCGTTGGCTTGGGCCGGGTGATCACGTAGCCCAGCAGAAAAGGTGCCTCGTCGAGCCGGATGTCGGAGAGCACCTGGGTCGGGCGAACGATCGTGGGAGCGAACGGTTGCTCGTTGATCGCCGACTTGCTGGCCGTGACCGTCTCCTTGGCGAAGATCTGCGGCACCTGGGCGGGGTCGTCGGCCGAGTAAAACCGGCCGTTGCCGATCCGGGCGATGTCCTCGAGCAGCGCCTGGTCGGCGTCGCTTCCCATCGCGACCGTCGAGACCGTGATCCGGTCGGCGGCCATGGCCTGGGCGATTCCCTCGAAGTCGCCCGGCGATGACACGCCGTCGGTCAAAATGATCACGTGCTTGAGCTTGGCAACGGTAGACCGAAGGGTTTCGTGGGCCTCCTCCATCGCCGGGGCCATCACCGTGCCCGCCGCCGGCCTCGAGTCCGGCGATCTTGTCGAGGACGAACCCTTTGTCCGAGCACGGATGCATCTCGCTGACCCAGAAGTTTTCCCCCTCGAATGCGAGCACGCCGACCTTGTCGCTGGGCCCCAGCAGCTCGACGGCCGCGCGGGCCGCTTCCTTGGCCATCTCGATCTTTTCGCCACCCATCGAGCCGGACTTGTCGATCACCAGCATCATGGCCAGGCTCGGCTTCTCCTTCTCCTTCTCGAAATCGCTCCGGACCGGCAAGATTTCCTCGATCGTGGTCTTGTAGTAACCCCCCAGGCCGAACGACTGGTCGCCTCCCAGCATCAACAGCCCGCCACCCAGGTCCTGCACATAGGTCCGGGCGACTTCCATCTGCCGCAAGGTCAAGGCCGTGGCCGGCACGTTCGAGAGGACCAGCAGGTCGTAATTCTGCAGCTCGGCCAGGTTGTCGGGAGCTCCGCGGGGCGGCCGGGTGTCGACCTGCATGTTCTGTTCTTCGAGGGCCCAGGTCAGGTGCTTGGCCTGGTCGGGGTCGCTGTCGACCAGCAGCACGCGCGGCTTGCCGGCGACCGAGACCAGTCCAAAATCGCTGTTATTGTCGAGCAGCGTGTCCCGGTAACCCTTGAGCCGCGCCGTCAGCGGGGTCAGTCCGCCCAGCTCGATCGGTCTGTTTGAGGACGACGCGGTTCTCGCCTTTCTTGAGCTTGACCGCCTGGTCGGCGACCTTGATGTCGCCTCGATAGACCTCGACCTTACCCTGGTCGTCGTCGTGATTGCTGTCGATCAAGACCTCGACGTTGAATGGCTCGCCTTGCTGGACCTGAGCCGGGGCGGTCACGGCCGAGAGCTGAACCTCGGGATCGGTGCGAACCGGCAGAGTGACCGTGAGGACCTCGACCTTGCCCCGGAGCGCGGCCGCCGTCTTGAGCGCGTCGCCGGTGGTCGCGTTGCCGTCCGAAAGCAACACGATTCGGGGGACGTAAAACGGCGGGATCGCCGCGGCAGCCACTTCGAGCGCCGCCGCGAGGTCGGTCCCCTTGCGATCGAGCCCCTTGGCGTCCGACGGCTCCGAATTCGGTCTTGCTCGCGACGATCGACTTTCTTTGATTGCGATTCGGACCGCGGACGTCTTGATCTCATTGACGGCTTCGACGCCGTTGCGGACGCTGCCCGGCTCGGCGGCGAACGGCAGTACGGCGAAATGGTTGGTGCCCGCCAGCGGAGCGGCCTGTTTCAGAAAGGCGTCGACGGCCTGGCTCCCCTGCGTCGCCGACGCTCTGGCTCCGGTCCACGGCGAAGACGACAAACAGCTCTCGGGTCGGCCGGACCAGGTTCAAACCGGCCAGGGCCAGGAGCAAGAGGACCACAATCGCCGCTCGCAGCCAGAGCGACAAGCATCCGCTGCCATCGAGCGAAATCGACCAGGCTGCGATAGAAGTAATAGACCAAGGCCGGCAGCGCGGCCAGGCCCAGCAGCCACCACACCCGGGTCAGCTCGAGCTGGATCTGGAATGGCAATGAGGGTGGTGCCCATCAGTCGATCCACCTCCGCTGATAGAGGAACCACTCCCAGCACGAGAGCAGCCAGGCCGAGGCCAGCAAGTAATACCAGATCGGCCGGACCGCCAGGCCGGCCAGTCCGCTCGCCAGGCTGGTAGGGCGGTCGGCGAAGCCCATCCGACGGGCCGAAGGTCGCTCTCGCGGCGATCGGCCAGGTTGCAGGCCAGCTCCGTGACCACTTCGCCGGGCGTCCGTCGTCCTTCGTGCGGACATCCTTTTTTTCCGGGTCGCGCACCGGCCGCCGGACCACGCTCCACACGCCGGTGTGGTCGAGCGGGCCGACGTGACCTTGGTCGCGCCTTCCGGGACGTTCGAGAACGGCTCGCGGCCGTCCGGGCCTGCGCAGCACTCGCTCGATGATCGCCGGATTCTCGGCCGGCAGCTCGACCTCGGCGACGGCACCGGCGGGCAGCGCTTCGCGCAGCTCGCCCTTGGTTCCCCCGAACCAGTTGAGAAGGTTGGTCATCATGATCGGAAACGCCGTCTGCAACGGCAGGTCGCTCTTGTCCAGATCGACCGTGAGCACGACGACTTTTCCTTGCCCGCCTGGCTCCCTTCCGGCCGGTCGAGCACGGCGTAGAGCGGATCGCCGACGGCACTCTCGGCCAGGACGTGCGCCGGCCCTTTGAGCGTCAGCTTACGGGCCTCGGGCACAATCACGTTGTCCAGCCGGATGTGCAGCATCAAGGGCGAGTCTTTGTCTTGCTTGGCGACGATCGGGTTGTGAAGCGCTTCGCCCAGCTCCCAGAGCGGTCCGGAGCGATCGGGCTCGATGACGAGCACCTGGCCCGCCGGCAACACGTCGGGAACCTTGCGATGAAAGACGGTGATCGAACCGGCCGATGCACCGGCGGTCGCTCGCGCTGGCGGTCTGCCCGTCCGGCACCGACCTTGACGACCGTCAGGTCGACCAGCGGGATCGCCTCAAAGACCTTTTCGAGAAAGAGGTTGCCCGGCGTGACCAGCGTCACCTTCTGTCGAGAGCGGCGCGGCAAGATCGCCCAGGCGGTGTTGTCGGCCGGCAGGGAATCGACCACGGTCGATATGGGCGCGGAGCCGTCCGCCGTCGCCCGAAGTCTTCTCGAAGACCTGGACCGTCGCGCTCGCCCGCGGGAAGCGTGAGAGGCACGACGTCGATCGGATCGTCGTCCAGGTCGAGCTCGAGCCGAAACGAGGCGGCCTCGTCCGACGCGTTGAAGACCTCGACCAGGATCTCGTAACCGATCGGGTCGAGCAGGCTTCGGCGAGCCTGGAGCCGGGTGATCCCCACGTTGCCGGTCTTCGTGCCCAGCTTGATCAGCTCTACGTCCTCCTGGCTGAGCCAGCTCGGCCGCTCCTTCAAAACCGCCGTCCGTCAGCACGACGACCCGTCGCACCTTTTCCGAGCCGGATAGCAAGCGACGCGCCAGGGTCACGGCATGGTCGACGCGGGTCGGTCCGTCGCAAGCCTCGATCGATTCGAGGGCGGCCTTGCAAGTGTTCGCTGATGGTCGGTGGGACCGCAGGCGACCCGCGGCTGCGCCTCCGCGGCGATGATCGCCAGCTCGTCGCCCAGCCGCATGCCGTCGATCAGACGAAGTGCCCGCGGCCTTGGCCGCGGCGAGCCGGCTGGGCTGTCACGTCGGTGCATTCATGCTGGCCGAATTGTCCACCACGAGGACGACCCGCCGCGCCCGGGCTTGTTGCCAGCGGAAGATCGGGTCGGCCAGGGCGAAGACCAAGAATCCGAGAAACGCCAGTTGCAGCAAGAGCGACAACAAGTGGCGCAGACGCTGCCAGATCGATCGTCGGCTTCTTCTCCTCGAAGATCTGCTGCCAGAACATCAGCGTCGAAACCGGAACGCGTCGCAGGCGGATCTTGAGAATATAAAAGACGATGATCGGCAAGGCCAGGGCGGCCAGCAAGCAGCGCGGACGGGTTGATCAGGCTCATGCGAGCGCTCCCGCCGCTCGCATCATGCGGCAGGAGCAGCTCGTCAAAGGGAACCTCGGTCGACGACCGGGTGCCCCCGATCCCATAAGTGTTGCAATAACGACCGACCGACTCGACGTAGTCGGTGAAAATCTTGCGATACTGCCGCAGGTTTCGCTCGGTGATCGTGACTTTCCGGATGGTGCCGGTCTCGATGTCGAGCAGCTCGATGTCTCCCTTCAAGTCAGGCTCGGCTTCGCGGCGGTCGAAGATCTGGACGACATGCGGCTCATATCGATGGTGCCGCAGCAGGTCGAGCCCGCGCTCGAAGCCGTTGGGGTCGAACAGGTCGCTAACGACGACCGCCAGACCCCGGCGCTGGCCGCGATGGACGAAGTTTCGCGCCATCCGTTCCGAGATCGGTCGCCGTTCCTTGCGGCTCGAGCCCTTCGAGGAACTTGAGCAAGCCGAGAATGCGTGCCTTGCCCCGCGTCAGGGGAAAGTCGGCCACGATGTCGCCGGCAAAGGCCACGACCGCCACGCGGTCCAGATCGGCCAGCGCGATATACGCCCAGGGCGGCCGCCACTTGCCGGGCATAGTCGAACTTGGGCGGGTTGCCGTCGGCCATGCTCCTCGAGCAATCCAGCAAGATGATAGACGTGCAGGTCTTCCTCTTCCTGGAACCGCTTGAGCAAGAGCTCGTCGTGCCGGGCGAACACGTTCCAGTCGAGGTAGCGAAAATCATCGCCGGGCGTGTACTCGCGGTGGTCGGCAAACTCGATTCCCCCGCCAAGCTGCATCGTCCGGCGCTGGGCCAGCAACTGGCCGCGAAACACGCGCCGCGATACCAGCGACAGGTACTCCAGCTTCTTCAGGAAATCGGAGTCGAATAGAGCCATTTCGGTAGTTGTC
>CAVRFS010000049.1:0-113013 GCA_963720335.1 uncultured Planctomycetota bacterium | reverse complement strand
CAGCACCTCAGCGGCGTTCACGGAGACGGTAACCCGGGCAAGTACGACAACGACGTTGTCGCCCTCGGCCAGTTCCTTGGTCTTCGGGCAGCAGGAGACGCTGACGGCCGCTGTCTCAGCGATCACGCCCGGACTGCCCGCGCCGACCGGCACCGTCGAATTCCTGGATGGCGCGACCGAAATTGGTATGGCAAGTCTCGACGCCGGCGGCGCGGCATCCATCAGTATCGCGACGCTCAGCGTAGGCGAGCACTCGATCACGGCCCAGTATGTGGATGACCAGGATTTCAGCGGTAGCACCTCGATGTCGGCGACTGTGACTGTCAATCAGGCGACGACGACTGACCGCCGTCGTGTCCGACGCGAATCCTGCTGTCTTCGGCCAATCGGTTACGTTCACCGCCAGCGTCGGCGTCGTCGCGCCGGGCCGGCACGCCGACGGGAACCATCAAGCTTCGTGGAGGGCTCCACAACACTCGACACAGAAACCGTGGGACCAAGCGGTACGGTCACCTTCACGACTTCGGGCCTGGCCGTCGGGTCAAACTTGATCGCCGTAGTCTATAGTGGCGACTCAAACTTCGTGACGAGCTCCTCGTCCATGACCGAAGCGATTAACCAGGCCGGTACGACCACGGCGCGCTGGATGCCAATCCGATTTCCTCGGTTTTCGGGCAGTCGGTCACATTTACTGCAACCGTTGGTGTGGTCGCGCCCGGCGCCGGCACGCCGACGGGAACAGTTAGTTTCTATGCAGGGCTCGACCAACGCTTGACACTCGAGACCCTGGGAGCGAGCGGTACGGTCACCTTCACGACATCGTCACTGGCCGTGGGGTCAAACACGATCACAGCGGTCTATAGCGGCGACTCGAACTTCGTGACGAGCTCCTCGACCACGAGCGAGATGCGTTAGCCAGGCCGGCACGAGCACGACGCTCAGTGCGACTCCCTCCTCTTCCGTCTTCGGCGAGTCGGTTACATTCACGGCCAGCGTCGATTTGGTCGCTGCCGGGGCCGGCACACCGACGGGCACCGTCAGCTTTCTTGAAGGATCGACAATGCTCGACTCCGAAACGCTGGGTGCGAGCGGTACCGTCACGCTTCACGACCTCGGCCTTGGCCGTAGGGTCGGACTCGATCATCGCGGTCTACAGCGGCGACGCATAACTTCCTGACGAGCTCCACGTCCGCGACGCGAGACCGTCAACCAGGCCAGCACGACGACCGGTCTTCTGCGACGCCGACCTCCATGACCGCCGGCCAGCCGGTCACGCTCACGGCGACAGTCGCGGTGGTCGCACCGGGTTCAGGCACGCCGACGGGTTCTGTGCAATTCTTCGTCGGCACGACCTCGCTGGGCACTGCCAGACTGAGCGGCAACACCGCGGTTCTCACGACGACCACGCTGCCGGTCGGAACCGACTCGCTGACCGCGCAGTACCTGGGCGATCCAAACTTCGCGGCAAGCACGTCGACCGCTGTCTCGGTGACGTCAAGCCCAGCCGGGATCGCCACGACCACGACCCTCAGCTCCTCGACGAATCCCGTCGGTCTTCGGCCAGTCGGTCACCTTCACAGCCACGGTAGCTCCTTCGTCCGGCAGCGGAACGCCCACGGGAACCGTGACGTTCTACGACGGCTCGACGGCACTGGGCACCGCAACGCTCAGCGGCAAGAAGGCATCCCTCAAGACGACGGCCGTGGCCATCGGCTCGCAGGCCATCACCGCGGTTTACAGCGGAGACACCAATTACTCTCCCAGCACATCCGCCGTTCTGACCCAGACCGTGAACCAGGACTCGACGACGACCAAGGTGACTTCCTCGGCGAATCCGGCGGTCTATGGGCAGTCAGTGACCTTCACGGCGACGGTGAAGGCAGCCTCGCCGGGAAGTGGGACTGCCAACGGGAACGGTGACGTTCTACGACGGCACGACGGATCTCGGCAGCGGTACTCTCAGCGGCGGGCACCGCCACGCTCTCGACAACGTTTTCTCGTCGTCGGGTCGCACTCGATCACGGCCGTCTACAGCGGCGACCCCAACTTCACCACCAGCACTTCCTCGGCACTCACTCAAACGGTCAACCAGGCCGCGACCACGACGGTCGTCGTTTCGGTGTGCGAATCCCTCGGTCTATGGGCAGCAGTTGACGTTCACGGCGACGGTGAGCGCGAATTCACCCCGGCAGCGGCACGCCGACCGGCACGATCACGTTCTCCGCAGGGTTCGACGCAGCTCGGCACGGCCACGCTCAGCGACGGGACCGCCAGCCTCACCGCGTCGTCGCTGCTCTCGGTCGGCAATGACACGATCAAGGCGTCCTACAGTGGCGACACCAACTTCAAGACGAGCTCGGGCACGCTGGCGCAGACGGTCAATCAGGACAGTTACGACGACGTCGGTCGTCTCCTCGACGAATCCCTCGGTCTATGGGCAGTCGGTGACCTTCACGGCGACGGTGGCGGCGAACGCGCCGGGGAGTGGGACTCCGACAGGCTCGGTCACGTTCATGAACGGCTCAACGACGCTGGGCACCGTCACGCTGAGCAGTGGAACGGCTTCGTACAGCACCGCCAAACTGGCGACGGGCCCGGACACGATCACCGCGACGTACAACGGCAACGGCACTTCGTTACCAGCAACGCAAGCCTGAACCAGACGGTCAACCAGGACGCCACGTCAGCGACCGTCACTTCGTCGCTCAATCCCTCGGTCTATGGCCAATCCGTGACCTTCACGGCCGTTGTGTCAGCAGCCTCGCCCGGAAGCGGGACGCCGACGGGACCGTCACACTTCATGGACGGCTCGACCACCCTTGACACCGGCACGCTCAATTCCAGCGGGAAGGCGACGTTCAAGACGTCCGCGCTCCTGGCCGGTTCTCATTCGATCACGGTTGTCTACAGTGGCGATACCAACTTCGTGACCAGCACTTCGCGCGGTCCTGAGCCAAACGGTCAACATGGATGGCACGACCACCAGCGTGAGCTCTTCGGCGAACCCGTCGGTCTACGGACAGTCGGTGACCTTCACGGCCACCGTCAAAGCCGCGTCGCCGGGGAGCGGGACGCCGACCGGCACCGTCACCTTCATGGATGGTTCGACGACGCTGGGAACTGGCACGCTGAATCTCGGTAGTCCGGACACCGCCACGTTCACCACGTCGAGTCTCGCGGTCGGCACTCAATCGATCACGGCGGTCTACAGCGGCGACGCGAACTTCACGACCAGCACCTCGTCGACGTTGACACAGACCGTCAAGCAGGCGAGCACGACGACCAGCGTGGTCTCCTCGGCCAACCCGTCGACGTACGGCCAGGCGGTAACGTTCACGGCCACGATCAGCCCGGTCTCGCCGGGGAGCGGAACGCCCACTGGCACGGTGACGTTTTACGACGGCTCTACGACCCTGGGCACGGCAACGCTGAGCGGCGGGATCGCGAGCTTCACCACCTCCTCTCTCGCGGTCGGGACGCACTCGATCAAGGTTGTCTACAGCGGGGATACCAACTTCAAGACCAGCACGTCGGCCGTTCTGTCGCAGGTCGTGCAAAGCTTGGCCGACGTAATCCTGGCCCCTCGAACGAGCCAGCTCGTGGATCAAGCAATCGGCACCCTCTCGACCGACGATGCGTACGCCGACGATTCCCTGGTGCACGATCTGGCGCTTGAGCAGCTCAGCGCGAACAATCCTCGAAGCCGTCGCATCGAGCTTTTCTGAATGGTGCAATCTCAAGTTCGGTAAAGTTTGGCACAGCGGAATGCGCCGCCGTCGAGCCACCGCCCGAGTAGCGCAGTGCGAACCGCCAAGATTCCCAACCGGTGAGCGCCAGCCAATTTTTGCGGAGCCGACCAGCGTGACATCCGCCGCGGTTTCGGCCCTGTTATCCTGGGGGAGTCGATCGACGTTCTCCCACGATCCTCACGAGGACTCCCAGGGAACCGCCGCGCATGATCGAACCCGACGAATCGGTGAACGAGCATCGACCCATTGACCCGCTCGAATCTCAAGTGCCGGTGCCGGCCGACCCGGCCCTTGAGTTGGCGAGCATCCTCGACCGCTACATGGCCGACCTGAAAGCCGGGACCGCTGTCGATCGCCGGCAGCTTCTCGAAGCGCATCCCGAGCTGGCGGCCCAGCTCGAATCATGCCTGGCCGGCATCGAGTTCATCCACCGCGCGACCGGTTCTCCGACCCAGGAGCCCTCAGTCCTGGGCGAATTCCGCATCATCCGCGAGCTTGGGCGGGGTGGGATGGGCGTCGTCTACGAGGCCGAGCAGACCTCGCTCCACCGTCGGGTCGCGCTCGAAGGTCTTGCGGTTCGGCGTTGTGGCTGATGAAGAGGCCATGCGACGGTTTCAGCGGGAGGCGGAGACGGTCGCCCGGTTGCACCATACCAACATCGTGCCGATCTTTGCCGTGGGCATGGAGCGGGGCGTTCATTACTACGCCATGCAGTTTATCGAGGGACGCAGTCTGGCCGACGTCCTGGACGAATCGCGGCGGTCGGGCAAGCCCTTGCCCGTCGAAGAGGTCGCCCGCTGGGGTCTTCAAGCGGCCGAGGCTTTGGCTCATGCCCACCAGCGCGGGGTGATCCACCGCGACATCAAGCCTTCCAATCTGCTCCTCGACACCGACGGAGTGGTTTGGCTGACCGACTTCGGCCTTGCCAAGCGGACCGACGAAGCGACTTTGACTGTTCACGGCACACTCATGGGCACGCCCCGCTACATGAGCCCGGAGCAGGCCGCCTGGCTTCAGCAGCCGGTCGACCGCCGCACCGACCTGTACAGCCTGGGCGCCACGCTGTACGAGCTCGCCACGGGCCGGCCGGTGTTTGAGTCGGCAGCGCCCCACCTGGTGATTGCCCAGATTTTGACCGAGGAGCCGGCTCGGCCGCGACAGGTCCGCCCAGCTTTGCCCCGCGACCTGGAGACGATTATCCTCACCTGTCTGGCCAAGGAGCCGGCGAAGCGATACCAGACCGCCCAGGCCCTGGTAAGCGACCTGCGGGCCGTGCTCGAAAGCCGGCCGATCGAGGCCCGTAGGGTTCCCACCGTGGAACGTCTGCTGCGTTACGTTCGTCGTCGGCGCAAGACACTGACCAACACCGGGCTAGCCGCGGCGGCTACGGTTCTGCTGATGATCGGCGTGTTTGCGGGGTGGCGCTATTACACCGAATGGCGGCTCGGCCGCGTGGTGCTGACCACCGACGGACCGGCTCTGACGGCCAAGGTCCTGCCTGAGTCGGGCGACGAACCCATCGGCGAGCCGTTCGCCATCGGCGAGCGCGGCGTTCTGTCCTTGCCGGCGGGCGATTACCGCTTGCGCGTTCAGGGGCCAGGACTTTTGGGTCAGACGTACCGCGTCGCGATCAACCGCGGCGAGACCCGGACCCACCGCGTCACGATCGACGACAACCGGCTTCTGGGGACGGAACCCATCACCTACCCGTTTTTCACCACGGCCCTGACGGTGACGCCCGGCAAGGCCGACTTCATCGAGTGGTCCGGCGGCACAACCCTGTTGCGTCGCGACGGATCGACCGGCCAGCCTGATCTGGGATGCCGCGCGGCCCGCTCAGCCTTGGGACCCCAAACGCGACCCGATCGCCTGGCTGCGCCGGCTGTCCCAATTCGGCAACAAGCTGCAACCCGGCGCGATCGTCCAGCCCGCGCCCGATTTGAACGGCGACGGCGACGGCGACCTCGTCTGGGCCTGGTCGTGGCACGCCCTCGTTTCTGGCTCTATCGGGTAAGGACGGGTCGCTCCTTTGGTCGTACATGGCAGATCCCGGCGGGCCGGGGTCGGCTGGGGAAGTCTCTCGCCCGGGTCGAATCATGGGCGAGCCGGCGATGGCCGACATTGATCGCGACGGGACCATGGACCTGATCGCGGAGTTCGTCGCTTCCGATGACCCCAATGGGCTTCTCAGTGGGGAAGCCGTGAAGATCCTCGATGGGCGTCGCGTCGTCGTGGCCGTGTCCGGCCGGTCGGGGAAGGAGCTTTGGAATTACCCGATCGACAGGAAAACCGTCGACCTACCGTTTGAGACGCTCGACCATGGGATCACTTACGTGCCCCATCCGAAAGGGCCGTTCGTGGCTTTGGTCGATGGATCAAAGGTGATCGGCCTCGACCCGAAAACCGGCCGGTTGCGGAGCCCGACGATCGAGCTGGGGTTCGCTCCGGCCCAACCGGTCCAGTACATGGACCTGGACGGCGACGGCTCGATCGACTTGCTCGCTCTCGAGCCCGATCAAGGGAATGAGCCCTTGACCGTCCCGAGCCTGGCGGCCTTCTCGTCGGCGACCGGAAAGCGGATTTGGGTGAAAAACAAGCTGATGGCCTATTACCGACCAAAGCCCGCGGTACCGGTGCGGGATTGGCCCCTGGCGGCCGACCTTGATGGCGATGGTCGCGCCGAGGTCGTGATTCCCCATCGTCGATTCACTCAATACGGGCAATGGCGCGGTCTATGGCGGCATGCGAATGCTCGACGGCGCCTCGGGCGAGACGCGGTGGGATTGTCCCCTCTACCCCGGCATGAAAAGTGGATCGGACAGTCTGGTCCACCTGCTCGCCGCTCCCGATCTCGACGCCGATGGCACCGGCGATGTTGTTGTGGTCTCTCGATTTGACGGTCAGCATCCCGGTGAGGCTTTCGCGGGACAGTTGCCGGAGCCGAGTCGGGTCTACGTCGATGCGATCTCGGGCAAGAACGGCCACCACCTCTGGCACTGGCACACCGAGCTCATCCACGCGGAGACGACACCCATCTGGCCGGTGTTCTGGTGGGGACGAGGGTCGGACGGCTGGCCATTGCTGGCGGTTCCCGTCGGAGGCGCCCAGGGCCCGGGATTGCTCCGACGAATCGGTTTTACGCTCCCGATCCGCCGGTCGTCCATTTCCTGATGGCCTCGTCGGGCGCCGAATCGCACACGATCGCCGGGCTTTCCTGGCCGAAGACCGCCGACCTGGACGGCGACGGTCTGGCCGACCTGTGGGGTTCGGTTGAGGGCAAGCTGCGCGCGTTTCGTGCCGAGCCGCCCGAAGCGTGGCGCGCCCTCGACCGGTTGCACGCGGCCGGAGACCTGGACGGCGACGGCATTGTTGACGTCATGAGCAACGACTTCGAGTCTCCGCGGGTCGGGCCGGTCGATACGATGGAAAGCCGGACACTTCTCACCCGTTCGGGCCGCGACGGTCGCATACTGTGGCGGACGCCGCTCGACCCCTGGGAGAAATGGGTCTTCTGGCAAGGACTGACAGGGGCTTATGGTTTTTATTCCTTGCCACTTCCCGGCGGCGACCTGGACGGTGATGGGGCCCCTGACGTCGTGGTGCGAAAAGGGCAGGGTCCGGCTCCCGGGTACACCAAACTTTCGGCCCTCCCCGTGGAGGCGCTCTCCGGCCGTACCGGCCGTTCGCTCTGGACGGCGGGGCCTCTGCCTCCATCGGACCAGAGACCTTATGGAGGCCCGTACATCGAAGGAATCGATGTTCGTGTGTGCGACCCGCGGGGCTTACCGGATGTGTTGGTGCTTTATGACCTGGCTTACTTGGCAGGCTCGATCAAAGGCCGCGCTTTTGATTCGCACTCTCACCTGACGAGGCTCTCGGGGCGCGATGGCGGCGTGATCTGGGACGTCCTCCTGGCGGAGCACCAGGGGGGCATGACCAAGCTCAACGGCTTCGTCCACGAGGTCGCCGACCTCGACGGTGATGGCAACCTGGAGATTGTCCTGCTGCTCAAGAGCAAGGCCGCTACCGGGTCGACTCCCCGCGAACTGCGCAGTCTTATCACTCGCCAACGGCGAGACGCGCGCTGGCGTCATCAACTCAACCAAGACGCCGCTGTGTCCGCCGGGCTAGCGGTCGGCGACCTGGATGGCGATGGACGTCCGGAAGTGATTGTGAGGGAACAACCGCGTCAAGGAATCAAACCCGCCATCGAAGTGACCGCCCTCGATGGCCAGGCCGGCAAGTTACTCTGGACCTGGAGCGGCGGCGAGGCTCACGATGAGTCCGACAAGAACCCACCGCCTTGCCTCGCCCGGTTCGACAACAGTGGTCGACGGGATGTCTGCGTCAGCTTCGGCATCGCTCGGGGACGTCGGCGCGTGGTGATCCTCGACGCCAGAGGGCCACGAACGCAACGGCCGCGACCTGGAATCGGTGGATATGCAAACGCTCTTGAACGCGGATCTGGATGGCGACGGTCGCGACGAGCTGCTTTTCCACGACGGCGGCCGGCTGCGCGCCTGCTCCGGCGATCTCAAGGAACGGTGGTCATGGCCGACTCGCGAATCAATCCGCGACGTCATTCCCGCCTCGACCGGAAGGCCCGCGACCGTAGTCCTCAACCCATCGCTGGGCCTCGACGGCGCGACCGGGCGGCCGATCTGGTCGGGCGGCCCGGCCCGGTCGATTCTGAGAGCGAGCGATGACAAGAGCCTCCCTCGCGTGCTCACCGGTCCCGACGGAACGACGGTCTGTCGCACCGCCGTGGCGACCACGGCCGAGGGCCTCGCTCTCGCCGCGTCCCGGCATGCCGGCCAAGCCCGCGGCGCTTCGTAACGATCCGCGCTGGGAGCGACCGCTCCCCTGGGTTGGCCCGGTTGAGCCCTTTGCAAACCCGATGGTGCAAGTCGCCATGGCCGCGACTTTGATCAACGTGTGTCTTCCCCTGGCGATTCTCTGGTTGGCCACCCGAAGGCGCTTCTGGAGTATGCGGCTGCTGCTGGCCTTGCCGGTGGTGGTCGCCATTCTGATGACCGGGTATTCGGCCCTGATCGCGTTGATTCCGGATAAAGGCCCACCGACGGAGCCTTCTTGGTGGGTCGTCCTCCTCGGTGTCGCCATGCTTTCGATGAGCGGTTTGCCGATCGTGCTTTACCCGGCGGCGCTGGGTTCGGCCCTGGTCCGCGGGCGGTGGCGAAGACTGGTGTTTCTCGTCGCGGGCGCCTTGCTCGCGGCCGTTCTGATCGGTGCGATCTTGCTGCGGTCTGACATGTCCAAGATGCCGGCGATCGAACATTACAACTGGTCGGGATGGCATCAGATCCTTTTTTGGGGTGCCTACGCGGTGGGCGTACTGGTATTGTTGGCGCGGCCGACGCGGGGCGTTGCCCGGTTCGTGTGGCGGCGGGCACGCCGGCGCCGCGCTTTGGCATCCGTATCGAGCTGAGCTGAGCTGAAGGCAATGGACCATCCTCTAGAGGTCGGCGAGATCGAGCGATATCGGAGCTGGCTGGGTCTGTTGGCTCGACTCCAGGTCGAGCCGCGGCTACGGGCGAAGTTCGACCCGTCGGACATCGTGCAGCAGACCATGCTGGAGGCGGTGCGCGGCTGGCCGAAGTTCCGAGGCGGCACCGAGGCCGAGTTGACAGCCTGGCTGCGGCAGATCCTGGCGCATGTCTTGCTCCACGAGATCCGCCGCTTCGGAGGTGCCCAGCGCCGCGACGTCGGTCGTGAGGTCTCGCTGGATCAAGCGCTCGCCGAGTCGTCGCGACGGCTGGGAAACGCGCTCGCGGCCTCCGGCTCGTCTCCCAGCGAACAAGCCTGCCGCCACGAACTCGAGCTGCGCCTCGCTGATGCACTGGCCCGGCTCCCCGCTGATTATGCCGAGATCATCCTCTTGCGCAACGTCGAGGGGCTTTCTCACGAGGAGGCCGCCCAACGCATGGGGCGAGGCGTGGGGGCCGTGCGGATGCTCTGGGTGCGGGCATTGGCCCGTCTGCGGCAAGAGATTGACTCAGCCTAACGCGGCGCTGGTGCTTTGGGCTCGCTCAATTCCCGGCGAGCACGGGCACGCGGCGGCGAAGCTCGACGTTCAACTCGGCTCGGCGCTCGAGCATCTGACGATACCAGTCGTACCGCGCGCGGAAGTAGCGGGACAGCAGGCGGTTGTCGGCGACGAACCGATAGGCATTGGCGGCGAGCCGGCTACGGAACGGGGCATCGTGAATCAGACGGTCTAAGAGCGCGGTGAACTCGTCGAGCGAATGATAAATCAGGCCGGTCTCACCGTGTCGGATCGTGCGGTCGTAGACCGTCGGGCTGGCCAGGGCCACCACTCCATGCCCGCCGCAGTCGATGAACTTGAGGTCCGACTTGTGCTGGTTGAACCGCGTCGGCTCCAGTGGCAAGAGGGCAATGTCGGCCGCTTGTAACAGCTCATGGTAGCGGTCGTGGGAGCAGAGCGGCTCGAACGTCTTGAAGGGAGTTGCCAGCGCATCGAAGAAGGCGCGGTCGTAAACCACCTGTACCCTGGCCTGATCGCCGTGCCTGGCCAGAACGCGGTTGAGCACAGGGATGATCGGTGCCCAGTCGGCCTCGCGATTGAGCGCACCGAAGAAGAGGGTCGCCGGGCCGGTTGTGGATCCATCAGCCACTTCCACCGGTGGTGGAGGCAGCGATGCGATCTGGTTGGGAAAGACCGTCACATGGGGATTGAACTTTCGGAGCGTCTCGGCCATGACATCAGTCGTGGTCTGAATGCAATGGCAGCTACGCAGCGCGAAATAGTCGCTTCGCACAAGCTCGGCGAAATGATCGGGATCGTCGTCGAACTCACCGACGATGAGATAGTCCCGAGCGAGCAAGTTACGTTGCAAACGCAGATGATCCTGGCGAGGGATGACAACCCGCTGTTGGAGAAAGACTTTTTGTTCACCCGGCCAGGTTTGTGCCAGATCGTCGAACTGGAGCCGGGTCGTGGTCAGGGTGCGGACACCGGGGATCGTCGCCAGGAACCGCTCGGGCTCTCCGACACGCACCTCGCTACCGATGACCGAGCCGAGCACCGACCAGATGAGCATGCGTGGTGGAGAATTCGGCCGGCGTAGCGCCCGGACGATGTACTGCATGGAGCGGGTCTGCACGCCGAACGAACCGGGGTCGATCGCCAGTGCACTCAAGATCGGTGCCATGATCTGCTGGAACCGCTCGAACTCGGTGCTGGAGGACAACCGCGGCTGGATCTCGAAGATGTGCAAGCCGGCTCGGGCAAACAGATCCTGGACCCCTTGAAGCGTGAAGAACCGAACATGAGTGCGGTCGAGCAGCCCTTCGTCCTGGTATTCCCACTTCCCGCGCAACAGGTTCACGAGCACCGAGTAATGCTGGACGTTGGGGATGCACGCCAGGATCTGGCCTCCGTCGCGAACCCACCCCGCCAGCCGCGTCAGCACGGCCCAGGGATCAACCATGTGCTCGAGGACGTCGCCGAAAACCAGGCAATCAACAACCGGTTCGGTCGCTGGCAGGTCAAGGGCTGCCGGCTCGACGGTCGCCGCATCACCGCGGATTACCCGGTCGAGTCGCCCGTTCGAGCGGGCCACGTCGGCCGCCTCAGGATCTTTCTCGATTCCGAGATAACAGACCTTTGGATTGATCCGTCGATACGCCTGAGCCAAGGCTCCGGCGCCGCACCCAACCTCCAATACGTTCCGCGCATCGGGAGGGATGAGCCGTAACAGATCGGGATTGACCCGGTTGTAGTAGTCCGGCACGCTCATTGATTTTCACTCGTGCGGTCGCCTTCAGCATGTTTGTCGACGCTTCAGACTACCACAAAAAAACAATGACTCGACACACGGCCAGCGTGGTCGCCGGACAGAGCCGGCTCCTACAGGGTTTGTCGGAGGGAGCTCCGTCTCCCGATCTGGGTTTTCACTTCGTCTTTGCGCAGGCCGGCTCCCAGGGTAACTTGGACGTTCGTCAGAGACCTCGTGAAGCTGGTAGATCCCCGTTTGTTTCATCGCGTTGTGAGGTTTGCCGATGCTTCCCGGCCCGGTTTTCACGTTTGAGCTGATGACCACCGCGCGGCGGGGGCGGTTCTACCTGGCCCGGGCGTTGTACGCAGCGGTCCTGTTCGTGATCCTCTGGAATGTTCAATCGGCCTGGCGGTCCGAGACCGGGGGAGAGTTATCGCATAGCCAGGTCAAGTGGTTTGCGTTTTCGGCCTTCTGTGGGATCGCGATCGGCCAGGAGTTGCTGGTGCTGGCCTTGACGCCGGCCTTGGTGGCCGGGGTGATCGCCGACGAGAAGAAGCGCAAGACCTTGCACTATCTGCTCGCCAGCCAGTTGAGCAGCGCCGAGATTGTCGTGGGCAAGTTGTTGGGACGGATGCTTTACGTGGTGGTTCTTCTGGGCGTTAGCCTGCCGATATTGAGTCTGCTGGTGTTGCTGGGTGGAATCGATCCGCTGTTGGTTTTGTTGGCTTGCGGGGCGACGCTCAGTACGGCGTGGTTCCTGGCGTCGCTGTCGATCTGGGTATCGACGATCGCGCGGCGGCCGCGCGAAGCGCTGTTCATCGCTTTGGGCCTGGAGGGCCTCTGGCTGTGCCTGCTGCCGGCAACGCGAACCGTCTCGTTGTCACAGTGGCCAGCGATCGACGGCGCGGTGAGATGGCTCGGCGAGTGGGCGGGCGCCAGCAGTCCCGTGGAAGTCGTCTGGCAATTGTCCTGGCGTGCTCTGCGCGGCGGCGTTTCGAGGCAGCCGGCGGTGGACCTCGTTGCCTGGATGATTGTCGTGCAAGCGAGTTTAGGGCTGGTTTTTGCGATCCTGGCGGCCTTGCAACTGCGTCCGATCTTTCGACGACAGAGCGAGGGCGTGGAGGTTCGCGATCGTCGCGGGCTCCGATCGATCTTGAGGTCGTGGCTGCTTGGGCGACAGCCGGCGCTGGGCGAGCACCCGCTGCTGTGGAAGGAGCTGCATACTTGCGGAGCACGCGGGTTCACCTGGTTGCTCGGCTTTCTGCTGACCGTGATCGGCGGGGGGTTCCTGGCGTATTACACGGTGTGGTATGGCGCGATGGCCTCTGTGGAGTGGTGGGATCAGGGCTACGGCCTGCAGTTCGGCAACTTCCGCTACGCACGAGACAATTTCCGCTTCTTCCTCAGGATGGTCATGCCGCTACTTTATCTTGCGGGCATTTTGAAGGTGGCGGGGATGGCGGCTGGTTCGATCACCTCGGAGCACGAGGCGGACACGTGGGTCAGCATGACGTCCACCGTTCTGACCGGTCGGGAAATCATCTTTGCCAAGCTTGTGGGCGCCTTGAGGCGAGGGAGACAGCTTGCCGAGGTGATCATCGCGCTGGCCGTGGCGGGCGTCGTCTTGGGGGTGCTGCACGTGCTCAGCATTCCGGCCTTGATGGTGGGGTTAAGTATTTACGGCTGGTTCGCGGCTGCGCTCGGGCTCTGGGTCTCGCTCCAGTTCCGCTCGACCTGGCGAGCCCAGTTCTTGACAGTCGCCTGCCTGCTCTTGATCAACATCTTGGGCCAAGGGGTGCTCGGCGTTGTTACCCCGTACGGTTCCACCCCCCTGCTCTGGCCGGGCTTCACTCCTCATGAGGTCAACCAACTCGCCTTCGATCGCGGGTTTTTCGGCTTCCTGGCTGCAACAGGCTGGCCTCGTTCCTGCGCATCCGGGATATTGACAGCGGCATTGCCTGGCAGACTATTTTCAACGTCCTGAGCCTGCTCAGCTACGCGACACTCGCAACGCTGCTGACCTGGGACTCCCTGCGCCGGTTCGAGATCGTCGCCGGCCGAGCCCGCCGGTCGTCGAGCCCGACCCAGACTGCCGCGCCGCGCGCGGCGACAAGACGGGGACCGACCGCCCGTCCGAGCAACCGTCACTTGCGGGCACCACCGTGTGATCGAAACAGACTGCGATGGCATCGCATGCTCGATTGGCGCTTCTTGAACGGCGCGAGACCATTGAGACACGTCAACACCGAGGTAATCCAATGGCAACGATCGATCAAGTCCGCGATGCGATGCACAGTGTTCCGTTCGTACCCTTTAGCGTCCGCCTGGTCGACGGCCGGTCGTTCACGGTGAGACATCCCGACTTCATCTCGGTGCCGTCTCATCTCCGAGGAAGGAGTGTCGTGATCCATGAGGACAGGAGAGTGAACCACATCGACATCCCTCTCGTCGACTCGATCGACCATCCGGACACTGCCGACGTTGAATCGTCATCCGAGGGCAATGGGGCCTGATTACCGAGCGGCGGCTTCCGGAGGTCAGATGCTTTGCACGTCGGCCATGTACACATTATCGCAATTGCCTGCGTCCGAGTTGTAGATGACCCAGCGGTCGTCGGGGCTGAAGCTAGGATGGCCGTGGCTGGCCTGGGTGCGCCAGGAGCTCCCGTGCCGGGCGAGGCGGCGGATCTGGACGTGTCCGTTGACGTGCGTCATCAACCCGATGTACTGGTTGCCGTCCTTGTCACTGGCGGAAAGGTAGGCCCCGTCGCCGACCACCAGTGTATTGTCGGAGTTCGACTGCACGTGGCCGGGCCGGGGTCCAGGGAAGCGGTACTGACGGACCCACGTGCCGTCGGGGAGGATGAAGGCGTTGTACTCCTCGCGGCCGCCCTCGCGGTCCAGCGTGTACTGGAATCCCACGTCGCCCTGCCGCGTGAAGTACTCGTGCACGCACGATTCACCAGGCCGCTGCGGATACAGCGGCGCGGCCTTGCGCGCCTGCTGGTGGCGCAGGTCCACGATCCACATCCGCTGCTGCACGCAGGTGCCCCCGCCCTCGTGACAAAAGAGGATCAGGTTCGGATCGGTGGGGTGGATCAGGACATGGCTGATCCAGGTCGCCTCGCCCCAGGCGGCCACCGCGTCGCCCGTCTCGGTGTCGATCCGCATGACGACCGAGTGGGGATGCTGATAAAAGCGCTCGTGCATCGTGGAGTAGATGCGGCCGGTCTCCGTGCTCAGCGCGGTCTCCTCGATATAGGCGAAGGCCACGTAGCGGCCGTCGGCGGTGCAAGTGGGCAAGGCCGGCTTGAACCCGGCCGGCACGCGGTACAGTTCGCGGTCCTTCAGCGTGTTCGTGTCAACCGACCGGAGCATCTGGTCGTCGAAGTAGAAGAGCCGGCCGCCCCGCGCCAGGCATGCCATGTTGGGATCGAGCTTTTGGCCGGCGGTCAGTTGCACCAGGCGCGCGGCAGGGATGTCCAGCAGGTGCCACTGGTACGTGCCGGTGCGGTTCGAGATGAAGACGGTGTTGTCGGCGTCGTTTCCCACGAAGGCCCAGGAGGTGAAGTACGGGTGGATGTTGCTCGATCCGTCGCCAGTGAGCCGGCGGACGCGACCGCCGGTTTTCGGGTCCTTCGACTCCTTGATCTCGCCGCGGACGTCCTGGACCCTGCCCCGGCCACCGCTCGCCGCCGGCGCGGCGGCGCCGGTCGCTGGTTTCGGTTCCTGCGCAGGCTCGGCGGCCACCAGCGGGTTCGCCGCCGCCACCGAGACGGCCGCCGCGCCGCCGGCCGCGGCCAGATCCGCGAGGAAGTGTCGACGGTCGACACGGTTCCCTTGCGAGGTGGCACGCTCGGACCCTGACCTCTCTCGACTCGCCATGATCGTCCCCTTTCTGAGCAGCTTCACGATCCCCGTTCACTCGCCCCGTTGCTTCAACCAGAGCAGCCACGGCCTCCAGTCGAGCGCCCCCAGGCTCAGCACCTTGCCTCCCTCGAGGCTGCCGCCGTAGGCGTCGAACACGGTGCCGAGGCTCAGGCCAATCCACTTCGCGTCGAACCGGCCGGGCGCGTCGGTGAGGTCGAGGTGAAACGCCCCGCGAAGCGATCCCCGCGATGGATCGCCGGGCGGCCTGCTGGAAATGTAGATCAGGTAGCCTCGGCCGGGCTCGCCCAGGCACGAGACGACCTCCGGGTTGTCGACGACGTCGAGGGGTTTCATCCGCGGCAGGTCGGACGCCAGGTGTGTGCGGATGAACTCATAGACGGACAGGATGTGCTCGCAACCCAGCGGCATCTCGTACGTCGGCGGATGCTCGCGCACGTAGTCGAGCCCTCGCAGCAGCATCGACCCTCCGGCCATCAGGAACGCCATCGTCTGCTCCTGATCCGCGCCGATGGTGTGCAGGAGGGCCTTGTCGGGGTAAAGACGCCGGTATTCTTTCACCTGCTGGTAGATTTGCGCGGGCGTCATCCGGCTCGCGCCGCCAACGTACCGCCCGGGCACGTCCCGACCGCCCCGCGGCGCAACCAGGCTGCCGTCACGGGTCGAATGCCAGTAGCGTAGGTCGATCGTGTCGATCCGTGGCTTTATGGCGGTCATCTTGAAGCACCGCGTCCACGACATCCCTGGTCGCGCCGAGGCCGATGTGCACTTTCCGGCCCGACTGCCGCTCCCATTCCAGGATCGTCTCGAGCCAGAACTGCAGGAACGCGAGCGGGCCGGTGTATTCCAGGCTCGTCAGGAACACGACATTGCGGTTGTCCCGCAGGTTGTCGAGGCAATGCGTGATGTACTGCCGGTGCAACTCACGCCGCAGACGATGCGTCGTGTCGTAGAACGCATGGGCCGCCGGCGTCGTGTCGGGCAGGTCCGTGGCCTGGATGCAGTTCACGGGGCGCCAGGGGAAGTCGCAGTAGTGGGCCTGCGTCTCCAGCAAGTTGTGCTGATTGTAGAAGTTGAAGACGAGGATGCACCCCTTGCGGTCGCACAGGTCGGCGAACTCCTTGATCCGGGCAAAGTACCAGGGGTTGAATGTCGACAGGTCGTACAGGGGCAAGCCGTCCCACGCCTGACCTTGTTTGCTACGGCCCCAGGGCATCTCCAGGAACGGGCCGACGACGTTGCCGTCGCCGCGGCGCTGCACGTCGTGGGCATCGCGCCGGCGGTCATACCACAACGGCGGAGTGTGCTCGAAGCCGGGGAAGCCATACGTGCCGCATGCTGTCAGTCAGTTTGTCCAGATCCTCCGTCAGGTTGGGCCCGGACCGACCCGGTGCGTTACGGATGAGACTGGGACGGAGCGGACAGTCCGTCCACCAGCCCGTGGGCAGGCCGCGATACCCTCCCCACCAGTCGTTATGCAGCCCATAGCCCCAGATGGCCCGCCCGTTCTGGGCGTACCAGCCGTTGGAGGTCGCCAGCGGAGCCGCGTCTCGAGATCCCTGTTGCGCCGGGCCAGCGTTCGGCGACGGCCCGGCGGACACCGCGAGGCTCGCCCCACCCCCCAGTGCGGCCAGGCCCTCCAGGAAACGGCGGCGGTTCGTCTGATTCGCCTGCGAGTCGTCCGACGTCGACACTGGTGTTCGCCGCATGTTCACACCCGAACTTTCTCGTCGAAAGGAGCACAATCACCCACCCCTCCTCCTGACGTTTTACACGCGGAGGCGGGCGAGGAGACGGAACGGTGTGGCGATCGTCAAGTTGCGACTCGAGTCCAGGTATCGTTCGTCCGCGTCTGTCGAGTTCGGGAACAGTTTACCACGACGGTGGACCCGCGATAAGCACGCAAGCGAGATACGGTTGGCGGGACTTGAGAGTTGCACTGTCAGTGAACTCGTGACCAAATCCCTGATTCGACAAGACCCCGTAGCTCGGGAAAGACCGAGGAAGTAAAGTAGTTCTAGCGCAAGAAAGGAGATCGAAGCATGCGACGCGAACACACGATCGTCGTGCTGGGACTGGTGTCAATCGTTTTGATCACATCCACCTTCGCCGCGGAAACCGAGCCACCGGCCAGCTCCGAAGTCACGGCGGCGATGCAGCCTTACCTGGACCAGTACAAGTTGGCAGGGGTGATCGGCATCATTGCCGACAAGAGCGGGAAGGTTCACTACAAGAATCTGCTGGGCTACGCGGACGTCGAGGCTAAGAAGCCGATCAGCGAAGACAACGTCTTTTGGATCGCTTCGATGACGAAGATGTTTGCCGGCGCGTCCATCATGATGCTGGTGGACGAGGGCAAGGTCAGCCTCGACGACCCCGTGACCAGGTTCATACCACAGCTCGATAAATGGATGGTCGTTGCAGAGAAGGACGACTCCCACGTCCTGCTGAGGACCCCGGTCCGCCCCGTCACGGTCCGGCACGTGCTCAGCCACACCAGTGGCCTGACCGGTTCGTCCGAGCTTCAGCGGGTCATGGGATCGGACCGCACTCCGCTGAAGGCCCGCGCGCTGAGCTCGGTGACCGGCCCGCTCCAGTGGCAGCCGGGCGACAGGTACTCCTACGGCAATCAAGGCATGAACATCGCCGCGCGCATCGTCGAGATCGTCAGCAGCGTGCCGTACGAGGAGTTTCTGCAAAAGCGATTCTTCGATCCGCTGGGAATGTCGGAAACCACCTTCTGGCCGAGCGAAGCGCAGATTGCCCGGCTGGCCGGCGCAGTACGGCCCGAACAAGGAAAAGAACGGCTACGCCCGCGGAGACATCGGCTTTCTCACCAAACCGTTGAGCGACCGGGTTCACCGTTTTCCCGAGGCCGGGGGCGGCCTGTTCTCTACCACGCACGACATTTTCCGTTACGGCCTCATGCTGGCCAACGATGGCGAGCTGGATGGCAATCGCTACTTGTCGCACGCAGCGATGGACGAGCTCCGAAAGGAGCAAACCGGAAAGACCAAGGTCAATTACAGCCTCGGCTATCATCTCCGCACCGGCATGTTTGGCCACGACGGAGCCTACGGCACGGATTTATCCGTCAACCCCAAGACGGGAATGGTGGCCATTTTCATGGTGCAATGCACGGGCGGCGACCAATGGGCGGCCCGCGATCGGTTTCTCAAAGCGGCCACGCAAGTCTTTCCAAAGTGAACTCGCAACCGGCTCGACTCCGCACACCGATACCTTGATGGATCTGAAAGCAGAGAAACCGCAAGCACTCAGCCTGACTTCTCCGCCCCGGCCGCCGCCGACAAAGGTCCCATGGCCGTCCCGGCGCCCCGGACGTGCGTTGGCCAACGCCTTTCGGTCCGACTAAACCGAAGCAATTTGGTGCGAAGCATCAGACGTGCCCTCACTTGGCAGTTCATGTACCTCCCAACAGCGCCTTGGAGATGGGAGCGGCTGAAATGTGTGCAGCGATTCGCAGCCTCGTGGTCGGAGACTCTCCCCGAGGAACCGAGACCGCTGAACCGCTCTCCTCCGCCCCGGAGCCGTGGTCGCTCCCATCCAGTGGCTCCTGACAATAGCATGGCCCGTGTTCGATCTCGGACCTTGCTGTGCGCTTGTCTCCGTCGACTCGCGACCGGCTACCGTAGGAGGACTCTCATTCCGATCACGTTCTCTGACGCGGTTCCGGGGCCGAGTCTCAATCAAGTTGCTCAAAACTGGCCGAATCCGCATCGATTATCTTGACCACTCACACGTGCTCCCGTGACGCGAAACGGGATCTGTCCCCTTCGCGCCAACCGCCGTTTTGGATGGCCACGACCGCCGGCCGCAGCATGCCGGACAGATCGTTCCTGACCGTCAGATTCAGACTCGATTGCCGGCTCGGACCTTCTCGGTACCGGATCTCGTGGAGAACGGTGATGGCGTCGAGGCCACCTGGCTTGTCGTCGGCGTAGGAGCGGCCGATCCCGAACAGCCAGAACGTGGGGGTAAAGCAGTTTGCTATTCGCGGTCTCTCAAGCAGAAATGACCCATCGAAGAATAGACCAAAGTCATATGGTGAACCTCGTAAAGGATTTCACTGTCCGATTGACGCATCTACCTGGTTATGAAAAGCTTCGACCAAGTCGCTCGACTTGTCTCACGGGATCGACTGACCACCCTCTTTTTCTGCTCCAACTGAGGTGCTCGGATGGAAATCGCGGATGGCATTTTCACTGTGCCGGGTCTCCTCACCCCGGATGAGTGCCAGGAGTACATCGCGTTCACGGAAGCGAAGGGGTACGAGGCTGCCCCGATCACGACGGTGAGTGGCTTTGTGATGCGTCCCGACATTCGAAACAATACGCGAGTGATCGTCGACGACACCGAGCGAGCCGAAGACTTGTGGCGACGCGCCCGCGATCACATCCCCGGGATTCTCCGAGGGCGACAGGCCGTTGGTTTGAACGAGCGATTCCGGTTCTATCGCTATGATCCCGGCGAGCGATTCGCGCCCCATCGCGACGGCGCATATCATCGCGAGAACGGCGAAAAGAGCCTGCTGACCTTCATGGTCTATCTCAGTGAAGGGTTTACGGGCGGAGATACGGTCTTCCCCGACGCGGCGGTTACGCCACGACTCGGAATGGCACTGATCTTCGAGCATCAGATCTTGCACGAAGGAGCAGCCGTGATCAGCGGACGCAAATACGTTTTGCGATCCGACGTCATGTATGGCCGCTTCGGCCAGATACGCGGTTGACCGGATTGATCCAACTTGGTGACGGCATCCTGCAATGGGCGGTCACGCCCATCGTGAACCGGGCACTCAGCTCCTGGCTGAAACCACCTGGTCAGATCTCCGCGGAGCGCACGCTCGCGGGCCTCGCCGGCATTTCCCTGTTCCTACTGGCCATGGTCGCAGGGTTCTCTCTCTTGAAATGGTGAGGACGGTTCCAACCCTCATCGAGGACCCAATCCAACATCCGGCTGATAATCAGTCACGAGGCACTCCGTCAAACGCTTCGTCACTGCATCGTGTCATGTGTAAAATTTCTCTTCTTCGAAAATTAACTGTACAGGCGTTGACAAATAGCCGATTACTCTTTTGAATTTACAGATCCGCAAGGTATCTGTCCACGTGGACAGATCGAGCCGGCGATACTCTGAATTGGGAGGGGACTATGGCGAATGCGATTCCAGCGGGGCATCACACGATTACTCCACACCTGATAGTCAAAGGAGCCTCTGAGGCGATTGAGTTCTACAAGCGGGCCTTCGGCGCGGAGGAGCTAAGCCGCATGCCGTTTCCCGGGCCGGATGGCCAGATGAAGCTTGGACACGCCGAGTTGCAGATCGGCGACTCGCGGCTGTTCTTGGCGGACGAGTTCCCCCAGCAGGGCGCGACGGGACCAAGCGGCAGTTCGCCCGTGACGATCCACATGTACGTGACCGACGCCGATGCCGTGTTCAACCGGGCCGTCGAGGCGGGCGCGACCGCGAGATGCCGCCGGCCGACATGTTCTGGGGCGACCGCTATGCCAAGGTGGTGGATCCGTTCGGGCACCACTGGTCGATCGCCACCCACCTGGAAGACCTCACGCCCGAGCAGATGCAGCAACGGATGGCCACCGCCTTTGGCGGGCCGCCCTGTCCCGAGAAGTAAGACCCGTTTCACGCAAAGGCGGCGAGTCCTGCCGAGACAGATGACAAGGGGGGATCGAGTTCTTCTTCACGTCTGTCTCGCGGGATAGATCGCCTAACGATTGGATTGAGTACATGCCGCGGCCGGGGCAAACCACCCCCCCGAACCCCCCCTTCGCAAGGGGGAAAAGGGGCGGCTCACTTTCCCCCCCTTGCGGAGATCGTCCAGCTTTCTGGAGGGGATAGGCGACCTGGCGGAAAAAAGTGGCCTCCCCGTGTTTTGGCAAATCGTACATGATGTGCGACGGTTTTAACTGTCGTCACACGAAGGAGGCCACGACGACGATGCTAGTCGAACCCTTCTCAGCAAAAAAGCCGCTTCGCCACCCCGCCCGTCCCGCTGTGCTCCCCGCTGTGGAAACATGGGATGCCGAGTTGGCCGTCGATCACCCCGCCCGCCTCATTGATGCTTTCGTCAACGGTTTGGATCGACCGGCCTGCAGGCAACTTACCTTGGGGTCGGGTCCCTCGCCTACAACCCGGACCTCATGCTCAAGATCGTCTTGTACGAGGCCTCTCAAGGCCGTTTGTCGCCCGCAGAATGGGCTCGCGATGTGCGAGACAGCAAGGCCGTGGGATGGCTCGGTCAGGGGATTCAGCCGAGCCGGTCCGCCCTGTACGCCTTTCGGGACCGGTTGTCTCAGCCAGTCTTCGACATGCACGCCCAGGCAATCCGACAGGCCATCGCCGAAGGGCTCACCACCGCCGAGAAAGCCGTCCTCGACGGCACATCGGTCCGGTCCTATGCCTCGCGGCATCAACTGGTCAACGAGGACAAACTCGCCAAGCAACTCAAGGAACTGGACGCGGCTGTGGAAAGCGACGCGGCCGGTCGACCGATCGAATCCGCCCCGACTGGATGGCCGAGACTGCCGATGGTCGGCGGGCACAACGGGAACGATACCGGCGGGCAGGCGACGAACTCGCCGAGAGATTGGCCGAGAACCAGGGACGCCCCAAGGATAAGCAACTGCCCCGAAACGAGGTTAAAGTCAGCGTCACCACCCGGAAGCGCCCTGGGTCGTGATAAAGAGAAAGTCTTCTGTCCGATGTACACAGCCGAAGTTGTGGTGGATACCGCATCGTTGCTGATCTTGTCGTTCCAGGTCTTTGCTCAGGCGACCGACGCCGGGACGCTGGCGCCGATGCTCGGCCGAACTCAAGAGGTGACCGGTACCGGTCATCCAGATCGGCACGGACGCAGGCTATGTGTCGTTGCTGGACTTGCAGGAATGTCAGGAGCGGAAGGTGCGTTTGGTCGGCCCAGTGGGGGAGAACAGTTTCACCGAACAAAAGCGCAGACGCGGGTCCGGCTCGCATCGGCAAGGACGAATTCCAATGGCTTCCCGACGAGAAGACGTACCGCTGTCCCGAAGGACACCGACTGGACTACAAGGGCAAAGAACAGAAACGCCGGCGTGACGACAAGACGGTCGTCCAGCACCGCTACCACTGCCCGGCGGAGCACTGCCGTGGCTGTCCCCTGCGTGAGCGTTGTGTCAAGAATCCTGAGAAGGGTCGAACGGTCAAGCGATTGGAAGGGAAGAGTCATCAGTCCCACAAGGAGTATATGAAAACGGATGAGGCCAAGGCGGCGAACCGACGTCGCGGATCGATAATCGAACGTTGTTTTGGCGACGCGAAAAAGCACCGCGATCTCGGATGCTTGCATGGTTATGGTCTGAAGAGGGCCAAAGCCGAGGTCGGCCTGGTGATCTTGGTCCAAACTGCACTGACCCTGGCCCAACTCCGAAAGAATGCCGTAAATCCTCGGGAAAACGCCGCTTAAAAGCTGGACGATCTCCGCGAAGGGGGGGTTCGGGGGGGTGACCAGTGCGGCCCAGTCCAAGCGTTAAGCGCTCTAGATCGTCCATGAGCACAGAGGAATCATTTTGCGCTCCGAGGCTTACTCGCCATCGACCGTGCGTCGTAGCCGCTCGCAGGCGGCCTTCGCCGTGGCGTGGTCGGCTCGGTCGATGAAGGCGATGCTGTAGCGGGCGGGCAACCGGGTGAGATCGGGGACGTGCTTGACCAGCTCCTTGTGTCCCTTGCGACCGAAGCCGAAGACGGTCATGTCCTGAAACGAGCCGTCGTTTTCCTTCATGAAGGGCCAGGAGACGTACGAGTCCATCTCGCCCGGCTCCGGCTCCTGGTGGTTGACGCAAGACGAAGCCGACGGGCGTCTCGGCCGCGCCAAAGCAGACCCAGGGGACGACCTGCGACCAGGGCGGTCGAGCGTGATCTTCTGGCCGTCGGGGCGGATGACGAAGTCTTTCTCGGCGTCGAGCTTGCCCCCCGGCGTTCCCTCGTAGAGGAACCAGAAAGTTGGGAGGTCGATCCGCAAGAGCGTCAACGTCGCGTGGTCCGGGTAGAAGTCCCAACGGCAGGCTGACTTGCCGTCCCGCGTCTCGGACTCGATGCGGGCGTGGCCGGCTTCTCGCACCGTCACGCGGCTGGAGAACGGGTTGTCGGTCTGGTACTGGCCGTAGCCGTAGCCGCAGTGAAAGAACTTGGTCGGCTGACCGCACTTGGGCAGCCCCCGATACTCGCCGCGAGCTTGGCCGCCCGGGCGATAGGAAACCCAGTCTCGCCCGTCTTTGTCGATGATGCTGGCGAAGCCCGCCCCGCGCTTGCCGTAGACGTAAGTCGCCGTGGGCGTCTCGACCTGGAAGCAGTCCATGTCGCCGTGGATCGTCACTTCCGAAACGCGGACGATCGAGATCTTTCGTCGGCTCGGCTCACTGCTCGGCTCGGGGCGGATCTTGAGCAGCGAGCCGGTGCCCGGACGGAAGTTGCCGTCGATGACCCAGGCGTCGCGAAGCAAGACGTAAAGCGCCCCGTCGGGGCCGAAGGCCAGGTCGACCGGCCGCGTCAGGCCGGCGGCGAACGTCTCGACCGTTCGCCGGATGATCGGGGTCGAGGACCTTGATCCAGCCCCGGACGAAATCCATGAAGAAATACTTGCCCTGATATTGGACGCGGGAAGCCGGCCGCCTCGCCCGATGGGCAGAACGCGCCGCCGGCGATCGAGGCGACCGGGTAGTGATGGATCGGGCCTCGGAACCGCGGGTCGGACGTCGGGCCCTCGGTCACCGGCCAGCCGTAGTTGGCGCCGGCGAATCCCTCGTTGATCTCTTCCCAGGTCGCTTGGCCCACGTCGTTGATCAAGATCCGGCCGGTGCCGGGCTGGACGGCGAAGGTGAACGGGTTGCGCAGCCCGACGCCCAGATCGCCCGGTACTTGCCGTGGGCCGTCTGATAGAACGGATTGTCGTCGGGGATCGACCCGTCGGGGTTGAGCCGCAACAGCTTGCCCTGGAGTGTCGTCATCTCCTGCGCGGGCATCCCGGCCGTCTGGTCGCCGAGGGCGACGTAGAGCTTGCCGTCCTTGCCGAAATGGATCGCGCCGCCCTGGTGCCCGGCGGGCTCATTGCCGCCGAGCTTGGTCTGGTCGTCCCCTTCGAAGAGGACGAGCTCGCTGCCGGGCATGGCGACGTCGCCCCTGAGCGGTGAAGCGGCTGATCCGGTGGTGGACGTAGGGTCGCGGCGTCACGTAGCAGACGTAAACGTGGCCGTTGTCGGCGAAGTGAGGGTCGAGCGCCACGCCGATGAGCCCGCGCTCCCAGTGGCTGTCCACCTCGACGGTCAGAAAGGGCTCGGGCAGGAGCGTCCCGCCTTTGACCACCCGGAGCGCTCCCGGTCTGCTCGCAGACGAAGACGCGGCCGTCGGGGGCCGACGGCCATGGCCGTCGCGCCGGTGATCCCGGCCGCGACCCGCTCGCTGGAGAAGCCGGGCGGCAGTGAGATCGGTCCGGTGATGCCGCTGCCGGGTGTCCCCTGCCCGGCGGATGCGCAGGCCCTCCAGGTAAGCGATCAGGTCGGCGAAGTCGCGCTGCGACAGCCCGGCGGCCAGTCCATCGGGCATCAGCGACGTGTGGTCGGACACGCACGTTCGTCGATCTCCGACTTGCGGACGACATGCCGGCGCCCCTCGGCGTCGACGAGCGTCAGCTCCTCGGCCGACTCTCCCTTGACGATCCCCGAGAAGACCCGCCCGTCGGTGGTGGCGACGACCGTCGGCCGGTAGCCCTCGACGATCTGGCGCGAGGGGTCGAGCACCGATTCGATCAGGAGGGCTCGCTCGTACTTGCCGCCGACGTCGGAGAGATCCGGCCCGATGTCGCCGCCCTCGCCGCGCGCCCGATGGCATCGGACGCAGTCCTGCGCCCTTGGGGTCGAAAAACAGCTTGCGGCCGCGGGCCGGGTCACCCGGATGCTCGCGAGCGTAACGGGCGTATGCCTTGCGGTCGAGCGGCGGTCGGCCGCGGCCTCGCTCGGACGCCGGCCTGTCGTGACGAGCCCCGAGGGCCTTCCGCAGGGCCGCCGCCGCGTCGTCGATGGCCTGCTTGCCCCGGTCCATGACGCCGCCCATCTGGAAGAAACCGTGAATCTGCCCGTCGTACCGCCGGGCTTCGCGCGTCACACCGGCGGCGCGGAGGCGGGCGGCATATGCCTCGCCCTCGTCGCGTAACGGGTCGAACTCGGCCGTCAGCACGAACGCCGGCGGCAGCCCCCGCAGGTCGGCCCGCAAGGGCGAGGCCAGCGGGTTGCGGCCGTCCTCGGGGCGAGCCAGGTACTGACCCCAGAACCAGCGCATCGCCGCCTCGGTCAGCGCCGTAGCCTCGGCCGAAGGCGCGGTAGGACGGCGTGTCGAAAGCGTGGTCCGTCACCGGGTAGACCAGGAGCTGGAACGCCAGCGGCGGGCCGCCTCGGTCGCGCGCCATGAATGCGACGGCCGCCGCCAGGTTGCCCCCGGCACTGTCGCCGCCGACGGCGATCCGCCGGGCATCCACCCCGAACTCGTCGGCGTGCCCCGCGACATAACGGGTCGCCGCGTAACAGTCATCGAGCGGGCTCCGGGAAGTGGTGCTCGGCGAGCCGGCGGTAGTCGACCGAGATCGACCACGCATCCCGAGGCGTTGGCCAGCCGCCGGCAGGGGGCGTCGATCGTCTCGGGCGCAGCCGAGCACCCAGCCGCCGCCGTGGAAGTAGATCAGGGCGGGCTTCGGCCCCGGTCCCGCCGGCGTATAAACCCGCACCCGCGGACCGCCGGGCAGCGTGCGGTCCTCAACCTTGTCGACCGGCTCCGGGCGGCCCGGCCAGCTCGCACATGCGCAACGAACCGCTTTCGAGCCTCCTCCACCGGCAGCGTCTCAAAACCCGCGGCGCCCGAGTCCTTCATTTTCTTCGAGGAAAGCCCGCGCTTGCGGGTCCAGCCGGCGGTCGTCGGCCTTGGGTGGCGGCCCTTCGCCGGCGCGAGTCCGGCGGCATAGCGGATGCCGCCCGAGCAGGTGCTTGCGCAGGAGCGGCAGGCTGTAGCCTTCCTTGGTGTGGCCCAGGGCCGTGCACCAGACGCGCCCTCCCTCGGCCGTCGTGATACCATGAGACGGGATGGTCCTTGCCCATCGTCCCGCCCTGGTATGAAGTCTTCGTCGACCGTCATCAGGACGTGGGTCCGCGGGCGGGGATTCGGCTGCGAAGTTGTACCATTCGTCGGTCCAGTTCCAGGAGTCGGGCAGATCCTTGGTGGCGGGGTGGTCGATGGTTTCGCACCGGCATGTCGCTTGCTGAACCTCGGGGTGCCCGGCGAACTTCACGCCGCCGACCAGGGCGACGTACCACGGCCACTTGTCCAGCGTCGTGATCCCTTGGTGCACCGCGGCCAGCCCGCCGCCGTCGCGGATGAAGCCCTGAAACGCCTCCTTCTGCCGGTCGTCGAATACCTCTCCCGACGTGTTGAGGAAGACGACGGCCCGGTAGCGGGCCAGGTTGCTCGGGGTGAAGGCGGCGGCGTCCTCGGTGGCGTCGACGGCGAAGCCGCCCTCGGCGCCCAGCTCCCGGACGGCCGTGACGCCCGCCGGAATCGCATCGTGCCGGAAGCCCGCGGTCTTGGAAAAGACGAGCACGCGCGGCGCCGGCTGGTCGCCTGATGGCAAGGTGCCGAGCAGGCACAAAAGGGCTGTGATCGATAATGCATTCATGCGGGAACTCGCTCGGTTGGAAGGCAATCGTTGGGGTAGGTCGAGTATATCGGACTTCGCGTCACATTCGCTAACCCGATGGACCAGGAAACCCTCCTACTTTTCCCAGGCACGCGTTCACTGGTTGATCGGGAGTTCGCCGTTCCGGCCGCGCTGTCGCGGAACCAAGGCGGTAAAGAGCCTGTTGAACGTCCGAGTCAATAGGATCGCGAGTGAGGGCGAGCCGGTACCAGGCCTTGGCTTGCGGGATGAGTTCAAAGCGCTGGTGGGCGGCCCCGAGGGCCTTCAGTAGGTTCAAGTCCTGCCGTCCGGCCTGAGTTGACGCCTGGTCGATGAGTTTGAAAAGCGCATCGTGATCACGGGCGGCCTGCCGCATAACATTGCCCTTCGACGGGTTGGCCGGCCTTGACGAGGGCATCGCCGAGCATGAACAGCATGTCCCGATCATGAGGGCTCGCGGCTGCCGCCTTGCGGAAGTGATGAATGGCCGTCGGGAGGTCGCGGTGGAGGAGAGCGATGCGACCTCGGAACAGCTCCAAGCTCGGGTGCTCGTCGGGGCCGAGCGCGAGCAGCAACTCAATGGCTGCGGCGTCCCCGCGCTCGTGGGCCACCCGGACCAGGATTGCCCGGGCGCCGGGGTCTGCCGCGGGCAAGGGCTTCAACACGCTTTCGACGTCTGCGTACTGTCCGAGACTCCCATACGCTTCCGCAAGGGCAAGACGCGACGCCCGGTCTGTTGGGTCGGCTTGGACAAATGCCGCGAGAATCGGCTGGACCTCGTGAGGGTCCCAGGGAGCGCGCCCGATCAAACACCAGAGCGTCACCTGCTCGAAGGTCATGGGAGCAAGCTCGGCGAGAGCGGCGAACTGCGCGGACAGGTCTTCGCATCTTCGTTGCATGCCGTAGAGATAGACGAGCTCGCGGCGTGCCGCGACCAAGCCGGGGTCGATTGCGATGGCTCGCCGCAAAGACGCTTCGGCCGCTCGAGCCCGCTGGCGGTGCAGCTCGAGCTGTCCTTCCCAGAGGCGGGCCTGCGATGCGATCGGGTGTTCGTCGGTCACCCGGGCGAGGTCGAGAAGGGCCTCATTCGTGCGTCCCGTGGCCATTGCGAGCCTGGCCATGATCAACCAGTCATCTTCAGTGGGTGGGCGCAAGTCGACGAGCCGCTTCATCATCGCCTCGGCACGGTCAAGCCGCCCGGCGCGGAACTCGTCGCAGGCCGAACGCCAGAGCCGATCCGGATCGCGCTCGGGCCGAACGGCATCCGCAGGCCCCACCCAGGACGGCCAAGACTGTGGCGATGATCGCCGACCTGGTCAGGCTGCAACCGAGAGCGACACGGAGACCCATCGGCCGACCTCCTCGGTCTCGCTATCCCCGCCCAGCGGAACGTCGGGCCGTTCTCGCCCAGGGCGTCTGGGTGGCGACAACGGGCTCAAGGCCTGCGTCTTCGCCGCCACCGGATTTCCCTTCTTCGCCTGGGTCTTCGACTTGTAGATCTCCATTGACTTTTGCATGGACGCCTTTAATGCGGGGTCGTCCCTCTTGTCGCCGGACGCCGGTTCCGAGCACCCGGCGACCGCGAGGAATCCGGCGAGCATGCCGAGACGGAGAGCCGCTCTTGCGAGCATTCTGGTCTAATTCGATTCGCATCATCTCATCGAGCCTCCTGCGGCCTGGGAGGCGCGGCCCACCGGCCGCGCCCTCAACCGTGCCTTACTGTCAATAGCTATCGGAGCTGATGACCTCGCCGCCGTTGCGGGTTCCGAGGGCCCACCAGGTTAACCGCGACGACGCTGTCCTTGACGAACCGGACGCTGCCGTCGGTCAGCAGGATATTCGCGCCGCCCGGGTGGTTACTCGACACGGCATAGCTGAACGAGCTGTCGATGCCGCAGCCGGCGCAGTTCCACCGGCAGCCCCCGCCACGGAAGATCGTGTCACAGTTGGGCGTTTGGATGATGTTGGTGTAAGTCCAGCCGCCGTTGCCGTCGCACCAGCTAAACCCGCGCATCGACGAATACGACGCGGTGGCCGGATTGCTCCAGGCCATGGCGCATGCCTGGAGCCGCCGAGAGCACCGCGGCCGAGTTCGCCGATGCGTACAGGTATTGGGCACTCGCCCCGTAGCAGCCAGAGGGGTCGTCCGACCCCTGGCCGCCGCCGCCGGGGTTGTTGGCGTTCTCGACGACGTCACCGCGGTAGGCGTCGCCCTGCGGACGTGTTGGTCGAGGTGCCGTTATCCCGCCCGGTCAGCGCCTCGGCGAAGGCGATGGTGTTGGACGAGCCGTCGGTGCAGTCGCGCAGGCCGAAGGCATTCCAGACTGCGAACATCCCCGGCGTGGTCACGGGGCTCTCGAAGGTGGTCGACCCGATGCTTGCGTGGTAGCTGTTGTTGCGTGGTCGCCCGGCGTTGGGATCGGACGGGCAAAGGAAGCCATTAATGACGGAGTTGTAGATCGTGCTGTTGAAGGGAGACCCGCCCAAATTCCCGCCGGCGCCGGGGACCCAACTGAAGTTGGCCGCGTTGTACATCGGGGTCTGGTCGAGGTAGCCCAAGCAGCAGCGCCTGGCGCTCCAGCCGGTCCAGCGGCCGTAGCCCCACTGACTATCGGTGTCGCCGGGCCCCCAGAGGGGGTTCTTCGAGACGCCCATTGGGAAACGGTCCATCGACGTGTGGTAGTTGTGCAGGGCGAGGCCGATCTGCTTGAGGTTATTCGTGCATTGGGCGCGGCGAGCCGCCTCGCGTGCGGATTGCACGGCGGGCAACAAGAGAGCAATGAGTACGGCGATGATCGCGATCACCACCAGCAGCTCGATGAGCGTGAAGCCTCGACGAGGACGCTTTTGCATGGGAATCTCCTGTGCATCAGAGACTTGGCGAGAATTGCGACTGGAAAAGACCGATCATCCGATGAGACGCTTCGCGGCCAAGATGCGCAGCAACGAAACACCACGATGCCCGGCTCATCACCGGAATCCTGACCTGAAGATCGAAGACAATTGATCCGGCCGATGCCGTATTGGAGCGGCAGCCGACCCGGCAACCGCGGCCGCATGTCAGACTCGCACTCAGCGGACTGACGACTTCTCGATGACTTACCTTGACACGGCTGCCTCGCTCGCGAGCCGGATTTGGCGAAGGCGTTCGTAATCCGCTGGTCGCTCACCTCGACCCGAAGGTTGAGCATACGAGCTGATAAGTGGCGGTCCATGTGATTTTGGGTTTTTTTTCTTATAACTTTCGGTCAGCTCGGCCATCGGGTAGTGGACTCACGGTCGCCGAGCATCATAATGCCGTAGCCGAGTGGCCGGCGGCCGTCGAAGATGTCCGCAACGACGATGACGTCGAGCCGGCGTCCGATTGCACAATCCGGTCAGACGCGGAGATGCCGGATGTGACAATTCGGCCGAGCTGACTCCAGATATGCGGATTCATTCGCATGGCCGAATTTCGAAACGACGCCGGTCCGCCCTGCCCCATGTCGCCCTGATCGTCGAAACCTCGACGGCCTACGGCCGGGCCATTCTGAGCGGCATCTCGCAATATGTGCGCGAACATGGGCCGTGGACCGTCTACATCGAGCAGCGCTCGCTTGCAAGACCCGGCGCCGCCGTGGCTGGAGCGCTGGGAGGGCGACGGGATCATCGCTCGCGCATCGACCCCCAGAAGCGCTCGCAAGCTGCTCGAGACCGGCGTGCCGACCGTGGACCTGAACGATCAGGTGCGAGGACTCGGCCTGCCGCAGATCCACAGCGACCACGCGGCGATCGCCCGATTGGCCGCGGAGCATTTGATGGATCGCGGCTTTCGTCATTTCGCCTATTTCGGCTTTCCCGTGTTCGAATGGTCGGTGCGCCGTCAGGAGTCGTTCACCAAGCATGTTCTCGCAGGCGGGCCACCAGATTCACGAGGGCCTGCCCGCCCGCCGCGTCTCCTGGAGCCACCAGCAAGCCTCGTGGGAAGAAGAGATCGAAGGCGGTCGCGCAGTGGGTGAAGCAGTTGCCCAAACCGTTGGGGATCATGGCCGGCAACGATATCCGCGGGATGCAGATGCTCGACGCTTGCCGACGTGGCCGGAGTGGCCGTGCCCGAGGAAGTCGCGGTCGTCGGCGTCGATAACGAGGAGCTCGTATGCCTGCTGGCATATCCTCCGCTTTCCAGCGTGATCCCCGACGCGTTTCGGATCGGCTATGAAGCGGCGGGCTTGCTGGACCACATGATGAAGGGCCGCGCGTCACCGAACTGTTGCGATCGATCCCCCCCTTGAGTGTCGCGACCAGGCAGTCATCGGACGTGACGGCGATCGCCAATCCGTGCCTTGCGAACGCCATGCGATTCATCCGCGAGCACGCCTGCGAGGGGATCGGCGTCGACGACGTACTCGAGCACCTGACCGTCTCTCGGAGCATGCTCCAGCGATTGTTCCGCAAAGAGCTTGGACAGACGATCCTCGACGCGATCACCGCCATACCCATGCCAGCGCGTCAAGCAGTTGCTCATCGAAACCGACCTGTCGCTGGCCGATATCGCCGACCGCGCCGGCTTCGCCTACGTGGAGTATCTGAGCACGAGCTTCCGACGGCAGACCGGTCAGTCTCCCAGCTGCTTATCGTCGCAAGTTCAGGCAGCGGCCGGGCTCATGATCGTACCGCCAAGCAGATGCCGCGGAGATTACTGGTCCCACGCGACCGGAACTCGCGACAATTGAAATGGCACGACTGATCGCCGGATAGATTCGGTAGCGGTCAAGCGCTGTGAGCGGGTGTGACAGATGATAGGGCGATCGTCTCGATCATGTCGGGAGGATTGCGATGAAGGTCTCGTTCGCTCTCCTGGTCGGCTTGATCTTGCTCGCGGCCCAGGCGGACGGGCGGGAACATCCCAAATGGACGCATCTGTCCAGCAAGACGGGTGATTTGCCCGTCCCGGGTACGTCGAAGCAGCAGACGGGATGCCTGGTGCTCGACATCGATAAGGACGGCCTCAACGACATCGTGATCACGAGCCGTGATGTCGGGGCCAGCATGGTCTGGTATCGGCGTGGAAAGGCCGGCTGGACGATCTACCCGATCGATCGCGGGCTCAACATCGAGGCCGGCGGCGCCGCCGCCGACATCGATGGCGATGGTGACTCGGACCTCGTATTCGGGGAAGATTACACCGGCTCGAAATTGTACTGGTGGGAAAACCCGCTATCCTCGTTTACGCGGACGAACCGAGCCGTGGGTCAGACGGGAAATCAAGAGCTCGGGCGGGACGATGCACCACGACCAGATCTTCGGCGACTTCGCCGGTGACGGCAGCCTTCAGCTCGCTTTCTGGGTGCAGCAATCGGAAGTGCTCTGTACTGGCGAGGATTCCGCGCGATCCCAAGGAGATCGTGCCCTGGCCGACCGTGCCGATCGCCCAGGTCGGACCGGCCGAGGGGCTGGCCAAGGCCGACATCGACGGCGATGGAAAGATCGACCTGATCGGAGGCGGCTACTGGTTCAAGCATCAAGGCGGGGTGAATTTCGAGCCCATGCTCATTGATAAGAATTCGCTTAACCACCCGGGCGGCGGCCGGCCAGTTCGTCGAGGGAGGCGCACCCGAGGTCGTCTTTGTCGCCGGGGATGGCATCGGACGTCTCAAATGGTTCGAGCGGCGCGGCGACGACTGGATCAGTCACGACCTGTTAGGCGAAGACGTGGTGCACGGGCATAGCCTCGAACTGGCGGACATCGACCAGGATGGACATCTCGATATCTTCTGCGCGGAGATGGCCCAGTGGACCGAAGGAGCCAAGACCCCGGACAATCCAAGCGCTCACATGTGGATATTCTATGGCGATGGTCGAGGACGATTCACCAAGACGCTGCTCGCCACTGGGGTCGACAACCACGAATCTCGCGTGAGCGACCTCGACGGCGACGGCGACCTGGATATCGTCGTCAAGCCGTACACACCGCGATACGCCCAGGCTGGACGTTTGGCTCAACGAGGGCACTGGGCCGCGTAGGAAGGTCGCGAAGGCCGAGTAACGGCTGATGAGCACGTTCACTTCAATTGGGACGCCCAGTCCCGGACGATGCGAGCCATCTCGACGAAAACATCCTCCGCGCTCGCGCGGGAGCGTTTGAGGGTGCGGAAGCCGTGGTCAGCGGTGTCCAGGGGGTGAAGCGTCGCGCGTTTGCCGAGCTTCTTGCAGACGGGTTGGAGAAGATCCAGGTCCGCCAGCTCGTCGCGCGTGCCGCTGAGGAAGAGCATGGGGACAGTTACCCCGCTGAGGTGGTCCGCACGCTTCGTATCCGGCTTGCCGGGCTGATGGAGGGGGAAGGCGAAGAAGACCAGGCCGACAACGCCATCGAGAGGCGGATTGCGAGGCGGCCGTGGAAGTCATGCGCCCGCCGAAGGAGTGGCCGCCGGCCAGGAGCGGGAGGTCGAGGGCAGACTTCTGCGCCGCCGCGACCGCTGAGCGGACGGTCGCTGTGCAGACCTCCTGGGAGTCGCGTCCCTTGCCGTGCTCCATGTAAGGGAAGTTGTAGCGGAAGGTCGCGATGCCCGCGTCGGCCATCCGCTCCGCGATGGTCTGGAGAGTGGCGTGTCGCATGTTCGTACTGGCCCCGTGGCCGACGACAAGTAGGTGGCTCGCATCGCCAGGGCGGATCAACAGGGCGGAGACCTGCCCCTTCTCCGGCGTGGCGAGGAATTTCAGCTCTTTTGCTTCGTGAGCCATGCCGAGGTCTCCGTGTAGCGCCAGGACAAGGAAGGCAAGTCCAACGACATTATGGGCTGCGGAACGAAGGTTGACCCCAAGTTTCCTTCATATACTCACGCTTGGCCACGGTCTGAAGCCGCGGTGCCTCCAGCGCTGACAGCGAAGCCGGGCTCCAGTAGGATGAGATGTGTTTGTATAGACCGTACCACATCTGGCCACACCACAACGGATTGCTTATGGGTTGCACACGCCCCGACAGCAACGGCGATCATATTAGCCCGAAGCGCCAGCGAGGGGGCACAGCCAGAATCCTCACTGGCGTTTCGGGCTAAATCGACTTGCAGGATTTCGGGAAACCGCCATCGTAGGGTGCTCTTTGAGCACCGTTTTTTTCCTACGCAGAAGGCCGAGCCCGGTGCTCACAGAGCAAAATCGACTTGCAGGATTTCGGGAAACCGCCGTCGTAGGGTGCTCTTTGAGCACCGTTTTTTTCCTACGCAGAAGGCCGAGCCCGGTGCTCACAGAGCACCCTACTACAAATGTCTCAACCCTCCCAGAATCACGCAAGGCAATTTAGTATGGACCGTCGGCAACCCGCGTGTAAACCCCTGCAAAGTAGACAATGCTTTTGAGTGGATCGAACTTTTTCGAGACACAACCATGGAACTCCCCAGACCTGCGGAAATTCACCTGGATGAAGTCACGAAGACAATGCTCACGGATTTGGCTGATCTTGCCCGTCAGGTCAACGAGATCCGACCGCTGAGTCCCCCTGTACTTCGGCAGGTGCGTGACGAGTTGTTCGCTGAGCGAGTTTTTAGCAGTAACGCGATTGAAGGCAACACCCTCACGATCCGCGAGACGCGTCTGATTCTCCAGACGAAAACCTACCTCGACATCCGCCGAAAGCGCGAAGCGACGGAAGCGCTCAATCTCGGTAATGCGGCTACACAAATCGAGCAATTCTTGGGAATCGAGGATGCCTGGCATGACATGGACAGATTCCGGACCATTCACGAAATCTTGATGAAAGGTGTCAACGATCGCATCGCGGGCGTCATCCGCAATCGCGACGTGATGATCGCCGGCGCGAAGCGACAGCCCCCAGACGGACAAAAGGTGTGGGATTTAACCGAGCAGATCTTTTTCCTTCTCAGGGACAATGCCGAGGTCAACGGTCTGGTACTGGCAACTTGGGTCCACTGGGCGATCGCGCGAGTTCATCCATTTACGGATGGTAACGGCAGGATGGCGCGTCTCTGGCAAGATCTCTTGCTGCTGAGGTCACGGCTTACGGTGGCGATGATACGACCGCAAGACAGACAAGCGTATCTGGAAAACTTGGCCCAGGCAGACGAAGGGAACTTCAATCCCCTCGCTCAACTCATTTGCCAGCGAGTCATGAGTACGTTTCAGACGTATCTCAACGCTCAGGACGCGGCCGACCAACTGCAAGGGTGGGCCTCGGTATTGGTCGGGGAAGTGACGGCGCGGGAAATCGAGCAGAGAAAGCTCGCATACGAGAGGTGGCGGCACGCCGTCGAGAAACTGCGCGACGTGTTCGAGCGGTGCGCTTCGCTGGTCACCCGTGGGGCAACCGGGGCTGTCGATGTACAGATCCAAAGCTATGAGATCATCGATCAGGCGACCTGGGAAACACTCCTTGCGGGTGGCGGGGCGAGAAAGACTTGGTTCTTTCGAGCTCTCTTCCAAAAGAAGGAGGCGATCGTCTGGTATTATTTCTTTTTCGGAAAGCACTTCTGGTTCGAGGCGGATGAAACGATTGGCGAAGAGGGCCCTTGGGTGAACATCCTCATTAGCCAGCAACACCCGGATGAGAATCTGGCGACGAGACTCGATGATCTGGAGAATACACCGATCTCTTTGCGAGAAATACTCGTTGTCGGAAAACGGATCGTATGTCGCAGACGCCATCCCGTGACATTGCAGATGGTCTACGACCTCGACGTTCAGCCACTAGACGTCGCCAAGCACTTTTTTGAGGAAGTCCTCCTCAAGAAATTGATCTGAAACGAAAAACAAAAACGACGTTTGACGCCAGGTCCGTCTCGAAAAACAAAAAAAATTCGTTTGGCCCCAGGTCCGCTCACTTTGGCCCGCGTTTTGCTCTACCATTCCTCAACGAGTTCCCCTCCATCGGAGTGGGAGAAACCCGCTGTTTGTTCCGAGGAGAAGCAGGATGGCTGAAACCTACAAAGACAAAGCCGAGGACGCGGGCCACAAAGTCGCTCACGTGGGAAACCCGGTGTCAGTTCACTTTTCGTTGGGAGGCCGTCCCCGCTCGTGGGAAACCCGGTGTCAGCGTGGGAAACCCGGGAAACCCGGTGTCAGTTCACTTTTCGTTGGGAGGCCGTCCCCGCTTGGAGAAACCCGGTGTCAGTTCACGGAGAAACCCGGTGTCAGTTCATTGTTCCTTGTGAGGCCGTCCCCGGGGAAGGGGGTTTAGCTCGATCTTCAATCGCTCGGCCATCTGTTCGGTCCACTCGGGAGCCCCGAATGGTCGGCCGCTCCGGAGCGAGCCGCGTACGGTCATCAATTCGGCTTCACTTTGCGCGGCGCACACCTTGGCTCGCCATCGCCTCCGACGTTCCGCATCGGTCTTTCCCAGTTCCTCCCACTCAGGGAAGGGGCTCAGTAACGGGTCGTCTTGTCCCGAACCATGGCAGAGGAAGCTCGACCATCGATACTCGGCGGGGTCGGTGACCATCTTGGCGCGAAGGGGGTTGGCCTCGATGTATCGCAGAACCACCGGCAGGTGTGCGTCATCCTGAATCACCGGGCTCTTGAACCGAACCGGCCCTGCCAGACGCGGCGAAAGGCGGCGAAGGTTGACGTGATGCGCCCGTCCAGCCTAGAGTGGTAGGATGTAACAATGCCGGGATCGTCCAACTGCAGGAGTAGCGCCATGACCGCGCCGTACGAGATGAACCGCCGGGCATTCATCAAGACCACCGCCGCCGCCACTGCCACGGCGGCCGTCGCGCCGTCGGCGCGGGCCCAGGACGCGCCGGCCGACGGCCTGATCCACCGCAACGAGCGGAGCGGCATGCCCTACCGCAAGCTCGGCCGGACGAATTTCATGTGCAGCCACCTCGTTTTCGGCGGCGGGGCGGCGTTGATGGGCGGGAAGGCCGTTCGGTTGCTCACCGCGGCGTTCGACGCGGGCGTGAACTTCTACGATCTCGGCTCCAACGCCTATTACAAGGGTAGCGAGCGCGCCTTCGCCCCCTTCCTCGCGGCGCACCGCGGCAAGATCTGGGTCACGTCCAAAGCGCCGTTGCGTCCCATTGACGGCTACGAACCGGGCAAGCCGTTGACCGTCGAGCAAGGCAAGTTTCTGGCCGATTACTGGACGGGGCTGCTCAATGCGAGCCTCACCGATCTGGGTACCGACTATGTGGACGCCTACTACCTCATGGGCGTCGGCGAACCGGAGGTCGTCCGTTGCGAGCAACTGCATGAGGCCTTCCTCAAGGCGAAACAGGCCGGGAAGGTGGGCCATTGGGGCGTGAGTACCCACAAGCGGGCGCAGCAAGTGCTCGAGGCCATGATTGGAACGGGCTGGTACGACCTCGCCATGATCGCCATCACCCCCGCCGGGTGGTACGACTGGGATTCAAAAAGTCTCCTTCCCGGCACGCCGACGATGGTCGAGCTTCAGCCCACACTGCAGCGCCGCCGGGACGCCGGCATCGGTCTCGTCGGTATGAAGGCGGCCCGCTACTTATCGTCCCGCGGCGGTAAGGAGTTGGCGAACGCCTTCGACGGGCACTACAGCGACAAGCTTATGCAATCGGGGCTTTCGCCCTGGCAACGGTCCTACGCGTTTGTCCTCGCCCACGGCGTCGACGTGGTCAATTCAGACATGCAGAACTTCGCCCATTTCAAAGAGAACCTCACAGCCGTTCAGCGCTCGGCGGAGCTCTTCGCCAGGGCTTGATCGACGCCGACCGTTTTTTGTCCGCCGCGCCGCCTGAGGGTATCCTTCGGCGGCGGCGCTGTCGCGCACCATTCGCCGGGCCGACATGCCCTCGATACGGGCGAACGGTCTGTCGATGATGCTGGCAGAGCTGGAGGTTGACCCCGATCCGCAGGGAATGGCCAACCTCTTGGCCTATCAGCAGACGCCGCGCCAGGTCATTTCGGGATCCTCAGTCCTTTGAGCAGGAAGGTCATGGCCTTGACGGCCGCGTCGCGGCCCTTGACCGCCGTGACGCCGGCGATGACGTCGCCGACTTGGCAGGCGCCGTCGAAGTCGCCGCCGCCCACCTCGGCGAACATGACCGACGCCCCTTCGATTTTGGCCGGTTCGGCCATGTCGCCGAATTCTTCGAAGTGGGCCTTGTACTTGGCCAGGACTTCTGCGGCGTTATCAGCTGATTTGCAGCGCGACGAAGCCGGTGAACTCGGCCTCGCCGTCGCGGTATTGGGCCATGAACGCGTTGGTCAGGAAGTCGAGCCCCAGGGCATCGACCATGAAGTATTGGACCGTATCGTCGATCCGATTCTTCGCCGGGAGCATGGCGAGACCCCATAGCTCCGCCGCTTCGCCTTTCAGGCGATTCGCCAGTGTATCGGCCAAGGCCGATACCGCTTTCTGGACCTCCTCGTCGGGTCCCGATGTCAGGATCGACGCATAGTATTGGCCCTTCCGGAAGAATAAATCCGCCCCGGTGCGGTGGCCGCCGTCGCCGGTTGCGATGGCCTTGCTGCCAGACGTGGCGCTCGACCGAATAGACGCCGAAGGCGCCGAGGGGGGTGGTCATGTCGTAGAGGAAGACGTCGATGAATTTGGCTGGGTCGTCCGCTTTGGAGAAGGTGACGAAGGTCATGCCCGTCACGTCGTAGGACTGAAACAGTTCGGACCGGCCGTTGATCTTCTCGTACAAGTTGGCTTCGGTGTAGCGTTCAACAAGGCTCTTTTTCGTGAAGCCTTCGGGCGTGAGACCCTCGAGTGCCCGGGCGATGGTTTCCGTCTTGGCCTTCATTTCGGCCGTGATCCGGGGCGGGGCGTCTTTGACGGAGCCGACGGAGTCTTGGGCGGCGACGAAGACGGGGAATACAAACGGGATCGCGGCCAGCAATCCTCTCATGGGATACTCCTTTTTCGGGGCTGTTTTTACGGTACGGGATAGACGCCGCGAAAGGCAAGACCTTTGGAGATAGCGTCGTCAAGTTGCTGGTGACTCTCATCGCCGGCTGGACGGCCGAGAAGCGTTTCAGCCGGGATGCGCCGTTCGAGCACATTCACCCACACTCTGACGGCTATATGGTTCGCAGGTACGCGATCGGTGCGGTTTGCACGCCGGTCAGCGACGGGGGGCGGATCGTGCTCCGTGCCGAGGAGCAGGTTGAGAAGGCCGACCGGATAGGCGCCTTGATCGAGCTTGCCCAACAGGCGCCGAGGAGTTTGTCGTACGCCACGGTACGGCCATCGACGCCGTGGCTAGCGAGCTGCTAGCAAACGAGGTGCTCAGCGCGGCCCAAGTCGCTGCTATCGTGGCCGCCAACCTGCCCGCGTGAGGCTGAAAACCATCCGGCCCAGGTCCGAAGGCGGTGACCGCCGTGGCGGGAGTAAACAAAACGGGCGTTTTTGAACCATGCCATGAAAGTGATTGGTCATGAGACAATAGCCGAGGAGGCGAAACGGATAGCGTTCCTTGGTTTTGGCGAGGGCCTCGAGGAAGGCGACCAGGTCGGCGTCGTCGCCAAAGACGTCGGCGCGGTTGTTGCTGCGATTGAGGGCATGATAGACGAGACCGTCATCGATGGTGCGAGGTGGGCGTCCCATGGCTCAGAGGATAACGAATGGTGGGCAGGCCGTCAAGAAAAATGAACTGACACCGGGTTTTCCCAGAGGATAACGAATGGTGGGCAGGCCGTCAAGAAAAATGAACTGACACCGGGTTTTCCCGAGGTGGGCGTCCCATGGCTCAGAGGATAACGAATGGTGGGCAGGCCGTCAAGAAAAATGAACTGACACCGGGTTTTCCCAGAGGATAACGAATGGTGGGCAGGCCGTCAAGAAAAATGAACTGACACCGGGTTTTCCTACGCCGACGCCGAGCCGCTGCTCCTGGCCGGCTACGAGGGAATGAAACAACGCGAGAAGACGATCCCGGAACAGGGCAAGATTCGCCTGGCCGAGGCAGTGGAGCGCCTGGTGCAACTCTACGAGGCGTCCGGCACGAAGGACGAAGTGGCCAAGTGGCGGACGGAGTTGGAGGCGATCAGGCCAGCGGAAAAACGGAAATAACTACGGCGAGCCGTTGCGCGGCGACAGACCAAGTCGATCGACAGAGTTTTGGCAGGCGGAGCGGAATGAGCGCAGCAAGGAAGGTCACAACATTGTTGGTATCGCCCGCTTCTCTTTCACCCGTTTGCTGAGGATATAATGGGAATGGTTGCTTTGCAAGAAAAGGAGAGCAAATATGGTATCAGACGAGACAAGAGCGGTCATTGATCGTGCCAAGCGGCTCTACGCCAATCGACTGCGGGCCGATCTGGAGTCCCAGCACATGGGTCGGTTTGTCGCCATCGAGCCAGAATCCGGCGACTATTTCCTGGGGGATACCTTCGATGAGGCCGTCATGTCTGCCAGGACCAAATACCCATCTCGCCTGTCATACACGCTAAGGATCGGACAGCGTGCCGCCTTCTCCATGGGAGGGCTGCAACGGTGAAGGGAATCGTAGACGACCAGTTGCGTGCCTTGCTTCGCGTTCCGGTGTCCGCGTCGCGCGACGGGACTCGTAGGGATCTTGTCGCGTGGATCGACACGGCATTCAATGGCGGATTGGCCATACCGCGAAAACAGATCGCCGAGCTAGGATTCGTGCAGCAGTCGTCGGCTGAGGCGGTTTTGGCAGACGGGCAATATGTCGAGCTAGAGACGTTTGGGTGTTTCTTCGATTGGTTCAGCAGTTCCTACGAGACGCAAGTCGTTGCCAGCGATGGCGAGTATCCACTGCTAGGAACGATGCTACTGGATCGCCACCGTTTGGACATCGACTACGAAGCGAAAACGGTTGAACTCACGTAGATATACGGGATGAAGACGGCGCGCGCGGAAAACCGGCCCGGGTCTTCCTCACTTTTAACCACGAATAACACCAATTACACGAATACACCAATTAAATCGATTGTTATTGAGATAATTAAGATTTATTGTATTGAGAAATTTCAATAAGAATACTGAATTAATATGAATATAATAATTATATTGTCAATATTTATTCGTTCAATTCGTGGTATTCGTGGTTAAAAATGTATTGTCGCGAGTGGAGTCTTGAGTGTGAGCGGGATCCCCGTGGGCCTGGCTTCGGTGATCGTTCCCTGCTTCAACCAGCTTGAGTTCACGCGGCAGTGCGTCACCGCCCTGGTGCGGTATACCAGGCCCCCGTGGGAGCTGATCGTGGTCGATGACGGCTCGACCGACGGCACGGCCAGCTATTTGGCCGGGTCTCAGGATGTCTCGCCGATCCCGGTTACCGTCGTGACCAACCCGACCAATCGCGGTTATGCGGCCGCGGTTAACCAGTGGCCTGCTCACCTCGTGCTACCGGCCGATCCGGGTATCGCCGCGTCCCCTCCGCCGCCGTTACGGCGGGCGAATATCTCGGTCCGATGGAGCGACGTGACCGTGCGGCATACCGGCTACACCGACCGGGCCCTGCGCCACGCAAGCTAGTCCGTGACGAGGCCATTTTGCGTGCCGAGCTGGCTGAACGTCCTGATGATTCATTCGTCCTGTTCAACCTGGGCTCGATCGCCATCGAGCGGCAGGATTGGCGGCCGGCGATTCCGCTATTGCGAAAGAGCCTGGCGGGGTCGGCGACCAGTGATTCGAACACCCGCAAACTCTTCGCCCTGATCGCCCGATGCCATCAGATGCTGGGAGACACGCGGCGGCCTTGCGGACCTGTGCCCAGGGCTTGGCGCTTGACCCCGACGATGCCGAGCTCCTGTTCCGCCGCGCCGTTGTCCATCGCCACAGCGGCGAGACAAACAAGAAGCGGTCCGCTTATCGGCGCGGTCCTCGCCGAATGCCCCGGCGGCCGCGAGGCAGTTGCGAAGCTCCGACAGCTCGAGCTCGCGGAGTCCGTTTGCTGAAGGCTGAAACAACGAAGTTTTTTGCCCATGCGCATCTTGCCTGTGTGGGCGATGATGCTCCATCACCTGGACGCCGGAGCCCGGTTGCGGAAAAGCAGACGGGAGTCGTTAACCAGCGCCCGAAAAAGGACCCCTGAGAACGACTCCCATCTGTCTTCCGATCCAGCCACGAGCAGTTCGCCTTTCGCAGTCCCGGCGGATGCTCCGTCGTGGGATTAGAGCGATTCACAGATGGGTCGCGCACGCGCCCTTACCAGCACGAAGTGCCAGCGAGTGAGTTCTGGTGAGAATCCGAGACCCACTCGCTGGCGCTTCGTACTTGTACCGGACACTGCGTCTTGCGGTGTGCGCAATCCAAACGTTAGCGCCATATGCCGGCCAACCACTCTGTTTCTCCTTGTCCATCCGCTCAAGCTCGGTAACTCGAGCCTCGAGTTCGAGTTCCTCTATCGCTTTGATGGACACCGAGATGTTGTCGAGGTTGATCTTGCTGGCCGATAGAATCGCCCTGGCTGCCGATATGATCTCCCGAGGCCCGGACTCGTCCGCTTCGAGGATTCGGCCTAGCCGGTCGATCAAGGTCTCGCGCATGGCCTTGGGGATGTGCCATCGCTCCCGCAAGGCACGCGCCACCATCCGCGTTTCGCGAGTGTTCCGGCGCGCACTTTCCCCCCGAACCCCCCTGAGATTCACTCATGGTCGGTCTCCCTGTATTGTCTCAACCCTCCGACCCGCGACCCCTTTGTCGAGGACTTACAGGCGATCCACGCCATTCGATGAGCTTGATCGAGACGTCGGAGATATTTCGCGGCAAAAGCGCTTGTGAGGACGCAGACAATGTGACTATTATCACAATTATCCCCACGTTCAAGAAAAACTGATGTATATTTAGAAGGAAATCATCCCTTTCTAGGGATAGCGGAGCGATTTTACAACCCAGTCCGTGGACCCTTGGGACGGGCACCGGCATTGCACGGTCCAGGGGGTCAAATCTGGTTTTCGGTTTACGCAATTTTCCAAGCAGAGCCAACTTTGGGGATGGGGCGGGAGGGATGTGAGATGAACCGACGTGCTTGCACCCAAGTTGCGCTCGTTTCGATTTTGTCGACCAGACCGGCTGAGTCGATTGCGGTCGCTCATTTTCTCCAATTCCCCCAAACTTCTAAAACCAATGAGTCGATAAAAAAGTAGAGTTGGCAGAAAAGAGAGAAGTGTGCGCGAATTGAGGCGGCTTGCGTTGACGAGTCTTCGGGGATGGGCTATGGTGCGGTCGCCAGTCGGCATAGCCGGCGGTCGCAGTGGTGTCGAGCAGGGCAGGGAGGCCCACGATGGCCATGATCACGGATGCGGCGCTGGCCTCGGAGGCCGAGACCGAGGCCGAGGGTGTCGCTTTTGCGCGCGAGGTCTTGCGGATCGAGGCCGAGGCGCTGGAAAGCGTCCGCGAGCGGCTGGGGACGTCGATCGCGCAGGGCGGCCGATTTGATCTATCGCTCGACGGGGAGCGTGATCGTCACGGGCATGGGCAAGGCGGGGCTCGTCGGCCAGAAACTGGCGGCGACCCTGGCCTCGACCGGCACCCGGGCCTTTCATCTCCATCCGGCCGACGCCGTCCACGGCGACCTGGGCCGCATCCGGGCCGACGACGTGGTGATCGCGACTTTCGCAAAGCGGCGAGACGGAAGAAGTGCTGCGGCTGATCCCCGCATTGAGGCGGATGGGAGCCAGTCTGATCGCGATCACCGAACGGGCCGGCAGCTCGCTGGGCATCGCGGCCGATCTCTGCATCGCCTTGGGCCCGGTCGAGGAGGCTTGTCCGCTGGGTCTGGCCCCCTCGACCAGCACGACCGTGCTCATGGCCGTCGGCGATGCGATGGCGCTTTTGGTCAGCCGGATGCGCGACTTCAGCGCGGAAGATTTCGCGCTCGATCACCCGGCCGGCAGCCTGGGACGCAAGCTGACGCGGGTCGAGGAAGTGATGCGCACCGGCCGGCAGCTCCGCCGGGCTCACGTCGAGGAAACGGTCCGTTCCATCTTCGTGCGACTGGCCGGCCCTCGGCGACGCTCCGGGGCGGTCTTGATCGAGGATGAGCACTCCCTGCTGTTGGGGATCTTCACCGACAGCGACCTGGCACGTCTGTTCGAGAAACGCCGGGAGGCCGACCTGGACCGCCCGATCGGCGCGGTCATGACGCCCGATCCCTATTCCATCTGCCTCGGCTCCACTCTGGCCGAGGCGGTCGAGCTGATGAAGGCCCACAAAATCAGCGAGCTACCCGTCGTCGACGACGGCGACCACCTGGTCGGCCTGGTCGATGTGACCGATCTGATCGGGCTCCTGCCCGCCGATTTCGAGGAGTAATCCGTCATGGACCCAAAAACGCCGGCCGACCTGACCGCGCGGTGCCAGCCGATCGAGCTGCTGGTCGCGGACGTCGACGGCGTTTTGACCGACGGCGTCATCGCCGTGGACGACCGAGGAGTCGAGACCAAACACTTTCACGTGCGCGACGGCCTGGCCTTCGGCTTGTGGCACCGGGCGGGCAAACAGGCGGCGATCCTCTCGGGCCGCCGCGCGGCGGCCGTCGAGCGCCGCGCGGCCGAGCTCAAGATCGCACACGTGCTCCAGGGTCACGAACAGAAGGCCGCGCCGTTTCAAGCTTTGATCGAAGGGCTCGGACTCGCACCGTCACCAAGTCTGTTTTGTGGGCGACGACCTGCCGGACCTGCCGGTCCTCCGGGCTGTCGGCCTGGCTGCTTGCCCCGCCGATGCCGTGGCCGAGGTCAAGGCGCACGGCCCACTTGATCACCCGGGCGCCGGGAGGACGAGGCGCTGTCCGCGAAATCGTCGAGGTCATCTTGAAGTCCCAGGGAAAGTGGAACGACCTGATCGCCTTGTCCCAGGTCGAGACACGGATAAAGAACAATACGTTTAACCACGGAAAACACGGAAAACACGGAAAAATTGACAATTCAAGATAATTTAATATTTATATGTATTATTTCATATCTTTGAATTAATTTAATCTTGTTTGTATTGTTTCCGTGTTTTCCGTGTTTTCCGTGGTTAAAAAATGTATGTGATTTAGGGATCGGTTTGCCGTGAAATTCTCAGATCAAGGTTCCTGATCGCTACGGGAACTCGCTCGTGCTCAAAAAGATGTTCAAGGCCGTGACCGCGTTCATCCTCCTTGTGGGGTGTTACTTCGGCTACGTCCGCGCCTTCGCGGTGGTGGTCGAGCAGTTCAGGGCGACGTCGCCACATCGATCAGCAACTCGTTCGTCCGCATCCGACTCGAAGTCCATGCGGGAAGCGATCGAGCTCGCCAAGACCCACTTCGGAGACCATCACTGGAGCGCCGACGAAGATCTGATGTTCCGCTATTACAACTCCGAGCAGCGGGTTCTGGATGTACGCCAAGGAGGTCGTGCGCGTCGTCGAGCAAGATGGCGTGAAGTACGATGGCAAACGGGTGACCATGGCCCCTTTCGCCCTCATCTGGCTATCGCCCGACGGCAAGAGCGCCAAGACGGTCCTCAGCGATCGGGCGGTCTTCGACCTCAACGAGCCGTTGAGCCTGAACATGAATCCCGGTGGCAAGGCACTTAAGATCAAACATGCCTGGATTCAGGAGAACGTCCTGATCCGCGATAACCACGGGACGCCCCGGGACCCCAGCGACGACATGAACATCGGCCCGCTCACGGCCGTCGAGTACGACGAGCCCACACTGCAGATCCGTAGCGAATCCGACGTGGTCATCCAGGATCGCGATATGCGGGTCACGGCCGGGGCATGCAGATCCAGCTTCGGTCGCCCGATGAAACGGCCGGTGCCAAGCCACTCGCCGGCGGGTTTCCAGGGGGCGGAAACCCTTTATTTGCACCAGAAGGTTCATGTGGTGATGCGTGACGTCGGCAAGTCGGGCATCCTGCCGGGGTCGGCCCAGACCAAGCGGGTCGCGCCAGGGGAAGGTTCAGGTCGAGGCTCAGGATGGCGAGTCGACCCGATCAAAAGAAGGCTACGACCGACAGCGACGAATGAGCCGACGCCGATGGAGGTGCGCTGCGACTCCACGATGCGGGTCGACTATGCCCAAACCGCAAACTCCGGTCGCGATCGGTCCCCCCGAGCCGCCGTCGCCGACTCTCGTCCAGTTCGATCGCAACGTCGTCGTCCTCCGCGGCCCGGTCGACAGCCTGCGCGACCAGCTCACCTGCGATACCCTGAAACTGACCTTGGTTCCGGGCGATAAAACGACGAAGAGCGGCACCGAACCCAAGTCCACGTCCAAGTCTGAGTCTCCGTCCGCAGCCCAACACCGACGAGGACAAGGGCCCGCTTCGGCAACCTGACCCTCCAGCGCGCCGATGCCACCGGCCACGCCGTTTGGCTTTATCTGCCAGCCAATGGGGTCAAGCTCCGGTGCAACGAGTTGATCCACCAGCGATTGATGCCATTCAAGCCCGACATGACCTATTTCCGCGGCGACCTCACCCGGCCGATCGAGCTCTGGAAGGTCGATGTCGTTCGCGATGAGGGGCCCGATCAAGGCAAGGTGACGTCGGTCACGTACATCCGGACCATCGACGCGACGATGTTCGACAGCGGCACTGGTCTGGACACCGCCAACGTGGTCGCACGCGGCCCCGGCGGATGGAAACCCGGCCCGACCGCAATCAGCCGGTCGAGCGCATCGCCATCTGGCAAGACCGCCTCGAAGTCGCAGAACCAGCTTGGACCGGACGGCCAGGTCAAACAGAAGATCATCGTTCTCTCGGGAAGCCGGCCCTGTTTCATCGACGCGCTGAAAAAGACCTCGCTCGACTCGGCCAGCACCATCTGGGTTTGGCTCAAGCCGAAACCGGCATCGGGTCAGGAACCGGCGGCTCGTCCCCCACGGCACCCGGCGGCTTTGCCGGGTACAGGCACACCGGCCGCGACGCCGATCATCATGGCCAGCAGCCGCGCGACCGCCCCCTCGCCCTCGTCCGCGAGCACCCAGACCAAGGCCGGCGATGATCGCAGCGCCGACGGGGATCTTGGCGGCGGCGGCTTTCAGATCGATCGGCTGGTCGCGCTCCGCGACGTACACTTGCTCGCGCCGTCCAAAACGATGACGGCACGCGAGCGGCTCGATGCCGATTTTGTCGACGCCCCGCCGACAGTTGTCGCTTCGGCACCGACGACCAAAGCGGAAAGCACGCCGAACTCGCCCGCCAGTGAACACAGACCCGCCGCAAGCCCAAGCAGGCCAAGCCCAGGCACCTGGGTCGGGACCGAGCTCAGTCCCGGTCGCGGCTCAAAATCCGGAACAAACGCAATCGACCGAACCCCCCATGACCGGCTCGGCCGAACGAATCTGGGCCAAGATTGTCCAGGCTCCGGGATCGAGCCTCGGCGGCGGATCCAAAGCAATCGCACCACGAAGACCACCTCCACGTCCGGCGCGCCCGGATCCAATGCCGAAGTGCGAGAGGTTTGGATGTGGGGCAACGTCGCCTTGCACCAAGATCCCGCGGCCGGCAAGACCAAGGGGCAAGAGGCCTCCGGCGAAGCCATCTATCTGGACAACCGCGGCAAGGACAAGGCGCAGCACCGTCGTCTATCAAAGAGACCCGGGCGAAAAGACGCGACGGCCTGGCCCCCTCCCGCGCGCCCGAGTCGAGAACGATGAAAACAAGATCACCGTCGCGGGATTCATCACGTTGAACCAGGAGACCGACCAAGCCTCGGCGACCGGACCCGGCACGATGACGCAACTGGCCGCCCGGGATTTCCTGACGGATAAGTCCCCCGACGCGGCCGCCGATGCCGCGGCCCAAGCTCCCCGTCGATGTCATCGTCAAGTCGAAACCCAAGCCCAAGACCCGCGCAGGCATCCCGGTGAGCGAAAAAGCACCGATGACGATCACATTCTCGGAACGAATGGAATTCAACGGCCGGACGACCGACGCCGACGGCCACCCGTCCGCCCGGGCCGACTTCTACGGGATCGTCACCGCGAACATGGAAGACAGCCTGCTCTACTGCGAAGAGCAAATGATCACCTTTACCGACAAGGAAGTCCCCCTCGCTCAGCTCGGCTCGATGTCCAAAGGCCAGTCCAAAGCGAAGGCTGGATCGCGGCGCCTTGGAGCCGGCGAACGAGGATGCCGGCGACCCGGGCGAGGCCGAGCCACCATCCCAGGCCGAGCTCGCCCGGATCTACTGCTACAAAAATGCCGATCGCCATCAACCGCAAGGTCGATCCCGACACGCCGACCCTGCTCCAGAAGCAGAAGATCTACGCGAATGATGAACCTGGTCTACGACCACCGCACCGGCGACTTCGAAGTCCCCGGTAAGGGAGTTGTCTGGCTGTTTGACCGGGACAACAAATCGTCCGAGAACCCCGGACGGAACTGACCAACGGCAACGGCGTGCCAAACCGAACCGCGACCGGGCGGACCGTGACCCCGACCTCGGGCCGCGCCCCCAGTCAGCCCGAGCGGCCCGGCGGCGTACCCGTGACCGCCACCAGGACCCGCACGACAGCCCGGCCAGCACCACCGGCCACCAAGTCGAAGACCGGCGAAGTCCCTCCCTTGGTCCTGACTCAGATCAAGTTCGTCAAGGGGATGAGGGGCCAGGTCGGAAGCAGCAAGGCAAACAGCAAGACCGAGACCCGCTGGTCGGTATTCTTCGGCGACATCGAGGTGTGCCGCGCACAGGTGCCCAACCGAATCGTCCGGCCTCGACCCCGACAAACTTCCCCGCGACGGCTTCTTCCTGACCGGCCAGACCTTGCGCGTCATCACCGAGCCGCCCCCCGCCACCGCACCGCCGTCGACCCCGGCCCGGAACTACCTGAAGGCCTGGGAGCAAGCACACGTCACGAGCGTCGATAAGACGCTGGATGCCGATGTGATTACCTACGACACATATAAAGATTTATTCTTTGCCTATGGAGAGCAGGGACGCGATGTGCATTTCGCGGATCAGCACTCCCCTGGTCAGGCCAGCCTCGTATCGGCGCGGGCGAGGCCGTCCAGTTCAACCCCAAGACCGGCGCCGCCAATGTGTACAACAGCTCCGCGATGGTGCTGCTTGACAAGAAGACTGGTATCCGGCCCTCGGTGGAGATGGCCCCCGACCCGTTCGCCAAGCCCAAGAAACCGTACAAGAAGCCGTACCGTACACCGCCTACCAACATCGATCGACGGAACTTCACGGGATCATGAGACGAGCGCAGTGCCGGGTTATTCCGGCACGAGCCGCTCTCTGTCAAATTGATATGATTCATCACGGCTGCTGATGATTGAGAATTCGACACAACTGCTCGGTCGTGATGTTACCGCCGCTCAAGATCAAGCCGACGCGCTTGCCGGCCAGCTCGTCGCGGCGCGCGAGTCGCGGCTGCGACGCTGGCGGCGCCCGCACCCTCGGCGACCTGGTGGGTCGTCTCGATCAGCAGACGGATCGCCGCGGCGATCTCATCGTCGTCGACGAGCATGATCTCATCGACCAGGCTGGGAAACAGTGCCAAGGGCATCGCGAATGGTTCTCGGGTCGCCAGCCCCTCGGCGAACGTGGCCACGTTTTCGGTGACGACTCGACGGCCCTCGCGCCAGGAGCGGTACACGGCCGGAGCGCCTTCGGCCTGCACACCGATGACCCGGATCGCCGGGTTGACCGCGCGGGCCACCACCCCTGCCCCGAGCACTCCACTGCCGCCGCCCACGGGCACAAATATCATGTCGAGGTCGGGTGCCACCTCGAGCAATTCGAGTGTGGCCGTGCCCACTCCGGCGACCAGGAGAGGCTCGTTCGACGAGTGGATGTAGCGCAGGTTGAGGCGAGAGGCATGCTCTTCGGCAGCCAGGCGGGCCACATCGAAATCGCGGCCGGTCTGGATGACTTCGGCGCCGAAGGCGACGGTCGCCGCGACCTTGAGCGGGTTGGCCGCCTCCGGCATGAAAATGGTCGCCCTGGTGCCAAAGAGCCTCGCGGCGTAGGCGACCGATTGACCGTGGTTTCCCGTCGAGGCCGCCACCACGCCGCGCGCCCTCGCTTCGGCATCCAGGGCCGCCAGGAGGTTGACACCTCCACGCACTTTGAATGCACCGGTCGCGTTCAAGTTCTCGCACTTGAGCACGGCACGGCACCCCAGGGCCCTGGCCAGCCCCGGGGGTTCGAGCACCGGCGTCGGTGAGAGGTAAGGCGAGATCGCTCGTCGCGCTTTCAACACGTCGGCAAGTATGGGAAGGGGCCAGTCCATCTCGTTTCTCATACGGGAGCTCGTCGGCAGGTCGACATCGGAGTTACTTCGTCACGACGAAACGGTCCAGCTCCGCGCCATCGATCGCGATTTGCCGCACCGTAAGGCTCGAGCCGTTGACGTCGGCAATGGTGAATGAGTGAACTTTGGAGATGAACTTGGTGGTGAACGACTGCTGGGAAAAGGGATCGTCCTGTTGCTCGGGGTTATAGAGACGGTTGCCGCCGGCGCCGCTGATCACGTAAATCACTCCCTGGGGCTGGGTGTTGTCGCGGCCGTCGAAGACCGTGTCGAGCGTCCAGCGCCCGGGAACCTTGTCCGCGTCCCGCACCATCTTGCCGTCGCCGCCCTTCAACGTGGCGTAGCGAAGGGGAAATGAACGCTGGTAGTTGTGGACATGTCCGCTGAAGACGAGGTTCACGTGGCCTTCTTCGAAAACATCGGCCAACAGGCGCATCTGCTGGTCGTCGAAGTGCGACTTGGCCGAGTTGAAACCGGGGTGGTGGAAGGCGACGAACCGCCAGGAGGCGTCTCGCGCGGCCGCCAGATCACGCTCGACCCACGCCCGGAGCTGGCGATCGGTCCAGTCGACGTATGGGTTCGAATCGAGAATCGTCCAGTGGGCATTGCCGTAGTCGAAAGAGAAGTTTGCCATTCGGGGGTAGGCCCCGCCGGCCGCCGCGAGGAACGCCTCCCGGTTTGCCACCGGTCCCTTGAGTGCCGGGCCGAGCACACTCCCCTCCGTACCGCGTGGGCCGTTCTTGGGTTGGTCCCAGTACAGGAAGTAGGCAAGGCCGTCGGGGTACTTCTCCAGGTCGCGAGTCGCGATATCGTGGTTGCCCGGCGCAGCCACGAAAAGGGTCGAGCGCAACAGGGCGCACCCAAAAGCGGTGAGGCTTCGCTCGGCGTTATAGAAGGGCCAGAACTTGGCGCGATACTCACTGATCTGACCCCGGCTGTAGACGATGTCGCCGGTGATCATGACAAAGTCAGGCTGGGCCAAGTACGTCTGGTAGGCGATTGCCTTCTGCTCGGCGAGTACCCGCCCCGCAATCACCGAACACCACGAAGCGGTAAGGCTGGCCGGACCCTTTGGGCGCGTGTCCGTCGGCCGAGAAGACCACCTCCCCACCTCTGCGCACCCGGTATGCGAAGGTGGCTCCCGCCGCCAGATCGTTCAAGGCCGCGCGATAAACCCGGTGAGTCGCGATGGTGGGTACGGCGATCCGTCGCATGGTGGGGACATCGGCATGGCGCCAGGTCTGGTTGGGGCCCGGGCTGGTATTCGACCTCCCAGTCCGCTTCCGTGTTCTCGGCGTGCCAGAGCAACACGAGATCCCTGTTCACACCGGCTCTTGGAGCATCGCCAAGCTGCAAGTAGGGCTTTACCACGAAAGCGCTGGCAGTGTCGTTGTCCTTGTCCGTGCCGCCGCGCGGGAGCGGGCCGGAGCCGGCCGCAACGTCCCCATGCCGGACAAAGGCCGAACTCAACGCCATTGCCAAGAGCGCGGCGATCAAGGGGCGGTGCAATCTCATCGGGTGTGATCCCAGTGGTGTGGTACGGAAACGTCCGAAGCAAATAGGGCAAGTCGCCGCTGCGACCGACGGCGGTCGGTCGACGGCGGCTGAGCAAGCAGGCCCTTTTGGGCCAGTGGTCCGTCGAGACGACACCCGCGCGACAGATCATCCATAATGAGGATAATCGATCGACCAAGCCAGGCAAAGCACCCGACCGTTCTCGAACGGGATGCCTTGATTTCCTCAGAGTGCGACCCGTTGGGAGCGACGCTGGGCACGGACCCGCAACAGCCCGGCGCACGCCAAGGCCGACCAGACCAGGAGCGACAGGGGCTCGGGAACTTTCGGGCTACCGCCGCCACCACCATCACCGGAATTCCCGGTCGAGCCGGTGTCGGTAGGGGATGACGACACCGCGTCGAGGGTGATCGTGACTCCTGGAGTCTGCGATGTGAGCACAGGTGGGGTACTCAGGGAACTGTCGGTGGTCAGCGAGAAGTTGAGCACGCCGCCGGCCGCCAGCCCCTGGCCGAAGAAGACCAGGCCGAACAACTGCTCGGGCGTCCCGGTGGAACTGGTGGTGTTCTTGAGGGCAACCACCAGTTGGCTCTGGTCGAACCCACTCGAACCGGAAAGAACCGTGAGCGGGCTCGGCACTACGCCGTTGACGGCCGCGGGAGGAACGACGCCTCCGTAAGGCGAAACGAGTGCCTCGACCTGCGGCCCCGCGATATTGGCGCTGGGACCGGAAGGCCGTCGGGACTGGTCAACGTATATGTCGCGGTCGATAACGTATCGGCCTGCGTGGACATCGGTTGCGAGCCCAGGCTAATCGCCAGGGCGACGACCATCATGGTCAAGGGAGCAGGACAACGACGTATCACGGCAAGTCTCCTCCTTGAACTCTCTGCCTCGAACTCGAAATCCTTGGTTTATCTCGTCGCGCCCATTTCGGAGGGTCTGGTGGTCCACAGCCGCAGCCCAGTTGCGGTTTACTCCGACTCAATCTCGCTTCATGGCAACCTTGGACTTGTGAATCCCGTATTGCCTGGCGTTGCTATAATCGACACGACCCTGACTGTCGTTCGCTTGCTGCGAAAGGCCGATGTCCCATAACCCGAACACGATTTCAAGCTGGGTGAAGGTGGTAAGCAGGGGTGAAAGCAACCTGGCAGACTAAAGCTTGATGGACGGCATTGTGCAAGGGTTCGCGAAACGGGTCAAGCCGGAATGGCACGGTTTTCAGAAACCGCTATCTCCGGTAAGCTTGACTTGTCTCGACCCGGTCGGGCGGTTGGGGTCGATCGCGACCGCAGAGCGAATAAGTCCGGGACGTTCCGCGTCTATATAGTGTAGGGGATTGTATGCTCGAGGCCCTGACCGACTTGCAGACGCCCGATGAGACGCTGGTACGGCTCGCTCGCGAGGGAGATGGTTCAGCCCGCGAGGAGTTGTTCCACCGCCATCGAAATGATGCATACCGGGTGGCATATCGGTTGCTTGGGCACGAGCAGGACGCTCTCGACGTGGTTCAGGAGGCAATGCTCAAGGCGTTTTCAGCACTGAAGGATTTCGACGGCCGGAGCGGGTTCCGAACCTGGTTGCTGCGGATCGTGACCAATGCGGCCTATGACTGGGGGCGGCGGCGCAAGCGACGGCGGGAATTCCGTGTTGGGGACGACGAGTCAAACGGCCGTGAGCCGGCCACCGAAGACGACCCTGCCCGGTCATTGCGACAGCAAGACCTCCGCTTCGCCCTTGAGCGAGCCCTCAACCACCTCAGCCCGACAATCCGGACCACCTTCGTCCTATTTGCCGAGCTGGACCTCAGTTACAAGGAAATCAGCGACATCCAAAACATCGCGATCGGCACCGTGATGAGCCGGATTCACGCGGCCCGCGAAAAATTGCAGGCAGAGCTCGATTGGGACAAGCTCAACGAACTCTGATTAGATAGAATAGAATAGCGAAGAAAAGAGGATGGTAGACGATGCATTGCGATGAAGTCATTAAAGAACTGGCGACTCCAACCGATCATCGGGATTCGACCGCGCTGGCTGATCATATTGCCGGTTGTCCGGCCTGTGCCGATTGGGCCAACTGCGCCGTTCAGCTCGATCGTCTCTGGGAGGCGACCCGCCCGATCGAGCCCACGCCCGACGTCTGGGACGCGGTCTGGGCGCGCATGGCTTCGTCGCTCGATCCCTCGACCTCAACCGAGCTTGAGTCGACGGGCTCCCTGAACGGATCGCCGCGCATGGTTGAGACTCCTCGCAACGAGCCTCGTCATTCGCCTCGATCCCGACCCTGGCACTCGGCGGCGATCGGCCTCGGCTTGGCTCAAGCCGCCGCCATTCTCCTCGCCGTGGGATTGGCCTGGCATCAGTCGACGCCATCCCAGACATCGCAAGTTGCCAAAAATACCGATTTTTCGTCTTCCCCCTTGAGTTCGGAGTCGCCGGTCCGCATTCCCTTCCCCGAGGAGGGCTTTCCTGTCGTGGTTGATGAGGGGCACTCGGTTGTCATCCGCTGGGAGAGGCAGGAGCACAAAGTTGTACTTCCGATCTTCCTGGCAGATCTTTCCTTGCTTCTGATCCACGCGGATGGGCAGGCACCCAAGGTCGTAGATCATACACCTCGGAGGGTGCTCGCTACCTCGGGTTCGCAAGGGCCGGCCACGGGGGTGTCGACTATCAGTGCGACCCTTAACGGGATCACCGGCTCGACGGTGCTGACTGTCAGCGCGGCCGTTTTTCAGTTGATCGCGGTGACGCCAGCCAACGACGAACAGTGGTGGAAGCCCGTGCCCAAGGTCAAGGGTCAGACATCTGAGGGGGGATTCTTATTTGGTGTCGATGACTGGTACGTGATGTACAACGAGATGGAATCGATGACCAGCCCCATGGTTGCAATGAAGGAGTGAATGCCGTGGCGGATTCGAGGCGGCGGGCAATCTGGATCGGTGTCGAGTTGGCGGTGGTCGTATTGGCCTTCGGTGGCCTAGCTTTGGGGCTGGGAGGCCTCCGCGTGTCGCGCGCCGAGGTGAAGGTTGAGCCGGCCGAGGCCGACAACGCGGCTCGGCAGGTGACCGTCTTCGCGATCATTGCCACGCCGGGAGCCAAAACGGTCGACTCGAAGTTGTCGAGGATCAAGACCCAGTTGGACAAACTCATGCCCCAGCACGGGTTCAAGCTTCTCGACGTGCAGAGCAAGCGGCTCGTGACCGGAGAGTCGGTGACCTGTGACTTGCGAAATGGATATACCGCCCAGACGGAGTTGGTCGGGGCAGTGGACGAAAATGGGAAGGTTCCGCTCCGTTGCGAACTGTTCCTGAACCAAAATCGGGAGTTCTCGACACTGGTAAAAACGCCGATGAATCAGCTCTTCTTCTGCGAGCGGGAACTCCAGGACGGCTCGGCGTTATTGATCGGAGTGGGAACACGATAGAAGCCGAGTTGGTCTTCCGATCGGAATTTGGAACAGCCATCGTCGGCTGCTCAGAACATGCCAGGGCAGGCAGACTGTTCCTCAGGAATCGTCTAAAAAGAATCGACCGCCTTCCCGCGGGCGTCGGCCCTTTTGGGGGTCCGTTCGCCACGTGGAGCGACGGTCGGTCGCGGCGCGGTTCCAACCGCGGCCTTCAGCCGGACGGGCCGAGGATCTCGGGCCGTCTGCGTGACAAGACACGTGGGTGGAACTTTCCACCGCCTAGATCGAATCTAGCTTGGAAAGTAAAAGGCCATCCTTGGCCTTTGGCCCCCGAGCCGCCAGTCCGTCCCTGGACGCGACCGATGTTTCGGAGCCGTTTCTCAGTCGTCCCTGACCGGATCGGTTTTCCAACCGACATGGATTGTATCGGCCGTGCGGACAGTCCGGCTGCAACGTTTTCATGATCTTGACGCAACAAAGAGGTCGCGAATGGAACGTTCTCAAAGGCCGCCAACGAGTTAGGTTCCGTGGTCGATCTGGCGCGGAATCCGGGTCGAGTCACGGCAAATCCCGTCCTTGGTTCGCGAGTGTACGGACAATTCACCGGTTTTCGGACTGCTTGAAAACCCAGCCGGCACAAGGCTACAATCGGCGCCGGAATGCAGCCGAGTCGCAACCGCAAAGCGCCCGTCCTGCCTGCGTGCGAGCATGGACTCTCGCCGTGCGAGCGCAATTGAATCGAAGTTTATGACGAGGGGAGTGTGCCTCCAATGGGGACCGTATCGAGCTCGAGCCACTTGAGCACTGTAGTTCTGTTCGGCAAAGGCTTGACGCCTGGAAAGCTCCGGGGATTGCAGCGCATCTGCAATCCCAACGGAACGCTGACGATGGTGGCCCTGGATCAGAACAGCTCGATGATCGAGATGGCCGCCAAGGCTCTCAAGGGCAAAGGGCAGGACCGTGAGCCGAGCTACGAGGAGATTGTCGAGGCCAAGGTCGACCTGGCGCGGCACCTGGCGCCGTCGGCGTCCGGCGTGTTGATCGACGCCTATTACGGGGCCTGGTCGTGCATGGCCTCGGGAGCCATTGGACCCCAGGCGGGTTTGCTCGTGCGGGTTGAGATGTCGGGCAGCCCGAAGAACAAGGTCGGCGCACCCATGGGCTTGATCGAACCGGGTTGGAGCGTCGAGAAGATCAAACTCATGGGGGCGGACGCCGTCAAGCTGCTGGCGCAGTACGAGCCGACCGAACCGATGTCGGGAGAGCACCAGTTCCAACTGATCACTCACGTCTACGAAGAATGCAGGAAGCACGATATCTTGCTGCTGCTGGAGACAGTGGCGTTCCCGTTCGGTGGCGAGAAGAAGACCGATGCCAGCTTCCTGAGCCGGAAAGCCGAGACGGTCATCGAGTCGGCCCGTCAGCTCAGCCGGTTCTGCGACGTCTACAAGGCGGAGTTTCCCGGCACCATGGGCCACGATTCAGACAACCAGTTGCGAGATAACCTCGAGGCGCTGGACGCGGCCAGCGAACGGCCCTGGGTGCTTCTGTCGGCGGGCGTCGACTACCCTGACTATTACAAGCAGGTGGAGATGGCCATGAGCACCGGCGCCGCGGGCGTGCTCGGTGGCCGAGCGTTCTGGAAGGAGTATTTCCTCCAGGACGGCGCCGCGGCTCGCAGCCAGTTCGCCGCAACCACGGCCTTCAAGCGAGTGGCCGACGTGAATAAGTTGGTTCGCGAGCACGGTACTCCTTGGTTCTCCCGATACGGCCTCACCGTGGAAGACCTGTCGACCGTCCGTGCCACCGAGGGCTGGCACGCCCGCTATGGCTCGTCGCTGGGCTCGGCCAAGGGCGGTGGTCCAGCAAAAGCGGCACCAGGGGAAGTGTATTGATTGAGTTGGTCCCCGTTATCAAGTAAAGCGGCGACCGGCTACCGCGGCACATAGGTCAGCCCCCCTTGAGGGAAGACACGGACGAGGCGGGCCGCGGTTGGCCGATTGCGCTGATCGAGTGCAACGGCGGCCGCTTGCCAGAGGGCGGCCTGATTGTCGAAGAGGCGGACCGGGCCCAGCCGGGGACCGATTCGCTCACAAAGGGGCGGCGCGTAGACCAGCACACTACGGTCGACGACGAGCTCGCACGCCCAGCGAAGCATGAACGCGGCTGGGGAACCCATCGCCGAGGTGATCCGATGAGCCATCGGTAAGCCCCGGTGGATCGCCCAGCCCCCAAAAGCACCCGTTGCGGCGATCCGCCGCAGCACCTTGATGGGAAACGAACGATCGATTTCCTGGGGGTCTGTCCAGAACAGGCCGACCAGCACCCCGCCCGGCCGGCAGGCTACGCGGTGATGAAGCAACACCTTGAAACTTTGCATGGGGTCGCCCGGCCAGGGATGATTGCCGGCGATAATAAGATCCGTCGGCGCGGCCGACGCGGCTTGAAACCGTCGCTTCACCTCGGGTGCCAGGAGATCTTGCACACGCTCAGGATGCCCGGCGACGATCCGGAAGATCTGCCCCAAACCACCAATCAAGTGGCTAATCGACCAGCACGGCCCGATTCGTTCGGCCGCGGCGTGGATCGCCCGCCGCATCGGATTGTCAACAGCGCCGGACCCCATCAGGCCGCTCGCGTCGGACCCTCCCTCCAACCCCTGCCGATGGAGTGCACCCAGGGTTGTACGGTGGCTCGTGCCCGGGAAGATCAGCTTGTACCCGCCGCCGAAACCTGCCTGAAGATGCGGCAGTACCGAGCCGACCAAGATCCGCAGGCCGGCCTCGGCGACCGGGCGGAACACCCGCACCGGAACCCCTTGAGGAGTTTCACCCATGTTGACATAGGCTGAAAGATCGTCCAGTGGCGGGCTGAAGCATCGGTAGCTTGCCGCGACCGAGTCGCCTAGCCGCCGGCGCATCGACTCGTCGTCGACGGCGTGATGGCGGCCCACCCCGACGCTGATCGTCACGTCTTCGGGGCTGACACCCGCCGCGTGCAGGCGTCTCAAAACGATCGGCAGCGCCTCGCTGACCGGCGTCCACCGCGACGGGTCGTCGACCACGATCGCCACCGACACGCCCGGAGCGACCAGGTCTTCCAACCGCGCCGAGCCTTCGGGCGAATCCAGTGCCTGCTCGAAGCGCCGACGGGTAGTCGGTCAGAGGATCGCTCAGGTCCGGCGAGACAACCTCGATGTCAGCGGCGAAGGTCTCGGCTGGCGGAAACGTCAGTTCGAGCGACCCGTCCGGACCCCACGGCACTGAGATTAACCCGATCGATCCAACCTGGATCAAGGGAGCAGCTCCTGCGCGAGGATCGGGCCGAGGTCGCGACCGTCAACCACGAATGGGACCATGTCGCCGATTCGATAAATCCGGCGCGTACGATAAACCGGCGCGGGATCAGGACCGGTTGGGTCGGTGTAGACCTCGATCTGGCTGTCGACCAGATTGATGATCCAGTAGACCGGCACAGCCGCAGCGGCGTAGATCGGGCCCTTGATTGTCCGGTCGCGCGACAGCGGCGAGTCGGACACTTCGATCACCAGCGCCATGTCGGCCGGGCCGGGATGACGACTCCAAAAATCGCGTTGGGTTCCACGGATCACGGCGAGGTCCGGCTCGGGCTCGCTAGCGGTGGTCGTGACTGCCGACTGAACACGGCGAAACCATCCCTTGGGAAGCAGTGGTGGGAGAATATCGGTGACAATCGAAACCGCAGTGTCGTGAGGCGGGTTTCTTCCCATTTTAGGTACGATCCATCCTTCCAAGAGCTCAACATTGTCATCCTCGCCAATAATCCCGGCCTGGATCATCTGATGATATTCGTCGACGGTGAACCGGCGGACCGGGACCGGCGGCACGATGGGGGGAAGCGGCGGTAAGGTGGTGATTATGGACATGGCGGTTTTTGCCTTTACTTCTTGGGGATTTCGAACCAGTCACCCGGTTGAAGAACGACTGGCTGAGCGTTTGTCTGGCTCTTGACCTGCGCGGCCCAGGCGTCGGCGTCCTGGGCGATGGGGGGGAAGGTATTGTAATGGATCGGCAGGACATATCGGGGCTTTAGCAGTTTGACAGCGCGGACGGCGTCGTCGGGACCCATGGTGTAATAATCGCCGATGGGCAAGATCGCCAGGTCGAGCCCTTCTTCGCCGATCAGAGCCATGTCGCCGAACAGGGCGGTATCGGCGGCGTCATAGATCTTGGTGCCGTCGGGGAAAGTCACGACGAAGCCGCAGGGATTGCCGCCGTAAGTCCCGTCGGGGAGCACCGATCCGTGAAAAGCCAGCGTCAGCTTGACCCGGACGGCTTGGTCAAACAGAAAACTGCCGCCGTGCTGGAGCCCATGGACCTTGTCGGCGTTGAGGCCTTGGGGGGGCTGCTTGAGCCACTCGGAGATCTCGTAGTTGGTCGCAACGGTCGCACCGGTGCGTTTGGCGATTGCGATCGCGTCGCCGACGTGGTCGCCATGACCGTGCGAGATCAGGATCAAATCGGCTGGCACGTCGCCGGCCTCGGCCGCCGCCTTGGGATTGCCCGTCAGGAACGGGTCGATCAGCAGGCTCCGGCCGTCGCTTTCGAGCAGAAGGGCTGCATGCCCCAGCCATCGCACACGGGTAGACATGGTGGTCTCTCGTCTCACAACAATAAAGGGTCCAGGTCAATCCGGCTCATTGATTGATTTCGAAACTCGCGGTCCCAACAGGTCTGATCGGGCGACACGACGAGCGACCGCGGAGGCATTGACCTTTAATCGAATTATCGGAAAGATCGAAGAAATCGACTAGCTCGGATCAGAGATAATGGCGACAATCCCGTAGGGTCGATCTTGTTGAAATTATCAACATTTTATGTCTTGAGCGGTGTCGGCGAGTCGGACTGATTCCCGGTCGGCGGCTGCGTTCCCAGCGAACACAAAGAACGGGAGAAGCAGGTCATGCCCTTTGCCGATCTTGCGCTGACACGGCGAGTCGAAGAGGCCTGGGATTGGATTGGCGTGGAGAACGCGCGGGTCCAGATGCGACTGGATCCGCAATCGGGCGCGACCGCGCTCTCGGTTGGTGGGGGCCACGCGGTTTTTCTCGGTGCTGGCTCACCGCTTTCCCAGGCCCAGGGACTGGGCTTATACGGGCCGGTCGCGGAGTCCGAGATTGAGCGAACGGAGGAGTTCTTTCGAAAGCGGGGGACGGTTACCCAGATCGAGGTGGCCTCGCTGGCCGACCCATCGCTGCTGGTGTTATTAAGCCGCCGCGGCTACCAGATCCTGGAGCAGACGCACTTGCTCGTCCTACCGCTGGAACCGGGCCAGTCATTCCCCGCCAAGATCGAGGCTCAACCCGGGTCAATGGGCATGACGGCCGCGAAGGTCCAGGTTTCCAAGGTCAAGCCGGACGAGATCAAACCCTGGGCCGAGGTCGTGCTACGCAGCTTCTTCGAGGGGCCTGAAGAGCCGCCCGACTCGCTCTTGGAAGGAGCCATTGCCATGAGTTCGATCCCCTCGGCGACCGCTTGGATGGCCCGGATCGACGGCCGGCTTGCTGGCGGCGGCTCACTGATCATTCACGACGGCCTGGCCCTGATCTGCGGTGACGGCACGTTGCCCGCATTCCGCAACCAAGGGGTGCAATCCGCTCTGCTTCGAGCCCGGCTGGACCAGGCGCGACAGGTCGGGTGCGACCTCGCCGTCATCTGCACCCAGCCCGCCAGCGGCTCACAACGCAACGCCGAGCGTCAGGGATTCTCCGTCGCTTACGCCCGAACCATGATGGTCAGAGAGTGACCTTACCCATGAGCCAACCGACCCACGGCGAGAGTGGACGTCCCGGCCAGTCTGCCGAGCACCACGACCACATCAATCACGAACCCTCGCCCGGGGCTGTGGCCGAGACGTGCTCGCGGTGTCAAGCGTTGGAGGCGCGGATCGCCGAACTGGAAGCCGAGGCGGCGCAACGCCGCGGAGCGGAGAACGCCACAGCGGCTCCCTCCGCGCCGGCGATGCCCCTCCTGGAATTCAAAGCCCTGCGTCTATTTCCCCATGGCTGGGCCGAGGGGTGGCAGTTGCGCCCCTCCCCACCCCAGGCGGCAATGGATGAACGAATTACCCTACTCCTATCAGTGCTTGCCCCTGGTCATGGCCAACCAGTGGGGCTGGCAGGTTCTCTGCCCGACGGACGTTCGCGTCACATGGGACGGGACCCCGGATCTGCCGGGTCTGCGCGTCGAGGTCAAGCCGCAGTATGCACCGGCGATCAAGAGCCAGTTTGGGGCGGGCATCATCACGTTTTCGCCTCCTTGGTTGTTTCGCACTCCGCCGGGCTGGGACCTCTACGCGAAGGGGCCGAGCAATCGCTGGAAACCCAACTGTGTCCCGCTGGAAGGGGTAATCGAGACCTGGTGGCTGAACTACACGTTCACCCTGAACTGGAAGCTCGTTGAGCCGGGAACGGTCGTGTTCGCGGAAGGCGAGAGCCTGGGCCAGCTCGTGCCGGTGCCGCACTCGACTTTTCAAAACGCCTCGGCACTCGAGGCTCCGATCGGCCTGGTCGAGCCCCAGGCGGCTCAAGAGCTGGTGCAATGGCTCGAGAAACGGCGTCTGATGGCCGGCCAGAAGGTCAACGTCCATCACCTCTACCGTAAGGCCGAAGGGATTGAAGAACACCTCCAGCGAGTCCCGGTTCCCCCGATCAAGCCCTGGGACCCGGCCGCGAGGAATGACCCGGCTGATGGGCCCCGTTCTGCCGGCTGATCGTCGCCACGAAAATCGTGTGAGTGCACGTCGGTGTTTGTTTTCTCGAGAGACTGTCAGAACGGGTTTGTGTAGACTCCGCGGTGAATAACACTCGGCGTGATCGTCTCCTTTGAGCGGCGGAGGCAGAGATGGCGGGTCTTGCGCTCGATCACATTTATCATTATCCATTTCCGTCCGAGTTGGAGGCGACCTCCCAAGGGCCGGCGCTCCGCCTCGCGACCTGTGGCGGCGCCGAGGAACACCCATATTTTTTCCAGGGACGGCTGAGGCGACCGGGTCGCGCTGCCGCACTTTTGCGGAGCCTCGTTGAGGTCGTCCAGTCGAGGTTCTACATGCCGCCGGCGATGTTGACGCGCATCCTGGCCCAGTATGACCCGGTTGTCACGAGCAACGGCGACGTCTTACGATTCGAGGCGTTCTCCGCATGTTGCAGCACCTATGCGCGAGTCGACTTGCTGCCGGCGGCCATCGAGGGCGAGTGGCATGCACGGGGGACGACCAATGTTGATTTCAATGCCCCGATCCGCGCGGCGCTGGCCAAGATTCGCGACACCGATACCGTCGGGCTGTCGGTGGGAACCGACGCCCTTGAACTTACCCGCGGCGGAGCGGCGATCATCGAGCGCAAAGTTGCGCTGCCGGTCCGCTGGCTCAAAGGGTTCGTCGAGGCCCAAGCGTACCAGGCCCGGATGATACCGCGGCTGGATCTGTCGGGCTTCGAGGCCAGCCGTTTCCTCCGCTCGCTCCCCTCCAGCTCGGCGAAATCCGTCTGCTGGATCGTGCCGTCCGCGCGAGGGCTAATAAGGCTGAGCCAGGTCGAAGACCGTAGGGGTCTCCGCGTTGGTGACGTACAACGGCTGAGAATCCTGGACGACCTCACTCGCCATGCCCGGATGATACGCGTCTACGCCGACGACGCATCAGGCGCCAGCGCCTGGGAGCTAACGCTCGACGAGGCGCGGTTCACGCTGGTCCTGAGCCCTGACGCCACGCGCGGGCTCTCGGGCGAAGGGCAGACGCTCGAACCGCTGGCCGGGGCGCATTGGCACGCCGTCCTGCCCAGGGTCCAGGCGTCTTTGAAGTGGGATACACGGATCGACGCCGGCTCGATGGCCAGGGAGCTGTCCTTGTCGCTTGAAGACATTACGGCCGCGCTGGGCGCCCTGGGCTGCGCGGTTTGGTCGGCTACGACCTGGCCGAAGGGGCGTACTTCCATCGCGAGCTGCCATTCGACCTGGCGCTGGTCGAGTCACTCCACCCACGGCTGCTCGACGCCCGACGTTTGGTGAATGAAGGAGGCGTGTGTGTGGTAACGCGGGAGCACGGCCAGGATGGTGAGCAAGCCGAGGCGCTCGTCCACGGCACCGAGGTTGAGCACCGGGTGCGGATCGGGCCCAGCGGCGCCCGATGCACTTGCCCATGGTTCTCCAAGCATCAGGGCACCCGCGGACCTTGCAAACACGTCCTCGCCGTCCAGATCGTCTTGTCCCGCGATGAGATCGACCAACCCGCATCCTGATCTTGCCTGAGAGGCTCACCATCAATGGCACTCGACCCCGAGAAACTGGATGCGATCATCACGGCTGGTGATGTCGCGGCCTGTATTGCGTTTTTCTGTGGCGCCAACGAAACCGAACGGAAGAAAGTCGCGAAGGTGGCTCAGAACCACATGCGGGAAATCGCCAAACGGACGTCGATGCCGGCCCGGTTGCTCGGCGCTCTCGCCCGAACTCAGATCGGTCCGTCGATAACGAGCCTGGCTCATTCCTATAATATCAGCCCCGATGCATTCAAGGTCGTTGAGGTTGCCGTACTGGCTTCAGGCTCCTTGAGCCAGTGGAAATCGCTGGGCCTGGAATGGATATCGCCCGAGCTCGTCTATACCATTCTCAACGACCGCCGCCCTCCGTGGCTGGATCAGCTTGTCGAAGTGTTGTTGGAGCCGAGGCCGCCGTTCCGTACAACGTCCTGCTGGAGTCAAGTGCGCCGGATGATCCGCGACGGGCTCTGTCAAAAGCCCACGAGCTCCGCCTATCTGGAAGGGATGCTCGTTACCCTCCCTTCGGAAAGCTCGAATCGAAGTGAGGATCTGAAAACCTTGCTGCTCGAAGACCCCGGCCTGCTCGAGGACGAAATCTGGCGGATCTTCGAGTGCGAGCCACAAGCCGGGAATATCCAGATACTCTCGACATATTATTCAGGTGAGAACCATCGGAACAATTGGGAGCATGCGCTAAAAGAGCTGGCTCGTGAGGGGAAAATCCCGCGCGCCCGGCTGCTCGATGCGACCCTGGACGGTCTGGATCGCGATTTCCACGAACAGAGGGCACGCTGGTTTGCGGCTCTGCACGAATTACTGGAACCCACGAGCTCGGAGCGCGCTGGGTTTGCCAGCCGTTATTTGATTTTGCTGGCCAGCCGCAATCCCTCGACGGTCGGCTTCGCGCTCAACGCACTGAAGATCCTTGACAACGCGGAGCAGCTCGATCCGGTCGCGCTGGTCGCGAGCATCGCTCCGGCTGTTCAGGCCCGAACCAAGGGGACGATCCGGCTGGCCTTGCAATTGCTCGACCGCGTTGCCAAACGCGGCGCTCCGTCCGTTTCAGGTAGCCAGGCAGCGATTGTCGCGGCCGACGCCTTGGTTCACGAAGCGCCCGACATCCAGGGGGCGGTTATCGACCTGATCGAGCACCACGGCGATCCGGCCAATCCCGAGTTACGCCGCCTTGCTCGTCGATCGTGCCGGAGCCCTGGCGCCCTCGCAGTGCAAGCGGCTCGAGTCATGGCTGGGACCGTCACCGGGACCGGCGTCTGGAGAAACCGGCCCCTTGGCCGACATCGAGGACCTCATCGCCCGGGCCGCCGCTATCGAGCCCCGATGGGCGCGGCTTGCCGGCGTGCCCGCGGCCCTTGATGCTCTTCGGAACGGTGGCGACGTCCCGTCGCTCGTATTCGATGGCACGGAGATCCCTCGTCTCGATCCCGCACGTAAGCTTTTGCCGATAACCGGTCTGGATGAGCTGATCGACCTCTTCGCCCGGGTGATCGAAGATCGGGCGCCGCCTGATGATTTCGAACGTGTTCTGGACGGCGTCTCGCGTCTATGCGATCAGCGACCGGATGACTTTGCCGCTCGGCTCGCGCCTCTGATTGCTCGTGCCCGACACCTTTTCGACGGGCAGAACATGTCTTATCAGAGCAGTCTCGCGAAAGCATTCTGCGGGCTGGCGTGAAGCTGGTCCACGGGGCAGGTCCAAGGCCAGCCGGTAGGCGAGCGGAATATCTACAGGAACCCGAATGGCGGGTCGTTCGCGACCGACACGGTCCCTGGCTGGTGTGAAGGCGAGATGAATATCCGCGGCCTGATCGGCCGAAGGATCCGTTCGATCAGCCGCCGCGCGGCGGCCCGGCAGGCCGCCCCGCTTTTAAGCACCCCGACTCACGTGGGAGGTTGGATCGATCCCCAGGTCCTGGTAGAGCGCATCCGACAACGTTTCGGCGCTCCCTTTGCCGACGACGAGTTCGACATCGAGCTGGCGTTATTGAGACTCGCGCCCGAACATCGAGATTCGGCTCTGCAAGCCGCCGGAGATCTACGCGGCAAGTTCGGGGCCGCTCTGAGATATGCTCTGGGTTCCTCGCAGGACGAACCGATCGGGTCGGACCCAAGTTTGTGGGCCGCCGCTGCCCGTGCCCGAGCTCCCTGGATCGATGACCCTCGTGTCGACGAGCGCTTCCCGGGACTGGGTCCTGATGCCGGGCTGGCGGCACGGTATGTCGTCCGGGTGGGAAAGGACGTTCCCGATAGTTACGATGCGCCCTGCATTCTTTGTCGATCGGCAACCGGGTGTTCCGACCGAGGGCAAGCACGATCTTCCCATGTCGTGCCTCCACGATCACCGCAACCTGATCGGCGAAATTGTATCATGGGCCGCGACGATTTGGCCCATGGAGCGAGACCCCCTGTTCGCGACCGGTGCGGAGCTGGTCTCCGTCAATGACCGGGGAACGACAGACGTCGTGTTCAACCAACCCTTTTTCCCTCCACTTCTTGACCCCGACGTGCCGCTACGGCCGATGGGAATGCTCCTCCTTGTCACCGGTTTGAACGCCGCGCGGGCCGAACTGAGCGGCCTGGCGACCGATGTCTTGATCGCGGCAATCAACGACGGCCGGCTCGACGGTGATAATCTGGGCGAGACACTGGCCGAAGTGGCGCGAATCAACGTAGAGGCGCCGAAGGACGCTTCAGGATGGAACAGGTCCGCCATCGCCCCTCCGGTCCCATTCGTTAAACTCAACCGTTGGGCGAAGGCCTTGAGCGACGCAGCGAGGATTTCGCCGCTCCACTCGCGTGTCATCTCCAAAGCCATTTCACGAATGCTGCGCGATGAGTTCTACGACACCAGGACGACGACAGGCCGCAACATCTTGCTGGTGCTTTTGAAGGAACTCCTGATCGAGACCGGCGAGGCCCTCTCCGACCCCGAAGCCCGCGACTATCTCACCCAACAGAAGACCGCCGGCAAGACGGGGAGCCTGATCCACGATCTTCTTAAACTCAAGGCCGTCTCCGATCATCCCGCGCGGCGCGCGGCCGTGGTTCAATCCCTGGCTAGCAGGGTCGAACGCGCCGAGCGGTGGGCGGCATGGAGTGACGACATGTGAATGTCGATACCAAACAAACGATCCCTCGTTTCGTGCTTTGGTGATTATTCTGCGTCGAGCCCAGAAACGGCCTGAAAGACCGTCCGGACCATCGCCGTGTATTGTGCGGAGCCTCCGATAAAATGCTCAATTCGCGTGTTGATCGATATAAGATCTTCCGTAAGGTCGGGACTGTGATGCTTGATGGCCTGGGACACAATCTTCTCGCGAGTATTGATCAGTTGAATGACGAGAGGAATCAATTCTCTGAACCACAAGAACCAGGCCAGCCTCATATCCACGAGTTCCTTTCGATTCAGGCCGAAGACCTCAATGGTTCTTTCGCCGCGAGCATTGCCGCCGATGGCGTAGACACGGTTCTCTCGAAATTCGAGGAACTGTGCAGGGTCTTCGACCGCGGGATTAATGAGGAGCGGCCGTTCGTTAGCGATGTCGTCGTTGTGCGATTTCGCCCGCCGGTTGGGGTCGGTCAGCGGGAAGTGGTTGCCCTTGAAACGCTGATTGCAAAGCTGGCAGCAAAACAGGAGGTTCGACCATTCGTAGGCCAGCCAGTAATATCCAGGCTGAACGAGCGGATCGTCGGGCTGCTGTCGAAAGCCCGCCTTGGGCCGAAAATGTTCGACGTCGCCATAAGCGACGTGGGAAACCTTTGATTCGCAGAAGGCACATTTTTCATGCTGGGCTTTTTGCAGCGCCTCCTTGACGGATTTGTCGCGGTAGATCCCCGTCGCAAATTTGAACTGCTTCGTGCCCTTCCCATAGGCTTCGGAGTCGGCGTCATATTGCTCGCAGAGTTTCCGTGCCGCCTTGACGCCTCCGGTTTCGAAGAATGGCGGGAGCCTGCGTCGGCTTCTTGATCCGGTTCACGGCTTGGTGCCTTGGTATTTCTCGATGAGTTTGAGGGACTTCTCGACCAAGTCCATCGTCTTCTTTGCCTGCTCGAACGACTCTCCAGTGGGGATCTGACCGAGCTTGTCGTTAATTTCCTCTAACTCTTTCTGGTTCGCTTTGGTCAGCCGAGACTTCGTGAGTAACTCCTTGCGGCGTGTCAGAAGCTTCTCCATGTCCGGCGGCCGAGCGGTCTCCAGGCCAAACAGTTCACTGGTCAAGATCTGATCGACCCGCCAACCCCGGATCGTTTCTGGATTATTCTCGATGACAACGTGGTCGCCCTCGCGCCGAAGCAAAACGAGGTTAGCGTCGGGCGCTGCCTGGACAATCAAGGGGCTGTGCGCCGTGACAATGAACTGGGTGTTTGGAAACCGTTCGGTCAAAAAGCCGATCAACTCCCGCTGCCACCTGGGGTGTAGGTGCAAGTCGATCTCGTCGACCAGTACGATGGCCGGTTCAGCCAACGGGTCGGGGCTGTTCGGATAGCGCTCGACCATCCGGCTGGTGAAATCGATGACCCAGGCGATCATCGTCCGGTAGCCGTAGCCGAGCTGCCCCAGTGGAACCCAGCCGTAGGGCGTTAGAAACTCGACACCGGGGGTCGGTTTCTCTTCCGTCGGGGAGGTGAACTGGATCTCGAGGACGTCCGGAAGGACTTTGATCAAAACATCCTTGGCCAGCTCCAGTCGTTTCTTCTGTTGCTCTTGGATTATCGATGGCTTGCTGGCCGAGTAATCGAGTCTGAGAAGCCATTCCTCGGCATTTCGAAGCCTAGCGTCTTCGGAGAAAAGACTCTCGGACGCCGTATCCCATTCTTCCCGGTTCGACAAAGAGACTCCGAGACGCCGTCCTGTACCGTATGCATAACACTTTGGATAATCGCCGGCCATTCGGAGCTTAACTATTCCCTTGGACTCACAGGAAACATCGTATTCAGAACTAGAGATTTGATTGTTATAATTTGTAAAATTGAGACCATGAAGTATCTTGATTGAGACTTGGGGCCAGGGTCCGTTCGGATTACGCGTGGCACCCTCGATCAAAGCGCTAGGGGGGAAAAACCGGCGAGTGGATAAGATTTCGAGCCATGGGCGTATGCATTAGCTCGAAGGCTGCGATAAGCTGCAATACGGTCGTCTTCCCCGTCCCATTCTCCCCTAACAAGATCGTCCAGCGCGCCGGCCGGCCCTTTCCGTCGGAAAGGTCGAGCACCTGCTTCGACGAAAAACAACGCACGTTCTCCAATTCGAGCGAGAGGAAGTACGACCCGGTCGTTGGGTGTGTTTGGTTGGCTCCCGTCGGCGCCGTTGGATCGGGCTTTCTTGTTCTTAAGGCTGGGCATGACTGCGCTTTCGTTTTCGTCATCTGGTATTTGAGACTCGACTTCATTCTACCCGAACCGCTCCAGGTCTTCCCCTTTGGCGACGACGATGATGCCGTCGTCGGTGATCGTATAGCCGCGGGCGATATCGGCGTCGCGGTTCCAGCCGATCTCGAAATTGGAGGGAATTCGCACATCCTTGTCGACAATGGCGCGGCGGATGCGAGCGCGGCGGCCGACGACGACGCCATCGAACAAGATCGAGTCTTCGACCAAGGCGTAGCTGTTGATTCGCACGCCGGGCGAGACGATGCTGCGGTAGACCTGTCCCCCCGAGATGATCGCTCCTTGGCAGACAATCGAGTTGAAGGCCGCTCCTCGGCGATCCCCCTCGGTGTGGACGAACTTGGGAGGCGGATACGGCGGCTGGTGCGTGTGGATCGGCCAGTCCTGGTCGTAGAGATTAAGAATCGGATCGATCTGGATCAAGTCCATGGTGGTTTGGTAATAGGCGTCCAGAGTGCCGACGTTGCGCCAGTAGGCGGCATTCTTGCGGTTCTCGTCGCGGAAGGGGTAGGCAAAGACCCTTGAGCCGCCCGCGATCATCGCCGGGATGATGTCACGCCCGAAGTCGTGGTTGCTCGCCTCTTTCTTGGCGGCGTCCTGGAATAAGAGCTCGTACATCACGTCGGTGTTGAACACGTAGATGCCCATCGACCCCAGCGCCATGTCAGGCTGATCAGCCAAGCCCGGCGGGTCCTTGGGCTTCTCCATGAAGTTCACGACCCGATGATCGGCATCGATCCCCATGACGCCAAACTCGCGAGCCTGCGAACGCGGTACCGGCAAGCAGGCAATCGTCAGGTCGGCTTGGTTGCCGCGATGGTAGTCGATCATCCGGGCGTAATTCATCTTGTAAATGTGGTCGCCGGCCAGGATCAACGTATCGCGGGGAGCCGCCTTCTCGATGGTGTAGACGTTTTGGTAGATCGCATCGGCGGTACCCTGGTACCACATCTCGGCGATCCGCTGCTGGGGAGGGATCAGCTCAATGTACTCGCCGAGCTCGCGGCAGAGGAACTTCCACCCCTGGTCGAGGTGCCGGTTCAGGCTGACCGCTTTGTACTGCGTTAACACCAGCACCTTGCGGATGTCAGAGTTGATGCAGTTCGACAGCGTGAAGTCGATGATCCGGTAAATGCCGCCGAACGGGACCGCCGGCTTGGCACGGTCCCGGGTCAATGGTTCCAGACGCGACCCTCGGCCGCCCGCCAAGACGATCGCCAGTACATCACGATACACCAGACAACCTCCGCTCGATATTCCCGGGGATGATCCCACGAATCATCCGCACAGGGAAACTTCCCACCATTGTGCCCATGATCTTAGAACACGCCAACGGGTTTGCGCGAGGTTCGTCTGTTTGACCCCACGCGCTCGACCGGATTGGATCGGGCTGGCCCGTTTCATTTCTTCTTCGTCTCCTGGTAAAGTCTTCATGGAACGCGACGATAACCAATTTTGGTTTTTCGACGATTCCCGGTCGGTCCGGCGAATGGACCGCGTCAACATGGAGGATGACGGCAAGAGGGTCGGAACTACCGAAGCGTACCGGGACGGCAATAACCTGATTCGATTCGGGAGGATGAGCGTGATGGTTGGTTTGGCTTGGGCTTGGGTGTCGAGGAGGTCGATCGCGGCTTGGGCTGGTTGCCGCGCGAGCCGAGCCTCGGTTTCCGTGTGCGCTCGCAGGGTAACTGGCTTTGCGCCTGGCTTTGACGCTCACCGTGGTGAGCTTCTCAGGACAGGCGATGCAGGAGGACGAGCCCGACCGGCTGAAGGACCTTCAAACGAGCTACGTCGCCAGTGCGGGTCAGAAGATCGCGCGCGCTTATCACTTCGGGTCGCAGGGGCCCGTCGATGTCTTCACCAACCACACCACCCATACCAACCGCCTGGTACCGATCTACATCTTCGGTGCGAAGGCCGACCTAGCCGCTGTCACGGGACAGAACAGCCGATATCGCGATCCGGAGAAGATCAAGGCTCTCTTCGGATTCCTGCCCGAGAACACGGTCAACCCCCGCGCCGTCTACGCCGACCAGAGCGACCTTTACCGCGTCCAGAAAGAGGCGGTCGCCCGGGGTGTGAAGCATTTATTCATCGTCTGGTTCGACGGCCTGGACTGGCCGACTACACAGGCCGCGGCCATCGTCAAAACGGGCAAGGTGTACACCGAGGGCAAAGGCTCGGGACTGGTATTCCAAGACTATGATGCCGGCGGCACAGCGCAATACGGCTTCGCTGTCACCAGTCCGACGCATGAGAAGAGCCGGCCCGATGTCGACACCCAGACCGTCGTCATCCCGGCGGAGAACCTCGGGGGCGGCTATGATGCGCGGATCGGCGGGCCAAACCCATGGTCTCCAGGCCCGCTGGGCTTGAAGGCTCCCGGTTACATAAAGGGACAGTCGGCCAATGCGGCCGACCAAGCGGGCGTGCTGGCCATCGGCGGCGTCCCGCACGCCTATACCGACTCGTCACAGAGCGCCGCGGAGATGATCAGCGGAGTCAAGGCGTACAACAACGGGGTTAACGTTACCGATGACGGCCGGCTCGTGACGACGCTGTTTCACGAGCTTCAGGATGTGGGATGGAAAGTCGGCACGGTGACCAGCGTGCCTTTCGACCACGTCTCGCCCGCCGCGATGTACGCGCAAAACGTCCATCGCGACGACTACCAGGACCTGGCCCGGGCGATGCTCGGCCTGCCGGGAATTATCCAAGAAGCGCGTCGAGGACCGCTCCATCCGGGTCTCGACGTCGTGATGGGGACGGGCTTCGGGGTGATTACCAATCCGAAGTCCCTCGCCGAGCAAGGGCGCAACGGGGTACTTGGCGACCTGTTCATCACCGACGCCGATTTAGCGGCGATCGACGTCAAGAACGGGGGTAAATATGTCGTGGTTCACACCGAACCGGGAGTCAACGGTGGTCAGGCACTGAAGAAAGCGGCGGCGGCGGCTCGGGGCTCCGCGCGATTGTTCGGCTTCTTCGGTCGTGCCGGTCTCGATCATCTCCCCTACCAGACCGCCGACGGCCGCTACAACCCCGCGCCCAGCATCGGCAGTAGCAAAGGCGAGCTGCGACCGGCCGAATTCGTACTCTCCGTCCGACCGAATCGAGCAGCCGACCTTGGTCCAGATGACCGAGGCCTCCCTGACTGTTCTGGCCGCGGAGCCCACCCAGCCATTCGCCCTGTTCGTCGAGGCGGGGGACGTCGACTTCGCGCTCCACGCCAACAATCTCGATAATGCCATTGGCGCGGTTTATAGCGGCGAGGAGGCCGTTCGCTCGATCATCCGCTGGGTCGAATCCCACAGTAACTGGGACGAGTCGGTCCTGCTCGTTTCGTCCGACCACGGCCATTACCTGGTCGTCGACGACCCCCAAGCCTTGGCTGGGGTCAAGTGAGGTCGCCCCACGCGTCTCAGAATCATCATTTCGCTTGGGTCTTTGCCGGCTTCGAGGCTTTTACGACCAGGAGTACGGGGCGGCGGTTTACCCATTCGCCGGCCCCTTCGCGACTGACGAAATCATATCCGGACAAGGCTCGGCGCGATGGCGTCTTCACTCAGGAACCGGAGGAGAATGCCGTGGCTGGGTCGGCCGGCCTTGGCCTGGGCACGGATCAAAGGGGTGATGTCGAAAAGCTTCCAGCCATCGCCGGGCTCGAACTTGTACGTCGCCGCGGGCTCTGGGTCAGTCCTTGGCCGCGTTTTCCACGAGGTCAATTCTCGCCAGCCTTCGAGGATTTCAAAGGCGTGGATCGGGCCGGTGGGGGGATGCATCGTCGTCTTACGTGAGTACATCGCGATCAAGAATCGACGATCGGGCGAGGCGACTTGATCAGGAGCAATCGCCGGCCAGTCGACCAAGACTCGGGCACCGCTGTTCTGGACCCCAAAGTTGTCGATGTTGCCAAAATTCCAGTCGGGCATGTAAGTCATCGTCATGCAGTCCTGAGAAATCGGGATTGCCTGGATGATCGTGCCGGGGGCCTTGGCCTTTTCACGCAGAACCCGTTTCATCAAGTCTGTATCGACTTCGAAGGAGGTCGCTTGCTCCTGGACCGTTTTCCTGGTTTCTTGCGACGGCTCAGGAGTGGCGATGCGGGTTGGTTCCAAGGAAGCGATCGCGACCTCAGGGGCTTGTTTCGCTCGGGAGGAATCAGCCCGGAGCTGTGCCTCGGCCGCCGGTTGGATCAGCAAGCCAGCTCCCGCAGTGAGGATACCAGCAGCCATCACAATGGCCGCAACCGTTTTGAGTGAGCTGAACCGCATGGTGGAGAGTACTCCGTTGGCGATGGATTGCGCTGTCAACGAGACGCCGCCGCTCATCGCATTGCCTGGTTTCACAAAAAGAAGAGCCGCGCGGGCCGTGGTCCGCACAGTCGTAGTGAAGAGTGGCCCGGCGACGGCATCGGCCGATGTGGCGAGTACAACCAGTCCGGACGAGAGCGCCAATCCCCGGCGAGTCAGCCGCTGACCGAGCAGCTTTCGCGCCCGGGCGAGTCGCCCTCGGATCGTGCTTTCGGTCAGGCGAAGCTGCTGGGCGGCCTGTGCCTGGCTCTTCCCTTCGAGGTAGCAGACCACGACCGCGGCTCGGTACGAGCCAGGCAAACGGCTGATTTCCTCGTGGAGGACCTGCTTCAGGTCATCCAGGCTTGCGTTGCGAGGGGATTCGACGATCGCGACAGACCGGTTGCCGGCTGCCTGTTGGTCGCGGATTCGCCGTCTAGTGGCGATCGCTTTCGCCTTTCTGGCCGTGCGACTGGCGACCCCGTAGAGCCAGTTGCTCAACAGCTCGCGAGTGCCGATCGTCCGTGCCTTGCGAGCGAGCACCAGGAACGTGGCCTGAAATGCGTCCTCGGCTGCATGTTCATCGCGGAGCAACGTCCGGCAGACCCTCAGGACCATCGCCCCGTATCGCTCGACGATCGCCTCGAATGCCAGTGCCGCGGCCTCGTCGTCGGCAGTGACGAACTGCTCCAGTAGCTGCGCGTCAGTCGTCGTACCCACGGTTCCGAGGCGGAAGAGCCGGTCAATCTGCCGGCCAGCATCGGTTGATCGGTTTATCATGGTCGATCCTTTGTGCCTTCAAGCCCGATCCGTCTCTTCAGAGAATACTGCCCACTCGAGTGGATCGCCTCACACCACTTGGGAGCGATTTTCGGAGAAAATGAACTTTCGCGACCAGGATGGTCGTGGAATTTGTTCACGCGCTGGGATTGAACCTTGACGATGACCGGACTATATCAGAACAATCGCCGAGCTGACTCCGAACGCCGATCTACTCGAAAACCAGAGGCAACCAAGGTGGTTCTTCATCGCTTCCAACTTCGTCCGTTACGTGCATTGTTCGCAATGGTGCTGGCCGCGCTTATCGGCCCGGATGTAAGGACAAATTCGGCCCGAGCGGCCGAGCGGGCCGCCGCGACGGTTGATGGTGCCCATCCACAAGAGCTCCGGCCGGGTGATCCTCATGCCCACGGCCTCAGGGATACCGACCTCGATGCGCTGCGGTCAATCCTCCGCAAGGCTGTCGAAAACCGCACGGTGCCAGGCGTTTCGCTGCTCTTGGTTCACAAAGGCGAAATCATCTTCAAGGAGGCGTTCGGCAACCTGACGCTCGACCAGAAGGCGCTGATGGCCTCGAGCTCAAAGCCGGTCACCGCGACGCTCCTGATGATTCTGGTCGACCAGGGCAAGCTTTCGCTCGACGACCCGATCGAGAAATACCTGCCGGAGTTCAAGGGGATCACCATCAAGGGAAAACCTCCGGCCAAGCTGCCGACGGTGCGGAACCTTCTCAGCAACATGTCCGGCCTTCCCGGCGACTTCCTTGCCGAGTCGCTGCTCAAACGTCTTCGGAAAGGAGCCGGCAAAGCGGAAGAAGTCACCAAGGAGGCGGAGAAGGACCTGGAGAGAGGAAAGACCGTGGCCAGCTTGTTCTCAGCCCGGAACCGTTCGCTGGCCGCGTCGGTTCGCGGCCTGGCTGAAGGAGGTTTGGCGACCGAGCCCGGCGCGGAGTTTCATTACTGTACCATGGGCTTCAACGTGGCCGCCCGGGTGGCGGAAGTGGCGGCCAAACGGCCGTTCGAGGACCTGGTCCGCACCGAGCTCTTCGAGCCGCTGGGCATGAAGAACACGCGCTACACGCCTTTCGGCTTGCAAGCGGTCCAGTCCAGCCCGACTCTCCCCAATGGCGAGAGCCGTTTCATCATGGCGGGCGGGGGCATGACCTCAACCCTCGATGACTTCGCGGTGTTCTACCAGATGCACGCGAATGGCGGGACTTACCACGGCCGACGTGTCCTCAGCGAGCGTGGCGTCGCCACGATGCACACGCGCCAAGGCAGGCTCGACCTTCTGATGGCCGGCCCTTATGGCAACGACTACGGCCTGGCGTTCTTCCTCGATCGACTAGACGACAAAGGACAGGCCCGGATGATCACCCACCCTGGTCTCTTCGGCACCACCCCCTGGCTCGACAAGGACCGCGAGGTCGTCGGCGTGCTGTTCGTGCAGTCCAATTTTCTCCGGATTCTCACTCTCGTCCGCGATCTCCAGGCCAAGGTGCGCGAGATGATCCCGACGGCCAAGAGCTCGTCTTCCCGTTCTACTCCACGAGTATCTGGGCTTCAATCATAGCTTTTGGAAGGGGCGGCCCCGAGGTAGTTCGTTACGTGGCGAAAGCGGAGGGTCGGCATGACGCATTCGAATAACTCTCTCAGCGTGGACGACCCGTATGACCTGAGCCGCTTCGTGCGAGCGCAGGAGGGCGACTACGAGCAAGCACTCTTGGAAATCACGAGCGGGCGGAAGCGCACACATTGGATGTGGTACATTTTTCCGCAATTGGACGGGCTGGTTTTCAGCTCGACGTCGAAGCGCTACGCGATCAAAAGTGCGGAGGAGGCCAAGGCGTACCTTGATCACCCAGTCCTAGGACCGAGACTACTGGCATGCACGCAGGCGGTCGTCCGCATTGAGGGTCGATCCGCGACGGAGATCTTCGGCTCGCCCGACGACCTGAAACTGAGGTCGTCCGCAACCTTGTTCGCGTGCGTGTCGCCCCCGGGCTCCGTGTTTCACGATCTGCTTGGTAAGTACTATCGCGGCGGCTTTGACGACAAGACGCTCCGATTGCTTGGCGTCGACGCCAAGGTCGGGGACGGTAGCGGCGAGGCATAGCCTCGGCAACTTTGCTCATCTTGGTTGAGGCTACGGGGCGGCCGTGCCCCGGCCCGCCGCGCCGTATGTGGTATAGCGACGCTCGTCCTCAGCATTCGGTTCTTGTGCCGTCAAGGGTTGCATCACATCGTCCCAAACATGGCTCAGCGACGGGAGACGAAAAAAGACGGCCAGAATCGTCTGAGGCTCGCGAACAAAATTAGTCCAAAGTCTGTTCATGACCCCGCTTTGATCCAGTCGCGAATCCGGGTCTCCAGATCGAGGACCTCAGGACAATTCTGGCGAACTTTGCTGTAGTTGCGCACGGCTTCCTGGCCGAGTAATTCACGCCCCTGCCCAACGGAGTCAAGCAGACCGCGCTTCTCCACGATCGGCTTGAAGTAATGCTCCTCGGGATCGCGTTCGTTTCGAATGACTTCCCAGGTCCATTTGGGTTTGAGCTTCCAATCAATCCCGGCCAAGGCCCAAACCTCGACTTCCTGCCAGGCCTGCTCGGCCAGGAAGAGGCATGGAGGACGTAAGCGTTTGCGTGCCTTGGCTTCCAGTTCGTCAAGAATCGTGCGGCGTTCGGCGTGCCCATCTCGATCAACGCAGAGTACAAATAGGTCGACCATCTGTGACTTGTCAATGATTTCGTTGATCGTTTCCCATTTCTTCACGGCTTCCCAACCGCGGATTCGGGGCCGATGAATGGCCACTCGCGCACGCGGTTTGCCAAGGTGCCGGAACATGGCCTCGAAGATTGGCTTCAAGATGAATCGATCCCTCTGGTCATCCTCGGGGATGAGCCGGACATTCATGCCCGAGCCCTCGATTTCCTCGAAGGTTTGGAGTTCTCGTCTTCATCGGCGTCAGGCTGCATGTAATGAGCGGTATCTTCGAACCATCCCTCGGCAAACAACTCGGGAGCTTTATACTTGCGGATCAACCGCTTCGCATCGGGCATATCGAGCACGCGGATGATCCGGGCGTCTGGCTCTTCCGGCACTCGGTAGACCAGCGAGGCATGCTCCAGCGACTCCTTACTCAAGCGGCCGAGAAGCTGAGGCGAATGCGTGGTGGCGACCACCTGGATATTCTTGGTCTTCACCTGATTTTCAATCAGATCGAGCAGCAAGTTGAGCCGGGTTGGGTGGATGCCGTTTTCCAGTTCTTCGAAGAAATAAAACGAAGCCGTCTTGGGACCCAGAAACGCGGCCAGGAACGCGAGGAACCGTAGCGTTCCATCCGAGGCCGACGCCAGAGTGATTCTTTGTTTGTTCCGCTCGACCAACGTTGCGAGAATTCTCCCCGATGGATCGACAGGAAACTCGAAACCGACGGCGTCCATCGGCGTCAACTCTCGCACCCAAGACAGCAAGGTTTGCTTGCCCTGTTTATCTTGGCAGATGGCATGGAGCACCGACGAGAGATTCCGGCCGTTGTCGCCCAGCACGTCTTGTCCGCGAAGCGAGGGCTGGCGCATCGCGTCAGCAGACCAATCGAAAAACCGTTCCGAATATAGATAATGCATTATATCTATATATTCATATTTGTTTTCAAATATCAAATCCCGTTGCTCATCACTCCAAGAAGATGCGGGAAACTCTTCATTCACAAACGAAGACAAGAATGCCGCGGATCTTGGTGATTTAAATCGTGTTACGCTCGGTCGCAGATCTTTTTCGATTTCTTTAATCTTGTAAGCGAAATCAGGAGATGCATGTAAATTAATATCAATGTTGTCGCTTTGCTTGGATCCGCTTTTAAAGTGTTCATATAGTCCCCGTACACCCAATTCTTCCGCAGCCAACAGAACGACAGATCTGCGTCTGTCTACCTCGACTTCAATTCGATAATGTGCTTCCACGGTTCTTTGCAGGGCGTGGCTCTGCAAAGGAAAAGTTGCAGTCAATGTGAATGAACGATCGCCCGCCAAAACGATTTCGCGAATCCCGCCCCGTATCCCCGACCATACCCGTTCTCCTCCCTCCCCGTACTTCTCGCCAATAATGTCGGCGAGGCTGTACCCACGGGCGATGCCGTGCAGGAACCGGAACGCATCGCGGATGTTGCTCTTGCCCGAGGCGTTGGCGCCGATCAAGACGTTGAACGGGCCCAGCTTGAGCTCGGCGTCCTTGAAGTTCTTGAAACGTTCCAACCCTAGGGAGGTAAACATTAGTCAACTCCAGATGAGGAAACTCAGCCCCATTGTAACGGGAGGGCGACGACTCGGATACGGGTTTGACACGAGAAAAGGGTAGGTGGTTCAAGGACTTCCGTCGAATTTGTCGGCAAGAACCAGGAGTGGTTGGCCTTCGCGAGCCGCGAGATTTCGAGCCGAGTTTTCCACCGGATTGATCAAAGGCCGAACCGCGACTATGATTGAGGTGTCGATCATCGTACCGAGGTGATTGCACGCTTTCTGTTTCACCTCTCATAGAAACACGACCCAAAGGAGACCGGCGATGCGAATGAGTTACCACAGGGGTGTCTCGTCGAGCCTGAATCCCGCGCAAGGGTCACGGTAGCGCGCTTCCTCGTAGCGAAGAGAAGTGCATTCTGATTGCCGGGCGGTTCGCCCGCGCGCTGGGTCAGGCTCTCATCACACCGGAACCGATCCGTCTCATCGGATCGGTCCGTACTGGCTGCGCTGTCAAAAAGGATCGGCGTGGACGGTGCGATGTTCAAAAACGAGTCCATCGGCTTTTGATCAAATCACGTGAGAGCTACCATGAGAAACCATACACTTTCAAGCGAGCAAGTCCATGTACCGTACGCCGAGCCTGGGGAGGATGACAGCCAGGCTCCGTCGACGCACTCGTGGCGGCAGCAACGAGCGCGGCGGGCTCGCCGGGTTGAATCGCGCGGTCGTCCGACGGGCCACAAGGCCTGGCAGCTTTGCCGGCAAGTCGCCGTGACGCTCGACGAGGTCCTGGCCGAGTGCGGCGACGGTGTGCTCCGAGGCCTGCGGGTGGTGAGCGTCGTGCCGTTTCCCGATGCCTCGCGGCTGCTGGTGACCCTGACGTCGATCGACGACCGGCCGGGGGGCGTGATCGGGGCCGGAAGCGTGCTGGAGCACATCGAGCACGCCGCCGGCCACCTGCGGTGCGAGGTCGCCTCGGCCGTCACCCGCAAACGCGCGCCGGTTTTGGTCTACCAGTTGGTCGAGCCAAGAACGGTCGAGATCAGAACAGATTCATTCGAATCGGTCGTCAATCGATGATCACTCGCCCCGGCTGGCCTTCACCTTGAGGTTCTTCGATCGTGATGGAGCGGTCGAGGAAGGCGCGGATGGTGTCGGCGTTGGTGCGAAGGTGCTCGGTGACTTCGCTGACGGTGAATACACTGCGGCCTGGTGCGAGGGCCAGAGGCAGAAGGATCTGGTCGGCGGAGTGAGGGTCGACCGCGGCGTGCGCGACGGCCTCGAAGGCGAGAAGCTGATCGACCGCCTCGTCGGCGACAGCTTCGGCCGGCTTGCCGCGTTCGCCCAGGCCGACGAAGGTGGCGGGAGCGACCCCGTCGTGCTCGGCGGTCAGCGCGATCGCGGCCCCCTGCCCTGGGCTGGGCCAGCTTACCAGGTCGATCTCGGCCGAGAGGCCGTGGGGCGACAGGCGCGTCGAGCGCCCTGTCGCGCATCCGACGCGCGATATCCTCGCGCAGGTTGGAAATCCCGGCTTTCCCATGCAGGGTTCGCAACGGAGCCCGGTCGGTCCAGTCGATTGGCCTCGGCGTTGCCGGCTCGATCCAGGCTTCGAGCCGGCCGCCGCCGCGAGGATAGAAGCCGGCCGAGGGCATCGTCAAGGTCAGCGGCATGCCCAGTGCCGACAGGTAGGCGCGCCAGGTCGCATCCAGGAAGAGGAAGGCCGGCGCCTTGGGGTTGAACGTTCCGCCGGTAAGCAGCAAATGGACGGGGTTTTCGGCACGCAGGGCGATCGGCGGATGCAGCGTTTGCAGCACGAGGCTGGTCGAGCCGGCGGTACCGATGTCGATGGTCAGGTCGCGAAGCACACGGGCGCCCGGCGAGAACGCCAGCTCACGCGCGCCGACGGCGTTGCCGACGATCTTGGCCTCTCCCAGGGCCGCGGCTGCCTCAACGGCCTTTTGATGTTGGGGCCGCAAGCCCGGCTTGTCACGGTTGGCCCGAATCTTGACTATGCGGAACGGCCGGCCGGTCAAAAGCGAGAGTGTGAGGGCTGTCCGGAGGATCTGGCCTCCCCCCTCCCCTCGCGACCCATCGAGCAAAACTCGGCCTTGGTCTCCGGCCGAGGACGTTGGTGATGAGGATAACGACATCTCAGGGAACTCCTCGGGACGAAACACCCGGGGCCGCTCAAGTCGGTGGGGCGCCGCAATCGAGGTGTGGGCGTTGTGTGCCTTCCATCGCCTGGGTTTGGTCGCGGCCTCGATTACTCGGCTCCCGTCCAACCAATTTACCCGCTCGGTCCCTTGAAACCCATCCATGGATGTCGCTCCTTTAAAAGTCGAGAGCCGGATGCGGCAACCGGGACCTTCCCTGACGGAAGGGTAGGCAACCCGCTTCTTTTCTCGGGGATCCGCTCGCGCGATTAATCGGCGGGTTGAGTCGAAAGAGGTCCGTTCACCTTGTGGGGAGATCGATCGATCATTCAATCAGGGTGTCGGGCCGCTCTTGCCGGTAGAGGCCGGATCGTTGGACCCGGTGGATTTCGGATCGGACGGGGCGGGTGGTCCGCTCTTGTCGCCATTGTTGGTGGACGTCGCGGCCGGTGCAGTGGTCGCTGCCGGGGCGCTGTTTCCCGGTATTTCAGGGATAGCCAACGGTGTGAGCGGAGGCACGGCGGCTTTGGGCGTGGCCGGCTTTGGCAATGGCCCGATCAGCCGTTTGAAGAGTTTCGGCCGATCGGATGCGTTCGAGCCTGAGTCGAACACGCCCTCCTTGTTGCGCGAGGCCCAGATCACGATCAACTTCTGTTCGCGTTGATCGCTATGGGCGACGCTCTGGGTGAACAAGAAGCTACCAAGGCAACGCCGTTGCTCGGGCACGCAACCGACGACGACGGCTTGGCCCGGCTCGACGACCAAGTTCACGGGCAGGTCGCGGAGTGTCTCCTCCTTTTGACCGTCGTTGATCTTGAGCTCCTGAGGGGCGAGCGGAGCGGCGTTGGGCATTGCCTGAAAGCTGCGCTGGATTGGACCGTGGTGGATCTCGGGGACCAGCCGCAACGACACTCCGTGGGTGCCGTTGTGCCCGAGAATGACGCGGAAATAGCCGCTGGCGTCGTTGTAGTCCTTGCCGAAGGCCCGGTTGTCCCGGTTCAAGAGCAGACTGGCCTGCTCCACGGCGTCACTGATCCGGATCAAGGGCTGTTCGTTGGTGTCCGGATAGATGCTGATCGGAACGACCGTCCTTCCGGGAGTCGTATCCTTGAGGATCGCTTCGAGCTCGAGCGGGAACTCGCCTGTGATCCGGCCGGCGCGTAGGCCGTTTGATTCCCAGGCCCGCCGCTCGGACGGAGCGAGGACCTGTTCGTCGGCCGCTCGCCAGACTACCTCGTTGATCGCGGGGTCGGCGAACGGGCGAGTGAGGATCACCACCTTGAGCATGCAGCGGTTGGGCTCGATAAGCTGTCCATTTTGACCCCCAATGCGGGTGAACACGTTCTGGGAAGGAACGCCGTTCTTGTCCAACGCGCAACCGGCCACGACCAGCAAGCCGGCCACGGCCGTCGCCGCCAAGATTGAGACCCACACCGGCATTCGGCTCTTCGAGTCCATGGAGCGGAATCCTTTCCGCGATACCCCGAAGGACATGATTCACACGGCTGAAACGAAACGATATTTATTGATTTCAGCCCTTGCTGTGATGGAAGCGAGTCGAGCAGACGAGACCGCCGACGTCGTGTCGCGTCGAACGGGGATTGAGCGGAAGTTTAGGCCAATTCGACCCAGCCGTCAACAGCAACTGCTCACACCGGAACACCGGCCTGATCAACAGTGATCTGAAAGTACGATCCAATTGAACTCAATCAAGAAACTGGCGACGGTTGTGGCTTGAGATTGCGACGCCGGGGAAGTATATGGTTGTGTGTGCGGCGTCGCGGCAAGGCCGCCGACAAGGCGATCCCTAACGTCGTGGCTCGAGGCGCGGCGAGGAAGGCGATGCTCTTGGACGCTCCGGTTCTTCTGTTCGGTGATTCCAGCTTGGTAGCGACCGGGCTTTGGGGCATGTGGCCTCCCGGCTTGGTCAACCTGCAACAGGTGTCCGATGCTCTGTTGGGTTTGGCTTGCTTGTCCATCTTCGCGCTCCTTGTGAGGGCGTATGTTGGGCAAGGGCGTCCGCGCGAACTTCCCTCCCGAGGAAGCGTCGGGACGTTGGGGGCGTTTCTGATCGTTTGCGGATTATCGCAATTCGCCACGGCGATCGTCGCGATGCCCGTCCACCGGGTGATGGGGATCTCCTTGCTAGCGGCGATCGCCTGCTGGGCCGCGGCGCTTGCGCTGGTGCCCTTGCTCTCGCGGCGGCCGGCACCACACGATGACGACGACATCGAGCGGGAGATCGCGGAACGACAGAAGGCTGAGGAAGCCCTTCGACAGAGTGAAGAGGAGGCCCGCAAGCTCGCCGAAGCCGATGTCCGCAAGAACGCGTTCCTCGCTATGTTGGGCCATGAGCTGCGCAATCCCTTGGCGCCGATCCGCAACGCCGTCAAGATCATGAAGCAGCGCGGCTCGGACGACCCCGACCTGTGCTGGGCCCGCGACGTGGTCGACCACCAGGTGCGCCAGATGGGCCAGTTGGTTGACGAGCTACTGGAGATCTCCCGAGTAACCAGCGGTAAGGTCCGGCTCCAGAAAGAGCCCATCGACGTCGGGACGATCGTGGCCTACGCGGTCGAGACAAGCCGTCCGCCCATCGAGCAGCAGCACCATCGTCTCTCGATCGCCTTGCCCCCTGGCCCTGTGTTTGTCGAGGCCGACCCGATCCGGATGGCCCAGGTCCTCTCCAACCTCCTGAACAATGCGGCCAAGTACACCGAGCCCGGCGGACAAATCCGCCTGGGTGTCTCTGTCGAGGGAGCCGAGGTCTTGTTCCGGGTTCGCGACACGGGTATCGGTATTCCCGCCAAGATGCTCTCGCAGGTTTTCGACCTGTTCACTCAGGTCGATCATTCGCTCGACCATTCGCAGGGGGGTCTGGGCCTGGGACTGACTCTGGTGCGAAGCCTGGTGGAAATGCACGGTGGGACGGTGCAAGCTCTGAGCGAGGGGCCAAACCGCGGGAGTGAGTTCATCGTCCGCCTGCCGATCTTACCCGTGGCCACGGCCAAGGCCATTACCGAGCCGGCGCCACAGACCGCTCGTCCGGCTCCCAGACGATCTCCGTCGCAAGAAGACAGGGCGTGCTCGCCATCGCGACGTGTCCTGGTGGTGGACGATAATGTGTCGTCGGCACAGAGCCTGGCCATGGTCTTGAAGCTGGAGGGATACGACGTCCAGGTCGCGCACGACGGCGCAGTGGTGCTCGAGGCGGCTCGGAGATTCCGTCCCGAAGTCGTGCTACTGGACATCGGCCTGCCGGGCATGGACGGCTACCAGTTAGCGGGCCGGCTCCGTCAAGATCAGGACCTGGGTGCAAGTATCGCGCTTTTGGTCGCCGTAACCGGCTACGCCGAAGATGAAGCTCTCCGCCGTTCCCGCGAGGCCGGCTTCGACCACCACCTGGTCAAGCCGATCGACCCCGACGCCTTGCTGGCGCTCTTGGCCTCGCTCGAATGGGCTGAAACCACCGCCGAAGAGGAAAAGCAATTTAACCACAGATTAACACAGATAAACACAGATTAAAACTCATAAAGATAATTAATATATATTATCACATTAATTTAATTATCACTTAAATTACCATATGACTTATCTGTGTTCATCTGTGTTCCTCTGTGGTTAAATTCACTTTCGATTGGCGATCAGGCTGACGTGGCCGCTGCGACAGGTCTCCGACGAGGCTGCTTGGTGAGTGAAGGGCCGGAGTCGACCGCCGTGGTGAACTCGCGGATCAGTTTCACGGGGTCAAGGTCGGCGACCGAATCCACGATCTTATGAGGCTGGTAGGCGAACCGCGCCAGGTCCTCCCGGCATGTGCCTCCGCTGAGGACAAGGATCGTCTTGAAACCGAGTTGGATGCCGCCGAGGATGTCGGTCTCCATCGTATCGCCGATGACGATCGTCTGGTCGGTCGTCAGGCCCAGCTCCTTGCGGGCACTGCGGAGCATAACCGGGCTGGGCTTACCCACGCTGAACGCCTTGATCCCGCTGGCCGTCTCGAGCATCGCCACCGTCGCGCCGCAGCCCGGTCGCAGCCCTGACTCGGTGGGGCAGTTCGGGTCGAGGTTGGTGGCGACCAGCTTGGCCCCTCGCATGATCATCTTCAGCGCCGCCTCGACCAATTCGAAGCTCATGGTCCGGCCTTCGCCGACGACGACATAGTCCGGGTCCTTATCCACAATCGCGTAGCCGTTTTCGTGCAGGGCGGTCAACAAGCCGCCTTCCCCGATCACGAATGCCGTTCCTCCCGGCTTCTGCTGGGCCAGGAACTGGGCTGTCGCCATGGCGCAGGTATAGACATGCTCCATCTCCACGTCGATCCCCAGGCGCTGAAGTCGAGTGGCGACGTCAAGTCGGGTCCGCTGGCTGTTGTTCGTCAAGAATCGGAAGGGAATGTCGTTCTTGCGCAGTCCGTTGATGAACGCATCCGCTCCAGGAATCAGGTGGCCGCCACGGTAGATGACGCCGTCCATGTCGATCAAGTAACCAAGCATCAGCTTAGGATTCTCCGCGTCCTCGGTAGAAAAAACGAACCGCGCCATGCGATCCATTTGGGGTTCGCCCCGGGAGAGGGTGGCCCGAACAGTATCGGACGGTGCGGTGCGACTTATCCAGTGGACCGCGAATGGCGTGCCAACCGCGTAAGAAGTCGGCTGCGAGGCGTGGGCCGCCAGGTCGGAAAGTCAACAATCTCTTGTGATTACGACCAACCACTTCCGATGCGGAAGTCTTCGACGACCTCATCGTTCTGCCCGGTCGTTGGGCAAGCAGCCTCGATTCGCGGCACCGGACGAGAACGTCGAATTCAACGAGTCCGATTGGAGGCGATATATTGTTGAACAAAGAAGTAACCACGGATGAACACAGATCAACACAGATTAATAAATAAGTGCAATTAATACATATAATAAGACTATATTTTTTGATCAACATTATAGTACTATATGTTTATTATTAGTTAGATTCCGCTTTTTTCGCCGCCAGGCGCAGAAATCAGTAAACCCACGGATCGGGTCGACGTTCCTCCCTAACTGTGGTAGTCTATTGTTGCCGTCCTTCTCGGCTTCTTAATCTCGAAGATCGTCCTCAGAGGCTCCCGACGATCATGACGACCGCGACCCAACTTTCTGAACTGCCGGCGATCGAATATCCCGACAGCGATGGATTGCCCATGTCGGACAATACGTTGCAAAATGATTGGATGTTTAAGATCAAGGGGGGACTGTCCGCGCTCTTTCCGCCGATCCCAATGTGTTCGTGGCCTGCGATTTATTGTGGTATCCCGTCCAGGGCGACCCGGCCACGCGCATCGGTCCCGACGTCATGGTGGTGTTCGGACGTCCTAAAGGGCGTCGCGGTTCCTACAAGCAATGGGAGGAAGGGAACCTGCCTCCCCACGTCGTTTTTGAGGTCCTGGCGCCTGGCAATCGTCCCGGTGAAATGGACCACAAATTTCGATTCTACGAGCAGTACGGTGTCGAGGAGTACTACGTCTATGACCCGGACGACGGGTCGCTGGAAGGCTGGCTGCGAGTGGGGAATCATCTGGAAGCGATACCCCAGATGGCGGGTTACGTCAGCCCTCGGCTCGGCATCCGTTTCGATCCCGGCAAAGGTCCCGACAATCTCAGGATCTTTCGCCCCGATGGCGAGCGGTTCGTGACGTTTGACGAGTTGGACGAAAAGCTCGCGGCCGAGGAGCAACGAGCCGAGAAGGAGCAGCAGCGAGCCGAGAAGGAGCAGCAGCGAGCCGAGAAGGAGCAGCAGCGAGCCGAGAAGGAGCGGCAGCGAGCCGAGAAGGAGCGGCAGCGAGCCGACGAGCAGGCCCGAGTCGCCGACGAAGAACGCCGACATGCCGCAGCCGAACGCCAGCGAGCCGAGGAGGAAGCCCGTATCGCAACGGCTGAACGCCAACGCGCCGACGAAGCACGCCAGCGAGCCGAGCGTCTTGCCGCGCGGCTACGGGAACTGGGCATCGAGCTGGATTGAAAGCGCGCCTATGTCTCCGTCCGGGTCGGATTTTGTGAAACGGATTAGTCCTCGACGTCCTCAAGACGGATGCCTTGTCCCTCACGGATGCCTTGCCGGGCGGCCTCGATACGGCGGAGAAACCTGGGATCGTTCCCGAGGCGATACTCGAACCAATCGTCTTCGGAGGCGAAGCCGATCAGTACTCCGGCCGGCTTACCGTGCCGGGTAATTACGATCTCCTCGGTCTCGGCGAGACGCAGGTACTTCGAGAGATCATCCTTCACTTCCGAGAGCGGAACCGTCTTCATCGCTTTGACCTACCTGTTCGAGCCATGCATCCGCATCGGCTTTCGCGACAATCGCGAGGACTTGAACCTCTTCGCCCTTGACGTCATAAGAGACCCGAAGGTCATGTTTAAGCTGTATCGCAGCAAGGATATGGGGCCGAATCGACGTTTTTCGCTCCTCGCAAATGCGTGCGCTTTGAGTTCGCCGTTCGTTCGGCGCTTGCCTACCGATTCTCTCGCCCGAAGTGATGATCGGCGAAGTCCATGAAGGCGTCCCAGTCTTCGGTGGTGACGTCGTGCTTGCCGGGCCGGATGCGGTAGCCGATGGTGCTTTTGATAAGTTGGTTGAGAGCCGGCTTGGGCATCTCGGTGGCGGCCAGGCCGTCGGTGCCGAGCAACCGGTAGACGGGGTCGGCGGCCAGGGCGGCCAGAAACTCGCCTTTCGGGTCGGCCCAGAGGTCTTGCTCGGCCGAGCAGATCAACACCGGCCGCGGCGCGATCAAGGCGATGAGCTCATGCTGGTCGACCGGCAGCAAGGACTCGCGGCCGTTGTACTGGTGGAAGTTGGTGCAGAACCAGTGAGGAAACGACGTGTTGATCCGCCCGACTGTCTCGCCGAAGATCCGGCGCGAGAGCGCGGCCCCGCCACAGCCGGAATTATTGGAGATCACGATGGCAAACCGCGGGTCCTCCGCGCCGGCCCAGAGGGCGGTCTTGCCCAGCCGTGAATGGCCCATCATCGCGACCTTGGTCGCGTCGATCTCCGGAGCGGTCTCGAGGTAGTCGAGGGCTCGGGAGAGTCCCCAGGCCCAGGCGCCGATCGACCCCCACTCGTCCGCCTTGGGTCGGGTCTGGCCCGGCTGGTAGAAGAGCGGGTGGATTCCGTTCTGGAATCCGTCGTCGTAGTCCGGGTCGAGGTCGCCGTAGTAGGCCGTCGCCAGGGCGAAACCGCGGGCGAGGATCCGCTCGACCGGCCACTGCGACGCGCTCGGCGCCCCGCGACGACTCGGTGGCCTGATGGTTCACGACGCCTTTGTTCCCGTTTCGCATCCACTGGTGCGAGAGGGTGATTCCCGGGTCGGGGTGAATCGTATGGTTTCCCTCGAAGTTCAGCCCCAGGAACGCCGGCACGCGCTTCGAGGCACTGGCCGTCTTTGGGCAGGTAGAGCAGAAGGTCCATCCGAGGTCCGTCCGGCTTGTCGGTGAACAGGATCGTGACTTCGCGGCGGACGGCCGTTCCACCCAGGGCCTGTTTGTCTTCCGAATAAACATGAAAAGTCGGACGGATCGGCCGAGGAGGTTGCGGCACTTTGCCGTAGACGTCGGTCTGGAACAGCCGCAGCAGCTCGGGGCGACGTTCTTGAATCCATTGGGAGCTGCGTCTCGACCTTTCGACCGCTGACTGTTTTCAAAGGGTCGGGCAGAGGATCACTGCCGACCTTGCTCTCGTCGTAGTTGGCCTCCGGCTGCTGTGCGCAGGGCGGTTTGTCCAGCCAAGGCAAGCAGTGCGATCGCGCCAAAAAGTACGGGCCACGACAGGGCATGACCATGATGCGGAAAACCAAACATGGTGGGCTAGTCTCCGGATGGGGGCATCGGGGTGGTGGTTTTGGTCGCCGAGTCCATGCGCCGGGCCATCTGCTTCATCATGTCGCGCTGGGAGATCCCCATCCAGCAGTGGCCCTGTCCGGGACCGTAGGTGATCGAGCCTTTGTACGGCGGATGGGCGTGGGACAGAAACGTGTCGAGCCGGTGGACGGCGTTGTTGAGGAAGTAGTCGTCGGCCTCGCCGACCCAGATGTGGAGCTTTCCCTTGAGCTTGGGGCCGAGCACTGGCCCAGTTCTCTTCGAGGACGCGGCGGAGGTCGTAGGTCTTCCAGTGGGCGGCGGCCTTGTGGTCGATCGCGCCGGTGGCCGGGTTCCAGAGCGGGACGGGGCGTCCATCGGGGCCTTTAGGTCCGTAAGTGGCGTTCCACGCTCCCCACTGGCCGCCGGAGAGGGCCCAGGAGTCGCCCTGGCCCAGCACGTTCTCGAGCTGGCACTCGTGCCGCATCGTGTAGCGGACCTCGCCCGAGACGTCGCGGGCCGCGGGCCGCTCGAAGCCGTGCCGGTTGATGTAGGCGTTATCATCGTCGTAAATGTTCACGAGCTGAAAGGAGCGAAAATCGACGCTGTCGGGACAGAAGGCCCAGGCGCCGTTGAAAGTCTCGGGGTAGAAGATCTGCAAGGCCAGCGCGACCCAGCCACCGGTCGAGCCGCCGTCGAGCACGCGGGCATGCGCCCGGCCGATGCCGCGAAAGTTGGCCTCGACGTAGGGGATCAGCTCGTGGACGATCGCCGCGCCGAAAGGTCCGTGGTTGGCCGAGTCGACCTGATAAGGGTCGCCCAGCGGCCCGGCGCCGTCCAGGTGGATGAGAATCATTCGGCGGCGTATCGTCGGCCATCCAGGTACGCTCGAACCCCGAGCCGGGGGTCATCATCGGACCGACGTTGGTGAACCGGGTGCCGTAACCGCCGATGTGGACTCTCACAGGGTAGCGCCGGTCCGGCTGCCGCGCGAAGTCGCGCGGCAGGATCACGCCGGCGCGAAGGTCGATCGGCCGGCCGTGGAAATCGCTGAGCCGTTTTGAGTGAATCTTGACGATACTTGACCAATTCTGAATCTGCCGGCAGTGTCTCTTGGGGCACGGCTTGCGAGAGTTCCAGGCGGACCGTACCCGCCTGGGCCGGGTCGATCCGCACCGTGGTCACGGGGCTGTACAGGTCTCCCGGTGCGTTGGGAAAGTTGAGGTCGGGATTGGTGTGCAAGAGAGCCTGGACCGCGTAGGTTCCGGGTTTGAGCTGATTCAGCGATTCGAGCGGGAAGATCGCCGAATGGGCGTCGAGCACGGCCGCGGCGTCGGGCGCGAGGTTGGCGACGTCCCGGCCGAGCAAGGGTGAGGCGTTCTTGCCGGTCTGGCCGACGGTGAGTCTGGGTTCGTGCGTACCGGGATGTCCCAGCACCACGAGCAGCCGGCCTGAGCGTGGCCAGACAGTCGCTGCGGCGATCCGGCGGCCTCGGCGACCGCCGAGCGGCCCAGCCGTACCTCGAATCGCAGCCCGGTTGGGCGGGACGTCACAGGCTCGGCGGCGTTGAGGACCATCGAGTGCAAGAACGAGAACAAAGTGAAGGCGCCGAGGTCGCGCGATGCGCCCCATTGCATTGGTCGGGACCATGGCGTCGCTTCCTTTTGAGGCGGGATCACACGACCTCGCCCGGCAGAGGCCCGTATCGTACCGCCCACGGAGGCGGAGTGAAAGGGGGCAGGGCTAAGCGTCCGTTGCGTTCGGGGATCGCCTCGTGGCGCCGCGACGTGAGAGCCGATCGGGTCGTGAGCTACCTTGCCAGCCGGTCCGATGGTCTGGTTTCAAGGGATCTGGACGACCGGGTTGGCACGGTAATGGTAGAGAGTGACCTTGGTCGCGGCCGGCCTGTTTGGATTGGTACAGGGCTTGGTCGGCCTGGTCCACCAGCGCGGCCGCGTTCGAGGTCGAGTGGGCGGTCGTGGCCACGCCCAGGCTGGCGGTCACCTTGCGGAGCGGCCAGGGTTGATACGCGATGGCCGCTCGGAGCCGCTCGGCCACCTCCAGGGCCTCGTTCGCCTGGGTCGCCGGCATCAGAACGACGAATTCCTCCCCTCCGTATCGGGCCACCACGTCGTGAGCGCGTACCGACGTTCTGCAGGATCGTACCGACCCTGCGGAGAACCTCGTCACCGGCCGGGTGGCCGAACGTGTCGTTGTATTCTTTGAAGTGATCGATGTCGAGCATGATGAATCGACAGGGGCGAGCCGTGACGATCCGCCTGGGCGAAGAGAAGCTCCAGGTCTTCGCGGAATCGCCGGCGGTTTTTCACGCCGGTCAGCTCGTCGATCGTGGCCAGGTCGACGAGCTGAGCGTTCTTGCAGGGCCAACTGCTCGTAGAGATTCAGGATGCGTCCGGCGATCTCCAGGCGGACGGCCAGCTCGTCCGGGTCGGGCGGCTTGGTCAGAAAATCGTCGGCGCCGGCGCGCAGCCCCTCCAGCCGGTCCTCGCGGAGGTTGCGGGAAGTGAGCAGAATGATGTAGGTGTAGCGGTCGCCTCCCTCGGCCCGGATGCGGCGGCATAGCTCGAGGCCATCGAGGCGGGGCATCATCCAGTCGGAGATCAAGAGCGGTGCCTCGCCGCTGCGGACGATCCGCCAAGCCTACTCACCGTCGGGCGCGATGATGGCTTCGTGCCCCATTTTCTCCAGCGTGTACCGCAGGAACAAGGCCGCCGTCGGCTGGTCCTCAGCGATGAGAATCTTCATGCGATTATTCCCATACTCACAAGATGTTCGAGTGCGTTTCGCACTTGCTCCCATTCGACAATGAGCCGGCTGGCTGCGGCCGGCGCGTTCGTGAAGTCGTCCCGTCGCCCCGCGTCCTCCAACTGTCCGCAGACGACGGCCAGCTCGTTGGCCCCGATCGTCCGGCTGATCCCTTTCAGGCCATGAGCCTCGGCGGCCAGAGTCTCCCGAATCACCGGACTGCAGGCTGGTGTCGATACGGGCAAGGCAGAGCGGGGCTGCTTCCAAGAACGACGCGGCCAGCTCGTGGGCGAACGCCTCGTCCCCGCCGCAGATGGTCAGCAATCCTTCAACCACCGGTTGCTTGGGATCTCGGTCTCCGGCTCCGCGGCCTTTCCAGGTCTGGAGGGTTTCCTGGAGCTCGGCCTGGCGGATGGGCTTGGCCAGATAGTCGTCGAAGCCGGCATTCGAGGCAGCGTTCACGATCGCCTTGCATGGCGTGGGCCGTCAGGGCGATGATCGGGATGTGCTGTCCGTCCATGGCCTCGCGCTCACGAATGGCCCGGACCGCCTCGAAGCCGTCCATCTCCGGCATCTGCACATCCATGAGCACCACGTCGAAGTCACCGGCCTCGAGCGCCGCGATCGCCTGGCGGCCATCGGGGGCGATCACCACCGTATGGCCCATGCGCTCGAGCATGCGGCTGGCCACCTTCTGGTTCACGGGATGGTCCTCGGCCAGCAGGACGCGCAGTCCTCCGTCGGCGGGTCCTGGTGGGTCCGAGCGATCCTCGGCTTGTTGCCGCATCGTGAGTCCCTCGTTGCACGAGTCGGAAAGGGGCATCACCTTCATCAGGGCGTCGAACAGCTCGGACTGCCGCACCGGCTTGGTCAGGCAGGCGGAGATGTCGAGGGTCTGGAAAGCATGCGTTATCTTCCGGCCGGCCGGCGGAGGTCAAGAGCAGCAGCCGGACACCGGCGATCGCCGGCTCGCCTCGGATCCGCCTGGCCGAGCTCGAGCCCGTCCATTTCGGGCATCATTCCGTCGATCAGCGCGATGGTGATACGGTTCGCCTCGCGCCGCGGCGGCTCGCAAGGCTCGCAGTGCCGCCGGCCCGTCCGCCACGGCAACCGGCCGCGCGCCCCAGCTCGTCATGATCTCGTTGAGAATCAGGCGGTTGGTGGCGTTGTCGTCCACGATCAAGACCGGCAACCCTTCCAGCCGGCGAACGTCCGGTTCGACGGGACACGATGCGTCCTGGGGCTGCACGCCCAGCACGGCCGTGAACGAGAAAGTGCTGCCCCGGCCCGGCTCGCTCTCGACCCAGATACGTCCCCCCATCAGCTCCACCAGCTTGGCCGAGATCGTCAACCCGAGCCCCGTGCCGCCGAACCGGCGGGTCGTTGAGCCGTCGGCCTGCTCGAACGGCTCGAAGATCGTTCGTCAGCTTCTCGGCGGGGATGCCGATCCCCGTGTCGGAGACGGCGAACCGAAGGACCACTTGCTCACCCGCCGGCCTTCGACGAGCGAAACGGCGACGACGACCTCTCCCCGCTCGGTGAATTTGATGGCGTTGCCGACCAGGTTGACCAGCACCTGGCGCAACCGGCCGGGGTCGCCGACCAGAGTGTCGGGGATCTCGGGGGCGATCCGGCAAGCCAGCTCGAGTCCCTTGGCGTGTGCCCGCAGCGCCAGGGCCTGGAGCGTCTCATGCAGCGCGTCACGCAACGCGAACGGGGCCTGGTCGAGACTCAGCTTGCCGGCCTCGATCTTGGAGAAGTCGAGGATGTCGTTGATCACGGTCAGGAGAGAATCGGCCGAGCTCTTCACCAGGCCGAGGTACTCGCGCTGCCGCGGTGTCAGCTCGGTATCCAGGGCCAGCTCGGTCATGCCGATGATGCCGTTCATCGGCGTGCGGATCTCGTGACTCATGTTCGCCAGAAACTCGCTCTTGGCCTGACTGGCCGACTCGGCGGCCTCCTTGGCGAGCTGTAGTTCCACCTGCGCACGCTTGATCTCGGTGATATCCGTCCGCAGGCTGACCACGCCGCCGTCGCTGGTGGGAAAGTCGCCGATCCGAATCCAACGATCGGCCAGTTCTTGCTCCGTGACGCCCCGCCGCCGGCGATGAGCGTCCATCCGCTGCGCGATCCAATCTTCCGCGCTCAACCCGCTATAAGCGTGGCCACCTGTGCCGCAGAACGCCCGCAGGACCTCCTCGTACTTGGCGCCTTTCTTGAGCAGATGAGCCGATTCGGCGTAGATCTCGCGATAGCGCTGGTTGCAGAGGACAAGCCGTTCCTCGGCGTCGAACATCACTAATCCGGAATCGAGGCTCTCGATCGCGTCCATGAGCTGCGCCCGTGCCCGCGTCAGTTCCTCTTCGATCAAGCACCGCTCGGCGACCTCGGTCTGCAACGCGGCATTGGCTTGTTTCAGTTCGGCGGTACGGATCGTGACAATATCCTCCACCAGGGAATGGGCGGCCTCGATATCCGCCTGGCGGAAGGCGAGTTCGCCCTGCTCTCGGAGCGATCTGAGGCAGCCACGGATCAGCACGACGTCTTCGAAGAGAACCCAAGTACTATGCTCGACCCAGCGCCACGGACTGACCGTCAAGAGCCCATAAACCGAGCGCGGCCAGAACACGCCCCGCAGGAAGTGATCCAACGCAACGATCACCGTGGCTGTGATCAATACCCGCCAGTCGCGGTAAAGAGCCAGGAACGCGAGCGAAGCGAAAACGCTGAAGTGAGCCTCGATTCTACCTCCTAACAGGTGGATCAACAGGGCGCACATGAGCATCTGCCCGATCGCCACGGCATGGCGCGTGATTGCCTGCACCGGGCCGGAGCAGGACCAGACCGACGGGCAGGCTGACGATCGCGCCGCCCAGGATCACCGCGGCCCAAACCATGATATGGAGCGAAACCGTCTCGCCGGCCCATGCATAGGGGGAAATCAAGGTGGCGAATACGATTCCCAACAACCATTCCAGCAAGAGCAGGACTGCGAAGAGAGGGTCGGTGTCGCGATAGCCGGCGTTCAACCGCTGTCGGTACAAGGTCTGGGCACGCTCCACCGCCGACCCAGCCGGATCAGATTCCCCGACCGCACACGTTCGTCATCGCGGAGACTCCTCAATGACGAGAGGTTGTGGTGTCGCGAGCGGACAACCGAAGACGGGATTCTTCGCTCGATCCCCTTCCTGGCCCATGATCTGGGCCAGCACCGCGGCACGGCCATAGTTGTCGCCCTGATGGCCGCGCGCCGACGTGATGCCGCCACTGAAAGTCAGCCGGCCTCCGGCGTCGTACAGGAGAACATGTCCCGAAGTCGCCACTCCAAATCTCCGGGCTTCGCTGCCCCCTCTATCTTGCCACGTATGAACGTCAGGAAATGCCGCCAGGTCTTGTTCGATCGCAGACTCTCCCCAGCCTCTGGGAAGATGAGCGGGAGAAAGCAGCAGGGCATGGGCCGATACACGACCAACACAGCGGCTCATAATTTGTGCTAGCTCCGCGAGACTGGCCCGCGAGCACGGGCAATGGGGATGGAGAAAGATCAACAGGGTCGGCCGACCGCCGGCTCGATGGATGAAACTCCCCTCCGGCCACCGAACAACCGTTTTCCCAGCATCGCCAGGCCGGCTTGCGTGGACCTCAAGGACGATTATTCCTGAGCCGACGACCAGCCCCCACAACACGAGGAGGCCAGCCAGACTAGACCTAAATCTAGTAATAACAGTCACTTATGATCTCTCGACGGTGAGGACTGACTGGAGCGCTGTGGATGCGTCCTTCTCAAGAATAGGTCATACGCACAGTCGAGGGAGCCTGATTCCTCGCGATGGAATCGGTTTGCGACTCGAGGCGAGGGTCGTGAATGGAGCAGTTATTCCCTGGACGGGCTCTTGGCTGATGCCGCGATACGACTCATGGGCCTAAGTGAGACTTTCGCTAACCCCTGGAGCGCAGGCCTCCTCTTGAGCCGTGCCACATAAGCGCGATAACCATGTTCCTCCCGGTTCCGCGCTAGCCAAACGGTGCTGAAGCCTCTTTGGCACAAATGCCATTGCTATGCCACGCGGCATCGGACGCGGCTTGTACAATCGTAAAGCCAAGCCATGCTGGAATTTGAGCCTCTTGAGCGAGTGCTCCCAGCGGCATGGTTCAGATCACGTGCTTCGCGGGTAACATGAGCTGGGGTCGGAGTAAAGTCGCCTTTCGCTCCGCGAAAGTACGTGCTTTCGCGGAGCGAAAGCCGACACACGAACTCCGCAGTCCTCGACGACAGCCACCTTGAACTGTAACGTGCTTTTGAACCATGCCAGTGTTTGCACTATGTCTGCACTCACTCGGCACTGTGGGAGCGTGTCGCGAACTGGCACTGCCTGACGCCTTCGGTCAGGGCCGCAGTCCTGGACCTGGCTCGGCGCTGTTGATTCTTGCGACGCGGATCAGAGGCATGAGGAATCCTACGCGCGTCGTGGGAGCGGCGAACCGGTCTCGGAGTTCCCAGCCGATCGTCGCCATCTGAACCCCCCCTGTCGCTATTCGAGCCAATTCTCGAATCGCAGCCCCGGCACTTTCTCAAAATCGCGGCGATTGGCCGTGAGCAACAGGGCGTTGCTTGCCAGCGAGATCGCCGCGATTTTCAGATCACGCGTGGCAATTCGAACCAAGGCCACTTGAAGTGAGTCGAACAGATCCGCAGCCGCGTGATCAAACGGTGCGATCAGGAACGTAGCGAAGAACTCGAACAAGCTGCTCAATTCTCGATAAGCGGTCACCTGACGTCGGGCCAGTCGTTCTTTCGCGATGGCCGCCAACCATCCCCGCATTGTTTCCTCGACAGCCACAATCGGGATGCCAAAATGTTGATCGTGCGCAAGGGTCATCCGCTCGACGAGCCGAGTCCGTCGTTCGCTCGGAGGCATCCTCAGAATACTGACGTGGTTGGTGTCCAGCAGAATCACGGGGCTTCCTCGGCCAACGCGGCTTGACGATCGGCCTCATGGGCGGCCTCGATTTCAGCGAGCATGAGCCGCGTGAATTCGTTATCCTCTGAGATGCCGACCACTCTTCGCCAATCCTTGGTCGGCGCAATGAGCGACGGTTGCTTCTCGTTCAGGCGGCGCTCGACTTCTTCGAGGCGGCGCGCCAAGCTTTCCAGGGTCAGTTCCGACATGGTGGTTCTCCTCGATTTCCGATGGAGGCATTATACCGGAGCCAGCCTCATTCCGCATCGCTGGATTTGGCCCTTTTCCGCCGCCGAACTGCCGCCACTCGCGCCCATCCAGGCAGCGCCGAGGGCAGCCCGGTTCCATGGCGGCGGCAAGGACGTCCGGCGGGAACAGCCGCCACGCTATTTCGTGAACTCCCCCTTGTCGTAGCGAGCCCGGAGCTCTGCCGCCGGCCAGCATTGATTTGCAGTGCTGATGCCGATGGTTTTCAGGCGCTTCATGTCGCTGAGCATCTCCAGGCCCTGGGTGCTGTAATTTCATCGAGCTCGTCGTCCGTCACGACACCGAGTTTCCGGACGAAACGCGATTCCGAGACGGATTTGGAGACTCCTCGCCGAACACCACCGCGCAAATCCCCCTCACCCGGCCTTCGGCCGGCCTCTCCCCGAGGGGCGAGGTGGTAAAGACGAAAGCCCAAAGGAGCTCTGACCTGACCTCGCGACACAGTGCACCATTCAACCTCGCCCCTTTTGGGGAGAGGTCGGCCGAAGGCCGGGTGAGGGGGCCGACCGCGGTCGAACGCAGTTTCGCTCCGCCAAATCGAGGTGGTGTTCAGCGAGAAGTCTCAAAGAATGCCTCGTATTGTGCGGCCAGCCGGTCTCCGTCCCACCGCCGCGCTTCGTCCTTTGCCAGTGCACGGTGCCTGGCTTCGAACGCCGAATCGTCCCAGAGGCGTTCGATCGCGGCCACCCACGGTGCGACTTCGCGCGCGGTCGGCACGGCGCGGCTCGCGGGAGTGATCCGCTCGGGGATGTTGAAGACAAACCCGGCATCCCCCAGCGTTTCGGGCAGCGCGCCTCGGTCGCTGGCCAGCACGGGGATTCCATTGGCCATCGCTTCCGCCGCCACCCGGCCCAGCGACTCTCGCCACAACGACGGCATCAGCACCAGCCGGCTCACCCGGTAGAAATCGCGCGGATCGGGCGTATTGGCCATCCGGTTCAAGTTCGTCAGCCCCGATAGGTCCAGCTCGAGCCGCGCCAAAGCCTCCGACGTCCCCCGTCCCTCGACAAGCAAAAGCGGAATCTCCGGCCGGCGCCGGCCCAGCTCAAGCGCGATCCGCGCGAACACCGTCATCCCCTTGTCCGCCTGCGGATTGATGAACGTCACAAACCGCGGCTCGGGATCATCAGCGACCACCCGATCGAGCCGCACCGGGTACGGGATCGCTGTCCCTTCCAGCCCGAGCCGTCGCCGATAGAACCGCTGCGAATACTCCGAGGGGAAGAGCACGGCCGAGACGTCCGTGAATCCCCTGCGATCGTTGTAGGAAAAGTTGTGCAAATGAAAAACCACGGGTACCCTTTTCGCCCGAGCCAGGCGCATCAGGTCCAGGCTCACCGGGTTTCCCCCGTAGGTCAACAAGACGTCGGGCCGGAACTTCTCCAGCACCTGGTCGACCAGGTCGAGGAAGATGACACCTTCGCGCGGGTTTGGCGCCCGTTCGGCACGGCTGGATGACGTTGGCAGAAGCGTGACCCGGACGCCGTCGAGCTCCTGGTCGAAGACCTCGGCCTCTCCGCCCCGGCTCAAAGCGGCCCCAACCCGTGGAGTCGCCCGATCCACGGCCGCCAGCACATCATCAAGCGGAGTCTCGCGCTCGTAGTCGAGCACGCCACACGTCAGCGCCCGACAATCCCACCCGCGCGCCCGAGAAGCTCCAGCAGCTCGCGCGTCGCCAGCGCCGCGCCACTGGACGGGTCAAGGTAACTATGAATCGACGCAAACAAAAGCCTGCCGCAATCCATTTTTAAACCACGGAAAACACGGAAAAATGCGAAAACAAAAATGTTGGGTGTGGAGTGATTAAAATAATTAAACAGTATAGATAATTAAACGATATATTTATATGTAATCCACCTAATCCTACTGTTCGTATTCTTCCGTGTTTTCCGTGTTTTCCGTGGTTAAGAATGTATTCTTGCTCTCGCCTCATGATCACCTGGACATTCCGCCAGAATCTCGCCCCAGAGCTTGGCGGCCTCCGTGTGATCGCCGCGTTGTTCGGCGATTGCCGCCAGGTTTCGCCGGGTCAAATGCCCGTATATCCCCTGGTCGACGCTGGAGAACTGCTGCGGCCGGTGCAATCCCAAGATCCGCCGCCAGCACCGTTCGGCGCCGTCGTTGTCGCCGATATGCCGCCTCACGACCGCCTCGCGGAACAACAGCTCGGCGTCTTCCGGGTCGAACTTCAGGCCTGCCGCGCAGGCCGATAATGCCTGTTGAGGCTCGCCCAGCATCTGGTGCGACCGCGCGATCAGGGCGAACAGCTTGCGCGTGATCGAATCGGTCGGCGCCGAGCCCTTGAGGCTTCGCCGGAGAAACTCCAGCGCCTCCCGCCAATCCTTCATCTCGATGGCGATCGACCCCAGGTTGAACAGCACGAACGGATCATCCGGCCGCTCGGCCAGCTCCTCCTGCAAAATCTTGGAATCGCGCCGAAGCTTCTTGAGCCGCAACTCCCGGTCAACGTACCCGGTATGCCGCACGGTCAGATCGGTCCAACGAAGCGGCACGTTGGCGCGCCTCAGGGCCGGCAAGATCTGTTCGTGGACCCGGTACGTCCATCGCACATCCTCGCGAAGCGGGAACAGCCGGATATGGTCGACGACCGTCTCACCGCCGGTCCCGTCCGGGCTCGGGTCGCACGCGCAGCGCACCACGCAGGCGGCCTCGTCACCCGATTTCAATTCCGTAAGCAACGCCTCGAGTTTCAAGCGCTGTGGAGGATCGACGACATCATCGGCATCGAGCCAGAATGCAAAATCGCCGGTCCCCCGTGCCAGGGCCGCGTTCCGGGCCGCGGCGAAGTCATCAACCCAGACGAAATCAAACACCCGGGCACCGAACGAGCGGGCAATTTCAACCGTGCGATCAGTGCTGCCCGTGTCGACAATAATGATCTCGTCGAACACCCCTTCCACCGACTTCAAACAATGCGGCAAATTCGTCTCCTCGTCCCGGACGATCATGGTCAAGGAAACTTTCGCCGCCGCCCGAGCCGCGGAAGGCTTTTTGCCGCGGATCGACGCGGAGGAACGCCGATCGGCAGCAGAAACAAGATGAGACAAGTTAATTTCTTTATCGACATTTCTCAGTGGCAAACAAACAACATCCCTCTCTTTCTCAGATCCGCGTTCCTCCGCGTCGATCCGCGGCAAAAATCGATGTTTCGCCAGTTCATCCAGATCAAAATCAAATCGCTTCGGCGGCTGATTCGTGAAAGCCTTCAGCGCAACACGTGTGCCGTTGACCCGTGGCAAGCCCCACTTGGCCCTGAATCGTTCTTGGTTCTCATTCAGGAGTTTCTCGGCGTCGACCCCGTTTCCGACAAACGTCCGGCTGCCGAAGTGGTGGACGAACAGGTCGTGTGCCACGGCCAGCTCAAATCCCGCCCGGCACGCGCGTTCGGCCAGGTCATCATCATCGAAGAACCCGAGCCCGAACCGCTCGTCGAGCCCACCGATCGCGTCATAAACGGCCCGCTTCATGAGCAGGCAAAACCCCGAGAGCTTGGGAACAGTAAACCATTTCCCAAGATGCTCATCGCGCCACCGCCGCGCAAAGACATGCATTTGCTCCAGGTCAGAGTATGGCACCCCCTCGACCAACTGCGGCGGAGCCGCATAGTTCGACATGGGCCCAACCAGCCCAATCGTGCAAGAATATGCACATCATGTGAGGACGAACATTTATCGTCCACCCCTTTGGTGTTCCCCCCTTGCGATATCGTGTCCCCGCTTCATCTTTCGTCCCCCCCTTGCGAAGGGGGGGTCAGGGGGGGTGAAACGCAAGCCTCCGCCGTCTCCGCCTCCAGCTCATTGAAATCAATGACCGTCAGATCCAGTCCCCCTCCCGTCTTCCCCGCATCCCCGAGCCGATCCCTCCGCCTCCTCCCCGTCGAGGCCGAGGCCAGCGCAACCAGATGATCCAGCCACCCCTCGGTAACAACCACATCGTTATTGAGCAGAACCAGGTACTCTCCCCGCGCCTGCCGCATCCCCTGGTTGATCGCGGCGGGAAAGCCCAGATTCCGAGCATTAGCAACAACCCCGACCGGCACCGGCGACATATCCTGAACGCCCGCCAGGTAATCCCTGGTGCCATCGGTCGAGCCGTTATCGATGACAACAAGCTCCCACGGCTGCCGCGTATGGCGGCGAAGCGCAGCGATACAATGCCGGGTGAACTCAAGCTGGTTCCAGCAAGGAACAATGACCGAAGCCAAGGATTTCACGATGACCCACCACGGATCAAACCCGGTAATTCTCTAACCACGGAAAACACGGAAAACACGGAAAAAAGAATAACAACATTCTAATTTAAAATATCTAATCATAAATATATCGAATTATACACAATATAACTAATTGGCTTCCCGGTCGACGCCCACTTGCTCGAGCATCTCCGCATTTCTTCCGTGTTTTCCGTGTTTTCCGTGGTTAAAAATGTATTCGTCTTTTGGTGGTGAACCGCGTTCCGCATTGCCGAGCAGGTAAACCCGCCGGTCTCGGTCGATGACGACGCATGGCGTGGCCACCGGCAGCCTGTGCGCCCATTTGCGGGCGAAGACCTCCGCGCTGGGAAAAAACGCCTCCGGCAGCCCGACGCTCCGCGAGTTATGATGGCACAGCGCCCAATCGCCACGACCGCCAATCCTCGCTCGCGTGCCTGGAGGCAAATATCCGCACCGTAAAGGTGAAACCCCAGCGCCGGATCGAACCGAAGCGGCGTATCCCGCGGCAGCACAAGCAACAGCTCATCCAGCGTCGCAACCCGCGCCGGCAGTTCCGGCCCATCCTGGAGCAGCCGGCCGCGATCGACGACCCAGCCGATTCGGTCGGCCATAAGCGGGATCTCCTGCGATTTTCGCGAAATCGCTTCGCCGACCCCATACACCCCCGCGACCCCAATCGGCCCGAACCGCCGCTCGGCTTTTCGGAGCTGGTTCATCAGCAGCCGATCCCAGCCCTCGGGCAAATAAACATCTTGGTGCACGCAGACGACCCACTCGTGCTTGGCCCGTTCCAGACCGACATTCAAGCCGGCGGCCGCGCTCGGGCAATTCTTGAGGACGATCACCTCGTGCGGCGAGTCGGGTCTCAAGCACGGCGAAGCGAGCAGGTTGCTCCGGAGCACCGCCTGCATCCGACAAGCAGACGACGAATGAAAGAAAAGGGGAGTATTGCCGAAGAAGGAATCGCCATGTGCCGCCTGATTACTCCGCAACGGTGATCAAGAGGTGTCCATCCGAATTCCGTCGGAGCCAAAAACCAGAAACTAGGTCCGACCCCCAGGATTGAGGATTGTGACCCCCAGGATTGATCGGTCTGACCCCAGGATTGATTGACCCCCAGGATTGACCTTTCCGGAGCCGCGAGCCGATCCAACTGGAAACTCGGTCTGACCTTGCAAAAGAAGCTCGGAAAAGGAGGATCGCTAGCAATGTGAAACCTTTTATAGGAACGTTACGGGTAACCAATCCCGTCCGGCAGAGCCGGGCCGGCGGCCGGAAGCGAGTCTTGCGTGGGGGGCGGGCGACCGTCACCGCGAAGCGTAGACGGCGAGATCAAACGCTGTGCGATTGAGCCCCGAAATTTCCTCGTGGTGAGCCTTCGTCTTGGTCAGATGCGGGGGCCGCCCCGGCATTAGCGACGCTTGGACCCATCAGCGTGCCTGGTCACACCGGGGTCGGAGGAACATGGCGAATGATCAGAAGGGTTCCCCGGGAACTTGGGAGACCCAGTCGTCTCCATCGTAACAGCCGGGGGGAAATCCGGCTTGCCAACTCCAGGTTGATCCGCAGCTCCGAGTCCTAGGCTGACGGGGACGAACAAATGGGACGCAACGATGGTATCGCCAAGCGAAGGCAACGAAGCACGGCGAGATGGGTGGCAGGGAGTCGCAGTGCCTCATAGTAGCCTTGAAGCGGGGGAACGGCCCTTCCGGACCCCGTGGAGCGAAGGGGGCGCCGCGTTGTGGACAGGGAGTTGGAACCACGCCGAGGACACCGAGCCTCGCCGGCGTGTCTCCGCGAAACGACCTGGTCGTGTGAGGGACAGCGATATCCGCAACGTGACGAACCGGATGCCTCTTTGACGGGCACGTCCGGATCTGTGGGAGCCCTGGGAGGTGTGACTTCCAGGGCGACCCGGCCCGCGGCCTGCCTCGGCCGACCCCATGCAACCCCTGCGACTCCAATCGGCCCAAACCGCTGCTCGGCTTGCCTGAGCTGTGCCGCCAGCCAACGAGTCCCAGCCCTCGGGCAAATAAACATCCTGGTGAACACAGACGACCCAGTCATGCTTGGCTCGTTCCAAACCGATGTTCAGCCCCAAGCGGCCGCGCTCGGGCAGTTCTTGAGGACGATCACCTCGCGTGACGACTCGGGTCGCAAGCACGGCGAAGCGAGCAGGTTACTCCAGAGCATCGCATAATACGAAATCCAGGCTACGAATCAAAGAAAGGGGAGTATTGCCGAAGAAGGAATCGCCATGTGCCGCGTGATTACTTCCGCAACGGTGATCAAGAGGTGTCCATCCGAATTCCGTCGGAGCCAAAAATAGAAACTGGGTCTGACCCCCAGGATTTTGCCGAGAAGAAGGAATCGCCTGCCGAAGAAGGGATCGCCATGTGCCGCGTGATTACTCCGCAACGGTGATAAAGGTGTCCGTCCAAATTCCATCGGAGCCAAAAAATAGAAACTAGGTCTGACCCCCAGGATTGGACCCCCAGGATTGCCGGTGAACAAGAGGTGTCCGTCCAAATTCCGTCGGAGCCAAAAAATAGAAACTAGGTCTGACCCCCAGGATTGCCGCTAACCGAGCAGCCTATTCCTTGGCCGCCTGTTCGTCCATCACGAAGACACCCGGTTTGCCCGCTTTGTCGAACGACATCATTAATCTGTCCTTTCCGCCTCCGTCCCGCATGAATCGCGCGGATTCCCGTTGGCGAGCACCCTCCAGTTTGTTCTGACCTTGCCATTCTTCACCAGCAGTACGTCAGGGCCACTCTTGTCCGCACGCAGTACGATGTCCGGCTGAGGTCCGGCTGCGCAAGATGGCAGCTCCGGCACGGACTGGCCGTCCAGTCCCACGGAAACACCCCCTCCTCCCACCTTCGAGATCAATATGTTGGGCCCGGTGTCATCCTTAATCGCGATCCGGATTGACGGGCCAAGAGGCGAGCTGCTCATGAGTTCGATGGATGGCGCTTCCGTCTGCGGCGTTGACCGACAGCCCCAACCTAGGTTTTTTCTTCGCGTCGAACACCGTCAGCCCGGATAAACCCCGCACTGAAAAACCAACGCGCAGCCGGAGCACTTCCTTTTCATCGAAGAACGCGAGCGTCGATTCTCCAAGCGTGTTCGTGTTGAGCTGCGCGGCTCTCCGGCCGTCGCGATCCACAAGTTCAAAGCTTCGCGCCACAACGGCATCGGCTCGGATGATGTTCTCCCCCTTCTGCACGGCGCCGACCATGCGACCGAACCAAAAGAGGCCCACACACAGGCAGACGATTAGCGCATAACGAACGCGAGGTGCGCACCGTGAATGCCGATCGACAGCCGATACAGCAACGGTGTCCCACATGTAGGTTAAGCGATTCGTAGAGACCGCTCAGTCGGGTCATGTTTCCTCCAGCTCCTGGTTGCCGTGTGACACCGGAGCACAACATCTCAAGCCCTCTTCCGTAACCGAACGCGCACGATCTACAGGGCATCAGCGAGACTCCCGTTGTGCATCACGATCCTCGCAGCCCCGGTTGGGGCGTCGGGACGAGGACCAAAAGCGATCCTTTGCGGAGATTACACCCCTAGTGCTGAATTGGGCCCGTGTCCAGTAGTGCCGCCTCTGCCGTCCGAAACCGCGGGGTTGTCGCACGCAGACGGAAATGTAACCTCGTCGTAACCTCGGTTGATGGTTACACCCGACCGCGGCGCATGGTGGACGTTTGACAACGCGCACGCCCCGACGAGCACCAGCATAGCCGCTTCAGTTAGTGTTACGCACCAAGCACGTCCTGAACCACTGGGAGGTTCCCCGGGGCCCCCGTTATCGCGGCCCGTGCTGCTGCATTAGTCGCCGTCGCTGTCACTGTCACTGTCACTGTCACTGTTGCTGTTGTTGGTTGCTGTTGTTGTTGTTGTTCTGTTGTTGCTGTTGCTGTTGCTGTTGCTGCTGTTGTTGTTTTAGTTGCTGTAGCATCTGCAAAAATCGCTGCTGCGCATTTTGCAGGACCGCGTCGGCCTCGCCGTTAAGTTCGACTCCCACCTTGGGGGTGATGTCGATCAGCTTCTGGAGATTGGCATTATCCCAGCCTTGCAACTGCGACATTCGGCCCATGAAATTGAACCACAGGTTCTCCCTTTGCTGGTATTCACCGTCCAAGTCGATTCGAGGCCTCGACTGCGCCCGCAACAGCCCCCAGAGGATGCTGTTCTGGTTTTCGAGCTTTTGCAACTGACGGGCGTAATGCTCCTGATAGTTCTCCTCACCGATCTCAAACAACGCTATGCGAAGAAGAACGAAAGAACACGTTACGGGCCTGTTGGGCAGCGTCGCCTACCGCCTGGTTGTACTTCGCTACCGATTGCATTTTTGCAAGTGGCCGGTTCGCCGCAGCCCACTTGGTCTGGAGCGCTTCATATTGGGCCATAAAATCGTTATAATTGAACGCTTGGAGCCTGGTTACGTGGTTCTTGCCATCCAACGGAGGCACTGGCACCTGCTGGTTTCCCGTGGGATCAGTGTAACTCAGCGGGTCGTTAGATACATAGCGGTACAAGTCCCCGTCGCCCGCTCCAAACCCCGTCGGATCCTGGCTCGTGAACCTACCGGTCACGGGATCGTAAGTCCGCGCCCGATCATAATATTGCCCCGTCGCCGAATCATACTCCATGCCCGCATACTTGAACCGATCCCCATTCGTCGCGTTTGTCTCGGTCAGGATGTTACCAAAGCTGTCGTAGACGATGTGGTCGAGCTCGGTTCCCGATGAACTGACGATATCGCGAACCGAGCCCAGCTTGTCGGTCAGATACCAAGCCGTCGTTCCGCCCGAGCTGGTCCGCGCCAGCATCTCATCTACCACCGCTCCGTTCACAACGCCAGGGCCGAATAGATACCGCTCCTCCAGTGTACCCGAGCCATTGAAATCGGCATAGGGATTAGTCCGTCGTAGACGGTCCATGTCTGCGTGCCGCTGTCATGGATGCCGATCCGGTTGTTCGAGCGCATCGTAGGTGTACGTAGCGATCACGGTACCGCCTTGGGTCACTTCGGTCAATCGATTTCGATAGTCATAGGTATAGGTTGTTATCGTGTCTCCGTTGTTCGCCGAGATCATGTTGCCGGCATTGTCGTGGTGTACGTGACTCCCGGCGAGGTCGTCTGCTCTTCATGCCCGTCGTGCTGTAGCCTGTACCGGTCCGGTTGCCGTTGAGATCGTAGCTGTAGGACTCGACCTGTGTCCCGTTCGTCACGCCGGTCAGCTCATTGGCATTATCGTAGGTGTAAGTATAGCCGTCCCTTCGGCGTCCGTCTCGGTCGTTACTCTGCTAGCCTTGTCGTAAGTGTAGACATAGGTTGCCAGCGCTGAGTCCCGCCACCGCTGCACGTGATCCGTGATTGTGGTCTGCGGTCGGCCGCGTCATAGCTGATAGCTGGTGGCCACCGCCGTGACACTGCCGCCGATCGTGCGCGACTCGGAGGTCATCCGGTTGGCCGGGTCATAGCTGTTGACGACCTGGGGGCCGGCCGTGCCGCCGTAGGAGGTCGTGATCGTGGTCAGCCGCTGGCCGATGTCGTACGAGTACGTCGTGATGCCCGGGCTGGATAGGTTGTCGGTGACGCTGGTCTGCGCTATGCTGGTCGTTAGCTCGAGGTCAGCGTCACGATGGCTGGCCGGTGCCCGGGCCGGAGGTTGCCGCCGTGAGTTGGTAGCCCCCCGAGTCGTAGGTGAAAGTCAAGGTCGCATAGCTGTCGGCGGCCCCGGTTAGTTCGTTGTCGGCATCATAGGTGTAAGTGATCTTTTCGGATGGCGAGGCGCCGACCCAGGTTTCGCCGGTCTGGTCGCCGTCGGCGTTGTACGAATAGGTTGTGCGGCGGCCGTCCGCGTCGGTCGTGTCGGTCAGTTCGCTATCGGCATCGTAGACCGAGGTCACCGTGCTGCCGTTGGGCTGCGTCACAGTGGTCACGCGATCATCTGCATCGTAAGCCCAGGTTGTCGTATTCCCGTCCGGGTCGGTCAGGCTGGTCTCGCGTCCAGCCGCATCATAAGCGTGAGCACAGATGCTCCAGATGTTTCACCCTGTCCACTCTGGCGTGACCGTCCCGGTTAGAATCGCCGTCCGGCACTTCTCGAGCTCGCGGACTGGATCGAATCGCGTCGGCATTCCCGCCAAGGAGGTTCTTCATGCACGCGGTCTCCGCACCCCAGTCCCCCCCCGCCGACTCCCACGGTGAGCCCACATTGTCCCGTCCATCCAGGCTCCCTTTGGTCCCAGCTACCCCAGCCCAATCGCTTCCGTGTGACCCAGATCTTGGGCCAACTCCTGATCCGACGAGTCCGCCAAGCCGAGGCGAGGAGGGTCAGTCATGAACGGCCCTGACCGCTTTCCCACATCGACCCAGTCCTCTCGGCTCGCCCGGGCCCTCGGCTCGCCAGTCGAGCACCGGACTGCGGGCCCGTCCGCCGCAAGATCCAGCCCTGGCACCTCGAACGACTGGCCGTCGTCTACGTCCGCCAATCCAGTCATTATCAAGTGATGTCACAATAAAGAGTCCGCTGAAGTCCAGACCAAGTTCCGTCAACTGGCCATCGCCTGGGGGTGGGCCGCCTTCGCGGATCGTCGTCATCGACGAAGACCAGGCCCAAAGCGGCACCTCCGCCGAGGAACGGAGCGGATTCCAGCGGCTCTTGACCGAGGTCAACCTCAATCACGTCGGGATCATCCTCGGCTTCCAGGTCAGCCGGCTGTCCGCGCCAATTCCGACTGGTACCATCTCCTGGAGCGGTGCGCCGATCTTCCACACCCTGCTGGCCGACATGGACGGCGTCTACGACCCGACCCTGTACAACGACCGGCTGCTGCTGGGGCTGAAGGGGACCATGAGCGAGGCCGAGTTGCACTTCCTGCGGCAGCGGCTCTATCAGGGGCGGTTGAACAAGGCCCGACGCGGCGAGCAGTTCACCTCCGCCCCCATCGGCTACGTCCGCTCGTCGTCCGGCAATCGGCTCGAGCTGGACCCCGACGAGCAGGTCCAGCATGTCGTCCGGCTGATCTTCGACAAGTTCGATGAACTGGGCTCCGTCGGGGCCGTGCTCCGCTACCTGGTCCGCCACGACATCAAGCTGGGCATCCGCCTGCCCAGCGGACCCGACGCGGGACAGCTCCAGTGGCGGCCGGCGTTCCGGCCCACCCTCAACCGGATCCTCCAGCCATCCCTACTACGCAGGATGCTATGCATTCGGGTTCACCCGACAGGATCCGCGGCGGAAGAAGCCGGGCCGGCCCAGTTCCGGCACCGTCCAGGTGCCACGGCTGAAGTGGGAGGTGATGATCCCGGCAAGGTCCCCGCCTACATCACCTGGGAGCGCTACCTGGCCAATCAGCAGCGGCTGGCCTCCAACCGCTGCCTGCCCACCACGCCGGCGTGCCTCGCGGCGGCCCGTCGCTCTTGAGCGGCCTGGTGTCATTGCGGGCGGTGCGGGCGGAGGATGCGGGTCGCCTACCACGCCAAGGGCAGCCTGTCTATTATCTGTGCAATAGCGGATCTGTTGAGCGTGCGAGCCGGTCTGCCAGAGCCTGGCCGGCAAGCCTCTCGAGACGCTGGTCGCCGCGGAAGTCCTGCGGGCCCTCGAGCCGGCGGCGCTGGAGCTGCACGAGCAGGCCCTCGCCGACCTCCAGCGCGAGCGGCAGCGGCTGGACCAGCACTGGCAACAGCGGCTGGAGCGGGCCCGGATCGCAGGCCGACCGCGCGGCCCGGCAATATCACGCCGTCGAGCCCGAGAACCGCCTGGTGGCCCGCGAGCTGGAACGGCGCTGGGAGCAGGCCTTGCGGGACCAGCGCGAGCTGGAGGAGCAGTACGATCGTTTCCTGGCCGCTCGGCCTCGGGAACTGACGGCGGCCGATCGCCGTCGCATCGAGACCCTGGCCACGGACATCCCGGGTCTGTGGCAGGCGCCCGACCACCACGATCCAGGAACGGCAAAAGATCGTCCGCTGCCTGGTGGAACGGATCACCGTGGCCATCCGGGGGCGAACCGAATGGGTCGACGTGACGATCCGCTGGGCCGGTGGGATCGAGAGTCCGCACGAGGTTCGACGGCCCGTTCGTAAATATGATCAGCTCAGCAATTATCATGCTGCTTCTCGACCGCATGGTCGAGTTGCGGCGGACCGGTGCGACCACCGAGGCAATCGCGGATCGGCTGAACCGGGAGGGATTCCATCCCCCGCGCGGCCCGAGACAGTTCGATCGCCACGTTGTCAACGCGTTCATGGCACGGCAGGGACTGCTGGGTCCGCGCGGGACCCGGCGGATCGCCCGGAGGACATCGGTCTTCACGAATGGCGGCTGAGGGACTTGGCCCGCGGAGCTGAAGATGCCGGCGACGAGCCTGCGTCGTTGGTTTCACCGCGGGCTGGGTGCAGGGTCGCTATACCGCCGGGGACATGGGGTGCTTGATCCTCTGGGCTGACGAGGAGGAACTGGCACGGCTCCGTCGCCTTCGCGACTGGCCGCATGGAGGTTTCCATCGAGCACGGCCTCTGGATGTCACCACGCCGCTCTCCCAGCGACCGTCGTTCACCAAGGAACTGTCCCAGCCGACGGGACGCTCAAGCGGCCAGTCGGCCCGCCAATGACCGTGGCCGCACGACTGAACCACAAGACTTTAAAACATTTTGATTTTTCTGAGTGGTCCTCCCGTTCCGAATCGTGTCTGGACAGGAGGACCACTGATTCGGTCGACAAGGAGAGCAGAATGCGGACGCATAGTCGTACGCCCACTGGGTTTTATTGCCGACCGGATCCGTCAAACTCGTCTCACGGCCAGCCGCGTCATAAGTGATTGTTGTGGTTCCACTTACAGCACTAATGATCGTGGTGGCACGGTTGAGGGCGTCGTAGAGCGTGGTGGTCGTGTGCCCCAGGGCGTCGGTGACGGTCTCCTGGTTACCCGCCGCGTCATATCCATATACCGTGCTGTTTCCCAGGGCGTTCGTGACCGTGGTCACCTCATTTCTAGAATTATACGAATATGTTGTCGTGTTGTTGTTGGCGTCCGTGACCGTGATCAGGTTGCCGTCCGCATCATATCCATAACTGGTGCTGTGACTATTGGGGTCCGTGTAGGCGATTTCGCGATCATCTTTATCGTAGGTGTAGGCGTCCGTCCCCCCGCTGGTGCCCGGGTTGATGGCGGTCGAAGTGTGTCCTGTCGCCGTATATGAATATGTGACGACATTTCCGAGCGGATCGGTCACCGTGGCGGCCCAGCCACGATTGTCGTATGTGGTTGTGGTGATCCGCGACAGGGGGTCGATGACCTGGATGACCTCGCCATCACCGTCATATGTCGTTGTGGTATCGTTGCCCAAGGGGTCGATCACCACTGTCGGACGATCGAGAGCGTCGAAAATCGTGGTGGTGACTCGGTTCATCGGGTCCTTGACCGTGACGAGGTTGCTATCGCCGTCGTATCCGTAAATCGTTTGATAGCCAAGGGGATCCGTCATGGTTGTGAGGCGGTTCATCGAATCATAAGCATACGTCGTTGTTCGGGCCGTCTGGCCGGCGGGGGTCGGCTCCTGATCCTTGATCAGGTTGCCTCCTGAGTCATACGTATATGTCGTGATATCATTAAGCACGTCCGTCTCTCCCGTCTCGCGGTTCAAGGCGTCGTAGCTGTAGGTTGTAGTGTTCCCACGTTCATCGGTGGCGCTCGTGACCAGGCCCTGGTTGTTGTAGGCGTATTTGAGCGTCGTGGTGTCGGGGTTGATGATGGTCGTGACGCGGTCCTGGCTGTCGTACTGATACGTTGTGAAATTATGATTGGGATCTTTGACCGACTGGACCCGGCCGTTGGCCGTATAGGTCATGGTCGTCAGGTTGGTAAGTGGGTCCTTGATGACCGTGAGGTTGCCATGACTATCGTAGGTATAATAATACGTATTACTGTCGGCGTTGACGTAAGTGAGGGGCTCGGAATCACTGTTGTAAGTATACTGGATCTTATTGCTATCTGGGTACAGCTCCTCGGTCATGTTTCCGCTCGGCGCTCCAGGTGAACTGGGTGACCCGGTTGACCTGGTCGACCGTCACGGTCGGTAGGCCGTTGGAAGTCAGGTCGTTCATCACGACGTTTCCGATCGCATCAACCTGGACGCCCGTTACACCCATGCCCCACCAATCGGGCCGCAGGGTGGTCGTGTTGCCATTGGGGCTGGTGTAAGTGCTGGTCGCCTCGACGAGCAAGATCGCCGCGGCCGGACTGCCCGATGTGCCGCTGTTGGTCCAGCCCGATTCCTGGTCGTTGGTGAATGTTTCGCCGGTGCTGTCCGGCAAGGAAATTGTGCCCACGCGTTCGGCACTGTCGTAGCTGATGGTGACCAGGTTCCCGAGCGGGTCCTTGATCTGCGTCATCCGGCCTGACGAATCATAAGTGTATGATGTGAATGAGCCATCGGCTTGCTCGACGGCCGTCAGGCTGCCGCCGGAGTTTGTAAACGTCGTCAGCCGGCCGGCCGGGTCCTTAATCGTCTGGAGATAACCGCCGCTATAGGTGAAACTCGTGACGTTCGTATAGGGATCGGTGATCGTGCTGAGCTGGTTGGAGCCGTTGTACGCATATGTCGTATGCAGACCGTTTAGGTCGATCGTGGCCGTTTGATAACCGCCGGAATTGAACGTGATCTGGGTCCCGTCGGTGAGGGTGCGAGTGTACGAGCCGCCGGAGTTTTCCACAAGCGTTGAGAACTCGCCCTGCGGGTCGGTGTAGGTGCCGCCGCCGCTGCCGAAGCTGCCCGTAAACCACAGGCTGCGGCCATCGTCGCCCAGGTTGAGGATCACCCCACCCGTTTCCGGTATGATCTGCTCCAGGCCACCGAGCTGCCAGCCGTCGCCGAAGCCGCTCGACGACTCGTTGATCACATTGGCCGAGCCGCTGGCGGTGATGGTCGTAAGATCGTGCCATGGTCGACGATCGTCATCGTGTAGGCGTACCGGCCAGTCGCCAGCGAGCTGGCGTTGGTGGCCTGAAGCGCGATCTGCTGGACGTCGCCCGGGTTGAGCGTGCTCGTGCTGTAGTAATACGTCGTGGCGCAGTGCCGTCGAAGGTCAACTGGGCGCTGACCTGCGAGGGGACGGCCGCTGAAGCGCTCAAAGTATTTTCCGCGACAATGATCGGCATGGAATTTGCCGTGAGCGAATCATAATTGAGCGATTGCGCCGGTATGTTTGGATTATAGCTTGGCAACGGGATTATGGTGTCGAGCGCGCCGCTGGTGGCGTCGACCGAGGCGCCGTCGCTGGCGAACGCGGGTGCCGAGTCGAGTTCCTGATCAGGTGCCAGCGACCCGGGCCAGGTGGCATTGCTGGCGGTGCCGAGGCTGTTGTAGATTCCCGCCGGCATCCAGTAGTCAAATGTGAAGGTCTCGGTATGGCTATTGGTGTCGGTCACCGACAGCGAAAGCGAGAGGTTCGCGGGCGACTCGGGTTCTCCGCTCCACTGGAACGTGAGCTGGTAGGTGTTGGTGGCCGACATGTGCGCCGTGTAGCTGCCCAGCCCCGAGGTGTTCCAACTGTAGGACGAGACGGTGGTGCCGATGACCTGGCCTCCAGGTCGACCCAGCCGCCATAGCTGCCACTGTGAGTGGCAAGCTGGGTGACACCCGGCATCAAGACGACCCCATTGTTGTTGTCGAGTACATAGACGGGGAAGTATGGGAAACTTCCTCGCTCGTCCCGGACGAGTTACCGATGGTCGGGTCGGGCGTCGAGCCGGGCAGAGGGGCACCGCCGGAGACAGCGGCCGGGAGGGCCGCTCGGAGCGGTACCGGCGCGGAGGGGCTTGAAATCGGAGTCGGAGCGGACGGCGCTCGCTCTCGGTGCGGTTGAGCCGATGAACCGCTTGAAGGCAACGCCGCGGCACCGCCATTATTGAGGGCGCTGGACACCGCGGCCAGTAGCGCCCGGAGGCCGCCCCGCCGCCACCGGCGACGGCGCCCGGCGTTGACGTGGGCAGGCGCAATGGGCTGATCGCCCCGTGGGCGGCCGTCGGCTTGGCGCTCGGCCCGCCCGAGCCGCCCCGCGGTGACAGCGCCGCCCCGCCTCCAGCGCGAGCAATCGGATGCCAGGGGTTCGAAATGCCGTGGGATTCGGAGGAACCCGAGCTGGGCGCGCTAGGTTGAGCCAGTCATCAGCCTGGGCACGTTTCGCCGGAGGTGCGGCCTGAGCGTCTGATGCGCCGCCTCCCGCGCCGCCGGCTGCTGCCTGTGAGAACCCGCCCGATCGGGATCGGTGCGGCCGCGGCTGTGAGTTTTCGCGGGCCGGAAGACGAGGGCTGCCCCGCCTGTCGTTGCGACGCCTCGCGCACCGCCTGAGGGTTACATTGTTCCCGCCGCCCACGCTCATGATGCCAAGCTGCGCTGAGAGTGGTCACGATCATCGATGGATTGTGGTTCAAGATCAGCGATGGGTAATGTGCCGTCCCGAAGGCGGACTTTCGAAGTACCGGTGGCCTCTTTCTCTGGCTGTTGGCGTCGTCGCTGGCAGTTCGGTCGATGCGACGCCCCCCTCGGAGAAGTTGCTCAGGGATTGAGATTCTCCCATCGATTAACTTAGCCACGCACACTGCGCCA
>CAVRFS010000048.1:0-75595 GCA_963720335.1 uncultured Planctomycetota bacterium | reverse complement strand
GGCCGCGCAAGGCACTGATGCTCAGCCCAGTGACACTGATGGGTTCAGTGATGGTATTTTTGGTCTCGAGCGGATCGACAATGCACTTCTTGCGCAAGGCGGCCCGGCGGCGCTCTGTGAAGCTCAAACGAACGTAACCCATAGTGCGATCCCTCTCGTCGGTGACGAACCCGGTGTGCGCAGGACTGCGATCCTATGCTCCCCGCAAGGTCGCGGAGGCATCGGCGAAGCGGGCGTCAAAATGCGTTTCATCGACCTCGCGTGATTCCTGGAGCGCGAGGGTTCATCCGATCCGATTGCCGATCCCGGCTCGGACGGTGTCTCGCCTGGATTAGGTCAGGCTTTCTTGCCTGACAGCATGGTGATTGGCGCGTCAGGCAAGAAAGCCTGACCTACGAAACGGGAATGTTGCCCATGTCAGGGCAACCCCAACCTTCCATCACCGCGGCTTTGCCTTCCCGGGCACGACATCGAGGTCCCCTGGATCGCGCAAGGCGACCCGGGAAACGCAGGCGCTCAAGGAGGGGAGCGCCTTCAGGGTAGCTGCCATCTTATTGCGGAAGATCGGCGTTGGACGCTCTCTATAATATAAATAGACATCAAGCAGACAAAACTGGACGCGAGTTGGGAAATATTTTTTCACTTTTCCGTTGTTTACCTCCGACCGGCACCTGCAAGGTCCTTGAGCTTCTTCATCGCGCCTGCAGCCTCTTGTGGACACAATCTTCCGAAAGACTCAAGGCGGCGGCGATTTCCGGCACGGACTGGCGTTCGAAACAGTGGAGCACCATGATCCGGTGACTCAGCTCGGAAAGTTTCGCGCCGAGCGTCGCCAGGATCGATCGCACCCATTGGCGCTCCTGCTCCCGCTCAAGCTCCGGCGCCGGATCGGGCCCCGGATCGATGAGGACCGCGGCCAGCCCGGGAGTCAATGCGTCCGCCCGGTACCGTCTCTGGCGGCGCGCCTCCCTGAGCGCCGCGCACCGCGCCACCACGATGACCCAGGCGCGGAGGGATCCTCGCTTCGGATCGTAACGGAGCTTCGGCAGTTTCTCGATCAGGACAAGCCAGACCTCCTGGAAAATGTCGTCGACATCCTCCGGGCGATCCGCGCAATTCTTGATGAGGTTCCCGATGAGAGATCCGTGGACGTGGTAGAAATTCTCCCAGGCCATGGCGATTTCATCGCCAGGTTTGCCGTCGCGCAGCGCGAGAAACGACTTGATCAAATCCAGTTCTTCAAGGTCCGTCATCAGATCACATCTTCGGGAGCGGGCGGAAATGCAAGGAGGCGCACAAGCATAGACGACTTGGTTACCGAACGGCTACCGTTCGAGACGACCCGGCATATCGATCGAGCAACGCCCTGGCGATGCCCGCTATTAGGAGTCTTTGCGTTTGGCTTTTTTTTGCGACAGGTGATCCGAAAGAATTTCGGAAATTGTTGCTCGGGGAAGGAAATGCCGCGGATTGTGAGCACCGCCGGTAAAATTGGCGCTACTTGGGAGGGGCTTTCTCTTGAGCTCGCCAGTATCCGGCTTCCAGGTGGTAGTATTCCGACGCTCCGCGCACCCCGAATTGGGCGGCAGAGGGGACACTAATTGTCGCCGCAAAATAGATAATCCGGCCTGATTTGGACTCGACCTTTTGTCCGGTCTTTCGCCTTGCCCATCTTGCCCAGCCTTCCTCGCGATTTAGCAACGTCCCCTTCTGTCGCCCCTTCTGTCGCCAACATCGATCTGAACAAGCTACCAACCGGCCCGGCTCGCGGGCGTGATATGCTGATCAACTGAGACTCAGCCCAACAGGCGCACGATGAAGTTCTACACGATCGGCTATGGCGACCGAGCCCCGGATGACTTCGCCAGCCTCTTGGCCCGGCACGGGATGCGCTTGATCGCCGACGTCCGGATTCACCCGGAACGAGCCAGCATGGGCTCGTACGTCAAGGCGCGGACAGCCGATAAGTGGATCGAGAAACTTTCGCCCTCATCAAGGTACCGGCGAATGTGGGATCAGCTCACTAAGCTCAGCGGACTTCGCCGCATCCAGACCGGCCAGCGAGCGCCGAACAAGGCTGACAGGAAGTAGAAGGCGAGGGCGACCAGCAAGAGGTGGTCGAAGCCGAGCACGAGCGACAGGTTCTCGGCCAGCCCGCCGAGGATCACCCCGGCGACATTCGACCCGAGGGCGACGTCCGGACGGCGACTGTCGCGGAACTCGACCGCGAAGATCACCCCGGCGAAAAATACCGGTATGAAGACCACCGCGCACGAGGCGATCAGCCGCAACGGGCCCGCCAGACGCAGGAACCCGGACATCGGCACCAAGGCGTTGACCACCAGCGCCGCACCGAGGAGCACGTAGTACGGCCAGAGTGCCCGCGACCGCACCACCGACACGAACAGGTTCGACAAGAGGATCATGACGAGGATCGCGCCGAAGACAACCGCATTGACCAGCCACGTCGAGCCGAAAAGCAACGCCATGTGGACGACGCCCTTGGACTCCAGCAGCATGAACCCGGCGCCCAGGAAGAACATCCGTCCGCTCGGTCGAGCCGTGCGCACTCCAGTGAAGCTGGCCAGGATCAGGAGAGAGATCCCGGCGACGAGAGCCATCCCGCGGAGATTGAGCGCCGGGATGACCGGCTCGCGAAGGTAGAGGAACGGCCAGGCGTCGGTCGGCAGCGGCCCCACTCCGCTTGTCACCACGCGGACCGGGCGGACCTCGGACCATGCGCCTTTATAACCGACAGCCTGCGGGGGCCCGTCACCGAAGCCGTTGGCCTGCGAGTTGGCCGTCGGCGCTGACGCCAGCCAGAACGATCTCCCGGCATCGAATGCCTTGCCGACCCGCTCGACGAACGGCGAGCCGGGCATGCCGACGATCAGGCAGGTGACTCGCCCCCCCTGGTTGTCGCCCGGCTCGATCGCGTCGACGTGGGGCATCGAGAGGACGATCGGCTTGGTGCCGAACACCTTCTCCGCCAGCGCGGCCAGGCGGCCGATGACCCAGCCCTGGCGGTACGCGTTGTACATCACGAACGCCCCGCCCGGCTTGAGCTTGGCCTTAACGTCGCGGAATGCCTCCTCGGTGAACAGGAAGCTCTCCAAGCGGAGGCTCGAGTACCCCGAATGCAGCACAAGCGAGTCAACCACCGCGTACATCGCCAGGTCATACCTTCGGCCGGTCACCTTGACGAAGCTGCGGCCGTCGTCGAGGTGGGCGGTGACCCGGCGGTCGGCGTAGGGGCGGTTCGGGTGATCGATCCGCCCGATGCGCTGAATGCCGGGGTCGATCTCGACGGCGTCGACAGCCCCAGCCCCGTGCCAGAGCGCGGCCGCCACGTCATTGCCCGAGCCGGCGCCGACGATCAGGACATCATCGAACGGCCGGCCGCCCGAGTCCCGATTCAGCAAGTGAGGCAACGAGTAAGCCGAGCCGTCCTTTCGTACATCAACGATCACCTGATGGCCGATGTGGTTGGTTTCGATCATTCCATTTCGCGGGTGGTACGTCACCTTGTAGTAGGGCGACCAGAAGGTCAGGAACCGCCCGCCGTCGCGCGTTGCCGCGGTGGCCAGCAGAGCCATCAGGGCCAACAGGCCGTAGAACTGGGTCCGGGAGACCTTCGGCAAGGCGCGAAAGACCGCCGCCAGGCCGATGGCGAACCAAACGACGGGAGAGGTCTGCCAGTATGAGACGAGGCTGAAACAGGCGATCCCGGCGAGGCTGCCGAGGATGTCAACCGAGTAGGCGGTCACACGGTCGGGCGCCGCCGCGAAGGCGCGGCCCATCGCCTGGCCGAGCCCGACAAACATCAGGGCGATGACCGCGAAGAAGAGCGCGGCGATACACTCAATAGGCACGACGAACCGGCTCAGGTCACCGCGACGGGGCTCGGTCCCGAAGAAGACCTGCTGCGGCGACGCCTGCCCGCCGACGTCGATGCTCAGGTTTCCGAAATGAGTGTAAGCCCAGGATGTCGAGTTCGGCCAGGCCGACGGCGGCGACCGCCAGGGGGATGACCCAGGTCACGAGGTCGGCGCGGCGGCCAGTCGCGAGCAGGCCGACCGACATGCCGAGAAAACACGCGAAAAGCACAAGGTTGGTGAAGAACGTCAGGAACAAGACCGCACTGCCGAACCAGCGGATGCAAGCCAGTTCGAGGAAGAGGATGGCGAAGCTGATGAAGAACAGGTCGGTGTAAGGCTTCCGAGCCTGTCCCGGCCCGACATGCGTCAGCCATGTCCGCGAATGGGCTTTGATCGGCGCCAGGGCCGACGCGGTCGAAGTCTCAGACATCGTGGCACTCCTTTGCTTGCCGGACCTGGCATTCCCTTGCCCGATCGAGAGACCCTGACGGTCGTGGAAAGCGGATCTTACCCAAAGATGCTCAGCCGGTCTATCCCACCGATAGCCCGTCACCTCAGCCCCGGCCGACCTTGAGCTTGATCACTTGTCTCACCCAGCGCGCATGCTTCTTCTCGCCGGGGACGACGACCTGAAGCGGGCCATCGCGGGCCGACAGCGGCTGGCCGTCGCGGCGGTCGGCTAGAAGGATCACCCGGTCGGTAAACATGGAATGAAAAGAGAAGAGACAGGGCAGGATCGTCGGGACGGCATCAATCGTTGATGGCGAGGCTGTCGGACTTGTGGCGGATGATGACCCCTTCTTGCAAGTAAACGATCGTCTGCGCGATATCCTTGGCATGGTCGGTGATTCGTTCGAGGGTCCGCGCCGTGTTCATCAACTGGAGCCAAGCTTCGAACTGCGCAGGCGTGCTGGCGGAGAGATTCCTTCAACTCGCGCTGGATCGAGCGGTACTGGCGATCGACCAGGCGGTCGCCCAGGATGACCTCTCGTGCATAGGCGGAATCACGGCCGGCCAACACCTGGTAGCTGGCGCACGCTTGGGCGAGCAGGTCGCGAGCCAGCGACTTGAGCGCCTCAGGGATGGGTGGGCTGTCCGGCTTCTTGGCCAGCTTGCGGGCTCTCCGGGCAATCCGGGCCGCCAGATCGGCGATCCGTTCCCAGTCCCGGCTCACTTTGAGGATGGTCGCCAATCGCCGCGGGTCCGGGGCGACAGGCTCGAACAGAGCCAGCACCCTCAGGGGCGACACAAAACGGAGACGTAGCGCATATCGACGACTGTCCGATGCCGGGGGGGATCTATCGATATGCGCTATGTCCCGGGTTTTCCGGGTCGTATTAACCATTACGCCGTTTGAGTGTGACCATCCGATCGAACGGCCGACATCGGTCGCCGCCCGCGCCCTCGCTCGTGCTATATTCGCGACTTTCGAGCGGCCACGCCAAGCGAGATGTCCGGTTATACCGGCGCCACAGCCTAACTCCAACTCCAGTAGCGCATTATGGATCGGAAAAATGTAACGATTATTCCTGTGTCACGTTTAACTCATTTGTTGATAAAGAGATACAGAAAAGCACGCTCTTGGGTCGAGTTTTAACGATTATGCCTGTGTCACACGTAACTTCTTGGCTTACAGGGAGATATGTCAGAACCCTCTTCAGGTTACCAAATTTAACGATTATGCCTGTGTCACACATAACCACAAGGGAAGCAGAGCGTTACGGCTGATCGCCGCAGTTCCGATTATTCCTGTGTCACACGTAAGTTTCAGGCCTGTCATCAGATGTAGCCGAACGGCTGTTTCTCGACCCTGACAAAGTGTGTGCGCTCTTCAAGCGTCGTGGATCGGCATCTTCGGCGGCTCGGCGAGCCTTTCGTGCGTCGGAATCCGTTCGCGCAACCGGAATCCCCTGCACAACCCGGGAGGCCGTAACCACGCCCCGGCCTTCGGCGGTATGATGTCTCACTTATGGCCGCGTAAACCATAACCCCGGGAGGCGCAGCCGTAGGACTTACCGGGGTACGTCGTGCGACCGATGGACGGTCACTTCACCCGGCGGTAGTGCCGGTTGGCATACTCGACCGTATCCTCGCCGAATTGCACCGAGTCACCATCGGCCGTGAAGAACAGGCCGGACCGGTATTCGCTCAGCTTCAGCCTGTCGTTCCAGTACAGATGGCCGTTCTTGAGAGTGACCGGCGCTTTCGACATCCTGACCGTATGCCCGGGCGTGGTAGACGCCGAGGAAGCGCGCCCATTCGGGCTTGGCCGGCCCCGCCGGGTCGCGCGGGGAGTCGTTAGGCACGAGGAAGCTCACGCCGTTGTCCCCGGGATTCCGAACCTCCCGCACTCGGCCCCGGTCGTCGAACAGGAACTCGTAAAGATTGAGGCCGCGACTGAACCGCGTCGGCGAGCGTGCATTCAGGGGCTCGGTGCGCTTTCCTCGGACAAGGTGTAGCCGGTCACCTTCCAGGCGGAACACGGTCAACTGAGCCCCAACGAGGTAGCTGCCCTCCAACCGCCGGAGTTCTTCGAGCTTGGGTGTGACGACCGGCTCCTGCGTCCAGGGGAGTGGCTCGTCCGGAGGCAGGCCCCCCGCTTGCGCGGATCATGTCCTTGCAGAGCACGGTCGGCCAGGTCTGCGACGAAGTTGTCCCCCGCGTCGCCGTTACTCAGGATGACGACGCCAACTTTGTACTCCGGCACCCAGCGCTGGTCGGTCGAGTAGCCGTAGCCCCCGCCGCCGTGGAAGAGGAGCGTGGCCCCGTGATACGGCCGGCTGTTGACGCCGAGGCCATACCCCGCTTTTTGTCCGGGTAGAGGAAACTGCGGAGTGTACATGGCTCTCAGGGCATCAGCGCGTCAGGAGGCGCCGGCCCTGGGCGATCCCGGCCGCCAGGTGGAACGAGATGAACTTCGCCATGTCGCGCACGGTCGAATACATCCCCCCCGCGGCGAGCATGGTCACCTCCAGCGGAGGCACCTCCTGGTCCTGCGTGTGGCCCCGCGCACGGTGCGGGTCCGCGAGCGCTTCGGCCTGATCGAATGTGCTCGCCGTCATCCTCAAGGGCTCGAACAATTCCTCGCGCATCAGCCGCGGGAATGGCTTCCCCGCCCTGAGTTGCAGGGCGTAGCCGACCAGGTCATAGCCCAGGTTGGAGTAGCGGAAGCGTTCCCCCACCCGGCACTTCAGCCAGGTGTCGGAGATGCTCCGGACGTGCTCGTCGAACGTGCAGCGCCAGTCGCCGTAATTGTTGCCGACCGGTGCCTCGTGACAAAGCCCCGCCCAATGGCTGAGCAGGTGACGAAACGTGATCTCGTCCACTTCCGATTCACCCCACCGGGAGCGGACGCTAAACCCGGGCACCGCCTTCTTTAACGGCTCGTCGAGCGTGAATCGTCCCTGATCCATGGCCCTCAAGAACGCCGTGGCTGTGTAGGTCTTGGAAACCGACTGAAGGCTGAAGGACGTGTCCGCTGTGATCCGTCTCTTCCGGGATCGGTCCGTGAAACCAAATCCTTCTGCCCAGATAACCGCCTGGTCATCGACGAGGGCCACAGAGGCGCCTAAAACGTGGTTCTCGGCCATGAGTTTGGGCAGATCGCGCTGCAACCCCTCGATGACTGAGGTGTAATCGGGCTGACCGGGATGCGTTTCCCTCGACGGACCTGGACCGTTCGCGGCTCTTGTTTCGCTGCTTGGGGTCGGAGGCAGGTCCGTTAGGCCAAGGCTCAAGATGTAGAACAGGACTGTCGATACGCGCTGGACCATGGGTTGCTCTCCAAAGGATCTGCGGATGACCTGCTCGCGGAACCCAGTATAGATCCCGTCACAGGTCCGATGCTAAGGGAGGTTTGCGCCTCGTCGAGTATTCCGACCGGGAGAGTTCACGGGGAGCACAGGCGCCCGTGGGGGACCACAGCGACCGTCCGGTCTCGCCATTCTTGGCCCCTCGACGCGATTAGCCGGCGATTCGCCTTCTCGGAAACCGTTTCGTCTGATAGGCTTTCGAGCGATTCAGGGATCGGTCCACAATCGTTGCGCGACGCGCAAGGAAGCGAGTCATCCCCCATGCGGATCTTCATCTCGGCCGGAGAGCCCAGCGGCGACTTGCATGCCGCCAATTTGATCCATTCGCTTCGCCGGCACTTTCCAGACGCCCAGTTCGTCGGTTTCGGCGGCACGAAGATGGAGCAGGCCGGCGCGAGCCTGCTTTACCCGCTCGTGAACCTTGCGGTCATGTGGTTCTTGAACGTCTTTCTCAACCTGTTCACGTTCATTCGGCTGGTCTTCATGGCCGATCGCTACTTTCGCGACAATAGGCCCGATGCCGTGGTGCTGGTCGATTATCCGGGTCTGCACTGGTGGATCGCCAGCCGCGCCAAGGCCAGGGGCATCCCCGTCTTCTACTTCGTACCGCCCCAGATCTGGGCCTGGGGCGGCTGGCGGGTCCGGAAGGTTCGCGAGTCCATCGACCAGGTCTTGTGCAGCCTGCCCTTCGAGCCGGCCTGGTATCACGCGCGCGGGGTCAGCGAGGCTGTCTATGTAGGCCATCCGTATTTCGACGAGCTAACGGATCGTCGCCTGGACGAGAGCTTCCTGGCCAGCCAGAGGGAGCGGCCGGGCTCCTTGGTGGCGATCCTGCCCGGCTCGCGGACCCAGGAGCTCGTGCGCAACTTGCCCGAGATGGTCCGGGCCGCCAAGAAACTGGCCCAGCAACGTCCGGACGTCTGCTTCGCCGTCGCCTGCCTACACCAGCGCCATAAGGCGATGGCCGAGCAAATCATCGCGCGACGTGAAGGTCGGTCGCCAGGTCTGGCGATCGAGGTTCACGCTGGACGCACTCCCGAGCTGATCCGGCTGGCACGGGTTGCGTGGGCCGTCTCGGGGTCGGTCGGGCTCGAGCTCATGGTCGAAGCCTTGCCGACGGTGGTGCTCTACAAGATCAAGCGATTCGATCTCTGGGTAGCCCGACAATTCATCAAGTCGAAATATATCAGCCTGGTCAACCTACTCGCCGACGCCGAGGTGTTTCCCGAGTACCTGACGTATCGCGATGTCTCGGACGATCTGGTCCGGTGGGCGCTGGCCTGGCTTGACGATTCGAAGGCGCGCGCCGAGCGACCACAGCCCTGATCGGGTTACGGAACAAGGTGGCTCAGCCAGGCGCTCGGACCGCGCCGCCGAGCGGATCGCCGGATGGTTGGCGACCCACAGAGGGAACGCCCTCGGCCGTGAGGAACCTTCCGACCGCTTCCTATCATGGTCCCCACGAGCTCGGCAATCTTCATGAGCGAGCCGACCAGTCCAAGCCGCGACTCCGATTGATCAACTGGCTTGCCGCGTTTGGTCGAACGTGAATGCCTGTTCGCCTTGTGGCGTCGCCTTTCATTCGTTAAGGTCTGGCTCACGATACAACGTGCATTGCCGAGGGGCCCCCGAGCATGGATGTGACGGGGCCTTTTCGGTTTCAAACGATGGGACTGAACATCTTGCCCGTATTCCGGTGAATGAGGAATCACTCAAAGGGGTGGCGAACTTCATTGAGGCGTCTCGATGTCGTCGGTTGGTTCGGCGTCGTCGGGGAGGTTAAGTTCCTTGATCCGGCGATAAAGACGGGGCCGGGAGATCCCCAACATTTCGGCGGCGCGCGACTTGTTGGATCGTGCCTGTTGCAAAGCGGTTTCGATGAGTCGGCGCTCGACTTCAGTTAGCAGGTCGTCGAGCGGTTTGATTGAAGTCGCTTGAATCGGTGGGGGAAAGCCCGCACCCAGGTTGCCCCGAATGGATGCGGGCAGATCCTCCTGGGCGATCAAGGGTCCATCTCCTTGAGAATGAGCGTGGGCGTGGTCGATGACCCGAGCGAGCTCGCGAAGGTTTCCTGGCCAGTCGTAGGTCATCAGGGCCGCGATCGCTTGGGGAGAGAACCCGCTCCGCTGGTCGCCTCCTCGCTGGTTGGCACGCTCCAGGAGGTGCTGTGCCAGAATGGGCAGCTCGTCTCGTCGCTCGCGTAAAGGAAGCAGGCGAAGCACCAAGGTCGTCAGGGCGAAGTAGAGCTCCGTCCGAAGCTGCTCGCTCTGGTGCGCGGTCTCAGGGTCCAGGGTCGTGGTTGCCAAAAGCCGGACGGGAGCGTCCAGCGATGCGGCCAGTCGTGCTTGAAGGTCGCGAGGGAGCTTGGCGATCTCGCGGACCAACAGGGTCGAGCCGTCACCCAGCGAGAGACTAGGCTTTGGCATTCCGCGTGTCGAGCTGGATGTACTCGGCTTCGGCGGTGGTTTGCGGATTGACGCCGAACAATTCCCGTTCGAGGATTTCCGCGGGTAAGGCCTCGCAGTCGAACGGAACCAATGGCCACTGGCGGCCCGGCCCCTGCTGGTGAATGGTTCGGGCGACCTGTTGCTTGCCCGTACCGGCCTCACCCACGATCAGCACGGGCGTCTTTGACGCGGCGGCCAGACGCACCTGGTCGAGCAGTCGCCGGTGCGAGGGACCGAACCCGATCAAGCTATCGAACCCGTACCGATCCTGGAGCCGCCTCCGGGTTTCGAGCAGCTCGACGTGGAGCGGATTCACTTGAGTATCAGGAACGCTCGGCTGGCAATCCGCCGGACGCACCTGACCCAGAAGCCCAATCAAAGTCTGGTTTTCGTCGCGGAACGGCCAGAACTCGAGGCGGTGCCAGGTCCGTTCACCACTGGCATGCAAGATCAGGGTCGGCGTCCCCGCGGGCTGGCCAGCCAACGACTCGGGCGGCGGACGGAAGCTGGCGGCGAGATCGGCCGGGTCTCCCGCTTCGGTAGACGCGTGGTCTTGGCAGGTCAATCCCACCACACGTTCGAGCCGGATAACCGGTCAACTGCTCCCAGGCCCGATTCACCCAGCTCAGCTTGAGAGCCGGGTCGAGCCAGAAGACCGGCTCGCATGCCTGCTGCCAGAGTTGTTGTGGCTCGAATGGGAGAACGCGTGGAGGCGGCATGGAGGATATGATCTAATCTAATCAAGAAGCCCTTACCAAACGTGGAGAGACCGTGACTGAACGCGGTCCACCCATTGATTGAGTCTCGTTCTGTCTCAGAATCGCTCTCCCCGGACACAAAGGCAAGGAAAAAGCAAAAAACATGGCGGACTTGCAACCGACCTGTCTCAGTCCGTGGACGTCCGCTATCACTTTGGACGGAGGGACCACCAACACCCGGGCGCGGTTGTTCCATGGGGATCGGATCATCGCCACGGCGAGGCGCACGGTGGGGGTACGCGACACACTCCTGGCCGATCCGACTGACTTAGGCACTTCATCGCCGGCTGCCGGCTTGGCCTCACCGCCCGGCCAGCCGTACCGTGCGCGGCTGATTCAAGCGGTCCGCGAGGTCATCGACGAGGTGAGTCGCTGCGGCTCTCTCGGCGGCGACCACTCGAGCCGATGTCGGACCTCGAATCGAATCGATTGTCGCGGCCGGCATGCTTTCCTCAGAAGTGGGTTTGATTGCCGTACCCCACGTTATAGCGCCGGCGGGACTCGAGGACCTGGCTCGCGGGGTGGCGATCGGCCGCATCCCCGAGCTTGTTGAACGGCCGATTTATTTTGTACCGGGCGTTCGCACGGCCGCGGCCGACGGGCTGGACGGATGGTTTCAAGCCGATGTTATGCGCGGCGAGGAGTGCGAAACCCTGGGCGCTACGCCGTGCTTCGGGCCAGAGGTGAGCTCGAAACGGATCGGTGGCAGGTTTTTCTCTGGCCGGGCTCTCATACCAAGCTAGTTGAAGTGGATCCGTCGGGGCGGATCACACGGAGCCAGACCAGCTTGGCGGGCGAATTACTCCAGGCCCTGGCGAGGCATACGCTGCTGGCCGCGAGCCTTCCCGAGACCCTTCCCGAGGAAATCGACCCAGACATCGCGGCCGCCGCCGCCCGCGCGGTCGTGAGCCAAGGGCTGGGACTGCGCCGCATTCCTGGTCCGGATTGCCGCGCTCGGCGAGATCTTCAAGCCGATCGAACGCGCAGTCATTCTGGATTGGCGCGGTCGTCGCCGACGATGTCAACAACCTGGCTCGCCATTCCATCTTGATGCCAGGTCGAGCGGTGTGGGTGGGTGGACGTCAGCCGTTACGCTCGCTCTACGCTGCGCGGCTGGTCGAATGCCACTCAGGGATTGTCAGTCCGCTTGACGACTCGCTGGCCGAATCGGCCTCGGCCTTGGGCGCGTTGCAGATCGCCGGCCGCCGATTTCAGATCGATGGCCCTCGCGATACTCCTTGATACCGATCAACTCAGGACGCAGAATCTAGGAGTTAGAAGTGAGAAGGAGTTCAATTCATTCTAACTCCTAACTCCTCGATTCTAGATTCCGCTTTCGCGGCCGTTCAGGTCTGGGAGAATCGGCTCCAGGACCAGACGACTTGGCCAACGATGGGCTCGGTTGTTTGGTCGTCGAGCGCGACCGGAATCAAGGGAAATTCTTTGGTAATCTGGTTATTGGGACGCAAGATCAAATGGCGGCCGCTGACTTCGAGCCAGCGAATCATGGGCACGCCATCAGGCCGAGCCGCGACGATTTTTCCATGGAGCTGACGCGGGTCAGTCATCGTGCGGTCGACGGCGACAATCGAGCCGGCGGACAGGATCGGATGCATGGCCTCGTCGGTCAACTGAATCGCGATCGTCTCCTTGGGATTGGGCAGCCAGTTGCGGTAGGCCAGCACATACCTCTGCACCATCGTGTTATCCGGCCTCGTGCCGGCGAGCTCAGAGAGCGGATACACCCCGATTGCGACGTACTCCGATGCCATGTTGTCAGGTATCTCGCTGGGAGCGACAACCGTCATCGCTTGGGGAGAACGTTCGAGTGCTTCCAGACCCCGTCGAATCAATTCGACCGGCGTGAGCCGCGAGAGCAAAGGGTCGTCGTTCGAATGATGATATCTTGGACCCTGACCGTTCAGCAGCCACATGGGGTTCGCGGCAGTCTGTTCGATGAAGTCGAGGAGAACTTCCGCCGGAACGGTAACGCCACTCTCGTAGTTGTACCAAGTTCTCGCCGGCAGCTTGAGACGACGGGCCAGCTCCGGTCCGCCGTGCTCGCCAAAGATTTCCTCGCGGATTTCCCTCAAGCGACGAGATACGGACGCTTTGGCGCTGAGACGGACTTTTGCTGTCTTTTTACGAGCCAAATTGCGCGATCCCGCGAAGGGGAACCTCCACTGAGGCCGCCTGGCACGGACTTCTTCACCGAAACGTATCGATCAAATTGTCATAAATAAGCGAGGATGTCAAGTGTCTCGACCGCCAGGTTGATTTTCTTTGCGGGCCGAGTCATTCTGAGACTGACCGCGAGTCAGAAAAACAACAATTCTGTTGAATTTGAACACCACGGGAGGATGTTTTGAATCATTTGCGAACTTGTGATCGTTTCTGAACCTTCAGATCAACTTGGGTGCAAGACCACTGCCGCCCCGTGTCGCTGGACTGGCTCAAAAGAAGCCAAGCTCATCGCGAGCCGCGTCGGTCATCTTCTCGGGCGACCAAGGGGGAGACATCACGAGCTTGACATTGGCTTTGGCGACTCCTTGCACGGACTGCAAGGCCGCGGCGGCGTTCCGAAGCATTTCGGGCCCCACTGGACAAGCCGGTGAGGTCAGCGTCATCTCGACGTCCACTTCATCGTCGTGGGCCTGGATCGAATAGACCAAGCCCAGATCGATCACGTTGACGTTCAGTTCAGGGTCCTTGACCGTGCGGAGAGCGGAGATCAGTGTGTCTTGATCGAGCATCGCTGTCAGTCCTCGGGGCAAGCATGGAACTCGCTCGGCGTGACACTGCTGGTGAGCAGCGACAGCTCGAGCGAACCGTCGAGTCATTGGTTTTGTGATGCGGAACCTGATTCATTGATCGCCACGAAAACATCTTCGCCGCGCATGGCGATCGCATGAACGGCCACCGGTTCGATCGCCGGCATGCAAAGGGGACGCCCAGTCCTGACATCGAAGCGGGCGCCATGGCGCGGGCACTCGATCTCGCAACCGACCAACTCGCCTTCGGCGAGTGGGCCGCCATCGTGAGTACACACGTCGTCGATGGCGAACAAGGTGCCATCGACGTTGAAGACGGCGATGGCCCGGCCGTCAACCTCGACCAGTTTCTTGCCACCCACGGGTAATTCGGCCTGAGTCGCTACTTTGACAAATGTTGACATGCCTGAGAGTGTCCTCAAAGACGCACGTAAACGAGAGGCCGAGGCTCGGCTGAAGAGCACGCGTCAGATCAGCCCTGAACCGATTCCGCGGTCGCGTTATTGGCCATCAGCCCGGGCGATCGCCGCGCGGGTCACCTCCCCTTTCAGCCGCCGCAGCACTCCCGACAAGCCGCGGACCCGGAGCATCCCCAAGATCTCCGACAATCCGCAACGATCGACGAGGTCGCCGGGAACCTGAAGGACCTCTTCAACCGTGGCTCCGTTCAATCCCTCCAGAAGCAGTGAGACAAATCCTCGAACCGTGGGAGCCTCGATCGGGGCATCGGCGAACAGAGAGACTCGGTCGCCATCGAGTTCGGCGAACAAATAGACCGGAGACTGACATTCCTCGACCCGATGGGACGCGTCCTTATGGGCCGCCAGCCGATCGGGTAAGGGAGGCAGACTCTTGGCGAAGTCGAGCAGGAGGTCGATCCGTTCTTGCCGGTCGCATCCGCTTAGCTCGGCGATGATCGTATCCAGTGCGGTCGGCATCATTTCCTCGGCAGAGCCGGTTGCGGCCCTCAAATTCAATTCGATTCAATCCCATCAAGCGCCCTTGGCGATCGGGGCTCGCACCAGGTTGCCCCATTCGGTCCATGATCCGTCATAGTTCTTGACGTTGGAGTAACCCAGTAAATAGGTCAAGACAAACCAGGTCAAGCTGGACCGTTCGCCGATGCGGCAGTAGGCGACGACGGGATCGTCCGGCTTCAAGCCGACTTCTTCTTCATAGATCGCCTTCAGCTCGGCGGTCGACTTGAAGGTGCCATCCTCGTTGGCGGCGCGGCTCCACGGCACGTTCTTGGCGCCCGGGATGTGACCGCCGCGGAGCGCGCCTTCCTGCGGATAGGCCTCCATATGCAGCATTTCGCCGGTGAACTCCTTGGGACTTCGGACATCGATCATCGGGAGCCCCCTCTGGGCATGCGTCAGGACCGCGTCACGGAAGATCCGAATCTGATCCTCGTGACTGGCCTGGACCGTGTACCGGGTCGGCAAGATAGCTGGGAACCTCGGTCGACGTGGGACGCCCCTGATCCAGCCAGAGCTTGCGGCCACCGTTCAAAATCCGGCAATCGGCATGCCCGAACAGCTTGAAAGCCCAGAACGCGTAACACGCCCACCAGTTGGACTTGTCACCATAGAACACGACCGTCGTGCCGTTGGCGATTCCCGACTTCGAGCAGATCGCGGCGAACTTCTCGGCGTTGATGTAGTCGCGAACCAACTGGTCCTGAAGGTCGCCCTGCCAGTCGATCCTGACGGCGCCGGGGATATGAGCCATGTCGTAAAGCAGAATGTCTTCATCGCTCTCGACGATGCGAACCTCCGGATCCTTGAGGTGCGCCTCGACCCAGTCGGCCGAGACGAGCACTTCCGGATGTGCGTACGGTTCTCCCATTGTGTGGACTCCCTTGGTTAGGCCGGTCTTGTCATTGGAATGAAAGGGCCGACGGAAAAAAATCAATGACCCGAGAGACGGCAAGAAAACGGTTGGCGAGCGAAAACGCGATCGCCCGTTTCAAGCGAGCTTGGTCTCGACGGCCTGGCGGAGTGTTTCCCGCACCGACTCGACCGAAATCCGATCGTAGACATTGGCGAAGAAACCCTCAACGATCAGCCGGATGGCGACCTCACGCGGGATCGCACGAGCCTGCGAGTAGAAGATCATGTCCTCGTCGACTCTGCCGGCGGTAGCTCCATGCGTGCAGCGCACGTCATTGGCTTCGATCTCCAAGCCGGGGATCGAGTCGGCGCGGCGCGAATTCCGAGAGCACCAGGCTGTCGTTTTTCTGGTAGGCGTCAGTGCGCTGAGCCTCCTTTTCGACCCGGATCATTCCTTTCCAGACGATCCGTGAATGGTCCTTGAGCCCCCCCTTGTAAAGCAGGTCGCTGGTGGTGTGCGGGGCGGCGTGGTCCTGTCGGGTGAAATAGGCGAGGTGCTGGCGGCCGGTCGTGAACATGACCCCGTTGACCTGCGCTTTGGCCCCCTGCCCTGTCAGCGCGACCTCCTGATTGACTTTGGCTAGACGCGAGCCCAGGCCGCCTACGGTCCACTGGAGCGAGGCGTCGCGCCCGACCAGGGCTCGCTCGCGGCTGAAATGCCAGGTCGCTTGGTCCCAGTTCTGGATGTTGACGAACCGGAGATTCGCGCCTCGCGCGCAAGAAAATCTCGACGGCGCCGACGTGGAGTGCCGGAGTCTCATCACCCCCCTGCCCGCTCGATTCGCGGACCAGGGTGGCTTGGGCCCCGTCCTCGAGCACCACCAGCGTGTGGCTCAAGTCGACACGCCCCTGCCGCGCCAGGCCGATCAGGCTGAAAACGGGCGACTCGAGCGTGACCCCTTTGGGCACATAGAGCAGCGAACCACTCGTCCAGAAAGCCGCCGTGTAAGGCCGCCAGAATATCCGAGGCCGGAGTGACCGCCTCGGTCATCAAATAACGCTTGATCAGCTCGGGGTGATCCTTGACCGCCTGGTTCAGGTCGATGAAAATCGCCCCCCCAGTTGCGCGGGGTCAGGCTGGCGGGACAAAGCGCCGCTGATGTGCTCGATGCCGCTGGCATACTGCGAGCTCATGGCCCTCCACAGCGAATCGAGCGCGGCGCGGGCCTCGGCGACTCGGTTCCTGGACGGCCGGAGGCGCGAAGGAGGCGAGGTGAAAACTCCGAATGTCCGTCCGCCGCCATTCCTCATCACGCGCGGTCGGCCAGGCGAACGCCTGAAATCGTGCGAATGCCTCGCGACGCCGATCGATCAGCCAGGATGGTTCATCGCGGGTGCGGAGAAACGCCTTGAAGCTCTCCTCGGTGAAGCCGGCGGTAGCGGGAACCGTGTTTGTCACTGTTGTCATTGACGATCGGTCTCGATTAAACATGCTCGGACACAAGCTCACCCATGTGTGCTCGTCATGGCTTTGTCATTTGGGCCTTTGGCTCCGCCTTGGTCGTCTTGAGCATCTCGTTCAACTGGTTCAAGCCAAAGGTTATTCCGCCGCCCAAAAGAGCGGCCAGTAGCAACTTTCCGAACTCGTAGCGACTTAAACGCAACTTTTCGACTTCCTTCTCGGCATGCTGTAGATCTCGCTCGACTCGCGTGAGTTGCTTGATCTAACTCGTGGATGATGTCCTTGAACTTTTCCGATCCGCGTTCTGATTTGTTCAAAGTCATGTCGAAGAGATAGCAAATTTGTCTTCCAGGGCGAATGTCGATTTGATCAAACCGTCGATTTTCTCGGTGTTGGTCGGTCCTGCCACGATCAATCCTCTTCGCCGCCGGAACGCATTCGTAGCAAGCCCATCACCAAAGTCCTAGATCGAAACTGAATGAGATCACGATAGAGCCGGCCGATCTGACTTTCGACCGAGGAAATTCTGTCGTAGGAAATCTCCCGAAAACCTGTCTCGGAGAGATCGCGACTCTCATGTGGACCTGGTGCTTCTCCAGCTTGACCGGCTGGAAGAGTCTCCAAGCTCTTGGACCGCGAGAAAGATCGGTCATTTCGAGGCGAATGGCCTCTTTGGGTCCCAAAGGACCAGAATCCTCGACTTGAGACTCGACAACAATCGCATCTGTAACGAACCGATCGGCTCGAGGGCCTCATGACTCTCCGCAAGCGATTTTCGAAGCATTCGCCGATCGCTGAAAGCTCACGGACTCTTTTTCGGATCATTCGATCTCTGATTTCCATGGAGACACCTCGACGATCGCTTCCGAACTCGGAAGTCGCGATATGTTCATCGCTCGAAGGCAGCGAGCCTTCCCGGCGTGTTCAACACGACCCAGGCCAGACGCCCTCACCCAACCGAGCCTTCCATTTGAAGCTGGATGAGCTTGTTCATTTCGACGGCGTATTCCATGGGCAGCTCCTTGACGAGCGGCTCGATGAACCCGCTGACGATGAGGGTCGAGGCTTCGGCTTCCGAGAGTCCCCTGCTCCGCAGATAGAAGAGTTGTTCCTCGCCGATCTTGGAGACGCTGGCCTCGTGGCCGATCTTGACGTCGTCCTCATCGATCTCGATGTAGGGGTACGTGTCGGATCGGCTGCGCTCGTCGAGAATCAAGGCGTCGCAAACAACGTTCGACTTGGAGCCCTTGGCGCCGTCGACGACCTTGAGGAGACCTCGGTAACTGGCTCGGCCGCCGTTTTTGCTGATGCTCTTGGAGATGATCCGCGAGCTGGTATAAGGCGCCCCGTGGACGACCTTGCCGCCGGCATCCTGGTGCTGCCCCTTGCCGGCGAAGGCGATCGACAGGATTTCACCCCGGGCTCCCTTGCCCAGCATGTAAACGGCCGGGTACTTCATCGTCAGTTTGCTGCCCAGGTTGCCGTCAACCCATTCCATCAGGGCGTCTTCATAAGCGACCGCCCGCTTGGTCACCAGGTTGTAGATGTTGCCGGCCCAGTTTTGAATGGTCGTGTACCGGCAGCGCCCGTGCTTCTTGACGATGATCTCGACCACCGCCGAGTGCAGGCTCTCGCTCGAATACATCGGGGCCGTGCAGCCCTCGACGTAATGAACCTGGGCTCCGTCCTCGACGATGATCATCGTCCGCTCGAACTGGCCCATGTTCTCGGCGTTGATCCGGAAGTAGGCTTGCAACGGGATGTCGACCTTGACGCCCGACGGAATGTAGACGAACGACCCGCCGCTCCATACCGCCGAGTTGAGCGCCGCGAACTTGTTGTCCTGGATTGGGATCACCGTGCCGAAGTACTGTTTCACCAGGTCGGGGTGCTCGCGGAGGGCTGTGTCCATGTCGACGAAGATCACGCCCTTTTTCTGTAGATCCTCGCGCAAGCTGTGATAGACAACCTCGGACTCGTACTGGGCCCCGACACCCGCCAGGAACTTGCGTTCGGCCTCGGGAATGCCCAGCTTTTCGAACGTGTTCTTGATGTCGGCCGGAACGTCGTCCCAGCTCTTTCCCTGGCGGTCGGCCGCCTTCATGTAGTAATGGATATCGTCGAAGTTGAGCTGCCGCCAGATCGCCTCCCCAGACCGGGGTGGGTTTTTGCCGGAAGACCTCGAGCGCCTTCAAGCGATAGTTGCGCATCCATAGCGGCTCGTTCTTCATCTCCGAGATCTGGCAGACGATCTCGCGAGTCAGTCCCTTGCCGCTCTTGAACGCGTAGTTCTCCTCGGAGTCGTGGAACCCGTACTTGTACTCGTCCTTAATTCCCGCCACCTGGAGGTTCAGATCGATCGACATCGGTACCTATCCCTTCGTTTTCCTTGTTGAGTGTGGCTCGGCGCGACGAATTCAGCGGATCTTCGTCTTTAGAACGACTTTTGGCCGGCGGCTTGGAACGGCGTGTTTTGCTGTTGAGCGGCCTCCATCTCTTCTTCGTCCTTGGCCGCGTCGGGGTATTTCTCGCGGACCCAGTCGTAGCCCTGGCTCTCGAGCATCGTGACCAGCTCCGGGCCGCCATTTTCCACGATCCGGCCACCGAAGAGGATGTGGACGAACTCGGGCTTGATGTAAGTCAAGATTCGCTCGTAATGGGTGATCACCAGGACGCCCGTGCTGTGCCGGGCCGTGACGCGGTTGACCCCCTCGGAGACGATGCGAACCGCGTCGATATCCAGGCCGCTGTCGGTCTCGTCCAGGATGGCGAATGCCGGCCGCAGCATGGCAAGCTGAAGGATTTCGGCGCGTTTCTTCTCGCCGCCGGAGAACCCTTCGTTCAAGTAGCGACGAGCAAACTGCTGGTCGACCCCCAGCTCGTCCATCTGTTCCCGCAGTTCCTTGCGGAAATCCTTCATGGGGATCAAATCTTGACCTTCCTTACGCTCCGGATTGCGGACATTGGTCACGGCGTGCCGCAGGAAATTGGCCACCGAGACTCCGGGAATCGCTGTCGGGTATTGGAAGGCCAGGAACAAGCCGGCCTTGGCCCGCTCGTCGGGCTCGAGTGCCAGGATGTCCTGTCCGTCGAGCGTGATCGAGCCTTCCGTGACCTCATAGTTCGGATGGCCCATCAGGGCGTAGCTCAGAGTGCTTTTCCCCGAGCCATTGGGGCCCATCAAGGCGTGGACTTCCCCCTGGCGGATTGTCAGGTCCACGCCGCGGAGGATTTCCTTACCGCCAATGGAAACATGCAGATTTTCGATCGAAAGAACCTTGCTCATGTCAGTCTTTTGCCCTGTTGACACTCATTTGTCCGAACAAATGGACCCGATTCGAGAGGGGCCATGCCCCGCACCGGAATGGGGTCGCTCTTTCTATGGAAGGGAAGAGTGGCTCCGCACTCAACCCTTGTGTTTTCAATCGATTCAAATCAAACGGTCCGCGCCGGCTCGGGAGGGGTGATCAAAACCGGCTTGGCCTGGAAGTCGCAAAAGCGATCGCCATCGAGCCGGCACTGGCTCAGCCGGAGGCTGCGCCCCAGCACTTTCTCGAACATCTTTCTCTCGAGGGCGCAGATGGCGGGATCGGCCTCGGCGAGCTCGAAGTACGGGCAGGAGTGCTGGCGAAGGATCGGGATCGCTCCGGAGGCGTCATTGGTCACTTCCGCCTCGACTCCCCGGTCGTGAAGCAGGTTGGTGAGCTGCACCAGCCGCCCTTCCCACTCCTGCCCACTCATCTGACCACGATAAATCTCGGCGAGACGATCTGTAACCCGGATAAACAGAAGACGGCGCAGCTTGCGGTCCGGGACCGTGTTCATCATCTCTTCCCAGAGTGCGACCGCCAGGTCCGCATAATTTTGACCCAGTCGCTTCTGGGCCAGGATGCTCGCCTGGTAAGCATGCCGGGGACGCCCGCGCCCTCCATGCTCGGCGTGACGTTCCACCAACCCGTCTCCAAGCAGCCGCGCCAGCCGATTCCGGATCGCCGTACCCGTCACGCCCAAGCTCGCCGACATCTCGGCCACCGTCAATGGTCCGCCACGGCGGATCAAGTCCAGCAACGCTCGATCCGACGACTCGGTCATCTTGGCCACTCCATCCCGGAAAGCTTTGAACCAATTTGAGGGGCAATCAAGCGAACCACGAACATGCCTTATTTTAGAGACAGGACATGGGGTCGTCCATCGGTCACAGGCGCATTATTCGCTTTTTTTACAAAAATAATTGTGAAAAAGGCCGCTGTCCGTCTTGCAAACGTTGTGATTACTTGGTGTTGCGTCAATTATTTCGATCGCCGACGACTTGCAGCAATCCGTTCGCGGCGTCCTTGTGAAAGTCAATGGAAGCCGACACCACACGTCTATTCTGAAATAAGGTCAAACTGCGGCAAACGTGGGCGTCAAGAGGATGGCTGTAAACGTCTGTCAATCACACTGGGCTCGTTTCGCAAAGATGGTTTCCGAGGCAAGTCTCGATTTGGAAGCTTCATCAGGACGGCGGCTGGAGGCTGGCGCGGATATACACCACATTCGTTGTGAGCCACCACGACGACAACGCTGCTCTTGGACGCCGGAGTTGATATCATTAAGGTCGAGGGAGCTCCTCGGTCATCGGCAATTGACCACCCAGATTTACGACAAACGACGACGGAACTTCAAGGAGTGGGCCTCTCACGACATGCCGATTCAAGGAGTGGGCCTTTCACGACATGCCGACCTGTTGGGTTCCCCTGACCGGGCCGTTCAAGTGGGTAATTCCCAACAAAGGTACGCAATGTTCCGACGAACTAGCTACGCGTCATTGGTCCGGTACCCCGTGTATCACCTCGTTCAGCGGAGCTCTACGTACCTTTGTTGGTTTTTACCCAATTACCAGGATGATCACCATCGCCGCTCGCCGAGGCCACGCGAGAGGATGGGACCGATGCCGGGAGGTTAGCTGAAGATGGATCTGCTCATCTCCCAGTCCAGGCTCCCCGTGCAGTGGAACCCGGCTTCGCTGCCGTTCTTCCTGGCCGCGGCCCTGTCGGCCTGGTTGGTCGTGCTCGCCTGGGGGCGTCGCAACGAGCCTTCGGCCCCTCCCCTCATCTCGCTGATCCTGTTCGAAGGGCTCTGGGCCTTGTGCGAGGCGATCGAAGCGGTCCTGCTCGACCCGTCCGCACAGGCCGATGATGTACCGCCTGAAGCTCTCGTCCGTGGCCCTCGTGCCGCCTTCGCTCCTGTTCTTCGTCCTCGAGTACACGAGCCGAACGGGGGCCGCGCCGCCGCGCTTCAAGGTGCTGATCCTCGCGGTGCCGGCGATCTCCATCAGCCTCATCGCAACCTCAGGGGAACACCGGCTGTTCCTCGACGGGCATGGAACCAGGTCGAGATCGGGGGCTACCGATTGCTGAGTCCCAGGTACGGCCCTGCATTCTGGATCCACACCAGCTACTGCTATGCCCTCTTGTGCCTGTCCGCATGGCTGCTCGCCCGCTCGGCCCTGGCATTGGGTGGGGTCTTGAGGAAGCAGATGCTGTTCTTGTCCGCGTGCCTGCTCATCCCCTTGGTCATCAACGTGGCGGACCTGCTGAGGATCATCCCGCTACCCTATCGAGAATATGACCTGACGGCCGCCACTTTCGTGGTGACGGGCGTGCTCGGCTTTGTGCTGTTGCGGCGGTTCCACCTCATCAACGTCGCTCCGGTCAGCTATTCCCTGGTCGTGCACGAGATGCTCGACGCGATCATCGTGCTCGACGCCCGGCGGCGGATCGCGGGCGTGAACCGGGCTGCCCTTCGCCTCATGGGGCGCCTCGATAAGGACATCGTCGGCCTCCCCGGCGACATGATCCCGGGATGGCTGCGGATCCCCGAGCACCTCTCCAGGCTGGAAGGAGCCGCGGAGCTGTCGTATCGCCTCGGTGGGGACTCGCGGGATCCTGGGTCCACCTACGATGTCCGAGTCTCTCGCTTCCCGCACGGCCGCGAACCGGGATGGCTGGTCATCATCCGCGACATCTCCGCCCAATCGCGGGCGGAGGCGGAGCGGACGGCCCGGATCGCGGCCGAGCAGGCCAATCGGGCCAAGGACGCATTCCTCGCCAAGTTGGGCCATGAGCTGCGGACACCGCTCACGCCCGTGCTCGCGATCGTCTCCGCGGCCCTCGATCAGCGCTCGATCCCCCCGGGGTTGCGATCCTCCCTCGAGATCGTGCAGAGGAATGTCCGTCTCGAGGCGCGTTTGATCGACGACCTGCTCGACCAGAGCTTGATATCGCTGGGGAAGCTGCGCCTGCGGACGGAGCTCGTCGACGCGCACGGGCTCCTGCGCCAGAGCGTGGAGGATTGCGCCGAATTCCTCCGGGATGCCGGCCTGATCGCCCGCCTCGATCTCTCCGCGACGAACAGCCGGATCGCTGCCGATCCGGGCCGACTCCAGCAAGTCTTCTGGAACCTCATCATCAACGCCGCGAGGAACTCGCCCGCTCGCAGTCACCTCACGATCCGCACGCGGAACATCGCGGCAGATGCCCTCGCGATCGAATTCCAGGACGAAGGTCGCGGCCTCGAGGCGTCGCAGTTGGAGGAGATCTTCGAGCCCTTCATCCAAGGTACAGCCGACGGTGCCGAACGAGGTCCGGGCCTGGGCCTCGGCCTGTCGATCGGCCGGTGGATCGTCGAAGCCCACGGGGGAACCCTCGTCGCGGAGAGTCCGGGTCCCGGGAGAGGGGCCACTTTCCGAGTCGTCCTCCGCACCGCGGACCTCACCGAGATCGCGACGGTCGATCGACCGAGGGCGAGAGGCGCGACCGTCGAGGAGCCCGCCGCCCTGGAGCCCGAGGGAGCCCGCAAGTCCCGCAGGCCCACGACGATCCTCCTCGTCGAGGACAATCCGGATTCCCTGCGCGCCCTCGCGATGTCGTTGTCCCTGCTCGGCTACGAGGTCCGCCCCGCGAACAGCCTCCGGACGGCCTTGGCCGCCGCCGAGAATGGAGGATATGATCTGATCGTCAGCGACCTTGAATTGGGCGACGGGACCGGCCTGGATCTGTTGCGTTCGATGGGCCCGGAGCGTTCGGTCCCGGCGATCGCCCTCACCGGTTACGGGTCCGAGGAAGACCGGAAGATGTGCCTGGAGGCGGGCTTCGAGATGCACCTCATCAAGCCGGTCGAGACGAGGCAACTCGGCGAGGCGATTCGGAGTATCATCCAAAAACAATCAATCAATTCATAATACAAAGACTCATCGCGATCCCGAGGAGGGCCCGCGATAATCACATGCGGCCGGACTCGGTGAACGGGGCAAGGTCAGTGTAATGGGCCGCACGGTTTTCCGCAAAACGTCAACGGCTACGAGAATCGAAGCTTGAACAACTGGATTCCATTTTCCCAGACCACTCTTCGGAAGATCTCGGGTGCCGCGAGCTGTTTCAACAGGCCAAGGGTTTCGCGTGCTACGCACTTGCCGGCCAGTCTCGCTGCCTCGGGGTTGTTGTTCTGAGAAACACCCGATCCCTTGCCGTCTGTACAACTGCAATCACTGCCGAAGAGCAGCTTTCTCTGGTGCCGCACGATGAAGTCGCGCGTGAAAGCCGTGTCGCGCGACAGCGCGTTGTTCCCGGAATTGGCCGACATGTCCGCATAGAGGTTCGGGAAGTCGGACAGCCACTTATCAGTAAGACCACCACGCTTGATCGGCCCGGCTGGATAGCCGCGATCTGTCGGAACATCGGCGCTGATATGGGCCCAAAAGAGGTCGCCGTGTCCGATGAACATCGTCCGCGGGTAGGCTCGAAGAACCTTGTCGAACTGAGGGTAGCCGGTGTTGTAAGGCATCTCTCCCGGGAAATGAGGGAACGTCTGGATGTGCATCATCACCGGCACCTTCATTTCAGCGGCGATGTCGTAGACGCGCCGCATCTCGGGCGAGTCCAGCGCCACATGAAACTTCATCTCTCCGATGCTGACCGCCCCGCCCTTAAGCGCGTCGCGAAGGACCTTGTCCGCATCCGGCACAGTGGGATCGGTTGTTACCGACCGCGCGAAGCGACCCGGGCGACGTTCCATTTCCTGTTTCGCCCTGTCCTGATCGGTCGCGCGCGTCAGGAGGATCGCGTTCGTGACGCCGCAGCCTTGCATATGCATGAAGCACGCGTCCGCATCCTTCCGCAGGTGCAAGTGGGTATCGAGCACCGGACCGCCCCAGTCTGGTGCGGACTGTGCGTAGACGCGCGGTGCGACGATGCCCGCGCCCAGCAGCGATATCACAAACTTTCTTCGATCCATGTTTTTCCTCGATCGTGCAAAGCACTGTCTACCAGCCTCGGCGAAAGCAACGTCATCCCCACCACGTGTCACCGCTGGCGATATGCGCACGGAGCCAGTCCTCATTCAAATCCAGACCGAGGCCCGGCCCCTCGGGAACCGGGAATACGCTGTTCCGAACCACCGGTTCCGGACCCTGCGCCATCTTTTCTTTGTTGCCCCGGAAAGCGCCCAGGCGCATTCTCCACTTTGAAGAAGTTCTGCGTCGCAGCACCGAGATGCATGGACGCATAGAACCGGATCAGTGAGCACGGCCCGCTGTGCATGCCCATCGGCGTACGTGTGAGGGCAGCGTAATCTGCGATTTTACGGCATCCCGTGATTCCGCCGGAGTAAGAGACGTCCGGATGAATCATGTCCAACACTCCGTTGTCGAGGTACGGCCGGAAACCTGTCGACCAGTTCGACCTTCTCGCCCGCAAACAGGGGCACGCGCGTCGCCCGCTTTAAATGAAGCCATGCTTCGGAATAGCGAACCGTCAGCGGGTCTTCAATGAACATTGGATCGATCGGCTCGATGGCCTTGCATAACCCGATCGCGCTGGGCGTATCGAACTGACCGATGCAATGCATGGCAATGTCGATATCGTCTCCGAGTGCTTCACGCAGGTTCGCATAGCCTTTTGCCGCTCTGCCGAAATTGCGTACCGTCGAGGGTCGGATTAAATGGACCGTCCGCTCGTCCAGCGCCGCCTGCCCCGCCCGCCGCCAGGCCGGCCGCCGAATCCGAACTTAAACAGGGTGAATGCTTCAGGCGCCGATCTCACCTGATCCGCCCACGCCTTACACTGCGCCTTGTCGAGCATGTCCGCCGGACCGCCATGTGAGTAAACCGGGATGTTCTTCCGGATTGGTCCGCCGAGCAGGCGATAAATCGGGTAACCCATGATCTTTCCGGCGAGATCCCAAAGTGCAATATCGATACCGCTGACGGTCGGGATGTTCGCCATAAATGAATACTGCGTGTTAGCCATCCTATAAAAGTGCCGCTCGATCGCGAGTGGATCCTGACCGATTAACTGAGGCGCGATCATGTCGATGCGCGCCCGGGCGGCGGCCGAAGGAAGCCCGGCTTCCCCATAACCGATGATCCCGGCGTCGGTCTCGATCCGAATCAGGCAGCCATCTCCAACGTTATCGAGCCCCATGGTCTTGATGTTCGTGATCTTCACCTGACCGGTATGGGGTGCCGCAGTGGCGCCGTAGTTCATAAACCACGCACCCATTGGCGTTCCGAGTGCGACTTTGAGCAGGCTTCGTCGGCTTAAGGTCATCTGAGACTCCTTCGGTATCGGCATCCAAGCTGACGAAATTCTCAGTCTAACTGACCTGCACCCGCTAGTGCTACCAGACCGTATGTTAGTCGCCCGACTGCCCCGGCCATAGCGGGATCCCACCCCCAAATCTGCGAAAACGTACGGTAAGGACGCCAAGAGAAGGCGAGAGTCCCTCCGAGCTGATATGCTGGATAAAGGCTGGGACGGAGCCTCTCCCTCCCATGAATGACCAATGAGGACAATGAGTTTGCACGAGTATTACGATAACCCGCTGATCGGCCGCTATGCGAGCCGGCGCATGGCGCGGCTCTGGTCCCCCCAGGCCAAGTTCTCGACCTGGAGACGGCTGTGGGTCGCCTTGGCCGAGGCGCAGTGCGCCTTGGGTCTGAAAATCAGCGAGGAGCAGATCGCGGCTCTTCGCGCCCAGGTCGATCTGATCGATTTCGACGCCGCCAATGCCTATGAGAGCCGGTTTCGGCACGATGTGATGGCGCATATCCATGCCTTGGGTGATGTTGCGCCGGTGGCGCGTCCAATCATCCACCTGGGGGCGACGAGTTGTTTCGTGACCGACAACGCCGATCTGATCTTGATGTGCGCGGCCCTGGAGCTGGTGCGCGACAAGACGGTCGCCGCAATCGATGCTCTGGCCTCCTTCGCTGAGACGCTGGAAGGATTTGCCGTGTTTGGGTTATACCCATTTTCAGCCCGCGCAACTGGTGACGGTCGGCAAGCGTGCGTCGCTTTGGTGCTATGAGCTGGTCCTGGATCTCGGCGAGATCGAGGGTCGGCTGGCGGACTTGAAGTTCCTCGGGGTCAAAGGGACGACCGGCACTCAGGCTAGCTTCCTGGAGCTATTCGACGGCGACGACGCCAAAGTCGAAGCTCTGGATAGACTGGTGGCCGAAGCGTTCGGCTTCGCGCGAACTTATCCGGTTTCGGGACAGACCTACTCGCGAAAGATCGACGCCCAGATCCTGGCCAGGCTGGCGGGGATTGCCGAAAGCGCCCATCATTTCGGGACCGACTTGAGGCTGCTGGCTCACGAGCGTGAAGTCGAGGAGCCGTTTGAGGCCGAACAGATCGGCTCGTCGGCGATGGCCTACAAGCGCAATCCCATGCGGGCTGAGCGGATGTGCTCGCTGGCCCGGTTTCTGCTGGCGATGCCGCCGGCCGCCAGCCAGACGGCGGCCAACCAGTGGCTGGAGCGCACGCTCGATGACAGCGCCATCCGCCGCTTGATCGTGCCGCAAGCCTTTTTAGCCGTCGACGCAATCCTGAACCTGTATCTCAACATCGTGCCCGGCTTGGTCGTTCATCCGGCGGTCATCGCCCGGCATGTTTCCGAACAACTGCCGTTCATGGCGACCGAAAACCTCTTGATGGCGGCCGTTCAGGCTGGCGGAGACCGTCAAGACCTGCACGAGCGGATCCGCATCCACGCGCAGGCGGCTGCCGGGCGATTGAAGGAAGGTGCCGCCGACAATGACTTGATCGACCGAATCCGCGACGACCCGGCGTTTCCCCGGCTTGATTTTGAGGACGTGCTCGATGCTCGCCGTTTTGCCGGCCGATCATCGCGACAGGTCGATGAGTTCATTGCGCACGAGATCGAGCCGATCCGCCGGCGCTATCCCAATCGCCGCGCGGAAGACGACGATTCCCGGGTGCGCGTGTAAATCCCATCGCCGGAGCGAGCTCACGGTCGAACCGCGTCGATATCAACTGCCCGACACATGAGCCGCTATCAGACTCGAGAGGTTTGGCTCTGGCGAGCCTTGCGTAACCGCTTGAGCTCCTCGCGACGGCGGCGTTCACTGGGCTTCTCATAGTAGGCTTTGCGACGCATTTCCTTGCGAAGTCCGCTCCGTTCGCAAAGCTTGCGGAAGCGGCGAACCGCCTCCTGGATCGACTCGCCAGCACGAACCCTTAACTTCACCACAGGCCAAATCTCCCTTTCCAGAAAGTGACATAACCACAGAAACAAGGACGGTCGGTGACCACCGGCCCTCCAATGGGCCAGCCGACTCGCGACCTCGCCGCCTAAGCTTGCCGTACTTGCACGATGAACCGACGTTCGCCCTGGTGCGAGGAGATCCTCAGGCGAATTCGTCAGGTCCGCCCGCAATTCCACCCTGAAGCGGTAGGAACCCATCATCATACAGTCGGAAGCTGTTCAAGCCAAGATGACAGATTTGCCTTTTCCGAAACGGGGGTGCCGAACGGATTCGGTCATTTCGCGAGATTTGGAGCATTTGGTCAGCACAATGGCCCGACACAAGGCGAGAACCGAGATCGGGAGACGAAGCTCCCTCTTACCAATCCTGTAGGAGCCGGCTCTGTCCGGCGACCACGCTAGCCATGTGTCGGGACACGGAAAGAAAAGGGCCGGCCCGAACCGCGAAGTCGCGGTCGGCCGGCCCGTATCACGAGACGGTCACCTTGATGTTGTCGTCGGGCTCGGATCAACCAAGGACCTCGTCGGCTCTCGGCAGGAGCTTGGCGAAGTTGAGCTTGTTGGGGCAGGCCTGGCGGGCGGCCTCCAGGTCGGCGCCGGTCCAGTTTCGCGCGGCGTCGCTGAGTTCGGAGTAGAGTCGACGAGCCTCGCCGCGAGAACCATGATGGTCGTGATAAGTGAGGAATCGCGTCAGGTTGCCCAACTCGGCCGAAGTACACGGCGGCCTGGCTGCAGCGGCCGTCACAGTCGGCGCAGAGAGTCGGGCCAGCGGCGATACAGGCATCGCGCAGTCGCTCGATCTCGGCCTTGGTCATCGGCTTGAACATCCGCAGCGCCTCGGCATTCTCACGAACCTGCTCGGTGTTGCGCATCGAGACACAGCACGAGGCAAACCGCTCGTCGGTCCAAATCGCATGCAAAAGCGCCTGATAAGGCTTGAGACCCTTCTCGCGCAGGTCGGGGATGGCTTTTCCGATCTGCTCCAGATCCGCATGGCCGGCGACCTGTTTCATCGAGATCAGGCCGATACCCGCCTTGTGACAGGCGTCGAGGGCGCGATTGATCTTCGCGTCCGCGGAGATCCAGGGGTTGTTCATGGACCATGATGACGTCGACGAATCCGCCTTCAGCCGCATTTTGGAGGATGATGTCTCGTTGGGGATGATGCGTTGAGAATCCGACGAACTTGGCTTTCCCCGACTTTCGGATCGCTTCGGCGGTCTCCTTGAACTCCTTGCTCTTGGGCCATTCCGCTTGGGCGGCGAAGTGTTGGCCGTCACCGACATGGTGGATGAAGATCAGATCGACGTAATCGGTCTTGAGGTCCGCCAGCCGTTGGTCCAGTTGATTGATGAGCCCCCGGGGCGTTGACGGATGGTCCTTGGTGACCAGGAACAAATCCTTGCGAGCCTCGGGAAATGCTTGAAGCCAACGGCCGATGTCCGGCTCCGAGCCATAGCTCTTGGCCGTATCGATATATCGGATGCCATTGGCCCACGCGAAGCGAAGGATTCGATCGAGCCCCACGCTTCTGCCAGGTGCCGAGGTTGAGCATGCTCACCTCAACGCCCGTTCGACCCAAGAATGCGCTTGGGCAATACGGCCGATTGAGTCGTCTTTGGTGTCGCTTGGGCGGCCGCTTCAGGGCCACTCCCGAGAGATCCGTCGCGACGGCGAGTGCGCTGGCGCCGGTCCCCAGGAAACCGCGGCGGTTGAGATGTGTTCCCAGGTCTGAAGCCTGGTCCTGCCGATCGTGCATGAGGGTTTCTCCTAGCGATGGCTCGAGGCGACGTCTCACGGCTGGCTATACTGACTTAAAACGAAGGTCTTCAGTCAACCTAATCGACCACGCTCGGGTTGTCGAGGAGAAATCCTCACTCGGTCAAACTTTTCTCAAACCTTTCTCAAGACCGCGGTAGGCCGAGTCCGACCACTACGGGTACAGGCTCAGACGCCCACTGCGACGGCTTGGTCCGACGAGGGCCGTCGTGGAGATCCGGCGATCTCTTCACGGAATACGCGCGGACGCGGCTCGGCGCCTCGATTCCCAGACGGATCTGGTTGCGATCGATCTTCACCACCGTCACCACGATTCCACCGTCGATGACAATCTTCTCGTTCAGTTTGCGGCTCAGGACCAGCATGGCATCCTCCTTCTTGCACATCACTTAATAAATGTTGGCTCGGGGTTTCCATCAAGTTCCGCGAGTCCCTCGCAATCCCCGATTTTCCCACCGGGATCCGGCTGATCTCCGGGACGTCCTTGCTCGGGCCGCGATCGTCACTGGAATTATTACGCACTCCGAGTGCCATCCGCAACAGTCAAACGGCCGAATTGTTCGAGGTCGTTTGAGAGCTTGACTTTAATTTTTTTGCGCCGATTTCGCCATTTGGCTGGGTCTAGATGTCATTTTGTACAGAACTTGAAACAATTTGCCCAAAATGACAGTGTGACCGCTCGAAACTGATGATGAGTCGGCAAGATCGCTGGCCGGGATAGCCACCCGGCCGAGAAAACGCTACGATTTTGCCGGACGCCTGGTAGGCAAGGTGATTTGCGTAGACAGCGCCCTCGGCTGTCCGTTCCCAGCCCGGGCGGCTGGCTGGGCCAGATGGGAGCTTGGACGTGCGGGTCGGGATCGGGCATGACACACATCGGCTGAGCGAGGGTCGGCCACTGATCCTGGGAGGACTTCGGATCGCCCATCCACGGGGCTTGGTGGGGCACTCCGATGCCGATGTGGTCTGTCACGCGGTGGCCGATGCGCTGTTGGGAGCGGCCGGCCTGGGCGATATCGGGGAGCACTATCCGGACACCGATCCAAAATGGCACGGGCTTGATAGCACCCGGCTCCTGGCGGAGGTGGTCGACCAGGTCGAGCGGTCCGGATGGCGCGCCGTCAATTGCGATGTGATCATCCACGCCCAGGAGCCCAAGCTCAGCCTCCCACAAGCCGGCGATCCGCGCGAACCTCGCAGGGCTGCTGCGAGTCGGCGAAGGAGCCGTCAATATCAAGGCCAAGACCGGCGAGCACGTCGGGCTTGTCGGCCGGGGCGAGGCCATCGTCTGTCAGGCCGTCGTGCTCATCGAGCCGTTGACAAGATCCTGAATTGTAAGTGTTCACAAGACATTCTTAACCACGGAAAACACGGAAAAGATTAAATACAAATTGATTGATAATAATGCAAGTGCATTTATTTCTTCGCGTCGCCCTGAAACTCGATCGGACTCCTATTTTTCCGTGTTTTCCGTGGTTAAAAATGTATACGGTTCCCCGGAATAATCGTCCATAGATCAGAATTCCCTTTTTCCAAGCAGATACCCTTCCATGGCGTTGCGCGTCTATAACACACTGAGTCAGACCAAGGAGCCTTTTCAGACGGTTCATCCCGGCAAGGTCGGCATGTACGTCTGCGGCCCGACGGTCTACTCGCCCAGCCACATCGGCCACATGGTCGGACCGGTGATCTTCGATACGATCAAGCGATACCTGGTCTACCTCGGCTACGAGGCGACGTGGGTGGTCAATATCACCGACGTCGACGACAAGCTGATCGTGCAAGCTCAGAAAGACAAAACGACGGTTGCGGAGCTGGCCGAGCGGGTGACCCGCGATTACCTCGATTGCCTGAAGGCGCTGGGGGTCGACGGGATCGACCACATGCCGCGCGCAACCGAGCACATCGGCGAGATCATCGCGATCAACCAGGCCTTGATCGACAAGGGATTCGCGTACGAGTCCGAGGGCGACGTCTACTTCGACGTGAGCAAGGCCGCCGAATACGGCAAGCTCAGCCACCGCGACCCCGAGGATTTGCTGGCCGGCGCCCGGATCGAGCCCTCAACGCTGAAGCACCATCCGGGCGACTTCGCGCTCTGGAAGAGTTCCAAGCCGGGCGAGCCGTCGTGGGAGAGCCCCTGGGGGCCAGGGCGGCCGGGCTGGCACATCGAGTGCTCGGCCATGAGCATGAAGTACCTGGGACGGCACTTCGACATCCACGGCGGCGGTCTCGACCTGGTCTTTCCCCACCACGAGAACGAGCTGGTCCAGTCCGAGTCCTACACCGGTGAGCCGTTCGCCTCGTACTGGCTGCACAACGGCCTCTTGACCAAGGACGGGCGGAAGATCTCCAAGTCCGACCCGGCCACGATCGTGCTGATGAGCGACCTGCTCAAGGCCCATCCGCCCGATACCCTTCGCGCGTTGCTTCTGAGCAGCCACTATCGCCGTCCGATCGATTTCGGACCGAGCCGGCTCGACGAGATCGAGCGCGGACTGCAGACGTTTTATCGGGCGTTCGAGCGGTTCCTCGAACTGACCGGAGAGCGATTCGACCAGCTCGCGGCCCCGACCCGTCGCGGCGAGCTCGACCCCGGCGGCTCTTCGTTGCTCAAGGAGGTCGCCGACCACCGGCAACAGTTCCTCGATGCCATGGACGACGACTTCAATACCGGCGGGGCCATCGGCGAGCTGTTCGAGGTCGTGCACGCCCTGAATCGGTTCGCCAATGAACTGACGGCCGATTCCGGCGCCGAGCCGGCGAGCCAGCTCGACGAGTATCGCGCGGGCATGGTCGTACTCAAGGAGCTGAGCCAGATCCTGGGCTTGTTCGGCCGGCCGCCCGCTGTCGATCAACCCTCCGGTGATGCCCTGACCGCCCCCTTGGTCGGTCTGCTGATCGACCTCCGCGCCCGGCTTCGCAAGGAGAAGAACTTCGCGATGGCCGATGACGTCCGCAACCGGCTGTCGGAGCTGGGCATCACGCTGGAAGACCGCCCCGACGGCACCCGCTGGCGCATCGAACCGCGTCGCTAGATTGATGGAACAGCACAATGGAATGGGAGGATCGCCCGGGATGGCCACGCTCATCGAGGAAAAGGATCAACCGCGGCTCGTTCCGGTTCCCCAGCGCGTCGTGGGCGATCGACCCCGGTTTGAACGTGACGGGATATGCGGTGGTCGAGCCGTCGCCGCACGGGCCGTTCGTGATCGAGGCCGGTGTGATTCGGCCTCGATCCGCCCGCTCGGCCCTGGGACAGCGGCTCGTCTGGATCCATCGCGGCATCGTCGAGGTGCTGGAAGCGTTCCCGCCCGGCTCGGTCGCCCTCGAGCGGGTGCACAGCCATGTGAGCTATCCGCGCACCGCGATCCTGATGGCGCATGCGCGCGGGAGCGATCATGCTGGCCGCCGCCCAACGACAGACTCCGATTTTCGGTTACGCCGCCACCCGGATCAAGAAGACCCTGACCGGCAATGGCCGGGCTCCCAAGGCTCAGATCCAGCACGCGATCATGACCGAGCTCGGCCTGGACCGACTCCCCGAGCCCAATGACGTCGCCGACGCTTGCGCCGTCGCCCTCTGCCATTTCTACGTCAGCCGAAACCAGCGGCGGTCTGGCCCAGGACTGAAATGAAATGCTAACTCTCCCTCTCCGAGATTTGTAAATTCCGCCGAAGTCGCCGATCGTCTTGCCCCACTGTTCCACCCCGGCTCAGGATGAGACAATGGCTCCATCCGCTTGGCAGTCATGAAAGCGATCGGTCGTTGTCAAGGACCGGGCCATGGATGAGATGAAGAGCCTGTCTGAAACGGAAGACCAGCAACCGCCTGTTGCGGGCTCGGGTCGCTCCCCGGACGGCGATGCCAAAAAGATCGGTCGTTACACGATCCTCGGGCGATTCGGCAAGGGCGGCTTCGGTGAGGTCTTCCTGGCCCATGATGATGATCTCAACCGCCGCGTTGCGATCAAAGTTCCCCGCCCCGAACGAGTCTCGCGGCCCGAGGATATCGAGGCATACCTGAACGAAGCCCGCATCCTCGCCAGTCTGGACCATCCCCATATCGTGCCGGTTTATGACGTGGGACGCACCGACGACGGACTCTGTTTCGTCGTGTCGAAGCTCATCGAAGGCAGCGATCTCGCAGTCAAGATCAAACAGGATCGACCTTCCTTTCGGGAGTCGGCGGAATTGGTCGCCATCATCGCCGAGGCTCTTCATTTCGCCCATACCCGAGGTCTGGTCCACCGGGATGTCAAACCCGCCAACATCCTGATCGACGCTTCGGGCAAGCCCTATGTCGCCGATTTCGGTCTGGCGCTCAGAGACGAGGACTTCGGCAAGGGTGGCGGGATAGCTGGAACACCCGCCTACATGAGTCCCGAGCAAGCCAGGGGCGAGGGACACCGGGTCGATGGGCGTTCGGACATCTTCAGCTTGGGCGTAGTCTTCTACGAATTACTGACCGGACGCACGACCATTCCGAGGCGGAGTCGCTTACCAGAGATCATCGAGCAAGTGACACCGCGCGGAGGCTCGCCCTCCTCGACAGGTCGACGACACGATCCCCAAGGAATTAGAACGCATCTGCTTGAAGGCGCTCTCCAAGCGGGCGTCCGACCGGTACAATACCGCCAAGGACATGGCGGAAGACCTTCGCTTGTTCCTCCAAACCACAGGGGGCGCGGTCTCGCCTGTCGCCCCTGCGGTTCCCGTTGGCACGCCGCCCGGATCAACTCTGGAATCCGCTCCACATCCGGCCACACTCCAGGCAATCCGACTCCGACCAGCGACCGATCAAGATCGTCCCAAGGGGCTGCGATCCTTCGATGAGCATGATGCCGACTTCTTCCTGGAACTCTTGCCCGGTCCTCGGGACCGGGATGGACTGCCTGACAGCATCCGATTCTGGAAGCGAAAGATCGAGCAGATCGACCCTGACCTGACTTTCAAGGTGGGGCTGATCTACGGTCCGTCGGGCTGCGGCAAGTCATCGCTGGTCAAGGCGGGACTTCTGCCCCGGCTCGGCAAGCACGTCCTTCCGGTCTACGTCGAGGCGACCCCGGAAGAGACCGAAGCCCGGCTGCTCAAGGGTTTGCGCAAGGTTTGTCCTGAACTGCCCCGAGGATTGGGGCTGGTCGATTCGCTGGCGAACTTGCGAAGGGGTCGCGTCTTGCCACCTGAGCGGAAGGTGCTGCTGGTCCTGGATCAGTTCGAGCAATGGCTCCATGCGAAGCGAGGCGAGGAGAACACCGAGCTGGTCGCCGCCCTTCGGCACTGCGATGGCGAGCATGTCCAAGCCGTTGTGCTGGTGCGGGATGATTTCTGGCTCGCCGCCAGCCGGTTCATGAGGGACCTGGAAATCCGATTGCTCGAGGGCGAGAACAGCGCCCTGGTGGATCTCTTTGATCCCCGCCATGCCAAGAAAGTGCTGATGGCTTTCGGGCGGGCCTACGGGGCTTTGCCCGAAAACATCGATGATCTCAGCAGCGATCAAAATTCCTTTCTGGATCAATCGATTTCCGGGCTGGCCCAGGACGGCAAGATCATCTCGGTTCGGTTGGCCCTCTTCGCCGAGATGGTCAAAGGGAAACCCTGGACCCCAGCCACGCTCAAGCGGTGGGCGGCACAGAGGGAGTCGGTCTGACTTTCCTCGAAGAGACCTTCAGCGCCTCAACCGCCCCTCCCGAGCATCGGTTCCACCAGAAAGCCGCCCAGGCGGTGCTGAAAGCCCTGCTTCCTGAAAGCGGCACCGACATCAAGGGGCAGATGAGATCACGCCAGGAATTGCTCGAAGCATCCGGTTATGCGAATCGACCCAGGGACTTCGACGACCTGATCCACATCCTCGACGCTGAGCTTCGCCTGATCACTCCCACCGACCCGGAAGGAAAGGATGAAGGCGGAAGGATGAAGGATGAACCAGAAAACCCATCCTCCGACTCATCCTTCATCCTTCATCCTTCATCCTTCCGCTATTATCAACTCACCCACGATTACCTGGTCCACTCCCTGCGGGACTGGCTGACCCGCAAGCAGCGTGAGACCCGTCGAGGACGGGCGGAACTGCGGCTGGCGGAACGCTCCCGCTCTGGAACTCCAAGCCCGAGAACCGCCATCTACCGTCTGCCTTGGAGTGGGCGAACATCCGGCTGCTGACCAAGAGGCGGGAGTGGTCGGAGCCGCAACGCAAGATGATGAAACAAGCGAGCCGGGTGCATGGTCTCAGGACGCTGGGATTGGTCATGTTGGCCTCCTTGATCACCTGGGGAGGGATCGAGGGCTATGGCACACTACGGGCTTCGGCTCTGGTGGAGTCCCTCCAGAAGGTGAGTACACCCGACGTTCCTGCCATCGTCGAGCAACTTTCGGGCTACCGCCGCTGGGCTGATCCTCGCTTAGTGCGTGCGGTACAAAGTAGCGATGATCGAGAACATCTTCATGCCAGCCTCGCACTTCTCCCCGTCGATGCCGCTCAGGTGGACTACCTCTTTAACCGCCTGATCAAAGCCACTCCCAGCGAACTTTCCGTGCTCCGTGATGCCCTGAAACCACATCAAGCGACCCTGACTCCGAAACTCTGGACCGTGCTCGAGTCAGCGAAGCCGGGTGATGACGGTTTACTTCCATCCGCCAGCGCCCTGGCAAGCTACGCCCCGGATGACCCTGCCCTTCGGCGGGTGCCCCCCAGGTGGGAAGCCGTGGGCGGCAAGGTGGCACAAGCGTTGGTGTTGGTCAATTCCCTCGTGCTCCGATCCTGGATCGAAGCCCTGCGTCCCGTGCATGGCAAGCTGACAGTCCCGCTCGCCACGATCTTCCGGGACAAGAGCCGTCCCGAAACCATACACTCGCTGGCGACGGATATCCTCACCGATTACGCCAGCGACGACCCGAACCTGATCGCCGACCTCTTGATGGACGCCGACCCTAAGGCGTATGCCGACTTCTTCCTCATCGCCCAGCGGCACGAGGCGAAGACCTTACCCTTGCTCCAAGCGGAGATCGCAAAGAAGGCAACGATACCTGATGGCAACAAGGACTCAGAGACGGTTAAGGAGCGATTGGCGGAACGCCAAGCTCGGGCGGCGGTGGCCCTGGTGCGACTGGGGAAGGCGAGTGAGACCATGCCATTGCTCCGCCACAGTGCAGACCCTCGACTGCGGAGCTTCATCGTCAACTGGATCAGCCCCCTCGGAGCCGATCCTGCCATCCTCGCCGACGAACTCGATCGGATCGACCCCAACGGCAAGCCCACGCCCGTGCAAGGGCAACAGGTCATGGACGCCGTGCTGTTCCATCCCCGGATATCGCAGCGGCGGGCGTTAGTCCTGGCACTGGGGACGTACGGTAGGGAGGGATTATCCCTCGGCGAGCGGGAAGCTCTGACCGGCAAGCTACTCGACCTCTACCGCCTCGATCCCGATAGCGGCATCCACGGGGCGGCGGAATGGACCCTGCGGCAGTGGGGGCAGAAGGATCAGGTCAAGGAGGTGGATTCCCAGTTGATGAAGGTCAAGGACTGGAGTGGCAGGCGGTGGTTTGTCAACGGTCAGGGGCAGACGTTCGCCGTGATCGAGGGTCCGGTCGAGTTCCGCATGGGCTCGCCGCCGACCGAGCCAGATCGGTCGGACATCGAGATTCCCCGGACTTGTGCCATACCCCGCCGGTTCGCCGTCTCCGCCAAGGAAGTGACGATCGATCACTATCAGGAGTTCGTGCGAACCAATCGCCGGTTCCAGCACACCCAGAACCTCCCGAACCGCTACAGCCCTGATTCGGGCGGTCCGATGATCGGTGTCAACTGGTATGGTGCCGCCGCCTATTGCAACTGGCTCAGCGAGCGGGAGGGTTTGCCGAAGGACGAGTGGTGTTACCTCCCGAACAAGGCGGATACTTACGCTGAGGGGATGACGATCCCCGCCGACGCTCTGCAACGCACAGGGTATCGCTTGCCCACCGAGGCGGAATGGGAGTATTCGTGTCGTGCGGGGGCCGAGACGAGCCGGTATTACGGCCTCTCGAACGAGCTGCTCGGGCGGTATGCCTGGTATCAGGCAAATAGTCGGGACCATGCCTGGCTGGGCGGGAATCTGCTGCCGAACGATCTGGGCTTGTTCGACATGCTGGGGAATGTGTTCGAGTGGTGTCAGGACGGGACGAACGCTCCGAGGCCGTACACAAAAGGGTCGGAGATTGATAATATTGAGAATTCTGAACAAGTAATGGAAAAACACCCACGTTTTCTTCGAGGTCGGTCATTCAACGATCAGGCGTCGTTCGTCCGCACGGCGTTCCGCAATCAACAACAGCCGTCGTACCGGAGTATCTTCAGTTACGGCTTCCGCCCCGCAAGGACCGTCTTGGCTCGGGCGAGCGCATCGAATCGAACCTGTACAACCTGCTGGAAACCCTGATCGCCGCCAAGTACATGAAGAACCGGCAACGACTGCTCGAAGACGCCAACCTGGCGCGGGAAGTCCTCCGCTTTTCGGTGCGGCTGGCGATCAAGGGAGGTAAAGCCGCCCCGCACCGCGAACGTCGTCGATCCTCATGAGGTAATCGTAGAGTGCCTCGACCATGCGCTCCACGTAGGAGCTGTTGGTTCGGAACTCGTTCATGTCGGCGATGGTGAAGACAGGCAAGGACTGGGGGCTGTTGTTCCGCCGAATTGTGGCCTCCAGCGAGTCCTCGGAATCGAGATTGCGATTGTCGGTGACGAGGATGAGTTGCTCTGCCTGACAGACGTTCCAGACCTCCAGGTCGGTCGCGGACGTCGAGAGCCCGACGTCCTCAAAGCGATAGAGTACAAGGCCAAGCGCCTGCCAGAAATCGGCCCAGGCATCGGCCTGCATGCGCTGCACCAGATATTCGACCTGCCCTTGGATATTGGCGTCAGCCACGAGTCCCTTCACCGTTGTTCTCCTGGCGTCGTTGCCGCAGGAGCTGTCTGAGCTGAGCCAAGCGCTCATGGCGGCTTCCTTCCCGTTCTGGGAGCCGAAGCCGCTGCGACCGAATCTGTTCCGCGCGGTAGGCCCGGACACGGCGTTCGTACTCGTCGAGCTCGTCCTTGTGTTGCCGGTAGTAGCGCTCGACGATCGCGATCTCCTTGTGAGTCAGACTGGGGAGCCAGCGGATGATCTCGTCGTGGGAGCACCCGTCCTGGAAGTACGGAACCAGGTCGTGAACCGTAATCCGGCTGGTGGAGAGCTGGAGCCCTCGGCCACGATCGACAAGAGTGATTTCTTTCTCCATACGATCCCTCCTCCGCGCGTGTATCGAGCACGACCAATCATTCTAAATCAGTCCTCGAAACGGGGAAAGTGAAACCAATGGATTTAGGAGCGAGTTGGGGGAGCCCACAGAACGGGTATGGTTCAAATGGTCACCGCCCAAGGTAACACTCCAGACAGTGAACGTCCAATTGGTGCGCGCCAACCGAGTCCGGCCACAGTTACAAGTCTTTGCGGACTGGAATTTTTGCTGGGGCGATTCCTGGTTCTTTTTTCTTTCGCGGCTTCGCCACCCCGTTTGCCGGTTTCACAATTTGGGGTGTCTGGTCATCCGAGGGTTTCGCCGGCGGATCACTGGCCGCGGTTTCACAGCCGACCATCAGGGCAACGAGCGGCAGCGCGAGGAAATAAACGAGAGTTCTCACGTGTTTCTCCTTTTTGTGAGAAGCCAGAGGGAACCCCGCCTGTCCCAGCCCGATTCGATACGGAATCCCAGAGGTTGGTTCGGTATCGATCGCGGTCGTGGGACGGGGCAGGGAGTCATTGCGGTTTTGTCAATATTGGTCCGAGCTCAAGACCTCACCACCGGCCCGAGTACCCAAGGCCCGATAAGTTGGGACGTTGATGCTATCCTTGATGAATCTCACCGAGCCGTCGGCCAGAGCGAAATTGCCGCCGCCTGGGTGAAGGCTTCGGAAAGCGAATTGCCCATAGTTCTGGCAGGCCGGCACGGTTATCCAATCCGGCGGAAACGAGACCGTCGCGAAGCAAGCGGCAAGCACGGCGCCGGTTGTATCGGGTGGGGCGTTCAGCTTGGGAACGCAGGTGGCGCCACTCACGGGCCGAATATCGTTCGGCCAGAACGAGGGCCCTGTCCACGGCGGTCCGACAAAGTAGCCGCCGATGTAGTTGAACATGAAATTCGAACCAGGCGGTTCATTTCGGAATCGTGACATCTCGCCGAAGAGGAACGTATTGCTCAGACCATCTGTGACCTGCTGGATCTTGTGGGCCCATTCCACGCTGAACATGCCGTCACCCGGCCCCTGGTTGCATGTGCTGGCGTACTGGCCGTTGGGATCCGGGAGTGTAGGGGTGGTCGCCCAGTTAATTGCTAGCGTTTCGTAGAGCCCACGGGACGTGCCATAGGACGCCTGAGGCACGTCGATGGCGCCGGTGGGGTCGGGCGAGGCATCGGTATCCGAGGGGCAGATGTACGATGCCAACTTCGTTCCGAGGGCGGTTTCATTGGAGAGGCTACTGTATGTTCGAATAATGTTGAATGCGTTGTAAACAACCCCATCTTCCATGAACGGCATAATGAAGACGAAGGCGGTGTGTCCAACGGGATAGGCTGAGCCGTCCAGGATTCCACAAGGCGGTAGGCCAGGATAGTTCAGTTGCAGACCCCGATTACCAATCGGAAAGCTGCCTTGCGCCGACTCATAATTGTGAGCCGCCAGTGCGATCTGCTTCAGGTTGTTGACGCACTGGGCGCGCTGCGCTGCTTCGCGGGCGCTCTGAACCGCGGGTAACAAGAGTGCGATCAAGACCGCGATGATGGCGATCACCACGAGCAACTCGATCAAGGTGAAGCCGTCCTGTTGGCGGCGGCGAATGCTGAGTGCAACCATGTTGATTACCTCTTCCTCAGAAAATCACTTCGAAATCAGGTTCGAGAACGAAACGAATGAGAGTCGTGCATCGTCAATCCCTGTCTTGCGCCACAACCTTGATCGGCCGATCCCGCAACGAGTCGGGGCCGTCCGCGAACTCTTCGCCGCAAACGGGAAGAGAGCTTTCATGGAAGGCATTCCGACCCGTCAAGGAGGTAACGCGCGCCGACCAAGTCCTCGCTGCGATTCACGCCTCCAGAACGGCGCAATCCGCGAGGACCGGTGACTATTTCGTTAGTGGAGATTCAACAGGACTTGATGAAGGGCTCGTGGTGGAAGTGAGAGTTGACACCCTGGGGAGGGTTGGTTGCTCGAATCGAGTCTACGAAGCCCGCGTCATCACGGCCTCGCGATTCCGATAACTCACTGATGCTTTATAAAAAAGGAGCTTTTAAGAATCAAGAGGACTTTTGATATTTCGTAAAATTCTTTGTGACTGTGACTTGGGCCTTCGTTTGCCGGCTGGCTGCGCGCTCCCTTTGCGCTCACGTGTCGACACGACGCATGCTGTCGTGCCGGCTCCGCTGATTTGCGCGCTCTGGGACGATGTTGGCGGCTGCGCGACGCTAGGGTGCGGTCCTTCGTACCTTTCAGGCATTCATTAAGGCGGCCTCGACGATCGTCGTGGGCTCGTCTGTCGTCGAGTGCCCGGCCCGGAAAGCACTCGGCGGCTCTTCGGCCGTGGGACTCATGATCGCGGATGCGAGGGCCGGAGCAACGGCCACCGCGGCACGTGCGAGATCGCGGCGGCCGTCGATGTTTGGTTGATCGGGAACGATTACTTGGCGGATGCCTCGTGCGTCGTACTCGAACCGACGGGCACGTGCACAGCCAGCTTGATGACGACTTCGTCGCGGATCAGGTCGTTGGCCTTGCCGGGATAGTTGATCGCGAAGTCCTTGCGGTTGATGAAGAACTCGCTGTCGAGGTTAAACCTGTCACCCGCGAGGGCGATCTTGGACGGGAAGGAAATCGACTTGGTGACGCCATGGAGCGTCAGGTTGCCGGTGACCGTGTGGGTCGCGTCTTTGGCCTTGGCGTCATGGCTGCCGGCCTCAATTCCGGTCGTCACGAAGGTCGTCGTGGGGAACTTGGCCACGTCGAAGAAGTCGGGCGACTTGAGATGGTTAGTCAAGTTGTCATTGTCCGAATAGATCGAGTTCATATCGATCTCGGCCGAAATCTTGCTGGATTCCAGCTTCTCGCGTACCAGCTCGAGCGTCCCCTTGAGTTGCTTGAAGCCGCCGTCATGTTTGCCGGTAACCTTTGAGCCGACAAACGTGACCGAGGTGTTTTCGGGCGTGAGGACTGGCGCACCAACTGCGGCCTCGGACTTGGGCGAACCCGGCAACTTGAGTGCCGAATCGGTCGGACCGGGCTTGGGAGTCGAATCGGCGACGCGCGACACCGGCTTGGCCGGAGACACACTTGCCGGCGCGACGTCGTCGGCCGGATTCGCACAGCCGGAAATTCCCATCAAGGCCAGTGTTGCCACCAAAGGCAAAGCGATCCATTTCTTCACAATCGTCTCCTGGTAAAGCGGTAGTGGTTTCTCGTTGAGCCCGCTAAAATCGCATGGTCGGCCGCGACGACTTGGCTCACGATCGAGATCAAGCGGTTGCGGTGAGGGACGGACGCAACCCATGATATTCGTGTTGAGGCGTGAGTGAAAAGAGGAACGCGAATCGGTGGGCACCAACTCCGCCAGCTCAACCCGGAGTGAATTTCAAGGCGCGTTGACGGCCTCGGGCGGGAGGTGGAAGAATCCGATCGCCAGCATGAAATAGATCGCGATCAGCATCAAGCCTTCGAGCCATGTCGAATTGCCGTCGTAGATCAGGACGCGAGTGATTAAGACCGCCATGATGACCGCCCATACCTCGTATCGAGTGAAGAGCAGGTTCATATCCTGGCCCAGAAAATAGCTAGCGAAGACCAGAATCGGCGCGACCAGGAGTGCCACCTGGGTGCTGGCTCCGACCGTGACGCCGATCGCCAGGTCCATCTTGTCCTTGCGGGCATAACGCACGGCGTTGAGCAGCTCGGCACCATTGCCCACCAGGGCCAGCACAAAGACGCCGGCGAACAGCGGTGTCAGCCCCAGGCTATCGGCGGCCGGCTCGAGCGCGCCGGTAAGCACTTCGCTCATGATTCCCAGGCCGATCGTGACGGCCGCCAAGATCCCCAATGCCTTGTTCCGGCTCCAACCGATCTCGACCTCGTCTTCCTCCGGCTCGGTACCGATTTCTTTCTTCTCGGCCTTGACGCCCGACTTGCCCACCACGGGCCTGTCAGTAACCAGCGTGTACAGCAGGCTTCCCACGTAGACTGCGAACAGGATCACCGCGATCTCGAGCGAGATCTGCCGCCCGGGCTCGATCCCTCCCGCGGGACCCATGCGATAAAACGCCGGGATAACCAGCCCGAACGATGCGAGCATCAGCAGTGCGCCATTCATCCGGGCGACGTTGGAATCGAACGTCTGGCACTTGACCTTGAGTCCGCCGGCGAACATCGACACACCCAGCCCAAACAGGAGGTTGCCGACGATCGAACCGGTGAGCGACGACTTGACCATCCGGATCAGTCCCCGATTCAGCGCGAATAGACTGATGATGATTTCGGGGGCGTTGCCGAGGGACGCGTTCAACAGCCCTCCCAGGGTCGGCCCGAGGTACTCGGCCAGGGCCTCGGTCGCGTCGCCCATCAGCCCGGCCAGCGGTACGATCGCCAGCGCCGAGGCAAGGAACACCAGGACCGGGTTGGCGCCAAACCAGTCGAGTGCGATCGCGACCGGGATGAAGAGCAGCAGCCAGTTCAGCTTCAAGAGACGGCTCCCTTTATCGACCTCGATCCAAGGCGACGGCGCAGGACGTCTCTAATGTCCCACAGAAGCAAGAATGCTCGAGTGATTTTTTCGCGGCTCCTCAAGCTGACTCGGCGCTTCAGGAAACGCCATTCGCCGATTCCGGGTCAGGTTGATCGTCCTCGACGTCAATCCATAGTTCCAGTACTCTGATGGCGAATCCGGGCAGCACCAGGCTATGAGCTTGCTGGTCGTCTCGATAAACCTGCTCGACCCACGCATCTCCGTCTCGGATGAGCACGGTCACACATTTCGTCCGCGGATCAACAATCCAGTATTCGCGCAGGCCATAGGCCAAGTACTCGGCGCGCTTGGTGACGTAGTCGCGCGCATGTGCCTCGCTCCCCTCGGAGACGACCTCGAAGGCCAAGGAAGGAGGACGGCGGCCTCGCCAGTCCTTGGGTGTATTGAGCAGGACCACTGCGATGTCGGGGTTGCGGCCCGAGATCAGGATCGGAAGCCAAAGGCGGAATTCTGAGCCACCGCCGGCTCGGTGAATGGCGCGGGGATGTTCTTGGGCATACGCCGCGATGAATTGAAGAATGGTCCAAACAATTTTGCCGTGTGAGTCATCGCGGGACGTGGGTCACTTCAAGCACTCCTCGCGCCAGCTCATAACGGTACCCTTCCTCGAGTTCGGCCTCGATGAACTCGTCTAGACTCATCGTGCGGCCGTGGTCGGCTGGACCGATGCGGATCGTTGATGTGGCAGTGGCCATGATTGCCGCAAGCTCCGAGAGATCGAACGCGGACAGCAACACCGTTCTCATATCGTAACCGATCTCGAACGGCCAGGACGACACCGGCCCGCGCTCTTGGTCAAGAGGCGGGCCGGTGCACTCGATCGTCATGGTGTTCCGCCGACGTGGCGCGACCAGCCGAGAATCAAGGAATCAGTCCTTGATCGCTCCGGCGGTGGCCTCGTCACGATAGCGGGCGTAGGCAGGTCCTTTGTCCGCGAGGGCCTCGAGGGCTTCGGGGCGAATCCGGACCTCGGCCTCGAGATGGGCTTTGAAACCGGTGCCGGCCGGCACAAGGTGTCCCAGGATCACGTTTTCCTTGAGACCGACCAGGGTGTCGACCTTGCCGGCCAAGGCGGCTTCGGTGAGCACTTTGGTCGTCTCCTGGAAGCTGGCGGCGGAGATGAAGCTGTCGGACTGAACGGCGGCCTTGGTGATCCCCAGGAGCTGGGTGCTGGCCGCCGCCGGCTTGGGCCGGATCCATTCGGCCTTGCGGTCACCGGCCGCCTCGACGCGGAGGTTCTCCTGGTCGAAGTGGTCGTGGGGAACGATGTCACCGATCCGGAAATCGGTTTCGCCGGGATCCTTGATCTTCACGCAGTTCATCAGTTCCTGGTTGACACGGCGGAACTCGAACTTGTCGATGACCGAGCCGGGCAGGAGACCCGTGTCGCCGACGCTTTCGACCCGGACCTTTCGCAGCATCTGGGCGATGATGATCTCCAGGTGCTTGTCGTCGATTTCGACGCGCTGGGAGCGGTAGACGTTCTGGATCTCCCGGAGCAGATACCGTTGCACGGTCTCTTCGCCGGAGATGCGGAGGATGTCGTGCGGCACCAACGGCCCTTCGACCAGCGGGTCGCCGGCGCGGACGCGGTCGCCGCCGTGGACGCGCAGGTACTTACCGTGCGGCACGAGGTGCTCGCGCTCGATGCCGCTCTCGTTGCGAACGATGATGGTTCTCTTACCGCGCCGCTTCTCATCCAGCAACTCGACGCGGCCGTCGATCTCGGCGATGACGGCCGGCTCCTTGGGCCGGCGCGCCTCGAACAGCTCGGTGACCCGCGGCAAGCCGCCGGTGATATCCTGCGTTCCGCCCACCTCGCGCGGGGTCTTGGCCAGCAGCGTTCCAGCCGAGATCATCTGGCCATCGTTGACCTCGATGCTGGCCCGCTCGGGTATGTACTTGTAGTCCAGAGTCTTGCCCTTGGCGTCCACGATGATGACCTGCGGGTGGAGATCCCCCTTGTGCTCGATGATCGTACGGCGCACGTGGCCGGAGGGGTCGATCTCCTTCTTCATCGTTTCCCCCTCGACGATGTCGTCGAAGCGGACCTTGCCGCCGACCTCGGCCAGGATCGGGATGTTGTGCGGATCCCACTCGCAGAGCATGGTGCCGCGACCGATCATCTGGCCGTCCTCGACCATCATGATGGCGCCGTCGGGTACGTCGTACTTCTCCAGCTCGCGTCCCTTGGCGTCGAGGATCTGGATCTCGCCGTTGCGCGACAGGGCGATCTTCTTTCCCTTCATCGTTGGTCACGATGTTGAGGCCGACGAACTTGACCTTGCCCTCACGCTTGCATTTGACGTCCTTTTCCTCGACGCCGCGAGTGGCGACGCCGCCGATGTGGAACGTCCGCATCGTGAGCTGGGTGCCCGGCTCGCCGATCGACTGGGCGCCGATGATCCCGACGGCCATGCCCCCCTCGACCATCTGTCCGGTGGCGAGGTCCATGCCATAGCAGCTTCGGCAGACGCCCAGGGACGCTTCGCAGGTCATCGGGCTGCGGACCTGGATCTTCTCGATCTGCATCTCCTCGAGCTTCTTGGCCGCCGCCAGAGTGATCATCTCGTTCTCTTTGACCACGACCTCCTCACGTGATCGGGTCGACGATGTTGACCCGGCTGACGCGGCCTCGGATCGATTGCACCAGGCTGACCTCGACCTTCTCACCCTTGTAGATGACACCCTTGGTGATGCCCTGGGAGGTGCCGCAGTCTTCCATGGTGATCACGACGTTCTGGGCGACGTCGGCCAGCTTCCTCGTCAGGTAGCCGCTGTCGGCGGTCTTGAGGGCCGTGTCAGCCAGCCCTTTCCGCGCACCGTGAGTCGAGCTGAAATACTCCAGCACCGACAGACCCTCGCGGAAGTTGGCCTTGATCGGGGTCTCGATGATCTTGCCCGAGGGCTTGGCCATCAGGCCTCGCATCCCGGCCAACTGGCGGATCTGCTCGACGCCGCCGCGGGCACCCGACTCGGCCATCAGGAAAATCGGATTGAGGTAAATCTCCCCCTCCCGATGGTCGTTGCGCAGGGCTTCCATCATCTCGGCCGTAATTCGCTCGCGAGCGTGCGTCCAGGCGTCGAGAACCTTGTTGTACCGCTCCTGGTCGGTGATGATCCCGCGCTGGTAGAACTTGTTCTGCTTGGTGACCTCTTTCTCCGCCTCGGCGATGATCGCGTCCTTGGACGGAGGCGTCTTCAAATCGTCGGTCGCGAATGACAACCCCGAGCGGGTGGACTCGCGGAAGCCCAGGTCCTTCATCCGGTCCAGCAGTGCGATCGTCTCGCGGCGGCCCAGGATCTGGTAGCAGTCGGCGATGATGCTCTGAAGCTGCTTCTGCCCCAGCGTCAGGTTGTAGAACGGCATCTTCGCATGGAGGATGTCGTTGAAGACCACTCGGCCCACCGTCGTCCGGATGATCATGCCGGGCGTGAATTCCTTGTCGCCTTCGCCCCGCAGCCGCCGGTGGGCGGGCAGGCGGAGCTTGATCTGGGCATGCAAGCCGACCTTGCCCTGGCTGTGAGCCAGGAAGACCTCGTTAGGGGTGGCGAAGATCATCCCGTCGCCGATTTCACTGGGGCGGCTGACCGTCAGATAATAGGCCCCCATGACGATGTCCTGGGTCGGGCTGATGATCGGGTTGCCGTTGGCGGGGCTGAAGATGTTGTTCGTCGACATCATCAGCGTCATCGCCTCGACCTGGGCTTCGATCGACAGCGGCAGATGCACGGCCATCTGGTCGCCGTCGAAATCGGCGTTGAACCCTTTGCAAACCAAGGGGTGGATCCGGATGGCGTTCCCTTCGACCAGCACCGGCTCGAACGCTTGAATTCCCATTCGGTGCAAGGTCGGGGCCCGATTCAGGAGCACGGGGTGGTTGCGGATGACCTCCTCGAGGATGTCCCAGACCTCCTCGCTGCGCCGCTCGAGCATCTTTTTGGCGGACTTGATCGTGTCGGCGTGTCCCAGATCCTTGAGCCGCCGGATGATAAACGGCTGAAACAGCTCCAGCGCGATCTTCTTGGGCAGACCGCACTGGTGCAACTTCAAGTCCGGGCCGACGACGATCACCGACCGAGCCGAGTAATCGACGCGCTTGCCCAGCAGGTTTTCGCGGAACCGGCCCTGCTTGCCCTTGATCATGTCCGTGAGCGACTTCAACGGACGGTTGGAGCTGCCCAGCACCGGCCGCTTGCATCGATTGTTGTCGAACAGGGCGTCGACCGCCTGTTGAAGCATCCGCTTCTCGTTGCGGATGATGACCTCGGGCGCGTTCAAGTCGACCAGTTTCTTGAGCCGGTTGTTGCGGTTGATGATTCGCCGGTACAAGTCGTTCAAGTCGCTGGTGGCGAAGTTGCCGGAATCCAAGAGGACCAAGCGGGCGGAGGTCCGGCGGGATGACCGGGATGCACTCCAGGACCATCCACTCGGGACGATTGTCGCTGTCGCGCAACGCCTCGACGACCTTGAGCCGCTTGGTCAAGTCCTTGATCTTCTGCTTGCTGGAGGTCTCGACCAGCTCCTGGCGAAGCTGCTTGGAGAGGGCCACCAAGTCCAACCTCATCAAGAGCTTGCGGACAGCCTCGGCTCCCATGTCGGCCTGGAAGTCCTCGCCGATCTGCCCGCCGGTCTTGTACTGCTCCTTGGCCTTGCGAAACTCTTCCTCCGTCAGCAGTTGCCGCTCCTTGAGCGGCGTACCGCCGGGGTCGACCACGACATAATCCTGGAAGTAGATGATCCGTTCCAGGTTGGTCGTGCGCATGTCCAGCAGCGTGCCCAGCCGGCTGGGCATGGCCTTGAAAAACCAGATATGCACGACCGGCGCGGCCAACTCGATGTGGCCCATCCGCTTGCGGCGGACCCGCGAGTGCGTCACCTTGACGCCGCAGCGGTCGCAGATCATCCCCTTGTACTTCATCCCGCGGTATTTGCCGCAGGCGCACTCCCAGTCTTTTTCAGGCCCGAAGATCCGCTCGCAGAACAAGCCGTCTTTTTCGGGCCGATAGGTCCGGTAGTTGATCGTTTCCGGCTTCTTGACCTCGCCGAACGACCAGCTCCGGATATCATAAGGGCTGGCTAGCCCAATTTTGACAGCACCGTAATCATTAATCCGATCGTAGGCACTTTCGCCCATGCTCACGAGACACTCTCCTCTGCACGCCCATGGCGATGCCGAAGTGGGGTGGTTAGTGGGTGAAAGCGACGGTCAATTCCATCCCGTCAGCTTGGGGACGACCGCCCCGGGGTGTTTGCTCAAGCTCAAAGCACATTTCAGATCAGATTGCGTCGTGGAAGCCGACCCGGACCAGTCCCTGGTCGCTTCGCCCAATCCCAACGAGAAGAAAAAAATTCCGCGAACCGATCCTCGGGTCATGCCGATGAGGATTGCCGCGGTCGAATCGGTCGTCCCAGACCAATAAACACCCAACCGGCACCCTCCTTGACCGGGTTTGCGCGAAGACTCCAACATCCAAACTCGAAACCTCGACAATGGTGGCGAAGTCGTCATCCCCAGTCGCGACGGGGCCGGCTTCCGATGGAGTCGCATCCTGCTATCGTACGCAATCCCAGTTCCTTTTCCAAGAAAATTCTTCTTGACAAAACCGAATTTTCAAAATAATTCGCGAGATACTGAACATTTGTGATCGTCGACAGGAATCTTCTTCTCCATCACTCGGTGGGTTCTTCCTCGTCGCCATCGCCATTCTGATCTTCCAGCAAGTCGAGATCGCTGGTGATATTGATGTCGGCAACAGCGGAGAGTGGGTAAGGTTTACCGCCCAAGATGATCTCGGCGTCGTCGAGCGCGCCGATCTCGTCGGGATCCTCGGTGGCCTCGATTGTTCGGTCGTAGGCATCGAGCGTCGTGGCCAGCGCGGCTTCAAACTCATCGATGCTGACGCCGAGGAAATCGAGTTCGTCGATGCGCGGGTCGATCGTGATCACGATCTCACCCTCGACGTCATCTTCTTCGTAGTTCTGCTCTGCGTGGTCGTCCACGGAAGCGTTCCTGTTTGGAGTGAAGCGGTCGTTTAACCCGCGTTGGGATTACGGTCTGGAGCCGGAATTTGAAGTGGCTGCCGGCTCGGGAGTGATCGAGGATTTCCCTCTGTTTTGCCGACTACGCGAACTGAGCCACAGTGTGCCAGTTTCCGGGAAGCTGGAGATACTCGGACGCATGCTCCTCATCCACAGCCTCCATCTTAGCGTCGTGAATCGGATCCAAGTCATGGCAGCTTGGACAACGCCCGACGAACCCGGCTCCCTCCCACCAAGCACGGACCAAGGGCTTGTAAACCCCCTCGGGATCGCCGTGGAGTTCGAGCTTGAAGTCGATCCATTCCATGCGATGCGAGCAGCCGGGATGGGGACATACCGGATCATCGTAATGGACGTGGGGCGAGGCCATGACGCGGAGTCCGCCTTCGCGGTAAAAGCGATCGAGAGTTTCCAACTCTAGCCGGTGAACGCGTGGAGCTTCGGGCATGGTAGGCTCCGTCGAGTGCGAGGTCGGAGCGGGGAAAACAGCCCCGATCTTGATTCCATTGTACGGGGCAAGACCGGGGCCCGCGGTCACGATCGATCAGATCCGCTTCTTCTCGAGCTGCATGTTGAGCCCGAGTCCGCGAATCTCGTTGGTCAACACGTCGAAGCTGGCGGGAGTGCCGGCTTCGAGGGTGTTTTCGCCCTTGACCATGCTCTCGTAGATCTTGGTGCGGCCCTCGACATCGTCGGACTTGACGGTGAGGAGCTCCTGGAGGATATAGGCCGCTCCGTAGGCCTCGAGTGCCCAGACTTCCATCTCGCCGAACCGCTGACCACCGAAGCGGGCCTTGCCGCCCAGCGGCTGCTGGGTGATCAACGAGTAGGGGCCGGTGGCGCGGGCGTGGATCTTGTCGTCGACCAGGTGGTGGAGCTTGAGCATGTAGATGTAGCCGACGGTGACCCGCTGGTCGAACTTATCGCCGGTGCGGCCGTCGTAGAGGATCGCCTTGCCATTTTCGGGCAAGCCGGCATCCTTGAGGCACTGGCGGATGGTCTCTTCACTGGCGCCGTCGAAGACCGGGCAAATGGCCTGGAAGCCGAGCTTGGCGGCGGCCCAGCCCAGGTGGGTTTCCAGGATCTGACCGACGTTCATGCGGCTGGGGACGCCCAACGGGTTCAGGAGGATCTCGACCCCGGTGCCGTCTTCCAAGAACGGCATATCTTCCTCGGGCAGGATCTTGGCGATGACACCCTTGTTGCCGTGGCGGCCGGCCATTTTATCGCCGACGGAGATGACCCGCTTGGTGGCGATGTAGACCTTGACCATCTGCAACACGCCCGAGGGGAGTTCGTCACCCCGCTTCAGGCTGTTGATCCGCCGCTCCTTCTCGTCCTTGAGGGCCTCGATCCGCGGCGCGTATCTGACGGTCGCACCTCGCGGGCCTTGGCCACGACCTCGGGGCTGCGGATGTCGAGCGCTTCGAGCTTGAAGCGATCGCTCTCGTCGACCAGGTCCTTGGGCTCCTTGGCACGGCCCAGCGGCTTGGCCGGTCGACGGGTCGGTCACCGGTCCGCCCAGGACCTCTTCGAGCGCCTTGACCATTTGCTTGTACTCATCGGCGATCCGGACGTTCTCGACGGCTTCCGTGTCCTTGAGCTCTTTCTCGAATGCCTTGCGCTCGTCTTCGCTCAAGCTCATGCGGCGGCTGAACCGCTGGGTGTTGATCACGATTCCCTCGACCCCCGAGGGGACCTCGAGTGAGTCGTTCTTGACGTCCTCGCCGGCGCGGCCGAAGATCGCGTGCAAGAGCTTTTCCTCGGGCGTCAGCTCGCTCTTGCTCTTGGGCGCGACCTTGCCCACCAGGACGTCGCCCGGCTTGACGTAGGTACCGATCTGCACGACGCCGTTGTCGTCGAGGTTGCGCAGCGCCTTCTCCGAGACATTGGGAATGTCGCGGGTGAACTCCTCGCGGCCGAGCTTGGTCTCGCGGATCTCGATCTCGAACTCCTCGATGTGGATCGACGTGTAAACGTCGTCCCGCACCAGTTTCTCGCTGATGATGATCGCGTCCTCGAAGTTGTAGCCGTCCCAGGCCATGAACCCGACCAGGACGTTGCGTCCCAGGGATAGCTCGCCCTTGTAGGTCGCGGCGCCGTCGGCCAGGATTTCCCCCTTCTTGACCTTCTGGCCGACCTGGACGATCGGCTTCTGGTTCAAGCAGGTCCGCTCGTTCAGGCCGACGTACTTCCGCAGCTTGTAGATCTGGTTGTGGTCGAGGATGATCCGGGTCGAGTCGACGTAGGTGACCGTCCCGTCCTGGCTCGCCTTGACGACCATGCCCGAGTTGATCGCCACGGACCGCTCCAGCCCGGTGGCGACGATCGGCGGCTCGGAGACCAGGAGCGGCACGGCCTGGCGCTGCATGTTCGAGCCCATCAGCCGCGGTTGGCGTCGTCGTGCTCCAGGAACGGGATCAGGCCCGCCGAGACGCCGACCATCTGCTTGGGCGAGATGTCCATGAACTGAATCTGGTCGACTGAGACGGTGACGAAGTCGGTCTGGTACCGCGCGGTCAGGATCGAGCCCTTGAGCTTGCCGTGCTCGTCGACCGGCGTGTCGGCCGGCGCCAGGTAGGCTTCGCTCTCCTCGTCGGCCCGCATCCAGACGACCGTGTCGGTCGCCTTGCCGTTCTTGATCTTGCGGTAGGGCGTGACCAGGAACCCGTACTCGTCCACGCCGCCGTAGATGCCCAGCGAGCTGATGAGTCCGATGTTGGTCCCTTCCGGGGTTTCGATCGGGCAGATCCGGCCGTAGTGCGAGATATGGACGTCGCGGACTTCGAAGCCGGCTCGTTTGCGGTTGAGCCCGCCGGGGCCCAGGGCACGACAGCCGCCGCTCGTGGGTCAACTGGGCCAGCGGGTTGGTCTGGTCGACGACCTGAGACAGCTCGCCGCGGCCGAAGAAGTACTCGATGGCCGCGCTGATGCTCTTGGGGTTGATCAGCGACCGCGGGGTCATGTCCTCGGCGTCCTTCAGGCTCATCCGCTCCTGCACGGTGCGGCGAAGCTTGAGGAAACCCTTGCGCAGCTCGTCGGAGGCCAGCTCGTCGATGGTGCGCAGCCGGCGGTTGCCCAGATGGTCGATGTCATCGACGTGCCCCTTGTTGCGCCGCAGGTTGAGGATGTACCGGATGGCGTTGACGTAGTCTTCGGGGTCGAGCGTCATCCGGTCTTCGGGGATATCCTGGTTGAACTTGCGGTTGATCCGGAACCGGCCGACCTTGCCCAGGCGGTAACGGTTGGTATCGAAGAACTTCTCGTGGAACAGCTCGCGGGCCTTCTCGAGCTGGGGGGGGTTGCCCGGCCGCAGCCGCTGGTAGATCCGCAACAGCGCGCTCTCGTGGTCGGTGGTCGGGTCTTCCTGGAGCGACTGGAGGATCAAGGGGTCGCGGGAATCATTCAGGACCAGGATCACGCCCAGGTTGCCGGCGTCGGCCAGAACCTGCGCCGAAGTCTTGGAAATCGTCGTGCCGCTGTCGATCAAGACCTCGCCGGTATTGGGGTCGACGACGTCGCCGCAGGCGATACGGCCCTCGAGCTTGGCGGCCGCCTTGGCAGTCGGCCGAGTCGACTCCCTCGACCTCGTAAAACGCCTGGAGGATCGCCTCGTCGCTCGAGTATCTGGGGTCTCATCGCTCGCAAGAGCGTCATCGACGAGAACTTGCCCGACTGGTCGATTCGCACCCCCAGCGTGTCTTTCTTGGTGACCTGCAGCTCGATCCAGCTTCCGCGCTCGGGGATGACGCGGCAGGCGTGCAGCTTCTTGTCGCCCGACTCGATCTCGACGACGAAGTCGACGCCGGGCGAGCGGTGGAGCTGGCTGACGACGACGCGCTCGGCGCCGTTGATGATGAACTCGCCGCCGCCGATCATGATCGGCATGTCGCCCAGGTAGACCGATTCCTCGAGGGTGGTCTCCCCCTTGTTGAGCCGGAGCCAGACGTGGAGCGGGCGGCCGTAGGTCAAGCGGAGCTGCCGGCACTCGTCGGGGTCGTAGCGCGGCTTGCCGAGGTCGTAGTGAAGATATTCGAGCTTGAGCGTCTTGTCGTAGCTCTCGATCGGGAAGATCTCGCGGAAGACGCCTTCGAGCCCCGCTTCAGCCGCTGTCGGACCGGCAAGTCGGCCTGGAGGAATCGCTCGTAGCTGCGGGTCTGGATCTGCGTCAGGTCCGGCACGGGAAACTCGTCGGAGATCCGGCCGAAATTCCGTTTCTTGGCCGGGAATGATTCGCCGCACGGTGGTCGGGGTGGGCATGGGGTCGCGCTCCTCAAAGTGAGAAGAGAATTCAGGCCGGCGTGGCGGTCACTGTCCTCGGACCGCCATGTCGCGCGGAGACTACCCGCTGCCAGCCACGGTCGGTGACCGGTCCCGGGCAGCCGCGAGCCGAGGATTGATGCGTCATTGAAGTCGGCGGCAGCCTGTCTCGCACGTGACGGGCGGCGGATCAGCACGCATGGGCTATCGAAACGCGCCTGGACCGCCGCATGGCGGTGTATCGCTCGATCGAGGCGTATGACCGCCGGTCAGCCGCTCCGGCAAGCTCGGTGGACAGCCAGAGCGCGGATGGGCGGTGTCCGGCGTGCGCCTGGAATCAGCCAACCGACCAGGCACCGGGAGCGGCTCGCCGCGATCACTTGATCTTGACGGTCGCGCCGGTGTCCTCGAGCTCTTTCTTGAGCTTCTCGGCGTCTTCCTTGGAGATGCCGGTCTTGACCTCCTTGGGGGCCGCTTCGACCAGGTCCTTGGCCTCCTTGAGGCCCAGAGTCGTGGCCGCGCGGACCACCTTGATGACCTGGATCTTGTTGGGACCGATGGCCTCGAGCACGACGTCGAACTCGGTCTTGGGCGGGGGCGGCGGCTCGGCGCGGCCGCCGCGCCGCCGACGCCGGGCCGGCGACCGCGACCGCCGCGGCCTCCAGGCCATGTGCTTCTTTCAGATACTTCGTCAGTTGAAGCACCTCGAGGACCTTCAAGTTGACCAGGGAGTCTCCCAGAGTCTTGATGCTGTCGGCGAACGTCGTTGCTTCCGCGGTGGACATCGGTTTATCAATCCTTTCCTGATCAATGAAACGTAAGGGTTGGAGTTATTGCGTGAGTCGATGCCCGATCGATCGTCTTTGTTCAGTCAGTCCGGCCCGATCAGGCGGGTTGTACGTTGCGTTCGGTTGACATCGCGCGTTCGCATGGATGCAATCGGGTTGAGCGAGCCGGTCGATCGAGGTCCGATCAGGTCGGTCGCCGGCCGGGGCGCGGGCTGCGGCTTCCTCGCCACCAGCTCCGCCGCCTTGCTGCCGCTCGACCAGGGCTTCGAGTTGACCGACCACGGTGCACGCCGGCGACGACAGGAGCGAGACAGCGTCTGCGTGCCGGCCCGAGCAAGAGCCCGATCACCTGGCCGATCAAGACCTCGCGGCTGGGCAGCTTGGTGATGTCCTCGACCTGATCCGGGCCGACGACGACCCCGTCGACGGCCCCTCCCTTGATCTCGGGTTTCTTGAGCTTCTTGACCTGGGTCGAGATCTCCTTGGCCAGCTCGGCGATCCCCTCGCCACCCCAGGCGACCGCCGAGGGCCCGTCGAGAAATGGCGACAGTCCGTCCATCCCCATCTCGGAGAAGACGCGGCGGGCCAGCGAGTTCTTCAGCACCCTCAGCCGGATCGACTTCTTGCGCAGGTCGCGGCGAAGATCGTGCTCGGCGTTGGCGTCCAGACCCTTCAGGTCCAGGATCAAGAGCGACCGGCTTCCGTCGAGGTCCGACCGAAGCTGATCCATCATCAGTTCTTTTACATATTTACTCATGGCTTCGGTTTTGGTCCCCGCGTGTTCACTTGGTTCGACGTCCGATCGAGTCCGCTGATCCGCCCGGCTGGCACCAGCCGCCCTGCCGTGGCCGGTCGAGTCGACGGCTCGACTCAGGCCGAGACCCGGACGCCCGGGCTCATGGTGGCCGAGACGGTGATCGAGCGGATGTAGGTTCCCTTGGCGGTGGCCGGCTTGAGCGACCGCAGATAGTTCAAGAAGGCGTTGATGTTTTCGGTCAGTTGCTCTTCGCGTGAAGCCGAGCTTGCCCACCGGCACGGCGACGTTGCCCCCCTTGTCGTTGCGGAACTCGATCTTGCCCGCCTTGAACTCGCGGACGGCGGCGGTGATGTCGGTCGTGACGGTACCCGAGCGGGGCGAGGGCATCAGGCCGCGGGGGCCGAGCACGCGGCCCAGCGGGCCGACGACACCCATCATGTCGGGCGTGGCCAGGGCCACGTCGAAGTCCATCGTTCCCCCCTTGATCTGCTGGGCGAGGTCGTCGGCCCCGACGATGTCGGCGCCGGCGGCCCGGGCCTTCTCGGCATTCTCGCCCTGGGCGAAGACGGCCACCCGCACGCTTTGCCGATGCCGTGCGGCAGGGCCACCGACCCGCGGACGTTCTGGTCGGTCTGCTTGGGGTCGATCCCCAGGTGGGTGGACACCTCGACCGTCTGGTTGAATTTCGTCGTGCTGAAGCTCTTCAAGAGCCGGACCGCCTCGGCCAGCGGAACCGGACCGGTCGGATTTGAGCTTTTCGCGCAACGCGCGAAACCGCTTGGAATGCTGTGCCAAAGTTTTCGCTCCTTTCGTTCAAGGGGAGCTGCCGCCTGGTTTCAAGTCGGCTCCCGGCGGGCGGTCGCACCGGCGAGCCACTCAATCGGCTGGTCAGTGGCGTCAATTCGTCCCGTTACCCGTCACCGCGACGCTCGTTTTTTCGCGATCCGTCATCCTTTGATCTCGACTCCCATGCTCCGGGCCGTGCCGGCGATGATCCGGCAGGCGTGCTCGAGGTCGCGGGCGTTCAGGTCGGCCAGCTTGGTTTCGGCGATCTTCTTGACCTGGTCAGGCGTGACGGTCCCGACCTTGGTCTTGTGGGGCTCGGCCGAGCCGGCTGGCGATGCCGGCAGCCTGCTTGAGAGCACGGCGGCGGGAGGACTCTTGGTGATGAACTCGAATGTCCGGTCCGAGTAGATCGTGATCTCGACCGGGATCGTCGTCCCTTTCATCTCCTTGGTTCGTTCGTTGAATTGCATCACGAACTGGCCGATATTGACTCCATGCTGGCCCAGGCCGGGCCGACCGGCGGGGCGGGCGTCGCCTGACCGCCGGGGCACTGGAGCTTCACTTTCGCCGTCATCACCTTGGCCATCGCTTGGTTCTCACTATCTTCTGGGTTACGGTTATGGTTGCTGTCAGTCGTTCAAATTCGTTCCACTTGCCAGTATTCGAGGTCGACCGGCGTGGGCCGGTTGAAGATGATCAGCATCACCTTGACCAGACCTCGGCCCTCGATGACTTCCTCGACGGTCCCCTCGAAGTTCTCGAACGGGCCGTCCTTGATCTTGACGCGATCGCCGCGCTCGACGTCGATGCGGACCTTGGGTGTCTTCGGCGGTCGTCTTCTCCTCCTCCTGGTGGAGCATCTGGTTGACTTCGGTCTCGGTCATCTTGGTCGGGGTTCCGTGGGCCCCGACGAAGTCGCCGACGCCGGGCGTCTCGCGCACCACGAACCAGGTCTTCTCGTTGAGCTCCATCTGGACCATGATGTAGCCGGGGTAGGTCTTGCGCTCCACGACCCGTTTCTTGTTGTTGCGAATCTCGGTGATCTTTTCGGTGGGAACGACGATCTGGCCGAAAAAACGCTGGAGGCCCTGGATCTTGACCCGGCGCTGGAGGGCGTCGCGGATGGTGTCCTCGCGGGAGCTTTGCACCTTGAGCACGTACCAGACCAGTTCGGGCGGGGGCTCGTCGTCATCGACCTGCGGGCGGCCGCAGCGGTCGGCGGCTGCGGGGCGATATCGCGTGCCGCTGGCGCGGCGGCAACGGCCGGAGGCTCGGCGGCCACCGCTTTCGTCTTGGTGCGCGGCCGCCCGCCGTCGGGGGTCTGCTCGTCGCACCTCGATCGCGGCGTCGAGGGGTATGCTCCTCCGTCGAGGCCGTCGGTTCGGTCGCCCTCGGGGAGAGCGGGTTCGGAGGCTCGTGGGTCGAATGACTCATAATGAAATCACAACATCACACGCGAAGGAAATTCAGACGAAGTTCAGATGGCATCCGATCGCGGATCGGCTCAGAGCGACAGTCAGTCGATCAGCCCGGCTCAGGCCGTCGACCCGAATCCACCACCGCCGCTGAACTGGAGCACGCGGATGAGCCGGAGCATGAAAGTCCAGAGCGTGTCGACCAGGAACAGAAAGACCGCCATCAGCACGACCGTCGCCAGCACCACCGTGGTCGCGCGGATCAGGTCGTCCTTACTCGTCCACGAGACCTTGTTCATCTCGGCTTCGGTGGCGATCAGGAACTCGGCAAACGGGGGAAAATGGACGATCCGAAAGACCACCCATCCCAGGACGAGCGCGAAACAGCGGCGAGCCGAATCTGCCAGATACGGGGAATAATCGTGCGATGCCTCTAGATCCTCCAGGCCCCGGCGGCCACGATCAATCCCAACCCGAGCGCGGTGTAGACCCGGGCGTACCAGCCCTGCATCGGTTTGTACAGATCGGCCCGGGTCAAGTTGACAAGGAACTGGACAGAACAGACCGCGGGGAGGCCCGCCGGATTTCCCCTTGCCGGGCTTCGAGCGGTTTCGACGCCGACACTTCGTCTTTAACTTTGCCCATGGCACCTGTCTCGCTACTTGCTTGAACGGGAACGAACTCGGATGTCTCGGTCGATCTTTCCAACAGTGGCGAGCTGGCTTGGCTCGGATCGATGCTCGGTTCGGCCTTGGCTGGCTGGCCGGGCGACATCAGGGCTCGCATCGCGACACGAAACAGAAAACCGCGCGGTTCCAGGCGCTCAGTGCTACGCGGCGACGACCTCCGCCGGGCCGCCTCGCGACAGCACGAGCGGAGGGAATCGAACCCCCAACCGCCGGTTTTGGAGACCGGTGCTCTACCAGTTGAGCTACGCTCGTATTTCCGGAGCCACGATTCGAGTCTCATTCGCTTGAACTCTCATTGAAACGGACAGCCCAGACGACCGAACTCGCGGCACGGCCGATTCCGGCGGTCAGGACGTCTGCCGACGGCGCGGATCCGCGCGATGACGCGGATTCCTATTTCTTGCGCGATTCTTTGTGTGGTACATGTTTCCGCTCGCGCCGACAGTATTTCTTGAGCTCGAGACGGTCGGCGCCTCGGGTTTCTTTCTGAACCCGATAGTTTCGTTCCCCGCACGAAGTACATTCGAGCCATACATATTCCCGCATGAGCTTGCTCCTGGCACTCGCCGGAGGATGTTAGTTACATGATGACAGCGGCGTGAGATGGATGCGATCCATTCCGCCCTATCGAGCACCCGACCCGTCACAAACCATGCGAGTGCGGCCTGTCGGCCCCAGCCGGGCCGAGCGACCGACTCTTCGCCATCGTGAATTCAGTTGACTCGATTTCGATCCGGACCAGTCGACCGACCCTTGGCGACAGAACGGCCGTTCTCCGGCCGAGTTCGTTTGAGAGCTCGAGCGACGGCTCAGTTCACTCCAAGATCTTGGTCACGACGCCGGCACCGACGGTCTTGCCCCCTTCGCGGATGGCGAACCGCAGGCTTTCTTCCATGGCGATCGGCGTCTGCAGCTCGACGGTCATTTTGATGTTGTCGCCCGGCATACACATCTCGGCCTCGCTGTTGTCTTCCGACAACAGGTTGAGCACCGAACCGGTCACGTCGGTGGTGCGGAAGTAGAACTGGGGGCGATAGCCCTTGAAAAACGGGGTGTGCCGTCCTCCTTCCTCCTTGCTCAGCACGTAGACTTCGGCCTCGAACTTGGTGTGCGGGGTGATCGAACCCGGCTTGCAGACGACCTGACCGCGTTCGAGGTCGGTTTTCTCGACGCCGCGGAGGAGGACGCCGACGTTGTCGCCGGCCTGTCCTTCATCGAGCGTTTTCTGGAACGCCTCGACGCCGGTGATCGTCGAGGCCTTCTTGGCGCCGAAGCCGACGATCTCGACCGGGTCGCCGACCTTGACCTTGCCGCGCTCGATCCGGCCGGTGCCGACGGTGCCTCGTCCCTTGATCGAAAAGACGTCTTCGATCGGCATCAGGAACGGCTTGTCGATTTCCCGGACCGGATCGGGAATGTATTCGTCCATCGCCTTGACCAGGTCGAGGATCGGCTTGGCGGCCTTGGGATCCTTGGGATTCTCCAGGGCCGGCCGGCTACTGCCGCGGATGATCGGGATTTCTTCGCCGGGGAATTTGTAATGGGTCAAAAGCTCGCGCAGTTCGAGCTCGACCAGCTCGAGCAGTTCCTCGTCGTCGACCAGGTCGATCTTGTTGAGGAAGACGACCAGGGCCGGGACGCCGACCTGGCGGGCCAGCAGGATGTGCTCGCGGGTCTGGGGCATGGGGCCGTCGGCGGCCGACACCACCAGGATCGCGCCGTCCATCTGGGCCGCGCCGGTGATCATGTTCTTGATGTAATCGGCGTGGCCCGGGCAGTCGATGTGGGCGTAGTGCCGCTTCTCGCTCTCGTACTCGACGTGCGAGACCGCGATCGTCACCGTCTTGGTCGAATCGCGGACGGTCCCTCCCTTGGCGATGTCGGCGTACGACTTGGTTTTGGCCTTGCCATGCTCGGCCAGGACCGCCAGGATGGCGGCCGTCAGCGTCGTCTTGCCGTGGTCAATGTGCCCGATCGTGCCCACGTTGACGTGTGGCTTGGTTCTGGTGAAAGTTTCCTTGGCCATCGTTACTCCCGTCGTCTCCTATGAAACTGTGGGCAAGCTGGAGGCTGCCCGGCAAAACCTGGTGCAATGTGACGCGCCGACCCGGCGAGAGACTGGCCGGTGCGGCAGGTGAAGCCATCATGGTTCCCAACGACCTACCGGTCCGGGCCACAAACCCCAGAGCTGCCGCTGGGACTTGAACCCAGGACCTCGTCCTTACCAAGGACGCGCTCTACCGACTGAGCTACGGCAGCATCTTGTCCGTCATTCATTCCCATCCGGTCCGACCCGCCCGTGCCCCTCGCGTTCGCTCTGATCGAGTCGAACTCCCGTCTGGATCCTCAACCGCAACACACAAAAGGCTAACTCGTTCCATTCCCCTCGGCCCGGCTGTCCACCCCGAGTGAAAGCGGGTGATGGGAATCGAACCCACGTAGCCTGCTTGGAAGGCAGGTACTCTACCATTGAGTTACACCCGCGGTTCGCCGGCGCCCCAGCCAGCGAGCATCTGAGATCCATCGCAGGTCGCACAGAGCCGATCGGAACACTCATCTCGATCAAGTCGCCTCGCGGGAAGTCCCGAACGGTCCGCGTCGTTACCCTCCCTGTTGTTTCTTGTCTTGGTCCACTGGCAGCTCTCACGGGATTGAATTCGAGATCCGAATCCAATCCATCCCAATCGGGATCGACATGGGTGGAGCAGGATTCGAACCTGCGAAGGCAATGCCACCAGATTTACAGTCTGGCCCCTTTGGCCGCTTGGGTATCCACCCGTTTCGTTTTTAATTTCGGTTTGATCCGCTCCGAGCTCGCAGGCCAGCAGATGCCCAGCGAGAACACCTGCCGGACTCTCTCTCCAGCAGAGCTGGCGGTGAGACTCGAACTCACAACCCTCGGTTTACAAAACCGAAGCTCTGCCAATTGAGCTACACCAGCAACCTGAACCGTGAAATCGTCTAGTATATCCGCACCGCGACCACTTGCAAGGCTTTTTCACCCCAATGGTGAAAAACGAGCCCCCTCTCGCCTGGTCGCGAGCGCAATGGCAGCGCGGCCATATCGTTGAATTCCAATCATACCGCCGACACCCGGCCTCCGGCAAGAGGTAGTGCTTCAAACTCGGGTCCTGGTTCACTCGGAGACCCGAAACGATGAAAAGCGGCCTGTCAGCCTGGGCCGGTCCGCGCGGCCGCTCAATTCAAGCGATGAGGGTCGAAGCGACGGCCTCGATCGTTGACGGTGCGTTGCCTTCGAGTCGGTTGTTCACGAACAGGAACGCGGATTGCCCGAGCGTCGCGTGCGCTCGGCGATTTGCCGGAGTCGCGTCCCGAGTGGCGGGATCGGGCTCCTGGGTGGCTCGATAGGGCTCGAACGCCTTCACCGCCTGTTCATAGGTACGGCCGTGGCGCAAGAGCGCACGGACCACGGTGAAATCCGCGGTGAAGGCGCCGGGGAGCCGGGCTTGTGCGCCTATATCCGGCATGCGCGTCCAGGCGTTGAATATGTGAGCCACGTTATGGCCGGCCAGCGTCGCGAAATAGTCGGGCTTGAGGTATTCCGAATTGCGGATCTCGACGGCGTAGCGAAACCCTCCGGGAAGCACCCCGAGAAACGCGTCGAGCCGCCTGGTGAATTCGGCGGTGGTGAAGGTCGTCTTCGCGAATGTCCCGAACTCGAACATCAGTATGGCGACGCGGTCGCGATACGGTTCCGAGCGCCGGGAGAAGCCGCGATGGAAGTGGTGAGCATCAAGGAACGAAGCGTTGACTTGTCCGGCCCGCGAACCATAGCGGGCGTGGCCCGGCCAGGTCATGACGGTGATCTCCTCCGGGACCTTGAAACCGAACCGCAATGATCTGGGCGACTCGTCGAACAGTCGTCGCCAGTAATCCGGCGTGGGGAACTGGTAGAAGCTGAAGTCGCCACCGACGACGGGGAATGTCTCAGCGTACTCGGCCAGGCACTCGGTCTCGAATTTCTTGCTGCGAAAACTTGCCGCGCGTGGTGTATCGCTCCGGCGTGTAGATCGAGCCGAGCCAGCCCTCGTACTTCCATGAGCTCGTACCGAAGTAGACGCCCTGTTCAGCTAACTGGGCGGAGCATCGGCGCCAGCCGTGCAGCCTGCGGAGGCGGGTCGTTTTCTTCAAAGAGTGGCAACAGGGACATAGGATGAGACAGATAAGTCGGCCGTATAAACCACCCGGCTCTTTGCCGGAGATACGGGCATGGTTCAGATTGCGTGTCTCGCGGGTAACATGAGCAGGCGTTAAATCATCTTCGTCTATCGCGGAGCGAGCGTGACATCAATTTCGGTCACGTCATCCATCCGGTGTGTCGAGGATCCCTCGGAGCCGTTCGGCGTCGACGGGCACGCCGCTACAGGCTGTCCACCAGGCGTGCCTGCTCGGTCGCATCATCGACGATCACTAAAGCAACCTCACTTGAACAAGCGACGTCTTCCTGTTGTTCAAATGCGAATCGCACGACCCACTCGCCACCGGTGGTGGATGGACTTGATGGCTGCGAACGAGAGAGTCGCTGGACCGATTCGAGCTTACAAGGGTCGAGCTCGAGATGGGCCACGAGATCGCAGGCGATTCGTTTGACCTGGTCCTCACTCATGTCAGGTTCTTTCCTTGTTGGGCTACCACGCATTTCCGCCCAACGAGCGGATGTAGTCCTGCGCGTGCTGGATTTCGGCTGCGGTGAAGCCCCTCCAGTGACGGCTCCTTCGCAGCGCGTCATAGACGAATTGCTCTTGCTCCAGACGAGTCAATCTCCGGAACGAATCAGCTCCGATGGTCCTGAAGTGTCCATAGTGTCTCAACTCGTGAACCAGTTCGTATCGAGTGCGATCCGACCGCAGGAAGATCGTGGCGCATCCCGTCTTTGAATACTCGGAAAATGCCGGAGGCTGCTCTGCCGGCGAGCATCCGGTCCGCATTCTTGGAGACCACAACCCTGTTTTTGAGAAGAGATGGCTCCAATCGTCTCAAGACATCGTCCGCAACGACCGTTCCGCCTCGCCGGCCAACCATGGATGCATCCGATGCGATCGAAGCAAGAACCCGGGGGTAACAGCCCCAGCTTTGCGAACGCTCGTCAACCCACTTTCGGCCGTACGCTCTGTACGTTTCGCTCTCAGCCGCCTTGGACCGAGTAAAAAACGTGCCGCTTCACCAGTCTCGTCGCCCCCCTTTCAAATGTCCTCAGAGCATCGGCAGATCGAGCTTCTCCTCGTTGGCGATCTTGCGGAGCTTCTCCTGAGCGCGGGACTCGATCTGGCGGACCGCGTTCCTTGGTGATGCCCAGCTCGCGGCCGAGTTGTTCCAGGGTCTGTTCGCTGGCACCCCCCAGTCCGAACCGGCTGATGATGATCTTGCGCTCGCGTTCGTCGAGCCGGCCGAGCATTCCCTTGACCGCCTCCTGCATCCGCTTGAGCGCACTTTCATATTCGTGCTCGTCGGTCGCGAGTGTCGGCGGCGGCCTCGAACATCTCTTCGTGGCCGGTGACGAACCGGTCGCGGCGATAGTTCTCCTCGGGGATCGTCCGCGCGAAGTTCTTCATGATGGCCCATGAGGCATACGTGCTGAACTTGTTGCCCCGCGAGTAGTCGAACTTCTCCACGGCTCGGATCAACGACATATTGCCGTCGGAAACCAGCTCGAAGAAGTTATTGGACGGACCGACGTGTCGCTTGGCGATCGAGACGACCAACCGGAGATTGGCCCGGATGATCTGGTTCTTGACGGCCAGCGCCTCTTCCTGAAGCCGCTCGATTTCATCGAGGTCGGCGGTCTTGGCTCGGGTGGGGTCGACCTTCGACCGGAGTTGTTGCGCCTGGTACTTGAGGTAATTCATCTGGCGGAACAGGTGCATTTCCTGCTCGCGGTCCAGGAGCGGAACCTCGTAGAGGCTGGCCAGATAAGGGGGAAGTCCCTTGGGGGCTTTGGGACGTCGCGGACCTTTCCCGTCGGCCGGATCGGGCATGGGCCCGAGGACCTCCACGCTCACGGCGGGATCGGCGAAGGTGGCGTTGTCGATGAACTCGAGCTTGGTGCTCAGGATCCGCCCGGCGCGCATTTCGTTGATGACACGGTAGATGCTCGATCGGGTCCGGCCGTACTGCCGGGCCAGGATCTCGACCGAGACCCCCATGCGAAACCGGCGGTAGATCTGGCCCTTGGCATCCTCGTCCAGGGGCGGCGGCGAATTGGGGAAGATCGCCCGATCGGGGTGATCGCGGTCATAGGCTTTCAAGGTCAGTCGGATGGTTTCTGTGGAGCGTGCCATCTTACGTGCGATCCTCCGCGCGATCTCGACCAGGCCGGCCTGCCCTGGGCGGACGAGCGCCATGCGGCGGGCGCGACGAATGATCTCGTCTCGCTCCGCCTCAGTCAATTGCCGAAACCGTGATGCCCCGTTCGACCTGCGCACGATGGGCCGTGACAAATCGTTGCAGGCTCGACTCGAGGAAACCCACTTTGCTGCGCCCGCCGATAACGAACCGACGCGCCACCAAGCCCTGTCGCCGCCAGCGTGTCACCGTGCGGGACGACACGTTGTACCGCCGACTCACTTGGTCCACCGTCAAGACCGGCTCGGGAACTTGCTCGACGGCCTGCCGCGCCGTCGCCGAAAGGTCTTCGACGAAAAGCCGCAGGTCATGCTGAACATCGCTCCCATCAAGAACAAGGGCCGGCCAACCTTCAGGGCGATACCCCGTGATTCGGAAACACAAGATACTCATAAGGGTAATGCTTCACTTCCTCGATTTCACCCAAGAGCTGCTCGGCACGCTCGACTTGCTCGAGCCGCCGTTCCCTCGGCGCGTACCGCGTCTGCTGATCTTTCAGTTGCTTCATCGCGGGATGGCGGTACGTCTTGCCCATCCTCGATCTTCTCCCAACACCGTGCGGTTCGTCAGCCTGCCGGCCAATCCTAAAACCCCGGTGCTCCTCCAAATAAATGCCGCTCGATTGAACGATCGAACTTGGGGCGTTCCCGACGACTAAAAACTTCGAACTCGATGCCTCGTCCACTGCCGTCCGACTCACCCTCTTCAAGCTTTTCGTTCGCTCAAGTCATTTTCTTGTTGAGTTTTCTATCAAATCGGTCTACTTCACTCGACCATCATCCAAACCGCGACAACCGGCTATCCATTTTAACCATTCTTACCGCGGCCCATGCTCATACTACGTAACATCTACAACGTTGGCTCGTTCCCTTCTGTGACCGAAAGACGTCTCCTATCACTGATACTCCTATTGAGGCCATTCAGGCCCTTCAGGTTCTCGATCACTCCCACAACCACCTCGAGGCCTCGAACTACCGTCCTCAACACGGCCCCGGTGAATGACCGTCGAAGTTGACGCAAGTTCTGTACCAATCCATCCAATTCTTCGACACCCAGTCTCCCCGGACCTTGAAAATCGAGACACTACACAGGCTATGAAGTCACACACTCATGAAGCGTCACCCCTTTGAAAAATCGTCTTAAACACCTGTTTTAAACAGACGTTTTATTCGATCGTTTTGTTCGCACTTTTTTTTTAGAGAACCATGTTTAACGCTTCCTCCTGGTCAGGATCATGCGTCATTCGATGCAACGGGATCAAGGTTGTGGCTCCATCTCACCCAACGCACGGCCAGGGGCCGTTGATATTCCCGAATCCCGTTGATTTAATTAGTTTGTGCTGTGGATGAGTCGGGTTCACCAGGATCGCCGATTTCCGAACGAGATGACAAACGGAGTTGCAAGAAAGAACCGAGAACTCTTTCTATAGCGTTTTTAGGTTAGAATTGGCAAGATCCCCGGTTTTTGGGCTGTCGGGAGTGCATGACGAGGTGCCAGACAGCGTGGTGAGACGCCAAATTGACAGGGACGGCTGAGTTTCCATAATGGCTGGCCAAGACGGGTCCAGAGCGGATCGGGACGAATCGCGCGAGCAAGGAGCAGGGAATGACCGACGCAAGAAGCTGGGGTTGGCGGCTCGTGAAGAGGGCGGTTGTGGCATTGGTGCTGGTGGCATCGATCTCGGGATCCCTTCGTTCGCTGGCCGGTCGTGTGGACGGGCCCATCGTCCTGCGCGAGGCGGTGCGCCGGGGGAGCTCGACACGGGTGGGGATCGAATTGAAGGCCCAAGGTCTATTCCGACCCGGCTTACCTCCGAGTGGGACGTCAACCGAAACGCGGATGCCCAAGCCCCTCGCGCTGGAGATCCAGACGCGGCTGATCTTCATCGAGCGGGTCATCCAGGTGGGCGGATATGACCGGCTGAAGACCAAAGTCAGTGAGCCCGCCGCTGTTGGCCGGCCGTTGAAGGTGGTAAGACATGTCATCCAGGCCGCCTCGGCGATCAACGGCGAGGTGCGGCCGACGGCCGTGTCGATTCGGCCTGAGGCCACTCTCTTGGTTGCCGAACTTCGAGATGGTCGCGGGCCCGTAGCGGTAGTCAGCACAGCCGGCCCCTTGACCCGATCCGAACTCGAGCTGGTGCAAGGTGTGGGGGACTCACTCACTCTCGCCGGCTTGCTGCCGGCGCAGCCAGTGATCGTGGGCGAGCACTGGCGAGTTGGCGACGATGCCGCCTTGGCGGTCAGCGGCTACGACGTCCTCACGTCCAGCACTTTAGGAGGCGTGCTGGAATCATCCGATGGCCAGCGGGCACGGATCCGGCTCAAGGGGGAAATCCAAGGTTCGGCGCTCGGCGGGGCTGGGACCATGACGTGCGAGGGGTTTTTGACCTTCGACTTCCAGGCGGGCCGAGTCGACCGGCTCGACCTCAATCGCAGCGAAACGCGACGGCCGGGACCGGTCGAAGCCGGACTTGATGTCAAGAGCACACTGACCGTCACACGCAACGCGGCTGAGCCGCCCGCGACGCTCTCCAACGCCGCGCTGGCTCACATTCCGCTGGAGATCACCCCCCAGCGCGAACTGCTGCGGCTGACGGCTCCCGGTGGCAAGGCGATCCTGCTGCACGACCGGCGCTGGCACTCCTTCTGGGACGACCCCAAGTTGACCGTGCTGAAACGGCTTGAAGGCGGTCAGGCCATCGCCCAATGCAACCTCGCGGTCGCTCCCCCCGCGGGTAAGGGACGGCACCAAGACCATAACCAGTTCCGGGACGACATCCGCCGCGCCTTGAAAGAACGGTTTGGGCATTTCCTGGGTGCTGGGTTGGTCGACGGCGATCCGGCTGGTGGGTTCCGTTACAAGGTCGGCGTCCAGGGACACGACGGGCCGCTCGGCGTCGTCTGGTATTACTATCTGCTCGCCGGTTCCGAGGGCGACCAGCTTCTGGCGACCTTCACCTTGGCCGAGGATCACGTCAAGGCATTCGGTGATCAAGACCTCGAAATGATCGGCTCGCTCCAGTGGAGCAGACCGTCACAACTCTCGCCGGGCGGATGAAACGACCGGATCAGAGACAAGGGCACAATCGGAGCCGCAGGCTCTGCCGTACCCGGTTAAGCCATCAGCGGTGGGCAGTCAGACAAGGACACAATCGGAGCCACGGGATCTGCCGTACCGGCCGTGGATTAGGTTATAGTGAGTAGACCGACAAGACGAACAGTGCGTCGAATCCGCGCGATCTCGATCGGGGCTTTTCGAACGACGGAAGCATCGACATCTGAAGGCGGTAAACCATGGATAAGAGGCAAAGCCGTTGTGTTGCTGGGGTGAGTCATGATCAAGTCGGTCTGATCCGCGGGCGCTTGGGGGGCGCCCCGCCGAAGCGCAGGGACCCCCGCCGAAGGGCAGGGTCCGCCCCGGGGTTCGTCGGGGCGTTCGCGGCCGGTTTACCATCGCCGTGTTCCAAATCCTAACCGTGCTGGGCTTCTTAGGGTTAGGGCTGGTCGCGACCGGAACAGCTTGGGCCCAAGACACCCCCCCCAAGAAAGCCGAGGAGCTGCGCGGGGTACCCGCCGGAGGGCAGGGTCCGGCTCCAGCGGAGGCGCCGGTCGACGCGTTGAGCGTGAGGTATCGATTCACGGAAAAGTACGCCACTACTGAAGATCCCAAGAACCCCGAGTTGATCAGCGAATACAAGGTTGCCTGCCGTGCGACTGTCAAGACGGTCACGGAGAAGCCGCAAGGGGCACCTGCTCAGTCCCAGACATCCTCACAGATGATCTACACTGAGCGGCCGGCAAAGGTCGGCCGGCTTGGCGAAGTGACCCACGCCGTTCGTCGCTACGACACATTCATCGCTTAATGCGACGCCGCCGATTCCCCCTCCCAAAGTGCCTTGGTACCAGGGCCTGACGATTTGGTATCACCGCCGGCCGGGCCAAGATCCCGAGATCTTGAGCCTCACCCTGGATCGTCCGCTCAGCGAGTTGGAATACGACCAGATCACCAAGCAGTTGTTCCTGCCTCAACTCACCGCTGTCTTTCCGCCGACGGCCGTACGTGTGGGTGACTCCTGGCATATTCCTATCCTCGCGGCCCGAAACCTCTTAGGCGACACGCCCGACCCCGAGGCTTATACGCTCGATGGTACTCTGATCGAGGTTCGCACAGGAGGCTCCAGGGACCGCGCAAACCGCGGTAATCGGCATCGTAGGCCAATTCACCATGTCCGACCCCGCGCTCGTTCGGGCAAAAAGGCGAATGGGGGGTAAATACCCGGATTCTTTTCAATTTTGAGCCTCGGGCGGCCGTCGTCGCCTGCCGTGGGAACCGGGACAAGTCCCAGATCGGCCGGCGGCGGGGCCAAGCGCGCGGAGAAAATCGTCGATGCGCGAGGCTTGGTTTCCCAAGTCCTAACGGCGAATAAGACTGCTTACTACACGCCGGGGAATGATAGCCGGCTCGCGAAGACGGTGACTTCCGAATTACGCCTGGACCGACGCCGGCAGCCATCCACACCCAACGGAGCCGTCGACGCCAAGGATTCGCCCTTGTCCATTCCCGAGATCCCCCCAGGTGCCAACGAGGACAATAGTTGGCTTGTCTACGAAGATCCTCAGTTCCAATTTCGCCACCCTCAAGAGCTACGCCCTGAACCCAGAGAGATGGGCCCCAACATCGTGGGCTTGGTCGACCGGCAGTTCCGTGGATCCTACGTCATCAATCATTCAGCTCTTGCCGAAACAAGCAAACCCGGATCGCGACCGCCAGATCCACGACCCGGATTTCCATCGCAACGAGCTGTACTCGAGCTTGGAGAAGCGTGAGATCGTGAAATGGTCCCGCCGGCTGGCTACCCGAACGCAGTCTGGAGTCCCTTTAAGCGAAAAGTCTATCGGATTGAGGTCGCCGAAACGCAGCCAGGAGGCGGCCGCCAACAGCCCGCGTCTCTATTCTCGACGAGTACCTCGTTCTCTTCACCGCCAGCAGCCAGACGATGGTCGTGAAGGCCTGGACCAACGAGGACCATCTCAAGTTCCGCGAACAAACCGAGGCGGTGATCAAGAGTTTCGAGTTCACTACGCCGGCGGGGCAGCCAAAGAGTCCTGCGGCCACTCCACCGCCTGCTCCGCCTCGCCCTTGATCCATGCTCCCGCGCGAACCGACAGGGCCGCGGCGGACCCTGCGTTCCGCGGGTGCTTCCCAGCCAAGCGGTGCCCGGCGATCAAGAGATCGCAGTTAGCGTGGAGGTCAGGGCCCAGAGGGGCCTGGCGGATCGAGTCGAGCAGCAACGGCGGGAGCGGCTTGCCGCTGGTGCCCAAGATCGTGGTTTGATCCAAGGCTGCCTACAGGGCTGTCCGCATGAGCTCGGGGTCCAAGGCTCGGGCCTTCGATCCGAGTCAAACACGGTTCGCCCGGTGCAACAAATATTGAACCCGACCTTTTCTCCTTGACCGCGACACACTTTAGGAGCTTTTTTCGAACCTATATATAGGGCCGCCGGTTCTTTGTGCGCTGGCGTTCCATAAAGCCCACATAGGCTGCTTGGATGGAGGAGCCGACCGTGGGGTGGAATTTCGTCGATTTTTCGAATCTGAGCGACAATCGACGTACACTAATCGTACAACTTAGAGAATCGGTTGTGCTCGAGAACGAGAGTTGGGGCCAGAGGAGGACCAGGGAAGTCCGGCAGGACTGACGGAACGAAACGATGCGTGTCATTCTGGATGTACTGGAAGGCCCTCGGAAAGGCCGTTCCTTTGTCTTCGAGCGCCACGATACATTCATTGTGGGACGGTCGCGGTTCGTCCATTGCCCGATGCCTGATGACGTGGCACTGTCCCGCGACCACTTCATGATTGAGATCAATCCGCCTCAGTGTGAGTTGCGTGATTTGGGAAGCACGAACGGTACGTTTGTCAATAACCAGAAAGTGGATCGAGTCCGGCTCGTTTCAGGAGATCTGATTGCGGCGGGGCACAGCGTATTTCGAGTCAAGGTTGAATCGACCCAGGTGTTGTCCTCCGGCGATGAGATCCAGGGGGGGAGCACACCGGCCGAGACGGTCTCGCACGGTCCAATCCGGTGCGTGGGCTGTGGGACGTATGCGCCTCAGAATGTGAACGTGGCCGGGTCGGTCGCCAGAGCGGGCGATGAAGCGGTCGAATGGTGGTGTTCGATGTGCCGTTCGGAGGCCGCGACCCTACCCCAGCCCGTTCCGTATTACACCACTTTGCGCGAGCTGGGCCGGGGTGCGATGGGCGTCGTTTACCTGGCACGGCACAACCTGAACTCACAACGGGTCGCTCTCAAGCTGATCATGCCCGAGACGGCCACCACCCGCGCGGCGATCGATCGCTTCCAGCGCGAGATCTCGGTGATCAGCCAACTGAGTCACCCCAACATCGTCGAGTTGTATGAGCATGGCATGACCCGCGGTCAGTTCTGGTTCGCGATGGAGTTCGTCGAGGGTACGAACCTGGAGACTCTAGCCAAGGCGGCTCCCGGCAATTTTCCAATCAACCAGGCTTGCCGCCTGACCTGCCAGATCCTCAAAGGGCTGGCACAAGCCCACCAACTGGGCTTCGTCCACCGCGACATCAAGCCCGAGAACATCCTGATCGCACAGACAGCCGAGAGCCTCACGGTCAAGATCTCCGACTTCGGCCTGGCCAAAAGCTTCCGCGGTGTGGGGCTCTCGGGACTGACCTTCTCGGGCGAGATGCGGGGAACCATCCCGTTCATGCCTCCCGAGCAGATGCTCGATTTCAAGACGGTCACTCCCCTCGCCGACCTTTATGCCACGGCCGCCACCCTCTATTACCTCTTGACTTGCGAGTATATCTACGACGAAGCCGCCGCGGGCGGAGACCCGATCCGCATGCTCCTGGAAGAGCCGCTCGATCCCGATCCGCGACCGTCGCCCTGATGTCTCCGACGCCCTGGCGGAAGTGATCGGAAAATGCCTGGCCCGCGATCCCAAAGCCCGCTACCCCGACGCCACCTCGATGCGCACCGCACTCAAGCCGTTCTGTTGATTAGTCAGTCGTCAGTTGTCAGTAGGCAGTTGTCGGTTGTCAGTAGCAAAGAGCTAGGATGCGTCGTATTAAATAGGTCCACTCAATGGGGAAAGCAAGGCAGAGGGTCGCCGGACGGATCCGGTTCCGACAACGCGGCGGATTCGTAGATCTTTCGTAGGAGGCGGCTCCGTCCGCCATCCCCACTTTCCCCATTGCGTGGACCTATTTAACAACGGACCACTGACTACTGACTGGCCAGCAGCCCCCTCACGTCCTGAAGCACGATCTCCGGTTTGAGGAACTCGAGGTTGTAGATTTCGCGCTGGCGGCCCTGAGGATCGAGCAGGAAGATCCGTGAGGGGTGGTCGATGGCGCCGGTCGGATCGCTCTTGGCCCACATCCCCCAGGCGGCGATGACGGGTTCAACCTGCGCGGGCGGACCGGTCAGGAAATGCCAGGCGCTCAAGTCGGCGCCAAAGAGACGGGCATATCGCTTGAGAGCCTCGGGCGTGTCGCGTTTGGGATCGAGCGTGATCGAGACGAAAGCCACCGAAGTTCCCCAGAGCTTGACGTCCTTGAGCGCTTGCTCGACACGGTGGAGGGTCTGCGTCGTTAACGGGCAGACGCCGTTGCAAGTCGTGTAGACAAACGACACGAGCACGACCTTCCCCCGTAGCGTTGCCAGATCGAAGGGCTTGCCGCCCGAGTCGACCAGGACCGTGGGTGGCGCCTGGCCGATGTCAGCCAGTCGGCTGGGATGAGGATCCCCGGTCGCGAGCATAAATGCCAAGAGCCAAAAGCTGTACACCGCAGACTCCTTTGTTGTTGCGTTCACTAAAACTCCGGCCCGGTCGAGTCCGGACCGATGACCATCAACGTAGCCTTCGTATTATAACAAATGCCCGGCTGGGGGACGACCTGGGTGACGGTCCCATCAATGGGTGCGCGGACAATCAATCGAGCCAACTGCTCTCCTTTTTCCTTTTCCGCTCGCCCGCTCGCCTCATCATCGAAACCTAAGGTTGTTGGTTGTTGATTTCTGGCGGGCGGGTGTCGGGAAGGAAGATAGCGCGGCTCTCTTGACGCATGTCAACCCCAACCCTAGCATGAAATGCGCCTCTCGGTCGACGACACCCGAATTGCCGTTCGGCGGCTAACAGACTTAAAATGCAGCCATGAAATAGCACCTCCGCCAATCACGTAGTTGTGTCTAGATGGCTAGGCTAGTGACTCGGAAAATCGTCACAGAGTGTTGTCGCTGGCGCGAGCGATTGCAAGGGCTTCCTTGACGTGTGGAACCTCGTTCGGAAGGCAATGCCTTTCCGGTGATTTCCTGCCTCCCAGTGAGCTAAGGGCATGCTCGACAGTTTTGGAATTTTCGAGGGCGGCGGCGCCAAGGGGTTGGCTCACATCGGCGCCTTGAAAGCGGCCGAGGTGCGCCGCCTGAAATTTCTGGGCGTTGCCGGTACTTCCGCGGGTTCCATCGTGGCGGGCTGATCGCTGCCGGTTGGCACTCTGATGAACTGTACGATCCTTTGAGACCTGTTGGCAAGAAGGGCCGCTTTGAACTCGATTTTCTCGATTTCTTCGACCGCCGCGTGTGGACACGACTGATCGAGTTGAAGGCAGATGCGGAGAAGACGTTTTCGGGCGGCTCGCCGACGAGGGTGTGGTGCAGAGCGCCTCAGTTTTACTTCCGTAATCGGGATTTGCTCGACAGCCTTTCCAGGGATCGGGGGTTCTTTCGGACCGATCGGTTCTCCGCGTGGTTGAGTCGATTCTTGGGGAGAAGGTAACAGGGACAGGCCCGGGTGCCACTCTACGCCGTTAACCCTTGTGGAGGAGAAAGAGAAGAAGTCTTGATGCGACAGGCTTTTGCGGCAACTATTCTGTTGTTGGAGCAGAACGTGGCCCCACCAGCTTCCGAAAGGACTCGGAGATGTCGCATCAAGACCGGGATGGTCATACCGTCTCTTCCTATAACTTTCAAGCCCTTCAGGACGCGATGCAGTGGCTGTTGCCCTCGGCGTCGGTCTTTTCAATCGGATTCCGTGCGGATTGCACTTGGTCGGTCCTGGGCTTTGTCTACACCGCCTTGCTTTGGGTTTGGTCCGACCAGGATACCATCACCGGACGTTTCGCCACGGCGCGAAAGATCTGCATCAAGGTTCTCGGCCGATTAGCCCGCGGTCAGGGCGGGAAGGTGCTAGCCACCTCGTACCAGGCCTTCATGAAGATGTTGCGGAATTGGACCCCACGCCTGGTGCTTGAAGTCAGCACCGTGTTCCGCCAGCGGATGAGCCAGACCTGGGGCGACCGGTTCACCATCGCTGGTTTCATCCCCTTCGGCGTGGACGGGAGCCGGCTCGAACTCTCGCGGACCGAGTCCAATGAAAAACGGTTTTCCCCCAAGTCCGCACGGAAGTTGCGGCGGAGTAAGGGTGCCAAGCGGCGCAAGCCCGCCTCGCGTAACGAGCGGGCCGAGGAGTCGCGGCGCAAGAAGACGAACAGCCCGCAAATGTGGCTGACGACCATGTGGCACGTGATGACCGGGCTGCCTTGGGACTGGCGGACCGGACCTTCCGATAGCAGCGAACGGGAGCACGCGCTGCAGATGGTTGCCTTTCTGCCAGCGATGGCGCTGGTCGTGGCCGACGCGGGGTTCGTCGGCTATCTCTTCTGGAAAACACTCCTGGAGAGCAATCGCCATTTTCTCGTCCGGGTCGGCGGTAACGTCCGTCTGCTCAAGGATCTGGGCTATGTTCGCCAGAAGCGGGACATCGTCTACGTCTGGCCGGATCAGATGGCTGCTGCTCACCAACCTCCTTTGGTGCTCCGCCTGGTGGTGGTCAATGACGGCAAGAAGACGTGGTATCTGGTCACCTCGGTGCTTGACCACAAGCGGCTTCCGGACAAGCAACTTGGGGAGTTCTACTCGCTTCGTTGGGGGATCGAGGTCTTTTATAGAAGCTTCAAACAAACGTTTGCGCGTCGCAAGCTGCTGAGTGATTCGGCGGAGAATGCTCAAGTCGAGGCCCAATGGTCGCTCCTGGGATTATGGGCGATGGCGTTCCACGCCCAGCACGTTCTGGCGCAGAAACAAGTCCCCGCGAAGCGCGTGAGCATTGCCCGTGTGTTGCGAGCCTTTCGCCAAGCGATGCGCGAGTACAAGAGCCGCCCCGACGCAGGCGAGTCGTTGATCGAGCAGTTGCAAAGCGCGGTGATCGATGACTACAAGCGGGGTTGTAAGACCAGTCGTGCGTATCCCCGAAAGAAACAGGAGACTGCGGCGGGCCCTCCCAAGATCTTCTACGCCACTGATAAACAGATCGATCTCGCACGCCAAATCAAGGAGAAATTGCACGTAGGGTTAACGGCGTAGGGTGG
>CAVRFS010000047.1:0-97132 GCA_963720335.1 uncultured Planctomycetota bacterium | reverse complement strand
CCTCGGATACTCACCATCGCGGCGGGCCCCGCACCGGAATCGAGTCCAAAACGCATTATCGTAACCTTCGGCTTCCCGCTCCGAGCGATTTCCGGTAGGCTTCGGCTCTCCGGTTGAGTTCGGTTGCCGCCGGAGGCAATGAAAGCACTTGGCCGTGCGGCCAGGCAAAGAAATGCGTCCGGGACTATTTCTTCCCGACTCGTCGCCCTCGAGGTGCATGGATGCACGAGCCGAAAGGACGATATCTTCCCCTGGCGGGACCGCGGCGATTCATCGGCGACCTGGTCTACTTCGCGCGACAAATCCCGTCGGCGCCGGTCAGCCGCTTGTTCGACGTCACGCCGTTGGTTGCTCCAAGGGCCAGCCACTCCGCCCGTCCGTCCTGGGCCTGTCTATTCATGAAGGCTTACGCGATCGTCGGCGCGGATACCGCCCCGCTGCGGCGGTCGCTACTGCAATTCCCGTGGCCTCGGTTGTACGAACATCCCTGGATGAACTGCGCATTGGCCATTGAACGAAGCTATCAAGGAGAAGAAGGGGTCTTCGTCGGGACCTTTCGCGCACCCGAACACCAGTCGCTCGTTCAGCTCCAGCAGGCGGTGGCGTGGTACAAGAACGAGTGCCGAAAAAGTGGGCTTCTATCGCATGGCACTGCGCTTCAGCCAGGCACCCACGCCGATCCGCCGGCTCTTGTGGTGGGGGACTCTGAACGTCTCGGGCTACAAGCGTTGCAAGCGGTTCGGCACGTTCGGGCTATCGAGCTACGGTTCGCTGGTGCCGAGCAGATCCACCCCATCTCGCCGCTGACGACCACCTTGACTTACGGACCGATCGACCCAGTAACCGGCCGGGTCGTCGTCAAGCTGATCTACGACCACCGCGTGCTCGACGGCGCGTACATGGTGCAGGCTCCGTGACATTGAGGAAGTCATGAACGGCTCTATCCTCAATGAGCTCTCGTGACGACCGTTCCGCGCCTGGGATCGATCGGTCGGTCTCGACCGGACCGCCTGCCAACGTCGAGCCGCTCTTGAAACCCCATCTCCCGCCGCTGGGGTCCGACCGCGAAGGCGACCTGAGCGACAAAGCCTCCGGACTCGCATTTAGGGCTTGGCGCATGCTCTTCAGTGGGGTGGGCCTCCGTGCCCGCCCGAGCATAGTTCCGCATGCTCCATGATTTGGCTCAGGTTGTCGTTTCCTCGCCAGCCTCTTGGTCGGTCGTGACCCGGACTTCCAGGCGACTCATCACGTTCTTGAGCGCCTTTTCCTTGAAGCTGATGAATAAGCACGTTATCCAGCACGATCGCCTTCGACACGTTCGGTACGTGGAGCACTAGCCGGCCCGAGCCGAGAAGTAACCACTCGAGGACGTCGGGGATTTCCTTGTCGAATTTCAGGTTCATCGTCGGATATCGCTCTAGGTCAGAGAGCGGCCCGTGATGGTGCAATATCTCGTTGGGCAAGATCTCCCAATAGTCCAGAAATCGGGTCACCCAGACGATCCACGAACACGAAGAGCATCGTGACGAAGACCATCAGGTAAAAGCCCTTGTTCGCCGTGGCGTAAATGCCGCTGAAGATCACGTGGATCGGGTACAGCAAGTTAAGCTGGAAATAGGAGCCGATCCACAGGATGAAGAACAAGACAAAAAGAGATCCCCAAAATCACCGCGACCAGTGAAAACGCGGGAAGTCGAGGGCCATGACCAGCAGGTTGAACGCGAACATACCCAGGAAGAACATCGCCATGAGATTCTGGGGTGTTTTGAAGCGACCGACCTTGTCCATCGAAGTGGCAGCCACATCGGGCAGGTTCTCATGCCCTGGCGACAACTGATCGGCGGCCCACTGCGGCCTTGATCGGCTTCGTTGGGTCGTGCGTCCGGTCGTGGATCCACGCCATGCCCAACGCACAGAAAAGGGCGACCAGGGCGGTCGGATACAAGAAGATCACCTTGGGCCACATGAAGATCCGAATACCCGGCCCGTGCTGCGGGCCGGAGGACACTGGGGTTGAAGACGAAGTGGCTGACTTCGCGTCCGTTGACATGACTGGCACTCTCCGCGCTGAAAAACCGTCACAAAATTCTTACTCGCCGATCGCGAGCCATCGTCACACGCAGAACGTGTGCCAAATGACAGGGCGAAGTCATCCTAACGCCCCGGCAACCGGCGGTAAAGTCCCCAAATTCTTGGGCAAGGTCAAGCCAGCGCTGACCTCTATGGTCAAGTCGCGGGCTCCCAACACCATCAAGCTGTTCGCCCCGGAGCCCGAACCTTCGAGGGCCTCGCATCCGAAATTCGCCGCGATCCCGGTCCGAACCCCACCGCAAGACACGCCGACCCAGGTCCATTCGACGTTCGAGCAAAATCCACAAATCGTGCTGTTTGTTGACTTCTTCGCAAATGGGCAGATCATGAGGTTGCATATCGTGCTAGAGTAACTTACGCTCAAAATCTGTTTCCGCTTTGTTCCGCTCGAGTTGCCGAATCTTCTTGAGGAAGAGAAAGGTGCATTCGATGCTTGACCATCTTCGCCGCTTGGTTGCGGTTGCTGTCATCGCCGGGGCGATGACGTTGCTTTTCAGCGGTTTGCCGCTCGGTGCTCAGGAGCCCAAGGTCCCCCCGTCAGAGACCAAGACAAAGCCAGCTCCTGCCAAGAGATCATTTGACTCGGCCCGTCGCGTGCCGGCTTACTTTGGACAGCTCGGTCTGACCGATGAGCAGCGCGAGATCCATCTACAAGATCCAAGGTACGCATTTCCCGAAGATCGATTCGCTGGAAAAGCAGATCGCAGCGATCCGAGCCCAGAATCTCACGGAGTGCGAAGCCTTTTTGACCGCCTCGCAGAAGACGTTACTTGAACAAAATCGCGAGGCCGGCGGTCGATCGGCGGCCAACAGAACAGCCAGGCCCTGACCGATCAGCTCGGGAATCCCGTCGCGCATGCTCGAATCAAGGCCGAGCGATCCTCGCCCGGCCACAGGATGAGTGCCGTGATTCTCGCTTCGACAACGAGGAGGCATAATTGACCCACCGGTGCTCCGATCCAGTACAATGGCCTGGGTCGATCTACCCGTACTTTTAGTTGCTCTGGGCGAGGGAGAGGTGACAGAGTGGTCGATTGTGCGGCACTGGAAATGCCGTGTGCGGGTCAAACTGCACCGAGGGTTTGAATCCCTCCCTCTCCGCTTAAGTGCCATGGAAGCTAGCAGTAACGATACCTCGGTTAACATTGTGCCGCACATCTGGCATACCGATCGTGAAGTATCGGATAGTTGGCGGAGAGTTAACACATCGCATGACGCTCCGACGCCATCGCACTGCCGGATCTTGCTTGATTGTTCAAGTCCGCGACCGGTTGAGCTCATCTCGCCAGCGAAAATGGGGGGCATTGACGCTTATGGTGGTTCAGCGCCGTTGATTCAATCCGCGTCGAACACCGCGGGAAACGGCGACTCAGAAGCCCGCCAAAAGCGTCGAAGCCGCTGACTCCCCCCCCGGTAGACACCTGTTTCTTCATAAGGCGACCGGCGGGTGGAAACGCACCCAAGGATCGACTCGGTTCCTGGCGATCGCATCGACACCGGGACTGCAGAGCCCGGCCACGCTAACCCGACTCTTTAGCGAGGGACGCTGAAGCCAAGGCCGGCGCGTTAACACCGCCAGCCCCCTCGCTTGCGCGTTGGGCTGGTATCGCCGGAATGATAGCCAACTTTGAACCACGCCGAAGAGGTCGATCCAAACACGATCGCCACCAGCCGAGTTAATACCCTTCGTACTGCTTTATAGGGAGTCTTACCTTACTATAGTCACGGATCGGCTTGTACCCGTCGTGGAGTGAACAGCGACATTTCCAAAGGAAGAACGAGGCTCCGTCCAAGCCTTTTGGTGCTGCCGGCGACCGAATGGATCAATTCCGTCCGCATGAGAGACACCTTGGTTGCGTGGATACACGCTCACTCGCGGGATCTCGGACCGGAAGTGGATTTCTCCATGAAGTGCCCAATGATTCTGGTGCCTTCGTCATGCTTGCATATCTCCCAGCAAGCAGCCGTCGCAAAATGGATCGTCTTGATGCGATCTGCCCTGATCCGAGCCCCGCTCGTGGGCTGGACGTCGAGTTCGTTGTCAATGGCTGTGGGTTGGGTCCGAACATCTCCGAGCAAATTGCGAGGCTAGCCGTGATACAGCGCGGAAGTTTGCGAAACGCCTGACGTCTGAAGTTTAGGCTGAGAGATTCTCGAGGGCTTGAACCCGCGCTCTGAATGTCACGCTCGGTCGTTGACCGTGGGGTGGGACGAGGCGATGATGATGGACCGACCTCTACCTTGAAGTTTGCCCTCGACGATCGAGCGACTTTCCGGATCCAGGTTGATCTCACGTTGGCGGCGTTCCGCGCACCTGGGCAAGCCCAGTTCCGATCGAAACTCGCATTCATTGTTGCATCCACCATGATCGCATTCGTCACCCGCCCGGCACCGGTGGGCGACGAGGAGCGGTCGTCGCAGAGCCCCCTGGAGAGCATTCGCCATGCCTACGTCAGACCGTGATCGAGCGACCGATCGCTTCTCGAACCCCGATTCTCGCTCAGCCGAACGATCCGGCACCTGCTCGGCGCCTGCGCTGATCGCCGTCCCGCCCCGCGCGTCTATGGCCTCGGGGGCGGGAAAGACTCCCTCGCGGCGCGGCCCGCGAACGCGGCGGCCGCAGAGCCTCCGATCTCGCGTCCGGTTCCGGCCCCAGGTCGGCCTCCTCGAACAGCGCCCCTCCTTAGCGAGTTGCAAGTCAACATCAACCCCTACGTCAATTTAAATATCAAAACTTATGTTAATGGGTCGGATTACCCGAATGGAGGAACGAACGAGACCGTCGCGGGAGTCAAGTTCACCCTGGCGAACTATCCGGGCGGCGGGACAGGGGTCATTGCCACTCCCAGTCAATCGAACCCGAGCTCGTTCGACATTTCGGTCAACGTTGCCGACCCAACCAACGTCTATACCCTGATCAACTCAACGTGGGGCACTTACGGGGATAAGGCCGGCGCGGTGGAATTCAAGGCGACCGGCGGGCTCGACTACACGGTGAACCTGGTCGAGGGACAGAATATTCGCGATTATAACAACGACGGATTCAATAATACGATCGGACAGGGAGCCCTGGGAGGGACTTATCTCGGCACCGCGTCTTTTGGCGGAGGTCAGGTCCGCTTCGACGAACAAGGATTCACTCTGCCGACAAGTTTCCAATCGGCGACGCTGACCGACATCATTCTGCACGGATATGGCGATGATCCCATCGGCGCCCCGTTACTCGCGGCGGCGACCGTAACGACCGACATGCCCACCCTCACGGCGCTGAGGGCAACGACGAGTTCGGCGGCCATCGGCCAGTCGGTCACCTTCACCGCTACAGTCGCCGACTTGTTCCCGGCGGGGGCGACTCCGAACGGGGGGACGGTCACGTTCAGCGACCAGGGCGGAGCGATCGGCAGCGCGGCGCTGGTCAACGGCGTCGCGGAGTTCACGACCTCGAGCCTGGCGGCTGGCACGAACACCATCACGGCTTCCTACGGCGGCACCGCGGCCTTCGCCGCCAGCAGCACGGGCACGATCGTGACCGCGGTCGGCAACGGCAAAGAAGGCTACAAAGGCAACAACGGACCCGCACCCGACGCCGAGCTGAACAACCCTATCGGCATGGGCTTCGACTCGGCCGGCGACATGTTCATCACCGATTATGGAAACAACGTGGTCCGTGAAGTGGTGAAGGCGACCGGCGACATCATCACCGTCGCCGGCGATGGCGAGGAAGGTTACACCACTAGCGGGCTCGCCACCGACGCCGCGTTGGACGGGCCCGACGGCGTCGTCGTCGACTCGGCGGGCGACCTGTTCATCTCCGAACTCGACAACGTCGTCCAGGAGGTCGTCAAGTCGACCGGCGACATCATGACCGTCGCTGGTAACACCAAGGCCGGTTACAGCGGCGACGGCGAGCTCGCCACCTCCGCCAAGTTGAACGAGCCCCACGGTCTCACCATCGACGCCTCGGGCGACTTGTTCATCGCCGACAGTGACAACGACGTGATCCGCGAGGTGGTCAAAGCGACCGGCGACATCATGACTGTCGCCGGCAACCACACCTTCGGTTACAACGGCGACAACATACCCGCGACCGACGCCGAGCTGGCGTACCCCTTCGACGTCACGTTGGACTCGGCGGGCGACATGTTCATCGCTGACACGTCCAACAACCGAATCCGCGAGGTGGTCAAAGCGACCGGCAACATCATCACCGTCGCCGGTAACGGTACGGAGGGCTACGGCGGAGACAACGCACCCGCGACCGACGCCGAGCTGGACCTTCCCTTCGATGTCACCCTCGACTCGGTGGGCGACCTGTTCATCGTCGACACGTACAACAACCGAATCCGCGAGGTGGTGAAGGCGACCGGCGACATCATCACCGTCGCCGGCGACGGTTCCGTCGGCTACACCGGGGACAACGGGCCCGCGATCGACGCCACGATGAACAACGCCTGCCGTGCCGCCGTCGATGGCGCAGGCGACCTGTTCTTCTCCGACAGTTACAACAACGTGGTCCGCGAGGTCACGCCGGCGGTGACCGTGACCATCGGCCCGTCGACCGCCCTGCCCACGCTCACGGCGATCAGCGCGTCGGCCGCGGCGGTGGTCCCCGGGCAGCCGGTCACATTCACCGCGACCGTCAGCGACCTGTCATCGGGCGGGGCGATTCCAAACGGGGGGACGGTCACCTTCAGCGACCAGAACGGGGCGATCGACAGCGAGACGCTGGTCGACGGCGTGGCGGAGTTCACCACGTCGAGCCTGGCCGCGGGGGTCACATACACGGTCACGGCCTCCTATGGCGGCACGGCGGGACTTCGCCCCGAGCGCCACGGGCACGATCGTGACCGCCGTCGGCAACGGCACCGTCGGTTACGAGGGCGACAACGGGCCCGCGACCGCCGCCGAGTTGGACGCCCCCCGCTTCATGGTCTTCGACTCGGCGGGCGACATGTTCATCGCCGACACGGCAAACAACGTCGTCCGCGAGGTGGTCAAGTCAACCGGCGACATCATCACCTACGCCGGAAACGGCACCGCCGGTTACAGCGGCGACCACGGACCGGCGGCCGACGCCGAGCTGAACAGCCCCTTTGACCTCGCCATCGACTCCGCGGGCGACCTGTTCATCACCGACACGGGGAACAACGTCGTGCGTGAGGTGGTCCAGGCGACCGGCGACATCATCACCGTTGCCGGCAACGGCACCGCCGGCTACAAAGGGGACAAAGGACCGGCGACTTCCGCCGAGTTGGACAGCCCCCGCGGCATCGCCGTCGACTCGGCGGGCGACCTGTTCATCGCCGACACGACAAACAACGTGATCCGCGAGGTGGTGCAGAAAACCGGCGACATCATCACCGTCGCCGGCAACGGCACCGCCGGCTACAAAGGGGACAACGGACCGGCCACCGCCGCCGAGCTGTCGACGCCCATTGGCCTCGCCATCGACTCGGCGGGCGACCTGTTCATCGCCGACAGTGGCAACGACAGATACCGGGAGGTGGTCAAGGCGACCGGCAACATCATCACCGTCGCCGGTAACGGCACCGCCGGTTACAGCGGCGACAACGGACCGGCGACCGCTGCCGAGATCGCCGGCGCCAATGGCGTCGCCGTCGACTCCGTGGGCGACCTGTTCCTCACCGACTTCAACAACAACGTGGTCCGCGAGGTGGTCCAGGCGACCGGCGACATCATCACCGTCGCCGGTAACGGCACCCCTGGTTACAACGGCGACAATGGACCGGCGACCGACGCCGAGCTGTATGACACCCTCCGAGTCGCCGTCGACTCCTCGGACCAGGTCTTCGTCGCAGACGGCAACAATGTCGTCCGCGAGTTCACTCCGGCCGCGACCGTGAACATCGACCAGGCCCCCGACATCCAGTCTCTCAACGTGAACCAGCCGACCACAGGCAACATTCCGTCGCCCTATTCCATCGATGAATGGACGTTCTCGGCCGCGGCCAATACCCAGGTGCGGTTCGAGTTGCTATCCGAGTTGGCCAGCGGGCTGAACTTCAGTCTGACCGGCCCGAACGGCTACGTCGGGTTCACGGCGCTCGCGCTCAGCTCGGCGCTCATCGATCTGCCAACCTCCGGGACGTATACCTTAACCGCGCAGAGTACCGGCGGAGCCACGGGCACGTTCGCATTCGAGATGGCTCAGACTTCGCAGACGCCGCTGACTCTCGGAACACCATTCAACGGGAATTTCGCGGGCACCGGCCAATCGCAACTGTTCACGTTGAATCTGCCGGCGGCGGCGCCGCTCTCGTTCCAACTCAAGGACCTGACCGCCAGCGACCATGTCGAGTTGTACGCGAGGTTCAACACACCGCCGACGCGGCAGGTTTACGACGCCGGAGCCAACGGCGCGGGCGCGTCGCAAAGCCTGCTGATCGCCAGCGCCGACGCGGGCACGTGGTACGTGCTGGTGTATGCCGAGGCGGTCACCGCCAACGACGGCTTCTCCCTGCTCGCGAGTTCGACGCCCGTGCAGGTAACCGCCGTGACGCCGTCGCAATACGGGACGAACTCGGTAGCGACGTTGAACGTGATCGGAGCGGGCTTCACGAACCCGACGTCCGTGGCACTGGTGGCTTCCGACAACACCACGACCTATTCCGCCAGCGCGGTGACATTCGACACCTTCACGCAGCTCACCGCGACTTTCAACCTGGCCGGAGTTCCTCAAGGTGTTTATTCGGTGCAAGTCACCAACAACGCCGGCGTGACCGACACTCTGCCGGCCGCCTTCACGGTAACGGCCGCGGGACAGGCCAATCTCGTCACGCGTCTGATCCTTCCGGCGGTGATCGGACGCCACATCCCCGCCACGTTTTACGTCGAATATGCCAACACGGGTACCGTCGCCATGCCCGCGCCGTTGCTCGTGCTCGAATCGTCGGTGGCCGACGACGTACCGGTGTTCACTCTCAACAAGGCACTGCAGGTGCCGTTTTTGTGGACCTCGGCCCTCCCTTACGGAAATTCACCCCAGCTCGAGATCCTGGCCAGCGGCACCGTCCCCGGCGTGCTCGAGCCGGGCGAATCCGAGACGGTGCCGGTCTATTATTCCGGCATGCTGCAGCCGTGGAACCTGAGCGAAACGCAGTTCAAGTTCGATATCCGCATCTTCACCGCCAGTGATACGGATTCGGTCGATTGGAGCAGTCTGCAATCGACCCTCAAGCCGCCGGGGGTTTCTAACTATCGCATGGTCAACAGTCTACAGCATCCTGACCTCGCAACTTGGCGACACCTGGGGCGGGTACGTCCAGTTGCTGGATAACGAGGCGTCCTACCTCGGCGAGCTGGGCGAGGACATGACCGACGTCAGCTTGTTGTGGAACTTCGCCGTCCAGCAAGCCGACAACTCGCTCAGCGCGGTCGGGCCGGATCTGGCCTCGGCGACCGACGATTCGGTGGTGATCCCGGGGAGTTTGTCGCTCAGCTTCTCACGCGGCTTCGCCGAGTCGATCGCGGGCCGCTTAACGTTCGGGCCGCTGGGCTATGGCTGGTCCACGCCATGGCAAACGAAGGCGATCACCGCGTCCGACGGCACGGTCACCATCATCGGGGCCGACGGTGAGCAGCGCGTCTTCCAGCCCGATTCCCGCACGCGACGGTACGTACTTTTCGGAGCCTGGCGACACGGGGATTCTCACATCCGACGGTCACGGCGGATACCTGCTGACCGAGGTCGACGGCACCGCTACCGATTACAACGCCAACGGTACGTTGAACTACATCCAGGACACGAATGGCAACCGAATCACCGCGGGGTACACCAGCGGCAAGTTGACCAGCCTGACCGCCTCGTCCGGTCCGTCGATCCACATCGCTTACAACACCGCCGGACTGATCTCCAAGGTGACCGACTCCGACGGCCGCGTCACCAAGTACACCTATGATTCGACGAACGAATACCTGATCGCTGTGACGGGATTCAACGGTCAGACCACGAATTACACGTACAACATTCCGTCCATGATCGGCGGTCCACCCAGCCCGAATTCGTATGGCGCTCTTCTCTCAGTCGCGTTCCCTGGCGGCTCGCATCAATATTTCACCTACGACAGCGACGGCCGACTGGCCGGTACTTCCAACGACGATGACGCCCAGCCCCAGACGTTCGCCTACGCGCTCGGCGAGGTTAGCGTGACAGACGGCACCGACGACACGTCGCACCTGTACTTCAATGAGCAGGGCCTCGTGGTGAAGAGCATCGATGCCCTTCAGAACGTCAGCCTGTACCGTTATGACGGCGATTTCAACCTGACCACTGTCATCAACGCCCTGGGCCAGTCGGAAACGTACGCCTATAACGCCGAGGGCGAGGTCATCTCGTCCACCGATTTCCTGGGCAACACGACGGATTACACATATAGTGGTCAGTTCAACAGGTTGGCGTCGATGACCGACGCCAACGAGAACACGACGAGCTATGCTTACAACGCGGCCGGCGACCCGCTGAGCACGACCTACGCCAACGGCACTTCCCAATCTTCCACTTTCGATCCCGAGGGCGACGCCACGTCCTTCCTGAACGCCAACGGTCAGCCCATCAATTACACCTATAACGCCGCCGGGCAAGTCCTCACCGAGACGTTCGCTGGCGGCTCGCAGTACACGTACACGTACGACAAGTACGGTGACATGCTCACAGCCACCGACTCGAAGGGCACGACGACGTTCACCTACGACCCCACCAGCGAGTTGCTCACGAAGGTTGCTTATCCGAACGGTTTGTTCTTGTCGTTCACGTACAACGCCGCCGGCCAGCGCACGAGTATGGTGGATCAGACCGGCTACACGCTGAATTACGCCTATGACGCGGTCGGCAGGCTCTCCGGATTGACGGACGGGAGCGGCGATCCGATTGTCACGTACACCTACGACGCCAACGGCCGGCTGAGCCAGAAGATGAACGGCAACGGCACCTCGACGACCTACATTTATGACGCGGATGGTAACCTGCTGCACCTGGTGAACTATGGGTCCGGCGGCGTGATCAACAGCCAGTTCGATTACACATACAACGCGCTGGGCGAGGAGACCAGCGAGGTGACCCTCGACGGTAACTGGACCTACACGTACGACGCCGATGGCCAGCTCGTCCATGCCGTCTTCGCCTCCATCAACCCGAACATCCCGAGCCAAGATCTTGCCTATAGCTATGATGCCATGGGTAATCGCATCACCACGGTCATCAACGGCGTCACAACCACGTACGCGACCAATAACCTCAATGAGTACACTACGATCGGCGGGGTGAACGACACCTATGACGCCGACGGAAACCTGATATCCGACGGGACCAACACTTACGCCTACAACGCGCTGAACCAATTGATCAGCGTGACCGGCCCAAGCGGCACGACGACCTACACGTATAACGCGCTCGGCCAGCGCGTCGCATCGACGACCAACGGTCAGACGACGCAGTACCTGATCGACCCATCGGGGCTGGGAAACGTGGTCGGGGACTACGACAGTGGCAACGCGCTCGAGCGCAAACGTCTACGGACTTTGGTCGCCAGCGCACAGGGTAATAGTTCGTTGAATTACTTCGACTTCGACGCGGATGGTTCGACCGTCGGAGTCACCAATAACGCGGGACAGTACTTGGACTCTTACGCATACTCTCCGTTTGGAGCATTGATCGGTTCCACCGGCACGACGGCGAACCCGTTCCAATTCGTGGGAGGGTCTGGCGTGCAGGCTGACGGCACAGGTCTGAACTTCATGTGCGCGCCAGGTATTATTCGCCGGGCCAGGGGCGTTTCATCAGCGAGCGACCCAATCGGGATCCTGGGCGGAACGAATCTGTACTCGTACACGACGAACAGTCCGACGCAGCAGATAGACCCGACCGGAGAGTTTTGGGAGAAGATCATCGGCGATGTCGCGGGTGGCAATTACGGCTCGGCGGTCGCGGGCACCATCAGCCAGTATTACTTTGGAGGGGACTCGGACGCGGGCGCGGGATTGGCGATCGCGGCAGCTCCTGTCGCGATCGACTTGCCACTGGTTTCCGCCGTCATCCAGGTCGAGATCGGCAGTGAATTGGCCTCGGATTATGTCGGCTATTATTTCGGACAATTCGGACGAACGGAATTCGCCCCGCAGTCCGCCCCTTACGGTCCGGAAAATGAACCAAGTCCGGCTCAATACCTCCCGCCTTTACCGGCGGGTGCTCAGCCCTATCCGGATGGTTCACTGGCGACATTCCCCGCTTTCCCGGGTACGCCCGAGGATCCTTCACCGTATCCAATCCCCCGAACGGCAGCAAAAGGCGATGGCGGTACGACAGGCGTGGGCGTAGCCAGGGACCCCAACTCCCTGACCGGCCCCGCGGGCTACGGCTCGTCCAACTTCGTCGCCGCGAACGGTGCGCCCTTCTCCTACGAGATCGACTTCGAGAACGCCCCCTCGGCGACCGCGCCGGCCCAGGATGTCACGATCACCGATCAGCTCGACCCCAATCTGAATTGGAGCACCTTCCAGCTCACGGGCATCGGTTGGGGTGATATCGATCTTGTCGATCCCGGCGGGCAGCCAGCACTACGAAGCGACCGTCCCGATGACTTACAACGGCGAGACGTTCGACGTGGAAGTCGAGGTCGGCATCCACACCGGCACCGGCAGGTGTACGCGACGTTCACGAGCATCGATCCCAATACCGAGCTTCCTCCGGACGTGCTCACCGGCTTCCTGCCGCCCGAGGACGGCACTGGACGCGGCGAGGGCTACATCAGCTACTTGATCCAGCCCAATGCGGGCCTGGCGACCGGCACCGCGATCACCAATGTCGCCCTCGTCACGTTCGACGAGAACGCTCCCATCGCGACGGACCTGGTGAACGACGACAACCCCAGCCTGGGGATCGACCCGACCAAGAGGCGCTGCGTCACCATCGACGCCGGACCGCCGACGAGCACCGTCGCGGCGCTGCCAGCGACCCAATCGACCACGAGTTTCCCGGTCTCGTGGTCGGGCCAGGATGACCCCGGCGGCTCCGGGATCGCCAGCTACGACGTCTTCGTTTCGGACGACGGCGGGCCGTTCACCCCATTCGTGAGCGATTCCAGCGCCGACCTCGGCGACCTTTACCGGGCAGTTCGGCCACACCTACGCGTTCTACAGCGTGGCGACCGACAACGTCGGCAACGTCCAGGCGACGCCAGCCGCGCGCAGGCGACGACTTATCTCGCCGGCCGCCGACGAGCGCCGTGAATCCCTTGCCGGCCTCGATCACGACCGCGACACCGAGCTTCACCCTGAGCTGGACCGGAACGCCAGGCCCCGGCGCGACCAGCATCGCCTCCTATACCATTTTCGTGTCGGAGGATTCGGGGCCCTTCACGCCGTTCCTGAGCGATACGACCCAGACATCGGCAACCTTCACGGGCCAGTTCGGCCACACGTATAGTTTCTACAGCATCGCGACCGACAATCTCGGCCTCGTCCAGCCCGCGCCGGCGACCGCCCAAGCGATGACGTATCTCGCCGGCCTGCCCACCAGCACCGTAAATCCCCTATCAGCCACGACCACGAGCACGGGCTTTACCGTGAGCTGGAGCGGGACCCCAGGCCCGGGCGCCGGCCCAATCGCCTCGTATACAATCTTTGACGCCGAGGACGGCGGCCCGTTCACGCCGTTCCTGACGGATACGACCACCACCACGGCGACCTTCACTGGCCAGTTCGGCCACACGTACGGGTTCTACAGTGTCGCGACCGACAACTCGGGTGACGTTCAGCCGACGCCGACCGCCGCGCAGGCGACGACGTATCTCGCCGGCCCGCCCACCAGCAACGTGAATCCTCTACCAGCCACGACCACAAGCACGAGCTTTACCGTGAGCTGGAGCGGAACCCCAGGCCATCGGTGCGACGGGCATCGCGTCGTACACGATCTTCGTCTCTCAGGACGGCGGCCCGTTCACGGCGTTCCTGACCAATACGACCGGGACCTCGGCGACCTTCGCCGGACAGGCTGGCCATACCTACGCCTTTTACAGCGTGGCGACGGATAACCTCCGCGACAGCCAACCGACGCCGAAAGCCGCCCAGGCAACGACCGAGGTCGTCCTCCCACCTCCGCCGCTGGTGACGGTGACCAAGGTCGTCGACGTGCTGAACAAGAAGCGACAGGTGACGCAGGTCCTTGTAACCTTCAGCGGCGCCGTCAACGCGACCGACGCCGATCGCGCCGGCACCTACCGGCTGGCCACACCGGGCAAGGGTGGGTCGTACACCGCCAAGAACGCCGGGGTCATCAGGCTGAGATCAGCGGTCTACAACGGCAACACCGATACCGTCATCCTGACGCCCAGCAAGGCGTTCGCGCTCTCCAAGCCCGTGCAGCTTCTGATTTACGGAGCCGGCCCCACGGCGCTCCAGGACAGCGATGGCCGTCTCATCGACGGTAATCACGACGGCCAGGCGGGGGGAAATGCGGTCGCCATCCTCACCCGCGGTGGCGCGAAAGTCGACGTTGTGCCGTTAGCCCAAGCCAGCCCTGAGACGATTAACCCAGAATTCGCTATGGTCGACGCCTTGCTCGAGCGGAACGCGCTCGCCGGCATGACAAGGACCATCCGTGGGCATCTCGATCGTGGGCTGCTGCGAGAGTCGCGTGAACACTCATCGCAGGTTTCTCGCTTGAAACTCCCGCCCCGATTATCCTGATACCATTCGTTCTTGACACGATTTCCGCTTTTAACCCCTTTTCTGCTCTCGAGGGAAGATCGGGTGATCGGCGTAGGCGCGACGCTCAACGAGCGATTCACCCTGGACAAGGAGCTCGGCCACGGCGGCATGGGCACCGTCTACCGGGCGACCGACCAGTTGCTCGGGCGGAACGTGGCCATCAAATTGCTGAAGGATTCCGGCACCGCGGAGGCAAGCCAAGAAGATCCGCCTCGAGGCCCAGATCCTCGCCAGGCTGGTTCACGACAAGATCGTGCGGTTGTACGACTTCGGTGAGTCGGAAGGGAATTACTTCCTGGTCATGGAGGAGGTGAACGGGTCGAGCTTCTCGAATCGTTGGCGAAACCTGCTCCTGGACGATCGGCTGCGGATCTGCGGACAGGTGGCGGAGGCGCTCGATTACGCACACCTCCAGGGGGTGATCCACCGCGACGTCAAACCGGGCAACGTCTTGCTCACGCCGAGCGACGAGGCGAAGCTCTCCGACTTCGGTCTATCGCTCGTCACCGGCGACCGAAGGGACCAGAGCGGGACGATCCGGGGCACTCCGCACTACATGAGCCCGGAGCAGGCCCAGGGCAAGTCGCTCGACCATCGCACCGACCTGTATTCCGTGGGTGTGATGGTCTACGAATGCGCGACTGGCGACGTTCCGTTCGTCGGCCATGCGATGTCCGTGATGGGCCAGCACGTCAACGCCGCGCCGATGGCCCCCCGGTTCAAGAACCCCGAGATCTCGTCGACGCTGGAGAGCTTGATCCTCTCGCTCCTGGAGAAGAATCCGACCAAACGGCCGGCCTTCGGGCAACGTGGTGGCACTCGCGCTCATCGAGGAAGCCGAGCGCGCACGGCGGCTCGAGCGAATCAACCCCGGACTCCGGCGATCGGACCCGCGGAGCCCGGTCGACCCGCCGCCGTCGCGCACGCTGACCGTGGGCGACCGGAAAGCCGAGCTTACCCCGGCGAACGGGACGGGGCGGGTTGACCCGGGACCATCATGTCGTCAGCGACGGCGGCCCCTCCGTCGGTGCTCCCCGGCACTCGGACATCACGGGGCCTCCGCCGTCCCCGCCAAAAGATCCCCTCAAGTCGTCCAGAACCGAGCCGCCCAACCGCTTTGGGGCCGTACAGCCACCCGGTCGCCCGCGAGATGCTCACGAAGATGCTCGCCACGCCGATCGTCATCTCGCCAGAAGAGCGCTATCTCTGCGGTCACTACCTGGCGTACCTCCTGGGCGGCTCGCGGCGGCGGGGGATCTTCCTCCGACGACCGCTCGACGCGAGGAACGCGGACCGCGCGCGGCTTCTGCTGGCGATGACCTGGCTGTCGTGCGTCGAGCCGACCGAGGAGGCGATCGAGCGCGCCTGCGTACTGCTCGAAGACCGCCCCGACGTTCGCGCCGCGCTCAGCCCCGTCGTGGTGATCAAGTACCTGGCCAGCCGAGATACGTTTGGCAAGCGCAAGCGATTCCGCCAGGTCCGCAAGCGGCTCCAGGAAGCCAGCGCCTATGCGCGCAAGACGATGCTCGACGCCAACGGCGTGCTCAACCCCGGCATGATGCCCCGGACTCTCGACGATCTGGCGATGATCGCCCCACCCCGCGACACGCTGGACGCCCACCGCGTGTCGCTCTGGAACCGCGTCGCGGAAGTCTGGCGCCAGGAGGACGACTTCCGTCGACGCGGTCCTCCGCTACGCCACGCGATCCGACCACCTCGACACGGTCAGCGCCGACCTCTGGCCCGAGGTCGTCTACCCCCTGATCGAGCGTGCCCACTGGCAGCGCACGTTTCGACCCCGGCACGAAGCGATCTGGGACTACGTGGTCGGCAAGCTGCTCCACGTCCCCGTGCCGGGCGTCCGGCTCGACCGGATGATGGTCATCGCCATCCCACTGGAGGTCGCCGAGCAGCTCGACGAGGACCTCTTCGCGTTCGTGGACGACCCCCAGCTCGACGAGGACGAGGCGAGCCCCACCGAGAGCCCAGGAGATGGCGAGCAGCGTCCGATTTACGTCGGAGGCACGATCCCCCGAGAAGAGCGGCCGAACGACGACGACGCCCCGCGTCGTCAAGGTGATGGTCCCTCTCGCCCCGCCCGACCCTTTCCTGTTCACCCAGAACATCCTCCGCAACCTGTGGGAAGGGGCGATGGACGCGCAGGACAACGCCACGCGGCCCGTCGTGCTGCACCGGACCATCCCTGTCGGGCAGTACGAGCTCGCGGTCATCCCGACCGGCCGGAGGCCGATCAGCCGTTCGGGCGGCCGTTCGGGCGGTATTGCAGGGTATGCCGCAGGGAAAGCAGATCGAGATCTTCACCCCTTCGGCCCTCGCAAGGGACTCCGCCTCGCGGACGGTGATCGCCATCTGGATCTACCAGGACGCGAGCATGGCGGTCGTCCACCTCGACTTCCAGTCCAAGGAACGTTACATCCTCTGGCACGCTCCGGACGCCCAGCAGTTCAACTTCGACTATGTCGAGGAACTGAGACACAGACTGTCCACCCTGAACCTGGAGGTTCCCGACCAGCTCGACCGGGTCCTCTCCCAGAGTGACTGTTCCGTCCCCGCTTCGGCGCCGAAGTTGGGTTCTGGGCGGAAAAGGTGAGATCTTTGGCTCGCGCGTTATGCTTCATATCTAGAGCGATTCACGCTCAAGCGGCTCACGGGGCCATATTAGCCCGAAGCGTCAGCGAGGGGACACTCGACAGAATCCTCGCTGACGCTTCGGGCTGGTATGATGGACGTCTCACTCGCGCTGTGCGCAAGTCATGAGTTGGCCGCTCTAGGTTGGACCCGAAGTTCACGAGAGTCGCGGGCTCACCGCGATGAAGGTCGCCCGGAGGCTAGTCCAAACAACTTCTCCTGAAAACCGGAGACGGTGAGGCGTGTGTACACGTTTCGTGGGTCAAGGCGTAACGCCGTACAAGCTTCGCCCATGCCTTCCTCGTCGCGTCCTCGATCGTAGCATAATCCTTAACTTGCCAGGCGTTTTTTGATTCCTGATCGAAGGCCGTGCACAGTACCAGGTGAAACGCCGCATCGTCAGGATCTCTTCGTGCCAGCGTCTTGGCGAAAGCAGACAGACATGCGACGGTCCGGCGGGCGTCGTCCAGGCGGCGCGTGTCGTTGCTCCGCGGCCCGATAGGCGGCAATGCCGGCCACGCCGGAGGCCGCGGCGGGAAACATAGCGGGGTAAACGCCGAGTGCCTCGCATCTTGATTCCAGCGCCCGGATGACCGCATGGGCGTGGGCGTCTGGGTCGAGGCTGGCTGTCGATTCGCCGTTGGAATCTGGCCAGGACGAAAACGGCTGGGCGTCGTTGGCAATCCAATGCGCCACTTTCTCCTGGAACATTTGCGAGTGCCGCCCATTGGCCGGGAATCTCTGGATCGCGGCGCGGAGCTTTGCGTCGCGGTGTCATCCGCCGCCAGATCCGATCGGACCAGCGCGGCAAGCAGACCGATCTCGGGCTCCGATCCGGCTTGCTCGCTCAACCGCTCGAGCATGCGGAAGTGCGACTCCAGGAGCCTCCGCCGCGGTTCTTCCTGGCCATTACGAGCGAACAGCGAAGCGAGCATCCGTCGCGATTGGTCGATCGAGACGATGACGTCCAGATGTCGTGGGTCGTAGACCAAGCGCTTCCAGCACAACCTCGGCACGCTGGAAATAGACCAGCACCTCGTCGAAGCGTTCCTGATTTTCCGCGATCCGGCCGAGTTCCAGCAGCACCCTCGCGTACACGTCGTCGACTTGAGGGTCCTCTGTGCCATGTCTTCGCCCTTCCAGTAAGTCCAGGCTGTCCATAAGCAGTGCGCGTGATTCAGCGAAGTTACCACGAACCCGGAAATTCTCCGCCAATTGACGTTCGAGTTCACAAATCGCGACCAGGTTGGACGCGGCGAACCCTCGATGCAGACGCAAATTCGCCGTGAGATCGCGCACAGCATGCGAAGTCATTTCGAATCGTTCCGACGCGAGCATTTGCGGTTGATCCACGGTTGTCGCCAGCAGGCCGACGAGATCGCGGACCACGCCGGACGTGGCTTTGTCGCTCTCGATGGCATGGGCCAGCGCATTCTCGGCTCGCCCGCGCTCGGCTTCGGAATGGCGCCAGAGCGTGAGCAAGCCCACGAGGCTCGACGCCACCGTGAAGGCAAGGACGGCCAGGAGCGATGCGAACGCCGGCCGGCGCCGGCACCAGCGACTTGCGTGTTCGAGCTTCGAAACCGGATGCGCCTGGATCGGGAACCCATCAAGCCAACGCTGCAGGTCGTCCGCAAGCGCGCAGGCCGACGCATATCGCCGGCGTGAATCTTTCCGCAGGCAAGTCAGGGCGATCGTTTCGACGTCGCGCGACAGATCGGGGACGAGCGTCCTCAACGGGGCGGGTTCACTCGTACGCACCAAGTCAAGGGTCTCGATTACCGACGCGGCCTGGAACGGAGGACGTCCGGTCAACAGGCTGTAAAGGGTGGCCCCGAGGGCGAACACGTCGCATCGCGGCCCAATCCCGGCGCGGTCGCCGGCGATCTGCTCCGGAGCCATGAACGAGGGAGTACCCCGCGCTCCGATCGGACCGATGGCGGTCGCGCCCGGGTCATCGCCGGCCCGGGCGATTCCGAAGTCAGCGATCATGGGCGTGACCTCATCCCACTCACCGTCGGGCGGGCCGTCCAGCAAGATGTTCGAGGGCTTAATGTCGAGATGCAACATCCCGGCGCGGTGGATCTGGTCGATCGCCCGCGCTACCGTCGCCATCAACCCGACAGCGACACGCGCCGGCAAAGGGCCGCTGACGCGCTCCGCCAGGCTGCCCCCAGCGATGAAGTCGAGGACGAGGTAGAGACAGCCGTCTTGTTCGCCCGCTTCGTGAAGCTGGACGACGTTGCGATGGCGAACCTGGCCGATCGCCTGGGCCTCGCGAAGCCAGCGTCGGCGATCATCCGCCCCGACCGCGATGCCCCCACTCACGACCTTGATGGCCACGCGGCGGGCGAGCTGGGGCTGCCATGCCTGATAAACAACGCCCATTCCCCCTCGCCCAAGCTCGCGCTCGATCACAAACCCGGGGATCGTGGGAGGTTGTTCCCCGAGCGGGAATCGTTCGGGCTTGCAATCCTCGCACGCCGACGAATGCACGGCCAGCCGCTCCAGCACGCCCTGACAGTCGGGGCACGTTTCGACATGGGCTTCCATCGCCAAGAAGTTTGAAGCGCTCGACGAAGCGTTAGCGAGCCGGCCGAGCGTCTCCGGTGACGGGCATGGAGACATGAGGTCACTCCGACGACGATCTGAAAGTTCAATCGATTTCCGCTCGGTCCGTTTTTGGCTCATCCCCACGTTCGACCAAGAGCCGTCGCCCCTCCTCGCGGAGCATCCGGCCAACGCGCTTCTGGGCGGCGAACGCCGCATAGTATGAGATCCCCGCGGCTCCTGAAGCTTCGCGGACGGACCAGCCCTTGACGGCGATGTTCCAAAAGACCTGCCAGGTCCGTTCGTCGACCCGTCGACGCACGGCGCTTTGGACCTGGCCGGCCAGCTCAAGCAGAAGCGGGCGTTCCGCCGCGGCGTCGAGTTCGGCCTCGATATCAGCAGTGGATTCCTGCATCAGCGACTCGACCGGCTCGTCCTCGCCGAACGCACTGCGTCGGCGTTGTTCTTCCGCAGTAGATCAATAGCCCGCGATTGGCACAATTGGCGGAGCCAGCCGCGAAACGTCTTCCCCGGGTCGTACCGGAAGGTTCGCATTCGTTCGCCAGTTCGATCCAGACCCGCTGGGAAAGCTCATCAACGTTCTCGGCACTCAGCCGATATCGGCGGCAGGAGAGCCGAATCACCGGGTCATAACGTGTGACGAAATCGACCCAGGCTTCGTGATCGCGCCAGTCGCCGAGGCGGTTCAGTAGCGTCGGATTGGTCGTGCCCGCATCGTACCGGATCATCGGTGTGACCTCGGGTCTGGGGCGGCGATCCAAACGGGGTCGCCACGAGCCGAGTTAATACCCTTCGTACTACCTTATGGGGAGGCTCAACTTATTTATGGGGAGGCTTAGCTTACTGACGTTGCGGATTGGCTTAACTTGCATGAGGGCATCCTCGCCCACCGGATTTCGGCACGGAAGTGCAGTCCTCAATGTATGCGCCATGGTTCTGATCACTTTACCAGGCTTGCAGGCACTCCAGCAAGATCCGGGCCCAAAAACATCGTCATGTCTCCTGGCGGCCTGGTCGAGCAGATGAAAACCCGAGCCGCTTCCTAGGTGCCTGTCCGAGAATCAAGTGATGCCAGATAAAGACTTACGTCGATAGGTCGACGAGTCGATTTTCCAATTTCCGGGGAAAACGACGTTTTGCCATATTAAGAAACGACGTAACCTGTTCTTGCCAATCGCTTTAATTCTCGGACAGGCTCCTAGTGTTCGTCCTCCGCCGCGAGATCGCCTCGACCCAGACTCGCTGGCAGAGGCTCGTCCGATTCGTCGCCGTCGAGCGCGAAGCGGCGATACCACCTGGCAAATTGTTGCAGTCACGATAACGTGCAGTGTTCAACCGGAGCACCAACGCGCTTCGGTGGTCTTCACCGCGCCGTCTGATGAAAGACGATTGTGCGCGTGGCTAACTTGTGCCCGGGATTGAGTGAGCGATTGAGCGCAAGATGAGAACGCCTCAGACGTCTGCTTTTGGGTGGGGATGGTTCGTCCCAGACCTTACGACCGGTCCGATCCCAAGCTGATGTGAACGATTGTGAAGCGGCACGAGGGGCAAACGACCATGCGAAGCGACAAGGCGAAAGGACCGGCTCCGGAGGCCGTAGTGGCCAAGGATTCACGGAACGAGCGGCGGAAGACGGCGGGGAAATGGAGACGCCGCTCGCCGGTGCTCGAGGTCCTCGAGTCGCGGCGACTCCTTTCCTCCGTCAAGGTCGCCGACTTCCCGATTCGTGTGGAAGGTGGTAGCCCTCAAGGAGTTGCGTCCGGGGCCGGGACGGACAAGAATATCTGGTTCACGCTGGACTCAAATAACATCGCGGTGATCAACCCGAACGATACCGCCGCGGGTGTCACTCAATACCCCACCCCCACCTTCAATTCCGGACCCGGCCCGATCGCGGCCGGCCCCGATGGAAACTACTGGTTCTTCGAGGAGACGGCCGACCAGTTCGGCGTCATCAACCCGTCAACTGGTCACATCACCGAAATTCCGCTGCTGAGCAGCGCCAATCCGCAGGTCGACGGGATCACCGCCGGACCGAATGGGACGGTCTGGTTCACCGAGTTCAACACGAACCAGATCGGCGTGATCGACACGGCCACCGACCAGATCTCGCTGTTTCCCGCGATCACCCCCGGCGCCGAACCGTACGGGATCGTCGAGGGCCCGGATGGCAATATTTGGTTTACCGAGGCGGGCAAGAACCAGATCGGCATGATTAACCCGACCACACATGTCATGGAGGAGTTTCCCATCGACGCCTCGGGCGATGACCAGGCCGAAGGCATCACGGTCGGACCCGACGGTAATCTCTGGATCACGTTGACTGGGGCCGACAAGATCGCGGTGATGAGCCCCTTGACCGGCGCTCTCCTGCACGAATACGCGGTCAATACCGCTGGTGCCGAGCCTAATTCCATCACGCTCGGTCCGGATGGCAATCTCTGGTTCACGGAGTCGGCGACAGGGAATGTCGCAATGATCACCACTGTGGGCAATGTGACAGAGTTCTCCACTGGCTCCGATACTCTTGGAATCACACCGGGATCGGATGGCAATCTCTGGTTTGTGATGTCGAATGTGAGGCGCGATCGATTCGATCGGGCCAGGTTCGCACAATGTAACCGCTTATCAGTACACGACGACCTTGGCTGGCCCCGCTCTCGACATCACGTCCGACAGTAACGGGAATCTCTGGTTTACCCAGTGGTCTTCCAACCAGGTGGGCGAGTTCGTTCCGACAACCGGCATCATCACGGAATACACGTTACCTACTCCTAGCTCCGGCCCCGAGGGAATCACACTCGGTCCGGATGGCAATCTCTGGTTCACCGAGTTCGGTAGGCCTGATGATGGAGACGCGATCGGCTGGATCAACCCGTCAAATGGGACTATCGGCCAGCAGACGGTGAACACCGCTCATTCCGGGCCTGCCAGCATCGTGTACGATCCTTCGGATGGAGACCTGTGGTTTACCGAGTTCGATGCTGACAAGATTGGCATGATCAACCCGACGACAAAGGCTGTGACTGAGTTCGATGTACCAACGGCGAACGCCGATCCTGGGAGTATCGCTGTGGACGAGAGTGGGAACATCTGGTTTACCGAGAGAAGCTCCAACAAGATCGGCGAGCTCTCCCCGAACAACCCGACTCACATCACAGAGTACAACGTCAATGGTACACCCTATGGCATCACGGCTGGTCCTGACGGTAACATCTGGATCACCGAGGCCCATCCCGCCTACTACATTGATGTCATTAATCCATCGAACGGTTCCACGATCGATTCGTATGAGCTGGCGAGTGGTCACGAAGCCATGAAGATCATCGTCGGGCCGGACGGAAACCTATGGTTCGATGATCCCAATTCGTACATCAATCCGCCTATCCCCGGGTACGTCGGTTCGATTACAACGGCCGGAGTGATCAACGAATACCCGGTTCCCAACGCCCAACCCGAAGGGATTACTGCCGGGAAAGATGGGAACATCTGGTTTACCGCCACCGGAATCAACGGCTACCCGAGCGTCATTGGAGTCGTCACGCTTTCCTCAACCTCGATTCCCACCCAGCTCGGTATGACGACGGAGCCTCTCGGCAGCGTTACCGCCGGTAAGGGATTCGGCCTCGTGGTCTCGGTTGAGAATAGCCTGGGGAAACCCAGACATTGACTACAACGGTACGGTGACGATCGCCCTGCAGAACAACCCGAGCGGCGATACGCTCAAGGGAACATTAACGGCCACCGTGAACAATGGAGTCGCCGTCTTTTCCGGCCTCACCCTCAACGATGCCGCGCAAGGGGTCACGATCACCGCGACTGCGACCGGCCTGACCTCCATCACAACCCAGCCCTTCAATGTGACCCTAGGTGCGACGCAACTGGTGGTAACGACAGAGCCGCCACAGCCGCCCAGCAGCATCGACGTAGGGACGACGTTCACGATGGTCGTCTCGGCTGAGGATGCCCTAGGCAACGTCGACACGTCCTACGACGCCCCCATCACGTTGACGCTGGCAGCCAACCCGGGCAATGCGACCCTGGGCGGCACACTCGAGATCGGGGCGACCAACGGAATCGCGACCTTTTCCGACCTGACGGTCAGTCAACCGGGCGTCGGTTACACGATCCTCGCCGCAGCAACCGGCCTCACCTCGGCAACGACAGCCGGCTTTGACGTCACCGCACCGCCGGCCTCTCTACTGGTACTGGCGACCCCGCCACCGAGTGAGCTGACCGCCGGCGCCGGATTCGGCCTGGTCGTCGACGCCAAGGACGATGAGGGTCACATCGTCACGACCTACAACAGCACTGTGACGGTTGCGCTGGCGGGCGGTCCCGGCGGAGCGAGCCTGGAAGGCACCGTCACCGTGACCGCGAATGAGGGCGTGGCCACGTTCTCCGGCCTGACCCAGGATACCGCCGGGACCGGCTACACACTTCAGCTCTCCAGTGGCAATCTCGAAGGGGTCACCTCCGAGAGTATTCAGGTCGACCCGGCGGCGGCAGCCTACTTTGTGGTGACCACCAGCTTCGCGAGCCTAGACGTGGCCGGTACCGCCGCCACGGTGACCGTCGTGGCGTATGACGCGGACCGCAATCCCGTCAGCAGCGGTCCCAACCAGTACGAGGGCACGGTGGATTTCGAGCAGCACCGACGGCCAAGTGGCGGGCCTGCCCGCCACTTACACGTTCACCGCTGCCGACGCCGGTTCGCATGAATTCACCGGCGCGATCCTGGAGACGGCGGGGAGCCAGACGATCACCGCCGCCGATTCGGCGAACGACACGGTCACCGGCACCAGCCCGCGGTTCACCGTCAACGCGGCCGACGGCCAGCCAGTTGGTGGTCACCACGCAGCCGTCGGCGACGGCGACGGCCGGCGTGGTCTTCACCACTCAGCCGGTGGTCAAGGAAGAGGACGCATTCGGCAACGTGATCACCAGCGACAGCACGCACACGGTGACGGCGGCGCGCGGCAGCACAGGGACGGCCGTCTCCAGGGCAGCACCCTGACGGTGACGCTGCCAACGGCGTGGGGACGTTCAGCGGCCTGTCGTACAACAAGGCCGAGACCATGAACATCGCTTTCAGCACCAACGCCAGCGGGGTGACTTCGGCCACTTCCCAGACCATCATCGTCAGCCCGGCGGTGGCCACCCAGGTGGCAATCACCGAGCGCCGCCGCTGACTCTCGTAGCGGGCAGCCGCGGGCAGATCACTGTGCAGCTCGTGGACACCTTCGGCAACCCGGGAGCCATTTCGACCAGCGAGCAGGCGATCGGCCTGAGCACCAGCAGCACGGCAGGCACCTTCTACGCAACCCAAGGCAGCATCAACCCGATCACCAGCGTCGGCATCCCTGCCGGCGAGAGCAGCGCCAGCTTCTACTACGGCGACACGAAGGCGAGCACACCGACCGTGACCGCCGCCGACACCGCCTTCAACTCCGCACCCACCCAGCAGGAGACAGTCAACGCAGCGGTGGCTCAAGACCTCGCGGTCACCACCACCTTCGCGAACCCGGACGTCGCCGGTACCGCGGGCACGGTCACGGTCACGGCGATGGACACCACGTACGGCAACGTCGTGGGCAGTGGCCCGAACCAGTATGAGCACACGGTCGAACCTCGGCAGCACCGACATTCACGTGGCGGGCCTACCGGCCAGCTATACCTTCACCGCCGCCGACGCCGGATCGCACACCTTCACCAGCATCCGCGCCTGAAAACGGCGGGCAGTCAGACGATCACTGCGACAGACTCCGTCACCAGCACGATCACGGGCAGCGCCACGGTCAACGTCGTTCCGGCGACCGTTCAAGGCTTCGTGGTCACCACCAGCTTCGCGAACCCGGACGTCGCCGGTACCGCGGGCTCGGTCACCGTCACGGCGACGGACCACTCACGGCAACATCGCGGGCAGTGGCCCGAACCAGTATGTGGGCAGGGTGAACCTCAGCAGCACCGACGCCCAGGCGGCGGGCCTCCCGGCCAGCCACATTTTCACGGCAACTGATGCGGGATCGTACACCTTTACCGGCGTGATCCTGAAAACCGCGGGGAGCCAGACGACCACCGCGACCAACTCCATGACCAGCACGATTACCGGCAACGCCACGGTCAACGTCATCCCAGCAGCAGCCATCCACATGGCGATTACCAGCACGGCGCTGAGCCTGATCGCCGGAAGCCGCGGCCAGGTCACGGTGCAGCTCAAGGACGTCTATGGCAACTCGGGAGCCACGTCCACCATCGCCCAGACCATCAATCTGAGCACGACCAGCAGAGCCGGCACCCTTTATGCGACCCAAAGCAGCACCGGCCCCATCACCAGCACCGTCGATCAGCGGGGTGGAGAGCACCACCAGCTTCTATTACGGCGACACCAAGGCCGGGACGCCGACCCTGACGGCCACCGACACCTCCCTGAGTTCCTCACCTACCCAGACGGAGACGGTCGAACCCAGCAGCGGCAGACCGACTTTGTAGTGACCACCAGCTTCGCGAACCCCGACCCGGGCCGGAACGGTGAGCACGGTCACCGTCACCGCGATGGACAAGTACGAAAATGTCGTCAAGAGACGGTGCAAGAGCCCCAGTATGAGGGCACGGTGGACCTCGTCACGACCGACAGTCAGGGCACGGGCCTGCCGGCCAGCCATACCTTCACCGACGCCGACGTCGACGATGGTACACCTTCACCAAACGTGGTCCTGAAGACTGCGGGGGTCCAGACGATCACGGCCGCCGACTCCGTGACCAGCTCGATCAAGGATAGCACAGGCGGTCAGCGTGACGGCGAGTGCCGCTAACCAACTGGTCTTTACAACCCCAACGCCCAGCCCCGTCACAGCCGGCCAAGCCTTCACCGTCGTCGTCGCTGCCAAGGACACGTTCCCACAATGTGGATACTTCAGCTTTCAACGGCGACGTGACGATGGCGATTGCCCGGTGGAATCCGGCGTTACCGACACGGTGCAGGGCAGGACGCACGGCGTAGCCACGTTCGTGGGACTCAAGCTGGATACATCCGCCAGCGGCGGTGCGATTCTGGCGGCCGGGGGCGGCCTGCCTGAACGCGGCGGCAACCAGCCCCGTAACCGTGACCACGTCGAACTCGGCGTCACCCCGACGATCACCGGCGAACAGGTCGTGACGATGCGGAAGAAGAACAAGAAGGGCAAGCCGGTCGGTAAGGCCGTGCTTGTGGGTTTCACACTCGATTACAGCACCGCGATGAATTCGGCGACGGCCGGTCTGGCCGCCAGATTTTATCAGGTCACCTCGACGAGCACCAAGCACATCAAGAAGAAGACGGTCACCGTGCACACGCCGGTCACCCTTACCGCGGCAGTCTATAACCTCTCGACCAACTCCGTCACCTTGAACATCCAGGGGATTCCGAAGTTCGCGAAGGGGGGCGAGATCACGGTCAACTACTCGCCTTCGAGCGGGGTTTCCAGTGAAGGCGAATCCGCCCCTGGACGCGAGCGACACCGAGTTCACCATCCTGCCGAATGCAACCGGCATTAAGCCTGGTTGAGCTGGGAAGTGCACACGAGACAGGCTGCTGTCGCGCACCCTCTCGGACGCCGCGAGGCGTGCCGGTTCCTCACCCGGCAGAACGCCGAGCAACTGAAGTGGTCATCGAGGTATCTGGCCCGGTCCGGCTCGGACGGCCTTTGCGGGCCACGATTCGGGAGGAGTTGGGTCAGATCGGGGGAGTTGGGGTCACGGAAGAGTTGGAGGACGGAAACCGGTACGCAATTTGCTTGCCCAAGAACCTGAGCAGCGGATTGCTGTCAATACAAAATCGCGTCCCGGTTTCCGCCCCTTAAGAGTCGTTTGAGATTGGGGTTCGGCCCAAGGCCGAGTCCCGGTGTTCCAACGAGGAGCGTCCCCTCGGGATCCGCTTGTCTTCTGCTAATCCCCGGCAATGCGATGCCAACGCCTGCACAGCGCGCGCTGCAACGTTGCAGCCTGTGGTCGAGAGCACATGGCGTGGACGCGATCAAGGCACTATGATCGCGCTGGCCGGTCGAACGGCCGGCGAACCGCACCGCTCGCGTCAACACCCCCTTGAACGCGAAAGAATTAGGCCTTGTGCGGTCGAGCATCAAGCGATGACAGCCGGCCTTGACCGGTCATTCCACAACGATCTTGGTGGTGCAGAAACGCTCGTTGCCCGACGCATCGCTCACGGTGACGACGACGGTCACCACTTGCCCTTGAGTCGCGCCGGAACCGCCCACCTAAGCGTTCCGTCTGCCGCCACCTTCAGCCCGTCGGGACCGTCACTGAGCCGCGTAAGTGATGTGACCCTTCTTGGACCGGGCGACGATCCGATGCTCGAGTTAGAGGCCGGCTCTTGCCGTGACCGTGGACGCAGAGACGATGATCAGTTGTTCGCCCCCGAAACGGTCGAGGGCATCGTCGAAGTCAACGTGGCGAAGCACAAGGCGGTCGTTGCTCGGCGGGACCGTGATGAACAACTTCGCCGCGGGTACGAAATAGAACCGCTTCTCGATCGTAAGGTCATCGTGAAACCATTCGCTCATTTTGACACTGAGGGCCATCTCATCGAGCCCGTGGATGGTGAACAGCCGGGAGCCGTCGCCCGCGGCGTGAATGGCTGCCGTCACTGGCCCGCGCCACCGACGATGGCCATCAGTGTTCCCGAGGCCCCCTTCCGACCCGCTACGTTGTTCGGGAGCCCGATCATGCCCGAGGTAGTACGCAGGGTCGACCGCGCGGATAAAGATCGGTCGCGGCCCCGAAGGAACGGACTCAATGACGGGACGGGTGATGAAGCCGCGTGGGGGGTCCGCGAGGTAACGCACTTCGTGCGAACCCATGCTGAGCCGATTGCCCTGCGGCCTTCAAGAAGAAATACTCCATGGGCAAGACGACGATCTCAAACACTCCGCCCCCCGCCGAAGCTCTGAGATACGCTTTGTACCGAGCACCGAGGTCCGGTTTGAGCATGAAGCTACCGCCGGAGATTGACAAACTCTCACTCTGTTTCATAGAGAGCTGTTTGTCGAGCTCGATCGAGCTGGCCCTCGGCACGGTGAGCCGGTTGAGATCAATGAAACTGAACCGAGCCTCTGGACCGTAGCTAGACCACACGTTGGACTTCATATGAGTAAGGTCGCTGCGAGCCTTAGGGGTACCAAAGGGCGAGCGGGGCCGTCCGAGTCGCTCCCGAGCACAGCGCCCTGATCCACCCGTCAATCGGTGAGACGTGGCTGCCTCCCTCCCCGCTCGAGCGTCGCCAGATCCCAGCACTCAAGAACCTGCTCTTCGGGGAAAGCGATGAGCAGCTTGTTCGCTCCGGCGGCGATGAGCGCGCTCGTCGAAGGAAGCGGGATGGTCTTGACGACGTCGGCCGGCGTTCACGTCGAAGACAGCGAGCTTGCGCCACTTCCTTAAGAGCCACGAGGAGAAACCTGCCACCGCCGCCGACGGCGATATCGCCGATTGTGCCGCCGAGCTGACGCACGAGCGGCGGCTCTGACCCTTTCTCGGGCGCCCGGCGTCAAACGAGCGGCGGGGATGGCAATGCGTGGCGGGCGAATCTCACGGCCGGCCGCCGGGGCGGCGCCGGTGACATCGAGCATCGGACCCAGGCGGAGCAGCCCGATATCGTCTGATCGCAATTCCGCGTCTGCTGGCGATTTAGCGCGCGGCGCCGGCGCCGGGGCGCGCCGAGGAAACGTCCGCTCCCTTCACGTGAATGCGCAGCGTCAGGAAGACTTCCTGTCCTTTCTCATCTCGCACTTGACCACGGCAGTGACCTCGTCGCTCTTCTGTTGTCGAGGCACGTTCCATGTCAGAATGCCATCGGGCGCGACATTCATTCCCTCGGGCCCGGCGACGAGCTCATAGCTCAGGCTCCCGTCCTTTGACCACGCAACGATCGCGGTGTTGCAACGCCTGACCGGCGTTCGCCAGGAGACTGGGCGACGAGGTCGCGACCAGGAGCTCGCTCTCGGAGCGGTAGAGGGCATCTTCGATGTCGAGGCGACGGAGCACCAGCCGGTCGTTCTCCATCGGGATGGTAATCAGCAGGCGCACAGGCTGGCACGAAGTGAAACCTTTTGTCGATCGTGAGGTCGTCGCCAACGAAAGCGTGCGGATCCACGCTTGTCATCTCGTCAAATCCATGGACTGTCAGCACGCGCGAGCCGTCACTGGACGCGCGGACCAAGACGGTCACCTCGGCGTACGAGGGCTGGGACGGAGTGGCAGCCCTCAATGACCGGAGGCCGATACCCAGGTAGTACGCGGGATCAGCCGATGGAAGCGTCAGCTCGGGCGTAAACGTGTTGATCGCCAACCCGCTCGCTACGGCCGACGAGCCGGCCATCGGCGTGGAGCCGGCCGAGCGTGCCGGTGTAAACCGTGCGGCCGTCGGGGCCGGGTACCAAGTAGAATCCTCCCCCCAACACGGTCTTGTCAATCGACGATCCGTGCACGACCACCGCGTAAGACTCATGGGACCCCGCTGGTTTGCCAGATGGCAAAGAACCCGCCACCCGGCGAGGCGCGGGCGTGCCGCCGCTCTTCGCTCGAGCCGAGCCCAAAGGTGCCGCCCGAGTCCGCCGCGCTGCCGAGCCGCTGGGTGCCGATGTCGTGGGCCGCGTCGAGCCGAAGCACCGCGAGCGACTCGAGGTCGATGAAGCTGCCCCGGGGCCGCGCAGGAATCCGAACGCATTCGCGTCTCCCAACCAGACGGCCAGGGCAGGACCGTCCGAATCGCTCCCGCGCCAGTGCCTGAAGCGGCCCGCTGATTGGCAGAGGGCGGCTGTCGCCATCGCGCGTTTTAGCGTCGCCAGGTCCCGGCGCTCAATGCGTTTCTGGTCAGGCAGGGCGATGAGAATCTTCTTCGCTCCCGCGGCCACCAGGGCATTGGGCGAGGCCAGGGGGATGGACTTGACGACGTCGGCGGCGTTCATGTCGAAGACGGCGAGCTTGCCTGCGGCCTTGAGCGTTAACAACAGGTAACGCCCGCCGCCGCCGACGTTGACATCGGTGATCTTACCCTCGAGCCGCCGCTCCAGGGGATCCACGGCTTCTCCTGTGACCGCGGCCGTCAAGCCGCAAGGGGGGATGTCGCCGGGCGGCGGCCGGATCGCCAGGCCGGCACCCTTGGGCACACCGTCGACATCGAGCTGTGCCATCCATTTTGAGCACGCCGTCATTCGCTGGGGCCGGGGGGCCGGGGGGCGCCGGTTTCGTCCGCCATTGTTCATCGCAGCTACCAATTCAGGAGGCGGCGTTGGGGTGACATTGATTCGCTGGCGGAGTGTGGCGAGCACTTTTGCATCTTCCTTTACCTCCACCACGGCCGTGATCTCCGTCACGCGGGGGGCGTAGTTGCTGATCTTGATCTCGGCCGCATTCCTCAAGTCGAGCGTATCGATATTCCCGCCGGACCGTACTCGTGCCCTGTCCCAGACCCTCAACCACTCCGTCGATCGTCTGTCCCCCCACGGTCTCTGCGTGGGGCTTCGCGCCGCCGACAATGACTCGCAGCTCGCTTAGTTTGATCTTTCTCTGCGCTTCTTCGCACAGAACGACGGATCATGACCTCCCGATCCCGCGTCCGCAGATTGAGCGTCGCATCGCCGCTGGTTGTGACCTCGCGGTCCTTAGTTCTGACCGTGACAGTAGGCCGGCCCGTGTGAAATCGGGCCGCGAGCTGTAGCTCCTCACTGGGCGGCTGCGGGCGTAGCGTGACCTTGAAGCTGCCGGCATCGGCCGGCTGCGCCGCGAAGGTGCGCGTCTTGCCCGGTCCGTCGACGAGCGTCACCGCGACCGAGACACGCTCTGGGAGCTTGCCCTTTGGAGGCGGCTCGAGCTTGACGGTCCAGTTAACCTGGCCAGCGCATTCCACATCGGTGAGCGTACCCGGATCGAAGGCGATACCCGGCGCAACCAGGAATTCGCTCAGTCGGCCCACCGGGGTCGCCACGTTCATGGCCGTGCCAGTCGCCGCTGTCGCGACCACGCCGATCACCCGGCCGGACTTATCGACCACCGGGCTACCGGCCATGCGTGCGTCGAGTTGGTTATCAAGCTGTATTCCCAGGAGCTGGCCCTGATCCTTGCGCAGTGCGGTGATATGACTCAAGAAGACGCTGACGGTTGCGGTGTCGCCACGGCCGCTGCGCAGCATCGGTCGGTACGGATAACCAATCGTCAGGATCGGCGCCAGCTCGATCAATGTGCTGTCCGTGCCGAGTTCCAAAACCGTCAACCCGGCGACCCCGGACGACCCGCTCGGCGCAGTCGAGAGTGCGACCGGCGTTTTTTACATTCCTGCGCCACCATGCTGTTGTCGATCTGTAGCAGGGCCAGATCGAGCTTGTCGTCGCGGCGAGTACCTTCCGCGCAGGATCCTCTCGGTCTCCAGACCGGTGTCGAGAAGGAGCTTGATCTCGTATTTCGCTGCCAGACCTTGATCCAGTTCGTGGGCTGTGGTGACGAACAGGCCCGTCTTGTCGATGCAGAAGGCCGAGGCGACAAAGGCTATTCAGTCCGATCTTGACGAGGGCCGTGGCCTTTTTGCCTCGCTCGATGACCTCACGCGTGAATGGCTCCTGTGCCCGCACCGCACCGACCGGCAGAAGCAACGCCAAGAGGCTCGCGCGCGTGTAGCTGGTCATGGAATAACTCCAACAAGAATCAAAGAGGCGAGGCGTCCCACTGGTTCGTCGCTGCCTGTCATTTCATCGAACGTGAATGCGAAGCTGATGCGACCGCTCCTGACCGGACCGATCACGCACGCGAACGAGGGCCGACACGTCCTCGCCCGCCAGAGCCTGCGGCACTTCCCACGAGAGCCTGCCATCCGGCGCAACGCTCAGGCCGGCGGGCCCGCTGGCGAGCGAGAAGTCGATGCCGCCGTGCTTCGACTGCGCCACCACGCGGTGCTCCAACTTCCCGCCGGCCCGGACGGTGAGAGTCGGCGCACTTGTGACGACGAGGTAATTCCCAGGGTGCGCGGGTCGAGCGCCGCTTCGATGTCCAGCCGGCGCAGCACCAGGCAGTCGTTCGTCCGTGGGATCGTGATGAAAAGATGCGCTTGCGGAATGAGATGGAACCGCTTGTCAAGAGTGAAGTCGGTTGCGTACGACTCGGTCACGATTTTCTGCTGATCCTCGATCTCGACTTTCATCTCATCGAGACCATCGATGCTCAACAGTCGAGAGCCATCGACCATGGCGTGGATCGAGGCCGTCACCGCGGCGCCGGGTGGCGGACACAAAAACGAAAACGACGAGTCGCCACGGCCTGTCACGAAATCCGGGAGGCCACTGACGGTCAGAAAATAGCTGGGGTCGGAGGATGGCATGCTGACCACAGGCGCAATTCGCTGCGGCCGAGCCGGGCCGACGACGGGCTGTAGATCGGTGTTCAGCCGGCCGATTAATCCGCTGAACAGAGTTTGGCCGTCGAGGCCGGGGGCGAGGTGGCCCAACGGCGTGTGCTCATCGATCACGAGCAGAGCCTTGCCGAGCACGCTCAGGGTCCGGGCCGTCGGCCAGATCCCGAAAGAGCGCCGCCCGCCGACGCGCAGGTGCGCCCGATCGGACAGATCCGACCCAGACGAACTGATCCTGAAGCTGCCGCCCGTGGTAGAGATGCTGCCCCGAGCGCCCCTGGCGGCGATCAATCCGACCCTGAGTACCGCGAGTGAGTCCAGGTCGAGGAAGCTGAATTGCGTGTCGGGTGCCCCGACGAAAGGCCCCTCGCGCGACCAGAGGACCAGCGCGGGGCCGTCCGAATCGCTGCCCAGGGCCAGTGTCTTGAGCCGGCCATCGATTGGCGAAGGGCTGATGCCACCCCGGCGCTCAAGCGGGTCGAAGTTCCAGCACTGAATCAGTTTCTCATCGGGGAACGCGACAAGAAACCTCGTAGCACCTGCAGCAACCATCGCACTGGGGGACGGCAGGTTGATCGTCTTGACGAAGTCGGCGACGTTGGCGTCGAAGATGGCGAGTTTCTGGTCCTCCTTGAGCAAGAGCAGCAAGTAGCGGCCGCCGCCCCCGACGGCGACGTCACTGATCTTGCCGCCGAGCTGGCGCACCAGAGGGGGCATCGTTGCCGCTCCGTTATCTGCCGTCAGCCGGGCGGCCGGAATGGCGACCTGCGCAGGTCGGATGCTCCCGGCGGCGCCACGGGAAATGCCGTCGAGTCGAGCACGCCGCCAAGCTTGAGCAGACCTTGATCGACAGGAGGGCCTGCTGAACTTGGGGGGCGAGTCCGGCCGGGGCGTAATGACGACGATGACATTTGGCCTCAATCCCACTTCGAGGCCCGGCGGCGCCTTGAGCACCGTTTCTTTTCGGATCGTGGCCAGCACCTTCGACCCATCCTTGGCCTCGACCACGGTATGGACGTGATGAATGCCCGGCGGATTCTGCGCCAAACATCGAGCGTTTCAACTTGATTCAGGTCGATCGTCTCAGATTTCGAGCCGATTTTCTTTGTCGCCTTGCCCAGGCGCAGGAACTGTTGGCTACCAGGCGCCGGCTGTTTCTCCGGCGCGCGTAGCGGCCGGCCGGCCCGGAGTAGTGCAAAACGCTCAACATGAACCGCGTGCCGCCTCCTCGCACGTCCTCGTCAGGAACCTTCAAGGCGAGCGGGTTTCCTCCCCATCCGCTAGGCACGGGCGTCGGGCTGACATCAACGCGCCAGTCGGGCTCACGCGGGACTGCGGCGAGCGTCGCCTCGAAAATCCCATCGCCTGACCGCTGCGCGCTAGATAGCTGCGCGGTCGGCCCGTTCCGTCAGACAGCGTCACGGCAACCGACAGTCCCTCGGCAAGCTGTGCGCGGGGCTTGGGGGGCACGAGGCGGATCGTCCATTTCATCGGTTGGGCGCGTGAGATGTAATCGAAGGGCGGCGGATCACACTCCAGGCCAGGGGCGCTCGAAGAATTGGGCCAGTTGGCTAACCGGGATGGCGCGGTTCAGCGCAGCGCCGGGCATCGTCTCCACGGCCACCCCCACCACCCGGCCCGACTCGTCAAGCACCGGACCCCCCGAGTTGCCCGGGTTAATCTGGTTGTCAAACTGGAACCGCACCAACTCTCCTTCCGCCCGGACCAGGGCGGTAATCTGGCTGGGCAAGATGGTGATGTCAGGGTACTTCGCGCCGCCGACCGCCGGCTCTTTACCTAAAGGATATCCCAACGTGAATACATGCGCTGCGCGTTTTAATGTCGGTTTCGTGACCCAGCTCCAGGATCGCCGGGTGGGGGCCTTCGTCGACCTCGAGCAGGGCCAAGTCAAGCCGGTCGTCGCGCCGCAGGACCCGCGCGGGCAGGCTGCGCTCGATCGTCGAGCCGATGCCAAGTACGAGGCGCACGGCCCCTGCTTCGTCCACCGCATCGCTGACGACGTGGGCGTTGGTAATATAGAGTCCGGCCTCATCGACGCAGAAGGCCGAGCCGGTCGCGCCGCCGTCGGCGCGGGCGACCTCCACCAGTGCGGTGGCTCGCTTACCCCGCCGGATCATCTCGGGCCCGAGCTGGGCCACGGCCGGCGCAGCGCCGATCACCACGAGCATGAGACTGTACACCGGGAGGTTGCGCTTCGCCATCAATTCGTACTCGGTCTGGGATCTCGGGAATCATCGCCGGGGTCGTCCGGTCACTGCTGGCGCCCCGTTCTCATCCATCAATCGACATGGATCCTGAGTGTATGGAAAAGTTCCCGACCTGACGAATCTTCCACCACGATCACCGCGGTCACGTCCCGGCCTTTAAGCGCCGCCGGCACGGTCCAAGTTAACTTCCCTTCCTGGTCCACTTTCACTCCATCGGGGCCTCGCGCCAGCGTATAAGTGATCGGCCCCTGCTTCGAACGTGCTTCGATCCGGTGTACGAGCTGACTCCCGGCGCTTGCAGTCAGGGTCGGCAATGAGATGATGGTCAGGCGGTCGCTACCTTTGGCGGCCTGGGCTTGACGGACGTCGAGCCGGCGCAGCACCAAACGGTCGTTGCTCGTCGGGATTGTCACCAGCAGTGACGCCGCGGGGACAAAGTGGAAGCGTTTCTCTGCCGTGAAGTCATCCCCGTACCAATCCTCCGGCTTGGCCGAGCTGGCCATATCGTCGAGGCCGAACACCGTCAAGAGCGACGATCCGTCACCGGCGGAGTGGACGGTAACGGTCACAGCTCCGGGCTGCGCAATCACGCGCTCGTTTGCGTAGAACGCGCAGAGTGGCAGGCCGCCGATACTCAAGTAAAAAGCAGGGTCGGATGTCGGAATGAGCATGGGACGTGCGCCCAGCCTTTCCGGTCCTTCGACGCGGTCGATCGGCCTGCCGTCGGCATCGAGCCGGATGCCCAAGGCAGTGAAGACCGTACGCCCGTCGGGACCGGGGAAAAGTTGACCGAAGGAGGATCCGCTGAGTTGGGCCGCGGTGATCGCGTCCCCGTGCACCGACAAGGTGGCTGGAGACCCGCCACTGACCCCCGGGTTCCACAGGCCGAACAACAAGCCGTTGGTCGAAGCGCGGACGCGCAGGTGCTCGTTATCGAAACAGTCGCTCGTGAAGCTATCGCCCGAGTCGGACAGTCTAGCGTGACTGCCGTTCCCACCGATTGACCCGACCTTCAGCACCGTGAGTGAGTCGAGGTCAATGAAGCTCAACCCGTACTGACCTCCTCCTTTTAACGAGTAGGCCAGAGCGGGGCCAGCGCTATCACTGCCAATGACCAGCCGCTTGACCGGGCTCTTGATCGGCGACGGGCGGCGTGCCGCCCTCTCGTTCCAATTTCACCAGGTCCCAGCGATCGAACAGCCGCTCGTTGGGATACAGGATGAGCAACTTCCGCGCCCGGCGGCAACCAAGGCGTGCTCGGAGGTGAGGTTGATCAGCTTGACGACCGCGGCGGCGTTGACGTCGAAGACGGCGATCTTGCGCTCATTTTTGAGAGTCATCAGCAAGAATCGGCCGGCTCCCCCACTAACCACATCGCTTATGGTGCCCGGGAGTTGAAGCACAAAGGGAGCTTCGCCGGCGCCGGGCGTCAACCGCGCGGCGGGGAGAGCAACCGTCGGCGGTCGAATGTCTTTGCCTGCGCCTTCGGGCACGCCGCTGACCACCAGCGTCCTGCCCGGCGCCAGCTTGTCGTCCGGTTTGGTTGAACTGCGAGGCATTGGCGGTGGGCTCGGTGCTGTTGCAACCGTCGGAGCGTTGGGTTTGGCTGATGCAGTGGGTTTCGCAATTGCGACGGGTGGGTTGCTAACCGATCCGCGCTGGCTCAGGGTCGCCAAGATCTTGGAATCTTGCTTGACCTCGACCACCACCGTGATCTCTTTCCGAGACCCAGAAATAGCGACCTCGATCGGCTCCTTCAGGTCGATAATCACCGGCTTCTGACTCTCATCATCTCTCGTCGCCGCACTCAATCCCCGGATCTCGCCCTGGACGACCTGACCCTGCCTGGTCTTGACGTGGGGTGACTGCGCCGCCAACGAGGAATTGGAGGTTGCTCAGCCGGAAACTCTTGCCGCCGACGCTCACATCGCAATCCGGTAGGTAAGCCACATAATCCGCGAGGTGGAAAACGCCAAACCGAATCTTCTTGGTCGCGTCGTCTGCGCACGCCAACCTCCACTTCCGGGTCCGGGATGACCGTGGCCTGGAAAACTCCACTCCCGACTGATTGCGCGGCGTAGGAGCGTGGCTTGGCGCGATTACCTCTGACGGTCACGGCGACAGACAGATGCCGCGGCAGCGTGGACACCGGCGTCGGCGGCTGCACCCGGATCGTCCAGGTAACTGGCTGATTGCGGGTCTCGAAGGCGACCGTTGGCATGTCGAAGACGATGTTCGGCGCGGCGAGGAAATCGGCCAGACATCCAACCGGGATCGCCAACGTCTGCGCGTTGTTGTCCGCCGCCGACACGGAAACCCCCACAACTCTGCCCGATTCGTCAAGTATGGGACCTCCGAAGTAGCCCGGGTTGATCTGTTTGTCGAACGCGATGTCGGCGAGCCGGCCCGTTTCCTTGCGCAACGCGGTGATGCGACTCTGCAGAACCGCGATCTCTGGAAGGCCGGTGCCGCCAACCGCCGTCCCCTTGCCGAAGGGGTATCCGAACGTGTAGAGCTGTAAGAGCTCTCTCAGCCCTGCTTCACGGCCAAGTTCCAGCGGAGTCGGCATCGCGTCCCCACCGACCTGCAAAAGGGCAAGATCGAGATTAAGGTCGCGGCGCAGGACCGTGGCCGGCAATTTGCGCTGGGATTCCTTGCCGGCGTCCAGCACGACGTGGATCTGGACCGTACCGGCGGTGGCCGTAACGACGGAGGCGCACGTGATGAACAGGCCGGACTTGTCGATGCAGAAGGCCGATCCAGTCGTTACGACCTTTATCGCCGGGCCTTGGACGTTGACGGCCTCGACAATCGCCGTGCCCCTCTTGCCGCGCTCGAGCATTTCGGACGGGATCGGCTCAGCGGCCAGGCCCCTTGCGCAGAGGACGAACAGCGTGCCGAGCACGAAAGATGAGCACTTTGGCATCGGGTCCTCCCTCAGACCCACTCTCGCTTACTGCCAGGATGGCCTCATCCCTGTGCACGCGACATTGATCATAAGCGAGGGAAACGCAGAGTTCAACTGAATACCGCGTATAGATGTGGAACGAAGTTCCATGGCGCGGGCCGGCCGCGCCTATCATCGTGGCTCCCTGGACAGATCGATGCATGCGTTCACGTCGTCCGGGTGGACTGGCGTCTTCCGGAGTTCGGCGATCCAGTTATCAATGCCACAATTCGACGGTATGATCGGAGTGACTTGAGGGCATTCCTGGCAACCCGAACGGACTGAGTCAATTTCATGGATCTCGAGAGCGGCATTCGTATTGGTGACTTCAGGATCGAGAAGCGGATCGCTCACGGCGCCACGGGGGTCGTCTACCGGGCGCGGCAAGTTTCTCTCGATCGCGTCGTCGCGCTCAAGGTCCTGGGAAACCCCCTCGTCGGCGGACGCGAGATCGCGCGTTTACAGCGGGAGGTGCGGGCCGTCGCCCGACTCGACCATCCGGGCATCGCGGCGGTGTATTACGTCGGCCAGGATCAGCACACCTGTTACATGGCCATGGAGTTCGTCGAGGGCGTCCCGCTCGACCGTCTGATCGGGGCCCTGGCCGCGATTGATGAACCAGCCCTGACGATTGACTTTGTCCTTCAGCAGACGCCGATCGAAGAGGTGCCAGCCACGGCGCTCCGCTTCGACGGGCCGGCTGACTACCCCGATAGCGACCTGGATGTCGGCCCCGCCAAATCCAGCCTCGGTTCGAGATCGGACGACGCTCTGCGTCTGATCGTGTCGCGCCGCTACATACGGCGCTGCTGGCGAGATGATTTGCGATGTGGCCGAAGCGCTCGCGCATGCGCACCAGAATGGCGTCGTCCACCGCGACCTCAAGCCCGCCAACCTGATCATCGACCCTGAAGGTCGGGCTCATCTCATCGACTTCGGGATCGCGCGATTCTTCGACGACACGACTGTCACCAAGACCGGGGCCGTGGTCGGCACTCCCATGTATCTGTCGCCGAACTGCTCACTGGACGCATCACCGCGGACCATCTCTCCGATCTCTACTCGCTCGGCCTGCTCTTCTATGAGCTGCTCACTCTCCAGCGGCCGATCGAGGCGACAACGCGGGAGGGTATCCTGCGCGAGGTTCTCACCAAGGAGCTGAAACCCGTCTCATGGCTCAACCCGGGAGTTCCGCGGGACCTCGAGGGCGTGGTCCACGAGGCCAGTTCCAAAGACCCCGACGAGCGCGATCGCTCGGCTGCCGACTTCGCCGAGGACCTGAAGAGGTGGATCGCCGGCAAGAAGGTCGAGGCTTCCCCGTATCGTTACAGGCTGGACGAGCGCGAGATCGCCGCCGAGCGCCCGGCGGAGATCCTCGCCGTTGTCTTCACTTTCCAGTTCTTCGCGATTCTCGTCATCGTCGTCGGAGGCTTCGTCATCGCCCGGCAGCCCGAGGCCCTCGCGATCGGGTCTCCCGGATTCAACCTCATCGTCGCGGCCTCTCTGGCGAGCAGCGTCTGGTTCTACTCGGTCGGTCACGGCCTGCTCTTCGGTCGATGGATTGCCTGGGTTGCCGCTCTCTTGACCTGCCTGATCGGGTCCGTCGCCAGCGTTTTCTATTCTTCGTTTTTGAACACCGGCCTCGCGTTGATCATCGCGATAACACCCTCCACGCGGATCATTCTCACGTTACTGGTGAATGCCCCGGTCATCGTCGTCGTCGGCGTTCTGTGTCGACGACGTAGTCGGAATTGGTTCCGGTTCGCCGAAAGGCTCCGCGCGGAGCACTCGAAGCATCTGGCACGATTCCCGCTTTGGCGGCTCCGATCCCGGGCGAAAGTCAAACACCTTCCAGGTTTGGAGGAGTGACGATGCAGGAGGAACATGACGACGAAAGGTTGTTGAACGCCTTAGGAGTGCTCGGGCGAGCGCGTGCGCAGGTCGCCTCGACCACCACCATCATCCCGGGCAAGGTCGACGCGGCCGATCAGCACACCATGATCGCGACTCTGGCTCCCGAAACCGCGGCCATCGGGCTCAGCGTGGAAGTCGTGGCCGGGCCCCACCGTGGTATTCGCATGGACTTTCACAGTCGAGCAACCCTCCTGGTGGGGCGAGGCGATGACGTCGGTCTCCAGTTGCTCAACGACCCATACTTCTCCCGTCATCATTTTCAGCTCGAGTTCGATCCGCCACACTGTCGCCTGCTCGACCTCGGAAGCAGTAACGGCACGCAGGTCAATGGACGGCGAGTCATGGACTGCTTTCTGCGCCAAGGCTGACGCGATCTCCGGAGGTCAGACCACGATCCTCTTTTCGGAACTCGCCAGGCCGGTAACCACGGTCGCCCAGGGGCAGACCGGGTTAACCGAGACGTGCGCGCTCGATCCGATGACGAACCGTCCCCCGGAGCGGAAGACGGTGCCGGACCGATCTCCGTTGCTCCGCCCGCCCGGATACGAGATCGTGCGTATGATCGGCGAGGGAGGCATGGGGAGCGTCTATCTCGCTCGGCGGAGCTCGAACGGGCAAGAGTTCGCCATCAAGATCGTCATGCCCGAGTCGGCGCTCGGTCCGTCGGCCCTGACCTTCTTCCTGCGCGAGGTCAGCGTCCTCAGCCAGCTCGATCACCCTCGGGTCGTCAGGTTCCACGAAATCGGCGAGACCCAAGGCCAGTTCTACTTCGTCATGGAATACGTCCCGGCTGTCGACCTCCGCGTCCTCATGGATTCGACGTCTAACTCCGAACGGGTCGCTCTCGCCTGCTCGGTGGTCGCCGACTGCGCTCGAGGGTCTGACGTATGCGCACGATCGGGGCATCGTCCACCGGGATTTCAAGCCGTCGAACCTTCTGGTGGAATGGGAAAGCGGGCTGCCCTCGGTGAAGGTCGCCGATTTCGGCCTCGCCAAGAGCTTCACGAGCGCGGGCTTCTCCGGGATCACCACGGAAGCCCGCGTGCTAGGAACACTGGCCTACATCGCGCCGGAACAGGCCCAGGATGCCAGGTTCGTCCTGCCCGCGGCCGACCTCTACTCGGCCGGCGCCATGTTGTATTACCTGCTGGCAGGTCAGCCCCCTTATCAGTTCGGCTCGTCGCGGAACGCACTGGCCATCATCGCCGACACCGATCCCGTGCCCTTGACACAACACTGCCCCGACTTGCCCGCGAGTCTGACGGGGATCGTTCATCAGGCGCTCGCCAGGCGGCCAGACGATCGTTTCGGATCGGCTGCCGAAATGCGTCTCGCCCTGCTTCCGTTCGCCGAAAAACTTACCCCTCGCGACCTGCCACCCAGCGTGCCCTCAAGAGGCTTGGATCCGAAATAATCGAGAATGACTTCGAGCGGGGAGATTGATCCGGATGGGCACCGAAACATGCTGTCTCGTCTGTCAGCGGCCCCTGGCCGCAAGCGAAGCAAGTGCCGGGCGCGAGCCGGTCTGCCCCCAATGTCAGGAGGTTCGCGAAAAACGGGAATCGATCGGACACGCGGCCCGCCCGGACGGGCTCAAGCCAGATCATTTGTATTCGCCGGCCCGCGCACGCGCCGACACGCTTCGTCTCGATCTTGGGCCCTCCGAGGCTAGCCCCGGCCCGATTTCGAACCCGGCGCTGGTCCCGGGGTCACCGGATAGCGATGACTCGTTCGTGTACGCGTTTGCCGAATCGCCGGAGCAGAACAGGTCGGATGACCGGCCTGTGGTTGCGCCGGCGGACGCCGACCAGGCCAGGTTCGGCCGGTTTGAAATCCGGGGCGTTCTGGGTCAAGGCGCGTACGGTAAGGTCTACCGCGCTCGACCCGGACCTGGGGCGAGGTTGCGCTCAAGATCCTCAAACGGGACGTGAGTCATCCCGAGATTCTTCGACAGTTGCGGCAGGAGGCGCGGTGCTCGCGCAGCTTCGACACCGCAACATCGTGAGGGTCTTCGAGGATGGCTTGCACGGAAGCGAGTATTACATTGTCTCGAGGTTGGTCGATGCGCGCCCGCTCTCGGTCGTCCTTGTTGAGGGACGGGTGCCTCCGCGCCAGGCGGCCTCATGGGTACGAGACGTGGCGGAGGCGTTGGCATACGCTCACCGGGAAAGGATCCTGCACCGTGACGTCAAGCCGGCCAACATCCTGATCACGTCACGGTTAGAAGCCCTGCTGGCCGATTTCGGGCTCGCGCTCGACGTTTACGAGTTGAACCAGGCGAGTGCGGTCTACGGGACGCCTGCCTACATGGCGCCCGAGCAGATCGAGGGCGATCCGACGCGGATCGGCCCGCACAGCGACCAGTACAGTCTGGCCGTTGTCCTCCACGAGCTCCTCACAGGCCGCCGGCCGTTCCATGACCCAGTCCCCGGCCAGCCGCGGATCCAGCCGCCGGCCCCGGGTCAGATGGGCCCCGGGGTGGATCGTAGGTTGGAGGCCATCTGCTTGACGGCCCTGTCGCCGTCGCCAGTCGATCGCTACCCGAATCTCGGCGCGATGGCAGACGACCTGGACCGCTGGTTGTCCGGCAAGAAGCCCAAGGCCAAACCTCGCCGACTGCCCCTTACGCGTGCGCTCAAGCGGCACGCGGCGTTCCTCACGGCCGCGGCCGTCGCCCTCGCGCTGGCGATTCTTCTGGTCGCCCAGTGGCGGTTCGCCACCCTGACCATCGCCAGGCTGGGCCAGGATCGTCTCCGGGTGGACGGTGAACTAAACGCGAAAGTCGGCGAGCTCGACCAGAAGACGCGCGAATTCGAGGCGAAGCGCGCGGAACACGCCGCTCAGTTCGAGAATGAACGGGCGTCCTTTCGACAGCCACTCGCGCGGTTGCACCTGAAGCAAGCGGAGACATTCGCGGCTGCTGGAGACTTTCTTAACGCGTGCGTTCACCTGGCGGCCGCGCTCGATCAAGGCGAGCAATCATGGGATGAGAAAGAGAAACAGAGAGTGAGGGGTGAACTCGCCGTTCTGGCCGGCCGCTTGATCCCCGTCTCTCATCGTTCCATGTGGCCGAGGTTCGGCGGACCTGTCCCGAGGGTCGTAGTCCCTGAGACAAGCGCATGGCTTGGGATCGAAAGCGACCATCCGACCCGCCGCTGGCCTGCCCGGTCGTCGCGGCATGGAACTGGCGGCTTCACGCCGAAACCTCGCCCTGGCTGTCTCTCCGAAGGACGAGTTTGCGTTTCTCCTTCCCGCGAGCATCTGGCGTTCCGCGGACGGCTCTCTGCTGGAGCTCGCGCCGCACGAGCCCTCCGGTTGCAGCGCCGCCGCTTTCAAGCCCGATGGCCGCGGCGTCCTCGTCGCCTACGGAAACAGCACGCTTCGTTTCTGGGATGCGACGACGGGAAAGCCGTCAGGCGATCCCGTCCGACACCCGCGAGTTGTGACGGCGGCCGCGTTCGCACCGGACGGCAGGTCCGCCCTGGCCGCCGGTCAAGACCGGGTAGTGCGGCGCATCGATCCAGCCACGGGCTTGGTCGACGGCGAGCTACTCCGGCACGCAGTGCCGGTGGAACGGTTGTGGTACCGGCCCGATAATAAGGAATTCACGACTCTGGGCCGTGACGGCATCGAGAGACGCTGGGACGCGGAGACCGGGATGCCTCGGGGCGTCCCCGTCGCGCATGAAATCAGCGTCACGAAGATCGCGTCGAGCCCCGACGGACGGACTTTGCTCAAAGTCATCCAGGGCACCCCTCCAGCACACCAATCGGGACAGCTCTGGGACAGAGAGGGTCGCCCGCTCGGACATCCGTTCCCCATGTTTTCCATGCCGGAGGGAACGAGAAACATCGATCAGGATGGCGAGGCGATCCTGGCGGGGATCATCCGCGGCCCGTTGCTCGCACGACTGGCAATCCTTCCCAAGTTTGGGAAGAACGCTGCGCGGCGAAGCCTCCCCGGTCCATTTCAGCCGCGATGGCAAGATGGCTTTGACGGTCGGGCTCGACGGGAGTCTCCGTATCTGGGACGTTGCGGCCCTCGAGCCAAGAGGTCCAGCCTTCCAGGCTCACCGATCGATCCTGGACCTCAGCCGCGATGGTAAAGTGGCTGCAACCCGCGGGCCGGGCGACCTGGTGAGATTGTGGTCGACGACCAAGGGAGAGCTGATAGCGGCACTCGACACCAGGGGCGAGCTGGTTTCCCAACTTGTGTTCTCACCCGACGGCAACCTCGCACTCACGTGGAGCCTGCCTGAAGTGCAATTCGGCGGCCCGGCGCATCACGAGGTCGGTCGCTGGGACGTCGCCACTGGAAAGCCGATCGGTCCCTCTCTCTCTCACGGCTCCAGAATCAGGTTGGCTGAATTTTCTCCCGACGGATCAACGATCTTGACGCGCGGAGATCAGGACGATGCTCGACTGTGGAACACGGCGACTGGCCGGTTGATCGGTTCGTGGCCGCTCAAGTCCACAGACTCCGTGCCGGCCGTGGCGTTCCACCCGGACTGCAAAACACTTGCCACAGGCGGATTGGACGGCACATTGTGGCGATGGTCCACATCCACCGGCCTCGCCGCCGGCCCGCCCCTCACGGTCGGCTCCGCCATAATGACAATCGCCTACGCCGCGAAGGGTCGGACGCTCATGACGATCTCGAGGGATTCGACCGATCTATGGGATGCAGAGACCGGGCGCCGACTCGCCCCACCTCTGCCAGCAGGGGGGCAAGGCTTTTTCAAAGAGTACGCTGCGCATGGTGCGGCCTTGAGCCCCGACGGGTTGCGAGTCTTGACCAAGGAGCCATACACCGGGCGAACTCGCCTCTGGGATGCCACGAACGGTCACCCGATCGGACCTCCGTGTCTGGTCGAAGGAAAGCCCGTACTGTCGAGCGATGACGGTGCGGTGATTGTGACGAACACAACGCATGGGCCGCGAGTCTGGGACCTGAGCAAGGGGGTGGAACGACCGACGTACCATCCCTTTGACGACGCGTTTCGAAGTCGTTGCCCGTAGTCATGACGGGAAGAGAATCCTCGCCTCGATACCCACCAGACCTGATCCCCGTGATAGAATTCAGGACCAGGGCAAGGCAACAGCGCGATATCAGCTTCTCGACGCGACCTCGGGCCAGCCGGCGGGCGAGCCGTTCACTTTGGGCGATGGAGTCACCGGCCTGGCCCTTGGGCCGGACGGGAGGATCCTGGTAGTGGAATCACTCACCTCGCCGGATGGATCGGCGGCGCAGGCCTGGAGCCGGCTTTACGATGCCGCCTCGGGTAAGCCACTCGGCCAACCACTGCCCGGCGAGACGACCGGCTTCAGCCCCGACGGGCAGATCGTTCTCGTTGGCTCGGTTGCGTGGCAGGTCTCGTTGACCAATGCGAACGATCGGCTGCCGCGGCTGGGCAGCTCGGTCCGGCAGGTTGCGTTCGAGCCCGACGGGCGGACGGTTGTCGCGGTCGCAGAGCCGGCCGACCTGCGTCGCTACGACCTGGCGACCGGCCGAGTTGCCGTCCCGATCTCCAGGCGCGCGGAGAGATCGGTTCTGAGCCTCAGTCCCGACGGCCGGCTCTCTCTCGTGGGGGAAGGCAAAGTTGCCCAGCTCCTGCAAGTCGAGACCGGTCGCGAGGTGGGACCGCAACTCGACCACTCAAAGCCTGTGAGTCTGGCGTCGTTCGCGCCTGATAGCAAGAGGGTTGTCACTTCGGAACGAACGGCATTCCAGGTATGGGACGCCTCGACCGGCCGCCCGGTCGGCAGTCCCGGGTCATGCCGCGGAATCGTCGTGAACCTCGCGATGGGCCCGCATGGCACGGTCTATGTCGAGGAATCACCGGTCCCCGACGCCGAATGGGGCCATCGCCATATTGTCTGGAAGGAAGCGCCAAGCCGCGCATAGAAGTCCCCGAGACGCAACCGGGTGGAGTCGCGGCCTTCAGCCGCGACGGCCGCTATCTCTATATCGGAGGCCGCCACTCGGGCCGACTGTGGGATTTGTCGGAGGATCCGCCCCGTGGGAGGCCGGAACCAGTCACAGGCGAAGCCGGTGCGAAAGGTGTCACGGCGATAGCCTTCGGCGGCGACGGTCGGGTTTATTCGGTCGCCCACGACGACGGTACAATAGAGATCCGGGAGATCGCGACCGGTCGCCGAATCGGCTCGCCGCGGAAGCCGGATCAAAAGATTCCGACACCGGTCGCCGATCTATTCCAGCACATCTTCGGACGCCCGACTGACTCGTTCCGAGACAAACGAACCGCCACCGCCTTATCGTTTAGCCCCGATGGCCACGCTCTGGTGATCGGCTTCGATGACGGCCGGACAGGGCTATGGACAGTCCCGCTCAGCATACCCGAACACCGAGTCTTGCGTTGGCTCGAACGGAGAACGGCGGTGCAACTCATGCCAGATCTCACTCTCAGGGCTCTTGACCGCAATGAGTTGCTGGATCGATGGTCGGAGCCCGGCGAGTTACGCTAGCGTCTCCGAGAAAAACCCTCGCTGTATTCGAACTGGCCGATGGAGCGAACTTGCGATCATGGATGGTCAGTCGAATTGAACGAGCCGACAGGTCACGAGGTACGATGACTTTTCGCGATGACTTTTCGCTGGGAATCGTTCGATCGAAACCGCTTGAGCCTATTCCCGGAACAGATCGGAGTGTGTTCCGGTCCGCGCCAGAAACGAGTAAAACCAGGACGCGGGGAGTGAAACCCGGACGCGATTGGTTTGTATTCTGCAAGACGACTAATGGGTGCACGGCATCGTCCCAAACTGGGCCGTTTTGGGGCTGTTTGACCTGGACAGTTCAGTCCAGGTGTACATGCGAGATCTGAAGTCATAAGTCGCTGGCTGCCCTTGGGTTAAGTCCGCCCAAATTTCGGCCCGTAAGGGTAGACAAAGTGTCAAGTTGGAAATCGAGGGTTTGGAACGATCCCGCGTGCACCGTGACAGTAGCTACGTAAACTATTATTTCCTAAATATTTATGATGCATTTCGGCAGTGTGATACAACCGAGGAGGGGGGGAGTTCGCTGACTCGCGTCCTCTCTTGTGAACGAGACGCCATAAAATCAATAATCGCAATCGTTTACGAATCTTTGCATGTGCCTTCAAATGGAGGCGAGCGGGAATTGCACCCGCGTCCCAGATTCCTCAAGTCGTTTCGCCGCACGATACTTGCGTCGATCACGGATGCCAGTGGTTGCACTATGTCTGCACTGACGCCACACTCCGCGAGCTTGTCGCCGCCTGGCATGGCGGCCGGCCCGTGATCATGCAGTACAAGGTCGCCCCCAGCGCATACACATCCGCCGCCGGGCCGACCTCGCCGCGCCGGCCCCCGGCCTGTTCCGGTGGCATGTCGCTCGGCGTCCCCAAGATCTGGCCCGATCCTGTCAGTCCGCTGTCACCCTGCACCCGCTTAGCCAGGCCGAAGTCGGTCACCCGCGGGTTCCCGTCGGCGCCGATCAGGATATTCGACGGCTTCAGGTCGCGATGGATCACGCCGCGGCTGTGCAGCGTACTCGATCGCCCTGGTCACGTCGAGCAAGCAGCGCCGCGGCCTCGCGGGGTGGCATCGGCCCGTCGGCCAGCCGCTCGGCAAGGCTCCGCCCCTCGACGAACGCCATCGAAAAAAATGCTGCCCCTCGTGCTGCCCGACCTCGAAAATCGGCACGATCCCCGGGTGGTCGAGCTGGGCGGCGGCCTCGGCCTCGGTGTAGAAGCGTTTGACATCGCGTTCATCGGCGAGCTGGCCGGCCAGGATCATCTTGAGGGCCACGGTGCGGTTGAGGCTGATCTGGCGGGCCCGGAAGACGACGCCCATGCCGCCGCGGGCCAGCTCCCGATCGATTTCGTAATCGCCGAAGTTGCGAACGCTGCTGCCGGGAGCCGGCTCGCCGTTGGCGCCGGTTTGGCCGCCGGTCGGATCCGGTGCGATCGTCGGCAGCTCGTGCTCGGGTAAGGATGACGCGGGTCGCCTCGGACGGGGACCGAAGACCGCTTCGATCTGCGCGGCATGCCCGATAAAGCGGGCCGCGTATTCCGCGACGACCGGCTTCTCGCCGTCCCGACGGCGCAGCTCGTACTCGACGCGGAGCAGTTCTTCCAGCAGCCGCGGCCGCCGCTCTTCATCGACCTCGGCTAGGTAATCCTCGATTCGCGGCCGTGCCTCCTGCTTCCAGGCGCTCGAATCGATCGGCGGCCGCGTTGATCCAGGTCCAGTCTGACAAGGAGATCTCGCTCACGGGAAGCTCCGACTCATTCCACCGAAGACCTGCGGTCGACCGTATTGCCACGATGCTGCGACGAGCCTCTCTCAGCGCGGCGTTGGGCGGCGCTTCGCCGGCTCGTCGTCCAGCGGACGGGCGTCCCAGATCTTTACCGTCCCATGCCTACTGGCGGATGCGAGGCGACGCCCGTCGCGGCTGAAGGCCAAGGCCGTGACGTACGTCGTGTGCTCCTTGAGCGTGAGGTTCTCCTGGCCGGTCGAGGCATCCCACACCTTCACCTCTCCATCCCAGCCGCCGGAGGCAAGGCGCCGGCCGTCAGGGCTGAAGGTCACGCACAGGACGGGGTCGGTGTGCCCGTTGAGGGTTCGGATCTCCGTCCCCGTCGCGGCGTCCCAGACCTTCACCGTCCGATTCCAACTGGCGAAGCGAGGTGCTGGCCGTCGGGGCTGAACGCGACGCTTCCAGCAGTGTCCGTGTGCCCAGTGACGGTGAAGACCTCCCGGCCGGTTTCAGTATCCCACACCTCCAGCGTGCCGGTGCTCCCACTCGCGGCGAGTCGTTTGCTGTCCGGACTGAACGCCAAGCCCACCGGCACGTACAGGTCCCTACGCGGGTTGAGCGTGCGGATTTCCTGACCGGTCGCGGCATCCCACACCTTCACCATCTTGTCACCGCTGGCGGTGGCCAGACACCGGCCGTCAGGGCTGAATGCGGCGCCCGAGAGAATCTGTGAGTGTCCCTTGAGGACGAGGGTTTCCCGCCACGCCGTCACGTCCCACACCCTCACAGTCTTATCACGGCCGCCAAAGGCAAGTTGCCGGCAATCGGGGCTGAACGCCGCCACGGGCGCGACCCCGCCGGTGTGCCCCTTGAGCGTGCGGATCTCCTGACCCGTCGAAACGTTCCACAACGTCAGATCGGCACCGTCGGAGCCGAGCAGGTTGTTATTCAAGTCAAACGCCAAGCTTCGGACACTTTCGTAAGGAGCCTGGATAGTCAGTGTTTCCTGAGCTGTCGGAACGTCCCATGCCTTCACGGTCCAGTCCATGCACGCCGAGGTGAGGCGACTGTCGTCGGGGCTGAACGCCAAGCTTCTGACCGAGCTAGGCGCAGCCCTTGAGGGTGCGGAATTCCTGACCGGTCCCTGTATCCCACACCTTCACTTCCCCACCAGATGTGCCCGAAGCGAGGCGCCGGCCGTCGGGGTTAAACGCGATACCTGTGACAGTGCTGTTGTGCCGTAGTATGGCCCCAATTTCCTGACCCGTCGCGGCGTCCCAAACCGTCACCCTGGCGTCATGCCCATAACCGGTGCTCGCGGCTAGCCGCTGGCCGTCGGGACTGAAGACCAATTTGCCTCCGAAGTCCGTCATCATAAGGCGGAATCCCGCAATGTGTCCCGCCTCGAGTGCGCGGACCTCCCGACCGGTCGCGGCGTCCCACAGCTTGACCGTCGAATCACCACTGCCGGATGCAACGTGGCGGCCATCGGGGCTGAACGCCACGTCCCCGCTGCCCGAGAAGGTACAAATTTCTTGCCCGGTTGTGGCATCCCACACCTTCACTGTCATGTCGCGGGACGCCGAGACGAGACGACGGCCGTCGGGGCTGAATGCCATGCTTTCGACGTTTCGCGCCATCACGTAATATAGCCCCGATCTGCTGACCGGTCCCGGCGTCCCACACCCTCATTTGTCGTGGCCCGTTAATCTCTGCACCGGCCGAGGCGAACCGCCGCCCGTCGGGGCTGAACGCCACGCTCGTGATCCAGCCCGTGTGCCCCTTGAGTGTCAGGGTCGGTTTCCCGGTCGCGTCATCCCACACCTTCACCGCCCCATCCCGACCGCCGCCGATGATCCGCCGGCCGTCCCGGCTGAGCGCCACTCTCATGGACGGAAACGGATCGTCGGGATGTCCCTTGAGCGTGATCAGGCCCGATGAGGTTTTGCGCCGCCAGTAGAACCATTCGAAGCCACGGCGATCGACGCCGCGCTGGTTGGCCGGAAGCTGCTCGTCCAGTCCGCGCAGCAAGAGGTTGCCATGATAGTCCTCCCAGTTCCGCTGCACAAAATTCATACGGACGTCGTACAGACGCTGCTCGGCTAGCTCGGTTTGGGCCTTCGCTCGCTCGCTCTCCCGCTCGGCCAGCTCGGTCTGGGCCTTCGCCCGTTTCGACTCCCGCTCGGCGACGACGGCCAGCACCGCCTGACGCCAGTGCCAGAGCACACCACCAAGCCCCACCGCCGCCACCAGCGCGACCAGCCCCAGCAGCCCGGCGATCGCCGGGCCGGCGCCGCGCCCATTTAATCGCGCCTCCAGCCGCGTCACCGGCCGGGCTGAGATCGGCTCTCCCGCCAGGAAACGGCGGAGCTCTTCCCCAAGGCCGCCGCCGGCGTACCGCTTTCACGGGTCCTTCTCCAGGCACTTCAGACAGATCGTCTCCAGGTCATCGCGGGATCGTTGCATTCAGCCGCCGAGGCGGCACCGGCTCGTCGCTCATGACCTGGAGCACCGTATCCATCGCCGTTGCCGCCTGAAACGGCGGCCGGCCGGTGACCATGCAATACAGCGTCGCACCCAGCGCATAGACGTCCGCCGCCGGGCCTACCTCGCCGCGCCGGCCCCCGGCCTGTTCCGGCGGCATGTAGCTCGGCGTCCCCATGATCTGGCCCGATCCTGTCAGTCCGCTGTCACCCTGCACCCGCTTAGCCAGGCCGAAGTCGGTCACCCGCGGCCGCCCGTTGGCGCCGATGAGGATATTCGACGGCTTCAGGTCGCGATGGATCACGCCGCGGCTGTGCGCGTACTCGATCGCCCTGGTCACGTCGAGCAAGAGCGCCGCGGCCTCGCGGGGTGGCATCGGCCCGTCGGCCAGCCGCTCGGCAAGGCTCCGCCCCTCGACGAACGCCATCGAAAAGAAATGCTGTCCCTCGTGCTGCCCGACCTCGAAGATCGGCACGATCCCCGGGTGGTCGAGCTGGGCGGCGGCCTCGGCCTCGGTGTAGAAGCGTTTGACATCGCTCTCGTCGGCGAGCTGGCCCGCCAAGATCATCTTGAGGGCAACGGTGCGGTTGAGGCTGATCTGGCGGGCTCGGAAGACGACGCCCATGCCGCCGCGAGCCAGCTCGCGGTCGATTTCGTAGTCGCCGAAGTAGCGCACGCGGTTGCCGGGTGCCGGCTCGCCGTTGTGCGCCGGCTTGGCCGGCGGTCGTATCCGGTGCGATCGTCGGCAGCTCGTGCTCGGGTAAGGATGGCGGGGTCGCCTCGGGCGGGGCCGAAGACCGCTTCGATCTGCGCGGCATGCCCGAAAAGCGGGCCGCGTATTCCGAGACGACCGGCTCCTCGCCGTCCCGACGGCGCAGCTCGTACTCGACGCGGAGCAGTTCTTCCAGCAGCCGCGGCCGCCGCTCTTCATCGACCTCGGCTAGGTAATCCTCGATTCGCGGCCGTGGCTCCTGCTTCCAGGCGCGCTCGAATCGATCGGCGGCCGCGTTGATCCACGTCCAATCCGAACTCGGGGTCTCGGCCATTGCTCGCCTCGCGGTAAGGTCAGTCGGAACGATTGTCGTAAGCCGTCCACTTGCTGCGGATGCGCTCCATTCGCCGCTCGATCGACCGCTCCGTGCAGTCGAGTCGAGCCGCGATCTCGCCGTTAGTGTAGCCCTCGAGCCGCCAGAGCGCGATCTCCCGCAGTTGGGCGTCATCGAGCACTTCCAGGCGGCGTTCCAGCGCCTCGTTGAGCAGGGCCGCCTCTGCCGGCGACGGCCCGCTAGAGTCCATCTGCTCGAGCACCCACTGGCCCGACTCGCCGTCGTCCTGGTCGGAGATGGTCTGCTCGCGGCCGACATCGCGCTTCTCGCGCATTTGCTTCTTGGCCGCGTTTCGCGCTTTCCTCAGCGTGATCGTCACCAAGAGCTTCCAGAGCGCATCGCGGCTCGCCAAGTCAAACTCTCCCCTTTGTTGGCGCAGGCAGAAGCTCTTGTACATGCTCTGGAGCACGTCCTCCTCGTCCTCGCGGCGGCGGATTCGTTTATTCAGGTTGTTGCGTGCCAATTCCAGCAGGTCTCGGAAATACCGTTGCCAGATCAGCCTGGCGGCAAGGTCTCGCTCCGCTGCGTCACCCGAACGAAGAAACTGGATTAGCCGCGTCACCGAGCCTTCACGACCCATTTCACAACTCTCCAGACTGCGTGAGGCCCGGCAGACTTTGACGAAGGTCCTGCCCTTCTCCCGTTTTCATCAACGCCCCGACCTCTGAGCCGACACGCGCTCCGTTATTTTTTCTCGGTGCGGCACAAGTCACGTCACATGATGTGGCGTTTTTTGATGAAAGCTGTTATCCAAGAACACGTTATAACGCGGACGCTTCGCAGGCAGAAACCCAGACGCGTCCGTTTTTTCAAGTGCCTGTCGGGTTGACGAAACCAGTGATGATTGTATCCCCAGGTCGCCGGTCGCCGCCATCCGTCAACAAGCGTCAGGCGATCGCGTCTTTGCACCCGACCCCCGCATGAATTGGCGAAGGCGATCTGTGTATGCGTCTACCATGTCCTGGCCAACCCAATATCAACGGCGCCTGCGAGCGTCGAGGGGAGGATTCCCTGTCATGAATCAGCCGCGCCAAGAGAAGTCCGAAGACATCGTTTTGTTCGGCGAGCCGTCCGCCGATCCACCATGCGGGGACCACCTGGCTCGAATCGACGAGGACAGTCCGTTGACGTACTACGATCCGCAGCCGATTCATCTCGAGGTGCCAACGATCGACGACGGAATAACCATCAGCGAAGTGGAAATACGCGGGCACCTCATAGAATGGCTGGTCGGTTTTCTTCCCGGCGGCCCGCGGGCTGATCTAGAGTCGGTCTCGCCGCAAGGCGGTACCGGGAGTACGACACTCGTGACCTCCATCGCTATCGCGGTTCTACTTGGTGCCCTGGCACTCGCGCAGCCGGGTGCCTACTCTCAGGATGATGCGGGCAACCCGCCCCGCAAGGCGGTCCAATCTCGTCCGCGTGGTCGCGGGGCGCGCAGCAATGATCCCGGCAACGTGCCTCGAAGGGCGCTCGAGGTATTTCGAAGGGAGGTCCCTGGGATCTCCGCGCCGCGGGAGGCCCCGGGGGCGCCGCCCGCAGTGACGGGCAGCTCGTCGTACTGGGAATGCACCGACGGGGAGACGATCCTCACCGTCGACCTGCGCGGGAACGCCTCGTACAGGAAAGTCCCCGGTTGGGTGCCGTGTCCGCCGGATGAGGGTGGGGCGCCCGGGCGTCCTGCGCAGCGGCCCGGATGAAGCGGGGCTCGTCCAGCGGACCCGACGGCTGGCGGCGTCGTGGCTTCCCGCCGAGCGGCTGGGCTCTCTCAAGCCGGCAGTAAAGCGAGAGACCCTGCTGCTGGCGAAGCTCCCCGGCGGCGCAATCTCCGAGATGCGGGGCCGGACCATCGTCCGGTTCCTCGGGCAGGACGGCGGTTTCTTCCAGGCGGTCTTCGACCCCGAGAGCGCCTTGCTCCGCGTCGATCTGGCCGTGGCGGACGCCCCCACCTTGGACCTCTGCGACCTCGCGATCCTGGCTCGCCTCTCAGCAAAGGGAAAGCCGGCGATCAAGACGCCCCTGAACCTCGGATGTTTCTTTGACCCGGGAGAATATCGGTTCGAGATCAATGCCTTCGCCGTCGAAGGCGAGCCATTCCTCGACCTCTACCAGGAGCTGAATCCATTCGGGCGCGACGAATTCGACTTGAAGGCTCCCCACCGGGTGTCGGTGCGAGACTATCGCGACTCGCAAGATTATCGATCTTGGTGCTGGACGTGGTGGGAGCGATACGGCCGCGTGGGCGCCTTCCGGGGAAACTATCTCGAACGACGCGGCCGGGTCGGATGGGAGTATCCTCAGCATCGCCTGGTTCAGCATCGTTCGCTGGGAGCGTATCGGCTCGTCGAGGGAGAACCGCGCCAGACCAAGGTCATCCAGCAATCCGACGGGCCGGTGAAGTACCCGCATGCGGTTGGCCGGCACCTCGATGCGTCATTCTACAGGGACCTCGAACAATGCCACGTCGCCTTCGTGTTCACACACGGGGGCCCGATCGACGGGGTCTATCAGGTCCAGCGCGGACTAGATGTCTGGGTGGTGTTGTTGCCTCCAGCCCGGAAACTGGGCGTCGGCAATCTGCGGCACCTGTTCCTGGACGGATGCGCCGCGTTCACCTTCCGCCGTGAGCCGCAGGGGCGCATCTGGTGAAGACCTGGATCGAGCAAGCGCCCGCCGATGGCGTGCGCACCGTCTGTGGCATCGACGGAAACGCCACGGGCCTGGACCGTGACGGCTGGCGGTACTTCGGATATTACAACAAGGGAGAGTCCGTCTCGGACTCGTGGGCGTTCGGGTACCTGGACGAGTACATCGAAAACTGCCCGGTCACGGCGGCCTACGGCAGCACGACCCGCGAGGCTCTCGGATCGCTGCTCACGGGGCGATTCACCGATCAAAGGGCCGAGGCGAAGGCGGTGGCCATCTCGGTCTGGGCCGGCTTGGCCGTCCCCGCGCCCGCCGAGAGGTCCGTGGCACCATAACTAATTGTCACAGCCATAGAATTCAGCAGAGTCCCGAGTGGTTCCGGGGACACCATACCCAACTCGGGCCGAGGGGCTCCGGGCACACCATACTGACTGGGGCCGGGATGCCGATGCGCTCCAGGAATGGAAGCTCCTCGGCAGTGCGATTCCGGGCTGGCGGAAGGTGGGCCCTTATCGGGCTGGGCCCTTGGCGACCAAGTCGGACGAAACTGAGCGCTCTTCGGCTTCATCGGCATCAAGAATCGGCCATCATCGGAGATTGGCCGTGAGTTCCGTGGCGATGCCCGCGAATTGGAACCAGAATGGAATCGGCGCCCTTCTGGGAACCACGACTCAAATTGTTCTTAGTGCGATGTTTACGATCAATACTGGCGGCCTGGGATTCTCAAGGCGGCGGGTTACTTACCCGCTTCCAACTTTAGACGTAACTCATTTTAATCAATGTGTTATAACATAAGAATGTGGAGGCGGCGGGAATTGCACCCGCGTCCCAGTTTCCGCAAGTCGTCTCGCAGTATGATACTTGCGTTGAACAGGGGTGCCAGTGGTTGCGACCATGGCTGCACTGAGGAGGCACTCCAGGAGCTGGTCGCGAACTGGCACCGCCTGACGCCCTCGGTCAGGACCGCCATCCTGGATCTGGCTCGTGGCTGCTGATTCTCGCGGACACGACGAGTGCTCGGAGTTGGCCGGCGCTTTGCTTTTTTCGCGTCCGCCGAAGGTTGGGTACACATCCCTGAAGCGATCAATCGAGTTCTTACATCATTATGTGTCCTGGACATGAAGGATGGGCGGGCCAAGGCGGGAAGCAACTGGGTGCACGGAAAAGCCAGGGCTCGGATTCCAAGAAGTGAACCCGGAAAAGTAAAATAATAGGCGACGGTTCGAGTATCAAGAGGGGACGGCGATGAATGACTTGACCTTGGAATCCCTTGCCAAACGAGTCGCGGCCTCGGAGAACGAGATGGCGACGAAGCGGCCCGACCAGTCTCGCAAGGATTGGCGCAAAGTCGTCGGCATGTTCCGCGACAGCGAATTCATGCGCAGAGTCGACGAGGAATGCCTGCGGATCCGTGAGGCCGAACGGGAGGCGGCTCGGCGCGGAGAGTTGGCCGAATGATCTTCCTTGACACGGACCATACGACGTTCCTGAAATACCCAGACAGTGAACGTGGCCGTCGCATAATTGATCGACCCAATGCGGTGTCGGCTTCCGAAGTCATCGGTGTGGCAATTGTCACGGTCGAGGAACGGTTGCGCGGCTGGCTGGCCGTAATCGCCAAGGAGAAATCGGCGCTGCGGCAAGTCGTCGGTTATGGCGAGCTGGCATTGCTGGGAGGTCTGACCCCTGGGAAGTGGGGAACGAGGATTTCCCATTTTTTAGGCGCAAAGTTCAGTCCGACGAGGACGGACAGATCAGGCTGGACGACGTCGTTCCCGGACTGTCTTACCGCGTCCAGGAAGACGTGCCCCCGCCGCGAAGGGCCGATCGCGTTTGTGGGCGGCCGACCGCCGTGGTCGAGGAGGTGCTCGTGCCCAAAGCTTGCGAATGAACCGTGGAACAAGGGGCAGAGCGGGACGCGACTGGGTCTCAAGAGGCGGCCGCGTCAGCCGATCTTTGCCGGATCCGGCGGTGGCATTGGCTGGCCCGCGGGAAAGATAATGAAGTCAGAATGCCGCTCGATCCGGGGACGGTCGCCCATGGCTTCTAATGCGTCGGCAAGCTCGGTCAGGTGTCGCGATTCGAGCGCGAGCCCGTGTTCCCCCGGGCTGGTAGAGCGTGCCCATGCCGAACCACTTGCCCGCGATGTTCTTCATCTCGATGTGGGCACCCAAAATGGCTGACACCTCGTGCACATCGGCGAATTTTTTCAGGCGCATCATGCTCATTCGATAGGCCGGCCAGTCGCGGACGATGAGCAGGCCCGGGTAGAGCGAGTCGCCGGTCAAGAGAAGCTTGGTGTTGCGGTCGTAAAGCGCAATGTTGGGCGGCTTCGTGGCCGGGGATCGGGATCGCGTCAAGAATTCGGCCGCCCAGCTCAACCGTCACCGCCTGAAGAGGCCAGTTTGTGAACCCGAAGAACTTCTGGACATCGACCGCCCGCGTGGCGACGACGGTCGTATTCAGCTCGGTCGCGAATTGAAGGTCGCCGGCAATGTGGTCGCCGTGGCTGTGGGAGTGACAGACCACGAGCGGAAGCACTTGGCGGTGCCGCGCCCTGGAGCCAGTTGATGAGAATACCATGAACAGTCTTGCCGATCGGAAATCGCGCGGGAGAACGGCTGGCACCGGTGTCGAGCAGCAGTGCCCTATCGTTACCTACGAGAAGATACATGAACGGAGCCTCGTACGAGGGGCCCGGCTTCGCCGGTGCCCGGCTCCGAACATTTACTCTGGCGGAGTATGAATGTATTCTGATCGAACTGATAAACCTGAATCGCCGGATCTGTACAGGTTGCACACTTCGGAGAGCCGTGAATCCATCGGACGTTCAAGTCGACTGGCATTGTTCGGTCTCGGTCGGCCGCCGTTGATCGACGGCTTGTTTTTTGGGGATGGGATGCGGATCCCACCATCGTTTCAACTCGACCAACCGTTCATAATTCCGCGCTCGTTCTAGCTCCTAGAGCAACTGGGCCCGCCACTCGCCGTGCACTCGTCCACTTTCCTCCCGGAGCAGCGCGATCCGATCATAACGCTGTTGGTGGTCATCCCAGCGAGTGCCCGACCACGGCGCATTCGGTATCGAGGTCTTCAGTCCTTGCCGTTCTTCCTCGCTGAGATACCAGTTCAAGGCGACGTTGCCGGACGATTGAACGACCCGCTTTTCACTAGCGGCAGAGCCTTCGCTCTCCAAGGAATCGCCCGGCCAGAAATCAGCGTTGAGCGGCCCGACGCGAACGCTTGCGGAGTTTTCGAACGAAACTGTCGTGAAGAACGTGCGAGGCAACTCATACCGGTCTTTGATGAGGTACGAAAAGCGCTTCGCTCAGGTCTTGAACATCCTTGTCGTTGCGAAACGAGTTGGCCGCCGTGCGTGCCCTGCTGACCGCCTCGAGCGGACTCGTCAGGAACTGCAGGCCGCGTGCAAGTGTGGCCGCAGTACCGACCGGGGCGTCAGAGACCTCAAGGCGGTCTTCGTAGCTGAGGGCATTCGCGGATCTGGATCAGTGTCACCCCCGAAGTGTTTTCGGCCAGCCACCCGACGTTTTTGGCGATCCAGGCGGTCGCGACCTGGATGCCGTAATTGTCATAATAGCCCGCGTCGACGATTCTGCGCGGTGGGTCGGTGGGCAGGTTGACCGCAGGCGAGACAAACGGAAACGACGCACTCATCCGGACGGCCGTCGACAGCCGGAAGTTTGTGGCCTCCGGAAAGAGCCGATAGAACTCCAGGGCCGTCAGCGAGTAGTCGCACGGCTCACTGCTGACCCCCGACTCGGTGATCGTGGTTCCCCTCGCTTTCGTGAGCTGCATGAGGTCCAAGTTGCTTATCAAGAGCCTTCGTCCGTCCTCGCACGATCATCGGCGAAAGGATCAGCGAGGGAATCTGTCCCGCGGCTTCGGCCGGTCGCAGGGCCTGGAACGGGAACGTGATCGCCGACCAGTCGTTTTCCAGGATGATTCCCCGGTCGGCTTCGGGTTTTGCGAATCTTTTCCGGAACCGGTCGATGACCGCGCCCGTGGCAAGAAGGCTTGAAAGATCTCGCGGAGTGCGATGTCTCGCGCCGACGGACTGAAGGCTGTCGACCGGGATTGTCTCGGTCGGCGGTTTGGGCATGCGCCGCCAAGACTGCTCCCCCTGGTCCTTCAGCCAATCGACGAAGTACGCGGCCCCAAGCATCCCGCCGGAGGCCCCGGCGATGATACGCACGTGCGAGCCGAACTCGGGGATCATGTCAGCGATCCGCTCCAGGACCACCGACGTCCAGTAAGCAGACCGCATCGCGCCCCCACTCACGGCAACCACCGCGAGTTTCGGCTTGAACGCGGGCCCGCCATCCGCGCCAGAACGGGGGCGTTTTCCCACGAAAGTCCGCCACACTCTTCCAAAACCATGCAGTCGTTTAGCAGTCCGCTCTCGCGGTGAGCGTGCAAGCTGTGCTCGCTCGTCCCGTCCCGAAGCGGGTCGCCATCAAATTCCGCCGCTTCTTGCCCATGTGCAAAATACTCGGCCCTGACGACATCGCGGAGCTTGATCGGACCAAGTCCGCCGCCTGGGTAGTAGCGCTCCATGTACGGGAACCTGTGCTTGAAGGGGTCGCAATTCACCATGACCAGCCAGCCGGCGGCGATCATCCAGAGCAAAATCCGGCAAAGCGACGAACAGGTCGTGACAAGGTGTCTATTTTGGATAACATAATAGATCATGATCAAGCAAATGCAAATCCAGGCGATGGGAAGCATAAGTTGCACTGAAGTCGCCCGGCCGCCATGCGAGGAACGCCGCAAGAGCGCGATCGCGGCCGGCGCAAGCCCGACCAAGGTCAGTAGGGCTATATCAAGCAGATAGATGTGAGTCATCCCCTCGCTACGGTCGATAGTCAAGTAATTCACCTCGCTGATCACAAATTCTGGCAGATAGGCCAGCGACGTCGCGAAGAGCATCAGCGTGAGGATCGCGAATGGAGGGTTAACCCTCCGGTAGGCCACGGCGGATAATAAAATGACGTACATAACGATGAACGCGAACAAAACCAGTGCCGTCGGCGTGCCCTCGTCGTCGCGGGGAAACACCCTTGCGTGAAGCCAGTGGACTGCGAAACTCGTGGCGGTGATCAAGAGCGAAGCGACCAGAACACCCAGGAGGAGGGGCATGAGTTCTGCCAGCCACACCCGCAAAGCGCCCAGGGCGCAGGGCGAGCCGCCGAACCCACTGAAGAACGCGCGAAGTGCAGCCGGCACCGCCAGTATGAGAATCACCGAGGGCGCCACGGTGACGAAGAGGTAATCAAGGAGTAAGTCTTCGTCGGCATTATAGTTAATATGTACCGTTCCAAATTGGAAATAAAGATCGTAGTAGATGAGCGTCCAGAAGACCGAGAAATAAAGGGTGATCCCAAATCCGACAAAGAACCGGCTGGAAGCATCTGCGCTGACGGAACAGCCGCCCGATTCCGAACGACGACCCGACCTGTCCCCACACGAGCCCGAAAATCAAGGCGGCCGACCCGGCCACCAGAGGATAGCCCAGGCAGAACGTCATAAAATCCTTGATCCAGAAAAACCGCCCTCCGCTCAGAAAAACCGGCAGGAATACAACGAGCACGAACAGGGCGATGGTAGGTCGCACATCCAAATGAGCCGACGAACTCGCGAATGGCCGTCGGTTTCACCGGTCCGCGGGACAGTATGATTCATAGTAAAGAACTCCACGCCGCCGGATTGGTCGGTCAGAGGTTATATTGATTATCACACCGAGTGGCAACAAGCCAGCAACTGCAAACGATGTCCACTGTCAGACCGTTGACACTCTTATAGGCGGTGGAATTTGGCTATCATCAAGCGGCAGCCCATGGAACGACACGCATTGTGTGCGCACGTGGAAGAAAGGTGTTGATCTTCAGGGGGTGCAACTCCACACCCGGCAAACTGGGTCGCTCCAGCCGGTAGCTATCGAAGCGACGCGGGAAGGAAACGAATCTGTCGGAGCCTTCGAGACAGACGGGTCGCGATACGCGACTCGGCGAGCCGACAGGCCGTAACAGCCAGTGAACGTTGAGCAGGCCTCGAAAAGTCCAATGTGGTCGCCGACCTTGCGTGTATATGGGGAAGGCCGCAGCCGCTGGGTACAGGGAAACGGTTGGAATAGGCCGTCCCACGGGCGATCAAGGCCCAGCGGGCCACCGGGGTATTGACGACGGCAGATGTTCCGGGGACACAATACCCAACTCGGGCCGGCTAACCGATCCCGCCGCCGGAATGGAGGTTCCTCGGCAGTGCGACTCCAAGCTGGCGGAAGGTAGGCCCTTATCGAACCGGGCACTTGTCGAGCTAGTCTGAGAAACCGAGCGCTCTTCGGCTTCATCGGCGTTAAGAATCGGCCGTCGTCGGATATTGGCCGGGAGTTCGGTCGCGATGCCCGCGAATTGGGACGGTGGTCGAATCAGCGGCGTTCTGAGAATATCGACTCACATTATTTGTAATGAGCCGCTTACGACCAGCATTGGCATCTTAAGGTTCTCAAGGGCGGCGGGTTACTTACCCGCGTCCATCGTAGACGCAAGTATTTTCAATATAATGACTTACAACACATGAAATGGAGGCGGCGGGAATTGCACCCGCAGCCCTGTTTCCTCAAGTCTTTGTCCAAATTGCGGTTATGGAATCGCGCCTCGGCAGCCGGCCGGAAATAGGCCGGGAGCAGGAGGAATTACGCGAGTCGGTCAGAAGCTGGGCACCGACTGGCACCGGATGTCAGGGCCGCGATCATGAATCTGATGCGGAGTTCTAGGCAGTAGCGGACGTGCCACTCCGTTTAGCCAATCCTAACCCTGAAATGGCATGCACCCATGCCATTGCGAGGGTTAGTCGAGCCTCTGACGTATTGTCGTGACATTGTCTGGCAGCCGTGATATCGTGCTTACCGTCCCAAATCGAGTCGAGGACATTATGCCAGAAAGATCCACCCGAACGCTAAGCCCGACCTGGGACATGGAATGATTGATATGCCGCAATGCCTTGTAACTTCCTTGGCGGAGTGCCAGAATATACTCATCCGTGTCGTGCAACGACCAAACTCCGCGTTCTCGGCGTGTCATTAAGGCAAGCGTGTCGCCGAGGACTTCTACCACGGGCTGATAGGCGATATGCATCCATGTCGATTCCATTACGAAATTTGCCCGTGGTGCAAAACTGGGATTGTCATAGCTGCGGCGATTGCTGCCGGATCGAGGCGGTGATCACCGACGAAGAGAAGCGTCGCATCGAAGCGCTGGATCTGGCGAACGATCCTGAGGTTGCTCCCAAGCCGTGGTTCGCGCCCGTGGGTCGGGGCTCCAAAAAATGGAAGCTGAGACATCGGCCTGATGGGGGTTGCGTCTTCTTGACGACCGGCAACCGCTGCCGGCTTCAAGAGCGTTTCGGCGCCGACGTCAAACCGTTCGTATGCCGTTTGTTTCCCTTTGTCCTCATACCAGCAGGCAATCACTGGCGCGTCGGCATGCGTTTCTCTTGCCCGTCGGCCGCGGCAAATCGGGGTCGCCCGGTGGCCGACGCTGAAAAAGACCTGGTGCACCTGTCGCGCTTGTTGGAGCAGCACGTAGGCAGGTCGGCGGACAGTGCGCCGCCTCCCTTGCTGCAAGCCGGTCAGCAGCTTTCGTGGCCGGATGTGTGCCGTTTCGTCGAGGTGCTGGTGGAGATCGTGCAAGACCGCAGCGATCGTCTGGAACGGCGGCTGCGCAAATGCTTGGCCGTGGCTCGCGTTTGCGGCCAGACGCAGTTCGACAGCCTGCAAGGCAACCGGTTGAGTAAGTATTTGCAGGCGGTGCGCACGCGCCGTGGAAACGGAAGTGCCCCGCGAAGCCGTGGACCTGCCGCCGCCCGACCGGCTGCTCGGCGGGGTCCTGTTCCGCGTCCTGCTGGCCATTTTTGCGCGCAGGGATCGCGACGTGTACCGGGCCTCAGGCATTCGGAGACGGTTGGGCAGAGTGCTCGCCGGCTGGCGCTTCGTCAGGGGCCGTGGTCCGCGTGCCTCGCGTCAACGAATTCCTGCCGGAAACCAGCTTCGAGGAAGTCGAACGATGCAGCGGGATGCTGCCGGAAATGGATGAGACTTTGGAACGTTATTATGTGGTCAAACTGAATTCGCTGCAATTTTGCGGGCCGCCCAACTTCGACTTGCCGCTTCTGGGCCGGCCTTGAATCGCTCGTCCTCACGCTGCCGATGATCTTGTGGCTGAGGCGAGCTTTTGCTGACCTGTCTCCGGTGGAAGCGGTGCAGCAAGCGATTCAGCTCGTTGACGATCATTTCGGGGGTAACCCGATGTTGGGCTTCCCCCACATTCAGTATTTGCTGCGTACCCTGGCCGAGCGTGGCGAGCTGGAAAAACTCGTGGCCTGGTATAGCCGCTGAGACCACTCGCTTCGTAGGTGCGGCGTTAACGGATTTTTTCGCAGTTAGCAGAGCGACCATTGGACGAAGATTCGTGTCGGCGGGAGAAACGCCGGTTCTCGAACTGGAGCGTGTTTAAGCCTGCCGAGCGACCAGATCAGCCACAGCAACCTGGCCATGCTCGCTGCCGTCTAGCTCGATGGGAACCGACTCGCCGGCCCGTGCGCTGTAGCGGATCACATCCGCGTAGCGGGCCGCGCCGCCCCGCCCGGTTGGTCCCGTCCAGACCTCGATGAAAGTGTCAGGGCCCTTGAGACGGACAATCATGTAGATGGGAATGCCTGCCGCGGCATACCGGCGCCATTTTCGCCCGCGATCGCGGCGGTAGGTTGTGTCCGAGACCTCAGCCAGCAGGGCGACGTCGCGAGGCCGCGCCTGCCGTGCGGCGTAGTTGGTGTTGATCCCCCGAAGGACCGCAATGTCCGGCTTGGGCGCCCAATAGCGCCGATCGAGAATCGGCTTCTCCTCGCGGATGGTCCAGTGATCGCGAGGTAGCATCGCACGAAGTGCTTCGTGCAGAGTCTCCACGGCAAAGGTGTGCGGTGGCAGGTCGGTCATTGCATAGATCTTTCCGGCAACCAGCTCAACCTTCTGGTCGTCAAAGATGCCGGCGGCTATCATGCGGTGAAATTGGCGGACGTCGAAGTGATAGCTTCGTTCAGCATTTGTCACGAGGCCAGTCATGGGGCAAACCTCCTTGCTCAAGGTAGCGGAATTCGAGATCTGAAGCAAGCGAGCCATCCGAGGCGATAACATGACCGCACAATGAACCGGCCTGGCTTTGCATTTCAAAACTGCGGACCCCGTGACTTTGAAGACCAAACTGAGCGATCCGGCAAGCCCAGATCATTGGCGGTGGCGTGAGGCAACGCTTGCGAGGCTGCCGCGGATACGTCGGCGGACTCGGATCTGGATTATCCACGCACTTGCTCGTATATCGTGGAGAGCAGGCCTGATGGATTCTCGGAGGAACCGTCCGGGGAATTCAGGCGGAGGCATTATGACATGTCTTGGCTTGAGACAGGATCGGCCCGGCGATCGACCGGACGCGGCGGAACCGTCGCCAGAGCGGCGATCATCGGGTTGGCAGTAGGGCTCGGGCTCCGCTTGACGGCCCCGGCAACACTGCACGGACAGGTCAAGGCCGACCAGGACTGGGTCGGCGAGCGGGTGGTGTGGAAGTCCAAGATCTCTCCCCTCAAAACCATAGACAACAGGGACGTCCCGCGGAGCGGCACCAGGAGATCCACATTTACCGCGTCAAGCACAATCGTGCGGGGGAGCGGCTCTGGCTCAAGGCCGAAGGGGACGGCCCCAGCGGCTGGGGGGCGGCCGCCCAATTCATCCCCGTCGACCAGGCGATCGACTTCTTCACCACAGAGGTTCGCACCAATCCGAAGGATGGGTTCTGGTACGTCATGCGGGCCACAGTCCTGCGTGATAAGGATGAATTCGAGCGAGCCGTCGACGACTATGACGAGGCCATCCAGCTCAACCCACGGGACGCCTTGGCCTACGAAGGCCGAGGAGAAATGCGACTTACCCAGTTGGATTACGACAGGGCAATCGCCGATTACACCGAGGCGATCCGGCTAGAGCCGAAAGACGCCTCCGCCCACTACGGCCGCAGTCGCGCCTGGGTCGCTAAGGGTGAGTATGACAGAGCCATTCTCGATCTCAACGTCGTCATCCGCGATCCCACGTCGGAGCGAGCGTACGTAGACCGTGGCAGAGTCTGGGCCAAACTGGGCAAGTCCGACGACGCGATCGCCGACTTCAACGAGGCCATTCGGCTTGATCCGAATAACGCCTCCGCCAGCTTCGAACGCGGTCGCTGCTGGCTCAGTGAGGGTAAGACTGACCGAGCCATCCTCGATTTCAACGTTGCCCTTCGGCTCAATCCCAATGATGAATTCGCGTACTTCACACGTGGCAGCACTTGGGCCGCCGTGGGCAAGTACGACAAGGCCATCGCGGACTACACCGAGGCCATCGGGATCAGTCGGCGGTACGCCCAGGGCCGGACTACCGCGCTCGCGGGATGGCCTGGTACGTCAAGAAGGAGTACGACAAGGCCATCGCCGACTTCAGCGAGGTCGTGAAACGGGAGCCTCAGGACTTCGATTCGTTCCGCCGGCGAGGTGATGCCTGGTACGCCAAGAAGGAGTACGACCACGCGATCGCCGATTTCACCGAGGTCATCCGGATCAAGCCCGAACAAGCTTCTGCTCACGCCAGTCGCGGCAACGCCTGGTTCGGCAAGGAGGAATTCGACAGAGCGATGACAGATTACACCGAGGCGATCCGGCTCAATTCGACGGAGGCGACTTTCTTCGCCGGCCGCGGCCTCACCTGGCAAGGTCGGAAGGAGAACGACAAGGCGTTTGCCGACTTCGAGCGCACCATCTCGCTCGATCGGGAATACGGTTTCGCCTACTACTGCCGCGCCGACATCTGGTACCTCCGCGAACAATTCGACAAAGCCATCATCGACTTCAGGCGAGCCCTCGCACTCGATCCTCGACTTGTCGGCGTCTACACCGCCATGGGAAATGCATGGTACGGTAAGAAGGAATACGACGCGGCCATCGTCGACCTCAGCCATGCCATCCGGGTCAACCCGCAAAACGCTCTCGCCTACTGTAGCCGCAGCCAGGTTTGGTTCGACAAACAGGAATGGGACAAGGCGATCGCCGACATGGATCAATCCATCCGGCTCGATCCGAAGTTCTCCTATGCCTACAACGTCCGCGGCAACTTCTGGACCAGCAAGAAGGACTATGACCGGGCTCTCGCCGACTTCAACACGGCCATCCGGCTCGATCCGAAATCTGCCCAGGCTTACAATTACCGCGGTTGCGCATGGCGAAGCAGGCTGGAATACGACAAGGCGATCGCCGATTACAACGAGGCGATTCGCCTCGATCCGAAATTCGCCTGGGCTTACAACAACCGCGGGCTCGCCTGGCGCGACAAGACGGAGTTTGACAAGGCGATCGCCGACTTCGATCAGGCCATCCGACTGAATTCCAAGGAACCCGATTTCCACTATGACCGCGGCGTCGCCATTTTCTTGGCGCACCGCGATGGGGCGGCCGATGGGGCCAAATCGGCGCTGGACCTCCAGGGCTGGCGGGGGGATTTGTCGATATACGCCGTCCTCCTGGGTCACTTTGCCGCGCACCGCGCCGGGCAGAGCGCCCAGGCCCGGACGTTCCTCGACGAGGCCGCGACCCGTTGCGACACCTCGGCCTGGCCTTATCCGATCATCAGGTATCTCCGTAACGAGATCGACGAGGCCAAGCTCCTGGTCGCCGCCACCGCCAACGGCAAGATGACCGAGGTACGATGCGTCCTGGGGCTCGACGCACTGCAAAGAGGCCTTGAGGATCCCGCGATGGCGCACTTCTGCTGGGTCAAGGATTACGGCAATCGGCGGTCCAGCCAGTACGCGATCAGCATCGCCGAGCTGGACCGGTTGAATCAGAAGCACGCCGAGGGCGACGGGCCGTGACTCGGGCCGGCTCGGTCCGATCCGCCGTCCGGCAGCGAATCGGTGTCGGGAAGGCTGGGTTAGAGATCAGAAATGACATCATGGGGGGATAACCGTGCTGCGCTTCCTCGACTCGATTCGGTTCGCGCTCTGCTTCTCTCTTCGGGGATTCACCGATCAGTCCGTCAATGCGCTGGTCGCTGCCAGGAAGCACGGGGTCGCGCGGCGCTTTCACGACATCACTCCGGAACACGTATTGTTGGGCGTGGCGACCCTCCGCGGGCGGTGCGGGGCGCGAGTGATCCTGGGGAACCTCGGGCTGGATTTGGAACGCGATACGATGGTGGTCACGGCCTTAGCTAATGCCCACACGCCAGGGCAGTCCCAGGGCGCTCCAACCCTGGCCCCGGAAACGCAGGGTTTGCTTAGTCGGGCAAGAGAACATGCTCGCGGACTAGGGCAGAACTACGTCGGGACGGAACACCTACTCTTGGGACTGCTGGGTGGGACCGGGCAGGCGGCCGACTATTTGCGTGAGCGAGGCATCACGCCGGATCGCTTCCTTGCGGAATTACGGATCCAGGTCGCTGGCCCCAATCAGCGGCCCAATCCCAAGTAGCCCGCGGAATGCCTCTGTGTCTCTGTGGTGAAATCCTCTTTTCCTAGTTCTACTGTATCCGGAGGTTGACTGTACCTAACCGTTTTTGCGATATTAGCTTCCGTCACGGAGATTCACACGAAGGGAGTATGTCGTGGAACGGCGATTTGAAGCGCGGTTGGATGAGATGATGGATCAAGCCGAGGTGTCTCCCGAGCTGCTCAAGGATTTGTTGCCTCGACTGAATCAGTTCGTTTTGCCTTTTGTCGGCAGCCTTCTCGAGCCCGAACAGAAACAGCATGCCGCTTGAGTACATGAGCGGCTTGGTGTCTGGACTGAGACGCAAGACAAGCGAGGGGATCGCGTACCTGCATGATCAAGAGCGGCAGGGGATTCAGAAGTTCATTGGTTACGTGCCATGGGATCATCAGCCGTTGCTCGCCACTCTGGCAAGCCAGGTCGGCCAGGAGCTGGGCGAAGCCGATGGCGTGATTGTGTTCGACCCCTCGGCATTTGCTAAGAAAGGAACCAAGTCGGTGGGCGTCGGCAGGCAATGGTGCGGCCGACTGGGCAAAGTTGAGAACTGTCAAGTCGGTGTCTATATGGGTTACGTGACAAGTATTGAACATGCAATTGTCAATGTACGTCTCTATCTTCCTGAAGATTGGGCGAAAGACAAGGCGCATCGCGCGGAAGCCGGGATACCCAAGACGATCCGATTTCAGACTCGCCATCAACTGGCATTGGAGATGTTGAAAGAGTGCGGAGGGGACCTGCCGCACAGTTGGATCGCGGGCGACGACGAGATGGGGCGTCCCAGTGCTTTTCGGCTGGATTTGCGTACCCTTGGCGAACGATATCTGCTTGCGGTCCCCTCGAACACGCTGATCCGTGACATCGAGGCACCCGCGCCGGTGTACTCGGGACGAGGTCGGCATCCCAAGAATCCTTTCATACGAGTGGATAAGTGGTGCTCGATGCTTCCCGAAGACGCTTGGACCAAAATCGATGTGCGGGATGGGGAGAAGGGACCGCTGGTGATCGAAGCGGTGAAGTGTCGGGTGCAGGCGCGGACCGACACAGGTGGCACAGGACCTGACGAAGTACTGTTTATAACTCGAAAACGTCAACCCGATAACACATACAAGATTGATTATTATTTGTCGAACGCGACCGCTGACGTGAAGCTGTCGGAATTGGCCCGGGTGGCCACGGCGGCGCATCGCATCGAAGAATGGTAAGCGTTCACGGGGCAATCTAGCATTTTCGGCTTGAGTTGGTTACACATTGGCAATGAAACCAACATCCGAAATATGTCCGCAGTGCCAAGTGCTTTCGTCCAAGGTGGCGACGCTCGAAGCGGAATTGGCGCGTGTGCGCGAGCAATTGGCGGCTGCCAAGAAGAATTCCGCGACGTCGTCGAAACCGCCCTCTTCGGACATCGTTAAGCCGAAGCCGCCCGAGACTCACGACGGCCAAAAGCGTTCCATTGGCGGCCAACCCGGCCACGACAAGCATGCACGCGAACCCTTCCCGCCCGAGCAAGTCACTGCATTTGTCACTCATCAGCTCGATGCCTGTCCCTGCTGCGGGGGCAGGTTGCGGCTCAACCAAACGTATCCTCGCGTCGTCCAACAGATCGATATCGAAGGGACGCCATTGACCATCGAACAGCACACGTGCCCCGAGTACTGGTGCGAACACTGTCGAAAGCCCTGCTGGGCGCCGCTGCCACTGCGAATCGAACGCGGCGGCTTGGTTGGCCCGCACCTCACGGTGCTGATCGCGTTCATGAAGGGTGGTTGTCACGCATCCTATTCAACGATCCGGACGTTTCTCCGCGATTGTGTTGGCGTCACGCTCGCGCGAAGCACGTTGGCCAACACGATCAACAAAGTCAGCGCGGCAGTCGATGGCCCCTATGACGAATTGCTCCGCATGCTGCCCGCCGAGACGGTGTTGAACATCGATGAAACGGGCCACAAGTGCAACAAGGAGTTATGGTGGACGTGGTGTTTGCGGGCGGACTTGTACACGATTTTCAAGATCGACCCGCATCGCAGCGCCGACGTGTTAATGGAATTGTTGGGTCGAGATTTCGAGGGCACGATCGGTTGCGATTATTTCTCGGCGTACCGGAGATATATGCGTGAGTGCGACATTCGTATTCAGTTTTGTTTAGCGCACTTGATCCGCGACGTGAAATTTTTAACGACGCTGCCGGACGTGGCGACGAAGGCCTACGGCGAGCGATTGCGGCGAGCGTTGAAGCAGTTGTTCGAGGTGATCCATCGGCGTGAGGACCTGTCGGCCACTGCATTTGAGCGGCAACTGAAAGCAGCCCGCGACGTGGTGCTGGACGCGGGCATGACGGACGTGCCGACGACCCGGCATGCGGAAAACATGGCCAAGCGATTTCGCAAGCACGGCGCGGCGTTCTTCACGTTTGTGACGACGCCGGAAGTGGATCCGACCAACAATAGTGCGGAGCAAGCGATTCGATTCGTCGTGATTGATCGGCATATCACGCAGGGTACACGAAGCGAAACCGGCCGGCGTTGGAGCGAACACGTTTGGACAACGATTGCAACCTGTGCTGGACAGGGCCGGTCGGTGTATGGTTACATGAAGGAATGCGTTGGGAACTCGTTCGAAGGTCAACCGTCGCCTTCACTGTTGCCGTCGGCAACCTCGGCATGAGAGAAGCGACGCGACGAGTGTGAGTGGTTTGGAATCGTGCGACACACGTGAGGGTTGACGTTGCAAGCGCTGGTGTGACGCAAGGTCGAAAGACCGGGAAATCACGGAAGCGACTCGAACGCCAGCCAAGATCGAAGGAAGGGCTATGCGCTAAACCATCCGAGGGACAAATCTCGCCGTTCGTTGCAAAACGTATTGCGCAAACTGGGTGGTAGTACGCGCAAAACTCAGATGCCGATAACAGTAGCCAATTGCGCCGCAAACGGATATCTCGAATGGCCGATGGTAGACCACCAGGCAATGTACCACTACGCGCAGGCTGCAGAACAGCAACCGTTACTACCCTGGTGAACGGCAACGAAGAATGCTTCCGCCGAGCCAAAGGAGAAGCCGGTTTGGCGGACTATCAGGTGAGAACCTGGATCGCCTGGCATCATCACCAAACCCTCTCGTTGCTGGCCGCGTGGTTCCTGAACAAGGAGACGCGGGAGGGGAAAAAAAAAGACCCCGGCTCTGACGATTCCGCAACTACGACAATTGATCAGCGGACTGATCGACGCTTACTTGCAAACGAACCTTCCGGCTTCGCTTCGTCGCCGCAGCACCCGTTGGTTGCAGCGCAACGAACAAGCAAGGTTTTACAATTATCGTTCGCGTAACATCTTACCACCATTGAAGAACCAGCTTAGAACCTGAAAGATACAGTAGAACTAGAGCTTCAGATTTCTCAGCCGCAGCGCGTTCACGATCACGGAGACCGAGCTCAAGGTCATGGCCAGGCTGGCGATCATCGGGCTCAGCAAGATTCCGAACGCGGGATAAAGGACGCCTGCCGCGATTGGCACGCCCAGGGCGTTGTAGAGGAAGGCGAAGGCGAGGTTCTGGCGGATGTTGGTCATGGTGGCGCGGCTGAGGCGTCGGGCGCGGACGATTCCCCGCAAGTCGCCTTTCAAGAGCGTGATGCCGGCACTTTCCATGGCGACATCGGTGCCGGTGCCCATGGCGATGCCCACCTGGGCCTGAGCGAGCAGCCGGCGCGTCGTTGATGCCGTCGCCGGCCATGGCCACGATGCGGCCCTCAGCCTGGAGTCGCTCGATTGCCTGGGCCTTCTGATCGGGGAGCACCTCGGCTCGGACTTCATCCAGGCCGAGCCGCCGGGATACAGCTTCCGCCGTCGCGCGGGTGTCGCCGGTGAGCATGATCAGGCGGATGCCCTCGCGTCGCAGGTCGCTCAAGGCGTCGATCGCGGATTCCTTGACTGGATCGGCGATGCCGAGCAGGCCCGCCGGGCGGCGGTCGATCACAACAAAGACCACGGTCTGGCCGTCGCGCCGCAGGTCGTCAGCCTGTGACTCCAAGGTGCCCGGCGCGACCGCCAGCTCTTGGAGCAAGGCGTGATTGCCGATCGCCACGTTTCGACCGTCAACCTGGCCGAGGGCGCCCCGGCCGGTGCGGGACTGGAATGCCTGGACCGAGGAGAGATTGAGCGCCTTTTCCAGGGCCGCCCTGACCGTGGCCGCAGCGAGCGGATGCTCGCTCGCCTGCTCGAGGCTGGCGGCCAGGCGGAGCAGCTCGGATTCATCGAAACCGAACGCGGGTACAATCGACACCAGCCGCGGCTTGCCCTCGGTGAGCGTACCCGTCTTGTCGACGACCAAGGTATCGACCCGCTCGAGGATCTCGAGCGCCTCGGCGTTCTTGACCAACACGCCCGCGGCGGCCCCGCGTCCGGTGCCGACCATGATCGACATCGGCGTAGCCAGTCCCAGCGCACAAGGGCAAGCGATGATCAAGACAGCCACGGCGCTGACCAGCCCATGCGCCATGCGCGGTTCCGGGCCAACGAAAACCCATGCGATAAACGTCACAACGGCGATCAAAACGACGCTCGGCACGAAGTACGCCGAGACCTGATCCGCCAGCCGCTGAATCGGGCGCGGGTCCGCCGCGCCTGGTTCACCATGCGGACGATCTGTGCGAGAACCGTATCGGCCCCGACGTGCTCGGCCTGCACAACCAGGCCGCCGGTGCCGTTGACCGTGCCACCGATCACCCGGTCGCCCGGCCTTCGCTGCCACCGGGATCGGTTCACCGCTGATCATCGATTCGTCGACCGCGCTTTCCCCTTCGACGACGACTCCGTCAACCGGGAGTTTCTCCCCCGGGCGAACCCGGACCCGATCGCCGGCGATGACTCGGTCGAGGGGGATCTCCTCTTCGTGACCATCGGCTCCCAGCCGCCTCGCGGTCTTGGGGGCGAGCCCGAGCAGGCGCTCGAATCGCGACTGCCTGTCTGGCGGCGAGCCCGCAACTCAAGGACCTGTCCCAAAAGGACCAGAGTGACGATCGCCGCGGCGGGCTCGAAATAAACTGCGATTTCGCCGTGATGATCGCGGAACGAGGCGGGGAAGACCGAAGGAAAAAGCGCCACCACGACGCTGAAGGCATAGGCCGTGCCGGTCCCGAGTGCGATCAGCGTGAACATATTGAGCCGCCGATTGACCAGCGAGGCCCAGCCGCGCCGGAAGAATGGCAGGCCGCCCCAGATCACCACGGGGGTCGCTAGCGCAAGCTGGACCCAGATCAATGCCGGCCCGGACAGGAAACGAGGCAGAACCAGCCCGGGGACCATTTCCGCCATCGACAGCAAGAGCAGGGGAACCGTGAGGGCGAGGCTGATCCAGAATCGCCGGCTCATATCCACCAATTCCGGATCGACGTCGGCATCCGCCGCCGAGACCGTCAACGGCTCGAGGGCCATGCCGCAGATCGGGCAGGCGCCGGGGTGATCGCTGATGACCTGGGGATCCATGGGACAGGTGTAGAGCGTTCCGGCGGCCGGCGGGTGGGATACCTCACCGTGGCCGGCATGGCCCGCGCCCCCGCCACGACGGTCGGCTAAGAACCGCGCCGGATCGGCGCGAAACTTCTCGACGCAATGGCGGCTGCAGAAGTAGTAAGTCCGGCCGTCATGATCAACCGAACCGGCCGCCGTTTCAGGGACGACGGTCATGCCGCAGACAGGGTCCTTGACGGCGACGTGGCTGTCGTGGTCCGGGTGAAGGCCAAGGGCGGCGTTGGCGCGCTCGATTGGGTCGATCAAAGGGAGACACCTCGGGCTTCCACCCGCGACTTACTTGGCCTTGGCATGGGCTTTGGACTCGGTTTTCATCCAGCGTCGCGACGTCTTGCGGTCGAGCTTCTCCCAGACGTTGAAAAACTCGGCCCGGGCAGTCCGGGCGGCGTTTTTCTGGGTATCGAGCAGGCGACCGGCGGCCTCGACGAAGCTGGGATCATCGGTGTGTTCGGCGAGCTGGCTTTCGATCGCCTGGCCGGCGAGCGTGGCGTCTTGGTGCTCGCCCAGTAAAGTCTGAACCCGGGTTGTCAGGCGAATGAAGCGGGTGGCGGAGCGGCTGGACCGACGATGTAGTATCGGCGCGATCAACTCGGCCGTGTATCGGGCGCGCTTCGCACGTTTGCGCACCTCGTGGAATTCCTCATCGGGATCGGATGGCCGCAAGTCCCGCGCGCCCTTCTTCAGCTTGTGCCAGGCGGCGATGGCCAAGGGCGGAAGCACGTTGCGGCAGGTTTCCCGGGCCGCATCCAGTAGCATAGGCCGCTCGATCGCTTGCTTGAGCGTATCTTTCAGGGCGTGATAACGCTCGCTCCGCAAACCGTCTTGCAAATCCATGGCAGCCGCCGCGTGCCGCGCCTGAAGCGATCCGAACAGCGGCGATAACGCTTTCGCGTCGTTTTCATGCTGCGTCGACGCGGCCTTTCGCAGCCGAGCCAGGAGGACGTCGACGTCGCGCACGCCGCCGAGCAGGCTACCGAGCCATTTCAGCTCCCGCTCGAGCGGCTCACGCCACCGCGGATCGACCAGGCCTCGAAACGCGCAGCTCACTGCGCAAGCGGCGGGTCGAAGTACGCAGGCGGTGAATGCCCTCGGGCTCGCCCTGCCTGGCCTCGAGATCGCTGGTGGCAATCCGCGAGACCGCCCCACAGAGTGCCGACAAGACCGCTCTACTCGCGTGGTCCCTCGGTTTGACTCGGGGAAGCCGGAGCACCAGGTCTGGAAGCGATTCCGTTGCAATCGTTTCCATCCGCTCCCGGCGTTGAGGTTGGGAGAGAGGGCCTTGATCGACCGGTTCGTGATCAAGCATGTTTCAATCGTTTCCATCCGCTCCCGGCATTGAGGCCGGGAGGGAAGGCCTTCGATCACGCCGGCTTGACGGCCGGCGTTTCGTTCTGGTCCCAGGGGAGGCGCTGTGCCAGATCCCAGCGCCCGTCAATTTAGCCGAACCGACGAGGTCGCTCAAGTCGCGATTCCACTCCGACCCCAAGAATGCGTGCATGCACCCGATCGATCAGACGGCGACCGACGCCCCTTGCCACCGCATCGTATTTTGTTCCATCATCAAGGGAGCGACCGGTTTTGGTTCGGCTCGAACGAATCCTGAAACAAACGGCCGTCGGGCTGGGGTATGATCAGAGTGACCGACCTGCCGGCGGCCGTCGGGAGGGCGGGACGGGCAGATGGTGCCGCGAGATGCCGATGGACGACCCCGCACTGGTCGAGTCGCTCCGGTCTGGTGATCAGCAGGCGCCTCGCCTGCTGATCGAACGATACCAGGGGGTGGTCTTCGGCCTGTGTTACCGAATGATGAATCACCAGCAGGACGCCGAAGACGTCACGCAGGAAACGTTCATTCGCGCGCTGCGGGCGATGGCGGGGTTCGACGCCTCGCGGCCGATCCGCCCTTGGTTGTTAGAGATCGCCGCCAATCGTTGCCGGACGGCACTGGTCCGTCGGGGACGACGGCCCCCCCTGACTTCGGTTGAGCCAGATGAAGATTGCGTCGACCCCCGATCCGGACCTGCCGATCCTGACGACCTGGCCGGCGAGCTCGAACGGGCCTTGAAGGGGCTCCGGCCCGAATATCGACTGGTCTTCGCCTTGTACCATGAACAGAATCTGTCGTATGACGAAATCGCCCGCGCCGTTTCCCGGCCGGTCGGCACCGTCAAAACTTGGCTCCATCGCGCCCGAGCCCAGTTGGCCGAATACCTGAGCCGCCGCGGAGTGCAATGCTGAAGTCGGGCCGACTGTGCCGGCCGAGACTGGCCAAGGCGTGTCTGACCGGCACAGCCGGCCCTGCAAAGGACCTACTTGATGACTTGTCGCGAGTTTGAACGCGGGTGGAACGAGCTGCTGGACGCGAGTCGACCAGGCCCGGCTGTAACCGTAAGCACGAGCCATCTCGAGCGGAGCTTGCGGGACCACGCGACCCATTGCCCGGCTTGCCAACAGTTGGCGGCGCGGTATCAGCTCTTGCACCGGGCACTTGCTGTCTGGAGTACGCACCCCGCCGCGCCGGTCGATCTGGCGGATCGGATCCTGGCCGCGGCTCAGAGCCCGGCGACGACTCGGCGGGGCTCGGGAATGCGCAGCGCGCGACCGGTCTGGCGGATCGGCCTGCCGCTGGCGACCGCCGCGGCGGCAGCCCTCGCACTCGTTTTCGTACGACCGGCGATCGACGGCCGGCAGCCTCATCGACAGACGACCGTGGCTGTCAATCATAGTCCGGTTGTGGGCGACACGCGGGCACTCAACGCGGCGCTGGCCGATGCGACCGCCGCAACCTGGGACCTGGCCCGCTCGGCGTCCGAACCGGCCGCGCGGATCAGCCTGCACGTGCTTGATGCCGCTACAATGCCGGAGCCGGCGTCCGTCGATGACGGCTCCGGCTCGTTCTCCGTGCTGTCTTACGTGCCGGCCGCGCCCGACTCGACCGCGGCATCGGCACTGTTGCGCCAGGTGGGCGACGGCCTCGCCTCCAGCGTCGGACCCCTGTCGTCAACAGCCCGCGACGCCTTTGGGTTCTTGCTTGGCCCGCCACTGGTCAAGGCCAAGCCCGAGGCGAGCCCGGTCCCGGCCGCCGCGAAGGGAGCCTGATGGAACTCAAACCCGCCTCGACCCTGTGGGCCGCTCTCTGGCTGTCGCTTTGGTTCACCACGGGTCAGACCGTGGCGGACGAACCCGGGGCGCGACCGGCCGATGCCCTGTTGCGAGTGGTGCCGCCCGACGTGGCCGTGGTCGTGACCGTCGAGGGCTTGCGCGACCAGGCCCTCGCGTTTAGCCAAACGCGGCTCGCAGCGGACCTGCGGCGGCTGCCGGCGGTGCAGGCCTGGCTCAACTCGGAAAAGCACAAGCGGTTCGAGCAGTCGCGCGCCATGATCGAGAGAATCCTTGGGGCCAACCTGACCGAGCTGCGCGACGAGCTCCTGGGCGACGCGGTGGTCCTGGCTCTGCGACTCCCATCCGATCGGGCCAAGGAGAAGGAGGCCCGCGGACTCGTGTTGCTCCAGGTGCGCAATCAGGCGCTCTTGCAGCGGGTGATCCACGCGATCAACACCACGCAGCAGGACAGCGGCGAGCTGAGCAAAGTCGCCGAGCACGAGCGGAGCGGCACGATCTACCACGTCCGCGAGTTCGCCGACGCCGCGAGCCGGCCGCCGGAATGGTACGTCGCCTATCCCGATGGCACCTTCGCCCTGTCCAACTCCGAGACCTTGATCCAGGCCGTCATCGACCGAAAGGGACGACCATCGACCAGCTCGGAGAGCTCACCCACCCATGCCGGGCTCGGTGACCTACCGAAATTCAAGTCGGTTCAGAAACGGCTGCCCGAACGGGCAATGGTCCGGCTGTTCGTCGATCCCCGCCAGGTCGAGCGGCTGCTCGCGGCCGCGCCTCGGCCGAGTAAGCCCACCGATGCCCGGCTCAAGGCCATGATCGAGCGCTACCTCGCCGCGGTCAACTACGCCGGGGCCGCCTTCCTCTGGAACGACCGTAAGATAGTGCTCCACGCGGTTGAAATGCTCGACTCATCCAAGCTCGACCCCTGGATTCTCCGCTTGACCCGTGACCGGCCGCACGTTCAACCCCGCGCTCAGGCGCGTTCCTCCCACCGCCTTGGCTGTCGCCTCCGTCCACGTCGATGCCCTGGCCTTGCGCGATGCCCTGGACTTGATCGTTCCCGACGAAGACCAGCCCAAGCTGATCAACATCGAGACGGTCCTGACCGGCTTGTTCTTGGGCCAAGACTTGCGGAGCAAGATCTTACCCCGGCTGGGACCGGGCGTCTTCGGTTATCTCGATTCTCCGTCAGAGACAGTGGTCGAACCGCTACGACCCGGACAAGCCGCCCGTCGGGCCTGGCCAATCTCGCCCGTGTTGGTCCTCAGCCTCGGCGATGCCGAGAAAGTGCAGGAGCCTGCTCGAGTCACGACGGCGGCCGCCGTCGATAACGCCTTGCGGACCATCTTGGCGCTGACGGCCCTGGACGACAAGCGGGCCCAGGGCCGATCCCGGATCATCGGTCGCATGGTCGCAGGCTCAGCCGTGGCCACTCTGGATACGCCGATCCCCTTCGCCTACGCCGTCGACCGCGCCGGCGACCGACTGGTCGTGAGCAACTTGGCCGACTCGATCGCGCGTTACCTCGAGGGCTCATCCAACTCCAAGACCGGCCAGCGCTTCGACCAATTTCGGGCTACGGCTTTCCCAGAAGCCGAGACGTTCCTCTGCATCGACCTGGACGCCGTGAACGGCATGGCCGACGGGCACCGCGACATCCTCATCCAGAACATCGCCGCCCGCCAGAAGCGATCGGTCGCCGACGTCAAGAAGGATCTCGACCAGGTGCTGACCCTGGCCCGGCTGTTTCAGGCCGCCTTCGTTTCCAGCCGGATCGATCCCGATACCACCGCCGTCCACCACTCCGCCGGGCTGATTCTCCACGAGGAACCTGCGAAATAATCAACCACGCCCAGAGGACGTGGTATTAGGAAGGCCCCCCCGAGGGGGCCGTCTACGTGAGGTTGCCCCCGTTGGGGGCGGAGTTGAAGCGGTCTGGGCTTTCTCCCAGACTTCGGCAAAGGCTTCTCTATTGATCACGAGACCAGGCTTATCCGCTGTCATGCAAGAGCATTCCCAAGCCTTTACCAGAATGGGGAAAGCACGCCGGATCGCTCGAAGCTCTACGGGTCTCACGGCCAGAGGCCGTGGTATTAGCTTTCAATAATTCGCTTGATTGAGAGCCAACCGGGAGTCTGCGGCGGCGTGGATTCCCGTACGGCCCAGTCCTGCAAATGCGGGAACGAGAGCGCACACAATCAACGCCGATCCGCCATAATTCCCTAATATGCTTTACAATTCTGCTAAATCGGGAGCAATTGTGGCTCGTATGGCTTATGACGATCGCGAGTCCGTCGTCCTTACGGCAGTATTTTGCGTTTGAGGGATATACGTTGTATAGATAAAGCGAAGGGCACGCAAGCGACCTTCTGTTGTACGGCAAGAACACTTCGCTTTTCGCAGAGAGGGACATCCATGGTGCGCCACTCAACAACCTCACTCCGCCGGTAACCGTTCCCCACTTCCGGAGTATCCCTTTTTCGTATCCAGGTTCAGGTTCCATCGACCAGCCACGGATCGTCATCAGGCTGGGAAATCACGAATTCAGCGGTGATGACGTGGGGTCGATCGCGGACCAAGCTGGTTCGCGATCGTCTGTCCGCCTGGTCTTGCTGGTGACCGAGAAGAAGCCAATGAGACGCCCCGGCATCCCGCAACCGCAGGGGAGTGGGACGATTGCCGACATCCTCAGAACGCTGCCAAGGCGGGGGCTGACCAGCCATTCCGAATGGATCAAGTCACACACGAATCAAGGCAATGAAGCCGGAAGCAGAGCCTCGTTCTTATCACCGGTCCGCTCTTTCCCGCGTGCACGAGCTGGTGGCGGCGGGGGTTCAGTTGGCGCAGTCGGCCCTCATCCTCGCGGAAACTCGTTGGATGATGGCGACGAGAACGGCGGCGACAACGAGGCTGACGACAGTCACCAAAGTTCCTTCTGGCGCCGGTTCGCAGGCATTGTGTGGAATCTGGTCCAATGCATGGGGTCAAGCTTTTGAAAACACCTTCCGTTTCGGAGGATCAAGCTTGGTCTGGGCGGGGGCGAGGTCGTCGCTGGCTTCGTCCCCGTCGCTTGCGTTCGGGCGGCTACCCCTTACTGGATGGGTTCGGATTCGAGCAGGGCGTCGATGTCGCGTGCGCCGTGCACGACACGGACGATTTCGATCCCACCTTCGATGGGCCGGTAGAAGATGAGGTGATTGGGAAATGCGTCGATCCGCCAGACGCGGAGTCCGGTGAGGCGAGGGTTGGCGGATTCCCGCTGCTCGCCCATGCCCGGCACGCGGACGAGTGTTTGGAAAGTAGCGGCGGTGGCATCGTAGAAACGCAGGGCCGTTTCCAGGCTGGCTTCCTGCATGAGGTAACCAGCCTGGCCGTCGATGTCGCGGTCGGCGGCAGGAAGGACGCGGACTTGCGGCGTCATTGCTGGCTGGTCGCCTTGCCGAGCCGTTCGGTCAGCTTGCGTTTCTTCTCCTCCCAATATTCCTTGGTGACCGCGATGGGTTCGCCGGAATCCAGCCCTTCGAGGAGGAGGGCGTCGATCCGCTCCTCGACCTTGCGTTTCTGGTCGATGCGTATCAGCTCCCTGACATATTCGCTGACGCTGCTGTACCCGCCTTCGGAAACACGTTCCTGCACGAAGTGTTTCATCGACTCGGGCAAAGCGATGTTCATGGTTTCCATAGGGGGCGCCTCCTTTCCCCCTATCTTAAGGCTGTTGGCAGTTCTTGTCAATCCATTGCCAACGACGAGGTCGGCGGCAAACCCAAGATAATGAAGAAAGTTGTAGCCGGAGGGCCGCCGCGCGCAATGGCTTCCCCCCGGCCGAGTTTGACCCTTCGAATACAACCTCCAGAAGAACGGGATTTCACTTGGTTCCGGCCTCCAACGAGTGTAGATTCTGATCTGCGATGTGGTGCCGCTTCTCTTGTACGGACCACTTCTTGGAACCCGTTCCCCTTGAACATTTTGCTCTTGGTCCTTCAGTGGATCGTCTCGCTGATCGCCGTTTTCGGTGGGATCGTCGTGATCGTATACCAGGCTTGGAAAGCAGCCCGTCGAACGGGATTTCCACAGCGGAGCAGGAGTATCCGGCGATGAGTGACTTTTTGATGACCGTGGCCACGTTCGGTGACCCGGTCGAAGCCAACCTGGCGAAGAACTACCTGGAAGCCTCAGGGGTCCAAGCATTCCTCGCCGATGAGGAAACCGTCAACATGGATTGGGCACTCGGCAACGCGATCGGACGCATCAAGCTTCAGGTCGGCGACCAGGATGCGGAGGCCGCCCGCACGTTATTGAGCCAGCACACCGGCCTGGCCAGCGACAGCCGCCCTCGGCCCCAAAGAGATCCGGTACGAGACCAGTCAAGACGAGCCGACTCCCCGGTGGGAGGATCTGGATGAGGATGGAGATCAGGACCAGGATCAAGAAGCCGATGATTTCGAGCCGGAACCGACGACCCGGGACAAGAATGCCGAGCGAGCGTTCAAGGGTGCCATCTTCGGTCTGCTCTTTTTTCCGCTCCAGTTCTACGTGTTCTACCTATTGCTCAAGGTCTTCCTCTCCGAAGAACCGCTCGGCGACCGCGAGCGGAGGAAGGCGACTATTGCCGGAGTCATCAATCTACCCTTAATGGCTGGCGCTTGTCTCTATCGTGGTTGGCGTTTGTCTCATCATTACTTCGGTCGCTAACGCAAACTCTCTGAGAGTAAGGGAACGGATCAAGAATTCATGCTGCTCATCTTCACGTGCGAAAACTGCGGCAAGCGTTTTCAGGTGGATGAGAGTGCGCAAGGTAAGCGCGGGCGGTGCAAAAACTGCGGACACGTGATGAGGATTCCCCAAACCCACGGGGACCACGCCAAACACGCTCACGTGGCCGGGGAGGCCAGAGCGCACGTGTCCGCGGAGCCGTTCCGGCTCAGTCCGCCCGAGCCACCGCCCGAGGCTCACCATAAAGTCGCGGCGGCCCATCACCACCAAGCCACGCCATTGCATCGGGTCGAGCACGATACCGAGTTCGAGCTGATCGTCGACAAAGCGGAGTTGGCCGGGGCGATCGATGCTTCGCCCGACGAATTGCGGAAGAATCGCGAGATCGACGACTTCAAGAAGGACCGTCGCGGATATCAAGTCGTGGGTGACCGTGGCGGACGGTTCTCGTTGTTCGGCCGCGGAGGTGACCGGCCCGCGAGCTGGCTCTACGCGCAGTGGCGCGGCGGGGTCACGGGCATTCTCAAGATTCTCCGCTTCATCGACAGTTGGGCCTATATCATCTCGGTCCCGTTCCTCGTGATGGTCTTGTTCGCCATCGTGACGTCGAGCCGCGGACTGGTGCACGCCGGGGCGGTCGTGGTCGTACTGGTGAATTACGGCCGGTTCTGGACCGATTTGATTGCCTTCTTCGTCCGGCCATTCAAGGAGGGGCCGTTCCAGGGACTCGCCTTCCTGTTTCCGCCGTACACGGTCTATTACCTGTTTGCCCATTGGGACCGAATGAAACCAATTCTGCGGCGGATGCTCACCTCCTGCGTCCCAATTGCCTTGGTGATCCTGGCCTATGCTTTCCTCGCTTCAATCAACCCGGAGGTTCAGGATGTACACGATGTCGGCAGCAGGCTCAAGATCGGAACCGAGGTGCTGGAAAAGGATATCCACGGTGGCTTGAAGCAAATCGAGGAAGAGCTATCGGATAGCGTGGAAAAGAAGGAATCTCCGCGCCGGACAAACCCTGATCAATCCGCACGCTGGGCGTTACAATGGAATGGTTCGTCCGGCACTTCCACCGGACTCGGTTTTCAGGGCGCGACGTGAAGATTTACCTCTTATTGATCGATCATGAGCGATTCTTCTTTTACTCGGATCCGTCGGACGGACCATTGGATTGGGGCGAAACGGCCGACTCAGTCGATCCGCCGCGACGGGGTGTGCGCGGCTGGTTTCAGGCCAATCTCCACAAGTTTAACTCGGCCTGGAAACATCCGCATTCCGCCGCGATGCGCTGGATGCGGCGAGCCTGGGATTGGCTTCATACGTGGGTACATCCGGACGAAGCGATGCTGGCGAGGCTGTGGAGGGCCCAATCGATCGATCTGCACCATCCCGCGGCCCGGCCCGGCGACGAGGTCCGCGCCCTCTGGCAAGGCTACCTTGGCCAGCAATGGGTACGTCATTTGGTCTGGCTGTTCGTTCAATGTATCGATTGCCCCCTTTGCCGCGCTGCTGTGCTTCTTGCCCGGTCCCAACCTGATCGGCTACTGGTTCGCTTACCGAGGGATCCATCACCTGCTGGTCGTGTGGGGAATCCGCCGAGTGCGGCGAGCCGTGATCCCGACCGTGCTCTACCCCTCGACGGCGCTCGACTCGTTGATCGAGCGCGACGACGATGGCAAGGCAACCCACGCTGCGGTCGACGGCGTGGGGGAACTGCTCGACAAGCACGTGGCCTGGCACCAGCCGAAAAAAAACACAAAAACGGTGGCTCAGTCGTCCGAACGGTGATCATGCGAATTCTGAGCTATAACATTCATAAGGGAATTGGTGGTCGCGATCGCCGCTATCGCCTGGAGCGCATCGTCCAGGTCATCGCTGACGAGCAACCCGACCTGGTCTGCCTGCAGGAAGTCGACCGCAATGTGGCGCGAACGCGGCACGATGACCAGCCCAGGCGGCTGAGTGAGGCGATGGACGCGGTGGCCCATCTCTATCAGCTCAACGTGCGGTTCAAGACGGGAGGCTACGGCAACCTGGTGCTCTCCCGCTGGCCGTTCCGATCTGTCACCAGATCTCGCTCCGCCTCCGGAAACGAAAGCCGCGCGGCGCTCAGATCGTGGTGGTCGAGACGCCGGAGGGGCCGATGCATCTGGTGCACTGGCACCTGGGTCTGGCCGAGCGCGAGCGGCACTGGCAAGTCCGGCACTTGCTCGATCACGCCCTTTTTCGCGAGTCGGCCCACTTGCCGACCTTGATCGTCGGCGATTTCAACGACTGGCTCAACACCCTGGCGAGAAAGCCGTTTGCCCACCACGGCTTCACGCAGATCACGAACCCGCGATCGCGGTTTCGCTCGTTTCCGGCATATTGGCCACTGGCCTCGCTCGACAAGGCGTTCGTCCGCGGCCCGGTTGAATTCGCCATGCCCGCATCGTCCACTCGCGGCTGGCGCACGACGCCTCCGACCATCTCCCGCTCGTCATCGATTTTCATCTCAATCCGGTCGTGCGCCGTTGACAGCGTGTCGTGGAATGGGCGCCTGTGGCGGGGGCCTGCGGGGATCCGTGAAAAATGCTGCGATTGTCGTCGCCTCAGCCAACACCTGATTCAACACGCCAATCCATGTGTGCGGTTCATACAGCGCCGAATTGGGAGTCCTCCCGCCGAGGTCGCTGATCGTCTCGCCCACCCTTCCCCGTCCCAGCTCAGAATGAGACAATAGCTCACTTGGCGAAGCTGAAAGAGATCGGTCGATGTCATGGACCGGGCAATGGATGAGACGAAGATCCCATCTGAAACTCAAGGCCCGCAAACGCTCGCTGAGGGTTCGACTGGCTCCTAGGATGAGACGAAGAGCCTGTCTGACACCAACGGCTTGCGACCGCCCGTCGAGGGTTCGGGTGCGTCGTGCACCCTTTACTCGAGAGCTGCTGGATGGCAAGTATCTGCTGCGCACCCGCAGGCGATGAGTGACTGGGGCGAACGAAAGGCGATTTTATCATTGTCGGACCGGCTATTCGGATTCCGTATTGAGAAGTAGAACCACTCGTCAAGTTGAGCGGCATGGCGACTTGACAGCCAAACCGTCGCCTGCAGCCACCAAATCCAGTGCAGGCGACAGGGCCGTATCGTGCGGGATATCTTATAAATCATTTAGCTTCGAAAACTGACGCCATGACGCTACCGCTCGACGAGCTGCTCGATCGGCTATGCGACGGCGACGCGGCCGCCGCCGAGCGGGTCTTTGTCGAATTCGAGCCCTATCTGCGCAAGGCAATCCGGCGGCAGTTGCGGGGGCGGCTCCGGCACATGTTCGATCCCGCCGATATCCTCCAGTCAGTTTGGGTCGACCTGCTGCGCGGCTTTCGCGAACGAGGCTGGCGTTTTGCTGACGCCGATCAGTTGCGGGGTTTTCTCTTTGTCGCCACGCGCAACCGATTGATCGACCGGTCTCGCAAGTATCAAAACGCGTCGCGTGAAGAGTCCCTCGGCGAGGACGAACGGCCAGGCGAGCTGGTCTCGTCGCAGCCGCGCCCGAGCGAGACGGTTCAGGCCGACGATCTGTGGAATCGGTTGCTGGCGAGCTGCCCTCTCGAGCACCGCCCGGTGCTCTACCTGCGCCGAGAGGGCCATTCTCTCGCCGAGACTGCCGCGCGTACCGGCCTGCATCGTGACAGTGTCCGGCGGATTCTCCGCACTCTCGCCGGCAACGTCGCTTTCGCGCAATCGGGGTCAACTCACGCAGCGAGAGGCGCTCCGTCGTGAAATCGTCTTCAGACCACGCGACCGATCTTGGCTCCTTGACGCCAGATGCCGCCCTTGCGCTGGTGGCGGTGCTGGCCGAGGAAATGATCGAGCGCTGGCGCAGGGAGAGCACATCCTGCCCGAGGCTTATCTCGACCGGTTTCCCGGCCTACGCGAACATCCCGAAGCCGCCGCAGAGCTGATCTACGAGGAAGTCAATCTCCGCTCCGAATACGGCCTCGATGTGCCGACAGAGCACGTGCTCGAGCGATTCGCGCAGTGGCGGCCTCAGCTCGAAGTACTCTTCGATTGCCATCGCATCCTGTCGCACCGGCCGGCCCCACGATTTCCCCGGGCCGGTGAGGTCATCGACGACTTCCGTCTCCTCGCCAAGCTCGGCAGCGGGCGGCTGAGCCGCGTCTTTCTGGCGAGCCAGATGTCGTTGGCCGAACGCCATGTCGTTTTGAAATTCACGCCGTGGGATGCCCTCGAGTATCTGACCCTGCGCACTTGCAGCATCCTCACATCGTCCCGCTTTACTCGGTCCACAACCACCCGGATTGCGGGTTGCGCTCACTGTGCATGCCGTATCACGGCGGCGCGGTTCTGTCGCGGCTCTTCGCCTTGATGCGACCAACTTCACCCGCAAAGCGCACAGCGCAAACGGTGCTCGATGCCTTGGATCGAGCCCAGGTGCAAGCCCGACCGGCCGGGCCGCCCGACAGAATCGTCCAGCCCGCGTCCGCGCCAGGCTCCTACGTTCAAGCCGTGTGCTGGATCGGCGCTTGCCTTGCCGACGCTCTTCACTACGCTCATGAGCGAAACCTCGTCCACCTCGACATCAAGCCATCCAACGTGCTCATGGCAGCCAACGGGCAGCCGATGCTCCTGGATTTCCACCTGGCAGGAGAGCCGTTCGGCCGCGGCCGCCAAAGACCCTATGTTTTCGGCGGGACGCCCGGTTACATGTCGCCCGAACACAGAGATGCTTTGCAAGCGATCCGGGAAGGCCGCCCAATCGAGCGACCCGTCGACGCACGTTCTGACGTTTATTCTCTGGGTGTCGCCCTCTATGAGGCCCTCACGGGAGAGTTGCCTGCCAAGGGCGACGACGTGAAATCGGTGCGCCGCCATAATGTCAGCGTGACTACCTCCCTCGACGACTGCATTACAGCTTGCCTGGCCGATGACCCAGCCCGCCGGCACCGAGACGCATCGGCACTCTCGGTGCTACTTCGGCAGCACGCGGGGGACTGCGTTCTCGGAACGCATTAATTGGTCTTCAAAGATTTGCGCCCGCTTCGACGCCGAATGTCCGTTGAGCCTCTTGCTTGGGGGCTCCTATAGGCTCCTGCTTCCTCTGCGGCATTCACCTGTCGAATAGCTCGTTCACCGACGCGCAAAACGGGATCGAGCATCGCCCCATCTACCGAACAAGGACTGCAGCTCATGAATGCGATTCTGAGAATGATGAGATGCGCAAACCGATTTCCGCCGCCCTCGTCGGGGTGGCCGTACTCGTGTTCGTCGTGTTTGCCCTGGGGTCCGGCAAAAGCCCCACCTTCGGTGATCCGTTCTCCGGGCTCTCGACAACGTTACAGGCAGAGTTCGTCGCCGGCCAGCAAAATTTCACGTCGGTCGAGACGATCGCCGACGGCTTGGGGCCGGTCTTCAACAACAACTCCTGTGCGGCCTGCCACATCACGCCTGCCGTTGGTGGTGGGAGTACCACGCTTGAGACGCGATACGGGACGATCACAAACGGCGTCTTCGATCCGCTCACTCAGTACGGTGGTTCGCTCATCCACTCTCAGGGGATCGGCCTCTTCAACGGCGTGAACTTCGTCGGAGAAATCGTCCCGCAGCCCCCGGCCATCCCTGGCGGTCCGGCGACGATCGTCGCCCAGCGGCGGACCACTCCGCTGTTCGGCCTCGGGTTGGTTGGCGCCGTACCCAATTCAACCTTCCAGGACATTGCCGATCTCGAGCAGAAACTCACGCCCGAGACCGCGGGTCGTGTCAACGTGGTCAGCGACGTCTTCGCCGACGGGCAGGCCCCACAGCAGTTCGTGGGCCGGTTCGGCTGGAAGTGCCAGCACGGCACGCTATTCGGTTTCGCCGGCGATGCCTACTTGAACGAGATGGGCATCACCACGCCTTTGGTACCGGACGAGAACTGCCCCCAGGATCCGACCCAAGGTTACCTTGCGAACTGCGCCCTGCTTGCAGCCAACCCAGCTTCGAGCAACCCAAACGAGCCGGACAATGACGACCTCACACAATTCACCGAGTTCATGACGTTGCTCGCGCCTCCGCCGCAACTGGCCTTGACCGCCCCGGCCAAGCGCGGGGCCGTAACGTTTGCGGCGATCGGTTGTGCCAACTGCCACCTCCCGGCGTTAAAGACCGGACCGAACTCGATCCCCCAGCTAAACCAGGTCGCGTTCTTCCCGTTCTCCGACTTCCTGCTACACGACATGGGTGCGCTGGGAGACGGCATCGCACAGGCGGGAGCCGGGCAAACGGAGATGAGGACGGCACCCCTCTGGGGCGTCCGCGTCATCACGAGTTTCCTCCACGACGGCCGGGCGAGTACACTCTCCCAGGCGATCCTCGCCCACGCCGGCCAAGGCCAGGCCGCTCGTAACAATTTCGCCAACCTCAGCGCGTCGCAACAAGCCGACCTGATCGCCTTCCTGAATTCGCTCTGAGATCTCTCGATGATCCAGGGTTAAAACGTAGGGCGAAAGGAGATGCGGAGCCGGCAACCCGCCGGCTCCACAACCACAATCGCTCGCGACCATCTCCCTACGATCGTCGAACAGGATCGGAGAGTGCGCTTTCCTGCAGCGATCGCGATCCATCCCGATCACGGCGAGGCATACGAGAGGGTCTTCCGCATCCCGCCGCGGACGACCAGGTCGCTTCGCGGTTTCAGACTTTGTTTTTTGTTTTCGACTTCCCATGTCGACGATCGGATTCCGTGGACGCCATGAAAGCGCCGGGATAAACCGGCATGGAGTAGCGGATGCAAGAGCCGCACAAGAAAGGTTTAGCGAACCACCTTGACCCCGGGTCATGCGCCAGCGGCCGCGAGGCTGCGGGTGAGGCGTTGACAGGGGCACACGCAGGCCAGCCATTGAGCTCCGAAATCGCCTCATCCGGCGTGCCGACCCCGTATGATGAGGGAGAAGGCAACATGGCAGACGGCGCTGAACGCGAGCCGGCCGCCAACGCCGCGGAGTCTAAGACCCTGAGCATGCGTGGAAACTCCATGCGCGAGAACCGGGAGACCTCACAGACTCCCAACAGCGTTGGCTGCAAGGGACGGCCGGAGTAGGCGTTTGGCCGTACGTCCGGTGTGCACGTCTGTGAGGAGTCGGACGATCTCATAGTACCTGCGAAGCGGGCGAACAAAGCCGGCCCGTGGGCGGCAGCGGAACTCATGGAGCGAAGGAGATCGCGCGAGGGGACGGTTCCGATCGTTGACCACGTCCCGGAAACAGTGCCGGAATCGACGGGTGGTGTTGGCGATGGAACCACGGTTAGCCCTTTTTCTGTAGCGAGCGCGTCTGACCCGAGCGAGGAGCCGTATGAGGTAATTCTTCACGTACGGATCTGTGCGGGAGGCCGCCCGTGAGGGCGGTCCGTATCGCGACACCTGTCTCCCAACATTGCCTGGCGGCACGGACTTCGCCTTGCCGGCTACGTCGTAAAGCCTCGATTTCGCAATCTATACATGCTCGTATGATAATAGTCGTCAAACGGGGCGAGCAGTTGGGCGGTAAAACGCCCAAGAGTTGCGATCTTTGTCTCCCTCGTACTCGCCCCACATTTCAGACCGGATCCGAGGTGTGACAACCAGGGAGTCGGACGAGTTGGCGATCCGGCGAGCGCCTGGTTTGCAATCCAGAGTTCTTTCAATATTCCAATCATCTAAACCACTTCTCCGCTTCCACTTACGTCACACCACTTGTCAAACTTTCCCCTCCGTCCGAGAATATGTCCGAGAACTTTCTCGGGCTGACACCGGAGGTGGCAGTTGCCGCACTATGCGAAGCCATATTTCCGCCCCAAGCGGAATATGTGGTACGTACAAATCAACAAAACAGAATATAAGCTTGGGGCCGACAAAGCGAAGGCATTCCGCCAATATCACGAATTGATGGGGCGAAAACCTGGAGAACGGAAGTCCATCTCCGGCCCGGACACTCAAGTCCTCCAAATCCTCGACGCCTTCCTCGGATAGGCCCAGAAACACAAGGCCACGCGCACCTACGATTGGTACTGTGACTTCCTTCAACACCTAGCCAGCGTGCTACCACGTCCGCTGAAGGTTGCGGATTTGAAGCCGTTCCACTTGACGCAGGCGATGGACTCCAAGCCGGACTGGTCGAACAACACCCGCAACAACTTCGTCACGGCGGTCAAGCGCGCGTTCAACTGGGCTCGACGAGGAACTGATCGAGCGGAATCCGGTCGGCCGGGCAAAGAAACCGGCGCGCGAGGCCAGAGAATCAGTCGTCACGCCAGATGAATACGCCGTCATCCTCGATGCTATCAATGAGCCGTGTTTCCGCGACTTGATTGAATTCAATTGGGTGACGGGTGCCAGGCCGCAGGGAAGCCGGAAGATCGAGGCCCGTTTCTTCGATGGCAGCCGCATCGTTTTCCCGCCCAAGGAGGCCAAGGGCAAGAAGTATTACCAAATCATCTACCTGAACCCGCGACCGACGGAGATTGTGGAGCGGCTGGTGAACGAACACCCGGAAGGCCCTCTGCTCCTCAACTCCGAGGGCAAGCCATGGACGGAGGATGCCATCAACTGCACCATCCGGCGGCTACGGTCAAGACTCGGCCAACGGCTGATGAAGCCGGGTGACATCGAGGAGATCCCACGATTCAGAAAGTGGGATGTGCCGAAAGAGCGGCTCGTCGAAGCACGGGCAGCACACCGAGAGCGGCTTGCCTGGCGTCGGAAGGACGTCAAGAAGCGGGCGATTGAACTCAGCAAGCAATACCACCTTGGGGCATTGAGAAAGGGTTTTGCCACGAAGGCGCCGAAGAACGGCGTGGAGGTTGTGAGCTTGGCAAGAATGATGGGCCACCGCGACCCGTCGATGTTGAGCCGCGTCTACGCCCAGGTCCAAAGTGATCAGGAATACATGTCTGAGCAGGCGATCAAGGCGAAGAAGCCTTGCAGCTGTAGCGGTTGAATCGCAACGTTTCCGCATAGACGCGCCCGCGAGCAATCGCGGCGGGTTTTTTGTTGCGCTGTTCAGGCCGGAGCAACCGTCACTCGATCTCTCGCCGCGTGATTTCAAACCTGAACCGGCTGTGGATGTAACCGAGGACGAACGTGAGGAGGATCGGCGGCCCCGACATGAGCATTCCAAGCAACGCCCCGATGAGGAAGCCTGGCGTTTCGGACGATGAACTCGACACCCCAATCCACTGGTCAAGGGGCGTATAAAGAACGTCCAGCAGTTGCAAGACGACCTCGTGGAACAGAAGGCACGACGCGGTGCCCAAGACCAAAATCGCTCCGCTCACCATCGCGGCCGAATCTGCGATGTTCTTCCGTACCGGCCGCCGGACCAGCGCGAAACGGAACCGCCTCGTCAGGGCGAGATAGAGGCTCACGGCGAAGAGGTCGAAGAGGGGCATCAGCCCGATCGGTCCGGCGAACTTCGGGCTGAGATCGATGATGGCCTCGGAATATCTGAACACGGTCAGGTTAACGGCGACAAGAGCGACCAGCCAGAGCAAGAAAGATATACGAAACATCGGCGACTCCTTTGCCGGATGATACCGAAACCATCCTGCCGCCGCCTCACGATCTCCGCACCGTTTTGCCCTCCGCCTTCGGCGGCATTCGTATCCGCCTCGCCGCTACAAGTGCTCGCTTGGCTCGCTGCATTCAGGGGGACGAAGCGTTATCCTTTCGCGGCTTCATTTTCTCGTCGCCGTCATCACGATCAATGCCCGGAAGAATTCCAGCGGCGTCGTGCTCCCCTTCCAGCCATTGCAGCCGTAACAGGCCAGCACCAGGTTGTCGAATGAATTTGGGCCGCCCCTTGCCAAGGGGATTGCATGATCGGCGGTCGCCCGCTGATGATAGTGCGACGCACCTTTCATGATGACGACGCCGTCCGAGCAATAGGCGCATTGCCCTTCGTACTTGGCGTAGTGGCGCACGAGCCGTGGCGGGTTGAAATCCCGTCGACTTGGGGTGCCAAGATCAGCGGAGAGCAGTTCAAGGAACGGGTTGGGAGGCTCGCTCGATGAGAAACAATGAACTGGCCGGAATCATCGATGATCTTGAACGCGGATACGACGGCGATGCCTGGCACGGTTCGCCGCTCCGAAAGATACTCGATGGCGTGACCGCCGAAGCTGCCGCTAAGCAACCTGTCCCGGGCGGTCATAGCATTCGGGAAATCGTCTTGCACCTCGCCGCGTGGGAAAATGTCGTCGTACGCCGGATCGAAGAGGGGACCGCTATCGAATCTCCCGATGAGGGAGACTTCCCGAAAGTCGACTCCGCCGGAGCGGATGCCTGGGAGAGCGCCCTTAAGTTGCTGGACGCACGACATGCCCGTTTGCTCCTGGCCGTTTCGGGCTTGGACTCATCGCGGTTGAGTGAGGCGGTCGTCGGGAAGAACTACCGCATCGATCACATGCTCCGCGGCGCCGTGCAGCACATGGCTTACCACGCCGGGCAGATTGCGTTGATCAAGAAGCTTATCGGGCAGCGGATGGGATAAGCGCGCCGAAAATCCTCGTCTTGAGGATCGTCGGCGTAGGAACGAAGCATTTTCCATAGCGTGCGTCAAAATTCGGCGCCCAGGTTCAGTCCCTGTTTTTCGGCTGTTGCTAGACCCTTACCCAGCTATTGGGCCAGAAGGACCTGAGACGTCATCGCGAATCGCTTCCGCTTTGTCGTGCATCAAGGCCTTGAGATCCTGATGGACTTTTGGAATGTTAAGATGCTTATTATTACCGACATACATCAAGGTCTGGAGTTTCATAATGACGTCGTCCGACTGAGTTTTCAGGTAGCCCTCTGCTAATTCGTTACCACCCGACGTATGCATTTCCTCAAATCCTTCTGCAGATGACACCCCTGTCGGCTGCTCCCGCCGCGGGGTGTACGCCGGCCAGCCGGATGACTTCACGAACGGCGTTGATGACAATCCTGACCCATGCCTCTCATGACCAAGATGAACAGGCTTAAGGGCCAGCGGCGTTCGCTGGTGGAAACGTAGATGTCGGAAGGTCACTTCGGCTTTCGGCGTTTCTGGTCACCCTCGTCACCCCGGCCGGGCTTGACCACGGTCTTCGCGTGCTTCTTGACGTCCTGAGAGAGCGAGCGGCCGACGTCATCGCTCTCCTTGAACGTCCCGTCGTCGTTGCGACGGACGTAGCGTTTGTCGGTACCGGTGTCGATCAGTTCACGGTCGCCGGATGCTTTTTTGGTCGCCATGTGCGGCTCCTGGTTTCTGGACGCTGGTCAAAGATAATGCAATTTGATCTTACGCAAACCTCATGCCATTAACAGGGAATCGGCCAAGGTCCAATTTCCAAGCTGCCGGGTTGCGCTTTGGGAGTTGATGTCGGATAATGGCCTGATGAAAAAAGCCGTTTGAAACCGTGACCGCGAGCGAGATCGCTGATTTCGTATTTTGCGGCGAAAGCTGGAGATTGTCCACCCTCGGCCACAAATCGGTCAACCAGGCCTTATGTGACGATGGCACGGGCCACCATGTGCGGAAAGCGAACGTAGAGGTCACTGCGGGCGCTCCATCGCCGTCGGCATAATCCTAATCATCGTGGCGCTGCTACCCGCGCTTGCCGTGCTTTGGGCGTTCTCAAGATGAGCCCCGACTCGCCTTCATCCTGCTGTTCGCCATCGGCTTGGCCATGGTCCTCCGCGGAAGGGGCGTGCGCAGCCGCCGGGGATTGTCGCAGGGCCGGACGCTCGATCTGGATGGAAAGACTTTCTATTCAGCAAAATACGGGCCCTCAGGTCGCCCGGACCGCGTCTTCGATGACGGCGGGATGCCGATCCCGGAGGAATGCAAATCGGCGACGCGGGTTCATGATTCCCACCGGGCGCAGATCGGCGTCTATTTCATCCTGCTGGAAGAAGAAACGGGCATCAAGGCGGCTTTATGGCGTGATCGTGACCAGCGACCGCAGGCACGAGATCGTGCCCAACACGGACGAGTTGAGGGCGTGGGTACTCGGCATGGCAGGGCAGATCCGGGCGGCGCGGCGGCAGTTGGCTGAAATTAATCCGGCTGTCGTCAAGGCTATCAAGGTCGCTCAAAACGTCATCGAGTACGCCATCGGTGCCAGGATATGCGCCGACAAGCTGATAGTGCCCAAGACCGGCGGGATCAAGCATTAAGGGCGACACGCCCGATCGGGATGAGGCGGAGCCGTTGCCCTGACGCACAATCACGCCGACGAATTAAAGACTCGTTCCCAGAGAATGCGTCAGCGGGTCAGGAGCCGCTAACAATAACCGATGGGGCGAATGCCTCGAGACCGATCCCTGCCGTCACACAACTTGGGCTGTAAGTCCGATCCGCGCCGTGGCCAACGAGCGTGCGAGCTACGCGATGGCCGGTGATGTTTGCCCTGGGCTTCGTTGCCCCCGTTATTTAGATCCTGACCCGTTTTTGTGGAGCACGACCGGGGAGCCGTCATTGCGCTCGCGGCGCCGGGCGTGCTGCGGCCGTCGGCGACAAACTGCTCTAACAATTTCGTCAAACGCACGACAATTTCAGGATGCTCTGCCTGGACGTTGTGTCGCTCGGCTGAATCCTTCGAAAGGTCGTAAAGTTGAACGGCCGGCAGCCCTTTCGCTTCGTCACTTCCTGGCTTCGGAGCGCTCCACCCTCCTGAGTCAGGGCAAAGGACCAGCTTCCAGGTCCCTTGCCGGATCGCGAAGGAACCATTGACCGAATGGTGCACGATCGACGTACGGAGCGCCGCGCTCGCGGTCCCCAGCAAGGCCGGCAAGAGGCTTACGCTATCCTCGGCCGCTGTATCGGGGAGACTCGTGCCCAGGATCTCGGCACAGGTCGAGAAGAGGTCGGTCAGACAGATGACCTGATCACTGACAGTCCCCGGTTTGACTTTCCCCGGCCATCGCATAATGAAAGGAACGCGATGCCCTCCTTCAAAGATGTCGGCCTTCGTTCCGCGATACCCCGCGCTCGGGTCGTGGCCCTTTGCAAGGAGCTCGGGATATTTCGCCACAGGTGAACAGCCGTTGTCGCTCGTAAAGATCACCAGCGTATCATCGGCCAATCCGTTCGACTCCAGCGACGCCAAGATCTTCCCCACCGCCGCGTCAACATGCATCACAAAGTCGGCGTAGACGTTGAGCCCAGACTTACCCTGCCACTCCGGAGTGGGTAAGATCGGCGCGTGCGGCGCGGAAAGCGGTACGTAGAGGAAAAACGGTTTGCCGCCTCGGGCTGTCTCGGCATTCGTCTCGATCAACGACCTCACCGTCCGGACAAGCGCCGGCAAGACGTCGATCGCCTCGAAGTCGGCCACCGCGGGACCTTTTCGCACAAAGGTCTTCTCAACCGTCGGAATCCCCAGCGCGCGATCGCGGCGGATGAACAAATAAGGAGGCATATCGAGCGACGCACTGATCCCGAAATAATCGTCAAATCCCACCGTCAGTGGCCCATTGCTGATCGGGCCGCCATAGTCTACCTCCCAGCCGGTACCGATCTTCTTGGACCGATCGCCCTCCTTGCGTGCCCAATCCATACCAAGGTGCCATTTGCCGACGCATGCCGTCCGATACCCGTGCTGCCGTAAAAATCCCGGCACTGTCAGCCGGCCGGGCTCGATCAGGCGGTTTGAATAGCCGTCCAGAACTCCCGACTTGAGCGCCAGCGCCAATTGTAGCGCCCGGTAAGGATTCCGTCACGCGTAGGAGTGCAGACCGCCGAACTCGAGTGGGCGTCGGTGAAACGCACTCCCGCCGCGGCAAGCCGGTCAAGATGGGGCGTGGCGATTTTGCCTTGGGCATTGAAGCACCGTACGTCGCCATAGCCCAAATCGTCTGCCAGGATGTAGACAATATTGGGCCGTTGGGCGACCGAACGTTCCGCCGCCAGCGCCATGGGCACAAACACAACAGCCAAGAAGCACCCCACCGCCAGCGATCTGAGACGCATCTTTGGCTCCTCGCCCTCGCGGGCGCACTCGAATCGGGCATACCGTTGGTCGACCAGCATTCGGCCAACCTAGAGCGGTTAACGCTTGGGTTGCACGCACGCCATACCAACCCGACGCGCCAGCGAGGGAACCGGGCCTGCCGCCGACCGATTCGGCTTCGGCCCGCGTCGTCTCTCCGCGTCCCGTTGGGAGTGATTCGCGTTTGATCGAGCCGAGGCACTCCCCTCGCTGGCGCAGTCGGGTTAGTATCGATCGACTTGCATTCAACGTGTGCGCAAAGCATTGGTGAACCGCTCTAATCGATCAACGTGAGCGCAACCGTGCGCAAGTCGATCACGCGCCGACCGGGAACGTCCCGCGCATGGATCGTAAGCATGCCGCGGCCTTTGCTGAGGTTGAGAATTCCCAGCTTCAGAGGCTTGAAATCCTTGACATACGATTCTCCGTTCCGCTTGACCCGGTCATGTTCCGCCCCGCGGAGTGGCGGGTCAAAGGGCTCGCTGACCTTGGCCACGACTCGACGGCCGCCCAAGCTCAATTCGAGCGTGGCACCCAAATCCTCGGCCGCAGCCGTGTAATAGACCTCGGCCTGGTAACGGCCGTCTGTCATCACCTCGACGTCCCAGGTGATCGAGTCGTCCGTGCTCGTCCAGTTCGTAAAGTACGAGCAATTAGGAGCACCCGAGCTCCGCTTGATGTGACCATGGGCCACCCCGTCGCGCGCCGGCAGCCATGTGATGGGAAAGGCGCGATATCCCACCGGGAACGGGCGGTTGTCGTTCATCAGTCCTGGCAGCAGCTCTTGCGACCAGCGAGCGACGGCCTCCTTGAGCTGCGCGGCGATTTCCGGCCGGTCTTTGGCGATGTCTTTTTCTTGGCCAGGGTCCACCGTCATGTCATAAAGCCGTCCGGAAGCGTCGAGGCGATATTGCTGGCTGCGCACGCTCACCTTGCCGTTCCAGTGGCTAAAAAGCTGCCGGTCCGGCCAACCTGGGCTCGGATCTCCTCGCAACAGCGGCGCGACGCTTACGCCGTCGAGTGGCTTGGAAGAGACGAACGGGAATCCCGGCCAGGTCGGCAAGAGTCGGCAGCAGGTCGATCGCGCCGGCGATCTGCGTGACCTTCGTTCCGGGCCTGACGTGGCCGGGCCAGCGCATGAGCAGAGGAGAGCGGACCCCTCCTTCATCGGTCGAGCCCTTCCGCCCCCTCATGCCGCCATTCCAGCGCCAACTGTTCGGGCCATTATCGCAGAAGTAGAGCACGATCGTGTTGTCCGCCAGCTTCAACTCGTCGAGACGCTTGAGCACGCGCCCGACGTTCCAGTCAATGTTCTCGCACATCGCCATCGCAGCCCGCGTGAAGTCGATGTCCTCAGGCTCAGGACCCGCATAGCGCATGTGCAGGATTCGCATTTTTGAATTTCTCGAAGAAGCGGTCGGGAACCTGCATCGGCGAATGGGGCGTGTTGAAGGGCAGGTAACAAAAGAAACTGTGGTCGCGATTGGCTTCGATGAACGCCAATGCGTGGTCGGTCAGGTCGTCGCTGATAAATCCGCGACCGCGCACGAGCCGGCCGTTCTGCTCGAGCGGGGGGTCGAAATAATCCCCCCAATGGCCCGAACAGAATCCGTAGAACTCGTCAAAACCCCGGGCGTTGGGGTGATAGGGATATTGCGTTCCGTTGTGCCACTTGCCGAACGCCCCCACCGCATAGCCCGCGGTCTTGAAGGTATCTCCGATGGTCTTCTCATCGAGGTTGAGCCGTTCACCGCCGATTGTCACATTCCACACCCCACCCCGCGGATGATACCGCCCCGTGAGAAACTCGGCCCGCGTGGGTGAACAAACCGGGCACACATAAAACCGTTCGAAAAGGGCCCCGTCACGCGAGAGCGAATCGATATTCGGTGTGCTCAGGTTGGTGTTGCCGTGAATGCTCAGGTCTCCCCAACCCTGGTCGTCCGCCAAGATAACCACCACGTTCGGCTTGGATGCCATGGCCTCCTGGGTCGCGAACAAAGTCGTGGAGACGGCAACAATCACCGTTGGCAAGAAGTGTCGCAAGGTCATAGGTTGGTCCAATTGGACTGATGGAGGGGCTTGGCCTCGCCGCGGGATCAGTACGAGTCTGAAGAGACGACCTCTCCCCCGGCGCACGAGCCTAGGGCCCAGACCGTCGGGAAGCTCGCGGAGTTTTTAAGGAATCGCACGGAGCCATCACACAATAGCATGTTAGCCCCGCCAGGGTGCGT
>CAVRFS010000046.1:0-230552 GCA_963720335.1 uncultured Planctomycetota bacterium | reverse complement strand
GTCCGGCCCGTCTGCCACACCGGAGGTATTGGAAACACGTCGCAGCGATACATAGAGTCTTTGGTTAAACGGCAGTTACGACGCTGTCCTGAGCTCCAAAGCCAGGACCAGTTGCCGCAGCCAAGCCTTGGTGACCGGCAGGGAGGAGCGGACCTTCGGTCTTGGGTTCGGGGTCAAACGTGCAGGTCAGAGCGTCTTAGTACTACAACGCTAGCCTTTTATCCATTTACAGTGAATGATTTGCGACATCTGTATTCCCACCGCTTTGAGCCTTGCTAGGGCGCTTTGCCAGTGGCTTTCACGCGCTTTGGCGTTCTGCCGTTGCGCATGCTCGATCGACCGAGCGGCTCGCCCGGCCAGCCGCTTCGCCGCCAACTGTCCCAACCCCAACCCCTCCACCGACGCAGCCGCTGCGGTCCGGACCTGGCACACCGTCAGGCCCGCCTTTTTCCCCGAAGCTGCCCGCGGACCTCCGCCAGCATCAGGTAGCTTACCGCGCTGACGATCTGGTGTCGCTTCAATCCCAGATAGCTGCGACCTTCCCAGTGGTCGAAGCCCAATTCTGTCTTGGTGTCCTCAAAGCAGCGTTCCACATGCCACCGCGTGAACCCGACCAAGAGCAGGAGATCTGTGGGCGACTCCGCCGCCGCGTCGCTCAGGAAGTACTTGATCTTCTCGCGATTCAACACGTTGCGGGCCGCGACCCATTCCAGCCTCAGCCCCGGCAAATCGTTCTCATCCTTGAGCACGAGCGTGACCCGCTTGCACTCCCAGACCAGCGGCCCCTTGTCGGTATCCTTGATGTGGTAAGTCCGCCAAGGTTGGTCGATCATGGCGGGACTCGAATGCAAATGGTCTTTCAAGCTCAACGCCGCAGGGCTGTCCGACCTCAGTCGAGGGGTCTTCCGCGACCGGCCCTTCCCTCCTTTGCGGTAGGGCCGATCCGTGATCGACGGTGGCTCGATCCAACCCGTCAGCGAACTGGGGACCTCGCCCAAAAACCGTTGGTCCCGCTCGACCAAGCCGCGGAGGAAACCTGGCTTACCCCCGTAGCCCTCATCGAATGTGACCCAGGAGAAGGCCAGCCCGTTGCTGCGGGCGATGTCATACAACTCCAGGGCGATCTGCCACTTGGGCCGGTAGACCATAGCCTCCGGAATCCCCGCGCCGCGGCACCGGCCTCGGTCTTGGCTCCAAACTTCGGGCAAGAAGAGCTCGCTGTCGAGCAGACAATGGAAGGGGCCGTCGGCCAGCGCCAAGTGGACGGTGACGATGCAGTTATCATTCTTGCCGGTGGCCCCGCAGTATTGATGCTGGACCCCGGGTGTCTTGTCCCCCTTCTTGGGGCAGGAGGTCTCATCGAAGACCCCTATGGTTTGAGGGCTCCCATGGCCGGAGGCGACCCGTCGCTGGAGCCGATCCCGCATCTGGAGGTGGTCCCACTTGGCCAGGGTCAAGAATTGCTGCAAAGTCTTGGGAGGGATGTCAGCGGCCAAGGCGATCGGCTCAATGCTCTTTCGACGCAGGTTGGAGAGTTGTCCATGGATATAGACGCGCAGATGATTGCGCGTGTTGTCCTTGAGGAAGCAAGCGTCGAAGTGCCGGAAAAACTGCCGGTTTCTAGGCCGAAGGGCCAGGATTTCGTCGGCGGTCATAGTGGTTGGCTCCCTCAGGTGGCGATCAGTACAAGTATGCCAGCCATTTAAACCAAGGTCAATATTTCGCTAGCGTTGTAGTACTAGAGGAGATGATCCCGATCGTGATCCTGTTGGCCGCCACATTAATACTGGCGGTCTTCCTGGAATGGAAATTGCGCGGGAACGCGAGCCGTCCTCAGCGTTCGCTGGCGGAGTGTCTGTTGGAACTCGTCCAGGCGGATCCAGTGCCATTCGTCCTACTCGGGCTGTTCGCCTTCCTCTCATTATATGTGCCTACGGTGAAGGAGTCCTGGACGCCAACGATCCTGGCCAACGTGGCGATGGTCGCGCTTTCATTGTGGCTCATTCGTTTCGGCCTGACGGTGGACCAGGGCCGGCCGTTCGGAGCGGGGGTTGCGTACCTGTTGTTGTGGACCGTGCTCCGCTACGTGGACCTGTTCGGCGCCTTCGGTGGGATGCTCGGCGCGTCGCTGATGTTCTTCCTGTGCGGCGGAGCGCTGCTGGGAGTGGCTCTTTACTGGCGGAAGCGAAAGGCGGTGTCCCTTGCCTGACTACTTCGAATCCCTACCACCGGTTTCCGATCCCGAGAGGTCCCTGACCGATGACATCGAAGTCGGCTCAAAGAAGGCGTCAAGCGCCCCACTCACGTCCGCGCCGGACTCGAGCGAAGGGCCATCATCGCGGCCGTGGTCTTCCAGCTTCTCATCCTGGTCACCATGATTCTCGGCAAGACCGTGCCGTACGTGGGTGCGCAGACGCTCCTTTTGCACGTTGAGCCGGTCGACCCTCGCGACATGTTTCGGGGCGATTACGTAACGCTCGGCTATTCTTTCAACCGGCTGCCCGCCGGGACCTTTCAATCGGGACAGCTCGTGTACCTGACGCTCGTTCTCGATGCCGACGGCCGACATTATCGTACTGGCCAGTTCCTTGTTGAACCGCCAGCGTCGGGCGCATTCATCCGCGGAACCGCCTTAAGTACGATGCGGGCGACGTTCGGCATCGAGTCGTATTATGTTCAGGAAGGAACCGGTCACGACTATGAGAACGCCGTGCGCACGCGCAACCTTTGGGCGGAGGTCGCGCTCGACCGCCAAGGAAACGCCTCGCTGCGCCGACTGGTTATCGAGTGACAGCCTGGCCAGGAAATGGCCTGCCCCCCACTGGCGAGCTCTCGTAGAGCTCGTGGCACGATCGCCCCGAGCTGCGTCTTTCACGGCTGATTTTCCTTGTTTTCCGCGGGAATGCCCGTTCCCAGGCGTTGCCCTGGGCTGATTCGTTCAGCCCCTTCGCGGCAAAATACAAAGCGGTGCAACCCCAAAACGCGCAAGCGAGGGACACGGGCTTAGAGCGGTTCATGCTCGGGTGGCTCACGGGGCCATACTGGCCCGCGGCGTCATTGAGGCGACACTCCCCGGAATCCTCGCTGACGCTTCGGGCTAGTATGATGGACGTCTCAGTCGCGCTGTGCGCAACTCGTGAGTTAGCAGCTCTAGGCGTTGAAAAACAGTCCATCCGCTACGGCAAGTCCGGCCACGACTGTCCTTGGCGATACAGGTGCGGATCTTCGGTGTAATGCTCCCAGATTCGTAGCAGCGAGGCGCGCAGAGGCAGCAACTCCGCCGCCACTTTCTTGCTCGTGCCGGCGTCGATCAGCCGCCGAGACTCCAGGAAACGTAGCCAGGCGGGCATGGCCTGAAATAGGGCCGCCGCGGAGTGGTACAGCCCGTTCATCATGTCCATCAATCCAGCGAGATGGACGTCGAGCGTGACCCGCTCAGGGCAAAGTTGATGGGCGGGCCGCGGCGGTTTCGGCAGTTTGATTTTGGGGTTCATTGCCTGCTCCAGCATGCTCGGGCGCGGATCGAGTTTGCCCTCGTGCCTCCGCACGAAATAGCGATACAGCTCTCTGCTTACGAGTTCCCCCCGTGAGAAAGGCACCCCTTCCTCGCGGCGTAGGTAGCCGACGAACTCGTTGATCAACCGCTGCAGATTGATCGCACCCTTGTCTGGAGTGTGTCGTTCCTCCTGCTCATCATCCCAATCGTCACGGCGGCTTTTCCGTGGCCGCCTCAGGGCGAAGTCGTCCGCCTGCCACTCCTGCCCGGACCTTCCCGTCAGGTCGTCGATAAATTCGTGCAGGTATTCCTCGCGCGGCTCCGCAACAAAGAACCGGACACGGTCGAGCAAGACCGCATCAGCCGGATCAGGAGAGGCTGTTTGCTCCAGGTAGTTGAAGATTTCGTAATTGGCCCCATCATTCGCGAACTCCGAGATACCCCAGGGAACGACGTTGTCAGACGTTTTCACGAGTGGCCAGGCGATACGCTGGGCCTCGACGAGAACGGCGAGCTGGCCGTGATACGCCAGGGCTTCCCTGGCACGATTGAAGATGTCGATGTCGCGGCCAGCGCGTGCGGCCAGCTCACACGCCAGGGAGGGGACAACCTCCTGCCGGCCCTCGGCGAGGGCGTCCTGCAAGCACCAGGACAGATAGTAGTGAGCGCTTTTATTGAACACCTCGGGCAGGCGCTCGCGGAGTGCATTGACGCATTCCGCGAAGCGCGCGCGGACGCCTTTCTCCACTGCGTCCGCATGAAGGACGCTGAGCATCTCAAAGGCCAGTTCGTCGTCCATCACCTCGGCGTCTTCCAGCGCCTCGAGGAAGACAGCGATCCGGTCCTCGCCGTTCTGAGACTTAAACTTCCGCCAGAGGTTATCTCCTCTCTCGGTGATGGGATCTGGCGGTCGCGAAGGTGTGGAAGCATTGGCGGCGCGTGCCGGTGCGGTCGGCCCCACGGTCTGCGGATGTTGCTGCGCGATAGAGGGAGCCAGCCGAGCAGGTGCCACAGACGAAGGCGGAGGCTCAACCACGCCCGTTTGCGTCAGCGACGCCTCCTGGTCCTTGGCAAGGCAACACTTTTTGTACTTCTTGCCGCTGCCACAGGGACAGGGGTCATTGCGTCCGGCTTTCATGGATCACTCTCCGGCTAGGGTCTAACTCCATCCTCAGTATACCCCCCTGAGCGCTATCCGATCGAGACACGCTCTTTGAAGCCGAACCGAGCGACCCCGACGCCGGAGCAACGAGGCAAACAGGGTGCGCATTGCTTGAAGCCAGAAACCAGCGACAATCATTGACGTTTGCTGGACGGACAGCGAGAGTGCTTCGGCCCATGACGGGTGACTGCGAGCTATTCTGGGCCTGGAAAAAAGGCGTGTTCAAGTGCGCGGGCGGGCACACCCAGCCACTTCACCCCAAACATAGGCTATCGGATCCCCTGCTCGCTCTCCGAGTTTCTGGCCAGTAGCTACTTGAACGAGTCGCTCCGGCTTGTTCGACTCTGTAGCGAGGTTCCTGACGTGGTACCAAACGGGTTGGTTCCAGCGGTCAACAGGGAAATGTCGAGGGCGGATGGCATTGGTGGGTTGCGCCGCCTTCGGCGGCTAACTCTCCCCAGAAGGAGGAAGGAGCACGAACATGAGAAACCTCCGGCCGGCTTGCCTTTTCCTCGTCGCGGCTGCTCTCTCCGGAACCTGTCAGGCTCAATTCCCCGCTGGATCACCGATCGACCCGGAATGGCGGCTTGTGGCGGACTCGAGCTTGATCCTCCGAGCCCGCATGGACGTCCCGGTGGAAAAAGTCGACGAGACCATCAAAACCGGCAAGGAAAGCTTCGTCACTCTCCGTTTCGATGTCCTGGATCCGCTTAAGGGCACGGGGGGCTTGAAGAGCGTTGAGGCCGTTTACCGGTCGGGGGCGGGGAGCTACACCCCCGCGCCGAAAAGCGTCCTTGCCCTGAATGGCAAAGAGGTTCTGGTCTTTATATCCGACAGATATATCGTCCAGGAGAAAGAGGCGATCCGCCCGTTTGAGCCGGACAAGACGGAACGCTTGAGGAAGGAGGTCTCAAACCAGCGGTTAATCACGGAAAACTTCGCCCGGCTGCCTGCGGCGATGCCCGATAACCTGCAGGGGACCGTCAAAGCTCTGATCGACGAGATGACTAACGAGGCCACGCAACAAGACGCGGTCTGGCGGCTTCAGCGCCTCGGCCCGCGTGCGGCTCCATCGATCATCCGCCTGATGGATGACCGCCGTCCACTACCATTGAAACGCACCATGTTCATCAACAACCATCCGAAGGCGTTCGAGGGGATTACTCACTATGGGCCGAAGGTCGTCGTGGATGCCCTTGCGACTGTTCTGCCGGGAATGACCGAACGTTCGTTTGGTTCGATCAACAGTGGCGGGAGCGAAGACGAGCGTCGGACGGTCGTCAACGCCTGGCGGGTCGATCTGCATTACAGCACGAATCAGTCAAAGACCGGGGCAAAGCCGTCGGAGCCCCCTTCTTTCGAAAATGAAAAAGGGGTCAGGATCCGAAAGACGAAATCGGCTCCTGAACCTTTATTTCTCCTGACTCTTTTATTTGTCACAGGAATTGGCCTGCCCCCCACACTGGCGAGCTCTCCAAGAGCTCGTGGGGCGATCGCCCCGAACCGCGTCTTTCACGGCCGCAAGGTACGGACTCAGCCACCCAGCTTCGTCAACCGTCCCGTGCTATCGCCCAACCTATCGAGCTTCATGCCCATCCGGTCGAGCATCGCCAGGCAGAGGTTGTTCAGCGGCTGAGAATCGGCTCTGGGATGGCGGCCGGGCTCGAGAGAAAAGGATCATGGGGTCATGGGGTCAGGTTGAACCCACGGCTCTCTTGAACCATGCCCGGTCAGGAGATGTCACCGGTGGGGTCTCGTACCGATTGCGTGCATAAGACATGCGTCACGTATAAGCCCAATCGCTGTAATGAGATACGGTCAGGACTCCCGCCCCCAGCCCATCGTGTCGATCAGACATGTCCCAAATATAAGTCCAATTGGAATAATGAGATGCTGCTAGGAGCCCTACTTCGAACCGGTTGTATCGATTATGCCTGTGTCACACGTAAATCCAACTCCTGTAAAGGGATAGCGCCAAGGTCCCCGCCTCGGACCGGTTGTATCGATTATGCCTGTGTCACACGTAAGTCCAATTCCTGCAGGGAGATACTGCCAATAGCCCCTTCTCCGAACCGGTTGTATCGATTATGCCTATGTCACACGTAAGTCTAATTGCTGCAAGGAAATACTACCAAGAGCCCTGCCTCGAACTGGTTGTATCGATAATGCCTGTGTCACACGTAAGTCCAATTTTTGTAAGGAGATGAACATTTCTGGCGCGGTTCCGATTATACCTGTGTCACACGTAAGTGTTATCGCGCCAATGACATACGGCCGAGATGAAGTTTCCCGTCCTACGCAAGTGTGTGCGCTCAGCGCGACAAAAGGTCGTTGTGGTCGATGAACGTCATTGACCGTCAAATCCAGGGTTTCGTCATCTCAGCCTCGCGATCAATCAATGTGATTCCACACAGGATGTTTTGTACCGTCGAAGCTGTGTTCGCGTGAAATCCAGCCACTCTGACCTTGTCGACCCTTCGCCAATGCTCGCTTACAACCGGCAGATCAAGAGTTCGCGCTCGTAGACCATCTCCGGCGGCAGGCGGTCGTGCAATTCGATGAAGAGCTCCTCGTGCCCGAGCACTTCCGATCGCCAGGCGTCGCGGTCGAAGGCTTGCAATTGCTCGAACTTCTCTTTCGGGAAGTCGAGGCCGCGCCACTCGATGTCCTCGTAGCGTGGCATCCAGCCGATCGGCGTCTCCTTGCCCGGGGCGCGCCCGCGGACGCGGTCGACGATCCACTTCAGCACCCGCATATTCTCGCGGAACCCCGGCCACATGAACTCGCCGTCGGCGTCCTTGCGGAACCAGTTCACGTGGAAGATGCGGGGCGTCTCCGAGAAGCGCGCGCTGCATCCGGATCCAGTGCCGGAAGTAGTCGCCCATGTGGTAGCCGCAGAACGGGAGCATCGCCATCGGGTCGCGCCGCACCTTGCCGACGATGCCCGCCGCGGCGGCCGTCATCTCCGAGCCGATGGTGGCCCCGATGTACACGCCGGCACTCCAGTTGAACGCCTGGTAAACCAGCGGCATCGTCGTGGCACGGCGGCCTCCGAAGATGATCGCGCTGATCGGCACCCCCTCCGGGTCTTCCCAGGCCGGGTCGATGGTCGGGCATTGCGAGGCGGGGGCGGTGAACCGCGAGTTGGGGTGAGCGGCCTTCGCCCCCGTCTCCTTGGCGATCTGCGGCGTCCAACGCTTCCCCTGCCAGTCGAGGCACTCCGCGGGCGGTTCGTCCGTCATGCCCTCCCACCAGACGCCGCCCTCGGGCGTGAGCGCGACGTTCGTGAAGATGGTGTTGCGCGACAGGGTCGGCCATCGCGTTCGGGTTCGTCTTCCAGGACGTCCCCGGCGCGACGCCGAAGAAGCCGGCCTCGGGATTGATCGCCCTCAGTCGGTCCTCGGCGTCCGGCTTGAGCCAGGCGATGTCGTCGCCCACGGTCCACACCTTCCACCCCTCGAACCCCGCCGGCGGGATCAGCATGGCGAAGTTCGTCTTGCCGCAGGCGGAGGGGAACGCGGCGGTGACGTAGGTCTTCTCGCCCTTGCGGGTCTTCGACCCCGAGGATGAGCATGTGCTCGGCCATCCAGCCCTCGTCGCGCGCGATGTTCGAGGCGATCCGTAGCGCGAAGCACTTCTTGCCGAGCAGCGCGTTGCCGCCGTAGCCGGAGCCGTAAGACCAGATCTCGCGCGTCTCCGGGAAGTGGACGATGTACTTCTCCCGGTTGCACGGCCAGGGCGACGTCCTGCTGGCCAGGCGCGAGCGGGGCGCCGACGGTGTGCATGCACGGCACGACACGCTTCTCGCCCTTATCGATCTCCGCGAAGACGGGCAGGCCGATGCGGGCCATGATGCGCATGCTGACGACGACGTAGGGCGAGTCGGTGAGCTGCACGCCGATCTGCGACATCGGCGAGCCGACCGGCCCCATGCTGAACGGCAGCACGTACATCGTCCGCCCGCGCATCGAGCCGCCGAACAACTCCTTCAGCTTGCGCCGCATCTTGAAGGGGTCTTCCCAGTTGTTGGTGGGCCCGCCGCCTCCTTCGAGAACGAGCAGATGAAGGTGCGGTCCTCGACCCGCGCGACGTCGCTCGCGTCGGAGCGCGCGTAGTAACAGCCCGGCCACAGTTCCTCGTTGAGCTTGATGAAGGTGCCGCCCTCGACCATTCGTGCGCAGAGCGCGTCGTATCTCCTCGCGCGAGCCGTCCACCCAGTGGATGGCGGCCGGCTGCGTCAGCCGGGCCATCTTCTCGACCCACTTGAGGAGGTGGCCATTCTTACTCAGAGGGATCGAGGGGTCACGGCCATTCCCTGCCGGACCGGCGTCCTTCTCGTCGGATGCGCGGATGCCGCGGAGAGTTGTCATGCTGTTATCCTTTCCTACAGCGGATTGATTTCGAATCCCTGCCTACCTATTTCACTTCGCGTCGGCGGGTTCCGGAACCTGGGGCGAGAAACCGGCCAGGGCGTCCGCCACGGCTTCCGGCTCTTCCGCCGCAAGGTCGGTGTCCTCCGCCAGCACCGACCGCGCGCGTGCCAGGTCGAGGGCCCCTTCCCAGCGGGCGACGACCATCGTCGCCACGCCGTTGCCGATCAGGTTCGTGATCGCCCTGGCCTCCGACATGAACCGGTCGATCCCCAGCAGCAGCGCCAGGCCCGCCACGGGCACCTTTCCGGTGGACTCGAGCGTGGCGGCCAGGGTGATGAATCCGCCGCCGGTCACGGCCGCGGCTCCCTTGGACGTCAACAGGAGCACGCCGAGGATCCCGAGCTGCTCGGCCGAGGCTCAGGTGAACGTTGGTGGCCTGGGCGATGAAGATCGCCGCCATCGTCAGATAGATCGAGGTGCCATCCAGGTTGAACGAGTATCCGGTCGGGATCACCAGCCCCACGACCGACTTGCCGCAGCCGAGCATTCTCGAGCTTGGTGATCATCCGCGGCAAGGCCGCCTCCGATGACGAGGTCCCCAGCACGATCAGGATCTCTTCCTTGATGTAGCGCAGGAACGGCCAGAGGCTGAAGCCCGTGAGGCGGGCGATCAGGCCCAGCACGACGAAGACGAAGAGAAAGCATGTGACGTAGACGCAGAGCATCAGCGTGCCGAGCGAGAGGAGCGTGCCGACCCCGTACTTGCCGATGGTGAACGCCATCGCGCCGAAGGCGCCGATCGGGGCGAAGCGCATGATGATCGCGATCACGTCGAAGAGGACGTGCGAAAGCTGGTCGAGGAGATCGACCAGCGGTCTCCCCTTCGTCCCCGAGCCGCGCCGAGCGCCAGGCCGAACAGGACCGAGAACGTCAGCACCTGGAGGATCTCCCCGCTGGCGAACGCACCCACGGCTGAGTCGGGGATGATGTGCAGCAGGAGGTCGACCGTCGAGAGCGGTTTCCCGCCCGCGGTATAGGCGGCAATCCCCTTCGTATCGAGCGTCTCGACGTCGGCGTTGATCCCTGCGCCCGGGCGGACGACGTTGACCACGACCAGGCCGATCGCCAGGGCGAGGGTCGTGACCAGCTCGAAATAGATAAGGGCCTTGAGTCCGACCCGGCCGACCTTCTTCATGTCGCCGATCTTCGCGATACCGACCACCACCGTGGTGAAGATGATCGGCGCGATCATCATCTTGATCAGCTTGATGAAGCCGTCGCCGAGGGGCTTCATCGCCGCCGCCAGCGACGGGTCGAAACAGCCCAGCGTCACCCCGATCCCGATGGCGACCAAGCACCTGGAAGTAGAGGTGGGTATAGAGGGGCTTGTGGACTCCGGACCGGCTTTGCATGACAGTCCTTCAGTACGGGCTTCTAATCCATCAAACCTTGATCGACGCGATAGCCGTGATCGACCCGAGTGTAAACCGCTGTAGGAGTGGGACTTCATGCCGCGACTCATGTACGTGTAACACGGCGGAATCGATGCCACGCGAACGCGCCCGGCAAGTTCAGCCTACCAAGGGAATCACCTTGGTGGCCAGCCCGACCGCGAGCATGACGAGGAAGACAGGACAGTCCAGGTTAGCGGCGATTACCGACGCCTTGAGATTCCAGGTTGGGTGGAGCGACGATCGGGTCCGGGATGAGTTGTGCGGCTGCGCTGCGGTCGGCGTCGGCGAGGTCGGCCTTCCCTCGCTTGTCGTTCACCCTGGCACGAAGTAGCCGGACTTCGGCGGAGGATGGTGCGAAGCGGACTGCCTCATCGGCTTCTGTGTGGATGGAGCTCCACAGAACAGGGCGGTCAGCGGTAGATCGTCTCGGTCAGGAACGGATTTCGGAACTTCCCGCGTGGATCGTGCTTCTTGACGAGCTCTTTGAATTCGGTCAGCTTTTCGTAACGGGATTCCAGTTGCGCGGGTTCCATTGTGAACAACTTACCCCAGTGTGGACGAGCCTCATAGGGCGCCAGTTCCCTTTCAATGATCGGAAGCAAACGACGGACGGAGTCCCAATCTGGTTTCCATGTAAAGTGGATCGCCAAACTCGGCCGCTTGTAACAAGGACTCATCCACAATTGATCCGAGTCGATCGTGCGCAATTCCGAAATCAGCAGATGCGGGCTTACCCGGTCGCGCAATCGCTCGATCGCGTGGATGGCTTCTACCGAGTTCAGGCGTGCGACGAAGTACTCGGACTGCAGCTCTTTGCCACTGCTCGGAGTGAATCCCATACGGAAATGAGGCAACCGGTCATACCAAGGGCCCGGCACTCCCATCTGCTCAGTGCAGTTCTCCGCCGACAAGTCGGCAATCGGGTGGAGATTCCTGGTTGCGAGTTTTCCTCCGTAAAATTCGGGTTTGGCATCCAGCCGGTCGCCCTTCTCGACCACGCGTTTGACCCACACTTCGTTGATACGCTTGTTCTGCCAGTCGGTGAACAGACTCACGCTGTAGCCGCTCGACATGATGTCCTCAAAATGTTCCGTTACTTCCGCCAGCGGCAGGTTCTCGTAAACGTCCTGCTGAATCACGAACGTCGGCTGAACGTTGAGCGTGACCTTGGTCATTACTCCGAGCGCACCCAGGTTGACGACGGCCCCGCGAAACGTGTCACCGTCGTTGTCGCGAGAAAGGTTTAAGACGTTCCCATCTGCCGTGACGAGCTCGAGGGCCGAAACCGCGGTCGCCAGGTTTCCATTTTTGATGCCGGACCCATGCGTGGCGGTCGCACAGTCGCCCGCGATGGAAATGTGAGGCAAGGAGGCCAGGTTGTGCAGTGCAAAGCCCTGGGCATGAAGATAGGGGCATAGTTGGCCGTAGCTCATTCCCGCTTCAACCGTCACCGTGCGTGCCTTCGTGTCGAGCGCGACCACCTGATCCATTGGTTTGAGAGTGATCAGAGCATGAAGGCTGTCCGCGATGCCGTTGAAGCAATGACGCGTGCCCAGCACCTTGAGCGATTCATGTTCCCTGACGAACTTCCGAACCTGTTCAATCGACGAGAAAGGATACAATTTCTCGGTGCTGTACTGAAAGTTGCCGGCCCAGTTCGTGAGCTTGCCGCTTGACTCCGGTTCGTCGGGTGCTCTGCCAAAGAGTCGGCCCCCGGAAAGTGCGCTCAGGATCGCCGTTGAAAGCTTGAGAAACTTTCTCTTATCCAAGATCGGACCCTCCCCTGCTGTTGTGAATGGCCGCTCTATCAGGGAATTTGAGCCGCGACGGAAATCGATCGATCAGACCTGGCACAAACCTGCCAGGTCGCGGATGGCGGCCTGGGCGACCGGGGCTGGGCAAGACCAGACCAGGAAGAAGAGGGCCTGGCGCGCCCAACGTTGGGCGGGCTCGGAGCGGAGGAAACCGGTCCCTTTCCGAGCCGTCAGATAAGCTTGCGTCGAGCGGAGGACCAAGGCGTTGGCTTGCGTGCGGATCTTGTCGGAGGAAAGGGCAGCGGGTTCACCTTTGGCCTGGGCGATGATTTGACTCCAAAGGGTCGCCCATGATTTCGCATAGCGCCTCCAGCGGCTCGGCCAGCTCGGTCCGATCCGGGGCCAGTTCGACCAGAGCCGCCAAGGCCGCGCGGGCCTGGCCAAGGGCAAGCGCCGAGGTTTCCAGGCCGGCGGTGCCAACCGCTCCCGGCTGCGATACCAGGTCGGGCACCGGACCGGCCAGAAGGTCGGAATCGTCCACTCTGAACGCCTTCGAGATCGACCTGCGACGTGCATGAAGCCTGGAGGGCCGCCAGGGCAAACGGCGGTCGAACGATCACCCCCGGCCGGTCTGACGGCAGCGCGATCAACATCTGCCGGCCATCATCCATCGCCGCGCCGGTCACGAACAGATCGGCTCGCTCGGCGGCGGTGACCCACGGCATGGTCCCATCCAGTCGATAACAACCGCGGCGTTACCTCGGTCACCCTGATGGCCTGAGTGCCCAGTCGCCGCGAGGTCGTGAGGTGTGAGATCCCCACCGTCGCGAAGGCGCGACCGGCTCCGACGGCGTGAAGCCAGTAACTGGCGGCGACACTCTCGGTCGCGACCAAGAGTCGTCGAAGAGCCGCATCATGCTGCGAAAGGATGAAGACCGCCGTGAGACTTCCTCCGGCGAGCTGGGCATATCGCTGGATCAATAGCGGCCGAGCACACGCTTCGCCGCCAAACTCTTCCGGAAGCGACCATCGCGGCACGCCAACGTGGTCCAGTAGGCCCCAGAGGGCCTGCGGCCAGCCATTCCCATCATCAGCACGACCGTCTTCATCGGCGAGCGAAGCCGTCAAGCTCGCAATCGCGTGCCAGGTCGCGATCGGCCTCCGTCCAGGCGAGCTTCTCCAACAGACCGCGATTCATGTACGCCTCGATCGAGCCCGACGGTCGATCTGATCGACATTGAGCTTCCGGCTGCGCCGGAACGACCGTTTCTTAGGAGGCGAGGTCCGCTTCGCAAAGGACCTCGAAACCCATGTTATGTAGCGTGACGCTGGCCTGCTCGACGTTGTCGACATGCATGGCCACGGCTGCCCGATTCCGAGGGTGAACGATCAGTGCGTAAGCGTAGTGAATGCTGATCTCTGCTTGAAGGAGCGCCATGCAGAGGTCGGCGAGCGACTGTGAGCCGGCGGGAAGTTCCACCACGAGCAGCTCATTCTCGGCGAAGGCATGCTTATCCAAGGTCAGGATCTCGCGGCCTTGTTCCGAATGGCTCAGGATCAGCCGGAGAATCGAACAATCCGCCGAATCGGAGATCGTAAGCCCGACAATCTTGACCCGGGATCCCTGGAAGGCACGATAAACTTCGAGCAACTGTCCGACTCGGTTCTCGAGAAAGACCGAGAACTGGGTCACGGTCGGCCAGCTTCGACCATGGAGCGTTTGGAGTTCAACCTCGCTGCCGCCGTCATCCTCTCCAAAACTCATGAGGGCCCTCACGCTGCTCGGTCGAGCGTTGCGGGAAAAGAAGTTCTCCCGATGTGAGTTTAGTTTTTTCAAGGGCGTCCGGTCAATGCGCAACTGGCGTGTATCGCGAAACGGATTGGTTGTTGGTTAGGCGTTGACGCGTACGGAAACCCGATTATTGACGATTGGATCGAAGTGCGGGATTGCAGGAAATGTGCCGGACGGACAATTCGGAGAGAAAGGGTTTTCCGGCGAACTTTTCTGAGGTACCAGATTCCGGCATATTGTACACTCTACGATGTCAGCTCTTGTTCCCAGCCGACAATTCGACCGATGCTCGCGGGTTTCCTGGCCGAATATTAAGAGGTGACGAGTTCGAATATTGGAGCGTGCGCCTGCGTCTCTCCAAAATGGGAAAATGTGGCGGCGAGGCGCGGCGTAGGGATTGAATCATCTCTAACAGATTTGGCGGAGACTCGGGCCTGAGAGGGTACGGCAGGATCGGCCCTTCGGGGACCGCCCCGTCCAGAAAGGTGATAGCGCATGTTGTGGCGACACCGTTGCCTGGTCCGGGCTTGGTCGGCCGCGGGCCTGCTCAGTGGCTTGATGTTCATCGGGGGGTCGATCGCGACCGCTCAGATTGCCGATCCGGCAGACGCGCCCGTTGTGCCCGTGGCCGTGACCGCCGCGGAGCCCTCCTCGGCTCCGGTCGAGGTGGCTACCGAGACGGTTGATATTCTCAAGGCGAGCAAAACAGGCGATCTCGGCGTGGCGGCGCGCGGCCAGGGCCAGGATCGCGTCCGCCTGACAATTCGGAACCGCTCGACGAAGCGGTTGAACGTGATCGTTCCGCCCGGCTTGGTCGCCGCCAGTTCGGTCGCGCAGGGCGGTCGAGGCCTTCAGAGCATGGGTCTCGGTGCGGTCACGAATCGGGAGGGTGCCTTCGGCGAGTTCCGAGGCGCCGGCGGGCCCGTCGGACTCCAGTCGATCGCGGCAAACGACGAATCCCGGGCAAGGCATGTAACTGTTCCCGTCGGCGAGACGATTGATCTCTCGATCCCCGCCGTCTGCCTCAACTTCGGACTCCCAAGCCCAACGCCACGCGATACCTTCACCCTTAAAGACGTCGACGATTACAGCTCCGATCCCCGCGTCCGGAAGGCACTGCGCAGCCTGGCCAATCTCGGAACCAGCCACGGCGTGGCTCAAGCAGCCATGTGGCGGGTTTGCAACGATCTACCGTTTGAAACCATGGTGACCCAGGCCGGCAAAGTCATGAATCTTCAGGAAATCGCACTCGCGGCTCGGTTTGTGGAAGCCCTCGACGCCTCGAATTCCTCCGCTCTGGTCGATGCGGCGGCGCTTTCCCAGTCATGCATGTTCGTTCAGATGCAAGGGCGAAGGGAAACTGGCTCGAGAGGCGACGCGGTTGGGTGGCCAACTCGATGGATTGAGGCTCATGGGGCTGCCGATTCATGTCGTCGAGTCCGACGAGCTTCCAACTTCCTCGGCCCCGGCCCTGTTCCTCAAGGTTCTTCTGACGGAGTCCAAGACCGGAGACGCGCAAGGCCGGATCGTCGTCAGCTCATGCACCGAGAGCAACGCATGGCTTCCTCTGGGCAAGGTCGTTTTCAGTAATACTGCGTCGGTGTCCGTGCTCGACGGCGCCACATTGTCGATGACGATCGATCGCGCGGTCGCGTCGGCGTTTGTCACCGTCAAGCCAGCCCGGCGAACGCTCGGCAGCACGACCTTGAAGGTCGAGAACCGGCTCCCCTTCACCGTGGTGAATCTGGTTGTCAAGGCGGGAACTTCCTTGGGATCGCCTTCGGTCACCTTCGAGGGTGTCGGCGCCGGGCCCGCTCGATCGGTCCTGCTGCCAATCCAGGCCGCGACCGCGTCCGCTCGTCGAACACGTCGAGCTCAACGGTCTTTGATCCAACGGATTTTCTTTCGTTGTCAACCAAACAAGATGCCGGTGTCGATCGTAGCAGGGTACGTTCGACACCGGCTTTTCTGGTTTGAGTTCCTGCACTCGCCACCGCGCGTTTGCAGACGATGGCTTGCCACTCCGAGGGATGTGCCGCTAAAATCAGACTAGGAAAAAGCCGTTAACCTTTGCCTCCGAACGGGATTTGGCTTAGTCTGTCAATCACCGGCTCATCAATGGGAGTTCGGGACGCGCGTCGAGTCCGTCCGCTTCGTGCATGGCGCCTTTGATTGGTCGGGCTTTGGTTTTCGCTGCGGTGGAGTTTCATGCCTCTTGAACGTCGCCGAGTCCTTTTCTTTGGCCGGGTTCAAGGCGTCGGTTTTCGATACACCGCCCAATCGTTGGCTGCTGGCTTCGCGATCTCCGGGTACGTTTGCAACCTGGCCGACGGTCGAGTTGAGCTGGTGAGCGAGGGCGACCGGCGCGAGATCGATAGGTTCATCGCGGCAATCCAAGCTGAAATGGGTTGCTATATCAGGGAAATTCAAACCGAATCCGACTCCGTGCGGTCTGACGATAACCCTTTAACGGGATTCTCGATTCGTCACTGACGGTGCGATCGCCGTTGGCGGAAAAGTGGCCGCTCATACTCGTTTCGCGCACAATCCAACATCAGATTTCTGACATCCGTTTTTTCTCTTCATCACACTCATTCGGGAAGCCGCTGACGACAACCATGAAATCACTAACGATTGCCTTCGCCACAGCCAAAGAGGCGATTCGCCAACCGGCCTTTTTCGTAATGGCTTTTTTTGCCGGCGCACTTTTGGTCGTGACGATCTTCGTCTCGTACTTCACGTTCGGCGAAGACATCAAAATGTACAAGGACACAGGTCTGACCACGATTTCGTTTTTCTGCATGTTGCTGGCGTTATTGACGGCGAGTTCGACGGTGGCGGACGAGATCGAGGGGAAGACGGCGATTACACTGCTGTCGAAACCGATCAATCGCCGCCAGTTCATCATCGGCAAATTCCTGGGGATCGAGCTGGGGGTGATGGCGCTCTATATCTTGCTCGGGACCTTGTTTGCGGCGGGAGTTTGGTACAAGTACGCCTACGACCTGCGGGAGTCGGCCGGCGGGCGCCGGAATCGGCGAAGCAGTGGGCCCAGGTGATGCAAGTCATGCCGGGGCTGGTGCTTGGCTTTTTCGAGGTTACCCTCTTGACGAGCATCAGCGTGGCGATTTCGACGCGGTTGCCCATGCTGGCCAACCTGGTGGTTTGCATCCTGGTGTTTTTCTTGGGTCACTTGACCCCGGTTTTAGTTATGGTCGCGGACCAGGGCAACGTCAACGAATTGGTGGGGTTCATGGCCAAGTTGTTCTCCTTCGTGCTCTCCCGGCCTTGAGTTCTTCAACGCCAGCCCGTCGATCTCAACGGGCGCGGTGATTCCCTGGGGCGGCTACGTATTGCCTGCATTCGGCTATTGCATGTTGTACAGTGGAGCAGCGCTCTTGTTTGCGTTCCTCTTGTTTGAGGATCGTGACCTGGCTTGACCTGACGCGGAAACTCCGGAGCTATCGGTTGCGAGGAGTTTTGCGCCGGGACAAGACAGCCAAAGCGCTACCGGGGGTTGTCGAGGTCGTCCTGGCTCTTCGTGGCGAAGTCCGGCATCGCCAGCGGCATTCTACGAGTCGGGCCCGGATCGACACGGGCAACCCGGGACCCACCGCTTGGACCCCAATGCTAGGGAATTCCTCGCATGCAACCCGACGCGTATCGTCGCGCACGGAAGCTTTTGAGTTCCCGCCACGATTATGTGATTGCGCGAATCCTGGGTTTGGTGCAGTCACTCCTGTTGGTGGCGCTCCTGGGTATCATTGCGCTGTTCGTGGCCCTGATGGCTTCTCGGGGCGAGGCTCGCTTCCCAGCGGCCGAGACCGACCAGCTCCCACAGTGGGTGCTCAGCCGCCAGACCGGGTCGGATCCAAAAATCCTTCGGTTCGACGATACGGGAATCTTCCCGCTGATCGCTGGCAACCTGCGTAGCGGTAATCCGGTGCATGTTGGCGGCGCGCGCGCCCTTGGCGGGTTGACCAGCTCGCCTGCCGACGATTCAGACCAACCTGGGGGCACTAACCACGTTGTTGTCGATGGGGTTGGCGTGCATCGGCTTGATTGCCTTGATGGCCTGGTGGCGGCGAAAGGTCGTGGCCGCGGTCGCGACCGATGTCGCAACGACACTCCGCCGCCAAATCCACCGCCAGATGTATCGGCTGGGCCAGTCGTCGCTGCCAACCGAGGGAATCGGGCCGGTGATCAACCTCTGGACGCGCGAGGTCAACGACGTCCGTGACGGTGTGATCGCCGATCTCGACGTCGTGCCGCGGACGTATGTCCTTGCGGCGGGTCTGCTTGTGCTCGCGGTTTTGGTCTCTCCCTTGCTGACGATCTTCCTGGGGTCGCTGGGTCTCCTCGTCTGGCTGACGCGCGCGGAAGCTGGACCGCGACGCCCGCCAGGCGTCCGAGGGAGCGTTGCGCGACGCATCGGTCCAACTAGTTCTGCTCCATGAGGACCTCGGCCTGCTCCGGACGGTTCGCGTCTACGGCGTTGAGGAGTACGACCGACAACGGTTCGACGAGCACCTTGAGCGCTATCAACAGGCCGACACCCGGCGGATTGTCACCAGCGGCCCCGGTCCACCCGAGCGTCGGCTTACTGCTGGGAGCGGCCCTGGCGGTTGCCTTGGGATTGCTGGGCTACAACGTGGTGGTCAACGATCGGATCTCGATCGCCTCGGTGTTGATCTTGCTCGTCTCGCTGGCGGGACTCGCGCATCCGATCACGGAATGGCTGGGCATGAGCAAGGCGATCCGCCAGGCGAACCGCTCGGCCCGCGGCATCTTCGAGTTCCTGGAGCGGAGGCCAGAGCTTCATCAAGACGTCGGCGCGCAGTTCCTCAATGCCTTAAAAGAACAGATCAGGATCGACAACGTCTCGGTGGAAAGCCGGTCGGGCCGGCGACTGCTCGAAGCGGCCTCAGTCGAGATTCCCGCCAACGCTCGCTCGGCCGTGATCGGGCTGGACGAGGATTCCAAGCTCGCCCTGGCCTGCCTGATTCCCCGGCTGCTCGACCCGATCTCTGGCCGCGTCTTGGTCGACGGCCACGACCTCCGTGAAGTCACGCTCGACTCGGTTCGCGTCCAGGTAGCGACCGTGCTGCAAGCCGACTTGATCTTCACCGACTCGGTGCTGGTCAATATCGGTCTTGGCGACCCGCTTAACAACTTGGCCACGCGTCATCGAAGCCGCCAAGGTGGCCCATGCCCATCACTTCATCCAGGACTTGCCCCACGGCTATGACACCACGATCGGCCCACTCGGTCATTACCTCAAGCCCGATGAACAGTTCCGGATCGCATTGGCCCGGGCCTACCTCCATGATCCCTCGATCATGATCGTCGAGGAGCCGAACACGCCCATCGACGAAGACACAACCCACTTCATCGACGACACGCTGTCCCGACTGTCCGTTGGACGCACGCTGATCATTCTGCCCCATCGCCTAAGTTCAGTGCAGTCGAGCGACTTCGTGATCGTCTTGCACAACGGCCGCGTCGAGATTTCCGGCGCGCCAGTCAACCTCCAGAACGAAAGCAAGCTCTATCGCCACCTGCTCTATACCGAATTCAACGAGTTCGCGACCGGCGAAATTGAAGCCGGTCAAAACGCCCCTGCTTTGCCACAGCGATCATAGGAGAGATTCTTCACCACACAGAGCACGGAGAACGCAGAGAATTCGAGAGAAAAAAGTCTAAGAGCACTTGACTAATCATAAATTACATCATGATTAATCGTAGTTGCGTTGAGTGATTTTTTCTCTCTGTCTCCTCGGTGCTCTCTGTGGTGAATGTCTTTCGTCTGTTGAGGACGTTATGCGAAGTCATCGACGGTCGGTGTGATGGCCAGTTCGGGCACGCGGGCACGGGGATGGAGCTCGACCAAGAACTTGACGGCAGCGGCCACGTCTTCGGGCTGGAGGATTGCCGCACGGCGCTCCGTACCCACGGGAACGGGCCGGGCGTCGAGGATCGGCGTGTTGACCTCGCCGGGGTAAATCACGGTTGAGCGGATGCCATGAGCACCTTCCTCGCGGCCCAAGCAGATACCCAGTGCCGATTGGCCGAACTTGGAGGCCGAATAGCCGCGCCTCCGAGTGTGCTGGCTCGTATGCCGGAAATCGAGCAGATCTGAATCACCAGTCCATTGCGCCTCTCTCGCATCGACGGCAGGACATGGTGGACAAGGTTGAATGAACCGGTCAGGTTCGTGGCGATCATCTTGTCCCAGTCGGCGGGGTCGAGCGACTCCAGACTCCGGTTCCGGACATTCGTGCCCGCGTTACAGATCAAGACATCGATTGTTCCAAACGCGGCATTGACCTGGTCGACAACTGCCCGGACCGCGGCCCGGTCGGTGATATCGCAGGCCGCCACCAGGGTCGAGTCGCGCCCCTTGGGGAGATCGACCCTCGTCCGCTCGAGTTTCTCACGGTCCCGACCGATCAGAGCGACGCGCAGGCCCATCTCGGCCAAGGTGTTCGCAATCCCCCGACCAATCCCGCTCCCCGCCCCTGTTACCAGGGCTGTCTTCAAAGTTGCGTCCACCATGGTTTCCTCATCTTCTGGTGCGAATTCCGATCATCGATTGTACGCTGTGAAACCACCTCGAGGCGACAGTGCAATGCTCGTTCGGTTTTGGCCGGCAGTTTGGACTCGGGAGTCGCTCAAACGCGCTTGAGACCAAAGACCTTGGCATATACGTCAGCCTTCTGTGCCAGAGACAACCGACGTGGGCCGGCGGCATTATGGTTGAGAACCACCACGGTGACGTCGTCGTCAGCGGACTCACGACCGCGATAGTTGGCGACGGCCTCTAACAGGGCCGAACCCGACCGCGCCGGGGCTGGCGCTGTCGAGGTCGAGGTTGAGCCCGCGCGCGGTTTCGACCAAGCCCGATTCGCCCAATAACCGTCCCGACGGATCGGCGGCCTCGATGAGAGCGTCGGTGTAGAATACGACTCGATCACCGGGCTTGAGCTGCCAGTCGAATGAGGCGTAGCTTGTGTGTTCATCAAGTCCCAGTGGTAGGTTGCCGGCGCCATCGCGATCGCCCTCCTGGGGTGTGAGCGATGACCACTCGCGGTCGATCGCCCGATACAAAAGCGGGCGGGGATGTCCCGCGTTGGATACAGACAGCCGATCCGCGGTCGCAAGATAAGTGACCACAAGCGCTGTGGCGAATCGCCGCAAATCCGCCATCTCGCCGAACTGTCGATTTAGCTGCTCCACCAACCGTGTCTGACTCTTCTGATTGATGTTTCTCCGCAAGAGCGTGCGGAGCGACGAGGAAAACTCGGCGACCGAAGCACCGTGTCCCGAGACATCGGCGACGACGATCCGAGTGATCACCCCGCCTCCACAAAGTGTGACATAGTAGACGTCACCCCCGTGCTCGTCGCCATGGAACGGCTGGCTGAAGACCCATAGATCGAGTCCCGGAGTCGACACGCTCCGCTCCATTGGCTGGAATCCACCCCAAATCTCCATGCATTGGAGCGTCTGCCCGTCTGGAATGCCTTGGATCGCCATTTTACTCGAATCCCGTGCCGCGTTCGCCTCAATGGGTGATTCTTCCATGAGATCGTCCCAGATCCGTGCAATTGCGGCAATCCATCTCAGCGCACCGGCTGACCAGTCCCCTGTTTGATGCGCATCGAGCCGTGAGCGGGTAGCGACGGACGCGTCCAGGATTCCGACTGTCCCCAAGGCCAAGCGACTTCGACACGGTCGACGCCCACCGCCTGGCCAAGACCGAAGCACACGTGGTGCGCGGAGGCGGACAGGTAGCTTCCTCCGGCGACAACGTCACCGGCTTGAGTATGGCCGCCAGCCGTGATGCGGACGCGAGCACCCGCGGCTGGCCTGCCGTCGCGGTCTACGATATCCAGGACGAGAAACCGGCCCCCGTCCGTCGCGTTGCGCAAGAGCGCGGCGGGAGCATTGATTGCATTGACAACCACGTCGGGCCGGCCATCTTGGTCAAGGTCGCCGACAGCCAGCCCCCGGCCCAGAATCGGCCGGTCGAACCAAGGGCCGGCCGTGCCCGAATCATCGTTGAAATGTGAGCCAGAATTGCGGAGCAGTGTCGGACGCATGGCAAAGGGCGTGCCGAGCCGCGGCTCGATCCAGCACGTGACCGTTCGCTTGAATCAAGTCGACCCGGCCGTCTCCATTGAAATCGGCCAGCGCGACGCCAAAGCCGAGGACCAGTCGCGTGGCGGCGGTCAGACCCAGCCGGCTGGACGTGTCGCGATAGCTTCCCTTGGGGCTAGCCTGCGACTTGGAATGCGACCGTCGAGCGGTTGAAGAAGTTCGTGACGACCAAGTCGGACCGGCCATCGCCGTCGAGATCGCCGATGGCGACTCCCATGGCCGGCCATCGCATGGCCTTGGCCATCGCGGGCGACACCCGCTACCTCGGCGACTTCCGCAAATCGGAGATTTCCTTGGTTGGCGAACAACCAGCAAGGCGTTCCATCGTTGGCGACATAGACATCGGGCCGGTTGTCTCCTGTGAGCTCGGCGATGAGGACGCCCAGACCTCGGCCTTCGGGCCGGTCGATTCCAGCCGAACGGGAGATATCCGAAAAAGTGCCGTCGCCATTGTTGCGATAAAGTCGATCAGGCTGCGCGGGAAGTCTTCGGGTCCGCAGTAGTCGCGCTGGCCATCGGGTGCGGCGCAGTACGGAGGAGACTCCGGGTCATATTCGAGATACGTCGCCACGTACAGGTCCAGGTCGCCGTCACCATCAAGATCGGCGAAGGCCGCCGACGTGCTCCATAGGCTCGAAATCAGACCGGCACGCTGGGTGACATCCAAGAACCGGCCGCCGCCAAGGTTGCGATAAAGCCGCTGATCGCGCCAACCGGTCACGAACAGGTCAGCGCGGCCGTCGCCGTCATAGTCCCCAACTGCCGCTCCCATCGCATAGCTCGGACCGGGCATACCGGACTGGATGGTGATGTCCTCAAAGTGCCATGCACCCCGGTTGCGATAAAGCCGGCACGGTGAGTCACCGTTGCCGATCGAGGCATTGATAGGCCCACCATTACATAAGTAGATGTCCAGCGTCCCGTCGCCATCGGCATCGAAGAGCGCCACGCCACCCCCCATGATCTCGGGTAGGTCGTGCTTGCCCCGCGAACCATTGTTGAAGCGAAACGACACCCCCGCCTCCGCCGCGATCTCGCGAAAGACGATTGTTCCCTTCGCTTTCGAATCTCGGGCCAATTGATCCTGCGCGAGGATCGGTATCTCGCCAGCGACTAGAGCCAGCGACCGCGGTTCCAATGACGAGCCGAACCAACGTCGACTCGAGAGCGGCGATTGGCTTGTCCATCATGACCCGTGTTTCGTCGCTGACTCATTCGCCATTGATCGCTGGGCCTCCAGCGTCATCCTAAGATACGACTTGGGTTCGACTTCCGTCAGGCCGAGTTGGCTTGCGACCGCGAGCACGGCCGCCTGTGCGGCCGGTAAGTCAGCCTCGGTCGCGCTCATGCACTCGATCTCGACGAAATCACCGAGGCCCTCGGCGCGGTCGAGCGCGACTTCAACCTTGCGAAGCGGCTCAGTCAAATGGAATGTCGTTCGAGACTTGCGAATCGTGGCGACTGGCCGAAAGCCAACGTTGGCGAAAAGTCGCAACAATTGAGCGAACGTTTCATCACCCTCGGCGAAGAGAACCTCGATTTCCTCTCGGGTTTTTGTAGGGCCGCTCTGCCGCGGCCCTTTGTAGGTGATGCGGTTTTCCGTGCCAATTCGACGTAGTCGAAGGGCTTCGTTGGTTACGCCGAAGTCGCGGGACGGATGGCTGAAGTAAACGTCTTCTTGAACAACCGTCGAGTCAGTCGCGGCGTTCAGAGCTTCGAGCCGGCTCCGGAGCTGGTCGTGATCGACCGATCGGTATTTGACTTCGACCTCGTATCCCATCTCCCGAGCGTAGACAGGAAAGGAGCGCGGTCAACGGGCGCCGGGCGATTTCCTCTAATATTCCTGACGGACGACGAATAACCGTCAACTCCGGGGAGTCGAACGAGTCTCCGGGACCTGAATGATCAGGGTCACTGCGAGGGGCTGTGTCTCGTCACGGGCTGTTCCGCTTCGAGCAGTTTCATCGCGTTCGTTCAACCAGGAGCATAGCTGTGTGCTCGCCACTCGTTTTCCAGGTGGCTTCATCTGTTATCGGCGACGATTTCGCCTGACTTGCCACCGTTGTTTGCACAAGCAGCCTCGAACTCGTGGCTGCCGGCGGGCGTTCTGTGGATCGTGGCCACGGTCGTATTGGTCATTGCCGCTTGCGAGCTCTTCGGCTTGCGCTACATTGCCAACAACCGGGTCGGCATCGTCGAAAAACTCTGGTCGCTGAAAGGGTCGGTACCCGAGGGGCGGATCATCGCCCTTGATGGCGAAGCCGGCTTTCAGGCGGAAGCTCATCCGCGGCGGCCTGCATTTCGGCCTCTGGCGGTGGCAGTATCGCATCCACAAGGTCCCCTTGGTGTCGGTGCCGCAAGGCAAAATCGGCTACGTCTATGCTCGTGACGGCGAGGCGCTCTTGCCGAGCCAGACGCTGTCACAGGTGATTGACTGCAACAATTTCCAGGATGCCCGCCGCTTTCTCGGAGGCGTGCCCACCAGCTCCGAGCGGGAACCGCTCGTGGGACAGCGAGGGCGGCAGCGGGCCATCTTGCGCGAAGGCGTCTATGCAATCAACATCGCGCTCTTCACCGTCATGACCGAAGACACCGTCTACCGTCTGGAAGCCGGTGGATCGAAAGAGCTGAAGGCGCTCGTGAACTGGCAGAACGAGCTGAGCCAGAACGAGGGCTTCAACCCGGTGATCATCGGCGGTGCGGTCGAGGCGCCCGACCCGCTCAATCCCGATAAGACGATCATGGGTCGACAGCATCGGGATCGTGACGATCCACGACGGTCCGTCGCTGCCCCCTGGCGAGATCATCGCGCCGGCGGTGGGTATCGACCGCAACGACAAGGATTTCCACAACAATTTCCAGGACCCCGAGGCGTTCCTCCGCGCCGGCGGTCGACGCGGCTTGCAGTACGTCCCGTTGACCGACGGTACCTACTTCATCAACCGCTGGTTTGCCTCGATCGAAACGATACCCAAGACGATCGTGCCGATCGGTTACGTCGGCGTGGTGGTCAGCTATTACGGCCGAAGCGGCAACGACTTGTCGGGCCAGACGTTCCGCCATGGCGAGCGGGTTTCGGAAGGCGAGCGCGGCGTTCAGGAAAAGCCGTTCGGGCCCGGCAAGTATGCTTTCAACACCTATGCGGGCAACATCGTGCTGGTTCCGACCACCAACTTCGTCCTGCACTGGGTGACCGGCCGGACCGAAGCACACCGTTACGACGAAAGCCTGCGGTCGATCGACCTGGTGACCAAGGATGCCTACGAGCCGACCTTGCCGCTGTCGGTCGTCGTCCATATCGATTATCAGAAGGCCCCGAATGTCATCCAACGGTTCGGCGACGTCAAGAAGCTGATCACCCAGACGCTCGACCCGATGCTGAGCGCCTACTTCCGCGACGTGGCCCACAAGCGGACGATGCTCGAGTTGCTCCAGGACCGCGACTCGATCCAGCGCGAGTCCAGCAACGAGTTGGGCCGGAAGTTCCACAACTTCGATATCGAGTGTGTCGATGTCCTGATCGGTAAGCCCGACACCGAACAGTCCGGTGGTAAGATCGAGACCCTGCTGGAACAGTTGCGGCTCCGGCAACTGTCGCTCGAGCAGGTCGAGACCTACGGAAAGCAAGTGATCGCGGCCCAGAACCTGCGCGTGCTCAACGAAGCGCAGGCCCAGGCCCAGATGCAAACTCAACTGTCGAACTCGTTGGTCCAGATCAAGATCGCCGAGAACGAGGCGGAGGCGCAACTGGCAAGGGCCCGGAAACAGGCCGAGCAGGTGGTGGTCACCGCCGAGGCCGAGAGCCGGTCGCAAATACTGGCGGGCCGCGGTGAAGGTGCCCGCATCTTGCAAGAAGGATTGTCGGAAGCCTCAGTCTTGATTCGCAAGATCCAGTCGTTTTCCGACCCGCGACTCTACGCCCTCTCGGTCGTGGCTCAAAACCTGGCCAACTGTACTCAGCCGCTGGTCCCCGAACGGGTTTTCATCGCCGGTGGCACCGGGTCCGGTGGCAGTGGCGGCGATGGCCAGTCCGGAGCCGGCGCGAGCGCCGGCAGCGGGTTGGTGGGCATGCTCCTCAGCCTTTTGGTCGCCGAGAAATCGGGCTTCCAGCTTACTGAGACCTCCGCGGGAGCCGAGCTGGAGGCGTTCAGCGAAAAAGTCACGCGGCAAGCGATGGACGCCATCCAGCAGGCTGTCCTTGCCAACAACGGCACTGCTTCGGTTCATCACGGCAACGGCGCGCCGCCGTCGCCGACAGCGGCCGCCAAGACGGTCGTGTCATCTCCGCGGATCGAAAACAGCGAGACTTATCCCTCGCTCGTGGACAAGGCTTGAACATGCCCCGCCCCGCCCGAAACCGAGGCCGCGTTTTCAACCCGGCCGAAACGACGTGCCCACATGGTGTGGGCACGTCGCGTTTCGAAGCCGAGCCTGCGACGACCGACCATCACGTCGATGATACCTCCGGTCGGTCGGGATTCACGAGTAGCCAGCAGATTCCGCCCGCGATCGACACCGTCGCGAACATGATGAGCACGAGATCCCAGCGCTCGGGGTACGCATCGAGGATCTTCCCGACGGCCTTCGGACAGGCGTATGCCCCCAGGTTTCCCGACATGTTGATGATCGCCATGATGGACGTGGCCGATTTGCCTCCCACGTCCATGGTCGCCGCCCAAGTGGCCGGCGCCGCCAGTCCCGATATGGCGGCTCCCAGCCCGAGCGCGGCCAGCGCGGCGGCCGGATGGACCGCCTTGATCGCCAAGAGCGGCCCCAAGCCGGCCAGGACCAGCGCCGACGCCGCCACCAAACTTCGACTCAACCACTTGCTGCTGGTGCGGTTGAGAATCCGGTCGATCAGTACACCGCCCAACATCGCACCAGCGGCCACTCCGGCCAAGGGCAGCATGGTCATCACACTCGCATTGGCGAGCCGAAGGCCATGCGCGGCGCTCGAGGTACGATGGGAACCACGAAATGAGAAAGGCGTAACAGAACGCTCGGCAAACCGCCTGAGCGTTGAGCATGATAAACGCCCGACTTCCATAAACGCCGAGACCGTCGACCCATCGCGCCGGATTCGTCGGGCCGATTGCCGGCGCCGGTTGAATCCGAGCGAGCGAGCGTCCGCAATTCTCGGCCGTGCGCTGCGTGGCTGGCTGGCGAATCAACGCGATCTCAGCCGCGTTCACCCAAGGGTGCTGCTCGGGACGGTCACGAAAGGTAATCCAGAACCAGACCGCCCAGACGACACCGACCAGAGCAAAGAGATCCAAGGTGATCCGCCAGCCGAGCAACGGAATCATGAACGCCGACAAGCCGCTAGCGGCGACCGCGCCGGCGGACATTCCCGCGGTGATCGCCGCGCTGGCGAAGCCGCGGCGCTCCAGGGGAAACCAATCCATGCACGCCTTGGTCAGACATGGGATCAGCCCGGCCTGGGCCATGCCGAATACCAGCCGCGACCACCACATTCCGGCGAACGAGCCCGCGCCTGCCGTCACCAGCGTGCAGAACGACCAGACCAGCGCGTAAATCGGCAGCAACGAGCCGCCTTCCCCAGCGATCGCCCAGCCATCCACCGGGTAGCTGAAACCCGATATAGCCAGCGGCCCATATTCCAAGGATTTCTCCCAACTCCGAGTTCGACAGATGCAGCTCGTTCTGGATCGACGAGCCAGCGGGCGCCAGCGCCGCCCTCGTCAAATAAGCGACGACGACCGAACCGGTCATGCCCGCCATCACCACCCAACGCACCTTGGTCGGGACCGAGGCGATGCCGGACGCGCCGGTCTCTGAGTCAGCGACTTGCATCGGTCGTGCCTTACTGCCGTCGCGTCGGCTTGTCTTCGCCCTCATCCGTCCACTGACGGCCGACCTGTTCGATTGACTTGGGCAGCGAGACCTTGGGGACTTCCAATCCGATCACCTGGCAGCGATGCTCGCGAATCTGTGCCCCATTCACATGGAATTGTTTATCCCGCGCGGCGATCACATCCGGATCGACCTGGCCGTCGCCGGTAACCGCCCACATCAGGAGCGGCTCGCCCACGGGAACTGCGGTCTGGGGATCGGGCCAGGTGTGCCAGGTCTTGCCCCAGGTGGTCAGGAGGGCCTTCATGAACGACTGCTCGTCTTCGGGCTTCATAATTGGGGCGATCAGGCCGCCGGCCAGCACCTCGTACGTGTGCGGGTGCCAGTATTTCTTCTCAAGGTCGGGCAGCTCACGGTACATGCGGTCGGAGATGATGTATTCGACGCCCAGCAGCTTGGCGTTCTTCTCGGAAGAGTCGTAGAGCAGGCACTGGTGCATTTCCTCGGAGCGCGACATGCAGAAGTGCTGGGTGATGATCTGGAACTTGGGGTTGTTCTTGGCGATGTGAATGCCGCAGAAATGCAAATGAACTGCCTGCACGGGCGCCATCATCGGGTTATTGTCACCCTTCTCGGCCTGAGGATGTTCATCCGCCTCGACCGCAGTGCCACCCAAAGACACAGCCATTCCCGATCCCACCAGCCCGAGCCATTTGCGGCGATCCATTTGATAATCCTCGTGAGTTGTGTGACGAAATCGATGGACCCAAACTTACCTTGAGGCCATGATCCGCGTCGAGGGGAATGGAACACGAAGGATCGTGGAAATCGAGCCGCGACTACTCGCCTGCGACCTCGGCCTCATCCTCGAACAAAGCGGACAGGGAGAGCCGGAAGCCGGGTAGCAGATTGCCGCCATCGAGTTCCTGGCCCAGTTGGAGCACCTCGATCCGCGTCGTCGAGGCGAAAACGTACACTTCTCGCTGAGGAGGATAGATGATCCAAACCTGGCTGACGCCGGCATCGAAGTATTCGTGGATCTTCCGCTGGACCTCGAACGCGGTGTTGCTCGGGCTGACGACCTCAATCGCCAGGTCCGGCACCATGTCCCAGACCGCGACATTGGGGACGCGGCGGTTGTATGGCCAGCGCGCGTGTGCGATGAACGCCACGTCGGGCCGGCGCTGCAGGTCTTTAGCGACGTCGATACGAAATACCATCTCAGCCATTACCCGGCCCAGTCGATGTGTTCTGGCAAACATTCCCAGATATTGGTCGAGGTTACAGGCGATCATGACTTCGGTGGCACCCACGGTTTTCTCCACTATCTTGCCGTCGACCACCTCGTAGAGGATGTCGTCAGGGACCGGAAAGGTAAGCTGGCTTGACGGTCCGACCGGACCGTTTTTTCGTCCGATCGACGTTGATTCGATCGGGCTGGTGACTGAAGCGTTACTCATCGATTTTTCCTCCTCGCAAAGCCTGGCTGTAGCTGAAAGTCGTGAAGACCTTCGTGGTGAGAACCATTATACCATCCCAGGCACCAACTCTTGGTGTTACGGGAACCTCCCGCGAAGCGGGTTCGTTCAAAGGCTAGTAAACGACGCCGTCGGTCTCGCCATAATCGAACACACTGACGATGTTGGTGCGGTGGAGGCTCGCGGCCGAGCTGCTTCGACGTCGAACTTGCGCAGATAACTGGCGTCTTTACGGAATCGCTGGTGCATGATCTTGACAGCGACGCGACTGCGGAGCGCCTCGTATACGATCCCCATGCCTCCTTCGCCGACGATGCCGGCGATCTGATAATCGCCCAGCCAGGAAGGCTTGGGGCCTTCGCTGCCGAGGAAAATGGAGTCCGTCGCATCGGCGGACTTGAGTTGCTCGATTTCGACGAGCGTGGGGAAGAGCTCCTGGATGTCAGTCGCGTGTTCGGGGTTGTTCGCGATGTACTCGGTGATCGACGGGCGCTCGCCGCGCCTGAACTGTTCGAGGAACGACTCCGCGAGGCGATCCATGGGGTCACGTGTCGTACCGCCGTCTGTTGAGCTCACGGTCGAAGCTCCACGCTGCCTCCGGGCAGGGAGCTGAGGGCCTCCTTGAGCTGGCGCAACGCACGAACGTATCGCTTGCTCGCGGCCGCTTCCTGAATCTGCAGGGTATGCGCGACCTCAGTGTTGGTGAGCTCCTCGAAGTGGCGTAGAACGAGCACCTCGCGGTCGAGCGGTTCAAGTGCGTCGATTGCTTCCTTGATGCGTGCCTTGCGTTCGAGTCTCATGGCGAGCACGCTCGGGCTGGTGTCCCGGCTGAGCAAGTGAGCGGCCAGGGCCACCGAACTCGCGCCAGGCATCGCCGCCCGTTCGAGGGAAACCTCGCGCGCGGCATCACGAATCTGGTATCCGAGATGCTGACGATGCAGCGTGGTCAGTCGCAGGCCGGTCAGCCAGCGCAACCAGAGAAAGAACGGCATTTCCGCCTTGGCGACAAAGTTGGCCAGACCCACCGTGGCGTCGAGAAACGCCTCCTGAATCACGTCGGATGGGTCGAGCTGTCCCCACAATCGCCGATCGAGGCGCAACGCCACCATTCGACGCAGGCGCGCGCGATGAGCATTGAGCACGTCGTCCCAGGCCTGCCGATCACCCGCTGCGGCCCGCCGGACTTGCTCGCCTAGCGACGGTTTTTTGAGTGGTGATTCAGCCATGGAAGGTTAATTGCGCGCACCCATCTTTTGTGACAGATCGTTCAAAAAAAAACGAGCCGACGAACAAAGCTCAGACTTGCGGAGACTGTAGCGGCATCACCCTCCTCGTGACCGGGGACCCACCTCAGGTCCCGGTGTCGGGCAGCTATGCCCTTGACTTCGATCCGTTCTGGAACGTGAAGACGGGACCGCTTATGGGCCCGACCGTGACGGGAACGCTTCCTCAGATCAGCCAGGTGATTCAGTTGCCCGCCGACCAATGTGTTCTGAGCTTCGATGCGGCGATCGAACAGAATCGCGGGGCCGGGACGAGATCGGTATTGGTCACACTCAACGGAGGGGCCTCGTTGTCGGAGACACCGACCACCAGCCGCCCGGACAACACGGGGCATGACTTCTTCAGCTATCACTTTTCGTCGAACGGGAGCGCCGTGACTCTGACGTTCATTCCGGACGACTTCAGCCCGGAACCGAACTTCATGCTGGACAACGTCTCCATCACCTCCGTCCCCGAGCCTTCAACGATCATCCTGGTGGGGATCGGTGGTCTGGCGCTGGTCACCTACCGACGCATGTGAACCGCCCTCCTGATAGCCTTTACCCGCGCAGGCCGAGAAAAGTTGGATCGTGGGCCGCTTACGGTTACACCGGCGAGTGGGGGGCGTGAGCCTGAATAATCGGAACTGGCACAATGACGACGGTTATGAGTCCGCGTTTCGTCGGTGGTAGTGAAATTGATGGATAGGCCGTGACTGCGGATCTTTAAGGGTCATTCGTGGGTCTAATGAACCTCGCGTCGACCGTTGCGAACCACGATAGCGGAACGGCCGCAGAATCCGCGCGATGGAAGTGGGATGAACGCGCCGGCCGAGCAAGACCAACCGTCCATCACCCCCGGCAGGGACTCTCTTGCATCGACTTCAGGAACCAGAGTCAATCGGAATGCCTGACTCTCGTCCCATGCCGGCGATGGGTCCGAGATGTCACGAACCTCGCATACGCGATGAAAACAGAATCTGAAGGATGGTCTATCGACTCGACCCCGACGCGATCATTGCTGTGGCCGTCTTCCACAAGACAATCTGCGCACCATCCAAGCATGATATCGCTAGCTGCGAGGCACGCTTCAAGGCACGCTTGAAGTCGTATGATGCGCTGGCGAGAGAAAATGAATAAGGAGTCACCCCAACGGATAGGAGAAAGCGAAAGGCTTTGAAAGCAGGAGGCTGGGTTTTCGAGGACGCCGAGGACTTCCTCGAACTCATGCCCCAAGAACGATGCCTGGTTGAACTGCGAGTTGCAATCAGTCGCGGTATCCGCGCCCGTCATGAGCAACAACACACGAAATCTCCCTACCTGAGGCCAACACTTTTGACGTGGCGATAAATCCCCAGGATTCGGTACGATATTTTCATGATTCAGCGATTCTACGTGCACAACTTCCGTTGCCTGGAGAACTTCGAGTTGCCCATCTCTGGCAGGGCGTCCGCTCTGCTGATTGGCGGAAACCGGACGGGCAAGTCCACGGTGAGACTGGCTCTGGAAGTCCTCCAAAGAATTGGCCGGGGTTCCAACAGAGTCGGAGACCTTGTGAAGCCAGAGGATTTCGCACGCGGCCGTTCGGACGTGCCCATCCGCGTCGAGATCGAAGTGAAGCTGGGTGACACGGTCTTCGGATATCACCTTGCTTTGGAATTACCACCTGGTTTCAAAGAACTGCGAGTTTTGGAGGAGAGACTCGCCGTGAACGGCGAGGATCTCTATTTTCGTGATCGCGCCCAGGTAATCCTGACCAAAACGCTTTCAGAGGGTGAGGCTCGGTTCCGGCTGGACTGGCATCTGGTTGCCCTTCCAATCATTCAGTCACCTCCCAAGTCGGAAGCCGTCGACAATTTCAAGGAGTGGCTGGCCCGGATGCTCATACTCGCACCGATCCCCAGCCTGATCAGTGGAGACTCGTCGGGTGACAGTTTAATGCCCAATCGAGAGGTCACAAACTTCGGTGAATGGATGACCGGGTTGCTGGCTCACTCACCTGCTGCATACTCAAAAATCGATCAGCACCTGAAATCGTTGATGCCGGATCTGAAGGATTTCAAGAATCCGTCTGTCGGAAAGGACGCGCGGAGTCTGACCGTCCAGTTCCACAAGGACCACGCGACGTTGAGCGTTTCATTCCGAGAGCTTTCAGACGGCGAGAAGTGCTTCTTCATTGGTGCGGTCGTCCTGGCCTCCAACGAGGCCTACGGGCCCCTCTTCTGCTTCTGGGACGAGCCAGACAACTTTCTCTCGCTCTCTGAAATCGGGCATTTCGCGATGGATCTTCGCCGGTCGTTTCAGGCCGGAGGCCAGTTCCTGGCCACCTCTCACAACCCCGAAGTCATGTCGCAATTTTCGCGGGAGAACACCTTCCTGCTGGCGAGACGAAGTCATCTTGAGCCCACGCTTGTTAAACCATTGAATGGTGTGGAAATCAGAGGAGATTTTGCTGATGCCATTCTCCGTAACGAAATACAAGTATGAGTGTCAACCCGGAACGTCCTCATGTCTACTACCCCAACTTTGCGGGAATGACGAACGATTTGCGCCTTACACCGCAGCGGCGAAAGGATGAGCGATCTACAGTTATCACGTCCGACCCCGTCCCCTCCTGCCGCAGGTCAGCGTGGCCGTCAATACAATTCTGGCAGGATGGCCTTCGTCCTTTGCGCAAAGTACGACTGCTCGATTCCTTCCGGCCGGCTGTTGCCGCCCGGCGGGTGCAAGCGGGCCACGTTCGGCAGGTCGTTGGGGAAGCCCATCAACTTTCGATGCAATTCCGGATACTCTCGGGCTGCCAGACCGACAATCTCCAGCCACAACATTCGGAACTCGGTGTACTCGCGATCGTCCAGCCCCAACACGCGAATGAGCCGGCGCGCCTGCCGGGTCCGGCCTTCGATGGTGCCGTCCTCGTTGACCCGGACGTCGCCGCGCACGAGGACCGTCAGCGGGTCCGGGACCATCTGTTGGCCCTTACCGACGTTGCAAGCCGAGCACCCATAAAGTAGGTTGTCGTAGGTCAGTCTATCGCCCGGATGGGAAACGATCGGGCGAAAATGTTCCACGTTGAAGGTGCCGCGCAGCCTTCCCCATTGCTCTCGGAACAGGCAGTAGACGCAGCGAAAGGTGAACTCGTCGCGCAGCCAAGGCCGGTAGCTGACCGCGCCGGCGTAGCCTTGCGGCCCGTGTCGGCGCACGTGCGGCTCGGGAGGATACGTGAAGGGCGTCATGCACTACTCGCTCGGGCGGCGCCCGGCCTTCGACAGCAGCTCTTGATGGAGCTTACGCGCTTCGGCCAACGGCAACGGAGCGACTTTATGGCGATGGGCTAGCATCTCCCCTCTGCAGCAAGTGCAGCTCCACGACTTCTCCGGCCGACAGTCTGCCGTCGATCTCCTTGTCGATCAGCGCACAGCGCCGGGCGTTCTTCGCTTCGCTCCAGGCGCTGTTCGCCTTGACCGGTCCCTCGACGATCGGCACGACGCACGCCACGGCCCGGCCCTCCAGTTCCAGCACCGAGCCGTTGGCGTCGACCGGCAGCGACAGCACGAACCGCTTGACGGCTTCGTCCTCTTTGTCCAGCGCGATGTGATTCACTATCGAGTCCTTGCGTATTAAGCCGACGGTCACTGAGGAAAGTATACCACGGCTGCCTTACCCTTTGCATGAATAACGACCTGCCTCTTTCCCCGCATAAATCTCATTCGTAACATTCGTGCGATTCGTGGTGAATGAACAAGCTGCGAACGGCTACGAAAAACAAAACCTGGAGGGTGGTCTGTCGACTCGGCGCCGACACGATCGTTGTTGCGGTCGCCTTCCCCTGTTTTGCTTCAGTTGAAATGTGACAAACCGTCTGCTCGAATAAGCTACAATCTCGAGTGGAGGTTTTCCCATGTCGAAGAAAATCCGCAATCGCTTCACAGCTCAGGAGAAGGTCGCCATTCTTCGGCTCCATCTTCTCGAACACACCCCCGTTTCGGACCTGTGTGACCAGCACGGGATCCATCCCACGATGTTCTACCGGTGGTGGAACTCAGCGCGTAATTTTGACCCACCCTGAGCGCGTAATTTTGACCCTCCCTGGTCGTCAAGATGGCCGCTCTGGGCAAGAGCGGTAACCCCTATCATTCGGGCTTCCGGCCCTTCTTCGATTTTATCGACTCGCGGAACCGATAGCTCTCACCATTCATCTCGAAAATCTGGCAATGATGAGTGAGCCGGTCCAGGAGTGCCGCAGTCATCCGCTCTCCCTGGAAAATCTGGTTCCACTCGCTGAACGGCAGATTGCTCGTCACCAGGATGCTGCCACGCTCGTAGCGGTCGGCGAAGACCCGGAACAGCAGCTCGACTCCCCCTCGGCTCATCGTGACGTAGCCCAGCTCGTCACAGATCAGGAGCTGCGCCCGGTCGAGCTGGCGGAGAAACCGGTCGAGCGTGTACTGCTTCTGCTCCTTTTCCAACTGGCTGACCAACGCCGCGGCCGTGAAGAACCGCACCTTCAGACCGGCGCGACACGCTGCCAAGCCAAGTCCTATCGAAATATGGGTCTTTCCAGTTCCGTGGCTCCCCACAAGGCAACAGTTCGATTTCTGTTCGATCCATTCGCAACGCCCTAGCTCCAAGATTTTCGGCTTGGATAAACCGGGCATGGCACTGAAGTCATAGGTGTCGAAATCCTTGATGGTCGGGAACTCCGCATTCTTGATTCGCGTCGCCACCGCGTTGGCCGATCGGGCTCCCAACTCGATCTCGGTCAGGCGGAGTAAGAACTGGGTAAAGGTCTGGTTGGTCGCGGCGGCATCTCGCGCCAGCTTCTCGAACTCCCGGCCAATCGTCGGCAGGCGCAACTGCCGGAGCTGGGTCTTGAGCAGATCGATCGTGACTTCAGTCATCAGCACGGTCCTTTCCGTTGAGCGATCCAAGGAAACCGTCCGTGCCCGACGGTCGAGCCCGGTTCCATTCACGTCACTCCTCCTCAGGCGAAAAAGACGTCGATCGTGACATCAGCCATAGGCATGGTCCTTTCCATTAAGCGATCCAAGGAAACCGTCCGTGCCCGACGGTCGAGCCCGGTTCCATTCACGTCACTCCTCCTCAGGCGAAGAAGACGTCGATCGTGACATCAGTCATAGGCATGGTCCTTTCCATTGAGCGATCCAAGGAAACCGTCCGTGCCCGACGGTCGAGCCCGGTTCCATTCACGTCACTCCTCCTCAGGCGAAAAAGACACTGATCGGACCATCGGCGGGGGGGTTGCTTAGGAGCAGGTTGAAGTGGTTCAAATCGGGTCGCGGCACCTGGACCTGGGACGAGGAGGAATCCTCCGACGGCATCGGCTTGCCGCCGCGGGTCGCGGCCTCGATCGCGGCCAGCGAACGTGTCCGTTGAATGACGGCCTCGGCGGAATACAGGTGCTCGCGCCGGCAGACTTCGACGGCCTCACTTACTCGTGTCAGAGGATGTTCGCCCAGCAACTGCAAGACCCGCACGAACCGGCGGGAGCCCGCCATCGAGCCGTAGTGCTGCTCGAGTTCGGCCCGGAAGCCAGCGAAGCAGGCGGGGAGTTTCCAATCGCGGAAGACCGGCGAGTGGTCCAGCGCACCGGGCTTGCGGCCCAGTGCCACCAGATAATGAGTCGGCTCAAGGACCATCGTATGTTTAGTTAAACATCGTATATGTGTCGCGACGGCCTGGCCGTCCGCCACGATCACGACTTTGTCGACATAGCCCTTGACCGTCACCATCCGGAACGCAAACAGCCGGGGCACGCTGTAACGGTTGCCGTCGAAGGCGACGGTCTGGTACTTATCCACGGCGACCGCCGGGTCGATCACACACGGGTCGAACCGATGGCCGGGCAACGGCAGCGCCGCGGCCAAATCCTCGGCGAGTCGGTCCTTGATGGTAAACGGACCGAACTTGGACTGGACGACCCGTTCCCGCTCGGCCTCGCAGCGATTGCGAAAGAACGTGTTCAATTCATCGAGATTAGCCACGCGAGGCACGGGCGTGGCGAATCGGCGCTGCACGGCCTTGACGGTCCCCTCGGCGTCGGGCTTCTCGTTGCCGCGGGCCGGCATGCAGAAGAGCGGGTCGAAGAGGTGATGGCTGGCCAGCGCCGAGTAGCGCGGATGGAGCTGCCGCTCACGGCCTTGGAGGATCAAGGTGGCAACGGTCTTGGGGTTGTCCCACCAAACTTCCCTGGGGCGCGGCCGAAGAACTCGAAGGCGTTGACCATGCCTTCGAGGATCGCCTCGGTGCGTTCCAAGGGGACCGCCAGCACGAAGGGAGCGTTGGAGTAGGCCCAGGCCGTCACGAGAAAGGGGACCAGGCGCCGACCGTCGGGGAACTCGACGTGGATGTGTCCGAAATCGGCCTCGAGCCGCCGACCCGGCAGGTGTCCCAGGGGGATGAACGTCTCCCGATCTCGACGTCGGTGCTTGAGCACGTAGCGTTGTACCTGGGCATACCCGCCGCGGTAGCCGTGCTCGTCGCGGAGCCGTCGGAAGAGCTGGGCGGCGGTGTGCCGTTGCTTGGGCGGGGCGGACTCGTCGTCGATGAGGACCTGGTCGATCACCTCCTCGACAGCCCCCAACAGCGGGGCGAACCGATCCCGGGTTGACGGGAGAGGAGTGGGCTCAGCCTGCTTGAGAATCTTGCGAATTGTGTTGCGCGAATGCGGCGAATTCGCTGGCGATCTGGCGGATGGACTTGCCATCGCGCCGCGCTCTCCGAATGGCTCCGTAGTCGTCCACCGTAAGCACGTCCTTGACCCTCCGTGAGGTAAATCGTTCGCTGTGGGAACGTTCACCTTACCGGAGGCGGCTGCGGTGGGTCAGTTTTAGGCGCTCGACATTGCCCCCAGGTGGGTCACTTTTTTCGCTCAGTTCCATTGTTGATGATCCAGCCATCGCGATTCAAGAGGGCCCAGATCCGCCGATAGCCGTACCGTGGGTGCATCCCGGCCAGTTCCTCGATCCGTCGAGCCAACGCCGCCTGTTCATCGCCAAACACGGGAGCGTAACGGAGACTGGAACGGGCCACGTCCAGCGCCCAAGACACACGACGTTGAGATACGTCGAAGTGTTCACGTAATTCATTGGCGATTAGGCGACATCGGGAGGCGGTCATGGCTTTTTTTTCAATGCCTCCTGAAGCATGCGACGGTCGAGCGCCAGTTCGGCGACGAGGAGCTTGAGTCGCTCGACTTCGGCTTCGAGTTCTGATACGCGAAATTGTTCATTCGATATTGGGTCCTCCTGAAGGGCCTTCCAGCGGTAGTAGGTGGTGGGTCCGATCCCGGCCTTGCGGCAGGCTTGGTGATGTTCAAGCCGGCGTCGAGGTCGGCTTGGAAGTCGCGGAGGACGGCCGCGATCTGGTCCGGTCTGGGTCGTTTTCGCATGAATCGCTCCCTGGCTCTCTGCCAGTTGTACGATTCCCATTAAGACTGGACCAGGTTTTGGGGGGCAGGCCAAAGAGGGATTTAGGCGCCGGATGCTACGCTGGCATTCGCGACGGGTAATGCCCGTGTGGGCACGAACCGGTGACGGAAAGTGTGCGATTTCGATTCCTCCTTGCTTGAGTACTCCAGGCGCGGTCAAAAGCATTCCGGGAATGCGTCTTTTCAAGCAGATGACACACCTCTGAAATACAAGACGCTGAAGGCCGTTGGTTTTGGCAAATTTAATCATTAGATTGACAATGAATTACATATTATTTAATAAGCTGATTTATTTTATTACCCATGTTCTCAGTTATGGCGACCTCGTGAAGATCGCCGGAACGTGTTGCGGATTCGCGTCATTCCGCGAGCAACTCTCGCCATGAAATGGGACGACGGTAGCCTCGAGCAGACTCAGGTCTCGTACGATCCCGAGCATGCTTCTGAACGGGATTTCTATATTTCGACTCGCTCCTGGCGAATCTGGCTTCGAGGGGGTTTTGATCCACCCCAGCCGGGTTGATTCCAGCCGGTCAGAATTTGGACGATCGGCTTCACAGCGGACCCCAGCCCGATACCCGCCTTCCTCAGGCTGATCAACACGGCGATCAGGAAGAAGACCATTCCAAAGGCAATCTGATCAAGCCCCACCACGACCCGGCGGAGCTCGTGGTAAAACTCCGACCCGGAATGCGTCAGCCACGCAGCCAGATCGACCGCGGCGATTGCCAGGTACATCCGGTCGCGGATCAAAAAGCCGAAGCTCCAGGTCAAGACGATGGCGAGCGGCGGATACCACGTGGAGAGAGCGACCGGTATGGCAAGGTCCACCCAGGGAGAATGGAACGCGGAGCCCACGCCGAGCACCAGCATCGAGAACGTGCCGCAAACTCTCGTCAGATCGGCGAGCCAGTCGTCGAAAACCGTACTCACAACCAGCATGGCGACGAGCGAAAGATGGACTGCGAGCGGTACCAGATTGGCGTTCGGCCAGAGTTCCGCCTGACCGCGGCTCATGCCGGCCACGAGCAATCCAGCGGCGAGCACGGCCCGGCCCGACGAGTGTCGACGCGCGGCGACCGATCCGAGCACCAGCCCCGCCGCCAACAGCGGCAGTGAGCGCGGGGAGACCGTATCAAAGGGAGTGATTGTCTTGGGCCCCACCACAGCGAGCGCGGTCAGGCCCACTGCCATCAGCTCCCAGGCTAGAGGGACCCGCCGAGCGACGGCATACGCCAGAAACAAGGTTGCCGCGCCCAGCGTCAGGAAGGCGGGTGACCCTCCCAGAGTCCCCATGAACATGTCGAGGAACTGCATGTAGACCGCCTCGTAGCGATGGCCGGTCATTGCCAGGCAGGCGAGCAATAGCGGCATCCCGGCAGCCGCGACCATCACCGGCGCCTCCTCGACACGATCCCGATCTCGAGCCAGATCAGGCTCACAGCCAGCCCGATCGGCACCAGAAAATAGGGACCGAAGATGGTGCGGCTTCCTCCGACGTAATGAAACGAGACGCAAAGCGAGTAGCTCCGGACACCCAGGCCGGCGGCCATCACCACGAAGAGGGACCACGGATAAAGCGGCCATCGCCAAGGGCTGCCGTTGCCGGCGACCAAGCCGGCACCGGCCCGCGCCGCCGGCACCAGCGACAGCAAAACCAGCCCGGCCAGTGCGGCGAATCCAAAGAGCCCCCATTGTAACCGCGGACCCTCCGGGTCGTTGAGGACCGGGCTGAGCGCGATCGGGTACAGGAAGACCTGGCGCGCGGATGAGGTAATACGCCGCGCGATACCAGGCGGGAAGTCCAGGCGGGTCGTCCGCAACACGGCCTCGATGACGACGACCGCGAACAGAAAACTTCCCACGCAACTCACCGCGCCTCGGCGGGGGTCGGCTGCCATGGTCTCGTCGCCGCAAAGCGCCATCGCGAGAAACACCATCACGACAAGAATGAACAAACTATGCAGGTCATCCCAGAGCTTGCCCACGCGGATCAAGAAACAAGCCGTCGTGGCCATCAAGAGCGTGTATGCCGCGAGCCCCACCATGAGGGCCCAGGTGCGCGACCCGACCCACCGGCGCCGAATGACATCCTCAGACCGACGAACACTAAGTCCGCGCGCTCAAGATGTAGAACGGGTTGCTCGAGTACAAGAATCGGACGAAGCCCCTGCGCCGGCCGAGCCAGCCCCAAACCTGATGTTCCCTGCGCGCATCCGATTTCCCCGCCGGCGGCGTTGGCCCCGCCGCTACTCCCTGCTCCCCGGACCAATCGCGCGAATCGCCCGAAGTCTCCAAGGTACACCTCCTCGACGATGGACTTGCGCTCTCACGATGTGAAGGTTGCAACGATGTGTTCCATCTCGACGCTGGCTCGAAAAGGCTTGTCGGCGCCTCCCGGGAAAACTCGAAATGAAGCGCGATGACTCCCTGAATAATGCGCCTGTCGGACAATTGTAGCAAGATGCCCGGCGGAGTTTCTTCTCCAAATCGCTCCTTGCCTATCCCGCGGTCCTCCTTGGATCTCGGACCAAGTTCTTCTCGGCCGATCCACAATAATCCGACCGATCTAGCGAATATCTCTGAATAGCCGACCATTCGGCGCGTCAATCGCCACCGTTCGTCCTTCCGTCGCGGGGAGCACATCATATGGCCTTGTACTACCAAACGCAGTATCGACTGGGGCGGCGGGGTGGTCGCGTCTGCCGCTCGTATTCCGGGTTCCAGGCGTTCATGGCCATCCTCATGGACCTAGTTTTCGGACTACTCTTCGAATTGGTCTCGAGCGTGATCGCGCTCGCTTTTCGACTCGTTGTCGTGGCGGTGCAGTTCGTCATCGTTGTCGTCAAGCTCAACTGGCGCGTGGCCGTCGCCGTCATGACCACCGTTGTGTACATTCTGCCCCTTCCATTCGCACTTCTTCATGAGACCATCGGGCGGTTCAAGTCGCCGGACAGCGCCCCGAGGGGATGATTCTTTATCGCGAATCAACGCTCAAGCCGGAATGGGCGCTCAGTCGCGAGGTCTGAGCCGAACCGATCGCTCGGTCGCAATCTTGGGAAACTTGAGCTTAAATGCTCTTGTCCGTTTTCGGTTTCGAACTAAGATGTCGCCCTGATGGAGTGGACGCGTCGCTTCGCCACCGAACCAGAATCGTTTTGTCGGCCCTGGTTGTGACTTGTAACGCTTCGGCCGGAATTCCGAAACCGACCGAGAGCACGACACAACTTGCCGCGACATGGGGATTTGTGGTTCTCATCGTGGAAGCGACGCGCGACCGCTGAGCACGGTTCCAGTCTTGCAGGGAGGCAACCATGCCGGAGCGTCGTCGCACGAGCCGTCGAGTCGCTGCCGTTGTTGGTGGCGCCGTGGTCATCACGGCGCTGGTCTTTGGATGCAAATTCGCGTTCTTCGGCACGAAGCACCTTGGTCGAGGTCAAGGACCCTCGCGAGGTGCGAATTTCGATGAGAAGAGCCCACTTTCTGTCGTCAATGAGGGTCTGCGTGACAGCGATGCCAGCCGCGTTGTCGGTCATACAGCAGCGTGTTGCGCCCAAGCCCGATCAACCGCCGATGGCCTTGAGCGACGGGGAGGCCTCGGAATGGCTCCAGACGCTCACCTGCTTGCGGGCCGGTTTTCTGAAGTACAACGCGCCGGGGCGGGCGATGGCGGTGAACGCCGCGAGCCGCATTCTTGATAAGTTCGCCGTCGAACCGGCGCCGGCACAGTGGATCAAGGCGATTGGGCCGCTCCATGATTTGCTCTCGGCCAGCGTGACCGATCCCGACCCAACCCCGCGGTGTGTGGCCCTCGCCGAAATCAGCCGGTTTTGGGTCTGGATACCAGGCCGGACGCTCATGCCGGTCGAGGAGCAGGCCCTCGCGGAATGGAAGGGTAAATTCCTTCCTCTTGTCGTCCGCTGCTTGGCCTACCGCGACGATGTTCGTACCCGAATGGGGGCCGTCGCGTGCCTGGGTGCCCTGCCGATCGATGCCCACGCCGCGGCCGCGCTCCCTTATCTGGAGAATGATCCCAGCCCCGAAGTCCGGAAACAAACACTGATTTCATTCGCCCACCGCGGCTTGCTCCTCACCGACGACATGGTGCTCAAACGGCTGCACGACCAAGACCCGAGCATCCGTGAATCCGCCAGCTTGGTACTCAAGACACGAGGTTTGTCGCAGGAGCAAATCAGCCTGGGCGGCCTGATCTTCAGCCCCAAGCCCGGCCAGCGCGTGTCGGTGATCCCGCTTCTCAAGAACCGGACCGACCTGGATCCAGTCCTCTGGCTGATGCATCTCTCGCGCGACCCCGTGGAGACGGTTCGGATCAGCTCGATCGAGGCACTCGCCAACTACAAGACGCCCGCGGTCCTGCGGCGACTGACCGAGATGGCTCGCTCCGACCGCTCCGACGCGGTTCGGAAAGAAGCCAGCAAGTTCGTCCCGGCGGCCAACGAGACAACCGCTTCGCTGCCCCCCCTGCCCGGCTCGTCCAGCCTCAATCCCAAGGCGAACTGAACCTCGCTGATCGCTCGGCCAATCCCGATCCGAAGCCCGGTCCTCTTCGCGATGATCGGGCTCTTGCTTGCGCTCATCGTCGAGTCCCCGCCGATTTTGATACAGAATCAGCTCTGAGAAATGGGGAAATTCCTCGCACCTTCACGGCAGCACAAGTCCAAAGCAGAACTTCCGTTGAGGCGATCGGCCTCGGGGGGTGCTCTTTTTTTTCTTCGCACGGCTGGTTTTTTGACCCTTTTCCGGTGTAACGTCGAGATACCGGAAGTCCTAGGGGCCCATCCATGCGTGTTCCCAGCCACCCGACACTGGTCCGCCGGATGTTGGACCGGCGACTCAAGCAACTTGTTCCCTCCGGCCCCATCCTGGCGGCCAGCCTCATGCAGGTGAACAAACGCTGCGGCCAGCCGTCCTGCGCCTGCCATCACGGTGGCCCGTTGCACCAAGCCCACCACGTCGCCTTCAGGGACGGTGGCAAGACACGCACCGTTTACGTGCCCCAGGATCTTCTCAAGGAGGTCCGAAAATGGGTGCAGGAATCCCAACGTCTCAAGACCCTGATCCGCGAAGTCAGCCAGTTGTCTGTGGCCCTGATCAAGGGACACGTTGCGCACCGCCAGCGGCGGCGGGGACGACGCTGAACATCGGCCCCATCCTGGTTCAGACGATTCGCCACTTCTTCCCCGATCTCAACACCTGGATCGACGAAATCGACGACCCACGGTTCCCCCCGATGGTGGTCTATAACAAGCGGTTCCTCGTGTGGTTGGGGTTGAGCTTGTTCCTGTGCAAGTTGAGCAGCCGGCGCCAACTGGATTTCCAGTTCAACACCGACGGACCGGAAGTGCTGCCCAACCTCAATCGCCTGGCGGGCACCACGCAGGACAGCCGGCCCGTGAACAAGACCTTGGAGTACCTCCTGAAGAAAATCGGCAGCGCCCCCATCGCCGGCCTCCGGCAGCAAATGGTCCAGCGTTTGATCCGCATGAAGGCCCTGGACGCAGCGCGGCGTGCAGGGGCGGTTCGTCGTCTTGATTGACGGATCGGGATATTTGGTGTTCTGTTCTCGGCATTGCGACCATTGCCTGACGCAACGGCACGGCGAGACGACGCTGTACATGCACCAGGTCCTGGAGGCCAAGTTGCTGGGGCCGGCCGGCACGGTCGTGTCGATCGCCACCGAGTTCATTGACAACAGCGACGTCTCGGGCGCCCCGCGGGTGCGAGCCAGGAGCAACTCAAGCAGGACTGCGAGCTGAAGGCGCTGCGACGTCTGATGGCCGGGTTGCGAGCGGAGTTCCCACAGTTCGCGCATCTGTCTCAACGGTGACAGCCTGTACGCCTGCGGGGAAGGTTTCCAGATCGCGAAAGACTATAAATGCGATTATATCTATGTATTTAAGCCCGGGCGGACGCCGGCCCTCTGGCAGGACTTCCAGGAGTTGCTGCTGTTGTGCCCCGACCAGCGCGTGGAGCTGACGACGCCGAGGGGAGTTCGGCAGGTCTATCGCTGGGTCAACGACCTGAACTACAGGGACAGCGACGGCCGCGAGTGGACCCTCAACGCCATTGAGTGTACCGAGACGAACAAGGATGGAGAGAAGAGTGTGTGGTCATGGGTGACGTCCCTGGAGGTGAACCACCAGACCGTGGTGGAGGTAGCGACCAACGGAGGGAGGGAACGCTGGCGCACGGAGAACGAGGGATTTAACACGCAGAAGAACAGTGGCCTCAACCTGGAACATGCCTACAGCCACACCTGCTGGAAGGCGTATTATTTCCTGCTGCAGATAGCTCACCTGCTGTTGCAACTGCTGGAGAAGGGGAGCCTGCTGCGGCAGTTGGCAAAGGGCCAGGGAAAGCGAACGGCAGTGGAGCTGTTCGGCTCATTGAAGAACATGGCGCAGCGGTTGTTGGAGAGCCTGCGGTTTCGGCATTGGCCGGATGAGGTCTTCGACCCAACGGCAGCCGGCTCGATTCAGATCCGAATCGACAGCAGTTAGCCGTTAGTGGCGTGCGGGCGTGTTCCAGGTTGGGCCGTGTCGCTCTGGGTCTGATGGCGGTCGCACTCGAAGCACCCTTCGAGCCCGTCCCCCTATTGCCTTTTCCGGCCCTCGGTTGGACTGCTGGCCTCGTGTTGCACGCATGCACCCCGCCCGAGGGGCCTATTTCTCAGAGCTGATACAGAATACCAGGACTTTACGGACGCCATCCAGGACGGTTAGGCTAGATGGATATCGTTGAGTCGTGGGATTGGGGTCGATGTGACATTCGAGGGGTATCGGATTGAAGACGATGGTCTCGCGGTTTGTGTCGGCGTCGCGGTTCTGGGCCGCGATTTTGTGTGTGGCTGGCGTTCTCCTGGCGGCGGGTTGTGATTCCATGTCGTTCGTGCCACCGCGACCACCCGAGTTGAGCAATCCGGCTCAGACGGGTGTCGAAACGGCTTCGAGAACGCCAGTGGTCTCGACACCGTCGTCGACCGACGCTCCGCATCTTTTCGAGCACCGGGCGCATCGATGGCGTGGGACGATCGACCGGCGGGGGAAGATTGTCGAGCTGATCTTGGCTAAGGCCGCCAAGTACCGAACGGCTTTACCTTGTACAATCGCTGCGGCGCGATCTCGGCAAAGCCACGATATCGCTACGGTACACCAAGCCGGAACCGGGGCAACCGCTCTCTCCAGAACAATTGGCTGGGGCGATCCGGAAAGCGATCCAGCGTGGATCGGCGGCCTTGATCGTCGAGCCCATCGACGACCCCGCTGTACGCGATCTGCTGTACGAAAATCAATCACGAGGCATGAAGGTTCTCCTGCTGGACCAACCCCTCCCCCCGCGAGGCGGTAAGTCGATCCCCTTCGTCACCTACCAATCGTTCGACAAGGTTGGCCGGCAGATCGTTGAAACTGTGATCGATGCCGCCAAGATGACTCACCGTCTGAACGACGGCCGTATCGTGGTCATCCAGAATCAATCGTCCGATCCATACTCGGCTGATCGGCTGGCGTCGCTGACCAACCCGCTCAAAGCTGCCGGTCTGAAGTATGAGATAATTCCGTTCGAAGGAGATCTCAACGCGGCGAAAGAGGCCCTGACGATCGTCGCTGCTGCTCCCGCCTAAGATCGCAATTGTGCTTGACCGCGGATGACGATGGGTTTAACGCCAGCCACATGATCCTGACAGAACGCATCAAAGAAGGCCAGCCGGAGTTTACGCTCGGCGGATATCCGCGTACGCCGTCCTCGCGACCTCCGACTCGGTGGCCAGAGCCGTCGCCTTTGGCGACCGCTCCATCGAGGTTTACGCCTCCAAGACGTTTCAGACGGTGCGTAGTCTGATCGAGGGCAAGCCCGTTGGCGAGCGAATTGAGATCCCTATGACCTTTCACCACACGAACGTCCTCTACGTGCCCACTCCTCTACCAAAAAAGGGTGGTCCACCACACGCTCAACTCAGGACTCTTGAAAGACCGCCCTCGCGGAATCAATCAATGCAGGGCACTCACGACGACCACGCACGCTCTCTGGAAACAATCGCGCCTTGGTCCAGCCAGCCGTCCGAAGAGAGCGGGATCGACTGATAATCGGTCTCTCGCGCCAGGTGGTGATGAGCACGGACCTCCTCTTCGAGCGGATGTGACACCCACAGGGTGTTCAGCTCGAGCGTATTGGGAATAACGACCATTCGTGCCTGCGCAGGATCGACACGCCAGCAGGTTTCGAGCGCGGCCTGAATCACGTCGCGATCGGTGGGCAGCGTGATCGGGATCCGCGCCCGTTCCAAGCAGCACGAGGTCAGGACATTGATCCGGAACGACTCGGGATCCAACTTGGAGACCAGCCGCTCGGTGGTCAGATCGGAGAAGCCGACTCCGACGATGTTCCCGTGGCTCTCATCCGAGACGTCCAGCACAACCAAGCGAGTCACCACGGGTCGCTCGAAGTCGGGCTGGGTTTCGATGAGTAGCCGGCCGATCACGTTCGGGTCCATGCCCGCGCCCGAGTAGTTCTTGCCGAGTTCTCCCGACGACCAAGACGTCAATCTGGTCAAACGGCAGCCGTGCCATCAGCGCTCGCGGCTCGCTCGAGCAACACCGGCTCAACATCGAAGATCGTCTCGGGCTCGACGGCGACGATCTCGGCCGGCACATCGTCGGCATTTTCCACGATGGCGAGTCCCAGCACAAACCGCGTGTTCTTGACCAGGAAACGCCCGACGGCCGGCAGGACTTCTTTCAATCCCCGCAGGCCGAGTTTGTGCACCTGGGTGGCTCCATCACGCTTTCCCAGGCCGATCACCAACATTTTGAGAACGCCAGACTCGTGGTCGGCGTGAAAGTCGGTGTGCGGTTTGACTCGATTGGCCAGCACGATGCCATCGGCTTGATAGGCGTTCTTGTCAAAGTAAATCGGCAGACCGACGGGATTGGTACCCAAAATCAAAGTGTCCATGTCGGTTTTGACAGGTACACCCATTGCCTCCGCGGTAACGCCGTATTCGGCCAGAAGCTGCGCTGGCCTTCGGCGGTCGCGCCGCCGTGGCTTCCCATGGCGGCGACGATGAACGGCCGATATCTCATCTCGTGCAGCGTGTCGACGATCGTGCGGGCAACCCGGGCGATCCCGTGAACCCCACGACTGCCGATCCCCACGGCAATAGTTCCGCCCGGCGCGACCCGTTCACGGAGACGGCTGGTCTGGATTAACCGGCGAACCGTGCCAGGCACGTCGTCAAGCCGCGGCTGAGGGATCGACTGACGAACACGGGCGAGCGGCGGAAATATCATGCGCACCAGTCCTCATGAGAGCCTGGGTCACATCGCTCGCGATCGACGCGGGTCTCCGCCGGTTATGGATTCCGGACACCCGCGCCCCACGAGACAAGACGCCTTACCAGCCATACATCGTACGAGGACCCAGCGCCGGCGGTAGACGCCGACCGGTGGAAGCGGCAACGCTCGGGTCCCAGCAGCATTGCCGACCGCGAATGTGCGGTAGGAGTTGCTCGATGCCGGGTAATAGTATGAAGCCCCGTACACGTAACCGGGCGCGACGAACCCCGGCCGCCACAACCCCACGCCGTATTTCCCGGGCATGATGCCATAAGGGGGGTAGGTCGTCCCGTAGGACGGCCCCGGCATCGCCGAGAAGACCGAGTACGTTTGCGGCATGCCGTAACTGGCGTAACCGTAGCTCATGCCGTACAGCCCGGGTGAGCCGAGATAGTTACTGACGCGGTAGGACGCGGAATAGCCGCCGATGACTGGGCCTTGAGCCTTTACGTCAGCGGTCCCCAACCCCAGCAAAAACACGACCGCCAGCACCGCGGTGGGCAAAGTCTGCCCTGAAAGGCGTCGCATCTGCGTTTTCCCTTCTCTGTTGTTCTGGATCGAGCAAGCCGAAATCAATGATATCATACCATCGATCTCGGCTAGGATGAAGGTTCAACGCGTATTCTAGTAGCCCAGAGTCAATCCCTTCCACGGACCATAGTACTGGGTCGTTCCGTAAGGACTGAGTCCGTAGCCGGAGCCATAACTTCGAGGCCGCATGGCCTGTGAATATCCTGCCGCCGCGTTCGCCCCCGGCCAAGCAAGCGACCCGGTCGTGACGGCATAACGTGGTTGTACGACGACTCTTTTAGCTCGAGTTCGGGTCGTCTGGCGTCCCGCGAATTGCACAGCCGTTGGCTGCACAGCCATCACGCTCGGACTGGTTACAACGTACGGTGTTCCGACCACCTGTCCAAACCGATCCATCAGAATGCCCGAGACCGGAGGGCCTTGCGTGTACTCGAATCCGAAGCCGCCGAACGGTAGGTTTTCGTATCCAGGCACTCCGGTACCGTAGCCATATCCGTCCTGTCCGTAGTAATCGGTCGGGAACGTTTGTGCATGGGTCGTCGAACACAGCCCGAGCGACAGGCCGCCACCAAGTCATGCCAAGCATGCGGTTCATGGGTGTCATCTCCAGATTGCCCGTCAGCTCATCGAGTTGCTCTTCATCGCTAATCTTACGCTGCTCAGAAAGCGAAAAGGACAAGAGATTAAATAAATTACCTGATTTTTGGTCAACCAAAAAATCTGTTTTCAATTTCCGGATATTCGTCTTGGAGAAAACCGAAAGAATGGATATAAGAGGTATCTGGGGAGCGATGACGCACCAATTAGGGTGTATGCTCGAACCGGTCGCACGACAAGGTGACGTGCCAGCGGTCTGGAAGGCGACGTATCTGATTGCGAGGTTTGATGATGGCGCTGGCCGAGGGAATATCTTCGGAGCGGCGATCGCTGGAAGAGGTGCACGGGATCGGTGCGTGTGCCGGCGGCTGGAGGGACGGCGCAGCGGTTGCGACGTCTCTTTGCCTTTTTGGGCCCCGCTTATCTGGTCAGCGTTGGCTACATGGACCCGGGGAACTGGGCGACGGACCTGGAGGGCGGCTCCCGGTTTGGTTATGCGCTGATCTGGGTCCTGTTGATGTCGAACCTGATGGCCGTGCTGTTGCAGACTTTGTCGGCGCGGCTGGGCGTGGTGACGGGCCATGACCTGGCTCAAGCCTGCCGCGCCGAGTATTCGCGGGCGGTCAACGCGGTGCTCTGGGTGCTGGCCGAGGTCGCCATCGCCGCGTGCGACCTGGCGGAGATCTTGGGCACGATCATCGCGCTTCAAGCTCCTCTTTGGTCTGCCGCTCTTGTGGGGCTGCCTGATCACGGCCTTCGACACGTTCGTGCTTCTCTATTTGCAGCGATGGGGGATGCGGCAAATGGAGGCCGTGATCCTGGCGCTGGTGGCGACCATCGGCGGCTGCTTCTCTGATCCAGATCTTCCTGGCCAAGCCCGACATGGTGGGAGTTTTCTCCGGGCTGCGTCCGAGCTTGCCGACTGGGTCGCTTTACGTGGCGATCGGCATCCTGGGCGCCACGGTCATGCCGCACAATCTGTACTTGCACTCGGCCTTGGTTCAGACCCGGCGGATCGGCACGGATTCGCGGAGCAAGTCGAGCGCGTGCCGCTATTACTTGATCGACGCGGCGATCGCACTCAACCTTGCGTTTTTCGTCAATGCGGCGATCCTGGTCTTGAGCGCGGCGGTGTTCCACAGTCGTGGACTCGCTGTCACCAGCATTGAGAAAGCGTACGAGATCCTCCCGAGTTTCCTGGGTCAAGGTGCGCCGATCTTGTTCGGCATCGCGCTGTCTGTGCGCCGGCCAGAGTTCGACGCTGACCGGGCACGCTCGCCGGCCAGATCGTGATGGAAGGTTATCTCCATCTGCGGATGGCCCCGTGGCTGCGCCGACTGATCACACGATTGATTGCCCTAATTCCGGCGGTCGTGGTCATCTCCCTGGCCGGCGAGTCATCAACGCAGAGCCTCTTGATCCTCAGCCAGGTGGTCCTGAGCTTACAGCTTTCGTTCGCGGTGATTCCGCTGATCCATTTTACCTCGAATCGGCTCAACATGGGCGAATTCGCCACTCCCTTGTGGGGAAAGGTCCTGGCCTGGGCGACGGCGGCGATCATCGTGGGCCTCAACGGCAAGCTGGTATTGGACCAGGTTGCCGAGTGGGTGAGCTTGGCGGCCGAGTCGACCATTTGGCGTTGGTCCAATCCCGCTTGAGCTGGCTGGTGGGAACCTGTCTGTATGGATTGGTCGGCAGCGCGGCAGCGTTATTGGGTTGGGTAACGATCAAGCCGTTCTGGCGGCCGTCGCCGGCCTGGAAACCTCAGCCCAGCGTGAAGCTCAATTGGGGAGAGGCGTTGCGGCCGCACCGGTTGGAACGGATCGGCGTGGCGCTCGAGCACAATCCCGGCGATGCCGAGATCTTGAACCGGGCCTTGAGCCTGGCCCAGACGCAGGGCGCACCGAGCGAGCTGGTTCTGCTCCATGTGGTCGATACGCCACTGACGCGCGTCCTGGGCGCGGAGATCGGCCGATCGTGAGTCCGAAGCCGACGAACGCTACCTGGCGGATTTGGTCACGGCCCTCCGCGACCGCGGGTACACAGTCCGCTCGGTCTTACTGCATGGGCCAGACCCTGCCGGAGAGCTCATCGCCCATCTCCGGCATGACCCGGTCGACCTCTTGGTCGTCGGCTCGCACGGACACGGCCTGGTCCGCGACCTGCTCTTCGGCCAGACGGTCGACCGGGTCCGGCACCGCCTGGACGTCCCCATGCTCATCGCTCGACCCGAACGGGAGAGTGGACCCAGCAATCGCCGATCCGACCGCGTAACCGGCATCGACTCCGAAGTCCAGCCCGGCACTCGGCTGTTTACATTCCTCTCGCCATAGTCCCATAATATTCATCGCAAAAACACGGTTTCCTTACGCTCCGATTTTTCGACCGAGCCGGAGCGAGATCGTCCGGACAGGAATTGGTCGCACTTTGAGTTGAGAGAGTTCATGACAACGCTTCAAACCGCTCCGGCGGCGCGCCCGAAATTCGACAACCACGGACAATATAGCCGTACGGGGATCTTGCGATACGAAATGGTCTTTGGTGAACACTATGTGAGCACCGGGGGCGCCGCGACCACGGCGGACTTGTGCGCCCGCCTGGGTCCTTCGCTCCGGCCGGGCGTGCGAGTTCTCGACGTGGGGAGCGGAATCGGCGGCGCCGCGTTTCACCTGGCTCAAACCTATGGTGCCAAGGTCACCGGCATCGATCTAGCCGAAGAAATGGTCGAACATCGCCCTGGAGCGGACGTCACAGCTCGGGCTGAGCGAGTCGGTCCGTTTCCTGCTCGGCGACGTGCTTGAGACGTCGTTCTCCGAGCCGTTCGACATCGTCTGGAGTCGCGACGCATTCATGCACATTCCCGATAAGCCGCGGCTGTTTTCCCGGCTTTATCAACTCCTGGCCCCAGAGGGCCGGCTGGTGATCACCGACTATGCGCGGGAAAAACGCCGGCCGCGCCCGAGTTCGAGCGCTACATCGAGACGACCGGCTATTCGGTTGTCGAACCGAGCGAGTACGGCCGGCTCCTCGAGGCCGCTGGTTTTGTGGATGTCATCGTGGACGACGCGACGCGCGCGTTTCGTCGAGATCCTCGAGCGCGAGACCGATCAATTGGTCGCGAACCGAGGGCGTTTTGTTGCGAACTTCTCGGAACAAGACCTCAACTACTTGCTCGATCGCTGGGCGATGAAAGTGCGGTTCTGCCGACGCCGGTGACATGAAATGGGGGATTTACCTGGCGTCCAAACGGTCTTGATTCTCATATCCTTGTGTTTCTTAGCGGGTCAGCCCGGGGATGAGTTCGTGTCGCGGACCATCGCCGAAGACATCCAGGACCTGGCTGCTTTCGGATACAAGCCCGTGCTCGATCGGACACTGGGAAGTTTTTCCTCGTTCGCCGCCGGTTTTTCGTACATTTCGATCCTGACCGGCGTCTTTCAGATGTTTTATGTGGGATACGGCGCGGGCGGGCCGGCCTTTTACTGGACCTGGCCAGTCGTTTTCCTGGGCCAGCTCGCGGTGGCGCTCTGCTTTGCGGAGCTGGCGGCGCGGTATCCGCTCTCGGGCGGAATTTACCAGTGGTCGCGGTGGATTGGTTCCCGAGGCCTCGGCTGGATGGCCGGCTGGGTCTACCTGTCCTGCTCGATCATTTCACTAGCCGCCGTGGCCCTGGCGCTGCAAGCGACCCTGCCGCAGATCGCCCCGATATTTCAGATGATCGGCGATCCCACGGTTCGGTCGGATAGCGCCAAGAACGCCGTTTTGCTCGGCTGCGTATTGATCGCCTTGACGACCGTGATCAACTCGGTCGGCGTGCGGCTGCTGGCGCGGATCAACAATATCGGCGTCATTGCCGAATTGATCGGCGTGGCGCTCTTGATCGTGCTCTTGGCGGTGAAGATCCGCCGAGGGCCCGCCATCCTGTTCGAGTTCCGGGGACACGTCGACGGCAGTGCGCTCTCCTACCTGAGTCCATTCTTGGCCGCAACGCTCATGGCCTCGTATGTCCTCTATGGGTTTGACACGGCGGGTTCGCTGGCCGAGGAGACCGACGACCCCCGCCGCCGCGCCCCCTGGGCGATCCTCCAGGCCCTCGCCGCCGCCGCGATGGCCGGTGGCGCTCTTGATGCTCTTTGGGATCCTGGCCGTCAGCGACCCCGGTCTGCCCGAGCTCGGCCAGATCCATGGCGGGCTGCCTTTTCTCGTCAAGGACGTGCTCGGGGCCAATCTCGGGACTTTGCTTCTGGTCGAGGTTGTCTTCGCCGTGTTCGTCTGTGCTCTGGCCGTCCACGCCGGATCCGTGCGACTGATGTTCGCCATGGCGCGCGACAACGGCCTGCCGTTCGCACACGCCCTTTCCCACGTCACGACGAGCACGCGGACCCCGATCCTGCCGGCGGTTGTGATCGGGGTACTGGCCGGGACGATCTTGGTCGTGAATATCAACCTGCCCACCGTGATCGAGACCCTCTGCTCGCGTCGCCATCGTTTGGGCCAATCTGGCGTATTTTCTGGTGACGTTTCCTCTGCTGGTCTCTCGGTTTCGGCGGCCGGCCCTCGCGGCGGATTTCGGCCTCACAAACGGCGGCGGCACCGAGGAAGCCACGCACCGGCTCTTTTCGATGGGCGGGTTCGGATTACCGATCAACGCGATCGCGGTCGCTTGGGGTCTGTTCGTGGTCATCAATATCGGCTGGCCGCGCACCGAAATCTACGGCACCGGCCCGTGGGGCCGGTTCGCGGCACCGCTGGCGACTCTGGGCCTGATCGGCTCCGGTGCGCTCTACTTCGTCCTCTTTCATCGCAAGAATGCGGGTATTCGCGCCGAACACATGGCGGAACAAGTCCCGGAATTCGCCGTCAATCGATTCAGCAAATTCGGCTTTGAAAACTATCTTGGTCGGTCACAGTGGATGATGTGCTACTCTGCGGAGGCGGACGGCGATGCTCAAGCTGAAAGAACGGAAACGGCGGAAGACGTCGCATCCGCGCGAGCAACGGCCACCGGGAAAGCTTCAGCGGGTCCTGGGCTGGTGCGTGCACGGCTACACGGCGTCGGGCTTGGTGGCAGCCGGATTGATCGCGGTGCTCTTGGTACGCGGCGGGCCCGACGCGTTCCGCTGGTCGTTTCTTCTGATGGTGATCGCCACGATCGTCGACTCGACCGACGGAACCTTGGCTCGAAAGATCCGGATCAAGGAGGCCGTCCCCAGCTTCGACGGCCGTCGGCTGGATGATATCGTCGACTTCCTCACCTATACGTTCCTGCCGTTGCTCTTGATCTATCGCGCGAAGATTCTTCCGGAAGGGCAGGAGGCGTGGCTTCTCCTGCCGCTGCTCGCGAGTGTCTACGGCTTTTGCCAGGTTCAAGCCAAGACCGACGACGGCTATTTCCTGGGCTTTCCCTCTCTCTGGAATCTCGTCGCGCTTTTATCTTTACGTTCTGCCGCTCAACCCCTGGGTGTCGCTGTCGGTGATCATCGTGCTGGCAATCCTGACCTTCGTGCCGACCCGTCACCTCTACCCTTCGCAGCCCGGCACTCTCAACCTGGTGGCCACCATTCTGGGCGTCATCTGGACCCCCTTGCTGGCCTGGGTCATCTGGAAGCTGCCAACCGGTAGCCAGACGCGACCCAGTCAATTCACCTTGTGGCTGGCGTATGCGTCGCTGGCGTATCCGCTCTTCTACCTGGGTGTGTCATGGGCGATCAGTGTGATCCACTGGCGGCGGAAGCCGGTGCAGACCGTGTGACTCCCTTCAAACAATGGAATTTCGTTCGTTTCGGTCTTTGCTCTTATTGCGAATAGGAGGTAAAATTCTGTTAGATATCGAAGGGAGGGATATGATGTCGACCGTGATCTCGAGTTTTCCGGAAACCGTGACGCCTACGGAGACCGAAGCCCGGTTGGCACGGGAGTCGGTCCAACAACTGACTCGTCTTCTTGAATCCGGTCAAGCGGATCATCGGTTTCGGCTCCAGGAGGATGGCCAGCTTGTGGAACCTATCGCCCTTCCCTTGTCCGCAATTCGCTTGCTGAGGGACATATTGGTGGAAATGGCCCAAGGTCATGGTGTCGCCGTACTCCCGATGTACACCGAGCTTACAACGCAGCAGGCCGCCGAACTGATTAATGTCTCGCGGCCTTACTTCGTCGGACTCCTCAATCTCGGGCAAATACCCTTCCGTCTCGTTGGAAAACATCGCCGGGTCCGCCTCGCCGATGTCATGGCGTACAAGCGTCGGAACGACCAAAACCGACTTAAAGTTCTCGAGGAATTGGTGGCCCAGGCCCAAGAATTGGACATGGGTTACTGACCGTGGCCGTTCTGACGGCATTGCTAGACGCCTGCGTCATCTATCCCGCACCATTGCGCGATCTGCTCATGTACCTCGCCGTCAATAATGTGTATCAGGCGCGCTGGACAGACGCGATTCACGACGAGTGGATTCGCAACGTCCTGGCCAACAGGCCGGACCTGAGACGCGAGCAGTTGGAGCGAACTCGGAATCTCATGAATACCCATGCGCGGATTCTCTCGTCACGGGTTACGAGGCGCTGATCGAGAGCCTCAGTTTGCCTGACCCGGACGATAGGCACGTCCTGGCCGCCGCGATTAACTCGAAAGCCGAGATCATCGTCACATTCAATTTGACCGATTTCCCCGTGTCTGCCCTGTCGAGCTATGGCATCGAGGCCGAACATCCCGACGTGTTTATATCCAAGCTGATCGATACCGCTGCCGACAGAGTCCTCGCGGCAACTAGGCTCCAACGCGGCGCCCTCAAGAGTCCGCCGAAGAGTGTCGAAGAATTTCTAACCACCCTGGAATCTGTCGGACTGCCACGGACTACCGATCGGCTAAGAGCTTATCCTGACCGAATCTGATTAAGGAAAGAGGACGGAGTCAGACGTATAAATATAAACCGACCATCCTTTCAAGCGGCGTGATTGCCTTGTTGCAGGCGGAGCCGCGGGCGACATTTCCGCGATCAAAGCACCGAGCTCGCCTTGCCTTGTATTTCAAACGAGTACCTCGCCGATGACTCGGCCGCCGGTGTCGGTGAGCCGCTTGTTTCGACCCGCGTGCAAGGCTGAGAGGCGGTACTGGTCGAGGCCCATGAGGCGGAGGATCGTCGCATGCACGTCGCGCAGGGGGACCTCCTCGCCGGCGGCACGGACTGAGAAGTCGTCGGTCTCGCCAAAGGTCGCGCCCGCCCGGACGCCACCGCCGGCCAGCCAGACAACCAGCCCGTATTGGTTGTGGTCGCGGCCGGGCGTCCGCGTCACCAGGTTGTTGTCGAACGGCGTGCGGCCCATCTCCGAGGCCCAGACCACCAAGGTCTCCTCCAGGAGTCCGCGTCTCTTCAGGTCGGCGAGTAGGCCGGCGACCGGCTGATCGACCTCGTGGCAGTGCTTGGGCATGCGCCTCGATGTTGCCATGATCGTCCCAGCGGTCGCCGCCGGCACCATGAAGGACCATCACGAACCGCACGCCCCGCTCGACCATCCGCCGCGCCAGCAGGCACTGGCGCGCGAACGGCTCGGCGACCGGGTCTTCCATTCCGTAGAGCCTCTTGGTCAAAGCAGACTCGGCGGAGAGGTCGACCAGCTCCGGCGCCCGGGTCTGCATCCGGAAGGCCAGTTCGTACGCGGCGATGCGGGCGTCGAGCTCGCCGGTCTCCGAGCCGCTCGTCACGATGTTTCCGATTGAACCACCGCAGCAAGTCGAGCTCCTTACGCTGGTCTGCCGCGGTCATGCCCTCAGGGCGGCTTGAGGTCGACAATCGGGTTCGAACCGTTGCGAAAGAGGGTACCCTGGTAGGCCGCGGGGAGGAAGCCGTTCCCCCAAACTCCCGGCGCCGCCAATGGTTGAGCCGCGGCGGTCACCCAGGACAATGAACCCCGGCAAATCCTGGTTCTCACTTCCCAGTCCGTAGGTCACCCAGGACCCGACCGACGCACTGCCGGGAAACTGCCTGCCGGTCAGCGTGTGGTAGACCGCGGGGCCATGGTTGTTATTATCCACCTTGACGCCGTGGAGGAAGGCCAGGTCGTCGGCGCAGGTTGCGAGATGAGGCAGGAGCTCCGACATCCATCGGCCCGATTGGCCGTGCTGTTTGAACTGCCAAAACGGAGCAATGACCCGGTTGGGGGCGGCGGCGAAGGTGGCGATCTCTCCCACCGTGTTCTTTGGCGGTGGGATCGGCTGGCCGGCGTACTTCCACAATGCGGGCTTGTAGTCGAAGGTGTCCATCTGGCTGACGCCGCCTTCCATGAACAGGAAAATGCAGCGCTTCGCCTTGGCCGGCAACTGCTGGGGGCGGGCCCGCAGGGGATTCTCGGCATTCGCGCCGCCACGCCGTTCGGTGCCCGCCCGTGCGGACTCCGAGGACAGAACGTCGAGCAACGCCAGACTTCCCAAGCCGAGATAAGAATTGCGGAGAAACTGTCGCCGCGAGGAAGAAAGAAACGGCTCGCAGGTCCCCATGGATCGCCTCCCTGGTCAGTCGAGATAGAGGAACTCATCGGACGCGAGCAGGACTCGACAGATCCCGTCGAGCGAACCCCGGAACGCGACGAAGGCGACGAGCTCGGCCGAGTCGGGCTCGCGGTTGAGCACGCGCTCGAAGGCGCGGCGGACCTGGGCACGGCGGTCCTCCCCTGCCTCAGCCTTGATCCGCCGGGCAAGTGCCGCGGATTCCTCCTGGACTATGGTGCCGTTCATCATCGCGAGTGCCTGGAGCGGAGTCGTGGTGGTGCTGCGCCGAGGGCAGGATTCGCTGGATAACGGGGCGTCGAACACCGCCATCATCGGCAACGGGAGAGACCGGCGCTGGAAGATATAGACCGACCGCCGGCGTCCGTCCGCTTCGGTCTCGTTAGGCTCCCACATCAGCCCGCCGGTCCGTCCGTATCGGGCGAAATCGGCCAGGTCCGCAGGCAACGGCGGGAAGATGCTCGGTCCGCCCATCTCGCCGTTGAGCCGGCCACTGATGAAGAGGATGCTGTCGCGGACCACCTCGGCTTCCAGCCGATTGCGGTCGAACCGCCAGAGGAGATGGTTCTCCGGGTCGATCGTGTTGTCGGTGAAGCTGGGGTTCTCCGACGCCTGACGATAGGTGTTCGAAAGCAGGATCAATCGGTGAATCGCCTTGATGCTCCAGCCCCGCTCGATGAAGGTATGCGCCAGCCAGTCGAGCAGTTCGGGGTGTGTCGGCCGCTCGCCGTTCTTGCCGAAGTTACTCGGTGTGCCGACGATGCCACGTCCGAAATGGTACTGCCAGATCCGGTTGACCATCACTCGGGCAGTCAGCGGGTTATCCGGGCGTGCGATCCACTTGGCCAGGGTCATCCGCCAGCCTCGGGTAGGGAACTGGCGGTAGCGGTCGGTCTCGATCACAGCGGGCTCGGAGTGGCCCGTGATCGCACTGGGGAAGCCCGGCTTGACCTCTTCACCCCGCTGGCGGTAATCCCCACGGACCAGGACGAAACTGGGGGCGACGCCCGGGCCGTTGGGCGGACCTGGGACATTTCCGACCGTCAGGGCCATTGGCTGCCAACGCTTAAGCCGGCGTCGGAACACATCCAGCCTCGACGATAGCTCGAAGTAACGGGCTTGCTCGTCCTCGCGGAAGGGCGAGGCGGCCTTGTACTCGGCCATGAGCTCCCCTTTCACGTCGGCCACCGTCAGGGCCTGGAACCGCGACAGAGGATCGACCCCGGCACGCGCGTACGCCACTTTCAGCTCCGCCATCAGTCCGGCTTCGTACGCGTCGAGCGCCTGCTCATCTTCGAGGTCTCCGGTTCGACTCAAGGCGGCGAGCAGCTCGGCGTGCTGCTGCCGGACACCGGCGGCGAAGACCGATACTTCTCCACGGGCAAGCTCGAGACGGAGGTCGGCCGTGGTCAGAGGGCTGCCGTTCGCCCGGGTTCGCTTGACGTCGATCAATCGCTTGCGCAAGCCCTGGAGCAACTGGTCCAGCTCCCGTTTCTCCGGGCTGCTTTTGAGCTGATCCTGGTAATGTTGGATCTTGCGATTCGCCTTGGCGGCGAATCCCGGGTTCTGGTAGGGCACCGCCACGTCGTTGACGGCCTGAGTGGCGTTGAAGAAGGCCTGGAACCGGTAGAAGTCGCGAGTGGGGATCGGGTCGTACTTGTGGTCATGACATTGGGCGCAACCGATCGTCAGACCAAGGAAGATCGAGCCGGTCGCATCCGTGACCTCGTTCAGATAATTCTGCCGGACCTCATCGGCCACGAGGTTCGAGCGGTCCCAGGGCGCGAGCCGAAGGAAGCCAGTGGGGACGTGCCCTTGAACGTCGGGCTGATAGTTGAGCCGGGTTTTGCTGTGCTCATCAGCGCCGGCGAGCTGCTGGATTACGAACCGGTCGTAAGGCATGTCGCGGTTGAGAGCCTCAATCACCCAATCGCGGTAACGCCAGGCGTTACCAATCGCTCCGTCCCCCTCCAGCCCACTGGTCTCACCATAGCGGACGAGGTCGAGCCAATGGCGGCCCCACCGCTCGCCGTAGCGCGGGTCGGCGAGCAGCTTCTCGATCAGCGAGTCATAGGCCCCGGGCGAGTCGTCGTCGAGAAAGGCATTCAGCTCCTCCGGGGAGGGAGGCATGCCGATGAGATCGACGTAAACGCGGCGAGCCAGGACCCGCTTCGACGCCGGTGGCGCCGGGGCCAGGCCAACCTTCTCGAGCTTCTCGAGGATGAACGCGTCAATCGGCGTGAAAATCCAGTCTCGTCTCGGACCGGCCGGCGGTTGCATTTTCACCGGCTTCTCGAACGGCCAACGCCAAGCCTTGGCGTCGGTCGCCTGAGCCACGTCGGGCGGGAGGTTTTTGATCCAATCCTCGATCCGTGCGATCTCATTCTCGTCCATCTTGCCGTGCAGGGGCATGCGGGGCTTGAGCGTTCCGCGCAAGACTTTGACCAGAGGACTCCGTGCCGGACTCCCCGCGAAGACGGCCCGGCCGTACTTGTCGCCGCCGGCGATGACGGTGGCCGGACTGGCGATCGAGAAGCCGCTCGACAACTCGTCGTCGAAGTGGCACTCGGCGCAACGCTGGGAGAGGATCGGACGGACCGCCCGATCATAATTTGCGTCCGGGCCCCCAACGCCGGGCGTACCGCCGACCGCCCGAGTGCCGAGCCCGAGCATGGTTGAGAGCAGGATCGCGCCGACACGCAGGGCGACCCGACACGCTGCCACCCGCCGCCCTCGGATGGGCCTTGCCACACGCTGATCGAGCCGCACCATCAAAATGGGCACTTCGCAACCTCCGCTCCCGCAACTCCAGATCGCGGAATCTGGAGATGACCAATCTTCCCCCTTGAGAGCACGACGCGGGGCAGCCAGAATGAGTCATACATTTATTGAACATCCCGGGGACCGTACGATCAAGCCTCTACCCAAGATCGACCACGCTTTTCAACAATTATATTGAGGGGGTCGAGAATGGCCATGAGCAACCTGACGCGGCGGGACTTTGTTCGTGCCTCGATGGCGGCATCCACGGTGATTCTGAGTCCGCTCCGGTCGCTGGCCGCGGCGGTCAAGCCGGTGAAGATCCGCGAAGTGGACATTTTCCCCATCGACATTCCGGTATCGCAAGCTGAGCATGATGCCGGCTTTGACCATCGGTACATCGTCGTGAAGGTCGGGACCGACGCCGGCGTGCGCGGCTACTCATTCGCCGGTCCGCGTGGGGATGTACTGTCCGAGGTCCGCAAGGTGCTTGTCGGCCAGGACCTATTCGCCATCGAGCGGCACCTGCGGCAAGGGCTCATGCAGTGGGGCGGTGTCGAACATGCCGCTCTGGGACGCGATCGGCAATATCGCCGGCCAGCCTGCATGCAAGCTGCTGGGTGGCGCTGCGGACCGAGTTAAAGCGTACGTGACGTGTGTCTGGAAGGGGAACCTCGACCAGTCTCACATCGCTTACGAGGACCAAGCTCGGACGGCCGTGAAGTTGAAGCAGGCCGGCTTCAAAGGAATGAAAATCCGCGCCTGGCGGCCCAACCCGATGGACGACGTGGCGGCCTGCGCGGTTATCAAGCAGGCTGTAGGCCCGGATTTCGCAGTGATGTTCGACCGGACAGCCCACCGGCCAAAGGAGGTGGGTCAACGCGTCTGGGACTACGAGACCGGCCTCAAGGTCGCGCGCGGACTGCAGAAGGAGGGAGCTTACTGGCTTGAAGAGCCGTTCGCGCGCGATGACTACGTCGGTCCCGCCCGGCTCGCCTCCGAGGTGGACATCCTGATCACCGGCGGTGAAGGATATCGGAGCCTCGACGGCTTCCGCGAATGCCTGACTCACAATACTTACGACATCCTTCAGCCGGAGGGGGCTGGATCCGGGGGAATCCTCACCTGCGTCAAAGTGGCCGCACTCGCGCAGGCGTTCCGGCTCCCATGCGTTCTGCACGGCTCGATGGCGTTGCGAGTCGCAGGCTGGCTTCAGGCAACCCTGGCCTTCGGCTCGGAGTGGCAGGAACTGGCACTCGTTACCCCTCCCCTCTTGCCCGAAGAGCAGTGGTCGCCCGGGCTCAAGGTTCTCAAGAGCAAGGAATTCTTTTCGATCCAGGATGGGATGATCCAGGCTCCGAATCACCCCGGGATCGGCTTGGATGTCGATGAGGAGGCGATCCAGAAGTTCCGCGTCACCGAGTCCTGGCCTTCCTAACTTGACCTTCGGCCCAAGGAGCGGCCGACAGATCGCGCGCATTCTGGCAAGACTAAATCGGCAGTACCTCGGCCTCCTCGGTCCGAGCCAGTCGCTGGCCCTCGGAGACGTTGACCGTGGTGAGGAAAATGCCTCCCACCACAAAGAAGGCGATGATCGACAAGATCGCACTTCGGACGGAGCCGCTGAGCTCGATGATGAGCCAGAAGGTCGCAGGCCCGAAGATGCCGGCGAACTTCTCAGCAACTCCGAAGAACCCGAAGAATTCGCCCGACTTGTCTCGGGGGATCATGCTGGCGAACAAGGATCGGCTCAAGGCTTGCGTCCCGCCCTGCACGGCGCCGACCAGGATCGCCAGTATCACGAAGTGTGTCGCTGTCTTCATGAAGTAGCCGAACACGCAGATGCCGGTGTAAGCCACCAATCCCAGCGCGATCGAATGCTTGGCGCCGATCCTCTGAGCCATCATCCCGTAGAGGAAAGCACACGGGATGCCGACGAATTGCACCAGCACGATCGAGGCCATCATCACGCCTTGATCGATCCCGATCACGTTCCCGTAGCTGATCGCCATCCGGTAGATCGTGCCGATACCGTCGTTATAGATTAAAAACGCCAGCAGCATCCAAAACGCCTGGCGATACCGCCGCAGAGCGTGGCCCGTCTCGATCAATTGGCGATGGCGGCCCGGATCGGTAGCACCTTCTCCGCATCGTTACCCTGTGAACGTTGACGGGCCGCCGGTTCCCGAACCCAGCGAAACAGGGGGATCGAGAAGATCAGCCACCAGCCCGCGACCGACAGGAATGCCAGCCGCACGGGGAGCGTCGCCTGGGCCATGGTCAAGTTGTTTCCCGATGGAAGGCCGAACCACTCCGGCTTCTGGATCCACGCGAGGTTGAGTGCCAGAAGAACGCCCCCTCCGACGTAACCGAGCGCATAGCCGGCCGTCGACACACGGTCGATTTCGTCGTCACCGGCAATGTGTGGCAGGAGTGCGTCGTAGAAGACAAAGCTACCGTTGGCGCCGATGTTGGCCAGAATGAACAAGACCGAAGCCAGGATCCAATCGCCTTGGTAGATAAAGAACATGCCGGCCACCGACGCGAGCCCGAGGGCCAGGAAGACGCCCAGCATCTGCTTCATCTGGCCGTTGAGGTCGGCGAGTGTTCCCAAGAGCGGTGAGGCGACGGCGATTATCACCATGCCGATCGTGGTCGCGATGCTTAATCGCTGGGTCGCCAGTGACGGGTCCACGTCCGCACAGGCCACTTTCGCGTAATAAATCGGAAATACGGCGGTGATGATGGTGGTCACCATGCCCGAGTTCGCCCAGTCGTACATGGCCCATGCGCAGCTCGGGACGGCCAAGCCCCAACTTATCCAAAACGCCGGCCAACCACTGCCCGGTTGGGCCTGTGTCATGACTGAACTTGGCCGGATCGTTCGAGCTCGACATGGGTTTTCCTCCGTGACTTGTGCCTTAGAAGCTGCCCCAGAAGGTCTTTGTAGGGTGCCCTGTGAGCACCGATCAGGGGTGCTTTGCCGAACTCGGTGCTCACAGAGCACCCCACAATAAGGACACCACCGCTTCCGAAGTAGTCTCTTCGCAATTCAAAGCGGTCTTGCTGGCCGTTCCAGAATCCTGGCACAAGCCCATTGGTTGTGGGGACCGCGCCGAGTGCGGTATATCATAGCGGGGGTTTGAGCGGATGAAATGGCGAGTCCTTGTTCGGCAACCATTTGGCAGCGAGGCGACAGTCGATCGATGAGAAGAATCTTTGACGGACATCTGGATCTATCGTGGAATGCCCTGTCGTGGGATCGTGACATTACGCTCGAGCTCGACGCGTTGAATCAGAGCGAGCAGGGGATGACTGACCACCCCGGTCGCGGCGGCGCGACCACCACGCTCCCGGAGATGCGTCGCGGAGGCGTGGCGGCCTGTCAGGCGACTCTGTTGGCCCGATCGAAGCCTGGGGCACGTCGGCCCGATGGCACAAGCCGGATGACTCTCGACTTTCCGAATCAGGAAATCGCCTCGGCCACGGCGCGCGGGCAACTGGCTTATTATGAGCTGCTCGAGCGCAGCGGCGTCTTGCGGATGATTCGCACCGCCAGCGAGCTCGATGCCCAGTGGCGGAATTGGGCCGAGGATCCGGCCGCGGCGCCGATCGGCTACATCCTGGCCATGGAAGGCGCCGACCCGATCGTTGACATCGGCCAGGCCGCCGCCTGGTGGGACCTCGGCCTCCGCTCGGTGAACCTGGCTCACTACGGCAAGAGTCGCTATGCCGTCGGCACCGGCGATGACGGGCCGCTCACGCCTGACGGGATCTTGCTGCTCAAGGAGTTCGAGCAACTTGGAATGATCCTCGACGCCACCCACCTGTCCGACACCAGTTTCTTTGAGGCGCTCGATCAATTCAGCGGGCCAGTGCTGGCCAGCCATAACAATTGCCGGGAGCTCGTCTCTCATCAAAGGCAATTCAGCGACGAACAACTCAAGCTCCTCATCGAAAAAGACGCCGTCATCGGCGCGGCCCTGGACGCGTGGATGCTCGCGCCAGGCTGGGTAAAGGGCGGACGACCCGTGACGTCGTCACGCTGGACGCCGTCGCCGACCACATCGACCACGTTTGCCAGATCGCCGGCGACTCCCTTCACGCGGCGATCGGCAGCGACCTGGACGGAGGCTACGGGACCGAACAGACACCAGTGGGACTCGATCGGATATCGGATCTCCAAGACCTGGACGCGATGCTGACGGCGCGGGGCTATTCTACCGAGGCGATCGACGGTATCTTCCACGGTAACTGGCTGCGGTTCTTCCGCCGATACCTGCCGCACTGAGGACCTGGGCATCCGTCCGCCGCGGGCGTGAGTGGGTGCTCGGGGATAGGCTTACCGGCTTACCGCCTACCATAACAGACGAGTTCGAGATTGCCGGGCTGGCCTTTTCAGGTATAATCCTTTTGAGGTTCCAAATTGGGCAATCTTAACGTGCGGCTGCCATGAGCGTTTTCCGTCAACACTTCCGACTGACCTGGATCGCCGTCGCGGCGATTGTGGGTGCGTCGATTGTGGCGGGCAGCGCATCAGCGGCCTGTACGTCAATGCCGGCCGGCGCCGCGTCAACAACGGGTTGCTGCTGCGAGGGACCGGAATCGGCCATGTCGATCCCGGACGCTGACGTACCGGCGACGTCCCGTCAGTTCATCCTGTCACAAAACGGGAATGTCTGCCCGAATATTCCCGGTTGTGCCTGCTGTCGGCCAGCTCCTGTCGCCCCGGAGCCCAAAGGACAGAATGCCGAAGAAAGCCGGCCCGATTCGGGCCGCAGTACGGATGCGATATGGCTCGTCTTCGGCACCGCCTTCCGGCCGTTCATCGGCCCGATCCCGCCGATAGTTAGCTCTCCGCAAAGATCTCACCTCTATCTACGCAATTCCCGGCTTTTGATCTGAGTTCGCGCCGGCATCGAGGTCATCGATCGTCGTGCGTTTGGCGTCCGTATTCGGCTCCCTGTGGGCCTGAGTGCCGCCGCGCATCCAGTTTCGATCAATCGTGATGCCAGGGCTGCGGATGACGGTCCGTGTTGACGGATCGTCATCCCCCTCCCTGTCAAGGGGGCGGGAACGTGCCGCGCGAGGCGTCCGCGCGGTCGATTTCAAGATCATGTAGTTGGGAGATGGATCATGAATCGTCGTCGATTGTTTGGCATGGTCGGGGCATTGGCCTTGGCCGGGGTGATGGGCATTGGTGCTGCTGCCGAGAAGCTGAAGGCGGCCACGGCGATGGCCTGCTGCTGCGGAGATAGCTGCTGCTGCGGGGATGACTGTGCCGATGCCTGTTGCTGCGGTCCCGTCTGCTGCGGCGATAGCTGTTGTTGTGATTCTACCTGGAGCAACACGGCTACCATCAAAACCGAGTCGTGCCGCGGGATGGACGTCGACGCTTCGGCGTCCTGCTGCCCGGTGACCAATGCGAAAGTCGCGGTCATCCATTAATAACACTCGGGAAGGCCGGTCCCCGGCGGCACCAGGGACCGGCTCAGGTCTCAACCCAAAGGGTCAGACGCATGGGAGCAGGTTGCCATCAGGCAGCCTGCTCCGTTTCGATTGTACGGCAACTTGCAAGAAGGCCGGTACCGTGTCACATTAGAGCGCGTCGCGATTCGTTCGCACACTCGCGGGAACCCCCTCCTGAGCCTGGGCTGCCGAAAAGTCGGCGTTGAACGTGCTCGACGGGCAATCCCGCTACCGGCGTTGTTGATGGTGTGGGCGGGTATCTTAACCCGCCTGGATGCGCCAAGGAGGGAACCAGCGGCTTAGGAAACCCGCTCCACCGGTTTTTGCTATCCACCACGGGTTTCCGAGGTCATTCACGACATACCGCCCAAACGGTGATTCCAGTTCGACCAAACCACGGGAAATCGGCGCAAGGCCGAACCCCATTCACAAACGAGGAGACGTGCGAACATGATCAGGCCTTGCGCGGCGCTGGCCGTTTTGTCTTGCATCCTCGTGACAGCCTTGAGCGGCTGTGAGCAAACGTCGCCGGCCGCATCGTCGCAGACGCCGCCGGAGAACCTGGCCTCCCGGGTGAAGGCTCTCGAGGATCTGCTCCCCTCGCAGTCCCACATGATGGCGGACGTGGGAGAGCACTTCACGAACCTCTGGTTCGCCGGCGGGGCAGAGAACTGGCCGCTCGCGGACTTTTATTTCGGGGAAACGAAGTCCCACCTCCGCTGGGCCGTCCGCCGCATCCCGATACGCAAGGACAGTCGTGGACAGGATATCAACCTGGCAAACATCCTCGAAGCCTTCGAGAACAGCCAGCTCACGCAGCTCAAGCAGGTCATCGACCGCAAGGACAAGGCCGGCTTCGAGCGGATCTACAAGGAGAGCCTGACGGTGTGCTACTCCTGCCACAAAGCGGCTGACAAGCCATACCTGCGGCCTAAGATCCCAACCGAACCCGCGTCACGCATCATGAATTTCGAACCCAAGGCCGACTGGCCGCTCTGAACAGAGCAACCATCGCCGACCAGCCGGAACCGGAGACCGCCTCACTTCATTAGCCGAACGGACCGAGCCCATGAACCCGATCGTCTTGGTCCTGCGTCGGCCGCTGACCGTGACGGTGCTCGTTGTTGGCGTCGCTCTGGGGAGCATCCTCGCGGTTACCCGGATGTCGATCGGCAATATCTTTTCTGCACCTCTCAAACTGCAATAAAAGTGTCGGGTGATCCGCTCCACTAGAAATGCCCGGTTGTCAGGTCGTTTTGGCTGAGAGAAATCTCCTTCCAGGGATGGTTTGCGGGTGGTCTGTAGGGCGTGTTTTGTGTACGTTCGTGAATGCCGGCCGACGGATAGGGCTCCGCAGGAGTATGACACCGAATCGCCAGACTTCCATCCAACCGTTGTTCCATAATCACACGACCGGTACGGAAACCTGGCAGTGCCGGCTTGTGCAACTGGTACCGCCGGTTATTGAACCGAACGGTGTAGTCGTAGCTCACGACCCGAGACTCCTGGATGCTGAGGATGGCCGCGAGGTTCTGCCCGGGGCCCAGCGGTCGATGGGCATCATTCGAGCTTCCGGCCGGCTTGCCGAATCAACGATAGTGATCGGCCAGTAACTTGCGGTCCACCAACTCGTTCGCCTCGGCTCGGGTCGTCGCTCCGCCCAAGCGGAGCAGTTTGACCCACCGGTCCCGGTGCGTCCCGTGCGACCGCTTGACGCGCCCCTTGGCTTGCGGGCCCCCGGCCAAGATCAGCTCGATCCCCAGCTCATGAGCGGCTCGGCTGAACCGGGTCGTCCCTCGGGTCTTCTCCCCTTGGACGTCGACTTGAAGATGCTGTCGTGATCGGCGGAGAACGCCATCGGTCGCTCGTATTTGGCCAGCCATGGACCAACGAGGTCGAACTACGCCTCGACCGTCTAACCCGCGTAGAGACCGGCCAGGAAGCGGTTGGTGGCGTCGTCGATGATCGTGACGAGAACCATCTCCTCTCGTCGCCCTTCCAGCCATGAGTAGATCGATGGGTCCATCTGGACCAGCTCCCCGAAGCACTTTCGCAGGGGCCGCCGGCTTCGGTGTTGATCCCTCCGACGTTCTCGGTCCCACAGATCCGCAGCCATCAACCAACGCCAGAGCATGGCGGCGGACGCCACCAGGCCACGCTCCTCCAAGACCGCGCTCGCCAACATCGGACCGAAGCCCGACAATTCCCTCCGATAGACACCCAGGATCTTCGCACGCACGTCTGTACAGAGTTGCAGGTTCGATGGTCGGCGTCGCATTCGATGAGCGACGCCGCCATCGCCCTCGGCCGCCAACCGTCGCTGAATGCGCCGCATTTGTCGCACGCTCGAGCCAAGCAACCTCGCGGCCTCGCTCTGAGTCCGCTCACTCTTGAGCACGAGGCTCATGACCTTTAGGACGTCTCTCTCGGGTTGACTTATCTCGATCCGGCTCTCCATTTGACCCTCCCTGGGTCGGCGGCATGACGGGCCGATTGGAACCGGACGTTTCTAGTGCGCTAAGACCGTACATTTCTATAGTCGTACGAAAGTATCTTTTCTGCACTCTAGCTTTAATCTAGGAACCAGTATTATTCTCTATTGTCCAGATCTCGTCAGTCGTGCAAAGTTTGGAATTCGGTTAGTCTGAATTTCCCTGATACTCGTTGAACGGTGTCGTTTCGAGTTCAAACGAGTCGGGGAGATCCATCGCAGAATCCATTGCGCCTCATCGTCAGGAGGGATGAGGTTTCGCGGCGGCGCCGTCAGCGACGGCGGTCGGTGTGCTGCCGACTGATTGGGTAGCCCCTGTTGAGAAATGACCTGACTCCTGAGAATTCCTCATGATCTTCTCCACCATCTTTGTCGCGTTTGCAGTCCTGACGATGGCACTCATCCCCTGGTTCGTCTACCTGGCCATGGTCACGGCGGCGGCGTTCCTCGGGGGGGCTGTCAAACGAGTGCCCGGGGCCTGGGCAGGGACGATGAAATTCGTCTTCGTCATTCCCGCCCATGACGAAGAAGGGGGCATCAGCGCTACCGTGATGCGCTGCCGCGAGGTCGACTACCCACGGGACCAGTTCCGCGTGGTCGTCATCGCCGACAACTGTATCGACCAGACAGCCGAGGTCGCGCAAGGCCGGCGCCGAAGTGCTCGAGCGGACCGACCTGGAACGTCGCGGCAAAGGCCATGCCTTGAAGTACTTGCTCGAGGCCGTGCCACCAGACCATCCCAGCCAAGGCTATGATGCGGTCGTGATCATCGACGCCGACACGGAGGTCGACCGATCGATCCTGGCCGCATTCGCCGGGCGGCTAGCCGTTGGGCAAGATTGGCTCCAGTGTTTCAATACCGTGCGAAACGGCGACGACTCGTGGCGGACCCAGTTGATGACGCTTGCCTTCAGCCTCTTCAACGGGGTCTTGCTCATCGGACAGAACCGGTTGGGCCTGAGCGTTGCCCTGAGGGGCAATGGGATGTGCCTTTCCAGTCGCGGGTTGGCCCGGCACTCGTGGCAGGCCCACGGCCTGACCGAGGACATCGAGTTCTCCTGGATGCTCCGGAGCCGAGGCGAGCAAATCCATTTCGTCTCCGAGGCTCGAGTCTTTAGCGATATGGTCAGCAGCGACATACTCGCGGCGAAGTCTCAGCGGTTGCGGTGGGAAGCCGGCCGGCGTTCCATGCGTGCCAGATTCCTTCATCCCCTGCTGGTCTTGAGCCACCTGACACTCTACCAGAAGCTGATGTATCTGCTGGAACTGTCTCTCCCGTCTCTCGTACCCCTGATGCTGTTGTTGATGCTGGCTGCGAGCGTGCACCTGCTTGGTACGCCCGATTCGGTGCTGACACCGCTGGCGTGGTGGCTCCGACTGGCACATGGACTCATGGCCGCAGTGCTGCTCGCTTATGTCTTGAGCCCGTTCGTCGTGCTCCGACTCCCCGGGCGTTACCTCCTGAGTCTGCTGCACTTGCCGCGGTACACCGTTTGGAAGCTGGTGCTAATGCTCAGCCCGAGACCGTCGGAATGGGTGCGAACGCCGAGGGAGCCGAGGTCGGTCGGTTCCCAAGTAGAGCCGTTGCGACCCATGCCGCCGGACAACGGGTGTCTCTCCGAGAAGCACGTCGAGGCTCCTTCCGTCGCGTGGCAAGGGATGTCGACTGGCGAGTGAAGTTGCGCGATGGAGAGTCGTTTGTTGTGCGCGGGTCTCCTGACCGCGCCACGTGTGCCCGACCGAAGTTGGCTATAGAAGAGGTAGTGGGGATGCCTCGATAGGCGGTAAAAGGAAAAGCGTTTAGCTTTTGCAACCGCGTTTGTTGGAGGTCATCCCCATGAAAAGCAGAGCATACCGAGCGACGTCCGTCAATGAAGTGAAGTGGGACGAGATCGCGCGGGGCAGAGAGGGCTTGGGTATTACGCTGGGAGTGGACGTGGGCAAGCTTACCCTATGGGCGGTTTGTCGTTGGAGCGATGGTCGCTTCGAGCGCCCTTGGCGTGCCGGCAACCCGATGGAAATCCCCAGCTTGGTGTCGCTCATCAAGCGGGTGAGCGTGGGCCGGAAGTTGACGGTGGCGATAGAGTCGTCTGGGACGTATGGAGACTCGTTGCGCCAAGCGTTGGCCGACTGCGAGATCAAGGTGGTGCGGGTGGGCAACAAGGCGTCTCACGACTATGCCGAGGTGTTCGACGGAGTGCCCTCGCAACACGACGGCAAAGACGCGGCGGTGGTTGCCGAGCTGGCAGCTTTGGGCAAGTCAACGCCTTGGGACTACCGGCCAGCCGATGCCTGGGAGCAGGAACTGGCGTATTGGGTGGAATGGATGGTGGCCCACCGGCAGGCGCTGACGATCTGGCAAGGACGCTTGGAGGGACTTGTGGGGCGTCACTGGCCGGAAGCAACGCAGGTCTTGAAGCTGTCGTCGGTGACGTTATTGCGGGCATTGAAGCATTATGGGAGCCCCCAGGCACTGGCCGCGGACCCGCAAGCGGCGCAGCAGTTGGCCCGCTGGGGCGGAAGGTTCCTCGAGCCGAAGAAGATCAGGCAACTGGTGGACAATGCGAATTCGAGCGTGGGCGTTCGTGCCGCGGAGTGGCAGCAGCGTCAAATCCGGGATTACGCCCAGCAGGCGCTGGCGGCCCGAGCGGAGGGCCAGCGCAGCGAACCGGCGGCTGTACGACCTGGCCGCTGAGAACGTGGTGCTCCAAGCCCAGGGCAAGGTGGTGGGCGTGCCCACGGCGTGTGTGTTGTGGACGAGCACGGGTGACCCGCGGAAATATCATGCCGCGGCCGCCTATCGCAAGGCGATGGGTTTGAACTTGGTAGAGCGGAGCAGCGGCAAATACAAGGGGCGATTGCGGATCAGCAAGCGAGGCAGCGCTCGGTCTCGGCAGTGGCTCTATTTCGCCGTGCTGCGTCTGATACAAAAGTCCGGCGTACGTCCCTGGTACGAGGCCAAGAAGGCCCGCAATGAGGATGATGCCCGGATCGCGGTCGTGTCCGTGATGCGTAAGCTGGCCATGGCGCTCTACCACGTTGGAATCGACAACGAGGAGTTCAAACCCCGACGATTATTTGGTCGCATCTGCAAGCGAGTCGGCAACCCGACGGAGCTGCCGTCTCGAATGAAGATCAAGCGCAAAGCGGCGGACGTACAAGCCTGAGGTTTTTGGGAGCGACGCCGAGGGGGATTGCCAGGGACAGACGGCCGGGCATGACTGTCGGGCGGGCACAACTGCGAACCTGGATTGCCCTGGTGAAAGCGGGAGATAGAACGTTGGCTGGCGTGCTAGGCGATTGCAACAAAGACTGTGGATGGATTTATCGCTTTGGGGCCAATCCCGGAAAGCCGGAGAGCGGCATCGTGCCGCTCCTTCCGGTCTTGGCCCCTGGGACGGCGCTCGGGTCGCGTCCCCGCGTTGCCCTATCCTCCGCCCAGGCTCCTTCAGCATACTGCGAACCACGACCGTCGGGCAATTCACGACTGAACCATATTCTCGCGAACCGAGGGGACAAAATCCTCTTGGCTCCGCGAACCAAGTCAAGGAAGTGTCATCAGGGCGAACGCCCTTCGATGGGTTGCCACGAGAAGTCGCGTGCGACCAGTATCATGGTTATGTTATAATATAATAGTACATTTGGAAAAGGAGGATTGTCCGCGATTGGATCGCGGTAATCTGAGGCCACCGATCTGTCCTGCCACCTTCCGCACCGAGACCTTCGCGACCCGTGAGGGATCGCCGACCGAAGTATCGAGGGGCATGGACAGAGGTGATCGGTAAAATCTCCGATACGGCCAATTCGGCGGTCGTGTTTTCGACGCGGCACGCTTGAGGTGACAGGCTTGAGTTACCCGGTTGGCTCTGTCCCAGATCGACCCTGAGACGAACGCGATCCCCCGAAGTGAGGAGGTGTTGGACGGCGGGTAATCTGGCCACTTGGACAGTATCCAAATGGTCACCGAACACGCTGTCAAAAGTGACCGCCCGCATCCCTGCGAAAATTAAAAAAACTGCCCTTGAAAGAGCCGAGGACAGGTCTCCTTGATTCGGAGTGTACCCCGAGAGCGCAAATGCCTTTGAAAGCGGAGTTTACGCCTAGCCCATGAGACCTTCGGCCGGGCACTCCGGCCGTCTAGAGACCCGCCCGAACATCTGTGTTAAGGCGTGATGGCGGCATCCATCCGGTCAGGTCGTTGATGATCTGTCGAGCTTCAATCCTGGGGCTGGGATGAGCCTGGCTGTTCGACTGAGAGCGGCGTGTCGACCTGTCATGAAGTGATCCGCGCCTCCTTCGATACAAAGCCTGGTAAATGCCAGCGGTTGCTCGAACCGGATCGGACCACGAGGGAGTAGCCGGGGAGTCCGTCCCGGGATGTTCAAGCCGCGGACGCAGGAATAGACGCGGCGGCAATGATCTTGGAGGTATCGGGCAGCCTCGCCGGAGAGGTTGGCCGGCTGCCCGAAGGCGATCGCGAAGTCTTCGCAGGTAGTGTTCGTCAGCTCGGCGATCTGGTCGATGGCCGCGGCTATCTCGTAGTCGAGCTCGTCGTTGGTGTGCAATCCCGCCAGGTCGCGGTGGGCGTTGTTGTGGGCGTCGAGGCGGTGTCCCATCGCCGCGATTTCGAGGGCCTGAGGCGTGCGGAGGGGGCGCAGGGACGTGTCAAAGGGGAACGCGGCGACACCGCAACTCCGGTGGAAGGTGAGGAAGTCGTTCCGGCTACCGTCGAGCAGCGACGGCACCAGGAAGAAGTTCGCCCTTAACCCGCGGCGGCCCAGCCATTCCGCGGCGTCGTGGTGGCTGGCCAGGCCGTCATCAAAAGTGAACAAGATCCGGTCGCGCGGCGGCGGGTCCCACCGGCCATCGACCAGCGTATTGGCGTCCTCGGGCGTACCCGCCTCGAACCGGTCCACGCACTATTCGACCATCGCCTGGAAATCCCCAAAAGAGCGCGGGGTACGTCGTGAAAACAAAGGATCCGCAGGCCATTCGAACCGACGTGGAGCGTGTGACGACTGGTCGCGGCACTCCCCGCAAACTGATACCAGACCGCAGCGCCGAGGCGGCTCGCATAATCGATCATGCCGAAATCCCTCCGTCGACGATCAGCAACTGTCCGGTCACGAATTCTGATCTGTCCGAGAGCAAGAACTTGACCGGCCCGATGATGTCCTCCGGGACGCCAAGTCGCCCCAGAGGAGTCCGACGAAGAATCTTGCCTCGCGCTCGCCAGTTGGTGCGCCAGGACGGAGGCGGACAGCCCTAGTTTTCCATGCCTGACCTCTCCAGGCTGTCCAGACTCGCGCACCAACTGGCGAGCGCTACGCGCAATTTGTCGGAGCTGGAGGGAGCTTAAATCGTCCGGCCTTCCCACCGCGATCAGCCGGCGCCAGTAGGAAGGCGTGGCGGAGACCGACCGGACCTCGCTACGGCACATTAGGTCCAAGAGCTCATCGACGGTCATACCCGGTTCGGAGATCGAAAGCGGGTCCTGATTCACCAAACAATGCAGAAAGACCTGCAGTCCCCCATAAAGATGGGGGCGATAAGTGAGCGACCAGCATTCAGGTAAGGAAGAATTGTCCTTTGGGACCGGCCGCGGCAAAGAATGCCCATCGTGGCGAACCGCCTTGGGTCAACCGGTACTCCCCGAAGTGAAGATTGTCACTTCGCCGCGCCCCGACCTCGATCTCTGTGAGCCAATCGTCAGGTCGCTGATCTCGATCTGCTCCCACCCTCCGCATGGATCGATCAGTGCGTCGCGCTTATGAAGTGTGGCCAGCTCCTCGATCTCATTATGACTCGTCCTTTCATCGATGAGGAAGAGGTCCCACTCGAGCAACGACGGCGCCGAGAGCAATGCATAGGAGATCTCCGACGATCGAAAGAGGAGACCCGTTCGAGCCCCCCGAAATGGCTCGAATCGCTCGACCAAACTCTCGACTATTCCTGGCCAATCCATCCAAGAGATTGTACGCCTTTGAGTGAAGAATGCGGGCCGTTGCGTCCGCTCGAGCGATTCGAAGATCGTGGAAACAAATGGGCTGGTGTGGTGCTCAGTCCACGAGGGTGTTGAGGGACTCTTCAGGACCGCCTAATAGAGCAAACAGAGGTCGCCGAGGGTCCGCACCTCAGGTATCGTACCGCTCGAGAACGGATCCGTGCCGAATACCTGCTCAAGGCGCAAGACAAGCTCGGCGAAGTCGAGCGACTCGAGACCGAGCGAGCCGTCCAGGATCGTCTCGCGGGACAAGGGAGGCGGTTTGAGGCCCTTGTTTTTGAAGACCGTACTGAACTCCTGGATCACCGTGTTGAGGTTGGCATCTTGGGTTGGTGGGATCATTGAGAAGCAACTCCTGGTTGATGCGGGCGCCGGCCGTCGAGCGACGTCGGGTTGGCGAGCATCGGCATTACTAGCAGACCTTACGGACCCTGCAACCTGGCGAGCTCAGTTCGACATTCTAACCGCTGGTCAGGTCACAGAGAAGGCAGCAGATTCCTGGCGTCCGTTCGTTTGTTCATATTCGAGCGATCCGGGCGTCCCACGGCGAGTCGATTTCATCGCCCAAGGAGGTGAAGCAGTGTTTGGTTCTCAACCGAGACAATCCGCCGTTTCCATGGGCAGCCCCAGCCCGGCCAATGCCATCTCGGTCAGCTCTGAGAAATGGGGAAATTCCTCGCACCTTCACGGCAGCACAAGTCCAAAGCAGAACTTCCGTTGAGGCGATCGGCCTCGGGGGGTGCTCTTTTTTTTCTTCGCACGGCTGGTTTTTTGACCCTTTTCCGGTGTAACGTCGAGATACCGGAAGTCCTAGGGGCCCATCCATGCGTGTTCCCAGCCACCCGACACTGGTCCGCCGGATGTTGGACCGGCGACTCAAGCAACTTGTTCCCTCCGGCCCCATCCTGGCGGCCAGCCTCATGCAGGTGAACAAACCCTGCGGCCAGCCGTCCTCGCCTGCCATCACGGTGGCCCGTTGCACCAAGCCCACCACGTCGCCTTCAGGGACGGTGGCAAGACACGCACCGTTTACGTGCCCCAGGATCTTCTCAAGGAGGTCCGAAAATGGGTGCAGGAATCCCAACGTCTCAAGACCCTGATCCGCGAAGTCAGCCAGTTGTCTGTGGCCCTGATCAAGGGACACGTTGCGCACCCGCCAGCGGCGGCGGGGACGACGCTGAACATCGGCCCCATCCTGGTTCAGACGATTCGCCACTTCTTCCCCGATCTCAACACCTGGATCGACGAAATCGACGACCCACGGTTCCCCCCGATGGTGGTCTATAACAAGCGGTTCCTCGTGTGGTTGGGGTTGAGCTTGTTCCTGTGCAAGTTGAGCAGCCGGCACCAACTGGATTTCCAGTTCAACACCGACGGACCGGAAGTGCTGCCCAACCTCAATCGCCTGGCGGGCACCACGCAGGACAGCCGGCCCGTGAACAAGACCTTGGAGTACCTCCTGAAGAAAATCGGCACCACCCCCATCGCCGGCCTCCGGCAGCAAATGGTCCAGCGCTTGATCCGCATGAAGGCCCTGGACGCGGCGCCTGCAGGGGCGGTTCGTCGTCTTGATTGACGGATCGGGATATTTGGTGTTTCGTTCTCGGCATTGCGACCATTGCCTGACGCAACGGCACGGCGAGACGACGCTGTACATGCACCAGGTCCTGGAGGCCAAGTTGCTGGGGCCGGCCGGCACGGTCGTGTCGATCGCCACCGAGTTCATTGACAACAGCGACGTCTCGGCGCCCGCGCGGGTGCGAGCCAGGAGCAACTCAAGCAGGACTGCGAGTTGAAGCGCGCTGCGACGTCTGATGGCCGGGTTGCGAGCGGAGTTCCCACAGTTGCGCATCTGTCTCAACGGTGACAGCCTGTACGCCTGCGGGGAAGGTTTCCAGATCGCGAAAGACTATAAATGCGATTATATCTATGTATTTAAGCCCGGGCGGACGCCGGCCCTCTGGCAGGACTTCCAGGAGTTGCTGCTGTTGTGCCCCGACCAGCGCGTGGAGCTGACGACGCCGAGGGGAGTTCGGCAGGTCTCATCGCTGGGTCAACGACCTGAACTACAGGGACAGCGACGGCCGCGAGTGGACCCTCAACGCCGTTGAGTGTACCGAGACGAACAAGGATGGAGAGAAGAGTGTGTGGTCATGGGTGACGTCCCTGGAGGTGAACCACCAGACCGTGGTGGAGGTAGCGACCAACGGAGGGAGGGGAACGCTCGCGCACGGAGAACGAGGGATTTAACACGCAGAAGAACAGTGGCCTCAACCTGGAACATGCCTACAGCCACACCTGCTGGAAGGCGTATTATTTCCTGCTGCAGATAGCTCACCTGCTGTTGCAACTGCTGGAGAAGGGGAGCCTGCTGCGGCAGTTGGCAAAGGACCAGGGAAAGCGAACGGCAGTGGAGCTGTTCGGCTCATTGAAGAACATGGCGCAGCGGTTGTTGGAGAGCCTGCGGTTTCGGCATTGGCCGGATGAGGTCTTCGACCCAACGGCAGCCGGCTCGATTCAGATCCGAATCGACAGCAGTTAGCCGTTAGTGGCGTGCGGGCGTGTTCCAGGTTGGGCCGTGTCGCTCTGGGTCTGATGGCGGTCGCACTCGAAGCACCCTTCGAGCCCGTCCCCCTATTGCCTTTTCCGGCCCTCGGTTGGACTGCTGGCCTCGTGTTGCACGCATGCACCCCGCCCGAGGGGCCTATTTCTCAGAGCTGCATCTCGGTGTCCATGCTTGACATTCTTAATCTTATCGATCACTCTTGATTGATAGTTTGGCCGAGCACTGATCGCGCTGAATAGCGGGCGTAGTAATCTACTCACGCATCGTCCGGACATCGTCGACTACGCTGGCCGCCGTGGTCGGCGATCGTCAAAGCAGTGCCTCTGTGATCCTATAATAACGAATACGAGGCATCGTCCTAAAGTTCAGCAATTCGACGGGGTGGCAACTTGACACTGGCCTGCCCTTGCCATGCTCCCTTCCTCCGTTTTTTCCCTGGGAAGGGGCTCCGAAATCTCGGCGATTTGTCCCGTATAAAGTGTTAAGTCCGGGGGACAGGGTTTGGGACGATGCGGAATACGACCGCGTTCATTTCCCGCAACCTGTTGTAGCCGAAAGACTTACGGCGTTCAATGCCTCTAAGGACACGACCGACAATTTATCTGATGCGGGTGCTCCCATGATCACACCGACCTCGCCTGAGTCGCCCAGCCGGGTCCACCCGATAGGCTCAGGGGATGAGACGAAGTATGAACTCAGCCTTCTCTCTCCCCTTGAGGCGTTGGGCGACCCCGCAGTGCGTCGCGAATGGGAATCGTTGTTGAGTCTCAGCAACCCCTTGAACCGAGTCTTCGCTTCGCCGACACTTTACGAACACGAGTCACGTGTCAATCCCAAACCGGAAAACCAGGTCGCCGTAATTCGTGACGGAGCGGGCCGTATCGTCGGCATTTGCCCGATCATGTTCTGGCGGTTGAAAATCCCCTTTCAGATCCGGAGGCGAATCTTGGGCAACATCGCCCTCAATGCCGCCACCATTCTGAGCGGCGAACCCCTGGCGCCGGCCGACCCTGAAATCTATCGCCGTCTGTTCGACGGACTGCTGAGACACTTGCCCTGGTGTGATTGCGTCTACATCAATTCGATCCCGGCCGACAGTTTCACCAGTCGCTTCCTCGAAGAGAACTATAGCCGCACGGGTGGTCATTTCGTTTATCCCCGACGCCTGGAGAATCGGCTTTTCCTTTACGCGGAGTTGGGAAACAGCTACGACGAGTTACTCCGCACAAAGCAGAGTAAGACTCGTAACCAGCTCAAACGACGGGTTCGCAAGCTCAAGGAATATGGCCAGGGTCTGCTGGAGTGCTGTCGAATCGAGACCCCGGACAAGATCGATGAGTTTTACCCCGCGGCCCTCGCGATCGACAGGCAGTCCTGGCAGGCCGAGAGCCTCGGCCGACCCTTGGAGGAGACACCCCTGTATCGAGAAAGTCTGATGAGCTCAGCCCAGATCGGATGCCTGCGGGCTTATCTGCTCAAGTGTGGAGGACAGCCCTGCGCCTTCGTGATCGGCTACCAGGACGGGGACGTGTTTCACTATGAACAGGGAGCTTATTCGCTGGAATGGAGCAAGTTCTCTCCCGGTACCGTTCTCTTCTACCTCTTGATCGAAGATCTCTACAACTATCGCCCGACGAAATTACTCAATTTCGGGACCGGTATCAACCCGCTCAAGCAGATTTTCTCCAACAGAAGTTCTTTCGATACATGTGTCTATGTATTTCGCCCGACTCTCCGTAATCGTCTGCGGATGACCGGCTACAGCCTGTTCTCCGCCGGACTGAAGCTTACCAAGAAGCTGCTGAAGCTACTGAAGAAGGGACAGCAGATCGAAGAAGCCGAGGATGGCGAATCATCCTCAGAGTGAGCCGCTTCGCCGAACGCACGAATCCTTGTTTATTGCCAGGTTGGACACTTTACCCATGGCCGGCTTAACATTCAAACCGATCCACCCGGAAGATCTCCCGGAAGTCGCGGCATTCCTTCATGAGCAGCAGGAAATCGCATCGAGGGATGATTTGACCCAGGCGGCGCCCGACAACAATGACCTGACCGGGTTCCAGAAAGATCCGGATCTGAGTCCCGGAATGTCCATGGGAGAAACCCTCCGCGACTCCGAGGGCAAAATCCGGGGCATGATCCTGGGTATCCCACGGATGTATCGGCTCGGTTCACAGCGACTCCTCGGCCGAGCCGCAGGAAACTTTTACGTCGATGCATCGGCTCGATTGCAAGGCTTTTTCATGCTGCGACGATTCCTGGGTGCACCAGGGTTTGACTTCTACTACGCCAATTCCTGCAACCGGCAGTCAGCCTCTCTGGGCCAAGTGCGGCGCACAAATGGTCCTGGAGTCGGATGTCGAGTATCTCTTACCTTTCAGACTGGGCCCGCTTGCCGAAGAATGGGCGAGCCGCAAGAAATGGCACCCGGCGGTCGCGGCCGCCCTCAAGGCCGCCGGGCCCCTCGCCACCCTGGTGGCCGCGCCAGACGACCAAAGCACCAATTCACGCTCGAATACTGCGTCGACCTCGAGCGGCTCGCCGTTATCGCCGACCGAAATCGTGACCCCGAATTACTCCAGCCCGAGCGCTCCGTCGCTTACCTGAAGTGGGTATACGGATCGATGCCCAAGTCACCGAACACCGCTGAAATCAGTGGAGTCATGTACCGATTCGCCGATCCGGCCGGCCGGGAGGGCTGGTTCGTGCTCAGATTCGAACCTCGCGGACACAAGCATCAAATCCGAAGTGCACGCCTCGTAGACGTGGTCTGGCCCTTTCAACACCTGGCTTTCATCGACGTGCTCCCAGCCATCATCGAGGTTGCGAAAAACCGATCTGACCTCCTATCTATTCGCGGCCGGGTCGGGCTCGGAATCCACGATCGGTCGCTCGGATTACGGCGACGAGCCCTGCTCTCGCCGGAAGGATACGTCCAAAGTCGAACTCTTCCGACAACCGACCTGGTCAAGGTGGCCGATTTCCCCTTTGCCGATCGTTATTAATTGATCCGAACCGTCAGCGACCCTCTCAAGGCGTCTCTGTTTTTCAAGAGGACAGGCTGACCCTATTCCGCCCGCCACCGCCGCCGTCGATCCGAGGCTCAAATGGCCAAGATCTCGACCGCCCGATCCAGCCGCTGCTTCTCGTGAGACGAAATCGGTTCGTCCGACAGTACCAGCGGCACGGCGGCTTCACCTTGAATTTGGGACTCGATGACCAACGATGAGCCGACCTATGATCACCGCCGACAATCTCGGCAAGCACTACCATCTGGGCATCCCACGGCGGAAGAGCCTCAGGTTTGACATGAGCTTAACCTTTCGTGAAGCGGTATCGGAGGCAATCAACTCTGGTCTGCGGCTCTTCAAAGGCGGCAAGCTGGCGACAGACCATCGAAACAGCTCGTTCTGGGCGTTGCGGAACGTTTCCCTCGAGGTCCAGCGGGGCGAGGTGGTTGGGCTGATCGGCCGCAACGGCGCGGGCAAGTCGACACTTCTGAAAATCCTGAGCCGGATCGTCGAGCCAACCGAGGGGATCGCTCGGCTGCGTGGGCGGGTCGCTTCCCTACTCGAGGTTGGGACAGGGTTCCATCCCGAGCTCACCGGGCGAGAAAATATCTATCTAAACGGGGCGATCCTGGGGATGCGCAAAGCCGAGATCGACTCGCAAGTTTGACGAGATCGTGGCGTTCTCCGAAGTCGAGAAATTCCTGAACACACCCGTGAAGCGATATTCTTCGGGGATGTACGTCCGCTTGGCCTTTGCCGTGGCCGCTCATCTCGAGCCCGAAATTCTCATCATCGACGAGGTTCTGGCCGTCGGTGATCATGCGTTTCAGAAGAAATGCCTAGGCAAAATGCAGGATGTGGCTAGTACTGATGGACGAACCGTTCTCTTCGTCAGTCATAACGTGGGGGCGCTCGCCCAACTCTGCCAGCGTGGCGTATTGTTGGAACAAGGGCGGGTCACGAAGGTCGGTCCCGTAAAGGATGTGATTCAAACTTATCTCAGAGCAAGCCTCGATCATAATACTGCGCAAGCCCGATTCCCCGTCGATCCAACCAAGCCCGCTCAGTTCCTCTCCGCGGAAATTCTCCACGACGATGACGGCCTTGCTTCCGACTTCAGTTGTGATGAGACCGTGACCATCCGGTTATGCTACGAAGTCAGAAATCCTGTCGCCGAGACCTTCTTGACGTTTTACCTACAAAACCTTGAAGGGACCCGCGTTTTATTCTCCGACATCCGCGACACGGACCCGTCGGCGTCCGAACGGTTGAGCGTGGGGCTGCACACCTTCGAGATCACGATTCCCCCCAGACTGCTGGCATCGACGACATACCTCTTAACCGTCGGCAGCGCCAGCAAGTACTCCGGAGTCCTTGATCACGAGCACAACTGCTGTGAGTTTACGCTCCGCGACCTGTCAACTCAGGATCAATCCCGCCCCGGTGTGCTAGGGATCCGGCTCCCCTGGGATCACAAGCTCGTTCGCTCGCAAGCCTTGTTCGGTGCCTAGTCGGCCTTTGGGGAGTCATGGAACAGGCATATCCGGTCTCAGGTCAGCAATTCACGGCGCCTCCAGTGTGACTCGTCTTATCTCGCCCATTTTGACATTGAAATCCTAACGCTTCAGGCCGCCTCAGTCCGACGCGAGAAGCGCGCACGGCGAGAGATTCTGCGGAGGTCGATTTTGCGTTTTTCCGGGACTGCGCCCGCAACAACCGGCCTTTACGGCAGAGTTGAATTAAAAGACATCGATCGACAACAAATTGGCATGCTTCAATCCCTGGTATCGCTTTGCACGTCGGGTCGGAAACCAATTCGGCCGTTGGCCGACCTCGCCTTGAAGGGAGGCGTTCGCTTCGAAGGGAGGCTATGTGCCGCGCATCCTCCCTTCGAAAGAATCGGCCTCCTTCGTGCCGGAGATCCCGGAGATCGAGTCAACGACGCCAAGCATGAAGACTTTCGGAAATGTTGCCAAATAGCGCCACTCAGTGCCACTCGTTCCTGACGCCCGGTTTCTGGCTCGCCATTCATCCGTAATGTCACCCGAGCAACGCCGGTTTTGAACCAGGCCGGCAATCCGGCTCGCCATCTTTGACCGGCGGGATTCATTCCGCCCGTTTCTTGCCAATGATGCCGAAAATTTCACACTTCTCCGCGGGCTTACGAAATATGGAACCGTATAATCCTCGCCACATCTCCCACTGGGACTTGCGTCTTGGAGGCCTCACCGTTCCTGGAACGACGCTCGCATAGAGGCGATCCCAAAGCATCTGCTCGATGACGAGCCGGGAGTTTCTGAATTGGACCGTATAATTGCAAAAAAGATGATCCACGACCTCGAAATCACCCATCTCCAAGAACCGAGACAAGCTTCGAGGGGTGAAAAAACATAAAGTGCTCCCTGCATCGCAAAAAAACCACCCAGATCGCAGGCGTCGTGCCGAGTAAGCGCCATTGTTGGGAACGTCGGCCATGACATGGCCCCCGGGTTCGAGTAGTTTGTGCGCTCTTTCGAGAGCCTGACGCGGATGGTTGCAAGAGTGCAATACCCAGGACAGAATGACCAGATCGAATGTTTCGGCCAGGATTGCTGTGGGAGGCTCTTCGATGGATCCTTGGTGGACGAACAGGCCTCGAGCCGGCATCTGGCCTTGATCGGGTTGCTCGGACACGATGCCGACGACCTTATGTCCTGAGTTCTGCAATCCCTGCATCATTTCGCCGAAATCGGGACCGGAAACTGAGCCAAAAACACAGATGGATAGGGGGCGACCACCCGCGAACTGATTGATCTGCGCAGCATCAAGCTTGCGGACGTTGGTGCGGAGGGTGCGCCACGCGAGATGGACGCGGACCTTTTCGAGGAAGGTCGTCTTGGGAGGAATGAGTTCCGGCCAATCGCGGCTCAGTTCACGAGACTCGCCACCAGACGAGCGTGTTCCTCCTTACCAGGACGAGGGTCAAGAAATCCAAAGTCGCAGGGCTCGCACCAACGGATGTCATAAGACTGCGAACCAACTGGCTTGTGCCAGAGTTGGGGCAAATGGTCACGAATTTGGGTTTCGCCGCCGCACGATAAGCATAGTGGGCTCCCGCCGAAAGAATCGGCCGGCGGGAGATCGTGAATTTCGGTGTGAGCCATATCATGGTATCCTAGGTCGAAGCGGTCGTGCGGTCGTGATCCAATCGCATTTCTACCCGACAATTTATGCATTCTGCCGACCTGAGTCCATCAGCTAATGACCAGACGATCAAGCGCGTCGAACGGTCGTCGTCTGGACAATGTCGGATCACGCGAGTTTATGACCGTTTCCTTGCATTTGAAGGACGGCGAGGGAAAAGATCGGTCGGACGTGATGTTCGCCGAGACGATTTCGACCTCACGAACGCCTCCCGCGGGGAGCCGGAGGGACGCGAATCTCAGGTCTCATCCCTCTGCGCGGGGCGGTCTTCGCTCACCATCCTCCATGAAGAGCATGGCATCGGGCAGTGATGATGAGCTCGATCATCCTTTGGGGAGCGCCGCAGGCCGGCTTATGAGATTCGACCGTTCGACGAACAGAGCATAGCCGAGCTAGGACCTTTCCTTGCTCGGACCTTGAGGGCTCTGTCTCTGAGTCAGGGTGCATCGGGGGAGGAAGCTTATCAGTCATTTTGGAGGAACTTTGCAAACCTCCAGTCCCACGGGATCGGCCAGGCGATTCTCGGCCTCGGGCTTCGCGATTGCACGAGGGTCGCATCAACGACCGGCGGCGAACGGACTGTACCGGGATTGCGCTGAGCCTGGAACCGCTTGAGTTCGGCGATTACAATAATTCATTATCGCGGTTCACGCTCGCATGGCGTACGGGCCGTACCAACCCGAAGCGTCAGCGAGGCGACAACAGCCGGAATCTTCGCTTACGCTTAGGGTTAGTATGATCGGCACCGCTGTCCCGCTGTGCGCAGCTTAAGAGTGAACCGCTTATAAGAACTCGGGCCGAATATTACTCCCGGCACACGGCGGGCACGGAGCAACAAGGTTGGACGATCCGAGGGCGGAGGCGTCTCAGTGGTGCGAGCAAGCACAGCGGTTGTGCGAAGCACCCTCAAATGACGGCACTGCAAGCTTGGCGGCGCGGCTCCAGATGATCGGCGAAGGTCTGCGCTTGCGGCGGCGACTCGACGGTCTCACACCCGATGAACCGATGGTATCGACGCGGCTTGCCGTCCTGCACTGCCTCACCGTGCTTCAGCAGTTGGCCGCCGAGGAGTTCGGTTCACTGGACCATGGGACGCCTCGCCGCCGAGAAGTCTTGGCTCGGCTCAAAGAGTGGCTGTTCGAGACGTGGGCGGCCGTCCGTGGTGTTCTGAACGGGCATCGGCTCAGCCCGTTGCACCAGGCTCTGGAAATCGAAGGGCTGCGCCGATCTGGAATGGTTGAGCGTCATCGTGGCCCGACTCGACCAGGAAGCAACCAGCCCGCCAACAGTGTGGCTGGAGGTCGAGCTCGGACGCCTCCGAGGCTCGCTCAGGACGCCGAGCGATCGTCACCCCGACCCGCGCGACACGTCCCTTTACGCCGCCTGCGAACAGCGGCAGGCGATCGTTTTGCAGCGACGCGTCCAACACGAACTGAGTCGGCCCGTCGCCGGCATGAGCCCCGAGGCGCTCTGGGATCGTCGGTTCCAACTGTCTCGGTTGCAGGCGCAGGTGGCGAATCTGGACCTGACTTCCGCCATTGAAGGACATCCGGCCTTGTTCGCCGGCGGTCCTGACCAGTGGCTCGCCGCCCTGGAACGACGCAGAATGGAGCTGGCCGACGCGGCCGACGACCGGTTTTCCGAAATGGCTCGGCCCGACCGCCTCGAGCCTTGCACCCAGATCGTCCGGTCGGCGTTCGACGAGGCCGGTGAGACAATTGCCTTTCTCGAAGGGATGCCCCTGGCCCGGGCGGTCAAGCGTCTGAACCTGGTTCGGAACGACCTGGAAACGCTGGTCGACTCATGCTGGCGATGGTCGCGCCGGCCGGTTCCCGCCGCCGTCCCGGCTCCTCATCCGAGTGACTCGCACGATACTGGCAGCGCGACCCGCGATGACCAGGATCGTGTGGCCGCGAAGCTGCTGCGACATGAAGCACGCCGGGTCGAACGATTATCGCGACTCGAGCGCGGCGAGTGGCAGGAAAAAGTGTTGTCGCTGCGGATGACGCGGCTCTTGGGACGGCGCTTCGTCGGGGTGCTGGAGAATACCGTACTGGTGTTGATCCTGGCTCTGATCGGATTGATCGTGGCCGAAACGATGTTGGAGCGAGCCTCGGTCGCGGGTCTTTCCGCCGGTCAGCATCGGCTCTTCGCCTGGCTTGACCTCGCGATTTGCTCGGTGTTTCTTTTCGAGTTCGCCCTTAAGCTGACCCTGGCACCCCATCGGTTCACCTATTTCCTGCGCCATATGGCGATCGACTTCGTGGCTTCGCTGCCGTTCGGTTTCCTCGCGCATTCCATCGATCTGGCTCAAATGGCGACCGCCGTTGGGCCGGGGGCACAACCCAACGCGTTCGAGCGACTCGTCCAGGTCGGCCGCATTGCGCGTGTGATCCGCTTGTTTCGAGTCGCACTACCGTTTATCAGGCTGATGCGCTAGCACTCATCCTCCTCCGATTCAGTGATCGCCTGGTTCGCCGCATGGCGGGGCTGCTCAATCGCAACATCATCCTGTTCGAGCCGTTGCAGGCTCAGAAGGCCGAGTCGAGCGATCGCCATCGGCTACTCACGCTCCGGAGCGAGCTGGAGCAAGCGAAAACCGCGATCGAGCCACGGCTGGACCGCGACCAGCGCCGGCTACTGGCCACCGCGGCTCCTGGACGACCTGGACTGCCGGCTCAGTTGCCTGCCGGCACCGGTCGTCGAGGAAGCGGCCGAGGATGGCACGGACGCGAGATCCCCGTCGAGGCGGTGGTGGAGACGCCTGATCCAGATGACCCCGGAACGGCTACTTGACCGGATGGGGCCGGCGTTCGTGACCGCCGTCGACCGCTATCTCCGGTTGCTCGATCTTGCCCTTGATCCGCCGGCTGCCGGTGATTCCGCAACCTGGTCGCCTACCGCGAGAAAAGCCCCGCCGAATCGGTGGCGCTGGCCGCCAACTATTTGGGTCACCTGATCCAGCGCGGGCTCAACATCGTCTACTTCCTCGCCGACCTGCAAGGGACGCTGTCTCCGCCGGTCTTTCTCGACCGCCTGGGCTCCACGATCGTCAATGCCACGCGCACGCCCGCCAAGCGATTGCTGTCGCTGGGGTCGGTCTTTCTCTTCCTCTTCCTGATCGTCAATGCCCTGTCTTTCTTGAAGCCGCTTCGAGGCAGTCGTCGACAAGCTCCAGACCTTGATGGGATGGCCAGTCATCATCCTGGGTGTCATTTGCCTGGTATTCTGGCTGTTGGGGGCCTGGTTTCGCAAGATCGCCAACCAATCGGCCGATTTCTGCGAACGCGTGGTCGAGGCCCAGTTCGCCACGCACACCAAGGCCTGAAATCCCGCCGCCGCGACCAGGATGCCCAGTTCCTTGCCGAACGGGTCATCGACCCCGAGATGCTGCTACGCTCCGCCGACGATCGCCCTCCGAGCGTCGAGCCAACCCGGCGACGACGAGGAGCAGCCACGCACCGGGCTGTTGTTCGAGAACCGCGAGCTGGCCTTTCTGCGAAATGTTCGTCTGCTTTATCAAGATTATCTTGATGGGTCGCCCCTTCACCGCAGTGACACCAAAGCCTCGGTCCAACTGCTGGGCAACCTGGCCCTGGGCAATCTTGAGGCGCAGCCACCTGGGCCATCTGTTGCGAGAGAGCCGGACGATCGACCGACTCGACCTGAGCCGAGCCGGAGGGTTGTTCGGCGGTCCGTACCTCTGGTTCAACTACATCACGCGGATGCTCGTCCAGGAGACGGCGCTTCTGATCCTGGACTACAATCGCCACGCCGTCCCGGTGGATCGGCTGGCTTGCTCGCCCGATGCGGTCCGCCGCAAGTTTCCGCTGCTGGCTGGCCGGCCGGCTCAAGATCGAACCAGGAGAGGTCTGGCTGCCGGAGCTGGCGACACCGACCGGCCGGACCGGTTCGCGTCGTCCCGCGCGCGAGTAGACCGCGCGAACATCACCGAGCGAAACTCGCAGCGTACCTCCTTCGAGCCGGTTGCACCCGCGCGCGAGAGGCCGGCGGGTTCCTGGAGACGGTCGAATTCACGGCAGTCGATTTCCTGGCCGATGACGCCGAGCGCGACGCCGAAATCCACGCCCGGTTTGGTCCGCAGGTCGCCGAGTTGGTCCGGCGCGACCGCCAGCAAAACGTCCGCCGCGCGTTTCGTAGTTTTCCGCTCCATGAGCTGCCGCTAGCCGCCCGGACGATCAACCCGTTGCCGCTTTATGAGTCCTACCTGGCTGGCGGGCGGGTCCTCCTTTTGCCTTTCCGCTGGCTCGCGCCCTTGGCACGGCGTCGTGATCGGCTTTCGAAGCATTTACCACGTCGTTCGCGAGATCCTCCATCCTCATGTCGACCGTCAGCGCGTCATCCCCTCCGATACCTACTGGGCGGCCTTGCGCAAGATTCACCGAATGCGCAAGCCGGTGTTCATGGGCTCGCTCTGGCTGCGAGCCCGGTTCGACGTGGAATACCTGGGGTTGCCGCTGCCCAGCGCACCGGCGGGAATGCCGGCCGAGTCGCTGATGGAGACCGACCTCGACTACATCGGGGCGACCCGCCAGGACCGGATCATCGCCGAGCAGGTCCGACGCCAGCATCAGGAGCGGTTGGAATGGGTCGTGGCGCTGGCTCGACCGATTCGGCTGGACCTTCGACGATCTGCCCGCCTACCTCGCCGGCGAGATCCCCTTCCTTGCCAACCGCGGCGGCGAGGCGTTGCGAGCACTTGTGGCCGTGTGCATCCTCGATCACGACGACATCGCCACGCTCTCCTTGTCGATCGAAGGCTTAAACGGGTCATGGAACATGCCGGGGACACGACCCAAGACCCGAGGAAGCTCCCCATGGGCTTCCCGACCCGGTCGTGAATCTTCGCAAGGCTCTGGCATCCCGTGCATCGCTGCAAACGTCCGATTGCCGATCTGTTCGAGCTCCCCTGCTTCCCCGCCTACAACGTCGCCGAAAGGCGACGGATCGTCCACTACCTGCATCGGCATCGTCGGGCGGTCCGGGGCTGGATCAAGGTCGTGCTGGGACAGGGAGATTGTGACCCGTGGAACGTCGTGAAAGCACGGATGCAAGACGTGCTGTTGCGCACCGATCTGTGGAGCGACCAGATCTTGGTCCTTCGCGCGGTCCAGAGCTTGACGATGCTCGACCTCCAGCACAACTGCTAGCTGGTCTGGAGCCTTGGCGGCTACACTCGTCCCGAGCCGGGCGATTCCGAACCCGACGCCCAGCCCCCGTGGTCGCCCTGCGCCATCGCGAGGACCACGCGGTCGCAGCGGCTCGTTGAGAATTCTCGACACCATCGGCTAATCCGTTAGTGCTCATGATCATCAACTAGCTAGCGGTTGATACCGTCATCGACGATCAGCAACAACCTTTTGGACTGCGGCGGTTCGGCCAAATGATTTGTGGCTGCCACGTTTCTTCGGTGCCGTTCACGTGCAATCGCGGCGATGCTGCAAGGCAACGCTGGCGGCGGGGATTCACCAGACGCACGCTTTGCTCTATGATTGTGTGGGGTTCACTTCTCGATTCCGCATTGTCGCGTTGTGGATATTATTGTAGAGGCTGAACGATGGGACACTGGGAGTACAAGGTCATCCTTCACAAGCTTCTCACCAGAGTGCCCAACGAGATCGTCTCCTCCGATCTAGAACTGTCCGCATTGCTCAACTCGTACGTGCTCTTCGGGCCGGAATTCGTCGTGGTCATGAACCAGAGCTATCGCCGGGAAACCGACCCCTCCCGCTCTGTATGGACTCTCTGTTGTCAACTTTTCCCTCACGATACCAACGGTACCGACGAGCGAGCCGTCATCCGTGACTCCGCGGTTGTCCTGAAGAACGACTTCTGCCCATGCCAGCGATCCGCCGGCTCGACCACGAGCGTTGACGCCACTTTACGAATAAGAAATCGTCCGGGTTCACTGCCCGTCCTCTGAGCGAAGACGTGACGGCGGGTCAAACCTGCCCCCCTTTTTGCTATCCTCCGAGCACGGACTAATACTTCGCCACACTTGTAAATTCGGTTATCGTTCTGCGTTATGCACGATTTCTCCGCACGTCCGCGATAGGTCCGCCTCGGACTCCGACCCGGACTTCTGGAGAGGTCGGTACTTGCATTCTTCGGTGCGGCCTTGGTCTCCGCCAGGCCGATAACGTCTTCCGACAATCCGGCTTGGGAACGGCACCATTGTCTCGTTCGGGCCCGGTCCGGGGCATCGCATTTGACGATCGAAACAGCCGTTCACCCATGCACGTCTGGCAGAGCCGTCGAAGCAAGGATCATGCTGTGGTCATCGATGCCAGAAGTTGAAAAACAACGGAGTGCTCGCTCGTTCGATTGATTACATCGTGATGCCGAGGATCGTTGCAGACCGCCTGGAGTGGCTGTTCCGATGCTTGACAAGGCGAGATCGATCCTCTAAAGTGACCGAACTCGTTTCCTGGCTAGGTGTCTTCGTGCGCTCAGCTTTGTGAACTGCGAGTGTGCTTCGTCGTCGCGGTGAGGGTTTCTGGTGATTCTCTGGCCGGTCTGCCACATCGTCGCCGCTCTTGTCTCACCTGGTGCAGAGTAGAATCTCCATGGACAACCCGATTCAGGTCGACCTTGGGCGAATCGCGCAGGACCTGCAAATCCGGCGGGTGCAAGTGGAGAGCGTCGTCCAGCTCCTGGACGAAGCCAACACTGTTCCCTTCATCACGCGCTACCGCAAGGAAGTGACCGGCAATCTGAATGAGGTGATCATCCGCGAGATCCAGCTCCGCGTGCAGCGGTTGCGCGACCTGGCCGAGCGGAAAGAGACGATCCTCAAGACGATCGAAGCTCAAGGCAAGCTGACTCCCGACCTGACGGCCGCCATCCGCGCCGCCGACAATCCCAAGCGGCTCGAGGATCTTTATCTTCCCTTCAAGCCCAAGAAGCGGACCAAAGCGTCGGAGGCCCGCGACCGCGGCCTCGAGCCGCTGGCCTTCCGGATCTGGACCCGCGACGAGACGCTCACCGATTTGAACGCGGCCGCCCAGGAATTCGTCGATGCCGAGAAGGGGGTCGATTCGGTCGACAAGGTTCTCGAGGGCGTCGGCCACATCCTCGCCGAAGCGATCAGCGAGATGGCCGCGGTCCGCGATGCGCGTGCGCAAGGTCGTATGGAAGACCGGCAAGATCGTCACCGCCAAGGCGGAGATCCCCGAAGGACAAGGGCTGGAATATCGCGATTATTTCGATTATTCCGAGCCGATCGCTCAGATCCCGCCGCATCGCGTGCTGGCCATCAACCGGGGTGACAAGGAAGGTCCGCTCAAGGTCCGGCTCGATGTCTCTCGGCCCGAGCTGGAAGCCGTGCTATTCGGCCAGCTTCCCCTGGACGGCCATCCCCACGCCGAGCTGTTCCGCGCCGCCGCGATCGACGCCCTGGATCGCTTGATCCTCCCCAGCATGGAACGCGAGGTTCGCCGCGACTTGACCGAGGCAGCCGAGAAGCACGCCGTCGAGGTCTTCGCCAGGAACCTCCGCAGTTTGCTGTTACAGCCGCCGATCCCCAAGCAGGTCGTCCTGGCCATCGACCCCGGCTTCCGGACCGGCTGCAAAGTCGCCGTGCTCGACCGCAGCGGCAACCTGCTCGACCAAACCGTGATTTACCCGCATCCGCCCCAGAACCGGCGGTCCGAGGCCAAGGTCATCCTCAAGGACCTCGTGGGAAAACACCAGGTCGGCGTCGTGGCGATCGGCAACGGGACAGCCTGCCGCGAGACCGAGGAACTGATCGCGGAGATCATCGCCGAAGGAACTCAGTTCAGTCAGCGAGGACCGCGCGCCGCGGCGAGCCGCGCCCGGAAACCCACGGGGTCGACTCCCCTCGCAGCCCGTCGACAGCGCTCGCGGACAACGGTGTCGCCGAGCCCAGCTCCGACCAGCCCGGATCAAGGCGAAGCCGAGCAGTCACGGGCGACCGAGCGCCGTCCCGTCATTCCGGCCCATAACCATCATGAGGGGAATGACGCGATCACCGCCCAAGGAGGCAGCCGTGTGCGTCGACGCCACGGTCAGCGCCGCCGAACCGGCATCCGACGGCCGAGCGCCGCTCGAAATGCTGCCACCGATCATCGGGTGGCGCGCCGAGTCGTCTTCACCCGAAGCCGAGATCGAGGTCGCAACGGGCCAGGAATCCCCCTCCGACGACGCGGTTCCACCGCCGTTTTGGAGAGCGGATGGCGCACCAGGCAACGATCTGAGCTCGCCCCCTCCCGAGGATCGGGAAGCCGTCGCCGAGTCGGACTCGACGCCGAACCATCAGCCAGATCGCCAACTGAACAAGGACATCTCCCGCCCGAGCCGGAACCGAGTCCGACGACCGAGCCGGTCGACGCGGCTGACCGGTCGACCGAGGCAGTCGCGGAAGGCGCCGCGCCGAGTCCGACGGCAGAGCCGGTCGAAGCGGCGACCGAGTCGACCGAGGCAGTCGCGGAAGCGCTGCGTCGACGCCGGCCGCGACAGGCGAGGCGCGCGGTCACAGCTCCAACGGCACCGCCGCCAGGGCCCAAACCCCCGGGCCACGGCAAGTCCGAGTCGTCGCGGTCCCGACCGCCTCGAAACAAGCAGGCCCCGCCGCCTCCGCCGTCGCCTCCCCAGCCCCATCCCGCCGATGCGTTGCTCGCCCAGCTTGCCTATGTTGTCGTCAACGAGGCCGGGGCCAGCGTCTACTCGACCAGCCAGGTCGGCCGCGAGGAGCTGCCGGACCTGGACGCGACCTTGCGCAGCGGGATCTCGATCGGCCGCAGGCTTCAGGACCCGCTGGCCGAGCTGGTCAAGATCGAGCCGCAGAACATCGGCGTGGGACTCTACCAGCACGACGTCAACCCCAAACAGCTCAAGGAGACGCTCGAGTCGGTCATCGCCAGTTGCGTCAACTTCGTCGGCGTCGACCTGAATACGGCGAGCGTCGCCTTGCTCCGGCACGTTTCCGGGCTCAACCAGTTGACCGCGCGGCGGATCGTCGAGTACCGCAAGGAGCACGGTCCGTTCTCCGGCCGCGAACAGTTGACTCAGGTCGAGGGAATCGGGCCGGCGACCTTCACCCAGGCGGCGGGCTTCCTCAAGCTCCCCGAGGGCGAGAATCCGCTCGACCGGACCTGGATTCACCCCGAGAGCTACCCGGTCGCCATCAAGCTTCTGGAGAAGTTCGAGTTCACCCCCGACGTGGTGCGGGACAAGGTCCGGCTCCCCGAGCTTCAAGCCAAGCTCGCCGAAGCCAATCTCGCCGATTTGTCCCGAGAGCTGGAAGTCGGCGAGTTGACACTTCGCGACATCGTCGAAGCCCTGGCCCGTCCCGAGCGCGACCCGCGTGATGACCTTCCCAAGCCCATCTTCAAGAAGGGGGTCCTGAAAATCGAGGATCTCAGCGCCGGCATGGAGCTGAAAGGGACGGTCCTCAACGTGGTGGATTTCGGCGCGTTCGTCGACATCGGCCTCAAGGATTCGGGGCTGGTGCACATCAGCCAACTGGCCAATCGCTATGTCAAGAGCCCACACGACGTGGTGAGCGTTGGCGACGTGGTGACGGTCTGGGTGATGGGGGTCGACCAGGAGCGGAAGCGGGTTTCGCTGACGATGGTCAAGCCGGGCACGGAGCGGCACCGCGGCCAGCAATCGGGCTCGCGGCGGCCCGGCGGCCCGGCGGCGAGCAGCCGCAACGCGGAGCGCGACCCTCGTGGACCCGGCCAGGGTCAGCGTGGCGGAGGCGGCGGCGAGCAGCTCGCGGCCCTCGGCCGGTCGCTTCGGCTCTGACCTCGCCGCCGGTCGGTGCCCCTTCGGTCGCCACCCTGGCCGAGAACCGCCGCCGCGGCGACCCGACCGCGATCGTGATCGAGACCGAGATCGAGGCGGCCCTCCAGGCTGGCTCTGAGCGTCCCGCGACAACCCTGAGCACGAGGCGCAGGCACCCGGCGCGGCCGCGGGTCATCCGGAGCGAGCACCCCCTCGGCACGGCCAGGTCACGGTCCGGCCCGCCCGGGCGAGGCGGACCGCGCGGCCCTTATCCCGGACCAGGGTCCGGGGGCGCCAGGCCACCAGTCCGTCAGGACCAGGGCCCGACCAACCGGCCCCCGACCCGCCCTTCCAGACCCTCTCCTCCGCCTCCTCCTTTGTCGAAGGACGCACTCGCGGGCAATGTCCCCCTGCGCTCGTTCGGCCAACTCAAGCAACTTTGGCAAGCACGGACCGACGAGCCGCCCACCTCGGCCACCGGCACGGCTGAGCCGATCCACCAGGCCGCCGAGGACCAGCCCAGAGCCGGCCGACCGACCAGCGCCGTCCACTCGACCCGAACCGCGGCTGAGACGACACCGAAGTAGTGCTCAGTGCCAGTGACGTTTTCCGACGCGACTACGCCGAAGTTGTCAATTGCCAGCTCACTTGCAAGCTAATCAACGACGAGCGTTCCGTCGCCTCAACTGAGCTCGGAACTGGAACATCGAACGCCGACACTCATGGCCACTGCTTACTTGCGCAAATCGACACGATCGCTATAATTCTCATGATCGCGCGATTCCGATCCAGCGGAATGGCCGCCAACTCGGGGGTTCGTCGTCCTTTGACTGGGACTGTTCATTGATGGGAATTTTCGCCTGGAGGAACTTGTTAACCCGCCCGATGCGCACGATCCTGGCTCTGGTTGGGTTGTCGATCCCGATCCTGGGAGTGCTGGGACTTTTCTGCCTCTCGAACGGCTTACGCGACATGGTCGGCGACACCTTGAGCCGTATCGAGGGGCTGATCATTCTTCGCGAGAACGCCCCAAGCCCGGTCTTCAGCCATCTGCCGGCCAGCTTGGCCGATGAGATCAGGGGCATCCCTGGAGTTCGAGCGGTTGCACCCGAAGTCTGGGGAATCGCCCCCACGATCGAAGGGCGGGGCATGCTGCTGAACAGCCTGCTTTCCGGGAAGAAACTCTCTATTCGCTGCTGGATCAGCCGGTGATCGCCGGTCAGGACATCCTCGCGCACCAAAATCTGCACAGCGCCGTCTTCCCGCGGGCCCTCAAGGAGCACGGCGAGGGGCGATTCCTCGACCCCGGACGACAAGGGCAGCCGAATATCGTCATCAGCCGGAAGATCGCCAGCCAGCATCCCGATGCGCCAGGGGCAGTCCCAAGACGGTCGGTGATACGCTTGCACATCGCCGGCAAGCCGTTCGAGATCGTCGGCATTTATGAGACCGGCTCGATGATCCTGGATGTCGTGATCGTCATGGACATCGAGATGGCGCGGACCGTGCTCAATGAGCCCAAGGACTCGGTCTCGTGCATCTACGTCGAGGGAAACGACCCCGGCGATAACGCCGCCCTGGCGGCCGCGATCGAGAAAGCCCATCCCGGCTTTGACGCGCGCAGCATGAACGAGGCCCAGGCCAACTTTGGCTCGCTTGATGGGACAGATCGACACGTTCCTCTTGATGACGGTCAGCCTGGCTCTGCTGTCGGGATCGTGGGCATCATCAACACGATGCTGATGAGCACCACCGAGCGGTTCGTCGAGTTCGGCGTGCTCCGGACCAATGGCTGGTCGCAGAGTCAACATCTTGTCGCTCGTGACGCTGGAAAGTGCTTATCTGGGCTTGCTCGCGGGCTTGGTCGGCTGCGTGCTGGCATGGGTTGGCGTTCGGTGGTCAACCAGTTCCTCTCGGGGGGTATCCACCTGGGTATGACCCCGTCACTCTTGGCGTCTCGGCATCGGCCTGTCGGTCATCATGGGGACTCTGGGCGGACTTTACCCCGCCTGGCGTGCCGCCCGGCTCATGCCCATGGAGGCCATTCGATTAGGATCGCATTGATGCCGTTGTCCATTGTCCGGTCTTGACGGGCGTCGCTCGTCCAGCACCTGGACAGGTAGCTGCAGAGCCCTGGGATCACTGTCCGACCGCTCGATATCGGCCATGACAACTGACCACTATTCGAGGTTCTACCTGATGATCGATGTGGTGAACGTTCACAAATCGTACCGCAGCGGCAGCCGGTCGGTGGAAGCATTGCGCGGGGTGAGCTGCCGGATCGATCGCGGGCGGTTTGCATTCATCGTGGGCCCGAGCGGGTCGGGCAAGAGCACGCTGCTCTACTTGATCGGAGCGATCGACCGCCCGAGCTCGGGCGAGATCGTCGTCGATGGCCAGGACCTGGTGACGATGTCCGAGGCGTGCCCAGAACGTCTATCGCCGCGACCAGATCGGCTTCATCTTCCAGTCGTTCAACCTGATCAGCAACCTGACGGCGCTCGAAAACGTGCTGGTCCCGTTCCTGCCGCGCGGGGTGACGGCCGAGCAGCGGCAGCGGGCCGTCGATCTGCTGACGGAAGTCGGCCTGGGCGATCGTCTCGACCACCGGCCTTACCAGCTTTCCGGCGGCGAACAGCAACGGGTGGCGATCGCCCGGGCGCTGGTCAAGCAGCCGATCCTGGTCCTGGCCGACGAGCCGACCGGCGAGCTCGACTCGAAGGCCGGCGACGAGATCTACACGATCCTCCGCGGCTTCAGGAATCGTTTCAGACGACCCTGGTCGTCGTCACCCATGACCGCCGGTTCATCACGCCGGACGACCTGGTCCTGGAAATCCAGGACGGCCAGCTCGCCAACGGCAACGGCAACGGGAGTCTCGCCACTGGAATCTCGTCGGCTCTGGTCGCCTCATTGAATCGTGCGAATCAATGGTGATCGCGAGATCAGGTCAAGACATCCCTGACATCTTCAAGATGACCTTGCCGAAGACCTGGTTCGACTCGAGTCTCTGCTGGGCGGCCCGAATGTCCTCGAATGGGAAGACCGAATCGACGACCGGGCGGACCAGCCCGCGCTCCAGCCAGGGGACGACCTGGTCGGCGAACCGCCGGGTCGCGGCGATCTTTTCCTCGAGGGGACGCGCGCGAAGCGTCGTGCCGACGATCGTGAGCCGCTTGCGAAGCATCAGGCTCAGGTCGAGCGGTCCCTCGAGTCCCGCCGAGCAGGCCCACCAGCACCAGCCGGCCCTGGTGCGCCAGCGCCGCCAGATTGCCCGGCAAGCACCGACCCGCCCAGCAGGTCGATCACCACGTCGACTCCTCTGCCGCTGCGTCGCTGCGCGACCACTTCGACGAAGTCCTCGCGCGAGGCGTCGATGCCATGATCCATCCCGAGCCGCTTCGTCTGCTCGAGCTTCGCCGCGGTCCGCGACGTACCGAAGACCGGTGCACCCCATCGCGTGGGCGATCTGAACCGCGGCCGTGCCGACGCCACTTCCGACGGCATGGATCAGCACCCGCTCGCCAGGTGCGAGTCGACCCCGCGCAACAAGGCATCATGGGCCGTGATGAACGCCTCGGGGACCGCCGCCGCCTCGACAAAGTCGAGGTTGGGCGGAATCAGCACGGCCATCCGCTCGTGCGTCACGACGATACTCGGCCTGTCCCCCGCCGCCGACGATCCCGAAGACACGGTCGCCTACCTTGAGCGGACCGACCACATCCGGCCCGAGCGCATCAATCTCGCCGGCATATTCCAGGCCGGGAATGTCCGCCGGTGCAGCCGGGCGGCGCCGGGTACATTCCGCGGCATTGCATGAGATCAGCCCGGTTCAGCCCGCAGGCCCGCACCCGGACCCGCATCTGATCGCCTCTTGGCTCAGGTGTCGGAACCTCGCGGATTTCCAGGACTTCCGGGCCGCCGATCCCGTTGATCACGATGGCTTTCATTGTGTCGCTCGTCGCAACTCAAAGCTCAGGCGAAGATCCAGTCCAGTTGCACCCGCCAGCCCGGTAGTAAGGGTTCGGCGTCGACGATCTGACCGCTCAGGAACGTGACCGGTTGATCGGGCGCTTCGGCCCGGTAGACGTGGATTTCTTCGGCGATCGGGTCGACGTCCCAGACGATCTTTGTGCCCGCTTCGAAATAGTCGTCTCGTTTCGCGGCGAGCTCGGCCAGGGCGGCCGGTCCGTAATCGCTTTCGCTCCTTACCTCGATGGCCAGAGCCGGCGGACCTTCGAGAAACCGCATCGGATCGGCCGGGAACGGCCCGAAGTGAAATGATGCATCGGGGGCGAACGATTCGCGGCCGGAATTCAGACGGGGCACGCCGAATCCCACATTGTCGGGATAGGCTTCGCCCAATCCACTCGCCGTGGCGTAGTCGTCGAGGCTACGATAGATTCGTCCGCCGACTCGACCGGGTTTTCGACCGGTAGGCATGAGCAGCACTATCTGTCCGTCGATCAATTCGGCCTTGTCGGTGACACGGGCCAGGTCGGCCTTCGTCATCGTTCTTTGAACCGTGGCCATCGTCGGACCTCAGGGTATCTGTTCGTGTTCAAGCGAAATCGTGAAGTTCAGTCTTGATCGTCCCGGCGGGGCTGTCAAGGGAGGAAGTCGGTGTGCGCGATGGACATCCGGCCGATCGATGGACAAGATCGATGACCAATGAGGGCGGAGCGAACGAACTTGGGTACGAAGTTTCCGGTCAACCCGACCTGCGGAAATGGCGGCTCGGTGTTCACGAGCCTGTCCTGGCTCCGGACGAAGTCCGGGTTTGGTTGGTCGAGCTGGACGCCGGGCTGAAACCGGGGGACGATGAGGAGACGGCCGAGCCGGGGCCGGAGCTGGTCTTGCTCGCGGCCGACGAACAGGCACGGGCGGCACGGTTCATCCGCGGCTCGCGATCGTCGCCGGTTCGTGAGTTGCCGTGCGGCTCTGCGGCAGATCCTGGCGTCTCTGCTGGACGCGCTCCCGCGGTCGCTCCAGTTTCGAGCGGGCGGTCAGGGTAAGCCGGAGCTTGTGTCCGACGCGCATCGGGCGACGAACCGAGCGATTGCCGTCACCCGCTCCGGTTCAACGTCTCGCACTCCGCCGAGCTGGCGCTGATCGCCGTCTGCCGGGATCGCGAGCTTGGCGTCGACATCGAACGAGTGCGGCCGATGGCCGAGGCGGACCGCATCGTCGCGTCGTTTTTCTCGACGGCCGAGCAAGCCGACGTTCGCCATGATCCCCGACAACGCCAAGGCCCTGGCGTTCGTGCGCGGCTGGACCCGAAAGGAGGCGGTTCTCAAAGGGTTGGGCATCGGCCTGGCGGGCTTGGCGGCGCATTATGAAACCGGATTCGGCACCAGCGAGCTGTCATCGCGGTTCACGCCGGCGACCCCTTCGCCGCGGGTCGAGGACTGGCAGCTCTGGGAGGCCGTCCCGCACGCCGGATTCGTTGCCGCCGTGGCCGTCCACGTCCCGCTCCATCTGTTCCGCAGCTGCCTGCCGCAAACCGCGACCTTGGCACGTCGTTGCCGAATCGCGCGGGCAAGAGCCGTAGACTGAACGGAGTCGAGGTGTGGGGCCTTGGTGCCGGATTCTCGGTCGCGGCGGATCGTCGATGCCCGCCGAGCTTCAGCGCGAAAAGGAGGTTTCCCGCAGATGGAGTTGGTGATCCTCGGTCTGATTGTCCTCTTTGTCTATCTGTTCATCCGGCTGCTCGCGAACTTCGGCGCCTGGATGAGTGGGACGCGATATCGGGCGTACCGGCAACTCGCCGCGCGCTATCATGGGCGGTACGAGAGCCGGGGGATCTCCGACACACCGACCGTCAGTTTCATCCACAATGGGTCCACGGTCCGGGTGGGACTGGCGCCGACGATCGCCGGTCAACCGGACCAGATTCCACGGACCCGCGTCGTCGCGCGATTCCCCAGCGGGATTCCGTTTCGGCTGGAGCTGGCCCCGATAGCCGCCCGGCCCCGACCCAGCCACCGAAGGGCACGCGGAAAATCAGGATCGGCGACCCGGAGTTCGACCGCGGTTTCCTCGTCCAGGCCAACGATCTCGAAATGGCGCGCGACTTCTCTGACCCCACACGTTCGGTGGTCCATCGCCAACTTGCAGCGGCTGGCTCCCCCCGGCGGCATGCTCGTCTCGATCAATCCCGAGCGCATGCTCGTGCAGGTCGACCGCAACCTGGGCTCGAACGCCGAAGCCCTGGCCTATGCGGTCCAGGAGGCCCTGGCCCTCCACGACGGTTTGCTCGAGGGAGTCGGCCGGCGGAAGAATCAAGGCATCGCCATCGTCGAACAACCCGACGCCTGGAACGAGGACAACGGCCCGACGATCTGCAAGGTCTGTGGCGAGCCCATCGCCGCGGGCCCGGTCATCTGCCTGTGCTGTCTGCAATACGCCCCATCACCGCGACTGCTGGGAATACGTCGGCGCCTGTTCGATCTACGGATGCAACGGCAAAGTCGGTGTCACGCGAGCTGACGCGATTCCGAACCCATGAGGTCGCCATGTCCTAGCTCACACAAGACGCAAGTCCTTGTTTCTCGGCCTGATCCTGACCGGCCTCTCATTCGCCCCCGCCCCCGCTTCCAACCTCGTGCAAGAGCCATCTAACTCAAATCGTTGGCCAAGGCCCGCCTTCAGGCCGCCATCAAGCAATATGACGAGACCTGGGCCTATTACCAGCAAGCCCGGATCGACTCATATCAGGTCTATGTCTGGTCGAAGCTCATCCTCGATTGCCGGCGGGACATGGCCGAAAAGCCAGCCGATCGACTCGCCGCGATTGACGATCATCTCAGCCGAATGAAGAAGCTGGAAGCCCTGATCAAGAAAGTGCGACGGCTGGGATTCGGCCGCTCCTACGACGTCGGAGCGTCGGAATACTACCGCCTGGAAGCCGAATACTGGCGAGCTCAAGAAAAAGCCCCTCCCAAGTAGGGCCAGTTCTACCGGAGGTGCTCACAATCACCAGGATTCGCTGGCACTCGATTTGCGTGAGATTCCCTCATGAAGTGCCGGCCGATCGGGGAGATTTCCTCGGGTTCCGGCGCGCAGATTCTCGATCTCGATCCGGGAAGGAGTGCCACCATGTCGTTGCTCAGATTTGCCCTGTTCTTCCTCGTCTTGGCCGGTATCGCAGCCGTGTTCGGCTTCAGTGGGCTTGCCCAGGGGTCTGCCGATGTCGCGAAAGTGCTGGTCTTAATATTCCTGGTAATCTTCGCAATCATCGGAGTCCTGAGCATGACCATCTTCAAGACGGTCACCTGAGTTGCGGCCCGATTACGAATGGGGCTCGGAATCACTCAGCAGTGAGGCGCGGCTGCCTGAGCACCCAAACGGGTGCATGGATGGCAAGCGAAGCGGCTCCGCCTCGCGGATGTGTCGAAATGCCGGAGCCACCGGGATCATGTTCCGGTGGCTCCGGCATTTTTTTGATGTCATATAGTCAGGCTTTTTGGGAGGCGGTTTCCGAAAATCGGATTCAACCTGTTTCGAGTTGACGGCAAGAGCGTTATGTTGGATTGAGAGTGTGCGATGAGAGGCGATCAGGACCTACCGGATAGCCGAAGAAAGCTGAGACTGCGCCTCAATATTCGTCGGCGAGCGGCGAATGGGATGCTGAGGAGGTATCCTGACCATGTCATACGGCGGAAATGCCGATCCTAGCGGGATCCAGGTGACTTTCCTGGATCAGACCGGGGCCAAGTCGGTCAAGGCGGTTATCGCCTTCAGTGTGCCCGTGAGCCGGATCATCCCGAACATCATCACCAAGATGAACTTGCCCGCGACCAGTCCTGACGGGCAGCCGATGAGCTACTCGCTCGACCACAAAGAAGGCGGCCGTCGCCTGCTCGAAAGCTGGACCCTGGTTGAGGCCGGGGTCCAGAACGGCGACCACCTGATTGTCTACCCCGAGGTCGTTGCCGGCCGGGACTGAGGCATGACGCGGTCCGGCCAGCGGAGTAGTCCGCTGACTCGCCGGTCGCATCAGCGATCGTCCCCGCTGGCGACGCACGATCCTACGTAACCTACCAGGAGCCCCTCGTTTAAACTACGGGCGTTGCTCGACCATGTACCAATCGCCTCGCATTCGACGGCTCCACAACGATCTGGCGGCCCTCGAGCGGCTGCGCTCGGAGAGTTCGGTCTTTCGGTTCGTTGCGCCAGGGCGATCCGCCCGCAGCAATACATGATCTCGTTCAAGGGCAAAGGCTTGTGGCGCGACCACGGCAAGGTCAGAACTCTCGAATGACCACCGCGTCGAGATCAAGCTGGGTGCGTCCTATCCCCGGACCATGCCCGAGATCCGCTGGGTGACGCCGATCTATCACCCCAACATCTCCGAGATCGGCATGGTCTGCCTGGGAGGCTATGGCACGCATTGGGTGCCCAGCGTGCAGCTTGACGAGCTTTGCGTCATGCTCTGGGATATGGCGCGTTACCACAATTACGACATTCGCAGTCCCTACAACCGCGATGCCGCGCTCTGGGTCGCGAACCAGACGACGTTCCTGTTCCCGACCGATCCGCGCCGCTTCGCGACTTGCGGGCCGCGCTCGGGCGAGTCGGTTCAACCAGCGGATGGCGCCGGGCGGCCGCTCAGGACCGGCGCAAAGAGGAATGAGCAAGTCCTCGAATCGGTCGTCCTCCAGGAGCCGACATGCCGACTCAGGTCGCGAGGGTTCGCGAGTTCGATCTCGCGTTATGGTCGGGTCTTCAACAACTCCCGGACCACGGGACCGAGAACAGCACGAATCGGCCAGCGATCGGCGCGTCGGAAGAAACGTGAATCGCTCTCAGCGAAGTTGCTCCGCGCCGGCACAACGCTCCCGAATGAATCGTGGCCAGGCCAACGGGCAGATCCGAACCTGGACGAGCTGGAGATCCTTCGAGCCGGAGCCGGCGGTTCAGCCGCCGGTCGAGCTCGTCGCGGCCTCCCAGGAGATATTCTCTTCATCGAGTGATCGAATCAAGTCGCGACGAGTACCGAGACGATGGATGATCCACCCGCGATACTCCGCGACCAGCCCTCGCCGGTCGACGCCGACAACGGACGAACGCGACGCCGAGACACTCTGGTCATCGACGATCAAGACCGCTACAGCCGGTTGCGGCTGATCTCATGGTGGCGGCAAGAGCGGCTTCGAACGGCTCGGATCCTGGTCGTCGGCGCCGGCGCCCTGGGCAACGAGGTGGTGAAGAACCTGGCCCTCTTGGGGATCGGGACCACGTACTTGATCGACCTGGATACGGTCGAACCGTCCAACCTGTCGCGGTCGGTGCTTGTTCCGCGAAGCGGACGGAGGCCAGCCCAAGGCCGAGGTCGCCGCGCGGCGGGCGCGCGAGCTCAACCCCGAGATCACGGTCATCCCGATCCACGGTAACGTCATCACCGACCTCGGCTTGGGCCTATTCGCCGACGTTGACCTGGTCATCGGTTGCCTGGATAACCGCGAAGCCCGGCTTTGGGTCAACCGGCAGTGCTGGAAGACGAGCACTCCCTGGATCGACGCGGGCATCCAGGAGATCCAGGGAGTCGTCAAGGTCTTCGTCCCCCCCGACTCGGCGTGCTACGAGTGCGCGATGACCGAGCGGGACTATCAGCTCCTGAACCTGCGCTACAGTTGCCCGCTCTTGTCGCGCGACGAGATCGTCGCGGGTAAGGTGCCGACGGCGCCGACGATCGCGTCGATGATGGCGGCGCTGCAAGTCCAGGAGGCGCTCAAGCTATTGCACGGCCTGCCGGTCGCCGCCGGTTCGGCCCTGGTCTATAACGGCGTGGCCAACCAGTTCTATTCGACCAAGCTGCCGTTTCGCGACGACTGCCTGAGCCACGAGACCTATCCCGAGCCGGTCGAGCTGCCGCTCGGGTGCGGAAGCACCGTCGCCCAGCTCTTCGACGCCGCCGGTTCGCGACTGGATGGACCACTTCGCCTGATTCTCGACCGCGAGTTGGTCGTCACCATCGATTGCCCGCGATGCGATTGGAAGGTCGAGGTCCTGCGGCCGCGCGTGAAGGTCAAGTCGACCGAAGCCGTCTGCCCGACCTGCCGGGAAGCGGCCCGCCCCGAGTTCGTCAGCTTTGTCGACCAAGGGTCGCCGCTGGCCGACCTACCGCTTTCACGTGTCGGCATTCCTCCTTACGATATCGTACGGGTCGACAGCCCGGTCGATTCGGGCTTCTTCCTCTTGGCGTCGGACCGAGGCGAGCGTAACCCGGGCTGAGGATCAACCCGTTGAGCGGCGACGAGATCATCTTTGGCGATATCAGTGTCCGCGAGCCGGAGCGGCGGCAGCGGCCGGACCGCGATAAGCGGTTCGCCTCGATGGCCTACGAGGTCCCCGGGCCGCTTGACCTGCCGATCTTCATCGATCTCCGCGCCGCCGACGCGATCGAACGGCACGCCCTGAGCGACACGACCGTCGAGCTGGGCGGAATCCTCCTGGGCAAGGAATGCGTCGATCCGGCGACCGGCCAACCCTTCGTCTGGGTCAACCGCTCGCTGGAGGCCAAGCATTACGCCAACACCCAGGCCAGCTTCACCTACACCCACGACTCGTGGGAAGAGATCACCCGCGACCGTGACCGGCTCTATCCCGAATACGACATCGTGGGCTGGTATCACACCCATCCCAGTTTCGGGATCTTCTTGTCCTCGCACGACATCTTCATCCACCAGCACTTTTTCGGCCAGCCGCTTCAGGTGGCCTATGTGGTCGATCCGATCAACCAGACCCGCGGGTTTTTCCAGTGGCTTGACGGCGGGTTGGCTCAGGTCGGAGGCTATTTTCTGACCGCCGATCGCGGCGACCGGGTTGCGCTGGCACGGCTGGTCAACGACCTTGAGAATCTTCCCAACCCCGAAGCAAGCGGAGGCGGAGCCCTATCTCCCCGCCTCGAGGCGGAGCTCATCAAGATGATTAGTCGACCCACTACATACCGGGATGTCACATCGCCTGTCGACAGAGTTCAAACGGCGGCGATCTTCGGCATGCTCGGCGCCAGCCTTGGCGTACTGGTCGTGGCGGCCGCGCTCTGGCTGTTCACCCTGCACAGCCGGATTCAGGATCAGAACGAGGCGCTCAAGATCCTTTCACACTCGATGGATCAATCGTCCGCCAGGCAGCGCCTGGCGGTCGACACTGTGCTCGAAAAGGTCGGAAGCGTCGACCCCGCCGAGTTTGTTGCGCGGTACGACAAGGCAGTCAAGGCGCGCGACGAGGCGATCGACCAGCTCGCTATCCAGCGTGGCATCTCCGAAAGGGAAGCGAGTCGCGCCAAGGACCTGGAATCGAAAGTGGTTTCCCTCAGAGAAGATCTCAAGGATGCGAAAAACAGCGCTCGCCAGGTTCGAACAGGACGCGAAGGACGTTCCCAACCTCCGGAAATCGCTCGTCAGCCTCCAGGGATCTTACGACCGTCAAAAGCTCCAGCTCGACGAGCTTGCGCCTTGGCTCGATTCCGAGGATGGCAAGAGGGCCGTCGCAGTCCTGAGCGACCTCACCCGCGCCCGCTACCTGGCCTATGGCGGTTGGGCTTGTACCGCGCTCTTGAGCCTCGCCCTGGCCGCTGCTTATTTGTACTATAAGCCCTTGATCGATGAAGCGCCCGTGGCTGAGGATATCGATCGGCCAACCCACAAGATCGAGTGACTCACGATCGCAACACAACCGATTTCAAGAACCGGAATCTCCCTTGAACCGACGTTCGTCGATTGCGACTCTGGTCGCCGTTTCCCTGCTCGTAATCGTATCCAGCCCAGCCTCAGGGCAGTCGTCGGGAGCTGACGCCCCGGGAACGGCTCCGGCGATCGCGCCGAAACCCAACGTCGTGACCGAAACGGAACCCGTTGCGGTTCCCGAACCGAGCGCCAAAGCGATGGAATATTATCGCGGCGGCAATTGGCTGTGGGTGCTGAACCAGTTCTGGGCAATTCTCTTGCCCGGAGCGCTGGCTTTCTCCGGGGCTTCGGCATGGCTCCGAAGCCTGGCGCGGCGGCTGGGCCGCAGCTGGTTTCTCACAATTGGTTTCTATACGGTTATGTATTTGACGATTGTTTTCCTGATCGAACTACCGCTGGCGTTTTTGGAAGGGTTCGTCCGCCAGCATGCCTACGGGCTCTCCAACCAGTCGCTGGCGCGGTGGCTGGGCAATTCGTTTAAGAACCTCGGAGTCGATCTGGTTGTTGGGTTCGCCCTCACGTGGGTCCCCTATCTCTTGCTCGCTCGAAGTCCGCGGCGATGGTGGCTCTATACGGCGATCCTCACGGTCCCGTTCCTGTTCGCGGCGGTGCTGGTCAAACCGATCTGGATCGATCCCTTGTTCAATAAGTTCGGACCGATGCACGACAAGGCGCTCGAGCGGTCGATCCTGTCCCTGGCCGAGCGGGCGGGCATCGAGGGAAGCCGGGTATTCGAGGTCGACAAGAGCGCCGACACCAAGGCCGTCAATGCCTACGTGACGGGTGTGTTCAACACCAAGCGGATCGTGCTCTGGGACACCCTGATCGCCAAGCTCGACGAGCCCGAGCTGCTGGTCGTGATGGCGCACGAGATGGGCCACTATGTGCTGGGCCACGTGGTTCGCTCGATCCTGCTTTCGTCGATCGTGACCCTCGCCGGGCTTTTCCTGGTCGATCGGCTGGGACGAAAGCTGATCGCTCGCTTTCCCGATCGCCTCGGCTTTGACCGGCTCTCCGACGTCGCCTCCATGCCGCTCTTGCTCATGCTCATTCGAGGTGGCCGCTCTGGTGCTCAGCCCTGGCGTACTGGCTTACAGCCGCTACCAGGAGCACGAGGCCGATCAATTCGCACTCGATCAGACCCATGCAAACCACTCCGGCGCCATGGCATTCGTCAAGCTCCAGGAGGAGAACCTCAGCAACCCCAGGCCGGGATTACTCTACACGCTCTTCCGGTCTACCCACCCGAGCATCGGCGACCGGATCGACTTTTGCAACTCATATCATCCCTGGCGTGCCGACGGCGCTCTGGAACTCGAGAATACTCGGAAAAACGAGCCCGACCTCCGAACTGCGGGAAATGAGAGTGGTCACGATAGTTGACCTGCTTCCGATCGCGATAATCGATGTAAGCCGTGGTCGGAGCTGCGAGCCGCGCAGCAAATGCTTATGCAGTTCGCGCGGCTGAAATCGTCCTTAACCCATTGAGTCGTTTGGAAGTTCGCTGATTGGCGGGCGGACTTTGGCCCGTCATTATCAATGCGTTTTCGTGAGAGAATCACAAGTTCCGCCGACCGAGAAGTGCATGAGGATTATCATCAACGGGGTGGGCATCGCCGGCCCGACACTGGCCTACTGGCTGCGGAAATCGGGTCACGAGGTGCTGCTGGTCGAGCAGGCCCGGCCCCGCACCGGCGGTTACGTCATCGACTTCTGGGGGTTGGCTACGACATCGCCGAAAAGATGGGCCTGATCCCCCGGATCAGAGAGTTGGGTTACCAGGTGAGGGAGGTGCTCTTCGTGGACCGGCAGGGCCGCAAGCGCGGCGGCTTCTCGGTCGATGCCTTCAGCCGCCTGACCAACGGCCGCTTCACAAGCCTGCGGCGCTCCGACCTGTCGGCCGTGATCTACCACGCCCTCGAGGGGAAGGTCGAGACGCTGTTCGGCGACTCTGTGGCGGGCATCGTGGACGAGGGGGACCGGGTGCGGGTCAGCTTCGGCCACGCCGCCCCGCGCGAGGTCGATCTGGTCATCGGTGCCGACGGGCTGCACTCGCGCGTCCGCCGGCTTGTGTTTGGACCCGAGGAAGCGTTCGAGGTCTCGCTCGGCTACCACGTTGCCGCGTTCGAGGTCGAGGGGTACCGGCCGCGCGATGAACTCGTCTACATCAGCCACGGGGTTCCGGGACGGCAGGTCTCGCGGTTATCAATGCGCGACGACAAGACGCTGTTCCTGTTCGTCTTTCGCGACGAGTACCTGACCGCCGGGGAGCCTTCGACCGAGCCAGAGCGCAAGGCGGCGCTGAGGAGTGTCTTCGCCAGTGTCGGCTGGGAGTGCCCGCAGATCCTCGCGGCAATGGGGGAAACCGGCGACATCTACTTCGACCGCGTCAGCCAGATTCGGATGGACCGCTGGGCGAAGGGCCGCACGGCACTTGTCGGCGATGCGGCGGCCTGCGTCTCCCTCATGGCCGGAGAAGGCACGGGCCTGGCGATGGCCGAGGCGTACGTGCTGGCGGGCGAGCTTCGCAATTGCGGGGGCGATCACGGCGCGGCCTTCGCCCGCTACCAGGAGCGGATGATGCCGTTCCTGAAGCGCAAGCAGGGATCGGCGGCGAAATTCGCTTCGTCATTTGCCCCAAAGACGGCGTTCGGCATTAGGTTCCGCAACGTTGTCACGCGACTCTTGCGGCTCCCATTTGTTGTGGATTTCCTCTTCGGCCGCGAACTGCGTGATGAGATCAACCTCCCCGACTACGGGTTCTGACGGAAAAGTGACGGCAATGGGGACATCGAGAGCGAACATCGCAGATCGGCATGCCGACCCATCTGCTGCTGCAGACCGGGGCTTCCGGACGCCGAAGGCCTCGCCCATCCGAGCCCGGGGTCGGGCGCGACCCTGGGTCCTGCTGCGACCATCGATCACCTTTCTGATGAATGGCACGGGCTACGATCTCGTCCGCGAGTTCGTCGGCACCACGCTGCCGTGAACGTCATGGCTCTCGCCGGGCCTCTCTCCGACCCGCAGCGCCTCGATCCGCTCTGACGCCACACGGCCCTCTTGCGAGTCGGGGTCTTCTCGAACGATCTGCCGGTAGTCGTCGAGAGCTTGCTGGAGTGTGCCCGACTTCTCAAGGTTGTGGGCGATCGCCAGCGCAATGCGCCACGCCGGGCCGGACTTATCGGCCGCCGAGACGGGTCTTCCGAACTCGAACCGGCCGACGCGGCCTCAGGCCCCGGCCGGACCGACCGGGCCGCGAGCGGAGGACCGAGAGAATAGAGGAATATGCCGATGCTCTCTCGGCTCGCCTCGGAGAGCATGGCGAATCGCTCCGCCGCGCTCGCCGCTTCCCCCCCGTGGAAGGCCACGGCCTCTGCCAGGTCCGCGCCTGCCCGTCGTGTAGGTGGGGCGCGGACTCGCGGATCCCCCACAGTGGCGGCGTCCTCCATTCGCTGCCGTCCGGCGGCTCGGGAGAATCGGAATCATTACCATAATAGCTGCCCCGTCGCTCAATGCCTTCCCCATGTCGTGCAGGAGGAGGTCGCTGTAAATCCCCTCGACGGGCCCGAGCTTGGGGACGTGACAGGCGGCGCAGCCGACCCCCTCGAAGAGGGCACGACCCTCCCGGACCGCCCTTGCGATTTGGGTCCCGGGTCTGGTCGCCTGGGCTGGGGCCGGTAGGCTCCGGACATAGGCGACGAGGGCATCGCATTCGCCGGGTGTCAGGTCTGCGCGGCGCTGCCTCGGCGTCGAAATGAAGCGGCGATGGCGCCTGGTGATGATCGGGTGACTCCAGGCCGAGTTCACTGGCGCAGGCGGTGAGGACGAAGTCCCGGAGCGAAACGATCTGGGCCTTCCATCCAAAGTGTCCGATCCGTCCATCCTTCATCCGGTGAACCCGGCCATGGATCTCGGGATACCGGTCGTCGCGCGCCCGGCGGCCGCCGCGACGAGGACTTCGTCCGGAATGGCATCGATCGCGCCGCGCCGAACAGCGACGGCGGGTTGCGCCGGCTAAATGCCGCGACGGCCCTGTCCCGAAGCCCCTCGGGGTATTCCTGGGAGAGTTTGCGGACCTTATGGATGATCTACCGCGCCACCCCTCGTACCGCGTCGGCTCCGCGCCGTGGTGATGAAAGACGAGGCTCTTGGAGTCGCGGAAACCCGGGTGCAGCATTCGGTCCAGGTCGCCCCATTGGAAATTACTGGGATTGGCATTCAGGAGGATGACGTTCCGTGGGCGGGTCCCGAACCGCCGGCCCCGCCGAGGTAGTGGCACGCGAGGCAGGAGGTCCCGTTGTCAGACCGGCCCGAGCCCATCACCACTATCGCATCGCGGATCGTTCGCCGTCCATTGCCCGCGAAATCAACTCCCGGCCCAGAAACAACGGATCCTAACCGACCGACGGGGTCCATCGGCTACGAGGGACCAGCCGGTGATCATCAATGCGATCCGCCGACGAAGGTGACAGCCGTTCGGCCCCATCGCCTTCGAGGGCGGTCCCGGCCATGGAGATGCTCCCGACCCGGCCGCATCACGATCTGTGGTTTTCTCTGAAGATCATCGTTCGCAACCGCCGCTCGAGCAGCCTTCGGTGGAAACACCTCCATCCTATGCGAGGCCGGCGTCGGCCTCAAGTCCCTCTCGGACCCGCCGAGCACGCGGTCCAGCACCATGGGGTGAGGATAAGGGATCAGGAGCCGAAAGCCTGGCTCGGCTCCCAACCCCTTATCGGTCTCGAACTCCGAGCTTTGATCCCGCTTTGTTGTCCCGAGCCCGTCCCGCCAACCGGCCGGCTGATGATCGTCTGGGGCTTCAGAAGTGCCGTCTCGCCCGAAGGAATTCGACTGACTAGACGACTATCTTATCGAGCCGCGCCTCGAGGCCGCCGCGCGGTGGCTTGGGCAAAGGCATACTGCCAGGCGCAGGGGCCCGTCCTGGCGAACCGCTTCCAGCAGGAGTATGGCCTCCGGGTCCGTCCCCTGGACGAAGCCAAACACGCCGCTGTCGATCCAATCGGGGTCGGGCTCTGCACCTTGGCGGGCTCGGCACGGTAAAGCGGTTTGGCGAGCATGCGCAGGTTTTCGCAGTCCGATCGGTGGCCCTTCAGGCCGGTCATCTTATCGGTTCCCAAGCCCGTACCGAGGCCACGAGGAGAAGCCCTCTTCAACGAGTCAAAGAGATGGCTCGATACCGGTCCCGAGCCCCTCATGGGTCGGCGCAGGGTCAGCGATCGCTCGCAAGGCTCTCACGCGCCCGGCTCAGCTCGGGTCGCCGTATTCGCCTTGCCACCACTGGGCGGCACGACCCTGGTCCCAATCCCCCGCGCAGGCGCACGCGCCCAGGGCTTGCTCCAGGGCCTCGGCGTCAGGGAAACGCTGGTCAGGGGGCTTGGCCAGACATCGTAGTACGACACGCTCCAGGTCCTCGGGGATGCCAGGGCGGACCCGCGACGGGGGCTCGACCGGGTCGCGGGCGTGGGCGATCAGCACGGCGGTCCTCCCGTCGGCCTGAAACGGCGGCCGGCCGGTAAGCAGGTAGTAGGCCACCGCCCCCAGCGAGTAGATGTCGCTTCGCCCATCGAGCTTATGGCCGCCCTTAGCCTGCTCCGGCGACATGTACAGCGGCGTGCCCAGGATCTCCGCTCCCCGGTCAAGGTCGTCTCGCCGAGGATCGCCGCGGGCAGGACCAGCCCGAAGTCGAGCAGCTTGGCCACATCGCCAAGCCCACCCGGGCGCACGGCGAAGATGTTCGACGGCTTGATGTCGCGGTGGATCAGGCCGGCGGCGTGCGCCTCGCGCAACGCCCCGCAGACCTGCCGCAGCAGGTAGACCACTCGGCCGGGCGGTAGCGGGCCGAGGCGGTCCACCAGCTCGTCCAGGCTCAGGCCCTTGAGGTACTCCATGACGTAGTAGTACGTCCCGTCCTCGGTCCGGCCGTAGTCGTAGACCTCGACGGTGTTCGGGTGCGAGAGCCTGGCGGTGAGGCGAACCTCGCGCTCGAACCGCTCGCATCTCCCGCGGGTCGGTCACAACTCCCGGCCGGATCAACTTCACGGCGCAGGGGCGCTTCAGGAGCTGGTGCTCGGCCAGGTAGACCTCCGCCATTCCGCCGGCGCCGATCCGCCGTTTGAGGCGATACTGGCCCAACTGCCGGGCCTCGGCGACCTGCCGGCGCAGCCGGAAGATCGTGCGGGCCCCGTAGGCCGAGCCGACGGCCAGGATCGCGAGGATCAGCGCGTCGAAGGCGAACAGGAGGGCCCGCGGGGTTTGGCTATCGAGCCAACCCTCCCAGAGCCACGCCATCGCCGCCGGGTGCTGCAGCGCCAGTACCGAGAGGGTCGCGAACGGCAACAGCGCCAGCGGCCCGGCCACCAGCGCGGCGCGGCGCCAGGTCTTGGGGACGTAGAGCCCGTAGGTAAGGATCAGGACGGCGGTCAGCAGCACGGCATTCTTCAGAACCATCGGCGCCGTCATCATGTCACCACGCTGCGAGAACCTCAGCATCAGCCGGTATTCGACGAAGGTGACGCGGCCGGCGAGCAGGCCGACCGCCCCCAGCTCCAGGGCCTGGAGCGAGGTCAGCGGGATCGGGCACCGGCTCCAGAGCAGGGCGATGAGGCCCACCAGGGCCAGGATGATCGTCCCGTCCACACGAGCGATCGTCGCGTCCTCCCGCCCGAGGACGCCGCGACTCCAGAGCGTCGAGGCCGCCAGGATGAGGATGTAGACGATCGGCAGCTCGCGCAGTCGTGCCCGCACGGCGTCCGAGAGCTCGGAGATCGTCTGCTGCTCCTTCTGCGACGCGATCGCCGGCCTGGGAGCCAAGCCCCCGCTCTCGTTGGCCGGCGCGTCCCCGGACCCACGCGGCCGGCTCCGGCCGTTGCGAGGGGGCTTCGACGCGGGGGGGCCCGCTCGCCGTCCGATCCGAGGGCGGACCCGCCGCCTGGGGAGGCGTCAGAAACCCGCTCCGGTCCACCCGCTCGTGCTGGGCCAGGCGCCGGCCAACCTCCGTCCGCAGCTCATCGTCCCCTCCGCAGGCGGCGCGCAGCCAGGCCTCCCGCCCGGCGGGGTCGATCCGGACCGCGGCCTCGAACAGCTCGCCGACCTGTCGCCACGCGCTCCGGCGTCATCTGTCCCTCCCTCGCGAGCTGGCCGGTGAGCCAGGCCCGCGCGTCAGCCGCCAGTCCTGCTCGACCGTCGTCATCGAGACCCCCAGCGCACCGGCGACCTCGGCGACGGTCATCCCGCCGAAGTACCGCAGGGTCATGACCTGCGCCTGCCGCCCGTCCAGCTCCGCCAGCCGGTCGAGGGCCTCGTGGACTACCGCGGTGGGTGCGAGGGTACGGTCGGGCCGCGCTCGCCGCATCAGCCGAGAAGCGACCCGGCGCAGCTCGTCGTAAATCAGCGCAATGCGCTCCTCCCAAGCTCGCTCGTCGCCGTTCCGGGCCCGCCCCGGGATGACCGTAAGTCCTTGCGGCGTCTCGGCCACTACCCCCTCCAGAAAAACGACCAAGGAATCCGCCGGCATTTTGCCGCGGAACTTTTTGAGAAGGCAAGGACCGCAGAGATCGAGGCGACACCCTTCGCTTATAGGCGATGGGGCTGTAGGAACGAAGTATCAGGGATGACCTTACAACTCGCTGACAGGTGATTCTAGCTGACCAGCATTGAGTCGGCTCGACCTGCTGCTGTCAGCGCCAGTGGTATACCCTATCGACGGGGACACTGAACACCACCATCACTACTCGCCAATACACGAGAATTCTCACTCGCCCCGCCGCCATTTCCATGATCTTTTCCCTGACATCCGCCGACAACTGCTGCCCGCACGCGACCAACTCGCGCAGGGCCAAATCATTGCAGGCAGTACGCAGACACGGGCGAGGTCGGCGACGCAACTACCTTCCTGAGTAGTGACTTGCGAATTTCGGGACGCGGGTGTAATTTCTGCCGCTCGCTCCCTCCCGATTACGGCCCAGCTAGCACAGCCGGCATCTGGCCGTCCTCGGCAGGCGGGTGGCCGAGCACAGACGATTCCCTTGCTTTGGCACAGCTCGCTTCGTTCGGATCGACCGAAGCACTCTGGGATCAATGGACTTCGGTGTCGTCGGGCCGGAGCGCGCAACCTCGCGGTCGGCCGTCGAGCCATCGAGAGAGGTCGGGCCGACGTCGAGGCGGCGGCTGGCCCGGCACAACATCTAATCGATCCCCAGGGCGCGTCGCTTCTCGATGACGAATCCGAGGTGATGGGCCAGATGCTCGACCGCACCGTTGATCATCTGGCCCACCGTCCTATCGCCCCGATCGCCAACGACTCCCGTCCGCTCCCACGCCTCCGGTGGTGAGGCCCTGAGGATGCGACCGATCTGGCGTCTCGTCAGGTCGAAGATTCCCAGCTCGTCCTCGACATCCCGGTCATGGTACGCGAGGGCGGCCAGCATCAGCTCCGGCTTCACCCGATCGAATACCGGCCGCTCCTCCGACAGGACCCGCTTGATCCGATGGGCGATGTTGGCATCGGTGTCGACCAGATGGCAGACGACCTCCAGCACGCTCCACCTCCCGGTGATGGGCCGCGAGATCATCTGCTCGCGGCTCAGGCCGGTGACGGCGGACCGGAGTCGGTCTGGCCCCCCAAGATAGGCGTCGAGCAAGGCGGCCTGATCCATCGAACCCTCTCCTCTTTCGGCTACGGCCGATAATCCACCATCTCGGTCAAGGACGGGCACTCCGAAACCGGTTCAGACGAACGCCGCGCGGTGCTTCTCGATGAACGCCTCGAGCGTCATGGGCGGCCGGCCGCCGAGCTTCTCGACCAGGTCGTTCGTGCCAGCGAAGATGCCATTCTGGTGGTCGATCGCGACCTCTCTGAGATGCTGGAACAGGAAGGAATTCTCGCGGCCCGCATTCTTCCCGCTCGCCTGCAGGACCCGGCTGAACTCCTCGAAGTCGACCTGCTTGTATTGGACGTCCTTGCCGAGGACCCGGCCCAGGACCCGCGCGGTCTCCTCGTACGTGTATTCGACCGGGCCGAAGAGGGGATAGATCTTCCCCTTGTGGGCAGCGGGGTCCTCCAGGATGCCGGCGATGACGCGGCCCTGGTCCTCGGCGGCGATCGGGGCGTGCTTGCCGGTGCCGAACGGCACGTGGAGCAGGCCGGCCTTGATCATCGGGGCGAGGTACAGCAGCCACTCGGCGAAGTAGGTCGGGCGGATGTGGGCGACCGTCAGCCCCGACCAGTCGAAGACCCGCTCGGAGAGCCAGTGATCGGTCGCGGCGTGGCTCTTGGCATCCTCCCGGGCGGATTTCTGCGACATGTTGACGATGCCATCCACGCCCGCCTCCTTCGCGGCCTGGGCGAAATACGCCGTCGCCTGAAGAATGCCGGGGCGGATGGGGTAGACGAAGTAGGCCCGCTGCACTCCGCTCAGCGCGGCGCGGACCTGGCCGAAGTCGAGCAGATCGCCGTAGACGACCTCGACGCCCCGCTCCTGGAGCCTCTTCGACCGGTCATCCTGCCCGTGGGCCAGCGCCCGGACCTTGTGGCCGCGGGCCAGCAGTTCGTTGACCGTCGCCCGGCCGGTGTCCCCCGTCGCGCCGGTGACCAAGACCTTGCCCTGAATCATTGGAATTCTCCGCTGGAGGCGACTAAGATTGTGGTTGACATCCAAATGGTAGGGGCCATAATTTAGATGTCAACTGCCATCCAAAATAAATCCCGAGGAGGAACCTCCATGCGGAAATCGAGGGAGGAGGCGGCGCAGACCCGCAGGCGGATCGTCGAGGCGGCCTCGCGCGAGTTCCGGAAGTGCGGGATCGTCGCGACTGGGCTCAACGACCTGATGAAGGCTGCCGGCCTGACGCACGGCGGCTTCTACAAGCACTTCGCGTCGAAGGACCAGCTCGTCGCGGAGGCCACCACCGCGGCCCTGGACGCTCTGCTCGAAGGGATGGCTGCTCACCCGACCATCAACGCCGCCGTGGCGGCGTACCTCTCGACCCGCCACCGGGACAACCCGGCCTCCGGCTGCCCGCTCGCAGCGATCGGCAGCGAGCTCTCCCGGTCCGACAGGAAGGCGCGCGAGGCGGCGACGGCGGGCTTCGTGAGACTGGTGGACATCCTCGCGGGGAAGGCCGGCACCGCAGATGCCCGGCGCCGAGCTCTTGTCGCGGCCGCGACGATGATCGGCGCGGTGACGATGCTCGCGCATGGTGACCGATCCGGAGCTGTCGGCGGAGATCCTCCGGGAGGCCGAGAAAAGCTTGATGGCAGCGCGATCGTGAAAGTCGATCGGGGCGCGATCATCTGGCGGGGGGCCGCGAAACGAGGGGCCATGAGGACGTGCCAAGGCCCGGAGCGTTGCGCGCTTCGCTCGGATCGACCGATCTACCCGCGCCATCCGTTCGCGGCTCGATCCTCTCCCGCGCGGTTGGTACACTGGACTCGTGAACGGTTGCCATCCTCGGTCGAACAGGAAACTCAAGTGATCGCCCCGATCTCGCGGAGGTGACGAATGATGTCTTCACGGTGTTTGCGCCTTGCCCTGCTCGCCCTGATGTTGACGCTAGCCTCGGCCGCCTCGGCTGGCGACTTCCACGACCTGTTCGACGGCAAGAGCCTGGACGGCTGGGTCGTCGAGGGGCCGGACCGGAATCGGGCCGGCCGGATGATGTGGGCCGTCGAGGACGGGCGGATCGTCTGCCTCGGGGAAGGGTTCGGGTTCCTCCGATATGATCGCCAAGAGTTCCGCGACTTCACCCTCCATGTCGAGTATCGGTTCATCCCGGCGCCTGGCGGCAAGCCGGTGGGAAACAGCGGGCTCGGCATCCGGACGGGACGGTTCGACCTTGCGCGATCGCGGGAGACGCGCCCGTCTTACGCCGCCTTCGAGGTGCAGTTGATGGATGACGCCGGCAGCCCGCCATCGGCACACGGGACCGGGTCGCTCTATCGGTACAAGGCCCCGAATGCCAACCCGGCCCGGCCGGCCCCGGAGTGGAACACCATCGAGGTGACGTGTGCCGGCCCCCGGATCACGGTCCGGTTGAATGGCCAGTCGATCCTCGAGGCCGACCAGTCCGAGCTACCGGATGTGAAGAGCAAGCCCGCCGGAGCGCCGGAGCCGAAGGCGAAGCCTCGCCAAGGATACGTGGCCCTCCAGTGCCACAGCGGTCGGGTCGAGTTCCGGAAGGTGCAGGTGCGAACGGAGTGAGAGAGTGCGGGGGTCGGGCGTCCCGCCCGACAATCGGAAGGTCCGAAGACGTGCGCAGTGAGCGAGCTGGTTCGATCGACCCATTCGGCTCGATTTTCTCTTGAGTCGGCGTGCCATGATTCGGATGTTTGTCGCGTCGCTTTTGGCAGTGGCCGGTTTCGTCGCATCGGCCGGGGCCGCCGAGAATGGACCAACTCCCATCGGCCATCGCACGACGTTGAGCAGGGCCTATGGCGAAATCGGCCCTCCGCACGCATCTCAAGTCGGTCACATCAGATTCTGGATCGACCGAGCCGCATTCTGGCCCTGTCCGCTGCTGATCACCTGGACATTAGCCGTCCTGGCAAGAGCCGTTCTGTCGCCGCGTCGCCCGAGATCCAAGTCGCTACGCCAACCGGGCATCATGGCTGGTGTCGCTTGTTTGGCTTCGTTTTGCCTCGCAGCCTTGGAATCGCCCGGGATGCTCGTGACGTGGTGGCCGAAAACAGCTCCCCCGGAATTTCACTTGGAGGACTGGTGGCTTTTCACGTGGTTCGCCTTGCCGCGAGCGGCCGGTTATTCCGTTGCTTTGACCTGGCTTGTGCTCATCCTGAGCGGCTGTTGGGCGGCTAATCGGGGATGGCTCGACCGGCTTGGACGAATCCTAGGACTTTGCTGGATCGGCCTGGCATTACTTACTGTGTTAGGATCATGCTTGATGACCATACAGTAAAAACTTTACATGTGTTATAATATACTTGTCTGTCGGCAAAGAAAACGGTCATACTCTTTACGGTAGTCGGCCAGCCGCAGGTTGTAGACCGATAAAGGGTGCAGGAGCCGAAAGCCTGAATCGGCTCCCGATCCTTTAGCGTTCTCGTGACCCCTTATCGGTCTCGAACTCCGAGCGTTGATCCCGCTTTATTTTCCCGAGCCCGTCCCGCCGACCGGCCGGCTGATGATCGTCTGGGGCTTCAGAGGTGCCGTCTCGCCCGCGAGGAATTCGACCGACCAGACGACCATCTTATCGAGCCGCGCCTCGAGGCCGCCGGCGGTGGCTCGGGCGAAGGCATACTGCCAGCGCGGGCGCCCGTCCTGGCGAACCGCTTCCAGCAGGAGGATGGCCTCCGGGTCCGTCCCCTGGACGAAGCCAAACACGCCGCTGTCGATCCAATCGGGGTCCGGGCTCTGCGCCTTGCCGGGCTCGGCACGGTAAAGCGGTTTGGCGAGCATGCGCAGGTCTTCGCGGTCCGATCGGTCGCCCTTCAAGCCGGTCATCGTGACCTGGAAGCGGTCGGCGAGGATCTTCATCTGCCGGAGCCGGCCAGCCGAAGTCGCGGCGGGCGCGGGGCGCCGGGAAGATCCTTGTACGCGACTCCGGGGACCTTCGGCGACCAGACGACGCGGCCCTCCTGGCGCGCCTCCAGTTTCGCACGCCGCGACAGGGACACCAGCTCGTGGGTGATGTACCCATACCACGGGTAAATGCCGACCGAAGCCTCGGGCCGCCCCTTGTTGGTCCACAAGACGAACACGCCGTCCGCTTCCTGCTTCCCGCGCGTGAAGTTGCCCCAGCGCAAGACGGCCTGCGGCTTCATCGGTTCTGTGGCGCTCGGCGTCGACGAACACCTGATACCAGCCGATCGACTCCTCCACCTGCGCCTTGAGGGTCTTCGGCGCCGCTTTGTCCTTGTCAACGTCCTCGGCGCGCGATCGCGCAGGGCCGGAGGATAGCAGCACGCACGCCAGGGTGAGAATCCAGACGGGTCGATTCCTCATGATGACGACCTCTCAGAAAGTGACCACGTGGTACATTGGACCGGGAAATCGAGCGAAGGAACCTCCGAACCCGCATCGTAACCGACCCATTCAGCCGCGGGTACGCAAGACCGCCATCAACGACGCCTTCCGCAACGGAGCCAGCATGCGCGAAGTGCGGGAATTCGCCGAGCACGCCGACATCCGCACCACCGAGGTCTGCGTCATCCGCAACGTGCGGATGAGGCGTCAGGAGCCGAAAGCCTCAATCGGCTCCTGGCTGCTTATCAGTTCCCCCACGTTGCCTGATGCGGTTCCAGGGCGTAGTATCGGTCAAGTTGCTCAAGACCGGCCGAATCCGCATCGATTATCCTGACCTCTCACAGAACACCGCAATTCTCATGCGATGAGATGATTTTATGCCGAAAAATTTACTCATTGCCGCGTCACTCCCGTCAACGCCCGAGGCGCTGTTCGATATGTACCTGGATCCGGCGATCCATGGGGCCTTCACGGGTAGTCCCGTCGCCATCGAGCCGCGTGCCGGTGCGTCCTTCCGTGCCTTCGAGGGGAGCCTCTCCGGCACCATCCTGCACGTCGAGCCGAAACGGATGATCGTTCAAACCTGGCGATCCGTCAATTGGTCCCACGAGGACATCGATTCCGTGCTCGTCCTTTCCTTCTGGCCCGAAGAAGGCGGTGGGCGAATCGAGCTCGCGCACATCAACGTCGCTGACGGTGACTTCGCCGGTGTCAGCCACGGCTGGGAGAAGTACTACTGGACGCCCTGGCGACATTATCTTACGATTGGGTCGCGCGACTCACCACCATCGTGATTGAATTGTCATTCTTCCATTATGATGGTGATAGACGAATCCTAAAGAATGGTTCGTCCTGGGCATTCGTTTGTTCGGACTCTGGCTCTTGACCCGTGGGATGACCTATATCTCGGCCTTCGCCGACTTGAAACTCGGCCTGTCCGAGACGCCGCGCGGACAGAATCCCACCGGCAACATCCTTTATGCCGCCTTCGACTTCGCCATGGCTGCTTATTTCCTGCTGGGTGCCAGACATTTGGCTAGGCTCTGCGAGAGCGAGGAACCGAATTCCGAGCCGACGGACGACACCAACAAACTCGACTAAGCCAACCGCAGGACTTTCTGTAGGAGGCGGCTCCGTCCGCCGATCCCCCTTTCCCCATTGCTTTGGACCGATCTCGACGGCCCTACCCGTCGGATTCGTGAACGAGACATCCTCTGGCATATTGTCCTTGATCTTGGACAATAGCGCCTTATAGTATCCATAGATAGGCCTAGGATAAACCTCCCAAAGCGCCTAACTTTACTGCTCTCCGAGGTCGTCAAATTCCGACCTGTCGACGGAAATCGCCGAAGAGCCGGTGTTAAGCCGAACCCGCCCAGATTCTTCGACCTGAATTCACGATCGGCGGTGGTAGCGATCTGTTAATGCGTGGTTGATCGGTTGCTTGCGAGCTGCCGTGGGTGAGGCTGTTGGTCGGTTGCGGAGAGAGCGATTCTTCGTGGAGTGACGATGAGATGGGGAAGGACCGCGTGCGAGGGTTTGTGTGTGGCCAACCGGGCTGGATCGTGGCGATCTGGATGGCACTGGCCGTATTGATCGGCAGTTTGTCCCCGAATTTGACCAAGTTGGCGGCTGAGGGGCAGGCCAAGATGCTGGCTTCCAACGCTGAGAGCCGGCGGGCTGCCGAGTTGGTCAATCAGTCCTGGCCCGATCAATCTTATGAGTCGATGGTCGTCGCGGCTCTGCATCGACCGGCCGGTCTGACCGATGCCGACCGGCAATATGCACGGCGATTGAGCGAGCGGTTCATGGCGGATGGGCATCCGAAGGAAGTGGTCCGTGTCCTTGGCCCGGGGTCGGCACCGGAGATCGCCGAGCGCCTGGTCAGCGCGGACGGCACGGTCTCGCTGCTGGCCGTCTCGCTGTCGACGGCATTTGTCGCTCCGGTGACGCAAGACGCGGTCGCCTGGATGGAGAGGCAGGCCGCCGTGGGCGAGCCGCTGTGCCTGCGGGCCTCGAGGTGCGCTGGACGGGCGACGCGGTGATCGGCCGCGACTACATGGCGAACGTGCAAACCTCGCTCGACCGCGCCGCCGTGGCGACCGTCCTGTTGCTGATGATGGTGCTCCTGGCTGTCTATCGTTCGTTCTGGCTCGCGCTGGTGCCGCTGGTGACGATCGGGATCAGTCTGATTATTTCCCGAGGCATCCTGGCCTGGATGGTCCTGGCAGGCTGGGAGATCTCACCGCTGGTCGAGCTGTTCCTGATCGCGCTGTTGTTTGGCACGGGAACCGATTTTTGCTTGTTTCTCTCCTGGCGGTATGCGGAGCAGCTCAATCCCAACAATCCGGTCGTGTCCATGCGGGTGACGCTGGCTCGTTCGTTCAAGGCCTTGGTCACGAGCGCCGGCACGATCATCATGGGCCTGTTATTGATGGGAACGACCCGTTTCAAGCTGTTTTCCAGCACTGGTCCTAGCGTCGCCTTGGGGTTGGTGGTGGCGCTAGCGGCCACGTTGACGCTGACTCCCGCGCTGCTGATCCTCTTGGCGCAGGTTCACGCGCGAGCGTTCGAGGGTTTGGCCGGCGGCTCCCGGGAGTTCTGGGATCGCCTCGGCCGGGCGGCGATGGCCGTTCCGCTCCGAAGCTGGATTCTCACCGTGCTCGCGATGATTCCGCTGTCTATCCTGGGCATGAAAACGCACTTCATTCAGGACCTCATGACCGAGCTGCCGCCGAGCACGTCGTCGGCCCGGGACTTTCGGCTGGTCGCCTCCAAGTTCGACCCTGGGATGCTTGGTCCGCTGACCGTGGTGCTCGAGTCCGATCGTGACTTCCGCCAGTCCGAGGGTTTGGCGCTGATCGATGACGTCAGCCGGCTCTTGTCTCACCAGCGCAGGCTCAGCGAAGTACGGTCGGCGACGCAGCCGCTGGGTAGTCCGCATCCGCTCGATCGCGCCCGATTGGCGTCACGACTGGGCGAGGTCAATGCCGGGTTCCGCCAACTCGCCGATGGAGCCGAGCAGCTCCGCAAGGGGCTGACGGAGGGAGCGGCCAAACTTCGCGCGGCCATCTGGCTCGAAGAAAAAACTGGCCTATCGCTCACGGGAAAGCCCACGGCCGTGCAACCGCCCAAAGCCGACAGCGCCGTGGCACGCGCCATCGCGCGCGACACGCTCGCATCCAACTTGATGACGGCATCGGCGATCTTCCGCTGGACTCAGGGAACGTCGGCCTCGTTTGACCTGCCTGCGCTCAATAATGCGTTCGAGGCCATGAATGGACCGACCGCCATCGCGTTCGACGGCCCCGACGATCGCCAAGGCCCAGTCCGGCTCGCGGTTCCGAAGCCGATACGCCCAAGGTCGAGAAGCCGCAAGAAGTCTTGCTGCGCGAGCTGACCCGTGCTGCCGGCGGCGCCGGCCAGATTGCCGGCGGGGCTGTCCGCGCCGAGCGTGAAGTCACCGCGATTCTGAACGACCCGGTCGGTCGCCGCGCGCTCGATCGCCTCCTGATCAACGATGAGACCGTGCACGACCATCCCGACCTGCTCAAGAGTTTTGCCGCCTACATCACCCCCGACGGCCACCGAGCGCGGATCGACTTGACCCAGGCCAACCGCATCTTCTCCCACGCCGCCATGGATCAGGTCTTGACGCTGCGCCGTCGCCTTAATGATTATCTCGGCGAGTACCAGGGGATCCACGTCAAGGCGCAGGTTGCCGGCACCAACGCCGAATCGGCCGATATTCGCGCTTTAACCGAATCCGACCAGGTCCAGAGCTGGTTCGTCGTACCGATCGGCGTGTTCCTGGTGTTGATCGTGGCGCTGCGAGACCCGTTGGCTTGCGTCAACCTGGTCGCGACCATGATCTTGACCTACGCCTTCGCACTGGGAGCGACCCACCTGCTTTTCGTCACGATCCTCGGCGCCGAGGGCTTGGATTGGAAAGTCCCGTATTTCCTCTTTGTGCTCTTGATCGCGGTCGGGGTCGATTACAACGTCTTTCTGATGACGCGGCTCAACGAGGAATCCCAGAAGCGCGGCCTGCGCGACGGGATCATCCGGGCGATCGGCCAGACCGGCGGCCTGATCAGCTCGGCCGCGGTGATCACGGCGAGCAGCTTCGCGTCGTTCCTGTTCAGTCCGCTGGGCTCGCTCCGCCAGCTCGGCTTCGCACTCGTAGTCGGCATCCTGGTCGACGCGATCCTGGTCCGGCCGCTGCTTGGTCCCCTGCGGCCACTGGCTGCTCCACCGAACACGCGAAGCGCTGGCACCCCACCGAGTCATCCGCAAGGGACGGCGGGAATACTCGATCATTCCGGATTAACGTGAGGCTCACGGCAAGGGAATTGTATTCGGCCAAACTGGCGAATTCGCCGGGGCCGATGAGTTGATCGCTTTCAGGGCTTCGGCTGCTGACTGCTTGACGCCTGAGTCCGGATCATCATGGGCCAGCACGGTGAGCGCCGGGGTGGCGGAGATCGCCGCGGCTCCGCGACGTGCCAGGACGTTTACCGCATGTTGTCTGACATCTCGGTTCTTGCTCTTGAGCGCCACCTGAATCGCATTGACCGACGCGGCCGATGGACCAAAACTCGACAAGGATATTCACAGCTTGTTGCTGCTGAAATCCCGGTCCTTCGTCTCTGAGCAATATGGTGACTGGCTCGATGAGGGCTTGAGCCTCGGGTCCCTTAGGGTCGATGGTGACGATCGCCTGGCACGGCGGAAAGTGAACTGTGCGGGTCCGTGATTTCAATTCGCGCGACTCGCGCCAAGTTCGACAGGGCGGGCCGGGCCGCGCGTGCCCGAGCTTACCGAGAGCGACCGCGATGCTCTCTCGCAATACTCTGTTATCGGTCGAAAGGGCATCGAGAAGAGCAGGGAGGTTCTCATTGGAAGGAGGAGCCAGACTGCCGAGTGCCCAGCCAATGGTGGAACGTTCCTCTTGGTCCGTCACGACTTTCAGCCGGCCGAGCAAGAACGGATAAAGCAGCGGATCCTCGGGCCAGCCCTTCGCGAGCGCGTTCACGCCGGCGATCCGGACCTTGATCTCGGGGTCATGTTCAACCATCGCCTTGACGGGCCCCGCATCTGCATCACTTAGCCATCCGACCCGGGCGAAACTCCAGAGCCGCCTGAGCCCGCACCTGTGGCGAGGGATCGTGCATCGCCTGAAGTAGTGCATCGACCGCTCGTCTGGCCTCTGAGCCGATCGTAGCCTTGATAGCCGGTAAGCCTGGAGCCGGAGGTGAGAATCGGATCGGATCGTAGAGCTTCCCCAAGGCTTGAACGGCCTCGATCCTGACCTCGTCACGAGGATCGCGACATGCGGGAATCAAGGCCATCGTCGCGAAGTGAATCTCTTCGATGAGGGCGCGATTCGCAATACCGCCCCAAAGCCCGATGACGTGGGTGAGCGATCGCGCCGCCGCGGCGCGAACCGGCCCATCGGGATCCGAAGAGCGCCTCGGCAAGCGCCGCCACGGTGCGGGCCAAATCTTCCTTCTCTACGGTGTACAGGTTCTCGACTGCGGCTATCCGGCGCGTCGCGTCACGGTCGTTTAGCGCGAAGAGTTGCGTGCTCGTCCAGGCACGCTGACTGCTACTGTGCTCGCGGTTGTACAACCAGGCGGAGAGCAAAATGGCGATGATCGCCACCAGAACCATGAGTTTCGATAGACGAACCTGGAAGAGCTCGGCGATACGAAGCCGGAGCGCATTCGACGCCGTCCTGTGTGCCATGAAACTTCCTACAGTTCTCGGAGGGAACGGGTCCATCGTTGCATGATGGGCACTTTTCTAAGCTTGACTTTTGCCGTTCTTATGTCCCTTCCGTTGGCCGCACCGCGATCGTCGAGATGCCCGGTGACGGCGTCTCGGACCGCGTTTCGAGCGTAGAGAACGGCCTTTCGGGAGGCTCAGGCCGCCGGGGCCAGACCGTTGAGCAGGATCTGCCTGTAATCCGGGCTTGAGTTTTGGGAAGGCATCGCGATGACCGGGGATCGCCAAAACCCATTCCACCCACAACCAGCGTCGTACGGCCGTGATCGCGTCCGAGAAGGTCACGTCGCGCTTTGCCCGGCCAATCGACCACGCGGGCCCGCGACAATCGCCTCGGCAACTCCGCGTACAGCCATGCCACGATGGTGTACAGCCCGAAGAGGCAGGGCCCCGCACGCAGGACTGTTTCCCGGCTCCAACCGCGCGTCGTCTGCACGCGGAGGTAGGAACGGACTTCCTCGAAGGTTGTTTCGATGTTCCAGCGGCCGGTGTAGGTCTCGATCAACGACCCAACGCTCATCGTCGCGTCAGTGCTGAAGAAATACTGATCCCGGTGCGTTCCGCTCAGGTCGTGGACGAAGACCCAACGCAACTTCACCAGGGGACAACCCTTCTTGTACCACAGTCCAGTTCCGGTCACGACCTCGACACGGCGTCGGCCCCCACCGTACCAGGCGACTACCAGAGTCTGTCGTTGCGTGGTCTTCTCGACGACTTCCGCAGGGGCGGGCCGATCTTTCCCCTTTTTCCGAGGACGTCCGTTGCCCGAGTACGGCGGCGGTGGCTCGACCAGGTTGGCATTGGGGTAGAACAAGCTGACCAGAGTCCACTTCCGGCGCAGTCGCGCGGCCAGTTCGGCCAGTTCGTGACTGGCGTAGCCGCCATCGGCGGTGACGACAAAGGTCCGATCGGGGAACCATCGCTTCAGGATGCGAACCATCTGACCGAGCAATTGGGCCGGTGTTTTGTGCCGTCGCCCGCATTTCAGGTTTTCTTCCTTGGGTCGATAGAGTGCAACCAAAAGAGGCAAAGCCCAGCGTCGGGTCGCCCAGGGAACGGGGACGAGCACGGTCAGGACGACCCACTTATGTCCCCAGCGAAACGCGGTGTAGGTGTGGGTAGAGCGGACCGGATCGCGATGGCGGCCCTTGCCGTAGACGTGCGGACCGGGATGCTCGGTGACCGTGTCGTCACCGGCCAGAAGAACAGTGCCAGCCGGGACGAAACGAGCGAGCACCGCCGCGACATAACGGCGTGCCAGGGGCGAGAGCGACCAGCGGTCACGGGAGAAGACCCGGTGATAACTACTGGGGTGTCCGGGAGCCAGGATGCCTAGAACACGGAGCAGGTTGGTGATGGTGCGTCCGCCCAAGGTGAGGATCGCCGCCAAGGCAAGGAGAACGAACCGACGATGGATCGGCCGCGAGAATGCCGGCTCGAGGGGGTCGAAGATCGTACGAACCTGCTTGGGAAGTCGGTCGTGATTCCGCTCAAGCCGCCGCCGGGCGACACGGGCCTTGCGGGCCTGTTGACGCCGCATGTTCCGGAGCCATTGCCGGAGTTGCTTCGGGGAGAGGCGCGTGCGGGGCCGGCCGGTTAAAGTACCCATGGGAGCCTCCTTGTGTGAGATGTGGCGGTTGGCCAACATCTACCAGCTCACCAAGGAGGCTCACCGCAGAACAACCCCAAAAAAACGGCAAAAGTCGAGCTCAGGGACTCTCCAACGTCTCCAAAGCTGAGGCATTATTATGCGAGCGATGTGGGAGGACTAGTGAGTGCCTTGAAAGTCCAGGGGAAGTGGCTCGAGGCGGAGAAAACGGTTCGAGAAGCCATTCGGATCCAGGAGCCCTTGGCGGCCGAGCTTCCCGAGACGACCGAATTCCGGGAGGACCTCGCTCTGTCCCTCTGTAAGCTTGGCGAAGTGCTGAATCACTTGGGTAAATCCACCGAGGAGGAGGAAGTACTCCGCCGATCGATCGGGATCTCGAAAGCACTCGTCAACGCGACGCCCAGACTCATCTTTCGCCGTACACTCATCGCCAGAGCCCTGATCGGCCTGGCGATCCTCAAGCGCGATAAGGGGCATTTCGACGCCTCGAAGGGGCTCATTGCGGATGCCCGTTCACACATCGGGATCGGACTGGAGATCAATCCGCTCGACCCCTATCTGACGAAGCTGAACGGGGAGATCAAGTCCTTGGCGAAAGGAAAGGATTTACCAAAGACCGGAGGCGTACGACCTTGAGTTCGGCTTGGTATTCAATGTGCCCTGCCCCGTCGGCGGCCCTGCTGGGCGTGACCGAGCATCCGAAGTGAACCGGAGAGAAGGAGGAAGTCACCCCACAACGAGCGAAGCCGTGAACGCGGGGCTCGCCGACGAGCCCGGCCCGTGAGAACCAGAGGCGGCACCGTAGTTCGAGGATGTGGGGCCGCCGGCCAATTCTGCCATCTATCGCCTTCTTAAGCAAAGTACCCCGATGGGTCCAGCGCTTGGCCTGCGCGCCCGAGTCGACGACTTTCTCATCTGGTCCTTCATTTGTCTCTTCAACCCAGGAGAAGCCCCCATGCGCCGGAAGTTTCGCCGATCGTCACCGAACTCAATCGCCTCGTTCGTTGTTCCCATCCGTCGGCGGGTGTATCGCCGACCCGGCTTCCGGCCGGCGCTGAGCCAACTCGAAGATCGGACACTACTCTCGACCGTGACCTGGACCAATCTCAACGGCGGCGACTGGGATACGCCGTCCAACTGGAGCACGGGAGCATTGCCCGGATCGTCTGATGACGTCGTCATCAACGATCCTGGCATCACGGTCACGCATGAAACGACGGCGACGGACACAGTCGATAGTCTGGACTGCACGGCGAACCTGGAGATCAGCAACGGCTCGCTCTCGATCAACCCGGCCTCGCCCTCGCAGCCGGGTTCAACGGTGTCGGGGCAGCTCAACCTGAGCAATGGCTCGATGCAACTTCTGTCGGGAAGCCTCGATCTCATGGGCGGCGGGACTGTAAATGCGACCATCGCGACAGCAGGGGGCACGAGTCTGGAACTCTCCGGCCAGGCTCTTGCGGCGGGCTCCACAATCACCGCGGCCGGGACCGTGAGCCTTAGCGGCTGTACCGAAGCCGGGAGCTATAATTCCACCGGCGACACGGATGCGTACGACACGACGTTCACGGGCCAAGTTGCCCTGGGCAGTTCGCTTGAGGCCGGCGGCACGGTGAGCTTCGCGCCGGCTGCCGGCGGGCCGGTCACCTTGACCACCGGTGTGATCACCATCGACCCCAACAGCAACCTGACCGGGACCGACAGCTTCGTGTCCGATGATTACTTGTGGCTCGATAGTTTCACCACGCTCAGCACCACCGGCAGCGTGGACGCCTACGGTGGCCTGTACCTCGGCGGGATGCGCCGTGACGATCAGCGGCACGACCTTGAACAGCCATGGCGCCGCCACCTGGGACCTCAGCCTCAGCGGGACCGACTTCCTGCTGGCTGGCGCCGTGTTCGACAACCTCCCCGGCGCCAGTTTCGCCACCTCGAGGAGCAACCCCTACGGCAACGCCCTGAACACCAACGACGGCTCGACCGCGGCGTTCGTCAACCAGGGGAGCTTCGCCAGCGCCACCGACAGCTTCGTCCGGGTCGGCTCCCCCTTCGCCAACTCCGGCACCGTCGCCGACCAGCAGGGCGAGCTCGACCTCGGTGGCACCGGATCGACGGTCAGCTCCGGCTCTTTCACGGCCGCCGCCGGGACCACGTTCGACCTCAATGGCCAAGTGCTCACCGCCTCGTCGTCCATCTCCTCCGACGGTTTCGTGAGCATCATCGACAGCACCGACGCGGGGAGTTACAGCGCCACCGCGGGCACCGTCGCCGACAACACCAGCTTCCCCGGTACGGTCCTCGCCGTGGGCAGTTCGCTGGAGGTGGGCGGCGCGGTGAGCTTCGCGCCGACTGCCGGCGGGCCGGTCACCTTGACCACCGGTGTGATCACCATTGACCCCAACAGCAACCTGACCGGGACCGACAGCTTCGTGTCCGATGATTACTTGTGGCTCGATAGTTTCACCACGCTCAGCACCACCGGCAGCGTGGACGCCTACGGCGGCCTGTACCTCGGCGGGAGTGCCGTGACGATCAGCGGCACGACCTTGAACAACCATGGCGCCGCCACCTGGGACCTCAGCCTCAACGGGACCGACTTCCTGCTGGCTGGCGCCGTGTTCGACAACCTCCCCGGCGCCAGTTTCGCCACCTCGGGGAGCAACCCCTACGGCAACGCCCTGAACACTAACGACGGCTCGACCACGGCGTTCGTCGACCAGGGAAACGTCACCACCTCGACCTCCAGCTCCGCCAGCGTGGATGTCCTGTTCGCCAACACTGGCTCGGTGGACCTCCAGGAGGGGACGCTCGGCCTGAACAATGCCACTAATACCGGTACGATGACGGTTTCGTCAGGATGCTCCCTCGATGTCGGCAGCTACACACAAACCGCAGGTTCGACTGTCCTCAATGGAGGAACCATCAATGGAGGCGCCCTCAGCATAAATGGCGGTGCCTTGACCGGAACCGGCACCATCAACGCCTCAGTCACCAGTGGCGGCCAGGTCATCCCCGGCGGCACCGGCGCCGCGGGCACTGCTCACGATCAACGGCAACTACACCCAGACCGCCGCCGGCGCCCTCGATATCGACATCGGCGGCACGACGCGCCGGCAGCCAGTACGATCAGCTCGCCGTCTCGGGCACCGCGACGCTCGGCGGCACGGTCAATGTCGCCACTGATCAACGGCTTCCAGCCGGTCTCAGGGCAACACGTTCCAGCCCTCTGACCTTCGCTTCGTCCACCGGAAACTTCGGCTTCTACAACGGGATCGTCCTTGGCAACCGCCTGATCCTCGACTCCGCGCTGAATCCCAACAACCTGACGCTCACCGTCCAGCCGGCCGTGACCACGACGACCCTCTCCGCCTCGGCCTTCCCCTCGGTCTCCGGCCAGAGCGTGACGTTCACGGCCACGGTGACGGTGGCGCTGCCGCCCACCACGATCGATCCCAGTCCCACGGGCACGGTGACCTTCTACAACAACGGCACCTCGATCGGCACGGGGACGCTCAGCTTGGTCAACGGCCAGGAGCAGGCGACCTTCACCATCGCCACGCTCAGCACGGCCAGCCACTCGATCACGGCGGCTTACACCAGCGGTGATAGCAACTTCGTTCCGAGCTCTGCCTCGACGGCCGTCACCCAGGTGGTCAACAAGGCGAATACGAGCGCGACGGTTGCGACCTCCGTCAGCCCCTCGGTACACGGTCAGGCCGTGACGTTCACCGCGACAGTGTGCGTCGTCAGCCCCGGGAGCACAGCCGTCGCCAGCCCCACCGGCACGGTGACCTTCTACGACAACGGCACCTCGATCGGCACGGGTACGCTCAGCGTCGTCAGCGGCCATGACCAGGCGACCTTCACCACCAGCACGCTGAGCACGGCCACTCACCCGATCACCGCCGCTTACACCAGCGGCGACGCCAACTTCAACGCGAGCGCTGCTTCCACATCCATCAGCCAGGTTGTGAACCAGGACAGCACGACAACCACCGTCAGCGCCTCGCCCGAGCTTCGCGAACGTCGGGCAGACCGTCACCTTCACGGCGACGGTCACGGCCAACGCGCCCGGCTCGGGCACGCCCACCGGAACGGTCGACTTCTTCGACACGACGACCAGTACCGACCTGACGCCCGGCGGCGTCGCGCTCTCGTCGGGCACCGCCACGTTCTCGACGACGAGCCTGGCGGCCGGCAGCCACACCATCAAGGCTACCTACTCCGGAGACACCAACTTCATCGCCAGCAACGCCAGCACCGGCACGATCACGATCGGCCAGTCGATCATCGTGCTCGACCCGATCGGCCGGCGGAGCCCTCAGCCTCTCGGGAAACGCCAGCATCAAGCTCACCGGCGGTGTCTACGTCGATTCCAGCTCATCGAGTGCCCTGTCGGCCAGCGGCAACGCCCAGATCAAAGCGTCCGTGATCGACGTGCACGGCGGCGTCCAGAAGAGCGGAAACGCGAGCTTCAGCCCGACCCCGGTCACGGGAGCCGCGACCGTGCCCGATCCGCTGGCCTCGCTGGCGGAGCCGAGCACGTCCGGCCTGACCAACTACGGCTCCGAGAGCCTGAGCGGGAACTCGTCCGCGACGATCAAGCCCGGCATCTACAGCCAGATCACGCGTCTCGGGAAACGGCACGCTCACCATGAACAGCGGCATCTACATCATCGAAGGCGGCGGCTTCTCGGTCTCCGGCAACGCCAGCGTCACCGGCTCCGGGCGTGATGATCGTCAATGCCGGCAGCAAGTATCCCACCACGGGCGGCACCTACGGCAGCATCACCCTGAGCGGCAATGGCTCGTACAACCTGAGCCCGCCGACCACCGGGACCTATGCCGGGATCGTGATCTTCCAGACGCGCGACAATTCCAAGGCCCTCACCTTGAGCGGCAACGCCTCGGGCATGACCGGCACGATCTATGCGCCGGCGGCCCAGCTCGCCGAGAGCGGCAACGCGGCAGCTCAACGCGGCCCTCATCGTCGATACGCTCACGATCAGCGGCAACGGTGTCGCCAACACCCTGACGCTTGAATGCGCCCACGGGAACGGTTGCGTACACGCCGAACCAGATCCGCGACGCCTACGGCATCAACAATCTGTCGTTGGACGGCACCGGCCAGACCATCGCCATCGTCGATGCCTACGACGACCCCAGCATCTTCCAGGCCCTCGACGCCTTCGACGCCCAGTTTACGCTGACCGACTCCGGACCGACGCTCTACGATCAGTACGGGCCGGCGTCGTCGTTCTTGACCGTCCTCAACCAGTACGGCCAGGCCACGTCCCTGCCCTCAACCGACCCGAACGGGCCTGGCACCGACAACTGGGAAGTCGAGGAAGCGCTCGACGTCGAGTGGACCCATGCCATCGCCCCTGGCGCCCAGATCATCCTGGTCGAGGCCAACAGCCAGTCGCTTTCGGACCTGATGGCCAGCGTGGCCACCGCCGCCAGCCAGCCGGGCGTGTCGGTGGTGTCGATGAGCTGGGGATTCCCCGAAGGCCAGGCCGTCTTCGCCAGCGATGAGGCCACTTATGACAGCGTTTTCAACGTCCCGGGCGTGACGTTCGTCGCCAGCACGGGCGACTACGGGGCGGCCGATCCCGAGTACCCCGCGTTCTCGCCCAACGTGGTGGCCGTCGGCGGCACGAGCCTCACGCTCAACGCGGACAATTCTTACAACAGCGAGACGGGATGGGGGTATTAGTCCGATTCCGTGGGGGCGTTCATCGGCTCCGGCGGCGGCATCAGCCTGTACGAGCCCGAGCCGGCGTATCAGCAGGGCGTTCAGTCCACGGGCTGCCGAACCACGCCCGATGTCTCGCTGGTTGCCGATCCAGCCACCGGAGCGTGGATCGCCGACCCGTACAACCTCGATCCCAGCAATCCGTTCGAGATCGTGGGCGGCACGAGCTTGTCGGCCCCGGCCTGGGCGGGCTTGCTGGCGCTGGTCAATCAAGGCCGAGCGGCCGCGGGCGAGTCGACCTTGAACAGCTCCACGCCCGACCGATACGCAGCAAGCCCTCTACATGCTGCCCCAGAGCGATTACAACGCGATCGCCAGCGGCACCAACGGTTACAGTGCCGGCGCCGGCTACAACCTGGTGACGGGCCTCGGGACTCCCGTGGCCAATCTGCTGGTGCCCGACCTGATCGCCTACCAAGGATCCGGCACGACCTACTCCGGGCCGACGGTCGGTCGCTTTGCAGAATGCGACCCTGACCAACACGGGGACGACCTCCAGCGATCCCATCGATGTGTTCAGCGTGTTCGATTCCTTGACCGTAACACGTTCAGGGTTCGGATACGCACAGGATTTCGTCCATCGTGGCGACTCTAGCTCGCCTTCGTCCGTGACGCCGTCCGCGATCAGCCCGGTGGCGACCGGCGCCGCGATCGGGATGATGCCGCTTGACACTATCATGACGGCGCACGATTCCGCCTTGACCGACTGGACCTCGTCGCGGGCCGCAGGGCAGACAACGGACACGTCGGGTGGAGGCATGGAGTCGGGCCAAGCTGTCGTCGAGAACACCGGTGCTCCAGCTCCAAGCCGCACTCGTGGACGCGGTGCTCGAGGATTTCGGGGTGCTCCTGAGCGGCGATGGGACGAATCCGCCGAGCAGCAGGATCAAGGTCAAGGGTTCTGGCTTCTGGATGCTGAGGTGAGGAAAAAGGAGACTACTCGCTGAACGCCACCAGAGCGAGCGGGAACGGCCACACTAACCCGAAGCGTGAGCGAGGGATGCCGCAAGTCTCTTGCGGCACGAAGGCAGCGCCCTCGCTCACGCATCGAGTTGGTATGTGCCGCGAGCCGCGCACTGCGGACCTGGATCGGAGCGAGCCGGGTATCTTGGTGGGGTTAAGCGAGAAGTCTCGGAAAAAGCGAGACTCCCCGCTCCTGTACTCGGATATGCTTCGTGTGTACACGGGCCATATCCCAATTCGCCGGCAGCACCGCCAAAGCGGTAGAGACTGGACATCGCCGCAGGGTCAAAACCCGGCCGAACGCGGATTCGCTCCACCAAACCAGTCTGCTCTTGCCAAGGAGTTTAGACCGACGTGTAGCGCGTCAGCCCCAGTACGCGGTCGAAGTCTGCGTCCTCGCTGGCGAGCTTTGTCAACCCCTGCTGGCGCATTGTCGCGACAATCAGCGCATCGCCGGTCAGAAGCTCGAAGTGTTGACTGACGTTCGTCGCGTCCAGCACGAGGGACCCACTGAGCGGAAGTACGTGAATGCCGAGCTGCGCGACCTTTGTGGTCGCCTGTTGATAAAGGCTGAGCTTCGGAATCTCCCCGTGGTGTTTCTTGAGTCGCGCTGCCAGCCGGGAAAAAGGCCAGCCCAGCCGGCCCATGGCCTCAATCGTCATGACGCGATGCGCGACATCCGCCAGACAGTGCGATGACGTGAACCCTTGGATCTCCCTGAGTTCGATCCGTTCCACCAGCGCGGTGCATGCGGCACCGTACTGGCGTTGGTTCGTGAAATGGTAGATAAGTGTATTGGCGTCGACGAAGATCGCCTCACCCCTCTGGAGATCGGCGAAGGTCATGGCGACTCCAGGATGCCGAATTCCGGGTCGCGAGTGATGCGTTCCAGTGTTTCCACGTCGCCGGTCCACGGGACCATCCCAGCCGTCTGCCTCGCCAGGCTGATAGCCGGCTGGACGGTCACCGTGACCTTTTCATGTTCCTTGAACGGCAATGGCTCGGCGGGCTTGAGCACGCCGTTCTCGTAGATGGCCTCAACGGTCAGAATCATGTTATCGGCTCCTTGAGCGAGGGCGAACAATTACCTTGAGTATACCGCTTTTGCTGCTGGCCACCAACCGCGGCGGCGGCGCCGCCGTGATCGCTAACGGAGAAGAGAAAAGCGGCCGGTGAGTGTCCGGCATCAAGCAAGATTCAGGGCGGCCTCGACGCGCCCGCGCTCGGTTGCGCAACCCGGTCATGGCATTTCCATTCATTGTAGCCGCATCCCAACTGCCCAGTAGGAGATTGCCACCCATGTCCTTCGGTTAGATGCCGGCGCGCGGCCAGCCGAACGCCTGCATGGCTTCGATCGTCATCAGCCGATGAGCCACCTCACTCAGGACGTGCGTGGTTGTGACGCCGACGATTTCTTGGTTTTCGACACGCTCGAGGAATTCGGTGGCGGGCAGGCCGTAGAGGGCATTCGGCTCGAAGTGGTGGATGAATACGCTGGCGTCCAGAAAGACAGTCGCACCGGCGGGCAAGTCGGCGTAAATCATACGTCTTCCTGTGGATCAAGCTCAGGACTCAGAGCGACGAAGTCGGCATCTTCCTGGCTGCCCGTCCAGCCGATCAAACCAGCCGATCGGCGCACGTGGCTCACCGCCGCGTCCAGGCTGATCCGCACCTTTTCGTGTTCCTGCAACGGCAGCGGCTGGGCCGGCTTAAGCACGCCGTTCTCGTAGATGGCTTCAGAGGCAAGCCCGCGAGCTTTGATCTTGGCTCGCAAAATGGATTCACCCTGTTGTCCCCGAAGCTCCTCGACCGCACGCAACTGTTCATCGATGGCTCGATCCATTTCCTCCTGATGGTCGTGATAATAGGCCAGGCAACTGTGAATTTGTCCTAGCGTGAGGTGCGGGTGCTGGCGCTGGATCTCATCGGCATCCCAGTGGTGAGCCAAACGATCCAGTGCGACCTCGATAACCTTCGTTTGCGCTCCAGTCAACCAAACTTTACCTTCGGCGCGTTTCTCGATGTGGGGGTAGTTGGTCGGAGTCGACATCGTTTTCAGCTCCCTTGGACGGCTCGCATGAGTCCGACGGATATTATACTCAGGACGCAGCCACCGGGACATGGCTCGAATCGTCAAGGTACCCGTCTCTTGGCACCGGCCTGGGCGGGCCTCGTCACCCTGGGGACCTAAAGAGCGGCTTTGCTTCCGCGAGCCGTATTAACCATCACGCCGTTTGAGTGCGACCATCCGATCGAACGGCCGGCATCGGTCCTCGCCGCCCGCGCCCTCGCTCACGGCCTATTCGCGACTTTCGAGCGGCCACGCCAAGCGAATCGCATCCCGTTGGCGGCTCCTGGGATGTCCGGTTATACCGGCGCCACACCTAACTCCAACTCCAGTAGCGTATTATGGATCGGACAACTGTAACGATTATTCCTGCGTCACATGTAACTCACCCGTTGATAACGAGATACGGAAGAATACGCTCTCGGGTCGAGTTTTGCCGATTATTCCTGTGTCACACGTATCTTCTTGACTCACAGGGAGATACATCACAATCATCTTCAGATTACCAAATTTAACGATTATGCCTGTGTCACACATAACCACAAGGGAAGCAGAACGTTACGGCTGATCGCCGAGGTTCCGATTATTCCTGTGTCACACGTAAGTCTCAGGCCTGTCATCAGATGTAGCCGAATGGCTGTTTCTCGACCCGACAAAGTGTGTGCGCTTTTCAAGCGTCGTGAATCGGCACAATCGGCTGCTCGGCGAGCCGTTCGTCCGCCGGAATTCGTTGGCACAACCGGAATACTCTGCACAGCCCGAAAGGCCGTAACCAGCGCCCGCCCTTCGGCGGTTTGTTGTCTCACTGATGGCCGCGTAAAGTATAGATCCGATGGGGAAATCGTTCGCTTCGGTCGATCGTTCGGCCTTAGGCGGCCAGGTCGCGTTCGAATTCTCGGGCTGCGATAGCCACGTCGCGCTCCTCGGCAATAGGGTGGTCCTGGGCATAAGCAATCAGCAGGGCCAGGTCGGCAAGATGGTTAAGGCGACGGGGCAGGCCGTCGGCGGCGCGGTGCAACGCGGACAGGGCTTCCGGCGTGAACAAAGGAGTCTGGCGCCGGCGTCTTTGATTCGGCCGATGATATAGGTTGACGACTCCGCTTCAGTCAGCGGGCCAAGCAGGCAGCGCGCCGCCAGCCGGTCCGCCAGGCCAGCCGGCAACGCAAGCAGGACTTCAGCGCCGCCGACGAACATGAGCGAGAGATCAGACGGTCCGGCGGTCGCGAAGTTGAGCAAGAGTCGCAGCGTTTCGAACGTCGCGACATCCTCGATCAAGTGGGCCTCATCGACGACCAAGAGCGGCCGCTCGCCCCGCGCCACGAGCGCTGCCAATTGGTCGCGCAAATGCCGAAGGGCTCCATTCAGAGACGAGGGGGGAGCGGTCAAGCCGCCGAATTCATCGGCGAGATAGGCGACCAGTTCGGCTGAGGATAACGCCGGGAAGGTCACGTGGACCGCTGGTCCACGCAGCTCGCTCGCCAGTTTGCGGGCCAAAAGCGTCTTACCAGAGCCTGGCGGACCGAAAAGGACGGCTGGTCCTTGGCCGTGCTCGAGCGCGTAACGTAGACGTCGCAGCACGGCGTCCCGACTCGGCGCCGCCACATAGGCGGTCGGACTGACCGTTTCGCCGAATGGCGGACGGACCAGGCCGAAGTGCGGCTTCGTACACGGCATATCCCCCAGGGCTCAGACGAACGTCTCGGCCAAACCCAGAAGCGGCACCCCCCCCGCGTCGAGCACTTCACGAGCTCGAAGGATCGCGCGCTCTCCGGTCACGCCCCGGTGATGAACCAGCACGGCGGCATCGACCGAGCGATGCAGCACCGTCGCGCTCAAGCCGTTGAAGAGCGGGCCGCCGTCAACCAGGATCAAGTCATACTCACGGCGCAACCGCGCCAAGACGCACGTCCACGCCGGGCTCGCCAGGAAATCGCGCGGACGCGTCAATGCGCTCCGCATCGGCAAGATGCCCAGATGATCGTCGGCCGCGTCAATTAGGGCGTCCGAAAGTGCCTGGCCACTCTCGACCACATCGTCGAGCCCGACGTCAGGGCGAAGGCCCATGAGCCGAGCCAGCATCGGGCCAGTGAGGTCAGCATCCACCAACAAGGTGCGAAACGGCCGGCGGGCCAGAGCGCGGGCCAGGGTCAGAACGAGTGTCGTTCGGCCTTCGGCGCGATGGCAACTGGTGAAAAGGATCACCTTGAGGTCTTGCCGATTTCGAGCCGACAGCAGGCGGTCCGCCATTTGCTCAAAGCGGTCTCCCCATTGCCGTTCCAAGGTCAGTACGATCGCCGGCCATTGCAGCTCGATCGCCGGACCGGCTTCCGGCTGAGTGGGAGGCGGAACCGTCGCACTCGAACTCGGTCGCGGCGCACGGGCCGGCCAGTGAGGCGCCGGCGGCACACCTTGGGGTGGATCCGCTTGATCCCGCTGAGCGTAAGCCCGCGCCAGTGCCTCGTCAACTTCCCTCATGCGACGACTCCTGAAGGCTGTCGTCGGGCAAAACGTACCCGGGGAGGACGACGGGGACCTCCCTGTCAACTGCTGGTCCGACGACCGGAGGCTCGATGGTGAGCACGACCACCGAGGGGAGGCTAAGCGAATCTCCTACCGTAAAGTTGGAATTGGCCGGCTGGCGCGCTCAATTCGGTCCTGAACGGTAAGTTGGACTTGGGATCCGGCCGTCTCGTTCGAGATTGAGGCCGCGAGCACCTGATTCGACCGGCTACTAAGCCATCCCAGTGTGCACACACAGACCAGCGGTAAGAATGCCAACAACGTACAGCCGGCCACTCGCACTTCACGGCGGAGCCGGCGCCTCGACGGACGGGATAACCGGCGCCAATCGTGCTGAGGGTCCGCAACCCGCCTTCGCCCACGCGACGGCCCAGAAGCCTTGACGTCCGGCACCTCAATCAATACGGCGAGCGAACTCGGAACCGATCGTTCGGCTCGAACACTCGGCCTCATTGGGAGAGCATCGGTTTGGATCATCGCTGCACCCCTTGCGCTCGTCGCCGTTCAGGTTGCGTTTCCCGTTCTCGGTTTTCAGCCGTTGAGACGCCCGCCATGCCATTTTGATCGATGGCCACGCAGAGCGGCCGCGCCATTCGATTGGTTTCATCGTCTGGGAGACTCGCGAAACTTGAACAGCCGTGACGAAAATAACGAAACCGAAAGCCCACGCGGTCGATCTGGTTGAGCAGACGTCACAATCGTGTGAACCGGAAGGCTCAGCGTCCGCCAGAAAACGCGAAAGCCCGACGGGGAGTTGCCGGTAGGAACCGGACTCCGAGTCGGGCCAAGGCGGATCGGCGGAGAGCCTCTCATTGACAAAGATGGGGGCGACGAGTCCGGAAGGGCGGCTGCCCTTCCGAAATCACGTCAATCGATTGAGTTAGTTGCCGCCGAAGAAGGCGCGGAAGAACCCGCCGAACCGGGGAGCCGGCCGTTCGATCTCCTCGTAGTTATTGGCAATCATCCGCGGTCGGCCGGATTCAAACTGGGCGACTGACCGGAAGTCCGGGGCCCTGTCAGCGAACCGACCGCGGCTGCTGACGCCGCCGTTGGCCAGGTCGATCATGCGAACGTTCGCCAGGGTCACCTGAGGGTTGTGGCCCCCCCACTGCGATTCGACCAATTGCAGGATGTTCAGTGGAGCGTACTGGGCTTCACCGCCCACCGAGATCCAGTCCGCCGCATAGGGGTTCGTTTCGTCGACCTGGCCGTCGAGACCGTAAACCAGGCTGTACTCGTAGTTCACAACCCGATCCTTGTCATCTTGGCCGTTGAGCATCGAGCCTGAATTGGCGTGCAGCTCCAGCGAGATTTTCACAGCGCGTGGGCCACGGTTTGGGATCGCGTGATAGGTGGCGATGTATTTGTATACCCCGTGGTTCCACACCTCGTTGATCGTTCCGCGCGGAGGGAACGCTCGCAGGTTGGCCAGTAGCGTCTTTTTCTCGCCGCGGATATGGGTTTCTAGCATGGCGTGCACGCGGGGCACCTTGTAGTCGCAGGCGTCGAAGCCGGGCCTTGGCGGTCCGGGTGGGATGTCGTTGGCATAATCACCGATGCGGTGGTTGTAGTGATTCTCACCGAGCTCCGCCCAGAGCGCCTTCAATTCGTCCTTGGTCATCCCTGACCAGGGCGCCGGTACCGGTTCGTTCATGAGGATGGAGGCGACCGCGCCTCCCAGGCAATGGCCAGGCCAGCGCGAGATATCCTTATTCTGACTGTAAGCCGCTTCCCACTGTCGCGCTGACGTGTTGAATAGTTGGTCGTACTTGAGCAGCGGTGACTGGGTCTGAAACATCGTAGTCCGGCCGCCGTTCTCCTTGTCGGGACCGAGCCAGGTGAGGTCGTCATAAAGGTTAGGGAACCAGGTCGCGTCGTCGCCAGGAAGCGGCTGGGTCTCGAGCAGCCCATTGGGCCCGGCCAGCACGATATCCTGCCCTGGAGGAATATAAGCGCCGGTCTGGCAATCATCTGATCGTCGCTGCCCGGCGGAATCGACATCGTATCAACCCGCCCGTTGCCGCCCGCCCACGGCTCGTGGATAGAGTCAGCCTTGGTGGGCCAATAATAGAAGTTCCAGGGCTTCTTCGCGCTCTGAGCGACTTGAACGAACGTCGTTTCCACCGTATAGGGCTTTTTTGCTCCCTCGATTTTGAAGGTATACCAACCCTGCTGATCAAAACCAATGTCGTGCCCGTTGGTCAGCTCCGCGCCATTGGGATCTTTTTTGAGCTGGACGACCTTACCGTCCGTCGCTTTGATGCTCAATTCGCCTCCGAATCGCGTCGGAACATAGACTCCGTAATACTGCTCGCCGGACTGCCCGTCCAATGATCCTCCCAACGGGACCGCCGTGACGCCTGCGTTGGCCGCCACGCTGATCGTGGCCACCAGCGCCCAGATCACGAACCCGCCGAGCCAGTTGCCAATACGCATGCCGCCCCCCCGATACCGGTGTAGAGTGATACTCTCGAGATCGCACCGACGCTTGAGCCCCTCGGTTCACTTTCCAATCCCGAACGCGACGAACCGCTGACTCATCCCATGGACGCGCCGCCTCCCAGATACCCCATGTTGGTTCGGCTTCGAACGCCGGTTGGGTGGATATCATTTCCCGAGTCATTCAACCAAGTCTCTTGAAACTCGTCAAAGCCCCTAGAGTTCGTCAAGCCGGCAACTTCTCGATTTTCTCAAGTTCACTCAACGATGGGAAGTAGGATGCCGATAACCTGCATTGGCCACCCCTGGGGTGGAGAGCGAGAGTCGGCCAAGATGACCGGCTTGAGGCTTCCGCCACCGTGCCGAGGCCTTCGTGATAAGTTCTCTAGCGTGAGTTGGAGAACGGGTTCACTCGATGACGCTTTTGGGGCGTTCGGCGAGCGAACCAAAACGGCAGCGGTGGTGTTGGCATTCGGACGTTTTCCAACATCGGCCGTACCGAACCATCAGGGGAATGTTAGCTCACCGACTCGATCGAGACGTCGACCGACATCCTCACTCTTCACAAGAGGACATCGCGATGACCAGTGTGGTATTAGTTCTTGCCTTGGGATTGTCTGGCCAGAGCCCGCAATACCCAGGTAAGGTTTTGCCTCAACCCCAGGCGCCCGTAAAGGCTGACGCCGGCGCCGCAAGCTCCAGCCAAGATCCTCCCGGCGCCCCAGGCTCCGGCCAAGATCATGCCGGCTCCTCAGGCTCCGGCCAAGATCTTGCCGGCTCCTCAAGCTCCGTCCAAGGTTTCTCCGGCTCCGCAAGCTCCGAGCAAGATCATGCCGGCTCCTCAGGCTCCGAGCAAGATCATGCCGGCTCCCCAGGCTCCGTCCAAGGCTTATCCGGCTCCTCAGGCTCCGAGCAAGATCATGCCGGCTCCCCAGGCTCCGAGCAAGATTGCTCCGGCTCCCTGGGCGCCTAGCAAGGTTACCCCGGCTCCGCAGGCTCCGGCCAAGATCCTTCCGGCGCCCCAGGCTCCGGCCAAGGCTTGGCCCGCGCCCCAAGTCGCCGGGCAAGGCCTCGGGCCAATATTGATAACCCGTGCGAGGCGGCAAACTGGATTCGTGGGCAATGTGTGACGCGATCAAGACACGCTAGCTTCGCACAACACTGATACAGATGGCGGCATGGTTCCTCGCGGAGGCATGCCGCCATCGTTTGTTTCGAACCAAGCACCAAGTCGACGTGCTCGCGGGACGGTTTCGAGACGCGTGTTTTTGGTGCGCGCGATCGAATGACAATGCGAGCGAGCCCTTTCCCCCCCTTGCGAAGGGGGGGTTCGGGGGGGTGGACAGGGCATAACGAACATGCTCGGCCAAGCCGGCAATTCCGCAAGGCCCAGCAGCTCGGGACCCGCGTACCAGGCCATGGTTCCGCCGGGACCACCCCCCCTAACCCGCCCTTCGCAAGGGGGGGAAAAGAGCGCACCGAAATCGGAGTGAACTCAGAGCTTGTGCAGAACCGTCGTTTCATCACCCCAGGCTAACTCCCCGCTGCTCGAGCGCCTGAAGCAAGGGTTGAAGCATTGACTCATAGTTTCTCCAACGGCCGACCGAACTGGAGTAGATGGGCTGGCGGACCTGCATCTGGCTGGCCGTGCGTACCGCGCGCCTGGTCGAATGGAACGCTAGGCAGGCTGGGTCCCACTCGAGACCCAGAAAATCGATCAGGCGGTGCGCTTGGCCTTCCAGATCGCCGACCATGTCTTCGTAGCGCACGTCAAGCCACTTCACGGGCCTGGTCTGTCGCCAGTGCGCGACAATTCGCTGATGATCGGCGAATCGGCTGGCGATGTGTTCCCAATCATTCGTCCACCGGATCGCGGCGAAGTCCGTTTGGCGGCATGACACCGCGATATCGCGAAGTTCTCGGTGGCAAATGATGACTCGGGCTCGGCCAAAGCAAGGCGATGAGGCCCAGAAACCGGATGTTGTCGGGCATCTTATCGACCACTCGGGTAGCCGTGGAAGGCGCCAGCGTGTCGAGCCGCTCGAGATAGCGCCTGGACACGCGTATTGCCGAATCCGGGCTGAGGGCATTCAAAGCGTCGAAGCCATTCTCGGCGGACTGGCCGACGACCTCCGGAAGTGCCTGAAAAATGTTGTGGAGATCCGGCAGTTCGCCCGCGCCATGAACTTGGGGGTGAGAAGCGAGGACCTGCTCGACCAGGGTCGTTCCCGACCGGGGCATGCCGACGACGAAAACCGGCCGCGGATCGGGATCGCCCCAGCCACGCCGGGCGTCGAGAAATTCGGGAGTGAACGTCGCGATCGTCCGGTCCACGAACTTGGAATGCAGGTCGGGGTCGTAGGCCTGACCTTTGGCGGCCCTGACGGAAGCCTGGAGTTTATTGGCAATCTCGAAGCAGGCGGCGGCCCGCTCATAAAGACCGCGCGCATCCAGCACCGCACCCAGGCCAAAGTGGATCCCGGCACGAACGACCGGTGACAAGTACCTGTGGTTAAGCAACCCCTCGATCGTCCGCACGTCGGCGTCGGGCAACCGGCCTTTGAGGTTCAGAGCCAGTCGCCAGTAGGCGTCCGCCAGCTTGGGCCGAACAGCCAGGGCCGACCGTGCCGACTGGCAGGACAGCTCGAAGTCGCCCTGCTCCGACTGAAGCCGGGCCAGCGCGACCCACGACGCCACCAGGCTCGGGTCGATTCGCAATGCCTCGCGAAAGCACTGCTCGGCCTCGTCGAGCCGGCTCTGGTCCAACAACGCCAGTCCCAGGCCGTGATGAGCCTCGGCGCATTCGGGGTGGAGTGAGACGGCCAATCGGTAATGCTCGGCGGCCTTGTCGTGCTGCTCGCGAGCGGCTGATAGCGCGCCGAGATCGAGCAGGAACCGGCGCTCGCCCGGCTCGATGGCTCGCGCCGCTTCGTAGAGCCGGGCGGCTTCATCGTACCGTCCTCCTTCCTGAAGGAGTTGCCCGATGTAATGAAGCGGCATCGCGCGGCGGGGGTCCAGCTTGAGGGACCGCTTGTAGCACGCTAAAGCCTCTTCGAACCGGCCTTGCGGCGGAGAACCTTCCCCAGGTTTTCGGCGCCTGCGGAAGTTGCGGCGACAGGGCCTCGGCGCGCCGGCACAGTGCTTCGGCTTCATCAAGCAGGTCGGGGTCACCGAAATCGACCAAGATCTGGCCCAAATTGGTAAGCCCGAGGTGATTGTCGGGCTCGATCCGCAAGGCCGTCCGCATCGCCTGGACCGCATCGACCGAGCGGTGCAGCGCCTCGAGGGCGTTACCCAGATTGACGTACGCCGCCGCGAACCGAGGGTTCAGCCGGATCGCCTCGCGGCAAGCGGATTCCGCGTCGGCGAAACGCCGCTGGTCGTAGGCCAGCAGGCCGAGGCTGTTCCACGTTTGAGCGAATGCGCCATCTAGGGCTAACGCCTTGCGCAGGTGGTCGAGGGCCTCATCGAGTCGACCCAGGATTTCGAAGAGCTTCACCGAAGTTGGCCTGGAAGCGAACCGAATCTGGCCGGATCCTCACGCCGCGGGCAAACAGGGCCGCCGCCTCCTCAGCTCGCCCCTGCTGAAAGGCCAGGACGCCGAGTCCCTCCAGCGCCCGAAGGGCATCTGGCCGCGACTGCAAGACCGCGCGATAAAGAGCCTCTGCCTCAGCGAGACGCCCCTGGAGATGGTAAGCCTGAGCCTTGTCGATCGTCCCGTCGTTCACAACGTACCTCTCAAACGGCCTGCCCGAGCGCAAGGCGACCAACCAAAACGGTGCCGGCAGGCCGGCTCAGGTACGGAAGCGCGGAATGCATTCCCATCTGACACTTCACGACTCACCGAGCTGGACCCGGATGTCCTTCGGCTCGCCGTCGCGGATCACCGTGACGCGAATCGTCTCACCGGGACGGTGCTTTTCGACCTCGGTCAGGAGCTCCTCGACGGTGCGCGCTCGCTTGTGCTCGATGGCGACGATCAGGTCGGCGGAGTCCGGGTCGAGGCTTCGTCGAACGTATCCCGACGCGAACCGTTCGACTCGTATTTTTGCCTGCTGGATGCCGGCTCGCGCGGCGGGTCCTCCGTCCACCATCGTGATCACAAGCAGTCCTTCCCCGGTGGCATACACCCGCGCGATCCCCAGGTCGGCTCGGATGACTTTGCCATTCTCGATCAGTTGCCGGAGGATTCGCGCAATCGCGTTGATCGGGACGGCGAAGCTGATTCCCGCTGACTGGCCGACATTGCTGACGATCGCCGTGTTCATGCCGATCACGTTGCCCTTCGAGTTGAGCAACGGGCCACCGGAGTTGCCCGGGTTGATCGCCGCGTCAGTCTGGATGATGCCCTTGATCGTCCGCCCGTTCTTGGCCTTGAGCGAACGCTCGAGGCTGCTGACGATCCCCGAGGTCAATGTCCGCTCCAAGCCGAATGGGTTGCCGAGGGCCAGAATCTTCTGACCAACCATCACTTTGGAGGAGTCACCGAACGAGAGCGGAAACAGCTTGTCGGCTGGCACCCGGATCAAGAGCACGGCCACGTCGTTCGACGCATCGAAACCGATGACTTGGCCCTCATGCGCCGAGCCGTCGAACAGCCGCACGCGAACGGAATTGGCCCCCTGGACAACGTGGAAATTGGTCAGAACATGGCCCTGCTTGTCGATGATGAAGCCCGAGCCCGTTCCGGTCGAGGTCTCGTCGCCGAAGACGCCGGAGACCTCGGATTCAGTGGTGATGTTGACTACGCTCTTGTTCGCCGCGGCATAAACCAGGACGTTCTTGCGCTCGTCCGGGTCGAGGTCCTTGAGAACATCGGTCGGCGGAGCGGGAGCTTGGTCATTGTCAATCTGCGGAGGAGACGAGACGAAAGTCGGTGAAACCGGCTGAGGGAGAGGAGGATCCGGCTGGGGGAACACCGCCGGAATCTGGACCAGTGGCGACCGCCGTCTCGCGCAGGACGGTCGCCGAAAAGAGCCAGCACCAGCGCGAGCGTCACCAATACCGTCACCGCATGGGCCAGGATCGACTTGCCAGCCGAGGAAGTTGGGCCTTCGTTCATCACATAACCCTCATTGTTTGCACTATGGATTTCGACGAAGCAGGGCAATCGACCTTCGAGCGTCGCAAGCCCCCCGATGTCGCTTCGTCAACCTCCCCTCTAACAACGATTGTAACAAAAAAGACGCGCTCGACGAGATGAGGAGGAGACCGATATCGGCGTACTCGCGAACTGCGCACAGCGAGAGAATGACGGGCCTCTGACCGACGCTTTCCCGCTCAATCCGACTCGGCCCGGCTCACGCGCGAAAGAGATTACCGCCCCGCCGCCTCGTGCTTCACCGCGTCGAGCTCGTCGTCGGCAGCCGCGCCGGGCGGACGGCCTGAAACGAGTCGGACCCTTCGGTGATGGTGATGGCCTGGTCGGCGGCCACGTTGGGAAACGTCTGGACCGTTTGACTGGTCGGCCAGCTCACCACCAAGCGAGCGACCGCCTTCACATCCCCGAGGCCGACCGTCTCGACCAGGGAGTTGCCGCCGAAGCTGCCATTCGTCCCGATCATGCGGTGAATTGACCGCGACGAGCCATGGTCCCCCTCGAGGTCGACCCGGACCCTGGCCCCCAAGGCTTCGCGATTGGTCCGGGTGCCGACGAGTTTGACCTGGAGCCAGTGCTTTCCCTGGCCCGGGTTCTGGAACAAGGCACTAAAGCCCTTGTCGCCCGGATAACCGCCGCCGAGGACCGCGAAGAGGTCCAGATCGCCATCGCCGTCGTAATCGGCGAACGAGACGCCATGCCCCTTCTGGAGGTGGCCGGTGCGGCTGGAGTCGGTCACGTCCTCGAACCGTCGACCATCGACGTTCTTGAGCATCCGGTTGGGCGCCAGGCCCGAGTACGACATCCAGCCTGAGCCGAGATAGAGATCGAGATAGCCATCGTTGTCGATATCGCCGCAGTTCACCGCCATTGTCGGGGCGGGTCGATCGAGGCCGACCTCCCCGCTCACGTCGCGAAAGCCCTCGGTCCCGAGGTTGTGGAACAGATGCGGTGGGCTGGAAATATGCACGGGGAGGCCCAGGTAGCCGGCGATGACCTCCGCCTGGTTCGGCTTCCAGTCGTTGATGAAGAGGTCGAGCCGGCCATCGTTGTCATAATCCAAGAACAGGCAGGGGAAACTCGTGGCGGCGTCGCCCGAGGGGTATGGGTGGGCGATCCCCATTTCCTCAGCGACATCCTGGAAGTTCCCGTCGCCGTCATTGTGGTAGAGACGGCCGGGTTGGCCATGTTGACTGGAGACGAAGAGATCGAGCCGGCCGTCGTTGTCATAGTCGCCCCAGACCGCGCCCTTGGCATATCTTTCGTTAAGGACCCCGGCCGCAGCCGCGACATCGACGAATCGGCCATGACCGAGATTGCGGTAAAGCCGGCACCGGTTGCGCGGATCCGGTTGAGAGTTGAGACCGGCGGCCCGGTCCACCGCGTATTCTCCGCAGACGAAGACGTCGACCAGACCGTCGTTGTCATAATCTCCCCAGGCAGCCGACTCGGAGGAGATCGGCTCACCCAATCCACTGGCGATCGTCACGTCCTCGAAGATCCCGCTCCCCTTGTTCCGCAGCAGCGACATCCGAGCTGGCTTCTCCCAGGCCCCGCGCAGCAGCAGGACGTCGAGGTTGCCGTCGTTGTCAAAATCGGCCCGGGTTACATTCAAGGCGTAGATCTGTCGGTCGAGCCCCGCCTGAGAGGACCGGTCCTCAAACGTGCCGTCGCCTCGGTTCACGAACAGCGAGCTCCCGCGATCCGCATCGATGGACGTGGTAAAGAGGTCGGGAAGACCGTCCCCGCTGAAATCATCGAACAGACTGCCGCCGGCCAAGGTCGGGCCCCGCGAGCCCAAACCCGCCTGAGAGGCAACGTTCGCGAATCGGCCGACGTCGATCTTCGAGCGGAACCGGTCGAGCGGGATCAGGTACGCTGGGGGCACGTTCCGCGGGTATTCGCCCAGCGTCATGTAAGCGAGATTCAGGAGCCAACGGACCCTCAGGTCGCCCGGCCACTCATCGAGATAGGCCGAGAAGTGCCGGACCGCCTCGCGCGAGCCCGCCTGCTGCAAGTGGACGGCGTCGCGGGCGATCGGAAAGATACAACTCGACGGCCCGCAACACGCCACGCAGTTTTCCACCTCGCCGTGGCGGAGTGCGACGATCCCCAACAGGGCGCGCACGGAGGCTCTGTCCGGCGCCGGTACGCCCGGCGCCCGGCTCAGCTCCAGAGCTCGCTCGAGCCAGGGCGCGGCCTTGGCGAAATTCCCCTCGTACATCTCGAGGAAGGCGAGGTCCCGCCAGATTTGGATAGCCTCGATCGCCTGTTCGCCAGCGGAGGCCGTGTTGACCGAGAGGCGATCGGCCCTTGCTCCCCAGGTCGACATCCCTCGCGCGTACCGACTCAGGATTGACTGCGAGAGCTCCTCCAGCGAGCCCTCGTCCCTCCTCGGGCCGGTGAACTCCGCGGCCGTCGAGTAAACGCCGGTGTCGAAACGTACGCTGTCGAGGAAAACCCCCTTCAATGTCCCGGGCGCATTGGGATCCGGAAAGGTCGCGATTAAGGAAAGCGGGTCCAGCGTCGAGACCTCCAAAGAGGCCGCAACCTTCCGAGGAGCATCAGCGGTCGCCTGCGACGATTCGGCCGTCGCCCGCGACGACCTCGACCCAGCCATGAACACGACGATCCCCAACACGATCGCTCCGCAAAGAATCACCCCAGCGATCATCCTGAGCCAAATGCCCATCGCTACTCCTCCCCGAGACGTCCCTACTCAAAAGCTCGTTGGGAGCACTCGACGGTCCAGGCCGTCCGACCTGTCAGGCCCCGGGAGCAAACCAACGCTTCGGACCGCCCGAGCCCGATTATTCCACCCTCCGACCGTGTCCCAATTCATTAGTTTAACCTGCAGTTGACAAGGCTGTCAAACCGCCAAACAATCATTGAGAACAGCCGTTAGATCAGACTTGACACGGGTCACGCGCGAACATTTGCTGCTAAATCGAGGGAACCCGCGGTGAGGTGTTTTGGATCGTGGAATCGCTGGATCCCGAATATTGGGCTTTCCGCGGTACTGGCAATCCAGGCTTTGGTCATCGTGCGGATCGTTGCATCCGAGCGTGCGGTGCGCCGGGCGGATGAGGCGCGGATGACACCGATGCAGCGACCAGGCGCATCCTGGCAGAAGAACTCGGCGCAGCCGATCCTGCGTCCTCCGACCCAGGCTGCTGAGACGGCCAAGCTGCCGCCTGAGGAGATGGTGATCGGCGTCGTGGCAGGTGGCAAAGCCCGGGCGTACCGGTTTTCGTCGTTCGAGGGCAAGAGCGGACACCTCGTCAACGATATGATCGGCGGTGCGCCGGTGTCGGTCGCTTACTGCAACCTGACCAGATGCGTGAGGGTCTATACCGACCCCGGAGGTTCCGAGCCTTTAAACGTCGAGGTCAGCGGAACGTTCAATGATGAGATGATCTTGAAACTCGCCGGGAATCTGTATTACCAGAAATCGGGCCACTCACTGACACCGGGCGAGAGTCCAGCCGTCATACCTTACCAGACGCTCACTCCCACCCTGACGACATGGAAGGAATGGACCAAACAACATCCTGACACGGATGTCTATATGGGCAAACCCCCACGAAATTCTGAAGCCGATGCCGCAACGATTCCCTAAATGGAGCCGCAACGATTCCCTAAATGGACTTGCGCGATTACGGGACGCCGTCGTCGTAGGGTGCTCTCTGAGCACCGTTTTTTCCTCACGCGCAAGTCTGGCCTTGGTGCGACAAATGCGTGAACCGTCCCAGAATCACGCAAGCGCCATTTCGTTCAGCAATCGGAGCCAGGTGATTGCCGAAGGCGTACACTTCCCACGGTCGCTGTTGCCGCGCCGACCGCGATCAGTAAGCTGGGTACAAGCATCGCCACGAAGCGCGGAACGGATGAACTCGCGACCGGATTCATCTGGGCGGAATCGGCGGAGAAGCACACATCGAAAAGTCGGATGATAGCCGCAGCCAGTAAGGCGCCGACGCTCGTCGCTGCGACGGCCCTAACAAGAGATCGCCGGCAACCCATGCCGATCGCGAACGCCAGGCCGTCCACAGCGCCGATCGCCGCCAGAATGGCGGCGTGGATCACGAGCGGCCATACGGCTTCGTTCGTACCCTCCCAAAAACGTTGACTGACAAGGGGAAGGAGAACCAGTGCTGCGAGCGATCCGACCAGCGATCCAGCCGCCTGAGCTCCGAGCCCGACCATCGCGCCGCGGCCGAATGAACGGCCAGCAACGCCGCCCGCGAATCCCATCGCCAGTGCTGTCACGCAGCCAAGGATGGCGAAAGCAAGTGCCGCGTTTTTCAAGTCGGCGGCGTTCTGCGATTCCACCGATGGCTGCATCGAAACCATCCCGGGGCCCTCGACCTTGAATAACCGAGGTTGGAAAGCGTCGGAGGCAAGTTCACCGCCGATAAAGGAGAGGAGCCCCGCCCCGAGACCAGCCGCCAGAGCGATCGCCCAGATCTGGTGGTGTGGGCGCGGTCGATCGCCGTCGTGACTCACTGGGAAGGTCGCCGAGGCGTCGGACAACACGCCGTGCACCGGCTTCGATCCGGACTCAGATGATTCCACGGGATCCAATCCCTCCCTTCCTCGATCTGAGGAGTGTGGTGATTCCTTGATCTCAGGCATCAGGCCAGCGACCGCCAGCAAATCGTCAGATTCGCCGAGATCGCAGGCGCCTCTCAGATCGTTCGCAAAACACCTTGAAAATCAAGCGAAAACCTCGGTTCCGAGATCGTTACAACGGAATTCCAATCGAGTTCCAGTTAGCAACTTGACTGAAGTGATTGGCTTGGTTATGATCGCCTTTTCAACGATCAGAAATCGGTATGCTTCTGATCCCCTCGCACCGAGTGGGCCGGTCGTCTGCGCTGATCCAATGGCTTGGTGATCGAATCGATCCACTCGGCAGATCGTGCTTCAGTTATTACATGCAACAATCTGATTCCTTGATCATGTCCGGCGTCGCCGAGCCGGAATCTGGCGAAGACCGGTCGCTTCCGTGGCCAAACAGCGTTCTCTGGGGAGTCCGCGCCTGTGGGCCGGTTCGTTTTGACAACTATTGATTCACTCTCAATTCCCGGTGACGCCGTCGAAATCCACCGCTTCTGCCAAGTCGATTGAGGCGGTGATGAAGATGAAAAGGCGTTGCAATCCGGTCACCGTCGCATTCATCAACTGTTCGCACGCGGTGAATGACGCGTCGACGCGGAATTCCGCAAAAAAGTAGCTCGGTCATCAAAAACCTTTAAAATCCGAATATAAAGATCCTTCAGAAATTACCGGGGACTTGACCCCGGGGGGCGGGTCGCCATACACTCAGGGTTCATTCTAGCTGCTAAGTCGATTGCCTTCACGCCTTGGTTGGGACTGGGCACCTCTCTCAAGGTTGCTGGTTCCTCCGGAACAAGGTGGAAAGTGCGCTTGCTCAAGCCAGGATCTTACACGCATTAACCAACTATTAACCAAACTTAAGAATAAAAACCGAAACCGTCATTCTCGATTTCGAAGCTTCGCCATGCTTTTCGCTCATCGAGCTTTTGTTGGACTGCGGAGGCGGACTTGGCGCGATTAGCGTGGTGTTACGACGAGGTTGTTTCTCGTCGTCGTTTGTCCCAGAGGCTTGACGACTTCGTCTAAATCTTCGGGATATCGTTGTTTTGATCCCAGTTTATTCCCCATCGATCGTTTGTTGAGAGGAGCGGCTATGAAGAGTTCTATGAGACGAAGCCGGAGTAATCGTGGCTTCACACTGATCGAGTTGCTGGTGGTTATCGCAATTATCGCGGTTTTGATCGCCCTTCTCTTGCCGGCCGTCCAGTCGGCCCGCGAGGCGGCGAGGCGGGCCCAGTGCACCAACAATCTGAAGCAAATCGGTCTTGCCATCCATAACTACATCGACCGAGTGAATCTATTCGTGCCGGGAATATCGGCCCAACCGCCCGGCGATACTTGGGCTTGGGACGCCAAACTGAGTTGGCGCGCCGATGATCTTGCCCGAGCTCGAGCAAATGAACGTCTACAATTCGTTCAACTTTATGCTCCAAGAGGACACCGCCGGCGCGGCGTGGGCAACGGGTTGGTACACCCTCATCACCGTTTACCAATGCCCATCGGATGGCAAGAATACCGGGTTTACCCCCTACGGATACGCTGGCACCTACAGCGTGATGGGTCCCCCGCCCAATCCCAGCGGCGGCGCCACCGCGGTTCCGACCACCAACTATAATATGAGCTACGGTGACAACTACGCTATCACGCCCCTGGGCTGTGCGCCGACTCCCTGGGAAGATGTGCTGCCTCTGACCGCTGGCGTGATCCAACGGAGAGGGTACAACGGATTCTGGGGCACGACGAACGTGGTCAACTACGGCGGCGAAACTGGTAGCATGCGCGGCTTCGCCGACTATCGGTCCGGGCAAACCGCGAGTATCCAGAGTGTCACCGACGGGATGAGCAATACGATTCTCGTTGGTGAAGTGCTCCCCTGGCAAGATAACAACAACGAGATGTACGGACATACCGGAATCGGGTCCAGCACAGTGATCCCGATAAATTTGTTCACGGGTCTATACAACACCGGCGCTAACCCATGCGGTGGCTTTGGCACTTGCAACTTTTCATGCCGGGAAAGCTACTCGACCCGAGGTTTCAAGAGCTCGCATCCCGGTGGTGCGAACTTCTTGCTAGCTGACGGCCACGTCCAATTCCTCAAAGCCTCGATCAGCCCGTTCACGTTTAACGCGCTGGGCAGCCGGGCCGGTGGTGAGGTGATCAGCTCCGACTCCTACTGAGTCGAGTCGTCAATCGGGTTTCTTTGTGATCAAACTTGCCGACAAAACGGCGATCCAGAAACGAAACGCTGCCAGTCAGTCAAGTTGAGCCTCGGAGAGAGCATTGCTCGCGATGTTGTATGACATCGCGAGACGCTCCTTTCGAGGCTCTCCCGTCATCCACAGCGAATGTACGTACCATGATCATCGGTAGGAAAGATAATCGCCATGCTCAACCGAATTCCAGTTGTCAAGTGCTCACTCGTTCTCTTGGTGGGACCGGCCTTGCTCTGCGTGCTCGGCTGCTGGTCCGACGACGGACTCGGGACCCGCTACTCCGTCTCGGGCACAGTGACCTATAAGGGGGAACCTGTCCCTAAGGCGGACATCACCTTCATTCCACTCGGGAAAGACGCCGCCAAACAGGGCGCCTCGGGTCACATCGAGAATGGATCGTACTCGTTGTCCACCCTGAGTCCCGATGATGGAGGCGCTGCCCGGCGAATACAAGGTGACCGTGTCCGCACGAGAGGTCGACGAAGCAAAACTCAAATCCGACTCGGAGGCACTCGCCGTCAAGCACAAGCTGCCCAAGTCGCCAATGATACCACAGGAACTTCAGGCAAAGGCCAACAAGGTAGCCAAGAGCTCCCTTCCCAAGAAATATGAAAGCCCCGGCACGAGCGGCCTGTCTGCCAAGGTCGAGGACGCTCGAACCGATTTGATTTCGAAACTAAAGGATTGAGCTTCCACCATCCACGAGATTCTTCCAGACACCCCCGGCACATGACGGCACCTTCGATCTGGTTAGTCTGAGGGTCTGGCAGGTGTCCGCCGTTGATGCATGATCGGGTCGGGTCCGCGTCGCGGTCGAACAAAAAGCATCAACGAGTTGTTGTGTGATCCGCGGCGTCGAGCTCTTTGGCGAGCAGGTCGGCCAGGGTGCCTGCCCGGCGACGTGATTCGAAGAGTCATCCTGGCTAGACCGAACGAGCTGGTCGCGAACTTGGCTGCTGGTTCGGGTCCGTTGCGATGGCGATCGTCAGAAAGACCTTCGCCTCGAACCGGCGGCCGAGCCGCTCGGCCAGGCTGGCCATTTCCCGAGCATCGCGGATCGTCTGGTTCCGTTTGTCAAGTTTTTCGTATCGCGCCAGGAGTCGATCGATTTCGGTCTTCTTGCGCCGAAGTTCGCCGGCGCGGTCGGCCTTGCCTCGTTTTTCCGCGATCGCCACCAGGCGATCGAAAGCGACGAAGTCGGTGGGATCGACCGCGATTAGGCGTTCCAGCGCGCTCGCCGCTCCGAGTCGAGATCGCCGCGATGTGCGGCGAGCCAGGCCGTCAATCGCTCGACCTCGGCCGAAGTTGACTCCTCGACCGGCAAATGCCCCAGCGCCTGCCGCACATCGGCGAGGCGATGGGTCGCCATCGCCCAGTCCAGCCGGGCGCGCCAGACCGGGATATCGTCGGGACGCCGCCGTAAACAGGCTTCGAGCCAGCGGGCGGCCTCGTCGTACGATGCCGACGCGGATTGCCAGCTTGGCTTTCCCCAGCCAGCCCCGATCGTCCTCGGGGGCCGATCGTGTGACTTGATCGAGGAACGAGCGGACCGCCTCGACCGGTGGAGTCTCCCGCCGGAGCTGGATGTGCAGGCGAACCAAGAGAATGGCCAGCTCCGATGCCCCTTCGCCCGCCTCGTTCAGGCGATCCCAGCACGCCTCGATCACCCGCTCCCCTTCCTCGACGCGACCTTGCAGCGAATAGACCAGCCCGAGAAACAGGCGTAAGCCCGATCCGTCGATCCGAGGATCGGACATCGCTTGCGTGATCAGCGTCTCGGCGTCGGCGAGCCGGCCCCGCTCGATGAGCAGCTCCATGCGCCCTTGAATCGCCCGTGCAGCGAAAGGAGAACCCGGCGGAACCCGTTCCCAAGCTTGGGAGGCTGCCTGGGCCTGTCCTCTCGCCTTCTCGCAGACTCCCAACAAGTAGGCCGCCTCATCCGAGTCGGGCTTCCATGCCGAAAGCGCCACCAGCTTCCGCACGGCGTGGCCGTGGCGACCGGCCTGGATCTCCTGCTTGATTTCGGCCATGGCCCGCCGATAGCGCCGGAGTTCCCACCATCTTCCAGCCGCCGCAGATCAAGGCCCCGGCCACGACCGCCAGGAGCAGCACCCGTCGCCCTCGTGACCGCCGGCCGGTCCCCTCCGCTCTGGTCTCGACTGCGATCTCCGCCATCCCCATCCCCAACGGTCCTCCTTCACGCCTCGCCAAGCCGGCATCACCTACCAGATTCTACTACCAGGATGCTGTTTTCAGCACGTGGTCGCCAACCGATCCAGTCCGATCTCGCATCGGGTTAAATGATCCAATCCATCCTACCGGATGGCTTGTTGGAGTGCCTGGCGGCGCTATCATGGAACTCGCTGATAGCCGGTTCGGAGGGAGATTTGGAGAGGGCGAGGAAATCCGGTATGGAGGGCTCGTCGGTCGGGGACCCTGCTTCGGAGCGAGTGGGGCGATTTCCGGTGCTGGTCTTGTCGGCGTGGTGCGGGCTGGTCTCGGGACTGCTCGAGGTTGGTACGATCGTCATGCGCAAGCGGACGTTCGATCCGAATCACCTTTACGAGATGAGCCGCCATTTCGTGTGGCTGATCCCGCTGACCAACCTGTGCCTCTTCCTGGCGTTGGGCGTCGTTTTGAAACTCCTCGTTTGGGCGTGGCCCCGCCGACGTGAGCTGGCTGGCGCCTCGCTTGCTTTGCTCGTTGACGTTGCTCCCGCTCCTCCTGGTTGGCTTGCCGCGGATCCACGGTCTGGCCTGGTTTGTCGTGACGCTGGGGATCGCGGCACGGCTGGTCCCCACGCTGGAGCGGCATGCCGCCGGCTGCCGTCGGCTGTTGCGGTTCAGCTTCCCCGTCGTCGCCGGTCTCGTGCCGATTCTGGCGGCAACGCTCTGGGGGGAGACTGGATCAAAGAACGGCGCCAGAGCACCAGGCCGCTTCCCTTCGCCGGGCTCCCCAAATGTCCTCCTGATCGTGCTGGACACCGTCGCGGCCGACCACTTGAGCCTCTACGGCTATGAAAGACCCACCAGCCCAACGATGGTCGAATTGGCCGAGCGTGGGATTCGCTTCGATCGGGTGCAGGCGACCTCGTCATGGACGCTGCCATCTCATGCAAGCCATATTCACTGGACGTTGGCCGCACGAGCTTTCCGCCGGCTGGCTCACCCCGCTGGATGGGACCTATCCAACTCTGGCCGAATACCTAGGGTCGCGCGGCTACGCCACGGCGGGTTTCGTCGCCAACTATGCTGGTATTGTGCGTCCGACTCCGGGCTGGAGCGGGGCTTCGTGACTTATCAGGACTACATTTTCCCGGGGCTTACCGCCTTCAAGGCGGCTGTCCCTGGTCGATCGGTCCGTGAACGGGGATCCAGGCGGTTGAGCGTTTCCTCGAGGATCGGCTGGACATCGACCTCTTGAGTTCGCCGGTGCAACGCCTCGGATTGCTGGTCAACGGCGATCGCAAGGAAGCGGCCGAGGTCAATCGCGAGTTTCTCGATTGGTTGACCCGGCGACGGCAGCCGGAACGGCCGTTCTTCGCCTTCTTGAACTACTACGATGCCCATGCGCCGTATCAGCTCCCGCCGGGGAGGATCCACCGCTTCGGGACCAAGACCAACGATCAACGCGAGAGCGACATGATCCAGGGTTGGTGGTCGATGGACAAGAAGGAGATCTCCCCGCGGGATATTGCGTTTGCTCCACAACGCCTATGATGACTGCGTCGCGGACCTCGATGAACAACTGGGTCGACTGTTCGACGAGCTGGGTCGTCGCGCGGTCCTCGATAAAACCTGGGTGATCATTGCCGCCGACCACGGCGAGAGCTTCGGCGAGCATGCCGGCGTCTTCTGCCATGGGACGAGCCTGTATCAGACGGAGCTGCACGTTCCCCTGGTGATCATCCCTCCCGGCGGCAGCCCGTCGAAACGGGTCGTTACCGAGACAGTGAGCCTGCGGGATCTGGCGGCGACGATCGTCGACGTACTGGACTTCAAGACCGGCTCCCCCTTTCCCGGCAAGTCGCTGGCGCGATTCTGGGACGAGTCATCTCACTCCGCGTCGGTGGCCGTCGACTGGGCACTTTCCGAGGTTGTCCCGATCGACCCGCTCAAGCCGGACCCGTTGGAGATGGTCAAGCCGCATTGGCCGCTCGCCGCGGTGAACGAGGGGGGCTGGACCTACATTCGCCGAGAAGGAGACGTCCACGAGGAGCTGTTCCACTTGCGCGAGGATGCCAAAGAATCGCACAACCTCGCAGGCAGCCCGTCCCGTGCCCCGAACTCGAGCGGATGCGCGGATCGCTGAACGGTCTCACAGCCGGTCCGCTCACGCCGCAGCGGTTCAAGCCATAAATTGAACCTCCATATGATTTCTTGCGCCGTGCGCGCATTCTGTCTATGGTCGTGGGTAGCAAAACCCGTGGAGCGGGTTTCCTAACCCGCTGGTTCCCTCCTTGGCGCATCCAGGCGGGTTAGGAAACCCGCCCCACACCATGAACGACGGAGGGCGATTGGCCCACATCGTCAAGCACATCAGCAGCCGGCAAGGCTACTTGGGCTTTTCGTTGTCCTTTGGCGTCGGGGTCGTGGCCGTCCCGCCGTCTGGTTCGGTTGACGCCATGAGCCGGTGATAATTCGCCCGGCCAGGATTGCCTTGTTTCTGATAATACTCGGCGAGTAAGTGATGGGTGGGCCCATGGCGTGGCTCGGCTCGAAGAATCTCCGAGGTCCACTTCAGTCCTTCCTGCTCATGGCCGTTCTCGAGCATCCATTTGGCCACCTCGAAACGGATGGCCGAGTTGTTCGTGTCGCGGAGCAAGTTCGTTCTGAGCTGTAGAATACGGTCTTGCTCCTTGCGAAGGCGTGCCGCAATCTCAGATTCGATCCGAGACCGCGCCAGGTCGCCACCTAGCTTGAGCGCCTGGGCGTAGGTGTAGTGAACGTCATATTCGTGGGGCTGGATCTCAGCGAGAAGTCCCAGTCGTTCACACGCTTTCTTGAACCGACCGAGCCGGAGATCGATCGTGCCCAGCTCCTTGAGTGCATCGGGTTGGCGCGGGTCGACCTTAAGGGCGGCTTCGAAGTACTGGGTGGCCGTATCCAAATCTCCTCGCTGGAAGAAATTACGGCCGAAGCCGACCAGTGCGGAGGCGTCGTGGGGATTGCGTTCCAGATAAGTACGATACTCCTGCTCGGCGTCGTCGAAGCGGCGATCCTGGCTGAGCTGTTCGGCCAGGCCCAATCGCGCTTTGTCCAGATTCGGGTTCCGCTCCAGAGCGGCGCGATAGTTCTGGATCAGGATCGCGGGCTCGGCGCTGCCTCGTGAGGCGATTTCGTTGCTCCACAAGTAGGGCTGGGGATCCTCGGGCGCGAGCAGCCGGGCACGTTCGATCGCCACGGCGGCCTGGTTCAGCCGATAACTCGTCAGATAGATCCTTACCATCTCCTTGGCAACCTCGAGCCGAGGTTCGCTCTGCTCGCGAAAGGCCCGTACCAGGACCGGCTCGGCGTCTTTCGTGTGGCCCGCGCGGGCCTGGTAGATTGCGATCAGGCAAGCGATCGACTCCGGGTCATAGCCGAGCCTTTTCGCCTGCTCGATGGGCTCGATCACCTCACCAGGCTGATCGAGCGCCAGCGCCAGCCATGCCTTGTAATAATGGGCTTCGGCCGAACCCGGCCGCTCGGAGAGCCATTGGCGCAAGGGCTCGCGCGCCGGGCCGTACTCTCGGGCGGCGAACAACTGGCGGACCGTCCGGGCCACTCGAGAGACGCGGTACTGGTCATAAACCAAATAAGCCGCCGCGGCCATTCCCACCAGCACAAGCACCGCCGCGACCCACACGCGCACCTGTTTCGCACGGCGGCCACGCGGGCTGGCGCCGGCCACGGACCTTGCAATCGCGTCCGATGGACTTGGCACGGCCCCGACAACTGACAACGACCCCGGCTTCGGACTCATGAGGATCATTCACCCTTGATCCCGCGAGCAACGCGGCATTTCGGTGTGCCGTCATTGTTGGTTGGATTGACAAATTGAAGAAGCCCTCTCGATCATGTCCGATCTTGGCGGCGCAGACAAGAGTCGCGAGCGAACCGGGCAGGCTTCGCCCCGGCCCGCCAGTCACCGCTGGTCCTTGGTCGTCGAGACGGACCCGGCATCACTGTGGACACGAATGTGATGGTCGGTAAACCGCGCGCGTCGCGAAGGATCATCGACCTTTGGCATGTGGCAAGAGATACATTGCGCGGTCGGGTTGACGGGGCAGCTTGGCGCACTGGGATGAACTCGTTCCGCCACGATGCCCGTCGTGGATGTCTTGTCAGCCTGGGACGCGGCCGCGGCGTGGCAGGCCAGGCACTTCGCCTCGTAAGTGGGAATCGAGGTGCTGAGGACCTTGTGGGGGTCATGACAGGTTGTGCATCCGAATCGATCCTTGCTGGCGGTGTAGCAGCGGCTGAACAACAGGGTGGTTCCCTGGGACCTGGTGAATTCCGGATCGCTGGGCTGCGATCGAGCCGTCGGCGGCGTGGCACTCGGTACAGGACTTCAACCGCTGGTCTGAAGGGGTCTTGGAGGTCAGTGCGATGGCCGGCTCGGCGAACCCCGACTCGACCGCCTTGACATGGTTGAGCCCCGGTCCGTGGCACCGTTCGCAGCCGATGCCATGATCCCGCGCCTCCGGCCCGCGCGGACCCTTCAGGCTCACGTCCACGGCCCGGTACCAGGTGGCGTGGCAGTGAATGCAATGACGCAACGATTTGAGTCCGAGTGCACGGCCGATCTGTTCCCCCGGTTCGCTCGGCGCGGAATTGGCCCCCTTGGTCTCGGTCCAAGTCGGTCCATCGTGGAGATAGGAAATCCGGAGCGAGCGATCGGTGCCTTGCTCGTCCTTGGCGATCATGGTGATCCCTTGGTGGCCTGATCCGACCGCGTATTCGATGATTGCCCGCTTGACCTGATCGTCTTCCCTGACCTCCAGATCGATCTGGTCATCCCCCCGGCGCGAGAACGTGTGAGTGACGCCGGGAAGTCGCGGATCGGCGACCGGACCCGTGGGAAGCGGTACATCCTTCAGGTCCGTTCCGAGCCGGAGCGTCTCCGCATGATGGCTTGCGAGCTGCTGGTCGCGGTAGATGCGCGCCGTGGCAATCGCCGCATCGCTTCGAACCCACGAACGGCGACGGTTCGGGCGAAGAGGTCGAGTCCTTGCCGAAGTCGCCGGCCAACCTGAGCATCGAGTCGGCCATCTCCCGCTGATCGAGTTGCAGCGCGGCCCGGCTGAGTAGCCATGCGGTCTCGCGATGCGGGCCGGCTCCGACCTGCGAGAGACGGGTTGCGAGCGATCGTCGGACCGCGCCACAAACTCCTTGAGTAAGTCGCGTGCCTCGGCCGCACGCCCGGTTTCCAGCAGCAGACGCGCGACATCGTTGAGAGCCGCGGTCGTGGTATTCACGGCACGCAGTCGCGTGCGGTCTCGAATCATGATCCGATCGAGGAACTCTTCCTCTTGGTTGGCATCACCGGCGTAACGCACGAGCCCAAAGACCAGCAAGCCCAGCGGCGCTCCCCCTGGCACCCCTCGGAGAAACTCGACGCGATCAGCCACATCATGAAGCACAACCTCCTCCTGGCCCACGGCAGTCGCCAGCGTGTTCTGGAGCTGGTTGAGAGCCTGGAGACTCGGAGAATGCTTGGGGTCGATCCGCTTCGCCGCTTCCAAGGCCGCCCATCCCAGGCACCAGACGATCCTGTTTCAGCAGTGCCGAGCCAAGGGCGAAGCAATCGTCAGCTTTCCATCGCGATTGATCGAGGCTTCGATAAAACTCGAACGCCTGGTCAAAGCGACCTTCCCGTATCGATGCAAGCGCCCGGCTGCGTCGCGTCTCTTCCGATTCGTCGCCTGAGCCTGGCTCCGCGTTCGTGAAACTTGCCTTGCTCTCGTGCTTGAAAAACGTCCACCCTCCCGCCAGCCGGAAGACCAGGGCGCTGGCGACCAAGAACAAGAGGATGGCCCCGACGAGGACAAAGATCCGTGAACGATGCTGTGTCGTTGACGTCATCCGTTCTATCCGATCGATCCGGCATGGCTGAATCGCGGCCCGGCGAGTTGAGGCGGTTTTCCGGGATGGCTCGCCACGACCCATATGCTGATCATGTGGGCGTGCTCTTTCGGGATCCCTTTTGTGGGCCGGTCTGTGGCGCGACGACAGGCTTGTGGATTTTGGCTCAGGTCTGGCCAGAGACAGCGGCTCCCCCGATGGTGACCGGAGCCCCAGCTTGATCGCCGCTTCACTCGGCTCGAATCGGATACCATTGTCGCCCGGATAGGGCTGCCGGTGATCGTGGAGATTCCTAAGAATCTCGTTGGGAATCTCTCGGAAAGGCGGTGCAACTCAGGGACGCATCCGTGCCACTCCTGGAGAAATGCCTGCAATCGAAAGCACTGGGGATTTATCATCGCGGTGGTCCCTTTAGCTTATAATAGAGGGCCATGACCTCCGGGCCGAACGTCCGACTTTCCCACAGCCCGGCGTAAACCTCGGCGACGAACTCGATCCTGCCGAACTTAGAGTACTGCTGACTTCTGCGGCGTTCGACTCTCTCTCCGGACTCAGTTCCTTGTACCAAATATCCGTTCGCTCGGCCTCAGTCATTCCCCGATAATGGAGTGCGTGCCCGATTTCGTGTCGGACGATATGGTCGGGAGAGCTTGTCGAAAAGAAAACCCTTGCGGTCATCGATGAATGCTCTTCATGTCCTCCCACGCCGGGTGCGAGCTATTGATGATGAGCTCGTCGTTTGTCTTCGTCATAATAGACTATCGTGTTAGTGTATCTGGAATGGATCGCCATCGAATTTCGCCGAGATCAATTGCTCACTTTCACCCTCGGCCACGACGGCCAGGCCGTGCTTGACGGCGATCTTGCGAGCGCGCTTCACACTCATGCCTGCGGCATCTTTCGGGGTTCCCTTCTATCGCCTACCGGCATGTGACAGCATCAGCGAGAGATCGGAAAATGCAAATGGCGGTGTCCCAGGTTTTTGGAACACCGCCGCTGCGTTTCAGGATTAATCGATCGAGCCGACCAGGACAGAACCCGTTCAGTCGCAAGACAGGCAGGTTGGTACGGCCACGGGGACCAGGGTGCACTGCTGGACGGCCACCTGCCGCGGAACGATCCGGGCCACGCTCCGATTGACGGTGACCGGCACTTGCTCGGCGACAGTGACCGGCACCTGGCGCGAGGCGGTCTCGGCGACCATCCGGCAGGTGGTCACGGGGACGCGCTCCACTCGCTGCTCTTCGACATACTCGCAGGTCGTGACCGGAACGGTTTCGACTCGCTCTTCGGAAACGTACTGGCACGTGCGGACGTCGTACGGCTCGACTCGTTCCTCGGCGACCATCTGACACGTGGTGACGGGGATGGTCCGCACCCGTTCCTCGGCGACCAGCTCGCAAGTGCGAACTTCATACGGCTCGACCCGTTCCTCGGCGACATAGGAGCAGGTGGTGACGGGGATTGTCTGAACTCGTTCCTCCGCGACCGTCTGGCAGGTCCGGACCTCGTACGGTTCGACCCGTTCCTCGGCGACCATCTGAGCAGGTGGTGACCGGGATGTTCTCGACCCGTTCCTCGGCCACGTAGCGGCAAGTTGTCACAGGCACCTGGCGCACCATCGTTTCGCGGACGTACCGGGTCTCCGTGACGTTGCGTACCACGGGCCGGGATACGAAGACACGCTCACGAATCACTCGCGGTGGACATTGGACGGCCACGGTGGCAGTGACCTTTTGGCGTTTGTGGAAGCACGAGAAAAGCCCGCACGAGTCGCATTCGGACGACTCGACGGGAACACGGACCTGACGCTCAACGATCGGACCGGGGACTGTCGTGTATTGCCGCTGATAATACCCGCATTCGACCGTCTCCTGACGAACGGTCGTCACCGGCCGGCAGACGGTGTACGGCTGCTCGACCATCGCCGTCTCGTAGACGGGCCTCCTGACCGTGTAACGACGCTCGTTATTAACGGTCTGGTACACTGGCTTCATCACGGTGTAGCGCCGCTCGCGGCGTTCGGTCTGGTACACGGGTTTCATAACCGTGTACCGCCGTTCTTGATTGACCGTCTGATAGACCGGTTTTCGTACGGTATAACGCCGCTCCAATTGCTGAGTTTTGACCACTGGCCGGTACACCGTGTAGCGCTGCTCGTTGTTGACGGTCTGGTAGACCGGCTTCATCACGGTGTAGCGTCGCTCACGGTGCTCGGTCTGATAGACGGGCTTCGTGACGGTGTAGCGCCGCTCTCGGTTGACCGTCTGGTAGACAGGTTTCCGGACCGTATAAGGGCGCTCGACGTACGACGTCTCGGTCACCGGCCTCATGACGGTGTAATCTTCCGTCCGATAGGCCATGCGGTAGTGCGTCTCCAACACCGTTGTCGGCTCGTTGACGTACACCGTCTCGTAGATCGTTTGGTAGACGGTCTCTACCTGGGGAGCGAGAGCCACCACGTTGTATTGGGTGGCGATCACCGGAGCAGGTGTGCAGCTATGGCAGGCGCCCCCACCGTAAGTGGCCCAGGCGGGCGCGGCAAAGCCTCCCCAGAGCCCGAGCGCCATTAACGCAATGGCGATCTGACGCAAATCGTTTGTGGACTTGAACATGCATGACTCCTCGGCGGATTGTCGGGCATCCCTGTCGCGGTTCGCCAAACGTTGGTCAAGTCGGCCCGGAGGAGTGCGCTGTCTCGTCCTTGAGATCACCCTCCATCGACGCGAATTCTTGAGAGCTCAACTCGAGCTCAAGAAACACCCAGTCAAAAGTCGACAACAATACGTTGCGGTCTCGAAAAGATAGACCGTCACCCGGAGTATAACACGGCTCAATTCGCGAATTCGCAAAGCAAGCGAGAATTCTTCAAGGTCCAGGTCGCCCTGTGCCGATAAGAGCGAGTTGAGGGCCGTTTGTGACGATCGGCGCAATGAAGAGCAAGAAGCGCGACCGATAATTTCCGCGATCGGGCGTTCAATCGCGGTTCAGTCTTTCTAGAGTGAGTTTTCCCTTGGTTCGCGACGACGGTCCATACCAACACGGAGCACCGGCAGAGTAATTCTGGGCCTACTTTGTTTGTAAACTTTGCAGAACTCCCTGGGCCTGGGTACGAACACTGACGAGTCCCGATTTGGTCAGATCACTGATCTGAGGGATCAAAGACTTCGCCGGTTCGGTCGAACCATTGGAGATCGAGGTTCGGAGTGCTTCGAGGGCTTCCAGTTGGATGGACTCGATCTTGTTTTGTTTTTCGGTGGTGCTCGTGAGATCGACGACCTTGTCGAGATCGGCGGTGGAAAGCATCTCGCCGAGAGTCTTCGCGGCCGAGCGATCGCCGCGACGCGCGAGTGCGACCGCGGCGTTGTAGCGGACGAAGCGGTCCTCGTCCCCTTGCAGTCGCTGGCGAAGGATCTCGGTGGCGGCCGGGCCGCCGAAAAAGCCGACGGCATAGACGGCCAGTTGTCGCAGTTCGGGAGGATCGGTGGCCGCCGCCGCGCCGAGTGCGGCGATCGCGTGCGGATCGTCGAGTTCGCCGTTCATGCGGCCCGCCTGCTTGGCCAGACTGGCCGCGGCGGCGATCCGGATCGGAGTCTCATACTTGGGATCCAGGGCTCGGGCCAAGGGAACAAGCGGGTCCACGATTTGCCCGTTCTCCTTCTTGGCATCGAGCGTCTGGAAAGCCCCCAGCGCCAACGCCACGAACTTCGTCAGCTCGGGGTCTTCATTGCGGTCGAGCTGGTGGGAGAGCAGGTCCGTCAACTCTCCGAGCAACACCGGATCGCTGCCGATCTTGGCATCGTTCTGGATCAGGCTGGCCAGCTCGAAAGCGACTCGGCCAATTCGCGCATGGCCGGTCGGAGATCGGAGCTGACGGACATACTCCATCGCGTCGCGCTCGCCGCCAGCCAGCTTGCCGAACAGGAGCCAGACGATGATCACCACCACCACGACCAAGGCCGGGATCACGAAGAGTTGGACGACGAAACCCGCCGACGGCGCCTCGACCGGCGGCAGGTCGGGCAAATCGGGCGGCTTGTCCGGGTTGGCGCGGGGGTAGAAATAAGATTCGTTCGGCTTGTCGTGCACGGTGGGCGGGCTCATCGAACAGGGGAACGGTCCGGCGTCGAAAACGGAAACAACACCATGAGATCGGGCGAATTGAATCGATTCGCGCGACCCCCGTCATCTCAGGGTTTAAGTTTAAGGATTCGCCGTATCGCGTCAAGCAACCGGCTCTTGCCTTGCCACAGGTAGTACACTGGGATTCCGGCCAGGATGCTCAAAAGTGCGTAGGTCGAGACCTCCATTTTTTCGTAGAAGGTCGCAAGCGTGAGGAGCGCGGTCAGGAACAGGTAGAGGGCCGGAGTGACGGGATATCCCGGCGTGCGGAACGGCCGAGGCAGGTCTGGGCGTTTCCAGCGGAGCGTATAAATCGAGCTGATTGAGAGCATTGAGAAGATCGAGAGGCCGATGCCTGCATAAACGATGAGGCTCTCGAACGATCCGGTCCAGAGCAAGACCAAGGCCACGCAGACCTGCAGCGCCGTGGCGACGGCCGGAGTGGCCGGACCACGGGTCAGTCGGGCGGCGAAAGCGGGGAACTGGCCGGCTTGGGCCATCGCGAACACAACCCGAGGGCCGATCAAGACATAGGCGCTGAGAGTCGAAAGCAGCATCAATCCAAAGACGATGGACAGTGGCGTCGACCATCTGGTGCCAAAGAGCCGTGTCGCGGCAAGCTGGGCGATGGGAGCGACTGCGTCCGAGGCCTTGCTGATTCGCCGGATTATCGACGATCTCGCGAACGTCAGCCGCCGAGAGGGCCAAGGCGTACACCACGTTGATTGCCAGGTAGAGCAGTGTCACGCCAGCGGTCCCGATCAGGATCGCCTGAGGCAGCCGTCGCTGCGGATCTTTCACCTCGCCCGCCAGGTACGACGCGGAGTTCCATCCGGTGTAAGCATAGTAAATGTAGACCATCGAGGACATCATGGTGACTGCCAGCGGGCCGGTCAGCGGCGTTCGGTCGGCGAGATTGGCCATGTTTGGCCAACCGATGGACACACCCGCCACGGCGAAAATGCACCGAGTGCAACCAATTTCAACATGGTGATCCAGCCCTGGACCCTGGCCGTCCGTCGTCTTCCAGAGATGTGAATCAGCGCGAAGATCAGGATTGTCGCCGTCGCCAAGAGCCGCTCCACCACGACTGTGAGCTCGCCGGGAAGCTCTGAAACGGCGCGAAAACGTACTTGGCGAAGCCGAACGCCGCCGCCGCGCTGGGGCCCGAGAACCCGATCAGAAACGAGACCCATCCCGACAAGAACGCGGGCAAAGGCCCATACGCCTCATAAAGATAGACGTAATCACCGCCTGTCTTGGGTAGGGCGGCCGACAACTCGGCCAGCGTCAGGGCGCCACAGACCGCCGTGATCCCACCCAGGATCCAGAGCAGCAGCATCCACTGGTTGCTTCCCACGAAGAAGACCGTGTAGCCCGAGGTTGTCAGCACCCCGGACCCCACCATCCCCGCCACCACCACGAAAACCGCCGTCGCCAGCCCGAACTCGGCCGGCATTGGCTCCTTCGTTCTCCGCCTCGCGATCGTCAAATTCTGCCGTATCGTTGAATTCAGACATCATCGCTACCATTGAAGGTTTGGAAAAACCACGTATAATAGGTAAGATGCGGGATAAATCGATGAATTCTTGGTGAATCAGTGGAAAGTGACAGCTTAGCGACTGAAGATTGTTTTAGAGAGGATGTCTATCAATTAAACGAACGGATTTTGGTATCGACCCTGATGAAAGAGCAACGGGGGTGTTCCCGTGAGTGTGCTTCGGACCCTGAAAAGAGGCCTGGATTGGCCTCGTGCTCGGTGTGTCCAAGGAAGGCTCTCAATGCCCTTTGGGGATGAGGACGAGACCGGCGAGATCAAGCCGGCTCCTGTTCCCGCGACGGAAAATCCTTCGGCCTCTCGTCGGCGTTCCGCGCACAACTCCGTCTCGATCGACGATCTCTCACCCACCTGCGTATCGCGGTGTCGTCGCCGACTGGCCAGTGGAGTGGCGCGAGCGCTGGGGCCGGCGCGCCAACGCCTTGGAAGAAAACGGCCTGTCCTGGCGCGATGCGGAAACCCAAGCCTTCGTGGAAGTTTGGAACCAGTTTCGTAGCGCAATCGGCAAGTAGCCAGTGGGCAGTATTCAACCTGAACACAGAAGAAATACACTCGGCGCAATTGACCGTTTCGCGTCTCGCTTCAATTGACCAATTTGCCTCCCGCTACTGCTTACTGCCTACCGGGCGTACTCGCTTTTCAAAACTCAGGAAGAAGTTCTCTTTGAAGGCCGGTGGTTTGCGGCGTTGGGATTGACCTGAAGCCGGCCGACTCGATCTCCTTGAGGAAAACGGATTTGCCGCGCTGACATGTTTCAGCACAAACTCCGTGCTTCGGCCCTCGACCCGGTCGAAGTCGATCACCACCAAGCGGCCATCTGGTTTTAGTGCCCGGCGGATCGAGAGCAAGTGTCTTGTCCGGCTTCTCCAGGTGATGATAGACATCGCACAGAAACACCAGGTCCACCGATTCCTGCGGGAGAGTCGGTCGACTCCTGGCTTCCCAGGACCGTCACGACGTTGGACTGTCCACGCTTTCGAGCCTCGGCGGCGATATGTGCGAGGAACTCGGGAGCGATGTCGACGGCGTAGACCTTTCCGGTTGGGCCGACTTTTTCGGCGAATAATCGGGTGAACAAGCCCGTGCCCGCCCCGACGTCCGCCACCGCCATGCCTGGCGTCAAGCCGAGTGCCGCCACGATCTCGTTCCGCTTGGCGTAGACCTCGCGATTGTCCGACTCAAATGTCGCGATGAATCGCTTCACGTCGGGTTTCTTGAACGGTTCATTGATCTTGGGGTCGGTCTTGATCTCCGGCGCAGGCGGTTCGCGGGACCGGTCATGGCGTCACATCCCCAGCTCGCGGCCAAGTCGCCACGACGATCACGCGCCACCGAACCAGTACCATCACGGGACTCGCGTCGCTGGAACGCAAGTACAAACGATTTCCGATGCATCGCACAGATCGCCGATCCGTCCGCTTCTTAATGGCTTGCGATTCCAATAAATCCGGACGTTGTGAGTGGCGCGGCCGCCGGCGATGATGTCGGCGCGGCCGTCGCCATCCAGGTCGGCCGCCAGGGCGTCCTCGCAGGCCATGCCGCCATCGTCGATGGTGTGCCGGTCGAAGGCGAGCGGGACCGACTCCGGGCGTGGGGTCGAACACGAAGACGCCCGGGCCGCGCGGACCGACAGAGCCGGGCTTGTTTGGGTCGCGCTGGCCGATGATCAATTCATCGTCACTGTCGCCGTCGAGGTCGGCGGACCAGACGGCGTGGCCCCATTGCACCGGCTCGGCGATTACCCGGCGCGCCAAGGTGTGATTTCGTCACTGTGAATAACTCCGAGGTCTTGTGTCGATTCGGTGGGAGCGTAGACCACGACCTGATGACCGTGCCAGGGCTCGATCGTGGCGACATAAGCGAGGTTCTTGCCCCAGCGGCCGACCTTGACCTCGCTCGATCCCTTGGACGGGTTCGACATCCTGGTTACCGGTACCGATGCGAGTCTTGGTCCATTTCCCCGCCGGGTCGCGGTCGAGCACGAACACGCCCTCCCAGCACGCCACCACGATCTCGTCGCGCTGATCGCCGTTGATGTCGAGAGTTGAAGGTTGTGGATCGTGTGCAGCGATGAATCGGCGATTTCGACCGGCCAGGATTGCGGTCGGGCCGATCGGGAACGTCGTAAACCAGAACGCGAACGCCCTGCCCTTCCCCCCAGTTTGGGCCCTTGGTGCCGCGCCCTTGCAAGGCCGCGACGACGAGTTGCTTTCGTTTCGTTCCTTTCACGTCGCCCCAGCGGAGCCGGTGGAGCGTGGGCTCTTCGAATGCGAATCGGGTGGACTTGCCAGTGGCCCTGCCCGTCGCGGCCCAGCCACTGGAGCGTGCTGGGGTTCTTGGTGTCCGGCGGGTGCCAGCCGGCACCCAGGGCGAAGTCGACCCGGCCATCGCCATCGATGTCGTGCGGCTGGATGCAGACGTTGTCTCGCGCGGTCTTGCCACGGATCACGTCGTGCTTGTGCCAGCTCGGGTTTTCGTACCAGACGACGGCGTCCTCGGTCACGGCCACGACGTCGGGCTTCTGGTCGCCGTTCACGTCGGCCACGGTGACCGCGTAGCAAATCTCGCCGGCATGCGGGTCGATTTCCTGGACCTGAAACCTGGGAAATTCGGCCGCGACGGTCGGAGCACCGCTCCCAAACCCAGGATGACGGTGCACAAGAAGACGATCAGTACGCATGGCGTTCTCCGGTTGGTTTGAGCAGGGTCGGAGTCAAATTTCGTCGATCGCTTTGGGCTTGGACCGGTCGAGGAATGCTGTCGCGGCGTGCATGATGGCCTCCTCGGTGGCTTGGGCCCGCGGAATCTCGGCCGTGAGCCGTCCTTCGCAAAGGACGATGATCCGGTCCGAGACGGCCAGCAGCTCGGGCAGCTCGCTCGAGGTCATGATGATGGCCCGGCCCTGTGCGGCCAGCCTGCGAATCAGGCCGTAGATCTCGGCCTTGGCGCCGACGTCGATGCCGCGGGTCGGCTCGTCGAGCAACAGGACCTTCGGCTCGATCAAGAGCCAGCGGGCGAGGATGCACTTTTGCTGGTTGCCGCCCGAGAGGCTGGTGACCGGGACGTCGCCGCCGGCCGTCTTGATCGCCAGCTCTTTGATCGACCATGCGACGGCGCGGTGCTCGGCGCGAGGGTCGACCAGCGGGCCCGATCGTCAGCTCGGGCAGGCGGCGGATCGTGATGTTCTCAGCCACGGTCATGCGGTCGAACAGGCCCAGGGTCTTGCGGTCCTCGGTCACCATGGCGATCCCGGCCGTGATCGCCTGGTCGGGATGGCTGAAACGAACCGGGTCGGCCGTCGAGCCGGATCGTTCCGGAGGGCTGAAACGGGCTGGCGCCGAAGATGGCCTCGAGCAGCTCGGTCCGCCCGGCGCCCAGAAGCCCCGCGACGCCGAGGACCTCGCCGGCCTGGACCGAAAACGAGATGTCGCGCAAGCTGGGCCGGCCGCTCGACGGCGGAGTGGGCAACGATAGGCTCTCGACCTCGAGGACCGGCTGGCCGGCAATCGGGTGCGGCTCGTAGTGCAGAGCGAGGCGATCTCCCGGCCGACCATCCAGCGCACGACCTGCTCGGGCGAGGTCGCTTCGCGCGCTGCGCTGGCGACGAACTGACCGTCGCGGAGCACGGTCACGCGGTCGGCCAGGGTGAAGACCTCGTTCATTTTATGGCTGATGTAGAGCACCGTGGTCCCGGCCTTGCGCAGGTCGGCGATGACGCGGAAGAGCCGCGCGACCTCCGAGTCGGACAGCGCCGAGGTCGGCTCGTCCATGATCACGATCGCGGCGTCTTAGGCGAGCGCCTTGGCGATCTCGACCATCTGCTGATCGCCGATCCGCAGGTCGCCGACCTTGGCTCGAGGCGCGATCGGCGCGCCCAGGCGGTCGAACAGCCGGCGGGTTTGGGTCCGCCATCGCGCGATTCATCGAGCCAGCCGAGCCAGCCCCCCCAGGACTTTTCGCGGCCCAGGAAGATGTTGTCGGCGACCGTGAGCTGGGGAACCAGGTTGAGCTCCTGGTAGATGATCCGGATTCCGACGTCTTCGGCCTGGCGCGGGCCCGAGAACCGGACCGGCCGCCCGTCGAGGCGGATCTCGCCCTCGAATTCGGTGATCGCGCCGGCCAGGATCTTCATCAGCGTGCTCTTGCCCGCGCCGTTCTCGCCGCAGATGCGCGTGGACCTCGCCGGCGTCGCGCCGTGAACGACACGTCCGTGAGAGCGCGCACCCCGCCAAAGCTCTTGGCGATGTGCCGCATCTCGAGCGCGCTGCGGTTGGTCGGCGTGATCGCGATCAAGGGTTACTTGGGCCTGGCTCATGGTTGACCCGATCCGTCAGTCAAAGGCATGGCGTAATGGATCTGGCGGGCTACTTCGATGAACCCGACCGATGGGTACAGGTGCCGGCCGATCGGGTTCTGCTCGAGCGTCTCGATCTTGGCCACAGTCATTCCGGCCGCGCGGAAGTGCGCCAGGGCGTGCTCGATCAAACGGCGGCCCAGCCCTTGGCCCCGGGCCTCGGCGGCGACGACCAGGTTGTGGATCCAACCAATCCGCGTCTCGGAGTCGCACTGCATCGTGACATAGCCGAGGACCGCGCCGGTCCGGTCGTCCTCGGCGACGGCGAGGTCAGCACCCATCAGCTCGATGTCGCGGTCGACGTCGCGCGCTTTCGCCACCGCCAATCCCGACCCGCGATCGGCCCCAACCGCCGGTCGAGATTGTGATCGATCGACACACCCTCGAATGCCGCGATAGTCAATTCATGAATCATCGGGCGATCGGGCTCGCGATAGGGACGGATGACGACGCTCATGTTGCTCTTCGGATCACTCTTTGGGCTCGTTCTCCGATTCGATCAGTCCGTTTCCGATGGCTTCTCATCGTACGCACCCGCTCGCCGGGTCGAAAGGGGGATGTCGGGTCGACGCCCTTGGTCGAGGCTGCCAGGAGATCATTCCGAATCTTCAACCCGCCCAATCCATGCGTCGTTCCGCGTCCTCCGAGGACTGTAAACTCAGCTTGGTCAGGGCGTTGGGTTTCCTTTTGTTCGGAACAAAGTGCTGATGCTCCGGCGTGGAATTTAGTAGCACTTGGGACCGGAATCCAGGAATCGAGACTTCAACGATCGCAATTCGAGCTAGTCTTCTCAGTGGTGCGGCAAGGCTGCGGGTGAATTGGCTGTAAACCGCTCCATAGAGACGTGGATATCCTGCATCATTCTTAATTAAAGCCATTAGGGTGCCAATGACGACGGTACGCCACACGCATCTGCATTTGCGGGTCGAGCAACCGGTAATTGCCGAGCAGGACTCGACCCGCCCCGAGCAAGTCCGGTTGATCAAGGTCGGTGATGAGTACGCACCGGCCGCCCCCACACGATCTCCGCGGAACGGGACTGGCCCCCTCGGTCGTGAGCAACCTCGCGCTTAAGGTCGCGTGTTCTGTTCCTCAGTTCACTACCGAGTGGGCGGCGCGGCGTCTGCACTTGCCCCCGTCCGTCGTCGGCGAGGTACTGCAGGAGCTCCGCGCTGGCAATATGCTGGAAACATTGGGGGCGTCGGGCCCGTTCGGATTTCGCTACGCGGTCTCTGAGCGCGGCCGCGAACACGCTGCGCGGCTCATGGAAATCTCCGGCTATGTCGGACCCGCGCCCGTGTCGCTCGACGACTACACGGCGACTGTCGAGTGGCAGTTGACCCACATTCCCCAAGTCCAGCCCGAGCACGTTGCCGGCTCATTGTCGCAGCTCATTCTCAGCCAGGAAGAAGCTCTGACGGTGGGACTGGCGGCCTCATCCGGCAGGAGCCTCTTCGTCTACGGGCCTCCCGGAAACGGCAAGAGCAGCATCGGCCGTTTTATCCACACGGCCTTGAGAGGCAACCTTTGGGTTCCCCACTGCATCTGCGTCGACGATGACATCATCCGAATTTACGATTCCCACGTCCATCAGGCTGTCGAAGAGAGCGACAGCACCTCTCCGGGCATCGATCGGCGCTGGGTGCGGATCCAGCGTCCTCTCCTGGTGGCCGGCGGCGAGATGACCCTGGATTCACTGGACCTGATCTATAGCCCAGCGCCTCGATACTACGAGGCCCCCCTTCAGCTCAAGGCCAACGGCGGCACGTTTCTGCTTGACGACTACGGCCGCCAGCGCGTCGACCCGCACGAGTTACTCAACCGCCTGATCATCCCGCTCGAGAACAGGATCGACTATCTCACCTTGCACACCGGCCGGAAGATCCAGATCCCGTTCCTGGTGATGTTGATCGTCGCGACGAACCTGGACCCGGAAACGGTGACCGACCCGGCATTCCTTCGCCGCATGGGCTATCGTCTGCGCATGGACCGGCCGTCGCCCGAGCAGTATCGCCGCATCTTCGAGCGCTATGCCGACAAGCTGGAACTGCCGGTTCAGGAGGGACTGGTGGACCGCCTCCTCTCGCGCTATCATCGTGAAGAACGCGAGCTGCGGTGCTGCGAACCGCGTGACCTGATCGAGCGGGCTCGCGACATTTGTCGCTTTACCGGCCGTTCCCAGACGCTCGACGATTCGGTGATGGAATTGGCCTGGACCGGCTACCTCGGTCATTCGCGAACCGCCAAGTGAATCAATGGGAGGCGCTTCCAGCTTGCCTGGTGTTCACACCCGATTCCCTTGCGAGCGATCGGATTTTGCCGCGAGCGATCCCTTTCCCCCCCGTGCGAAGGGGCGGGCCCGGGGGGTGAACAGGACATAACCAGTGGCTTCGGCCGACGCGACGTTTTCGGCGGTTCACCCCCCCGGAACCGCGTACAAGGCCCCGATGTTGCTTGGACACCCCCCTAACCCCTAATACCGCTTAACGAAGCATAAACACTGTCTCAGCAAAGGTTTTCTTCAGATGTGCCACGTGTCGATGCTCAGGTCATTCTTTCTTGAACTTGGACATTCTTTCGCTTGACCACCCGGGCATTGATCCGGTTGCGCCGCACTTCGTCATCGGTGCGTTCCAGTTTCATGTCCCACAATAGCCTCCGAAACCACTGGTCAGACCAGCCCGGGGTCGACCCACAACGACCAAAACCCGAGAACCTCACAGACGGATTCGAAAGGCCACCAGGCGCTCCCTAACCCTTTTCGTGGATTGACGTATCGGAGCTGCAAACCGGCCGCTCGACGGGGATTCCTCTCTCCGGATCTTGAATCATTTCAAGAATCTTTGGACCGCCGCGGTCGATTCGCATGGTTTTGACGTTCAGCCCTATCAGGAGCCACGGTCGGAAAACTCCATCACTCGGTGGGCCGTGGTGGCCCTAGACGATCGTGGTCGATCCGTGACTTTGGCAAGATCCCTGAACGGAGGAGGTTTAAACGATGAAGCGGTTACTCTCGACCTTGGCGGCGATAGGACTTCTCTGGACGGCGTTGGGAACGGCGACCGCGGGCACATGGTATGTCGCCAATCAGGGAGACAATACGATTCATCGCTTCTCAGCGAATGGCACGGACCTGGGTAGTTTCTCGGCGGACGGCAACGAACCTGTAGGCGTCGCCGTCGATCGGAGCGGGAATGTCTATGTTTCTCTCTTCGGGGACAATGTGATCCGGAAGTTCTCGCCGAATGGGACCGACCTGGGGATCTTCGCCAACACGGGTTTGGCCAACCCGGCCGGTATGGTCTTCGACCCTCAAGGAAATCTTTATGTGGACAATTATGGAGCCGTTGTGAATGGGATCAGACAAGGATTCGTGCACGAGTTCTCTCCTTCTGGAGCCGACCTCGGGCTCGTCGTCTCAGATTTCCCAACGGACATATCCATTGCCAGGGACGCGACCGGGAACCTCTATGTCGACGACGATGGAGCGATCCGGGGCGTTCACAAGTTCTCCTCAACAGGCTCCGACTTGGGTTTGATCGGGGGTGGTCTCTTCCCGAGTCCAGAGTTCGCACTGGGATTGGCATTTGACAGCAAAGGCAACCTTTTCGTTGCCGACCCCCCCGCCAATGTCATACGTGAGTTTTCGTCCACCGGCGCCTACCTAGGTGTTTTCGCCACGCCAGTCAACCGTATGAGATCGCATTCGGTCCGGACGGTAACCTGTACGTCGCGAGTGCACTCGACTGCGACCATTCAGGAATTCTCTCCGAGTGGTGTTGACCTTGGCACCTTCGCCTCAGCTGGGCTAAACGAACCGCAAGGCTTTGCCTTCGCGGCCTCTATTCCTGAACCGTCGGCCTTGACTCTTCTCGGGATCGGCACGGCTACTTTGTTGGGGTACGCTCGGCTGCGAACGAAGAAGACGGCATGACCCAGCTCAATCCGACCTTGGCCAGTCGCGACTGCATCTCGTGCAGATCGGCGATCATGACGCTGCCTTCGGTGTTCCCCCACGCGACTCGCTCGCCGTCAGGGCTGAATGACGCCGCCTTCCCGGAGGAAATCCGCTGACCGAGGCCCAGATTCAGCAGGGTGCGGTGGCCGGCCTCCAGGGCGATTGCCTGGTTATCGACGTCGACACGGACGAAATACCTCCAATCGGGCCCGGGCGCCCGGGCCATTGATCAAAGGCACTCAGCTCCTCGCCGGTCGACGCATCTCGAAGACTCAGCCGTTCCTCTTTCGGATCAACCATTCGGACCAGGAATCGTCCTTCCATCGGCTCGATCCCGACCAGGCTGGTTCCTCTGTTGGGCGGCCCGAGTCGAACGGACCAGCGTTCCTTGCCGGTTAGACTATCCACGGCCATGAGGGCACTGTACTGATCGCGGGCGTCCTCGTCGCGAACCTTCCACGATAAAGCCCTGACCCCCGGGCACCACTTCGAGGTTATTGACGCGGCGATTGAATTCGCGAAGTTCGACCAAAGGTGTGAGGGGATTTGGGCTCAATAGGTCGCGGACGCGACAGACGCGCGGATGGTCCTGAAAATTGTTGTCGTACAACGGGAGCTGGCGGCCGTCCGATGTCTCGCAGCGAAACACGAGGAGCTGTCCAGGAGAGCGAAACGCAATTCGGTTGATCAGTCCCGGCGGGAGCGAGACACGATTCAAGCTCCTGGCCCGTGGCGAGGTTCCACAACTTCGCCTCACGCTCCGAACAGGCGGCAAGACGCAGCCCATCGTCGCTGAACGCCAGAGCCGCATTGACGATTGAATAGCCCTTGGGGCCGTTCAAGACTGCGACGAGCCAACCCAATTCGCGATCCCAGACCCGCAATCCGCCAGTCATGGGACAAGGCCGCGATCTTTCGTCGATCCGGTGAGAAGAGCACCCGATCCAGAAGGGGCGGTCAAGCCTCGGAGGGTTTGAATCCCCGCTCGAACTCCAACTCCCAGACAAGAATCTTCGAGAACATCGAGTTTTGCAGGAACTGGTGTCCGGTCGCCAGCCGCTTGCCGTCGCGCGAAAACGCCAGGCCCGAATCCAGACTCAGAGATGAGGAGCAGGTCAATAGGATTCGAGCGGCGGCCCAATCCCAGAGAATCGTGGTCTGGTTGGTTCGGCCGGCGGAGGCGAGGGTCATCCCATCCGGAGAGAAGGCCAGGGCATACACATTGTAGGCCGAACCGATGCAGTGGGCGATGGGAAGTTTGGAAGTCAGGTCCCAGACATCGATCGCCCCGCCGGAGTCTCCGGCGGCGAGCAACCACCCTGGCTTCCCATCGCGGTCCCGGCGCGGATTGCGCGTGAAGCTGAAGCAGTGAATCGTATTCCGCCCTTGGGGGAGCTCGGCCAACATCCGCCCGTTCGACATCGTCCAGACCCGGATGCGGCCGTCCTCCTCGCCCGCGGCCAGCAACTCTCCGTTTTCCGAAAAGGCCAGGGCGGTCGCTTTCCCGGCGAACTGGTTGCGTAGAAGGCGCAGATCCGACGTCCCAGATCTGGACCGCGCCCTGGCCATCGGATTGCGAGACCGAAGCGGCGACTGTCGAGCCATCGGTCTGGAGTGCCAGGGATGTCGGAGTGCCACCGCCCGGGACTTCGAAATTCGCGACGGCACATCGGTGTTCGAGGTCCCAGAGCACCAATCCCCCCTCCGGGCGGGCGACGAACTGAAGCGGTGTGTCATCGTCGCGGAACACGACCGGGCCTGCGCCGGGGAGTCCGCACGAGACCGGCGGGCTGTCGCTGGTGAGGTCCAGGATCTTGGCGCGGCAGTCCTGATTCGGGTACGGTTCCACTCCGCCGATCACCAACCGCTTGCCCTCCCGGTCGAAGGCCACCGAGGTGGCGCCGACCTTTTCCAGGTCTCTTACCAGGCCGCGCGTCGATCCCGGCGAGCGTTGCGGCGGTCTGGTCGCAAAGCGCCTCGTCGCGATGGATCGCGGCGGCCTGCTGGGCCAGGTCCCACGCCTGAACCGACCAGCCGTTCGCGTGCGGAAGCTGGCGGATCTCTCGCAACTGGTCGACCAGCGATCGATATTGGCTCTCGCGCTGCGCCGTCTCGGCGGCGTCGCGCTGGGCCTGGGCTCGCGTGGCGCGGGCCTCCGCGGCATCACGCTGGGCTTGGGCTCGCGTGGCGCGGGCCTCGGCGGCGTCGCGGCTCATTAGCAGCCCAAAGAGGATCCCACTCACCGCGGCAACCAGAACAATTGCGCACCGCGCTGACGGCGGCAGCCGTCACCCGGTTCCGCCGGGACCAGGCCCGGCGCGACGCCAAAGGGCGACCGGTCGTCCCAGAATTGGCCGTCCGCTCAGAAAGCGTTCGAGGTCGTCGGCCAGCGCGGCGGCGGTCGGATACCGGTGTGCGGGTTCCTTCTCGATCGCCCGCCGCACGATCGTTTCCAGATCACGGGGAATCGCCCGGTCGAGGGAACGAGGCCGTCGCGGCGTCTCCTGCGCAATCGCCCGGATGAGCCGGCTACGATCCCACGTCTCGAACGCCGGGCGAAGGACCAGTAACTCGTACAGGGTCAGGCCCAGGCTGTAGACGTCGCTCCATGGTCCGCCGCCGCCTTCGAGCCGCTCCGGAGCCATGTAGCGGAGCGTGCCGGCCAAGTCGCCGGTTTCGGTCAGGTCCGACTTCTCTCCAGCCTTGGCCAGGCCGAAGTCCGCGACGTGGATATTCCCCTGCGCATCGAGTAACAGGTTTGACGGCTTGATGTCCCGATGCCAGATCTCCCGGCTATGTGCAAAGGCCAGTGCCCGCGCGGTCTGAGCCCCGATCCGAGCCGCAAAACGCCAGTAGGGATCCCCGGTTAGTCGCGACATCCGCTCGGGCATGTCAGACCCATTCGATTCATGGGGACCGGCGTGACGCAACGATCGGATCAGCGTGCGAAGATTCTGTCCCTCGATCAACTCCATCGTGCAGTAGGGTATGCCGCCGCAGGTGCCGAAGTCGAGGATCGGCACGATATGGGGATGCTCGAGCTGGGCCGCCAGTTCAATCTCGCGGCGGAACCTTGCCTGGTCGCGCGGGTCGGGCAGTCCGAGCGTGGGTAGTACTTTAAGCGCAACCGTTCGCGCGGCGCGTGGATCCTCGGCCTCGTAAACGACCCCCATACCGCCGCGACTGATCATCCGGACCACGCGATACGGCCCGAACCAGCCCCCTCCGGCCGCCGCGGCAGGGACCACCGACGTGACCAGCCACTCCACCTGATCCTCGCTCTCGAAGTACTGACTCAGCTTAGCGGTAAGGTCGGGTACCGGTCCAAAAGCGCCTGTCGGTCCAGAGGCTGCCCCTCATCGCGCACCTGGATGTACCCGGCGACAATGGCATCAAGCCGATGATCGGATGGCTCGGTTTCGTCTGGAGGTGCCGGAGCGTCGTCGATCATCACCAAGGTCCCGGCGAATCGCCGTCGGGCGCTCCAAGCCGGTCACGAAGCCGTTCCAGGGCCCGGCGGAGGAGCCCAGCAACTGCCAGCGAGCTGACGCCCATGATCGCCGCGGTCTCGGCCAGCTTATGCCGCTTCAAGTGTCGCAGCTCAATGGCCGTCCGATACTTTTCCGGAAGCTCGGAAAGCCCGCGCCAGCCGCAACAACTGTTCGTGCTTCGATGCCCGCTGGCTCGGCGACGATTGTACGGCTGCCAGCCATTGCTCCAGTCGTGCCGAGGAACCGTCGAGCGATTGATCCAGCGACGCTTTCCGCTTACCTCGATCGAACCGCCGGATCGTATCTTTAAGCACCGAAGAGCAGGTCTTGCGCAGGAACGACAGACGCTCCCCCTCGCTGCGCCCGCTGAAGTCGGGATCCGATCTCCACACTTTGAGCAGGACATCCTGGACGAGATCTTCCGGCTCGACGCGTCCCCACAAGTGTTCCGGGCACCCTTGACGGACTAGGTAACTCACATAGCCGCGATACTCTTCGAGCCGGCACTGCTCCGCGTTATCGCTCTTTAACGGCTTCGAAATGTCTTCCGGGCTTTGTTTGACCGGACGACTGACCGAATTCTCGATGATTAGAGAAATCATGGCTCTCCCCACATTAGACGATATCGGAAATAAGATTTTTGGACGGTTTCCGGCCGGTCTTCAGCGGTTTTTCGAGCGCAAAGCCCTATTCCCGATAAAATCTCATAGACGCTTCATCGCAAAAGGCGCTCGGGGAGCCGCCGGATGCCGGCGAGCTTGGGTCGCTTGACGACTCCGCGAAACGTCCCAATAATCCAAACATTTCCGAGATCATGCACATCTGATCTCGTAGTTTTGAGAGCGGGGCGGTCCGCTGTCAATAGGGTGTTGCGAATCCTCAGGTCGTCACGCGAGAGACATCGAATCTCAAGAAAAAACGACCTGAGCATTGACGCATACCACCTCTGAAGAAAACCTTTGCGGAGAAAGTGGTTATGCTTCGTCAAACGGGATTGCCCCTAACCTCCCTTCGCAAGGGCGGGACGATGCTGAATGGAGTCGGGGTGAAGACGAGGCGTGTGCGCGTCCGACTTTTCATCAGCCCAGCGTAAGCGTCCCCGACGGACGCCGTCCGCACCACTTCAAGAGGTCAAGGGTGCCGCCTCGGGGGATCTCTTTTGATCGGACGCAACCAGGTCCAGGATTTGGATCCGCGCCTTTGCCAGAGTGAAGACGACATGCGAAGCTCCGATCCCTGTCATTCGTTCGACCGCCTCTTTTGAATCATCGGTCCGGCCCCACCGGCCGACCACAATCGGCAAATCAGCGAGCTGGGCCCGCAGCCGGCGGACCAGGTAGCGGGCCATCGTCAGTCCTTCGGGCGGAAGATGGGAAATGACGACGAATTGGGGAGCGTGTTCGGCCACCCGCTCGGTGAGTTCCAAGGTCGACTCGGTGCCGGTCTCCGCAACGATCTCGAGCGTGCAGCCCGACGGGGCCAGGAGTTGCCCTAGCATCCTCAGCACCAATTCATCGCTCGTATCCTGGACTGCGAGGCCCACAATGTGGCCTGTGGCACCACCCGATTCTTGAGAATTGAATGGGGGCTCGTCGCCGCGCGGGAGAGCAAGAGACGCCAGGCTGAGATCCGGCGTTCCCTCCAATCCATCCAAAATCTGGCCGATCACGCCCCAAACAAATTCCCGTTTCGCCTCATCGAGCTCGTCGCGGCTGACATCGCGTTCGGCCCGCGATAAGGTCGGCACCAGCACGTGATCAAAGAATTCAACGCGCGGTCGCTGCTTCAGCTCGGTCTCGACAACCTGGATCGCCCCCTCTCGGTCGAGCGCGACCAGCGCTGGTAGAACTGGACGTCTGGTTCCAACTCGGCGTCCTCGCTGAGAAGCGCGGCGAAGACCCACATACTGGGCACATACTTGCCCAGAACCGCCAGGCAAACGGTAAGCGGAGTCGAGAGCAGCAGCCCCAGCAATCCCCAGAGCCACGTCCAAAACATGGCGGCAACGAGCAGTCCCAGGGCAGTAATTCCGGTCGTTCTGCCGTAGAAGACCGGTTCTAGAAAGCTCGTGAGTGCGGCCTCGACCACCGCGAACAGGGCGACAATCTCCAGGAGCTGCACCCAACCCGGGAAGAACGCGAAGGAGAAGCTCAACGGCAAAACGCACGCCACCGCCGTCCCAACATAGGGGATGAATCGCAGCATCGCCGCCAAACAACCCCAGAGCGCCGCAAAGGGTACGCCGATGATGCCCAGTCCGACGCCGATGCACAGCCCGAAACCCGAGTTGACCAGGGTGAAGCTCGCCAAGTAACGGCTGATCCGGTGACCGATCTCCTGCATCGTTCGGGTGGTCAGGCTGACGTGGTGGTGACCGAAGAGCCCAATGATTCGGTCGCTGAGTTGCTCGCGGCCCATCAGCATGAACAAGACCAGGATAAGTACAAAGCTGCAAACCCCGAGGAATTCCAGGTAGGGCCCTACAGTCGAACGGACCTGCGCCAGAAGCGAGGGCTGAGACACGAGCTCAACCTGCGGGATCGGCTCGCCGCGTCCTGGATACCGGCGGATCCTCCATCTTCGCCGTCACTTCATCGGCCAAGTCTTTCAACCGGGTTATCGTCGAAGGCGAACCCGGGCTGGTCACTCGACTGAGCTTGATCTCGATATTCCTCTGATAATCGGGCAGACGATTGGCCAGCGAAGTCAATTGTTGCCCGACGACGTAGCCGATTCCGGCCAGCAATCCGAGACTGATGACGACCGTCAGCAGGACCGCGGCGGCCCTGGGCAAGCCCAACTGCTCAGCGAATCGGGCCGCCGGAGCCATCGCGAAGCTCAGGAGAACGGATAACGCCAGTGGCTTGAGGACTTCCCCTGTAAAATACATGAAGCCAATGATGGCGAAAATCAGCATCGTTATCTTGAAAGGATCAGTCGGCTCAGCGGTCTTCGGTAGAGTAGTCACCAGACGGTTCCTCGATATCGCCCCGGCGGGGCCGTCGCAATCGTTGGCTCGGTACGTAATATCGCTTCGACGTCACGAATGAAGAGCAATACGTGTGCCAGCGTTGAAGAATACGAGCTAGCCACCTTCGGCCGTCGGATCGAGCCCGGCGCGTTGCGAGTCTCGGTTTTAGTGATAGGATGTGAGCGATAGCCTCGACGAGATTGACCGGCGACATCAAGGCGCGCGAGACGAGCCATGAGTTCAGAGATCAGTTACTTCGTGTCGTATGCGTGCCCAAACTGTCGGCGGCAACTGGAAACGCGATCGACCGGCTAGGACGGTTGGCTGCGCTGTCCGATCTGCAAGTGGCCATCCCTACCGCCGGAAATCATGGTCGACCGCCGTGAAACCCGTCGACGGACCGTCCAGCAGGGAGTCAATAACTCCATTTTGGTAATCCCCGCGTCGCTGGAAGGCGCTCACGAACCGGATGCCCTGGCAATCGAACACCGTTGGCCCCGCCTCCTATACCACCCCGGGCGCCTGATCTTCACCACCGGGTTCGCCCTCTCGCTCTTCCTGGTGCTGGTCTCGTACCTGGACGATAGGATGGGGAAGGTGGCGGTTTTCGCGTTCTTGTCGGTCGGGTTCTTTTGGTTGCTCAGCGCGATCTCCGAGGAACCGCACGTCGTCATGAGTGTTCAGTGATCGGTATTGGTTCGGCAACGGAACACGGAAATACTCATGGTCCATCGTCCATGAGTAGCTTCGCCACGATGGACTGAGCCGGCGTGACCGCCAAGTTTGCCGGTGTGGGTGCTCGGTGTACCTGGATTCGCTGGTCGTCGAACGGCCCTTCAGGGGAGCCCTTCGCCGTTCCGAGCGAGCGATCACGTCCGAGATATCGGCGTGATTGTCGAGGAGGTGGCGAATGCTCTCTCGGGACGCGAAGACCCCCACGCGGCGTCCTTCAACCAGAGCCGCGTGCCCGACGCAGACCCCCACGAGCTCGCCGTTGGCCAGGAACAGACCCGCCGCCAGAGCTTCCGTGCTCGGGAGTATGGGTCGTGATTAGAGAACATCCGTTCAGAATGACTGTCGTTCAGTTCGAATGTGACAGTCTTGACCAGTCGAGTGGTCCAGCTCGTGAGCTTGGCACCCAGATCGATCCCGACAGAGGTCACCGTCGAATCGGGTGCGACCTGTCCTTCATCGGCAGCCAGCCGTGCCACGTAGGGGAGCGCTACCATTTTCTCAATCCGGAGGATTGCCACGTCGGCCGCGGCGTCGGCGGCTGCCAGAGACGCCGGAAGCCGGCGCGGCCAACCACCCGGCTTTGCCGGCATGCGTTCGCGGCCGACGTTATATCGGTGCAGTTCCACGACGATCGACCCTTCGGCCTTCAAAACGTGAGCGGCGGTCAAAACCAAAGTCTCGCCTTCGATTGACGCGATGATCGTGCCGCTCCCCTGCGACTTACCCCGCCGAACCACGACGGTCGGCCGCAAGGTCATGTTGTCGCCGGGAAGCACGGGGCTGGTCCGCGTGTTCGTCTTGCTCGTTCCGCGGGCGATCGAAGCCTGTCGCGCAGCCGGAGCTCGACCGACGTCGCGGCTATCAGCCCGTGCCGGCTGGCCCGAAGCCTGCGCCTCCCATCGCCTTGGTCACGTCGTGGTCCACGGATCGCGCATCAACACACACACCGAAATGACCAGACCGAACCACAACCGGCCCACCTGCCGCGAACCATCGCACGGGCATGCTCGCTGGCAGCTCCTTTCTCATCCCGTTTGCTCCCCTTCGGGAAACTGGATTTGATCTGGTCGCGTCGCGAACGCGACCCGATCGTCGGCAACGGAGCTTTCTCAATCAATCATGTTGACGAGCTCCGTACGATCTTGCAAGCCTCCAACAGCCTCTGCGTCACATCGCGCGTGTAGAACGGAATTCATTCCGTTTCTCCGTTCCGATCGTTCGAGCGATGTGATTGAGAACAGGAAAAACGGAATGAATTCCGTTCTACGACTGAGGATGAATCCTTCTCGGACTCTTGCACGGCACGAGCCCAAGATGATCCAATTCGGACTTGGTGGTTTGATTGACCGGGCTTCCTCATCGAAGCCATTTTTTGGCATCTGGCGAGGGATCATCATTATGCCTGTGACGAATCGAATGAGCACGCGTGCGTTCACGACTGGCGTGAGCACGCTTTTGGTGCTGGGGCTTTGGGCGAGCTTCATGCTGGCTGGTGGGACAGCACGCGCATTGGGCGATGAAAAGAAAGCGGAGGAAGTGCTCAAATCCATCAAGGGAACGTGGGCCTCGGACGCCGACGGCCTCGACTCGAAGTGGACATTTGACGGCGAGACGCTCAAGGCGTCGGTCAACGGGACGGATTACACATGCAAGGTCAAGGTCGACCCCGAGGCCAAGCCGCATGCCACGATCGACCTGACCATCGACGAAGGCCCCGAGGAAGCCAAAGGCAAGATCTCCAAGGCGCATCTATAAGCTCGATGGGGAAAAGCTGACTCTTTGCGTCTCCCTGCCCGGCAAGGATCGCCCCAAGGCATTCGAGCAGTCACCCGACGAAGCCTACCTGTTCGAGCTGAAGAAGCAGAAGAAAGCCTGAAACGGGCGGCGGAAGCATCGGCGCGCCAAAGACAGAAGATAGAAGTTAGAACGAATAACGGAATCGCACGTGTTATTGTTTCTTCCTAGCCCCTAAATTTGATCGCCGATCGCACAAACAACCCGGACCAATCGGCCCCGATCGGTCGGCCTCGAAATCGAGGCTCTCCGAGCAAGTCCGATCGGTCCGGGATCGGGTGCGTGACAACCGGACTGACGACGGCCACGGGATTTTCCGGCCGTATTCTTCGATGATCCGGAACAGACGCGAACAAAGTGACGGTCGCAGCCGCTGATGTGCGGCAAGGTCCCCAAAAACACGCGGCAACGCCCGCGTCGGGCAACGTAAGGCCCGACCTGATGTTAACCAGAATATAACGCACGATCCGGGCCGGCGCCAAAATAATTGGCGTCCCTCGCGAAATCCGCCGCGTGTGCCGAGGCTTCGCCCGCGCTCGATCCATCGCCCGGGTGACCGCACCGGCCTGGACGCCTCGTTTGTTACTTGCTTCCCGTTGACCGGCCCGGCATTCTAAAATGACATGAAAAGGTGCGGCGTCCTCCTTTCACCCGAAATTTGACTTATGAATAATCTCACGATCGAAGTGTGGGATGCGACGGGAAACAAGAAGCAACTGGTCGAGTTGCCGGCCGACGCGGCAGTGAACCGGGTGATCGCCGTCCTGGTGGATAAGATGAACCTGCCGAGGTACAGTCCGGACGGTCAGTTGATGAGCTACAAGTTCCATCACAAGGCGAGCGGGCGGCAGTTGCTCGACGACCAGACGCTGGCCTCGGCCGACATCCACAGCGGCGACGTCCTCCGGCTTCAGCCCGAGATCACGGCGGGTAGCGACACCGATCCCTGGCAACCGCCGGCCGTTCTCGAAGAAATGAAGAGCTGCCCGTTCTGCGGCGAGCGGATCCTGGCGGTGGCGCGGAAGTGTCGCTATTGCGGCGAGTACCTCGACCCTGAGTTGCGGTCCGCCGCCGACGTGCCCGCTGGAGTCGACCGATTGCTGACGCCGGCCGGCCGCCCGGCCTCGGCGATCGTGGCCGGATATCTCGGATTGTTTTCACTACTCCCATTTATCGGGATCATCGCCATCATCGTCAGCATCGTCGCCTTGCGGACATTGAAGCAGAACCCGGAGCTGCTGGGTCGAGGCCGAGCGTGGTTCGGGCTTGTGATGGGAATCTCGACCACGTCGCTCTACGTCCTTTCCATATTCCTCGCGGGACGATGATCCCGTCAGGAACTTACGCCGTTGACTCCAAAACAGATCGATCGACCACAGCCGGCGATGGCGGGTGAGAGAACACCGCGAAGGAAGGACGGCGACGGTGAGTGACGTACTCCGGATCGACAGCTCGTCCAGAGAAACGGAGGATCGGTTCGCACGGTTCCGCTTGATCAGTTGGTGGGACCAGGAACGGCTGGCCACGGCGCGCGTTCTGGTCATCGGCGCCGGGCGCTCGGCAACGAGATTCTCAAGGACCTGGCGCTCCTGGGGGTTGGGCACGTATTCGTCGCGGATCGAGATCGGATCGAGAACTCGAACCTCTCGCGGTCGATCCTGTTCCGGGAGCGTGATTGTGGACGACCCAAGGCCGAAGTCGCGGCTGAGAAGACGGCGGAGGTTTACGGAGCGATCCAGGTCCAGGCGTTCGTGGGCAACATTGTCCACGACCTCGGCCTGGGAGTTTATCGCTGGGCCGACGTGATCCTGGGAGGGCTAGACAACCGAGAAGCCCGCGTGGCGATCAACCACGCGGTCGGCACGGGCGGGCAAGGTCTGGATCGACGGCGCCATCGAGCGGCTGGACGGAGTCGGCGCGCGTCTTCGACCCAGCCACCGGCCCTTGCTACGAGTGCACCATGGGCGAGAACGATTGGAAGATGCTCGAGGCGAGGCGCAGTCTGCGCACTGCTCTCTCGCGATGAGATGGAGCTGGGCAAAGTCCCGACCACGCCGACGACCGCGTCGATCATCGCCGGCATCCAGGTCCAGGAGGCGATCAAGTACCTCCACGGCCTCGACGTGATCGCCGGCCGCGGCTTCATCTTCGACGGCACGGGGTACCAAAGCTACCTGGTGAACTACACTCGCAAGCCCGAGTGCCCGTCGCACGATGCCGATGAACCGGTCGACGTTCTCTCCTGGCGGGTTGGATCGACCAAGGTCGGCGACTTGCTGGAGCGAGTCCGATCCGATCTCGGACCCGAGGCCCTGATCGAGACCGGACGGGACTTGCTGGCTTCGCTCCACTGCCCAAATTGCCGCGAGGAGGAGCCCATCTTTGCCTCGCTGGGCAAGGTGACCGAAGCACAAGGACGGTGCCCGCGCTGCGGTCAACCGCGAACGCCGGCCATGTTTCATACGATTGATGGAACGAGGAAGGACCTCCTCGACTTGACCCTGGGCGAGATCGGCATCCCTCCCTGGGACGTCCTGGGCGGTCGCCGCGGATTCGAACAGCGATTCTATGAGTTCGCCGGCGACCGCGCCTTGGTGCTCGGGCCGCTGGCGAGCGTAGTCAGTCGTCAGTTGATCAGTTATCAGTTGTCAGTTGCCAGTTCGTCATTATCAGTTTCAATCGTCAGTTATCACGTAATGTCAGTTGTCAATTGTCAGTTGTCAGTTGTCAGCTGCAGTTGTCAGTTGTCAGTTGTCAGTTGTCAGTTGTCAGTTGTCAATTGTCAATTGTCAGATTGTTGGTCGAAAGGGGATTGCGTGGTTGGTTGGATTCTTTGCGACTTAGGCAGTTGTCCGTTGTCAGTTGTCCGTGGTCATTAGCAAAGTGCCACGATGCGTCGTATTAACAACGGACTACTGACCACGGACAACGGACAACAGGTACGACCCGATGAACGATGCGCAGTCCCGACTCGACGAGTCGATCGACGTTCGCCTGCTGGCCCGGCAGGACCTATCGCAGGAGGCGTTTCCCGGCGGGAGCACCGAAGGTTTCCGCGTTTTCTTCACTCGCGAGGTCCACGATGCACTCTGGAAGCACGCGTCGGCGGACACCACGGTGGAAATCTGCGGCGTCTTGGTGGGGACTTGGCATCGTGACCATGTCGGTCCGTTCGTCAAGATCGTCGAGTCGATCCGGGGTGAAGGTGCCGAGACCCGATTCGCCGAAGTCACCTTCACCCACCAGACCTGGTCCAAGATCAACGCCGAGATGGACACGAAGTTCACGCACCTCTCGATCGTCGGCTGGTACCACACGCACCCGGACTTCGGGATCTTTCTTTCCGATCGCGATCGGTTCATCCAGGAACATTTTTTCGCCGGGCCCGGCCAGATCGCCCATGTGATCGATCCGATCCGCAAGATCGAGGGAGTGTTCATCTGGCGAGATGGGAAACCCGCTTTGACCGAGCATTTCTGGGTCGGTGATCGCATTCTGGTCACGACGACCGGAGGCTCGGATCGCGCCTCCCCATCGATCTCGGACTCTCGCTCCGGCTCACCAATGACTCGAGGGGGCGGGAGGATGCCCGGCTCGACCGCTCAAGGCGGAGCCGTCGATCCGGTGCTGGCAAGCCGCGACTTGTTTCCGCCGCCGGGACGGATGATCATCTACGGCGGCGTTTTCTTGCTGGGCTACATGCTGGCCAATATCCTCTCGGCGTGGGAACATCAACGATTCGTCGAGAGCGTGCTGGCCAGCAATGGGTTTGTCGGGGTACTCCGACTCGGTTTGTCGGATGAGCTCGATCGGCTGCGGGTCGACCTGGCGGCGATCGTCGGACGGCTTGAGGCCGTGCGGGCCAAGAGCGAGAAAGCGGACGAAACGGCTTCGGAGATCCGGGCTCAACTCGGGAGTGCGGCGCAGCGAATCAACGCCATCAAGGCGCGGTACGGCAATACGCCGGCCGAGGACGCCATGCTGGGACGGATGGTGCTTGAGAAACTGAGAAGCGTCGCCCAGCCCCGGGAGCCCTCGGTCCCGACAGAGCCCAAACCCAGCGCACCATCGGCGCCCAGTTCCGAGCCTCCACCGAATGGAAGTGTAAGCTCATCGAAAGAGTCCAGCGACAGCAAGACCAAGAGTGCCAGAATCAACAGCGGTCCACCCGGCAGCCCCTGACGCGGCGATCAAACGACAATCACGATTTCCTGTTCACTGACAACTCGCAACCCGGAGGGAGTTTGGCTCATGTCCACGTCGCGGTCGGGGGAACCGCTCCGACTCATCCGTCGACGACCTGTTCTCGCCTCAGGTCGAAGCATTCCTCGAGGAGCAGGCCGTGCTCCAGAGACCGCTGCCTGAGGCCACGACACAGCCGTTCATTGTCCGGGTCTTTTATTCGAGCTATTTCTACCTGAGCTTGGCCGGAGGGCTGGGTGCCCTGATCGCCTGGATGATCCTCGAGCCCTTCTTCGACGACGATCGGATCGGCCGTCAGCAGTTCCAGTGGGCCGCGGTACTGATGTTTCCCACGGTCATGGGTTTCGTCGGTTTGTTCTTGGGGGCGGCCGAAGGGATCATCTGCCGAAATATTCGACGCGCGTCGATTTGCGCGGCCGTTGGGTTGGGAATCGGATTCGGCGGTGGGATCATCGCCTGGATTCTCGCCGAGATCATTTACATCGTGATGTCCGTCATCGCGGTGCAATTCTGGAAAGATTTCGAAAGAAACGGGCCTGGCCCTCTTGATCAGGATGATGGGCCGTGCGGCGGGCTGGGCGGTTGCGGCCATTCCCGCGGGCATCGGCCAGGGAATCGCCTTGCGCGAGTGGAAGGTGGTGATCAACGGCTTGCTGGGCGGAGTACTCGGCGGCTTGCTGGGCGGGCTCGCGTTCGACCCGATCAGTATCGTATCCACCACGGCCGACGGCGAGGCCTGGCTTAGTCGCGGCGTCGGCTTCACCGTCATTGGACTCATGGTCGGCTTGTTCGTCGGCATTGTCGAGCAGTGGACCAAGTCGGCATGGCTGTTGATGAAGGCCGGCCCTCTGGCCGGCAAACAGTTCGTCATCTTCCGCAACCCGACGGTGCTGGGTAGCGCGCCGAAAGCGGATATCTACCTGTTCAAGGACGAGGCGATCGAGCCGCGCCACGCCCTGATTCACGACCGAGGCGGCCGGTTCGAGATCGAAGACCTGGATACCGCCGACGGCACTTACGTAAACGGCATCCCTATCAAGAAGCAGATCCTTAAGTCGGGCGATCAGATTGTGCTCGGCAAGACCGTGCTGGAGTTCACGCTGAAGGATTCGCACGCGAAATCCGCGGCCGGTTTGGCGCTCGAATAAAGCGAACCCGTTGCCCAATTCTCCCTCTTCACTACCCTTGAAACCTGAGCGAGGAGCCAATGTCGATCTCGTTCCAGTGTCCGCAATGTGGTAAGAAGCTCAAGGCGCCCGATGAAGCCGCGGGCAAGTCGTCAACGTGCCCCGGTTGCGGCGGAACTGTGACTTGTCCGGAACCGATTTATGACGCCGAGCCTATTGACGCGTCGTCTCAACCGCCGCCCGGACATGATCCGTACGCCGATCTCGACGACGGCACGCCATACGGCGTGGCCGGTCCGCAGCCGGGCACGGCTTCTTCGGCAGAGGGCCGTCGCCCTTGCCCGATGTGCGGTGAGATGATTCTCACGACTGCCGCGAAGTGCCGCTACTGCGGCGAAGTCCTCGACCCGGCGCTCAAGAAGGCCAAGGTCAAGAAGAAATCCAAGAAGTCCGGCGCCGACGATGAACACCTCACAATGTTCGAGATCATCGTGGCAGTGTTGTGTTCGGGGATCGGCTGCATTGCCGGGATCGTCTGGATGATCCAAGGTAAACCCAAAGGCAAAAAGATGTTCGGTCTCTCGCTCTTGATGGTGGTTATCGGGATCATCCTCAACGTGGCCGCAGCTCTGATAAATCAGAAGGCTGGTATTCCGGGAGGACCCTGAGCCGATGCCCGACGTCGTCGCGTGCACCTGCGGTGCCTGGATTCGGCTGCCCGACGGCCGCTCGGGCCACGCGCTGCGCTGCCCGCGATGTAAGGCCGTGCTGGTCGCGGCCAGAGATGGAGAGATCGTCGCCTCCGCACTTGCCGACTCGGCGACTCAGGCCGCGACCTGCCCGATTCGCAAGTCGGCCATCGACCTTTGCGACGCCGTGATCGTTTGCCTGCTGCACAACCAGGTCCACGACAAGGAATGCTGGACCACGGTCGGCGGCGGCGGGATCTACAGCGTTCCGCTCGTCAGGAGGCTCGCCCTCCCGGAGTTTTCTCTAGCATCTGTACACCGTCGGCGTCTTTTCTTCGAGACAGTTTTCCTCGAATCATGACCGAGGAAGTGTTCATGTCGATCTCGTTCGAGTGTCCGCAATGCGGCAAGAAGCTCAAAGCGCCCGATGGAGCAGTTGGCAAGTCGTCGAAGTGTCCCGGCTGTGAAGCGATCGTGACCTGCCCGGAGCCGATTTATGATGCCGAGGTTGTCGACGATTCTCAGCCGCCGGCCGGTCTCGAGTCGACCGCCGGTGATGACGACGACAAGCCGTACGGCCTGGTCAATCCCGCGCCGTTCGCGGCTCCTTTGGGTGAGAGCCGTCGCCCTTGCCCGATCTGTCGCGAGATGATTCTCATGACCGCGGCCAAGTGCCGCTACTGCGCCGAGGTCTTCGACCCGGGCTCAAGAAGGCCGACGGAACGAAATCCAAATTGTACGGCCCCGACGACGAGGACCTCACCACCGTCGATATGATCCTCGCATTGCTACCCGTGTGCACGATGATCGGATGCGTCGTGGGGCTCGTCTATATGATTCAGGGCAAGCCCAAGGGACTGAAGATGTTCGGTCTCTCGTTCGTGATGGCTATTGTCTGGAACATTGTTCGAGTCATGCTTCAGTCGGCCTTCCAACAGCCTGCATTTCCGGGAGGACCCTGAGCGGATGGCTGACGTCGTCGCGTGCACCTGCGGTGCCCGGATCCGGCTGCCCGAAACCCGTTCGGGCCAGTCGTTGCGCTGCCCGCGTTGTAAGGCTGTGCTGGTCGTGGCCAGAGACGAAAGGATCGTCGCCTCCGCGCTGGTCGACCCGGCGGAGCAGGCCGGGACATGCCCGATTTGCCAGTCGGCCATCGGCCATGCCGACGCCGTGATCGTTTGCCCTCTGTGCGACCAGGTCCACCACAACGAGTGCTGGACCGAGGTCGGCGGCTGCGCGACCTACGGCTGCCAAAATGCGCCGACGAGCGAGAAGAATGCGCTCGACGGCTTCAACCACTTCGGCTTGGGGCGATACCAAGAAATGCCCGGCCTGTGGGGAGACCATCAAGTCGATCGCGCTCAAGTGCCGGTACTGTGGCACCGGATTTGAAACGGTCGATCCGCTCACGCTGCGAGACTTGCGTGGGCAGGTGGCCAAAGCGGAGCGGCTTCAGAGCACCCGAGCCACGGTGAGCATCTTGTTTGCGACCAGCGTCCTAGTCGGCTGTCTGGCGCCGCTCTTGGCCATCATTTCACTCTCCTACGTTCTGCCAAGACGACAAGCTTTGGCCAAGGCCGGGCCGACGTACCTGGTCATGGGCTATTCCGCAATCGGGATTTCGGTCTTATATTCAGTATTACTGCTGCTCTTCTTTCTCTTCTCACGGTGAGCGAAGGGCGCGAGTACCTTTAGCAGGGAAAGGGTCCAGACATCTCTTGGATGCGACCGGTGCGAGACCACTGATTGCCTGTCCGCGCGAAGTCGGCGCGGAATGTCCCCACTGCGCGGCCGAGATCGCGCTGGGGGACCCGATCATGGTGTGCCAGACCTGTGGGATGGTGCACCATCGGGCGTGCTGGAAGGATTTCGGTCGCTGCGGCTCGTACAATTGCGTCCCGCCTCGGTGCGCAACGGTTCAGTCGACCGTTTCCGAGCCGGTTTTGACGATCACTCAGTCGGACCTCGACCTGCGCGACCCCTCTCTCGGCCGCCAGCCACTCGCCACGCCAGGTTTATCCGGGTAACACGGCGCGGAGGGCGCGGCTTCCGATCAACCTGCCGTCACCGGCGTCAGCCGGCTTGCCATTGCCTCCTTGATCTGCGCGCTCGCCGGAATTCCGCTGTTTGGCGTAATCACGGGATTGGTCGCCATCTTGCTGGCGGTGCTGGCCTTGAGTTCCATCCGATCGACCGGCCAGCGCGGGTCTAGGGTTGGCGCTCGCGGGCCTGCTGCTGGGCGTGGTCGATGTCGCCGCCTGGGTCATCTTTCTGGGCGCGATGCTCACGCCTTCCAGCACCAATCTGCACTTTAGCGAACTTCCGCCCGATTTATCGGAGATTCAGAAGCTTGAGCCGCCCCTGCAACGCGCGATGCGGGCCAACGTCGTGATCGAGCGGGGTGGTGGATTCGGCCGCGCTCGGTGAAACGGCGGTCGGCTCGGGGGTGATCCTTCAGATCGATCAAGGAGAGGCCCTGATTGTCACCAACCGGCACGTGGTCGATAAGGACTTTCCCTCCGACAACCACGATTACGGCGGCGACCACCTTTCCAGCCTCGGGCGATTGACGGTGCAGATGCTCGGCCATCGCGATACTCAAGGACAAGTGGTCTGGATGGCTCCCGGCCAGATCGACCTGGCCTTGGTGCGATCGACGTGTCCTCCATCGAGTCAGGCCCGGGATACCCTGTGGCAAAACTCGCGGGCCATGAAAGTCGGTGAGTCGGTCTTCGCGATCGGCAACCCGTACCGGCTGGGCTGGTCACACACCCGGGGCGTCATCTCACAACTAAGAACCCAGGATTTTGACACGCGGCGAGTCCGTGTGATCCAGATCCAGGCGGCGATCAATCCGGGCAATAGCGGCGGTGGGCTGTACGATCAGGAGGGATTCTTGATCGGCATCAATACTTGGACCGCCGACAAACGAATCAGCGAGGGGATTGGGTTCGCGATTGCGCTCGACACGCTGCTCGAGCTTGGCTCCCCCCATGCTCGCGCCGAGGGACGCGACGCGACGACCTGCGCCGTGATCGTCGAATTCTTTAGCCACGGATCGAACACCGATGAAACACGGATAAGCCGACATGGAACTCGAGAATAAAGACGTAACCGAAGCGATCATCGGGGCCGCGTTCGACGTCTACAACGTCCTCGGCTATGGATTTCTGGAGAATGTCTACAAGCACGCAATGAGGGTGGAACTTCAGATCCCGAGGTTTCGAAGCCGAGGTTGAGGCCGAAATCCGTGTGAATTACAAGGGAGTCGAAGTCGGATTTTACAGAGCTGATTTGTGGGTAAACGGCTACGTGATTGTTGAACTCAAGAAGTGGCAAGGTCCTACGTCTCCGATGACGAGCCGCAGCTACTCAACGAACTCAAAGCAACCGGCGTGAAGGTTGGTTTGCTCATCAACTGTGGTCGATCAAAAGTCGAGTTTCGACGCTTTGTATTCTAAGTACGTCTTTTCTGATCCGTGTTTTATCAGTGTTACATCCGTGGCTAATTATTCTTTCCAGTGAGGATCGCAGGCGACGATGAGCACGTGTACGACTGCGGCGGCTTCAGGCGGATTATGAGAAGGTGCGAGACTATGTCAACCGGCACCCTCGGCTGCAACTGATCCAGGCGGAGGGGACGCCACCGGAACGATACCAGCTCGAGTACCGGATTCGCGGCTTGCGGCAGACCGCCGATGCGCTGGCGAGTGTGAAGAGCCACCTGGTCGAGATCAGCCTACCTCTTTCCTATCCTCGCATGCCGCCTCAGTGCCGGATGCTGACTCCGATTTTTCACCCCAACATCGCTCCTCAGGCGATCTGCATTGGCGACCACTGGAGCCCGGGCGAGCCCCTCTGGTCGATCGTTGCGAGGATCGGCGAGATGATCTCCTTTCAGAGCTACAATACCAAGAGCCCACTGAACGGCGAGGCCGCGCGATGGGTCGATCAGCATCTCGACGAGCTACCGCTGGACCCTGTGAGTATGATGCCCGATGACGCGGTCACACCAACTGAGCCGTCAACGGTTGTTCGCGAGACTTCCGCGGTCCGGCGCCAGTTCGTCCGCCGGAACCAACGTCGCGGCCGATCGCGAGCCCGAGCCCGACCATGCCCTCTATCCCGCGACCGCCGGTGCCGGCCGACTCGCCGGCGATGGGTATTGTGCCGCCGGCATCCCCGGATGAACGGCGGATTGGCTGCCCGCGGTGTGGCTCAACATTGCGGTTCAAGCCCGAACTGGCTGGCCGGCAGGTGCGTTGTCTCCGTTGCCGCTGTGTGTTCCGCGTGCCGTCGGAATGAATGAATGAATGATGTGCCTGGGCCATTGAGCGAGTGCCGCGCCGAACCCAGCCGGCTTACCGGTCGACACGGCGAAGTGCTCGCGATCGCCTGTTTGGTCTGGGCGCTGGCGTTCGTGCTGGTGGAGGTCCCCGGCGGCCGGGTCGCGGTGAGGGGCTTGTCGCAGTTCCCGTTGCCCGAATCATGCACGTCTCGAACCTGGCTGGGTGTCAAGTGCCCAGGCTGCGGCTTGACCCGATCGATCATCCACCTGGCTGAAGGCGACTGGCGGGCGTCGTGGCAGTCCCACCGCCTCGGCATTCTGATGGGCGTCGTGATCGCGTTCCAGATCCCATATCGGCTGCTATCCTTACGATGGCCCGAGCATCCCTTGATCGCGCCGCGCTGGCAGCATATCTTCGGTTATGCTTTGATCGCCTTGCTCTTCGCGAACTGGCTGGTGGAGGCCGTGGCTGGCCGGGTGATTACACGGTAGGCGCATCGTGATCGCCACTTCGCAGGCTGTGTCATTTCCCAAATCCCTCCATTTTTCCATTTCGATCACATCATACGGTCGTTACTCGTCGAATCGGGCTGACGAATCATCTGCCGAGCGTTACAATCCCCGTCCTGCGCCGCCGGTGGAGTTCGGCGGCTTTGAGGCAGGCCGAGTCAAGGAGGATAAAGTTGATGAAACCTCAAGTTTTGCTGCGAACTAGGCGTGGCTCCATCGTACGAATAACGCTGATCCTGGCCTGGACAATCGCAATGCGGCCCACGCAGGTACGCGGACAAGACCCGCCCCCTGCTCCGACGCCCGTTGCGGACGGAGCCGGTGGCCAGGGCGCGCTGGGAGGCGATCAAGCGGCTTCTCAGGATCCCCAGGTTTTGACCCGCGGTCCGGTCCACGAAGCGTTCGCGTCACCGGTGGTCCACGACCCGGCTCCCGGGCCGGTCGTTCCCAAAGATCCGCCGGCGCCGATCCAGGAGATGCCACCCGACCAGAAACCAGCCGGGTCAGAATATCCAGTGGATTCCGGGCTATTGGGGTTGGGACGTCTCGCGCAACGACTATATCTGGATCAGCGGCATCTGGCGCGAGCCTCCTCCGAACAGCCAGTGGGTCCCGGGCTACTGGAACCAGGTCAACAACGGACACCAGTGGGTGCCAGGGACCTGGATTCCGATTCCCGCTAGTAACGGTCAGGGACAAAACCAAGGCCAAGGACAGGGACAGGGACAAAGCCAGGGCCAGCCGAACTATTTGCCCGCTCCTCCCCAGAGCCTGGAATCCGGGCCGAATACACCGCAGCCATCGCCCAACGTGGTCTGGACGCCGGGATATTGGTTCTGGCAAGGGAACCAGTACGTCTGGCGTCCGGGCTATTGGTCGGCCGTTCAACCCAACTGGATCTGGATTCCCGCCCACTACGTCTGGTCACCGAGCGGCTATTTGTTTGTCGCGGGATATTGGGACCTTCCCATGGGCAACCGCGGCCTGATGTTCGCGCCGGTCTATTATCCCACGCCGGTGTACACCCAGCCCAGCTTCGCCTTCACTCCATCGATCAGCATCGTGGGGTCGGCCGTGACTGCCAACCTCTTCGTTCAGGCCAGCACGAACCAGTACCTTTTCGGCAATTTCTACGCTCAGAATTTCGTCAGCGTTGGCATCACGCCCTGGTTCTCCTTCTCGTTCGCGACGGGTCGTCCGGCTTACTACGACCCACTTTTCTCGTACTACGCGGTGATCAACGTGCGACAGAACCCAGCGTGGGTCGCGCAGGTGCGCCAGCAGTACATCTTACGGCGCGACAACGTGGCGATGCGGCCGCCGGCCACTTACATTGAGCAGACGCGAATCATCGAGCGGAACGTCACGATCAATCGCAACGTGACGGTCGTTGATCATAACACGATGGTCATGCCGCTCAACAAAATGGCGGCCGATCCGGTCGCGGGGAGAGGATTGCGGCTGAGCGAGTGAGCGAAGCCGAGCGACATCAAATCCGGCAACAGGTGGCTCAAATGCACGTGTTCCGCGAGCAGCGAGCTCAACAGGAACGAGAGGTGGCTCGTGCTCGTGCGGAGGGTCGCGTGGCGGCGAATCGGCCACACCCGATGAACTTGCCGCACTCGCCGGTCGCGGCCCGGCACCCGGCTGGCTCTCGCGCAACGGTTGCCCAACGATTGGAAGAGCAACGTCGATCGACGCGGGAGGCAGGTGCCGAACGGGCCGAACATCAGTCGGCCGAGCGGAACCGAGCCACGGCCTCACGAACGGCTTCCAGGGAGGGTGCCGCCGCACATCAACCCTCGCGAGGTGCCGAAGACCGCAACGCCCAGCCGCGAACCGGGGCCTCTCGCCCAGCCGCGAACCGTCAGACACGCCAGCCACCGCCCGCACCCAATCGAGAACGCGAAGAGCGACGAGATCCTTGAACGGCCGAGCGTCATTCCGGGAGGGCGACGCTTGACTGGTGAAATGTCGGTGTTGCTCTCCGGCGTGCGGTCACCAGGCTTCTTGGGCCTGAATCTTGGCCGATTCTAATTCCTGGTCTGGACGATTGGCCTGATTCGCAGGTTCCGGTAAGCGACCGGCCCGTGGTCGCCTTGGAGGAGGATCGGACCGGGTCGGTCGGGGCCATCCAGGCCGGCGCGGGTGCCCCCTTCGCCGAAGAATCCGACGAATTTGCCTTTTTCCTCGCGGAGCTTGACTTGGAGTTCGGGCGGCTTGCCGATGCTCTCCTTCTTGAGCCGCTCGAACGCAGCGCGATCGGTCTCGCCGTAGCGGACGTCGTGGTCTTTGTAGACGGTCTTTCCGTTCCAGACAAGGGTGAGTGCTTTGCCGACAAGTGTGATGTCGTAAGACTGCCAGACGCCCGGCGGCTTGGCGAGGTTTTCCTTGGGAAAGGCTCGCTCGTAGAGTGCGCCGCAGTCGTGGAAAGACAGTTGGTTGACTCCGTAGCTGTCGAAGACCTGGATCTCAAATAGGCCGCGGTTGTAAACGCCCGAGTTGCTCGCCTTGGGTACCGTGAACTCGACGTGCAGCTCGTAGTCTCCGAAATGCTCGGTGGTCATGACGTCGGATCCACGGCCGTCGCCACCGCAGAGCATCGCGGCGCCGGGCCCCCCGCCGTCGCCGACCGGCAGGAGCCTCGTCTGGTCGGTGGGGTCAAGCTTGACGTCGTCGCAGACAACCCAGACCTTTTTCGCGTCGGGTTTGCGATAGCTCCATCCGGATAGATCCTTGCCGTTGAACAGGGGACGCCATCCGTCAGTCGGTTCGCAGCCATTCACGGCGAGCCACGGCGAAGAACAAAGAGGGAGACTCCCCCCAAGGCCAAGGCCGAGGCTCAGGGCGGCGAGCGCCGCGCGTCGGGTTTGCTCTGGCATGATGAGTCGGGCTCCGCGGTAGAAGATCCAAAGCGTGCTGATGCCCTGGATTCTACCCTCCCCGACATCGCGCCTCAAACCGTTTGCCAACTTCGGCTCCGGCGAAGCTTCGGCTTCCCGGACGCATTTGTCCAGCAGAGCGAGACAAATTGCCACTGCCGGGGTATGATACGCTCGACCCGGCACCGAGGCCGGGACCTCATTGGAACTCGGCACCGCTGGGATGCACCTAACACAATCTGACCGCAAGGATGAGTCGAGCCAGGCGCTGGCCCTGTTATCGCAGCCGGTCCGCGCCTGGTTCGAGGCAGCTTTTCCCGAGGGACCGACTCCCGCTCAGGAGCTGGCGTGGCCGCCGATCGCGGCGGGCGACCATGTGCTTCTGGTATCGCCGACGGGAACGGGCAAGACTCTGGCCGCCTTTCTGGCGATCCTCGACCGGCTTTTTCGCGAACAAGCCAAGGGGACCCTCACACCGGGGTTGCGCTGCGTTTACGTTTCGCCGCTAAGGAGCTTGAATTACGACATCGAGCGCAACCTGAGCACGCCGCTGGAAGGGATCCGGCGCCGGCTGAGTGGTGACGCCGGCCCGGTGCGGGTCGGAGTGCGGACCGGCGACACCTCCGCCTATCACCGCCGCCAGCTTCGGGACCATCCACCGCACGTCCTGATCACCACGCCCGAAAGCCTATCGCTGCTTTTGAGCCAGGAGAGCTGGCACGCCCACTGGCGCGGAGTCGAGCACATCGTCGTCGACGAGGTCCACGCCTTGACGCCGACCAAGCGTGGCGCCGACCTGGCCGTCTCGCTCGAGCGGCTGGCGGCTCGAGCCGAACATGACCCGAGCCGGATCGGACTGTCGGCCACCTGCCGCCCGGCCGAGATCGTGGCCCGGTTTCTGGTCGGGCCGTCGCGGACCTGTCGCGTCGTTGAGGCCCTCACGCCCCCGGGCACGCCGCCGCCCAGATCGAGGTCGAGAGCCTGATCAAGCCCGGCGAGTCGCCGCACCGCGGCCTGAGCTACCGCCGATTACTCCGTCGGTTGCGCAAGACCATCAGTCAAAACCGCACCACGGTCGTCTTCGCCAACACCCGTGCATTCGCCGAGAAGATCACCCACGACCTTCGTCGCGATCTGGCCCGGTCCGCTGCCGGTTCCGCTTCAGCCGAGGCGGAATGGGCCGTGGTCGCGCACCACTCGGCGCTCGATGCCGGGCGTCGACGCGCGATCGAGTCGGCGCTGCGGTCGGGACAAGTCCGCGCGGTCGTGACCAGCACGAGCCTGGAGCTCGGCGTGGATATCGGCACGGCGGACCTGACGGTTCAGATCGGACTGCCCGGTGGCGTGGCGCGTTGCGTGCAGCGCGTCGGCCGCTCGGGCCATCGTCGGGGCGCGATTTCGCGTGGGCTGCTGCTGGCGGCGACGCCCGCCGAGCTGGCGGGCGCGGTCGTCACGGCGAGGGCCGCCCTGGCTGGCCGGGTCGAGCCGCTTCGCATGATCGGCGCGCCCTTGGACGTGGTCTGTCAACAATTGATCGGCATGGCCTGCGCGGGCGAGCAATCGGTCGCGACGGCTTTCGAGCTCCTCCGCAAGGCAGGCCCGATGGCCGAGCTGACGCGCGCACGATTTCGACGCCTGCCTCGCGTTCCTGGCCGGCGAGCTGGCGGCGCCGGCCGGTGCCTTCGAGCCCGAGCCGGGGGCCGCGCCTCGCTGGACATCGCCTCGGATCTGGAAAAACAACGGCTGGTTCGGCGTTCGCGATCGGCGCGTGATCCGCTGGTTCCGGAGTAACGTGGGGACGATCCACTCCGAGGAGGCGGTGCGCGGTCCTGGAAAACCGGGTGGCTGTCGGTACGCTCGAATCGACGTATGCCGAGCGCCTGGTCCCGGGCGATCGGTTCGTGCTCGATGGGCGTGCCCTGGAAGTCATCCGGCTGGATGGTTCGATCGTGCACGCCCGACCGGCCGGTGGCGAGCCGAGCTTGCCCCGCTGGACCAGCGACCGCCAGTCGCTCTCATTCGAGCTGGCCCGAGAGCTTGCCGATTTTCGCCACGAGATCGGTCGGCGCCTGGTCGAGGAAGGCCCGGAAGCTGCCCGCGCCTGGTTGATCGAGATCGTTCGACCTTGACTCCGACGCCGCCGCCGTCTTGATCGAGTTGTTCGAGGCGCAGGTCCAATGGAGCGAGGTTCCGGGCGTTCGCGATCTCCTGGTCGAGCAGTCGCCATCCCCCTTGGGCGACGGGTTGATCCTACACGTTTCATGCACCCCTGCACCGCGCCGCGTGTGAAGCCCTGGGACGAGCGACCGCGGCCCGGCTGGGCCGGCGATTCGGCCGCAACCTGGCGCTCTCCGTCGCCGACCTGGGCTGGTCGATCCGTCTCCCCGAGGAGGCCGGTCACACCAGGTCGAGTCGATCGCGCCGCTGCTTTCGCTCGAGCGGTTCGCCGGACGATGTGCTGGAGGGGCTGGACCGAGGCGAATTGCCGGCGCGCCGCTTCCGGTATGTCGCCGTCCACGGCCCTGATGGTTTTGCGGAACCCCGAGCCTGGCCGTCGCGTGCGGGTCGGTGGCCTGCATTGGGCCAGCACGCGGCTCTATCCGCTGGTCAAGGCCGCTTGCCCCGACCACCCTTTGATCCGCGAGACTCGCCGCGAGGTTTTGGACGACTTACTTGACGCACCCGCCGCGGAGCGCTGGCTCACTCGGCAGCCGGCCGTTCGATTTCGAGTGCTGCCGGCCTTTCCCCGTTCGCCGCCGCCTGGATCGAGCCGGGCCAGCCCGATTCCCTGCACTTCGAATCCGCCGGCCGAATGCGCTGCGACGCTTGCACGCACGTCTGGTAGGAACGATCCATCAAGGATCGAATGGATGAGCCACGGTGTTCCATGCTCAATGCCTTGCGTGATTCTTGGAGGGCGAGTCACCGCTGTGACTGACGGCGGTCAGCAGCTCTCCCAGAAGCCGCCTCTCGGCGACCACGCGCTTGAGCAACTTGGCCTTGCGAGCCGCTTTCCGTGGAGCTCACCCAGGGTAGCCATCTTGACGAACACGAGCCAGTGCGAGACAGTCATTAGCCACGGCAGAGATCTGGCCTCTTGGGCCCAGGGGCTTCGTGGAGTTGTGCCGTAACACCTCTGAGAGATCAAGGAAACCAGGAACATGCGATGCGTCGGGATGCGGTACCCGGGAATTGTTGTCCTGGTGACCACGGTCACCGCGGCCGCTTTTTCGGGAGAGCCGGTTAAATCGCTGGCCGAGAAACCATACGGGATCGCCAATCGGACTCGCTGGACGACATCGCGCGTGGTGGGGTCGCCCGACCCGCCGCCTCCTTACCGGCTGGCGAGGGTCTTCCCCCAGCTCACCTTCAAGGAGCCGGTTTTTATCGCCCAGGAACCGACCTCCGAGCGGCTCATGGTCGCCGAGAACCGAGGGGAAGATCGACAGCTTCTTGCCGGGCGACCCCAGCAACAAGAAAGATGTTTTTCTCGAGTTACAGCCGCGCGATCTCCGCGTTCTCGTTCCACCCCAAGTACGCGGAGAACGGATTCATCTTCGTGTTCAGTCACGTCGACCCGAAGGTCAAGGCGGAAGAGCAGAAAAGTCGCGTCTCCCGGTTCCAGGTGGAGAAGGGCAGCCATCCCCCGCGGTGTCGGCCCGAATCCGAGACGATCATCGTCGAATGGCCCGGGGGCGGGCACAACGGCGGCGAGGCGATCATCGGCCGCGACGGCTACTTGTACATCGTCACGGGCGACAGTACGGGGGGGTCGGACCCCAAGGGGACCGGTCAGGGGGTTGACGACCTTTTGTCGGTGATGATGCGGATCGACGTGGATCACCCGGACCCCGGGCGTGCCTACTCGATCCCCAAGGACAATCCGTTCATCGGCATGCCGGGGGCTCGACCGGAGATCTGGGCCTATGGGTTTCGCAACCCCTGGCGGTTCAGCTTCGATCCGGAAACCGGTCAGCCCTGGGTCGGCGACGTCGGCCAGGACCTCTGGGAGATGATCGAGCTGGTCGATCGGGGCAGCAACCACGGCTGGAGCGTCATGGAGGGCACGCACCCGTTCCACGCCTCCAAGCCGCGCGGGCCGACGCCGTTCGTGCCCCCCGTGGTCGAACATCACCATACCGAATGCCGGTCGATCACCGGCGGCTATGTCTACCAGGGGGCGAAGTTCCCCGAGCTGCGCGGCGTTTACCTCTATGGCGATTACCAGTACGGCAAGATGTGGGGGCTCCGCTACGACCACAAAGCCAAGAAAGTCACGTGGCATCAGGAGCTGGCCGATACGACGGTCCGGATCTCGAGCTTTGGCATCGGCCGGGATGGATCGTTCTACGCGCTGGACTATGACCGTGGCGAGATTTACCAGTTGGAACGTCGGCCGCCGGACGGCGCCGACGCCGCGGTTCCCCACGATCCTCAGCGAGACCGGGTTGTTCGCCTCGGTCAAGGAGCACAAGGCCGCGCCAGGCGTGATTCCCTATTCGATCAACGTGCCGTTCTGGTCCGACAACGCGCACAAGCAGCGGTTCTTCGCCCTGCCTGGTGATGCCAAGATCACGTTCAGCCGAGGGCGGCGCTGGGCGCTTCGCCGATGGGGCGGTCACGGTGAAATCGTTCTGGCTCGACATGGAGGAAGGAAACCCCGCGTCGCGCCGGCCGATCGAGACGAGAATCGTGGTCAAGCAGGACGACCATTGGGTCGGCTACACGTACGCCTGGAACGACGAGCAGACCGACGCCTCGCTGGTCCCGGCCAAGGGATTGGACAAGCCGTTCGCGATCAAGGACGCAAAGGCCCCCGGCGGAATTCGCCGCCAGGTCTGGCACTATCCCAGCCGGAACGAGTGCATGTTCTGCCACTCCCGCGCGGCGGGTTTCGTCCTGGGCTTGAGCACTCCGCAAATGAACCACGATCACGACTACGGGGGAGTGAGCGACAACCAACTACGGACCCTCGACCACATCGGGATCTTCCAGGAGCCGCTGCCCAAGCCGGCCAGCGCGTATCCGGCTCTCCCCGACCCCTTCGACGAGTCGGCAGCCGATCAGACGACGCGGGTCAAGGCCTACCTCGATGTGAATTGCGCGATGTGCCACGTCGACGATGGAGGCGGTAACTCCCTGATCGCATTGAACTTCGGGACCAAACTCGAAAACGCCCATCTCCTTGACGAGCGGCCGATCCAGGACTCGCTGGGCATAGCCGACGCCCGGCTGATCGCCCCCGGTGATCCCAAGCGTTCGGTGATTTACCAGCGCGTGGCCCGGCGCGGGCCTGGCCAGATGCCCCCGACCAGCTCCAACATGGTGGATGCCCGGGCCGTCAAGCTGCTCCACGAGTGGATCACCCAACTCAAGCCCCAGGTCAAGAAAAAGTAGGCGGCAGGCAGCACGAAGGAATGCCGTTTTCCTCAGAAGCGAAGAAGCCGATGACGTCAGACCTCTCTCTTCTGTCCCGACTGCCCGCCTACCGCTTGACTTCGAAATGGATCAATCCGTCAGGGGGAAGTCGAACTTGTTGGACTGTCTCCTTGACGGTGACCTTCAACTTGGACGTCTCGGGGAGCTGATACTTGCCAGGAATGAGGTTCTTGGCGCTGGCGGCGGCCTTGGCGACGTCCTGCTGGCGTCCACCACCGCCATGTTTCGCAATTGTCTCTTTCACCTTGCTGTCGTCAACGAGTTTGGAGGCGATGGTCACGAAGTACTCGCCGGGCAACGCCCCGTCTCCATCAACGGCGGTCGTCAGCGAATAGCTGCCGTTCTGGATTTCGCCAGCGGCCGCCCGTTGGTTTTCGTTCTTGGTGTCGGCCGGGATGAAGGAGACCCGACCCGCCTCCACGGGGCTATCCTTGTAAGTGACCGTACCGTACACGGGATAACGCTTGCCAAGCCCGGTGTCGTCGCCGCATCCGGCGAGCAGGCAAAGCCCAACCGAGATCAAGGCCGCGCAAGTGCAGGTTGTAATCAGCCGAACGCGAACAGTATTCATTTATTCACGTCTCCTGGAGATTGCGAGGTTTGTTCAAAATGAATGAATGAGAGGGCCTTCCGGCGAAGCCCTCTCATTCGAGTTTCGAGTTTCACCGAAACGTGTGAGACCGAGAGTGGCTCGGTCGGTCGATCTCGCATGGCCGGGTGTTAATACGCGTCTGAGCTGACGACTTCGCCACCGTTTCGGCTGCCCAGGGCAGCGTAGGTGACAATGTTGATGCTGCTCTTGAGGAAATGGACCGATCCGTCGGCGAACAGGATGTTGCAACCGCCAGGGTGGAGACTCTTGAAGCCCTTGGCCGCGGACGAATAGCGGCACCCCAGCGGCGCCGTGGCCGATTGCCACGCACCGTTGCAGGCCGCATCGGTGGCTGGCCACGTGTTAGTGTTCCATCCCAGCGGAATCGTCGTTCCCGATGCCGACCCGGTCGAGGTCCAGAAGGCGTTGTTCGCGTCCTGGATCGGTACGGTCTCGCCCACCAGGATGGAGTTGCTCGTGCCATCCGTCACACTGGCGATCGAGGCGGTTTGCATGGTCGAATAGTCGGCGAACCCGCGGAGCCGACCCGAATCGAAGCCATCGGAGTAACTGGTCCCCCAGTAGCCCGGCCAGCCGATCCGCGGCTGTCCCGAGCGGGACGACCGCGCCCGGCACGTGTTCCCAGGGGAGGTTGCTCCCCAGGCCGCAGCCGGCACAGTTGTCGCCCCAGCTCATCGCGTAACTAATCACCGGAACGAGTGTCGAGGGCTGGCCCGTTGAGGGATCGGTGGGGGGAGACCACGCCGGAGACTGGCCCAGCGGGTTGGCGTAAGGATCGGCGGCGCCGGCCCAGGGTCGCGTGCCCTTGGTGTCAATGTCGCCGTCCGACGGGCAGATGAACACCTTGGGCACCCCGAAGTAAGCCGTGAAGGCCTCACCGCCGTCGAACCCATTCTGTCCCACGCCGAAGTAAGTATTCACGGAATTGTAAACATTGTTACCCTCGACTTGGGGCAGGATCAGCACCGCCCAGGTGAAGAAATTCGTGTTCCACCCGCTTTGGGCGACGCCGTTGATCATGGTCCCGGCGGTATACGAGATCGCCCCCGGTGGGAAGACGCCTTGGGTGTCGAGATAATTGTGGCAGGCCAGCCCGATCTGTTTCATGTTGTTGGTGCATTGGGCACGCCGGGCTGCTTCACGAGCCGATTGAACGGCAGGCAAAAGTAAGGCGATCAAGACCGCGATGATGGCGATGACCACCAGCAGCTCGATCAGGGTAAAGCCGAATTGAGACCGCTTTCGATGAACTGACATCATTCTGTGACTCCTCAAAGTGGGAAAGACCGAGATGGAAAAAGACATGCCCCGAAATTCTCATCCACGATGTCCAGCATCGGGAATGATTGAACTACGGCAGTTGGCCGCAATTCAACGCGCCTTCGAACAAGGCGAACCGCCTCTTGCCGCGGAACGGCCCTAGTCATGACCAGACCCAGCACAATTACGCCGGAGACGATCAGCTAATTGGTTGTGTGTCTTGGTTGTGTGTCTTCGAGAGGAAACGAGCGATGCATCAAGAAGATCGACGGACATCAGTTTGATAAAGCCAACCACCTCAACCAGGAGAGAGGGGTTTTGTGGTTAAGCCGATCGTCAACAACTGCTGAATTCTCGGAGAGCATAAGCAATCCAATACCCTCAGTCAAGATTCTGCTCCCTTTAAAAGCAAGGATTGTTCTACGCCCGCATCACATAATATTGAAAAGGCAGAAGCAATGGGTCGTGATTCGATCAAGGCATGATACCACTCAGGCGGTGTTGCAGCTCGGTGAGGTGACCGAGATCGATTGACCAGTCCGCCTTAAAGGCCGAGCCAAACCGCCGTGCGGACGACCAATTCTCGGACGTCAACGATCGTGGATGATCGCGCATTCCCAGGACGAAGAATGGCCCGATCAAAGCGATATTCTCAAGAATTTCAGGATTGCTCGGAGCACTGTTGTCGCTTAAGAGCCGACGACAACCGTTTGAAACCGGTCACGGGTTGAAACGCCTCGGCGTCAACGGGCCCGCCGTGAGCTGACTCAACGCTTGGCGAATCCGCTCAAGCACGGGCCGCGAGGCCGGGTCATCGACGCGGTTGTGTTGCTCTTGGGCATCCTCGCGCACGAGGAACAACTCTTCGTGGACGTCTCCTTCCCGGCGGATATAGCTCCAATCGCCGCCGGTCAAGGCGGCCAGCGGCCACTGCGGCGTGAGTAGCCGCGCGGGACTCGGATCGTTGGGGACGACTTCGGCAAGCGCCGGAATAGAAGCTGCCGGCGCAGAGTCGGAGCTATCCTTCCAGAACCGGGACAGGGATTTCCCTGGGAACGGAGAGGATGCCTTAAGCCCCGCGACGTCTACGACCGTCGCCGCCAGGTCACGGAGACTCACCGTCTCGTTGACAACCCGGTGCGATGGAACGTCGCCCCCCGCCGGTGGGATGATCACCAGCGGGACGTGGAGCTCGGTCTGGTAGAGGCTCGTCCCGTGGCAGTAGACACCGGCATGCTCGCCGAAGCTCTCGCCGTGGTCCGAGGCGATGATCACCCAGGTTCGCTCGAGCGTACCACGGTGCGCCAGCTCGTCGAACAACCGGCCCAGGTACTCGTCGATATGCGCGATGCAACTGTCGTAAGTATCGCGTGCCAGCCGAGGTCTTGTGGGGAGAGTCGCGTTTTGTCCATCACCCACCAATTCTTGAGCAGGTCCGCCTCATGGAAGTTGCGCGGCCTGGCGCCGAATCGTTGGAGTCCGATCGTCGGGATCTGATAAGGGTAGTGGGCGTCCGCAGAAATTCAGGAAGGCGAAGAACGGCCGCGGCGCTGCCCGGGCCGCGAGTGGGAGGAAATCCAGTCCAGGAACAAGTCCTCGACCATCCTCGCTTCGATGCGGTCGGCCTTGAACAGTGCGGTGGCATGCGCGGGGGGCACGAAGACCGGTGTACCCAGTTGGTCATCCACGAAATCGACGACCGATGCGAGCCGATCGATCGACCGGTTGACCAGCACGGCCATTCCGAAGGCGGTCAGGTTCGGGAAGACGTAATCGCGATAGACGGTGAAGCCGCGGGCCAGCCCGGAATCCGACCCGCAATACCATCGATTGCCGACAAAGCCCGCCGTGGCGTAACCCTGAGAACCCATGACTTCGCTCAGCGTGGGATAGTTGGCGTCGAGCGGCGTGTACCAGTTGGCGGAGAGTTCGTGCGGCCATCGCCCCGTGAACATGCTTGCATGAGATGGCAGCGTCCACGAAGCCGTCGCCTGGGCGGACGCGAAGCGGATCCCGCGACCGGCCAAGGCGTCGATCGTCGGGCTGGTGGGACGGTTGTAGCCGTAGAGGCCCAAGTGGTCGGCCGCGACGGTATCCAGCACGATCAACAGGACATTCGGCGAGCTTGGTCCGGCCGACGGCCGCGACGCTTCGCCCCATTCCTTGAGCCGGTCGCCGCCCCAGATCGATGCCGCCAGGATCCCCACCAGGCCGGCCAAGACTGGGAAACTGATCCGGACCAACCGGCCGAAGCCGGCTCCACGACGCTCCAGAACGGGAACCAGCCACCACGCGATCCCTAGTGCCATCAACATCAAGGCCCAGTCGTAAATCTGCGTCAACGCCACCAGCGCAGGCCGGGAGCAAGGTTAGTGCGCAGATCAGCCGCGCGGCCAGCCAATGCCCTCGGCGACGCCCGGCGAGAATCACCAGGCCCAGCAAAATGCCCACCAACGGGAAGAAGCCGAGATTCGTCACCGGGATCAGCCACACAAAGTGCCGGCTCATCCAGTAAAGTTGATTCGGATCGAACGTGTTTTTGCGCAGGACGAGCGTCCCGACCTCAAGGAGTCCCGAGACGAGTCCGCACCAGGCCGACAAGATGAGGAGACGGACGAACCCCAGCCGTGCCGTGCTCGAATCCGGATCGCGGGACGACGAGCCGACCGTGCCGGCCTCCTCGCGGGCAGCAGCGGGATCGAACATCAGCATTCTCCCATCGGAACTGGCAATCGCGTGGTTGGTCATTGTATAATGGGCGGGGGCGTGGACCGTGTCAAGCCGGCCGGCCAAGGCTCGTGGTGTACCCGGCAGGGGAAAGTAGAATGATCGGCAGCGCACGGCGGTGGCGGAGGAGCCTGAAGCGGACGCTGGTCTTGCTCGCCGTCGGAGGAATGATCTGGGGCGGCTGGAGAGCGTGGGAAATGCGTCGCGAGCGGTCGGCGCTGGCAGAAGTTCAGAAAGAGATTCAGGCCGGGCGGTATGAGGTCTCTGCTCGGCGGCTTATCGCGCTCTTGGACCAAAGACCCGATCTGGATGAGGCCGCCTATTTGTTGGGCCAGTGTGAGAACGCCCGGGGGCGGCCCGACGCAGCTTCCGCGGCGTGGGCCCGGGTTCGCCCCGGCTCGGAGTTCATCGCTCCCGCGATCTTGGGCCGCGCCGAGTTGCTGACCCGGCGAGGCTGCCAAGGCGATGCCGAGCAGCTCGTCGAGCGCCCCCTCGGCGATCCTCGAATCGAGGGTTCAAGCCTGCGCTGGTTCCTGCTCCCGTTTTACTGGCAAGAAGGCCGCGTCGAGGAAGCGGAGCGGCTGCTCGAGGCCGACTGGGATCACCTGCCTCAATCGGCCGGCGACTTCCTGGACCAGTCCATGAAACTGGTCCAGGCTCATATGCGGTTAACCCAGAATGACGAGCCGGATCCCGGATTCCGACGCGACTCCCTTCGGCAGGCCGAGCAGTTGGCTCCCGATGACGACCGGGTCTGGCTCGCGAAAGCCAACCTTGCGATCAGCCGGGCAGCATTCGACGAAGCGGCGCGGTTGCTGGACTCTTGCCTGCGGCGTCGACCCGAGGACGTGCCGGTCTGGAAAGCCCACTTGCGTTGGGCGATGTCGACGAACCGCGTCGCGGAGGTTCAAAAGGCCCTCCGGCATATCCCGGCCGATGCGACTACTCCAGCCCAGGTCGACCGACTGGCGGTCTGGTTGGCCGCGACACCGGGGGGATGTCGCGTTAGAACGGCGCGCGTTGGAACGGCTCGTCGCGGACGCCCCCGCCGACCTCGCCGCTTGGGACCGTCGGGCCGAGTTGGCCGCCGCGGTCGGCCAGCCGGCCTACGCCGCCGAACTCCGTCGGAAGAAGACCGACCTCGATCAAGCCAAGGAACGCTATCAAGAATGCTTTCGGCGCAATCAGCCCTTGCGCGACGCGGTGGAGATGGCCCGCCTGGCGGAACAGCTAGGCCGCTGGTTTGAGGCCAGGGTCTTCCTGACCATCGCGGCGCTGGTGGAACCAAACCGTGACAAGTTCTCAGGGGAGCTGGCGCGGCTCAATCACCGGATCGTGGTCGACGCACAGCCGGGTCTCACGCTTGCCGAGTTGCTCGGCCGCGAGCCTGATTCCGCGCGGACTCGCCTCCTCTCTCGGCCACTCCCGCGGCAGCTCGAGCCTCGGCGACTCCGTCGCGCTGATCGGGTATCAGCCTTCGCCAGCCGAGGCCTGACCTGCCATATTGCTACCCGCCCAACGAATCGAGTAGGATGCCCCCGGTAGGTGCAGGTTGGGATTGGATCGGGAATCAACGGACACGTTTCCAAAATTCTCCGAATTGCGACACGGTCATTCCCAGTCTTCGAGGATGGCGATTTCACCCACTGGTACGGCGAAGAGAACGGCCTTGACGATGGCGACCCGGCGCCGGCTCAGCCCGCTCGACGTGCTTGTCCTGTCGGCTTGGTGCGGCCTGGCCGGCGGGTTGCTTGAGGTGGGGACGAGAGTCGTCTGCAAGATCCTTCCCGGCCATCGAATGTACTCGATGAGCCGGCATTTCATCTGGATGGCGCCGCTGTCCAACCTGCTGCTCTTTGCCGCGATGGGGTTGTTCTTGGCATTGGCGACGAGGTTCTGGCCTCGTCGCGGCGGTTGGCTCTTCTCGCGGCTGGTCTGTTTCTTGGCGATCCTGCCCGTGCTCATCGTGATGAGCCCCGAGATCTATCCGTGGGCATGGGCGATCCTGGCTTCGGGGATCGCGTCGCGTCTGGTGCCGATCCTCGAGCGACCGTCCGACCGAAGTGCGGCGATGGCTGATGCTGAGTTTCCCTGCCCTCCTGGGGGTCGTCCTGGTTCTTTTGCGGGTGTGGTGCTCGGAGGAGACTGGCTCAAGGAGCGGCGTGAGGTGAGCCGTCCCTTGCCTTCCGGCGATCCCCCGAACGTGCTCTTGATCGTACTGGACACGGTGCGAGCCGACCGATCTGAGTCTCTACGGCTACCGGCGCCCGACCAGCCCCGCACTCGAGCGGCTGGCCAAGCGGGGTATCCGCTTCGACGAGGCGCGCGCGACAGCCCCCTGGACCCTCCCCTCCCACGCGAGCATGTTTACGGGCCGCTGGCCCCATGAACTCGATGTGGATTGGCATACTCCGCTGGGGACGAAGTTCCCCACGCTGGCGGAGTATCTCGGCTCCCGCGGTTATGCGACCGCGGGCTTTGTCGCCAATGTCCAGTACTGCTCCTACGAGTTCGGCTTGGACCGCGGCTTCACCCATTACGAGGATTACGTCCTCGAACCAATGACTCCGTTGCGGATGTGTTACCTGGGCGACCTCGCTTTGAAAGCAGTCTCTCACCTGGGTTGGATGCTGAGCGCGAGTCTGGGCGCAATCCCGTTTCTTCCCCACAGAAGACTCCACGGTCTGGCCGGTGCTTGGCCAGCGATTCCAAGATCGATGCGGGCTCGATTAATCGCGAGTTCCTGGATTGGTTGTCGCAGCGCCGCGAGCCGGCACGTCCGTTCTTCGCCTTCCTCAACTACGTTGACGCCCATACCGTGTACCTGCTTCCTCCGGGTACCCGGTACCGCTTCGGGCGGCCACCCAAGACCGACGCCGATGTCCAGGTAATCGTCGACTGGTTCTACATCGACAAGCTCAGGCTGCCCCCGTCTTACGTAAACCTGGCTCGAGATTGCTACGACAGTTGTCTTGGTTATCTGGACGAGCAGTTGGGTGAGCTCTTCGACGAGTTGAAGCGTCGTGGCATTCTCGACCGCACGCTGGTGATCGTCACCTCCGATCACGGCGAAGGACTGGGGGAGCACAACCTGTTTTTCCATGGTGAGACTCTTTACCGCACTGAGATCCGCGTACCCCTTCTTGATCGTGTTGCCCGGGCAGAACCGGTCCGTGATCGTGAGCGAAACCGTCAGTCTTCGTGACCTGCCGGCGACCATCGTGGACCTGACCGGCCAGGGAACCCGGGCGCCATTTCCGGGCCGGTCGCTGGCCAGGCTGTGGCGGGATTCTCGCCCGGCGGACCCCTCCTCCGATGCGGGGAAGGAGCGATCTCGGAACTGGCGAGTCCCAATCCGTATGATCCGAATCAAGGGCGGTCGCCCATTCATCGGGGCGCACTGGTCTCACTCGCCGAAGGCGATTACGTCTACATTCGCAATGAAGGTGACGGCAGCGAGGAGCTTTTCAACGAGCGCGATGATCCCGAATGAGTTTGACAATCGGGCTCGGTTCGAGGCCGCGCAAGCCGTCAAGGAACGGCTTCGGGCGCATCTCAACCAGATGAGGGCCGGTCATCGGGGTGCCGCGGAATAGACGCCGCACAGTGATGATCGCCCTCTCACTTCACACGGAACATTATGTCGTGTGCCAGACTCCGTCGGCCGGGAGGACCAGCATCGACGCCTTCGAGCCCTGGCAACTCGCACCCGAAGGGGCGGCGATCCACCCCGGCGAGCGGACCGCCGTGATCGCGGATGTCCACCTTGGCTACGAATGGGCCAGAGGCTCCGCCGGTGACTGCGTTCCGGCCCACTCGCTGGACGAGACCTTGTCGCGTCTCGATCGACTGCTGGCCCGCGTCGCCGATTGAGCGATTGATCGTGGCCGGCGACCTGGTCGAGTCGCCGCGCCCTTGCCACCGAACCGCCGCCGACCTGCACAGGCTCCGCACCTGGCTCGACTCGCTCGGCGTGAGCCTCATCGTGCTCGAAGGGAACCACGATCAGAGCCTCTCGCGCGTCTCCCGGTCGACGCGAGGTTCGACCGAGACACCCTCCCTACCCACGACCTGCACGGTCGACGGCTGGACGATCGGCCACGGCCATCGCCCGCTATCCGGGACCGGAATTATTTCGGGCCATCATCACCCGGTCGTTCGCTTCGCGGGGAACGACCGCTCCGTGCTTTTTGGTCGGGCCGGGACGGATCGTTCTGCCGGCGTTCTCGCCGAATGCCGCAGGCTGCGACGTGGTCACCGCAGCCATGCCCGATCACTGGCGCACGTGTCAGCTTCGGTGCATTGTCAGCACCGGATGCGAATTGCTCGATTTCGGTCCGCTGGCCGACCTGCCACGCCGGCTGCGTGGTATCTTGTAATGACGGAATCACGATCCATAATTACCAAAACTTCCACGATTGTGGTCGGACGAAGAATATTCTCTACCGAATCGCAAGTAGAATCTTGACACTGCACCGTTGGCTGTCTTATGCTTTTCGAATTGAGCAGTCGATTAATCAGCTCTCATTCTAAATCCCTCTCTTCAGGGCGGGCTGGTTTGCTGTTTTCGCCGTGATTCCGCTATGTTGTCCGTGCATCGCTCGAACTTTCATCAAAACAACTTACAACTTGGTTCCCCGGTCATCCTTCGCGTGGGCGCGTTGGATTCGTGCGCCGTCCTTGATGCCGTTCCGTGGCTGATCGCGGTTCGTCATAGAGACGGCTTTGGAAGCAGTCTTTCAGTTTTAGTGCGAGTTGGTATGTCCCAGATGCTGGACATCGTGGTCGAGGATTTCGGGACAGGTCTTTCTCCATCTCGGTTTTTCTCAATTTGAGGAGTTGCAGCATGATGTCGATTCGTCGGAAACGGTCTCATTTCGGGTTTACACTGATCGAGCTGCTGGTGGTCATCGCCATCATCGCGGTCTTGATCGCGTTACTTTTGCCTGCCGTTCAATCGGCGCGTGAGGCGGCTCGGCGTGCCCAGTGCACCAACAACCTGAAGCAGGTCGGGCTGGCGATGGCCAACTACCACGACCAGTTCGGGTCGTATCCCCCGGGTGGCAGTACATCGGACCATCCGCGCCTGACGAGCCTCCCGCGGGCAGTGGGCCGCATTCCTTGGGACACCAGGGTCAACGAACTCGGGTTTCGCGGCCTGATCCTTCCGCAGATGGAAGGTAACAACGCCTACAATGCGATGAACTTCTCGATCAACCCGATGCCGTAATAATGGCGCCCAGTTCACGGCCTGGAACACCGTGTTCACGAGCTGGCTCTGTCCGTCCGACGGAAACAATGGGGAAGGCAGGGTTCCCAATGGATATTCGAGCCAACAACCAGCTCAACGGCAATTGGGGCCCGTCCCCCTATCAACCCGGCGACGGGCACATACGACCCTACGATCCCAGTCTCCAATTACGCCGGCAGCTTCGGTGACAACTACTGCGGCGGCATGCTCGCCGGCGGCAACTTGCCCTGGGAAACCCCGTTACCTCGACAACCCCACTACCCGGTCAACCTCGGATCGGCTGGAACGGCTATTGGGGAACCTCTTCGGCGGAGCTGAGCGGATTCGTGGCCGGTCCGGGATCGATGCGCGGCTACTTCGATTACCGCGGCACCCAGAAGCCACCCAATGTCGCCAGCATCACCGATGGCACCAGCAATACGATCATGGTTGGTGAGGTGTTGCCGAGTAACGCCGCCGATAACAACTTCTGGATGTTCAACGGGTCTTACGCGGGCACGACCGTTCCGCTCGGGTTCAACTCCAACACCATCGTTCCCGTGGCGGGGGGTCCCTGTAGCAGTACCACCTGGCAGTCTGCTTCGGCCCCCGTCGGCTGCCGGTTCGGGGCGTCCGCCAAGGGATTCATCAGCCGGCACCCCGGCGGCTCCAACTTCGCATTCGGCGACGGCTCGGTCCGTTTCCTCAAGAACAGCATCAATATGGTAACCTACTGCGCCTTGGGCAGCCGAGCCGGCGGTGAAGTCATCAGCTCCGACGCCTACTGAGTGAGTGAGTCAAGGAATCTCGACCGAAATGCAAGGAATGGGGAGCCGGGTTTCTCCGGCTCCCCGCTTTCACAGTAGAGATCTCCGTCGTCGCGCCGGTCGCGGCGCAGTACACTTCCTTCGTCCTGGATGCGATACCTGGATGCCAGGACTTTTTTCCGCAGATGGATTCGCAACGAATGAATCGATTTATGAGATCCGCTTTGAAGAAATGGCAATCGGTTGCGATCGCTTTGAGCGTCTCGGCCGCGGTGGTCGTCCTCGGATGCGGCGGTGACGAATCCGGTCTAGGTCGCCGGTACAAGGTCACGGGCAAGGTCACCTATAAAGGTGCCCCCGTTCCCCACGGAACGGTTAATTTCCTGCCCGTCAAGCCGCCTCCTCCCGAAGGCCGGGCGGCCACGGGCGAGATCAAGGATGGCTATTACTCGCTATCAACGACGGGCAACGATGACGGCGCACTGCCCGGTGACTACAACGTCGCCATCGTCGCCATGGACGTCGATATGGCGTCGGCGGCCTCTTCGAGAGCAGAAGGAGGAAAGATCCATGAGGGAGACGCCCGAACACCAGAAGGCCCTCAAGGATGCCAAGAATCTCATCCCGACCAAGTACGGCGTGGGTGAGACCTCGGGATTGAAGGCCACGGTCGGCACCAGTGGGAATACATTCGATTTTGATCTGAAGGATGATTGAGCAAGGTTAATCCGCTTCAGTTTCCAAGTGCCATGGGTCCAGGAGCTGGAAAGCCTCTGGGCCTGTGGCCGTTTTCTTTTGGGCCATAACATTTCGTCGAGGGAGCCGTCTCGTTCAGCCGACGGAGGAATCGCCGCCGTTGATCTGATTTCAGTCAACGCTCAGTTGAAAAGCATATAAACATCTTGGCGGGAATCCGGAAAGTTCGCTCCGGTAAGCTCGTGCGAGAACCGGAGGTTCCTGACCGCGACTCCAAAGCGGGTTGTCCACAATCGGCCACCAGCGGTCGTGACACACCTTCATGGCAAATCACCGTCAGGGCATTCGGAAGGTTGTGACGGCGGTCGGCTGGCCTGGATCGGGCCAGCGGGGCTTGACTTGGCGGGCTACCGCGAGCGTGACCTGAGAGGCCATCCTCCTTGAGGGGGTGGAGTGATCATTCATGCGTCATAACTTCCCGTTCATTCTCATCCTGGCTTGCTTTGCGACGCTGTTCCTGAGCTGTTACGCGCCGCGCTTTTTGGCGATCGCCAGTTCGGCTATCGAGATACCGCCCAGTATACTACTACCCGCTCAGGGAGAAGTTCCCGGGTTCATTTCGAGGGCGGTGCGGGTTCTCTTCGGAACTGGTCGAGACGGTGGCGGAAATACTCGAGGACCGGGAGCATCGCCTCGACCCGCGACCTGTCGCTGTACTCGTGAGGATCAGCTCGCTCTTCGAAGAGTTGCTCGCTACCATCTCGTTGGTTTCGGATGTAGACGAATTGGTTATCCGCCACGGCGATCAACGGGCCAGTTGAAGCGGGAGAGCGCCCTCGGTTGGGCCGCAAGGGGTTGGGGGTGGTCAGTTCGGAGAACACCGGAAGGTCTTCCCGAGGAGAGAGACCGTTTGGTGATGGAGGATTCCGCCAGAACGTAACGAGCGATTTTCCGGGGAAGGGAGACCCTGCTCCCAGACCCAACAAATCGACGATCGTGGCCGGTAGGTCGCGGAGGCTTACCGTCTCGCCCACGACCGACGACGGACTGAGACCGGAAGGCGGTACGATCACCAGGGGCACTCGGATCTCCGCTCGATAGAGACTTTCTCCATGGTCAAACAGGTTGTGTTCGCCGAATCCCTCGCCATGATCCGAGGTCACGACGACCAGCGTTTGATCGAGCACGCCCCGACGCTGCAAATCGTCGAGGAGCAGTCCGAGTTGCTCATCGAGATAACCCAGGCAGTCGTCGTACGAATCGAGGGCGAGGGTGATGAAAGTCCGAGGCAATCTCATCCTGTCAAGAAATGGCCATTGCACATGCAGGACTCGCCGTTGATTCGCTGTCAAGGGATAACGAGTGAATCGACATCGCGCTCCTCGAGGCGGTACGTATGGCGCATGAACGTCGAGAAAATTGAGGAACGCGAAAAAGGGACGACGGGTTTCTCGGCGACGGGTTAACCAACCCAAGAAAGCGTTGTTAATCGACGCGGCATCTTTCCGTTTGTCGTCAAACCAGCGATTCACGAATGCTTGTAATGGATGGAGCGAGGCGATGTCTTGAGCTGCGATCGTCTCGGAAATCGTCATGGCCAAGAACTCAACCAGTCCCGCAGTCCGGAGCGGACCAAGTCTTTCCAGCCCGTAATCTTCGTAATGAGTGAAGCCGCGGGCCAACCCTGTTTCTTGAGAACAATAGCGAACATTGGCGACAAATCCCGCGGTCGCATAACCGTGCTCCCCCAGGAATTCGGCCAGCGTCGGGAAGTCGCCTCGAAGCGGAGTCAACCATTTCTCACCCACTTCATGCGGCAACCGCCCAGTGAACATGCTTGCGTGTGAAGGGAGCGTCCAGGGCGCGGTCGCTCGCGCCTCGTCGAAGCGAATTCCGCGCCGGCGAGTCGCTCCAGAGTCGGAGTGGTTGGGCGTCCGTAGCCGTAGAGGCTGAGGTGATCCGCTCGCACCGTATCCAGCACGATGAGCAAGACGTTGGGCGTACCGGCTGGCGGTAAGGGCCGGCTCGCTTCGCGAGCTAATTTGAGCCGATCCCCCAACAAGACGAAACCTGCCAGCATCATCACGACTACCAACATGAGGCAAGAGCTCCACAGGAGCCTCCGCCGTAGGGTGGTTGCGTGTCGCTCCAAAATCGGGACTAACCGGACTGCGATTCCTATAGCGACCACTGCCCAAGCTTCGGGGTAAATCCAAGGGTACACCGCGATGAGCACTGGCAGTATGGCGCAGGCGCAGATCAGCCGAGGGCCAAGCCACCCGATCGCACGCCGCCACAGCTTGACGGTCGCCGACAAGACGAGACCCATCCCCAAGAACCACAGAAGATTCGAAAGCGGACCCAACCAGACAAAGTGTCGGCTTATCATATACAGTCGATAACTTGGATCGATGGCCCTGCTAAGGACTCTCGCTCCAACCTCCAGCAGCCCCGCCGCCAGACCGCACCAAACCGATAGAAGAACTAGATCGACCGCCCCGATTCGATCCGGAACAATTTGAGACCGAACGGATTCGGGCGAAAGATTGGTGCGATCTGGGGAAAAGGTCTGCGCTCACGAGATTGGGTTCTCCGATTGTCGGGCAACTCTCTCTACATTTGATTACGGTTGGCGGCGACGAGGGCCGCACTGTCTCGCTCAGATTTGGTGAAGATCTGCTCGGACAGCGACTACGCGGAAGCCCGCCCGGTCCCGCGACGGCCCGTCGCAAAGAATCGCGCCCTCCTGGCGCACTAGTCTCCATCCCGAAAACGTTACCATCATGTCGATCCGCTTGCGAGTGGTCGCCCGTAGCGATGTCGCCCCCGTGAATGGAGGCCACGCCAGGCCCTGCGCGGGGGTCGGCCATGCCGGAAATGGTCCCTGGAACCGGTGCGGACCGGCGCTGGTAACACGTTCAGGATCTGGGCCTGGTGCTCACGGTTTCTTGGCGCGGCTCGGCAGCTCGACCAAACCGAGTCGGTGAAGCCGAGCGATCCGGAGTCCACCCGCGCCGGAGACCCACCCTGTTGTTTGGCCGTTGCTCCTCTTGTCTGCGCCGGCAAGATCGGACATGATCGAGAGGGGCTCCTTCGGCTTGTCAATCAATCCTAGATGGACGGTACACCAAATGCCGTACCACGCGCTCGGTCAAGGGTGAACGATCCTCATGAGCGGGAAGCAGGGGACGGTATCATTCGTCGGGGCCGTGCCACGTTCTCGGGTGCGCTCGTGGATCGCGGCGCTGGTTGTGCTGGGCGGCACGGCCGCCACGGCTTTTTTTGCTTATGACCAGTACCGTGTCTCTCAACTGGCCCGGACGGTCCGCCAGTTATTCGCCGTCCGGCGTTATGACGAGGCGCGCGAGCCCTTGCGCCGCTGGCTCATCGAGCAGCCCTGGTTCGGCCGAAGCCCATTACTACAAGGGATGGCTGGCGCTGGCGTTCGATCAGCCTGCTGATGCGATCGAGGCCATCGAAGAGGCGAATAAGCTCGGCTACGACTCGGACCCGCTCGCTTGCCTGATCGCCATCTACCAGGCCCGCAGCGGCCACATTAACGAAGCCGAGCCGGTCCTGGAACGGGCCTTTCGCCAGCAGAGCGAACCTCGGCTCGAGGTTGCCAAGGAGATGGCAAAGATCTATCTGGCGAGTTTTCGGCTGGCCGAGGCCGCCGCGCCTACTGCACGTTCCCGGCCGCTGGCGCCCGAGGATCCCCAGCCCTACCTGTGGAGCAACGAAATCGCCTCACGAGGCAGCGCCGAGCCTGCGATCCTGATCCAGAACTATCGGGCCGCCGTCGAGCGGAACCCGAACCTGGACAAAGCGCGACTTGGCCTGGCCGAACAGCTCAGCAAGGATCGCCGCGTCGACGACGCCGAGCAGGAGTATCGCGCGTATCTGGAATGCAACCCCAAGGATGACTCCGCACTGGTCGGCTTCGGCCGTAATTTCTTTCAGCAAGGAGACTTGGATACGGCCACCCATTACTTCGAAGCTGCCCTCAAGGTCGACCCGCGCCAGCCGGATGCACTCAGGGAGCTCGGCCAGATCGATGTCCGACTCGGTCGGTTCCAGAAAGCCTGTGAGCGACTGGGGCTCCTCACCGAGATCCAGCCTTACGAATATGAGGTTCGCTACTCATTCGCCCAGGCGCTCAAGCTTGGTGGCGATTTAAGCGCGGTCCCGGATCGAGAGTGAGCATGCGGCACGCCTCCGCAAGGAGCAACAGCATGTCTTACAGCTCAGAACAAGCTTGCGCAATAATCCGAACAACCCGGCCATCCGTTTCGAGGTGGCCAAATGGATGATCGAGAACGGCCATCAGCAGGAGGGTCTGGAGTGGACCGCGGAGATCCTTCGAGCCGATCCGCGCCATGGCCCAACCCACCGCCTGCTCGCCGATCATTATCAGAAACAAGGCGACCCTGGCCGGGCGAATTATCACAGACTCATGGCGTCGACCGGACAAGCTGGCGGAACGACCGCGAACGCTCAGCCGGATGGCTCGGGAAAACCTTGAGACCGAGAACGACGAATCAGAACGGATCAACGTTCCCCAGAGCGACATAATTGGCACAACCGCCGTGGCTGAGCTTGACGTTAACTGACAACGCCATCTGGATCGAGGAGTCTTGGCCTTGTTTATAAAGTCAATCAAGCAGCGACCGTTCAGTCTGGGAATGAAGCTCGGGTTCGGCTCATTCCTCCTTGTCCTGGTAGCGATGGCCGTCATCGGGTGTTCCCGAGGTTCCGCCACGCCCACGCCTGAGATCGCCCAGGGGCCGCGACTCGCGTATCAAGAGCGAAAAAAAATGGAGACCAGCGGCTTCTTCGCGGTCCTCGAATCGATCGAGCCCTGGCCGCCTCGCGCAGTCCCTGAAGGAAATCAGCAAGTCGTTCGAGAAAGTGGGTTACCGCAACATCGCCTTGATCGACAAGGCCCTGGCCGAATCAAAAACATTTGACCGGCAAACGGTCAACAGCCTCTTGAAGAAAGCGGAGCTGTACCACTACGAAAGCGAGCCGAAGCGGGCCTACGAGGTCCTGGAGGACTTGCGGTCGCGGCTCCGAGGCAATGACACCCTGGCCAAGCAGTTCCTCTACAGCGTCATATATTACCAGGGTGTGACCGCCCTGCGGCGGGGTGAGACCGAGAACTGCATCATGTGCCGAGGCGAAAGCTCTTGCATTTTGCCGATTTCGCCCGCGGCGGTGCACACCAATCCCGAGGGTTCGCGGCTTGCGATCGAGCATTTTACCGAGTACCTGGCAGCAGTTCCCGGACGATCTCGGAGATCCGTTGGCTGCTCAACCTCGCTCATATGACGCTGGGTGAATATCCCGGAAGCGTCGATCCCAAGTTCCGATCTCGACTCGCACCATTTCTTAAAGTCCCCGAGTTCGATATCGGCAAGTTTCGGGACGTCGGCCATCTGGTCGGCGTGAACCGTTTCAATCACGCCGGCGGCGCGGTCATGGACGACTTCGACGATGACGGCCTGCTTGACCTGGCCATGAGCTCGTTTGACCCGCCGAAGCCATGGCCATCTACCGCAACAAGGGTGATGCGACCTTCGAGGACCGGTCGAATCGGCCGGGGTCAGAACCAATTTGGTGGACTTGTCTGCTATCAGACCGATTACGACAACGACGGCCGCATGGACATCTTCATCCCGCGCGGGGCTTGGCTCCCGTCACCCGATCCGGCCGACCCTGCTGCGGAACAATGGCGCAGGTCGAATTTACCGATGTCACGGCGAGAGGCTGGCCTGCTCGACCCGGTCAATTCCAACTCGGCCGCCTGGGCCGATTACGACAACGACGGCTGGCTCGACCTCTTTATGGCTGTGAGAAACAGACCAACCGGCTCTATCACAACAGGGGTGACGGGACGTTCGAGGAAGTCGCCGCCAAGGCTCGGCTCCAGGACGATGAAAGCCTGAATTCTGCAAGGGTTGCACATGGCTCGACTACGATAATGACGGCTATCCCGACCTGTTCCTCAATGATCTGGGAGTCGATGCCCGCTGTTTCACAACAGTCGCGACGGCAGGTTCAGGAAGTCACCACATCTCTGAGCATCGATGGGCCCTAACGAGGTTTTTCGTGCTGGTCCTGGGATTACGATAACGACGGCTGGCTCGACATCTTCGCGACCTCCTACGCCGTTCGCTCGGCAGACATCATCGAGGGGACTGCTGGGCAGAGCCCCACGGCAGTACGCGAGCTGGCTGTTTCCGCAATCGGAACGGCAAGGACTTCGAGAACAGGACCCGGCCAGCCGGCCTCGACATGGTCTTCCTCGACCATGGGAAGCAACTACGGCGACTTCGATAATGACGGCTTTCTGGACATGTACTTGGGTACCGGTGAGCCCGGCCTCGCGCACCTTGATCCCCAACCGCATGTTCAAGAATATGAGCGGCGAGCGGTTCACCGAGATCACGGGCATCGCGGGCACCGGCCACTTGCAGAAAGGTCATGGCGTGGCCTGCGGAGACTGGGACAACGACGGCGACATCGATATTTTCATCCAGTTGGGGGGTGCCGCCAAGGGGGACGCTTATCACAACGTCCTATTTCAGAACCCCGGCCAGGGAAACAACTGGCTGACCGTGAAGTTAGTCGGCAAGAAAACCAATCGGCCGGCGATCGGCGCGCGGATCAAAGTGATAACGGCCGGAGAGAAGCCGCTGACCGTCCACCGCCACGTCTCGTCGGGAAGCAGCTTCGGGGCCAACCCGCTCCGACAGACCATTGGCCTGGCCAAGGCCAGCCGCGTCGCACTGCTCCAAATCGAGTGGCCGACCAGCGGGACGACCCAGGTCTTTCATGACATTGACATAAACCAAAGCATCGAAGTGACGGAATTCGCGACCAATTATCAGACACTGAAGAGCAAACCGATCTCGCTGCCCAAGTGACTCGGAAATCACCAGAGTAGTGGGGGGAGTGAAGGTGTCCGTTCCGGCCCGTTGGGTGAGGCGCGAACGGGGCCAAATTCAGGTTCTTCCTTATGGCTTGAACCGTTGCGGAGTGAGCGGACCGGCCGTGAGTCCGCTCAACGACCCGCGCATCCGCTCGTGTTCGGGCCGTGCCGCCGGAGTGGCGGCGAGGTTCTTTGATTCCTTGGCGTCCTCGCGCAAGTGGAAAAGCTCTCGGTGGACGTCTCATTCGCGGCGAATGTAGGTCCAGCCCAGGCGTCTCCGGCCTTTCCCACATCCGCGCAAATACGCCAGCACCGACAAGAAGGCGAACCGGCGCAAGTGAGATAGGGCTGGCACGAGGCCCACGCCACAAACTCGACACGTAGCGAACGCACCGCAAAAAGCGCGGCCGCCAGCCCCGACGTCAAAGGCACGGCCAACCGTCGCCCCGGCTCGATATCGGGGAGCGCGTGCAATTGGAGCGTCTGGATCAAAATATAAAATAACACTGCATTGACAGCGTGGAGCAAAAGGCTCGCCAGATGGTAGCCCCGTGGGTCGAGACCCCAGGCGACATACTCCGCCTCGAAGAGCGTCCAGGCCAAGGGTTGATAGGTACCCTGCGACATGGTCGTCCACGCCCAGCGGACTTGCGGCCAGCCGAGGCCCCGAAAAGCGTGGTTGGCGAGGCAGTTGGGCTGATCGTCCCACTGGTCGACGAAACGACTGTGAAGGACCGGCAGGAACGCAACACGGGCCAGCAGTCCAACAATGACCGCGACGCCCGGCGCGACGACTTGCCAGCCTGTTCGGCCCGCCGACCGCTCCAGATCGTCGCGCATCGCCACCGGTCCTGTCTGAATGCTCATTGACATCATTTCCCACGCACTCTTTGGACGAACGAAGCGTGCGCACGCATCTTGCACTCGTCTTCGGACTAGGCTCATAATTCATAGTCGAAGTCTCGCCCTGACCACGTGGCGATTGTTCTCGTCATGTCTCGGTCCGTCGAAGTGAAACTTGAGCCGGCTCGATTCGAGGTGTGGCTGACTAGCGCATGAAGTTGTCTTCTCAACGTAAGCCCTTGATTTGGATCGGTTTGACGATCGGCGTGGTGGGGCTCGGGCTGCTGGCGACAATGGCGGCCAACAAGATTCAGGCACAGCGGCTCCATGTCGAGCTCGCCCAGGTCCAGCAGATGATGGACAGGGGTCGGCTCGCCGTCGCCCGCAAGAGGCTGAGAAATATGGCCGAACGCTGGCCGAGCGACGGCCGGGTATTGCTTCTCATCGCGAATTGCGAGGAGATGCTGGGACACCCGGACCGCGTGCTGGCCGCGTGGGGACGAGTCCCGGCTTCGGATCCGAATTTCGTCCGGGCCGCCGAGTCGCATGGATCTGTGCTGATCAATCTCGGTCGATTCGCTCCGGCCGAGACGTTGCTGCTCGATGCCCTTGGAAAGGCGCCGGAAACCAATCGGGCTCCCCTGCTCCGCGCTGGCCCGACTATTCCGGCTGCAGGGTCGACACATTGATGTGAGCGAAGTTCTCACGGCGGCGTGGTCATCCACCGCCGACCCAAGCGATGTGCTCCAGAGCCTCTGGCAGAACGATACTGAGCCGGTCCCCGTCGACGGCTGGAACGTTTTTCTGGATGAGGCCGATCAAAACGACGATCGCGTCTGGCTCGGCAAGGCGCGTCATGCGCTCTTAACGGGCCGTTTTGACCAAGCCCAAACCTTGCTGGGCCGGTGCCTGGAGCGGAGGCCTGGCGACCTGCCGGTCTGGCTGGCTTGCCTTGATCTGGCGATTGCGACCGAGGAAACTGGCCGGTTTTGGAAGGCCGCCGAGCGGATCTCGGCCGAGGCTGTAAGCCCCTTGGAAACCCAGGCATTGCGCGCTTGGCTGGTCTCGCGCGGTGGCGACCGACAAGCCGAGCGGCGCGAGTTGGCCAGGTTGGTCGAACTCCAACCGTCTAATTCGCGGGCGTTGGAGCGTCTGGTTGTGCTGGCGCTTGAGGCGGGTGACTCCACCGAGGCTAATCGCCTTCAAAAACGCAAGGCCGAGGTCGACCGCGCCAAGAATAGCATTCGCAGATTGGTCGTGACTGGAACCGCCTTTCGATCGAATGCCGCCGAAGCTTGTTGAGCTCTCGGCCATTCAGGGCCGGCCCTTTGACCAGCACGCCTGGTCACTGGTGGCGGAGTCACTATCGGGACAACCTCCAGGCCCGGACTCGAGCCGCGAACAGTCCCAGTCCTTTTGTCGAACCGTCTCGGACAACGCATTCGCTCATCTGCTCACGCGGACGGGACGAATGCCTTCATCCCAATCTGGTACGGTTGCCGACCGGCTTGCGGACCTTCGCGGCGCCAGTGTTTCGAGTAAGGAGGCGATGGCGAAGACGTCGGAGCCATCCCAAGCGACTCGGTCACGGCTTCTTTTCGTCGATGATGCCGAGTCCCGCGGACTTCGCTTCGTCTTCGCCAGCGGCCGGACCCCCACTTGCCTGCTGCCGGAGAGCCTGTCGGGCGGCGTAGGCCTGATTGATTTCGACGGGGATGGCTGGCTTGACGTCTACTGTGTGCAAGGCGGATCGCTCATGGCGGGTACCCCAGCCGGCAACACGCCAGCGGTCGAGCCGGGCGACCGCCTCTTTCGCAACCAACGGGACGGCACGTTTCGCGACGTCACACGACAGTCTGGGATCGAGCGCCTCGCCTGGGGGCGGGGCTACGGCCAGGGAGTCACCGTGGGTGACTACGACAACGACGGGTACCCTGACCTCTTCATCACCCGCTTGCTTCGTTACGACCTTTTTCGAAATCGAGGCGACGGGACGTTCGAGGATGCGACTGAGCGCCAGGGTCTGGCCGGTGCGCGAGAAAATCCCACCTCGTCAGCCTTCGCCGACCTCGACAACGATGGCGACCTCGACCTTTATGTCTGTCATTATGTTCGCTGGAACCCGGACCACCCCACGATCTGCAAGAATGAGAGCGGAGAATGCTTCTACTGTGATCCAGCCAAATACGAACGGGCCGTCGACCACGTTTTTCGCAACGATCGCGGGCGTTTCGTCGATGTGACCGAGAGCGCTGGCTTCACCGATCCTGATGGGCATGGCCTGGGTGTCGTGGCGGCAGACGTTGACGACGACAATCGGATCGATCTTTTCGTCGCCAACGACGGGACGGCGAACTACCTGTTTCGCAACAAGGGCGGCTTCCACTTCGAGGATGATGGTTTGACGGCCGGCGTGGCCGGCAGTGCCCAGGGCGGATACCAGGCGGGGATGGGCGTCGCCGCGGCTGACCTCGACGGCGATGGCCGCCTCGATCTCTTGGTGACCAACCTGTACCTCGAGGGAACCACGCTCTACCACAATCTGGGACAGGGAATGTTCGCCGATCGCAGTGCCGCATCGGGGATTCTCCATTCCACCCGGTACTTGCTGGGCTTCGGCATCGGGATCATCGACGCGACCAACGACGGTCGGCCGGACGTGGTGATCACCAACGGTAACATGAACGACTTTCGGCCGTTGTATCCCTATGCCATGCCAACCCGGCTCTATGAGGGACGTGCCGGTGGTCGGCTGGTGGATGTTTCCGACCAAGCGGGGCCATCGTGGGCCGTGCGCCGTCTCGGCCGCGGTCTGGCAACCGGCGACCTGGACAACGACGGCCGTGCCGACTTCCTGGTGATGGGCCAGAACGAGCCCCTGGCCTATTTCCATAACCAGACCGAGGCCCCCGGCCACTTCGTGACATTTCGACTCGAGGGGACCGACTCGAACCGCGACGGTGTCGGTGCGCGCGTGATCGTTTCAACCGCCAAAGGCCGCCAGGTCTCACAACGCTTGGGGGGTGGAAGTTATCTCTCGGCCTGTGACGGTCGACTCATGTTCGGTCTGGGAGCATCAACCTTGATCCAGTCCGTCGAAGTCCGCTGGCCTTCCGGTCGTCTGGACCGCTGGACCGATCTCACCGCGGATACCGGCTACCTGATCCGCGAGGGGGATGCGCTCATCAAGCCTCTCGCTGGTTTCTCGCGACGATCCGCCGCGACGGGCCACGGCGCTCCGGGCGCCCATGATCAGCCATCAAAGTAGAGAGCCGGGCGGCTAGTCGAGAAGCGAGGGCGTCAGTCGAAAACACATCAACGAGCAGTTGCGCGATCCGCGGCGTCGAGCTCTTCGGCAAGCAGCTCGGCCAGAGTGCCTCCGGGCGAATTTGTCGTCGAGTCAGCCTGGCTAGACCGAAGGAGCTCATCGCCAGGTTGGCGGTGTTCGGGATCGGTTGCGATGGCGATTGTCCGAAAGACTTTCGCCTCGAACCGGTGGCCGAGCCGCCCCGCGAGACTTGCCATTTCTAAAGCATGGCGAATCGTCTGGTTGCGTTTGTCGAGTTTTTCGTATCGAGCTAGGAGCCGGACCACCTCGGTTTTCTTGAGCCGGAGCGCGCCGGCGCGGTCCGCCTTGCCCTCTTTTTCCGCGATCGCCACTAGTCGGTCGAGAGCGACGAAGTCGGTCGGGTCGACCGCGACAAGTCGTTCAAGCGCTTTCCGCTCCGCTTCGAGATCGCCGCGAAGCGCGGCCAGCCAGGCCGTCAACCTCTGGACCTGGGCTGGAGTTGACTCCTCGACTGGTAAATGCCCCAGCGCCTGGCGCACCTCGGCGAGTCGATGGATCGCCAGCGCCCAGTCCAGCCGGGCGCGCCAGACCGGGATATCTTCGGGACGCCGCCGTAAGCAGGCTTGAAGCCATCGCGCGGCCTCGTCGTACGAGCCGACGCGGATTGCCAGCTTGGCTTTCCCCAGCCAGCCTCGCTCGTCGTCGGGGGCCGATTTCGCGACTTGATCCAGAAACGCTCGGACCGACTCCACCGGTTCGGGCTCGCGCCAGAGCTTGATGTGCAGGCGAACTAACAAGATGCCCTGGTCCGATGCCCCTTCGCCCGCTTCGTTGAGGCGATCCCAGCTTGCCTCGATCACCCGCTCTGCTTCCTCGATGCGACCTTGCAGCGAATAGAGCAGCCCGAGAAACAGGCGCAACCGCGATCCGTCGGACCGAGGATCGGACATCGCTTGCGTAATCAAATTCTCGGCGTCGGCGAGCCGGCCCCGCTCGATGAGCAGATCCATGCGCCCTCGAATCGCCCGCGCGGCGAAAGGAGAATCCGGCGGGACGCGTTCCCAAGCTTGGAAGGCTGCCTGGGCCTGTCCCCGCGCCTTCTCGCACAGCCCCAACAGGTAGGCCGACTCGTCCGAGTCGGGCTTCCACCCCGAAAGCATCACGAGCTTCCGCACAGCGTGGCCGTGGCGACCGGCCTGGATCTCCTGTTTGATTTCCGACATGGCCCGCCGATAGCGCCGGAGTTCCCACAATTTCCAGCCACCGAAGATCAAAGCAGCGGCCCCGACCGCCAGGAGCAGCGCCCGTCGCCCTCGTGACCGCCGGCCGGCCCCCTCCGATCTGGTCTCGACTTCGCTCTCCGCGATCCCCATTCCCAACGGTCCTCCTTTACCCGATTCTAGCAACAGAGTGCGGTTTTCAGCATGAGGTCGCCGACAGATCGGGACCGTTCGATGGCTTGCGGGAGTGCCTCGACGGCGCGATGATGAAACTCGTTGATAGCCGATTGGAACGGGATTCGGGAGGGGGAGATTGGAGTGTGGAAAAGTTGGTCCTGCTTAAGCTGCGCGTCCATCCCGAAATTCCTGCGCCTTTCCCCCCCTTGCGAAGGGGGGGTTAGGGGGGGTTAGGGGGTGGTCCCGGCGGAACCAGTGCGCAGGTTCGCGGCTTCGGGTCGGCTGGACCGGCGGAATTACGGCGTATTCTGAGGCTCTTGGTTATGCCCTGTTCACCCCCCCTGGCCCCCCCTTCGCAAGGGGGGAAACAGATCGCTCGCTCGAACCCGCGTTCGATCGCGCGAACAAAAACGCGTGTCTCGAAACCGTCCCGCGAGCGCGTCTAACCCCAATTTTTCGATCAGCCCCCCCTAACCCCCCCTTCGCAAGGGGTGGGAAAAAAACGCACCAAAGCGATCGCCGAGCCGGCGATACGATTCAGCCGATCGAGATCAATTCTTCATCATGTCACGGCGTGACTCCATCCCGGCCGGTCGGGGGTCTGGGTGCGCAGCGAGTAAGTCCATTTCCGGTGCTGGTTTCTTCGACCTGGTGCGGGCTCGTCTCGGGACTGCTCGAGGTTGGTATGATCGTCGTGCGCAAGCGGACGTTCGATCCGAATCAACTTTACGAGATGAGCCGGCATTTCGTATGGCTGATCCCGCTGACCAACGTGTGCCTCTTCCTGGCGTTGGGCGTCGTTTTGAAACTCCTCCTTATGGCCTGGCCGCGTCGAGTGCGCTGGCTGGCGCCTCGTCTCGTTTGCGCGTTGACGATGCTCCCGTCACTTTTGGTTGCCTTCCCTCAAATCCACGGTCTGGCATGGTTTGTCGTGACCATGGGGGTTGCGGCGCGACTGGTCCCCACCTTGGAGCGGCATGCCGCCGGCTGCCATCGGCTGTTGCGATTCAGCTTGCCAGTTGTCGCCGGTCTCGTGCCAATTCTGGCGGCAACGCTCTGGGTTGGAGACTGGATCAAGGAATGGCGCCAGAACGGCAGGCCGCTCCCGTCACCGGGTTCCCCCAATGTCCTCCTCATCGTGCTGGACACCGTCGCGGCCGACCACCTGAGCCTCTACGGCTATGAGCGGCCTACCAGCCCCACGCTGGTCGAACTGGCCGAGCGCGGAATTCGCTTCGATCGAGTACAGGCGACCTCATCTTGGACGCTTCCCTCTCACGCAAGCATGTTTACTGGACGTTGGCCGCACGAGCTTTCCGCCGGCTGGCTCACACCGTTGGATAGGACCTATCCAACATTGGCCGAGTTCCTGAGTTCGCGCGGCTACGCCACCGCCGGCTTTGTCGCCAATCATTGGTATTGTGCGTCCGACTCCGGTCTCGAGCGAGGCTTCACTGCTTATCAGGACTACGTCTTTCCGAGGCTTGCCGCCTTCAAGGCGGCTTCGCTGGTGAATCGGTCGCTGGAGGGGATCCAGGGGGTTGAGCGTTTCCTCGAGGATCGGCTGGACATCGACGTGTTGCGAACGCCTGTGAAACGCCTCTACATGCTCGTCAACACCTTTCGCAAAGAAGCGGTGGACGTCAATCGTGAGTTTCTCGATTGGTTGACCTGGCGCCGGCAGCCGGAACGGCCGTTCTTCGCTTTCTTGAACTACTACGACGCCCATGCGCCGTATGACCTCCCGCCGGGGAGGCTGCACCGCTTCGGGACGCAGCCCAGCGATCCCCGTGAGAGCGACATGATCCAGGCGTGGTGGTCGATGGACAAGACGCGGATCTCCCCGCGGGATGTCGCGTTTGTTCACGATGCTTATGACGATTGTGTCGCGGACCTCGATGAAGAACTCGGCCGACTGTTCGACGAGCTTGGTCGTCGGGCGGTCCTGGATCAAACGTGGGTGATCATCGCCGCTGACCACGGCGAGAGCTTCGGAGAGCATGCCGGCGTCTTCTGCCATGGGACCAGCCTGTATCAGACGGAGCTGCACGTTCCGTTGGTCATCATCCCTCCGGGCGGTAGCCCGTCGAACCTGGTCATTACCGAGCCAGTCAGCCTGCGGAATCTGGCGGCGACAATTGTCGACATACTGGATTTCGAGAGCGGCTCCCCCTTTCCCGGTGTGTCGCTGGCGCGGTTCTGGGATGGATCATCTCCGGCGCCGGCGGCCGATCGCGTCCTTTCTGAGGTGGTCCCGATCGACCCGCTCCATCCGGAGCCGCTGGAGATGGCCAAGCCGCATTGGCCGCTCGCTGCCGTGAACGAAGGGGGGTGGACCTACATCCGGCGCGAAGGAGCCGTCCACGAAGAGCTTTTTCATGTGCGCGAGGACGCCAAGGAGCAACGCAACCTTGCCGGCAGCCCGTCCGCGCGGCCCGATCACGAACGGATGCACCGATCGATGAACGAGCTCACGGCCGGTCCGCTCACTCCGCAACGTTTCAGGCCATAAACTTGATGTAATTTGGCGACCGGCGGGTCGAATCTCACCCATGGATCGATCGATTCCGAGTGATCGCACGGATACCGGGACCGAGGAGACCGGAAACACCAACCCGACGCGCGGGCTCCCGATGTTCCTCGCTGTTTTGCGTTCCGCCCCGAAGGGGCAGCCACAAATCAGCCCAGGGCAACGCCCTGGGACTGGCTCGACCAACCGCGATCGTGCCCTGAAAGGGCCGAACAAGGCGGTGATTTTGTGCCGCCCTTTCAGGGCTTGTGGCACGTCCGCGTCTCGTTTCCCAGGGCGTTGCCCTCGTCGTTCCCCACGGATTTGCGTGAAAATGGGCAATATAAATGTTATAGGTAATAATATCACGGTTTGAATCTTGAAGGGGCCTTGGTTATCTTCAACACGCCTGGCACGCAGCGCAGGCCGGCGAGCACGTTGCTCAGACCACACCAATGGATAATGCCATGCAAGAATGGATTGACAAGGAAACCGCGACGGCGACCTTTGGCACCGCCAAGGCTGCCAGGGTGAAGGGCAAGGCCAAATACCGCAATTCCCAGTCCGGCAATGTGCGGCTCAAGCATCGCTTCCGGAAAGTGTTGGATACCATGAGCCACAAGCCCTCTTTGAAGTTCCCCGCCGGTTGCAACGGCCGCGCGGAGGTGAAGGCGGCCTATCGCTTCCTCGAGAACGAGCACGCCACGTTCCAGTCGATCTTGAAACCGCACCACGACGCGACGATCGAGCGGATTCGCGAGCAAACTGTGGTCCTTATCCCACAGGACACGACCGAACTCGACCTCACGCGGCCGCACGAGATCGTGGTCGGGGCCGGCCCGCTTAATGACTCGACGCGAGTGGGCTTCTACAATCACGTCAGCCTGGCCATGACTCCGGAACGCCTGCCCCTGGGCACGGTGGACGCAAAGGTCTGGCGCGGGACTTCCTCGAATTCGAGAAGGACGCCGATCAGAAGCGCGCTGAGCGGAGAGCCAAACCGATCGAGGACAAGGAGAGCATTCGCTGGGTGGAGGGCTACCACGCGGCGTGCCAGGTGGCTCGACAGGCGTCGTCGACACTGATCGTTTCGCTCGCTGACAGTGAAGGAGACATCTACGAGTATCTCCTGGAAGCCCAAGCCGTCGAGGGAGTCCGCAAGGCCTCCTTCATCATTCGCGCCTGTCAGAATCGTGCCTTGGCGCTCACCGACGACGCTGGGTCGCCCCAATCGCCTCACCATCTGCGGGAACAGACCGCCAGCACACCGGTCCTGGCCCAACGCACCCTGGAAGTTCGCAGGCGCGAACCCACATCGAACGATGATCGAAAGCGAAAGCAACCGCGTGAGCCCCGCACGGCCGAGGTGGTCATTCGTGCGGCGCGGGTGACGTTGCGGGGACCGGCTCGTCCGGGGGAAAACTGCCGGACCTGGAAGTCAATGTGGTCCTGGTCTCGGAGTTGAACCCGCCGCCCGGTGTCGAACCGGTCGAATGGATCCTGTTGACCGACCTGCCGATCGACACAGTCGAAGATGTTTTGTGTATTGTTGATTATTATATATGTCGTTGGCAGATCGAGATTTATTTCCGGGTGCTCAAATCCGGCTGCAAGGTCGAGGAATCGCAGTTGGAGACGGCGGCGAGCTTCGAGCCTTACCTGGCGTTGGACATGATCGTGGCTTGGCGGATCATGTACGTGATGATGATGGGCCGGGAATGTCCCGACCTCCCTTGCGACGTGGCGTTGGACGATGACGAGTGGCGAGCGGTGTACGCGACGGTAAAGAAGGAACCGCCGCCGGCGCAGCCCCCATCGATGAAAACCATGGTCGGCCTGATCGCGTCGTTGGGGGGTTGGCTGGGTCGTCCGTGCGACGGCGAGCCTGGTCCGAAGGCGATGTGGGTCGGCATGCAACGAATGACGGACCTCGCTCTGGGTTGGCGTGCCCGCGCGGATCACAGTAAGGATGCGACGGACGACCGTCCCGGTTCTCAGCGGCGTCGGCGGTAGAGGACTCGGACTGCTCCACCGCGCACGAAAGTCGGCGCCGGGTCGTGCACAGCCGCAAAGCGGCAGGCTATCCCCAAGCAGGGACGCGATCCCTGCGCCGGTGGTCGGGACTGGGGGGCATCCCACGGCGGGTGCTCGCCTAGCGATCGACGTGCGCCGGTTGCGCCGCGATTGGGCGACTGGCGAGCGTGAGAGCCAGGAGCAGACTGTCCAAACGCTCATACGGGGGTCCTTGTGACTCTGCCGCTAATCATCATATGCTGGGACGATAGTGAGTGTGCGAATCCGTGGGGAACGACGAGGGCGTTGCCCTGGGCTTTCTTGTTCGGCCCCTTCAGGGCAAATCCAAAACATGCGCAACATCAAAACTCGCAAGCGAGGGACGCTGGCCGAGGCCGGCGCCCGTGACCACGCGTCCCCTCGCTTGCGCGTTTTGATGTTGCGCTGTTTTTGACTGAGTTCACGACGCGGCCCGGTATTCCTTGGGGAAACTGTCTCGGATGATGTGTTTTAGTTTTCGCGTCCCTCCGGGGGTTTCGAGGCAATCGGCGATGTACTGCAATTCCTTCGCTCGGTCGCCAAACGGACCGCCTGGCACAGACCGTACGTCCGCTGATGCGTCCACCAGCGTTTCTCCTCGTCGCTCAAATCGCGACGCGACATCTGTTGCACCCGGTAGCTCTCCAGGTACAAAAACGTCGTGAGCGCCAGTTCCGTCCAGCCTTCCACCGGCTCAAATTTCTGGAACTGGTACTGGTGAAAGCCCAGTGTCGACTTGAGTCCCTCGACATTAACTCGATCTGCCAACGCAGCGAGTACAGTTCGACCACGTCTCGCACAGACAGCTTCAGATCGTTGGTCATCAAGATTTTACGTCGTCGGCCGTGGCAGTTTCGAGATTGAGTTTTGTTGTCGAAAAGACAAGCCGGACCCGCCAACGGAGTCCACCTGTTGTCTTTCCTGATGGACGTCGTACGTCCGAGGTTTCGCTTTCGGCCCAATCCGATGAGGCGACAGACGCCGATACACGGCGTATGGGCCTTGACCCGGAGCAAGCCGATGGTCTGCCGCGACCACGTCGACCAATTCTTGAGGAGCGACGCACCTTGGGCCGCTGTCCCTTGGGGCCAGCCAAGACGCGCTCGGAGTTGCAGGGAAAGATCCACGAATAGCAGCGATCCAGGCAAGCGTCGTGGACCACTTCGGCGTCGTACGCCGTATCGCCCAGCACGATCACATGCGCCCTTCCGGTAGCGGCAGTTCGCGAATCAATTCGGCTGCCGCCTCGGCTGTGGTCATGTGTGTCCGGCCAGTCTTCTTGCAATATCGCGGGTGTAATACGCCTTGCAGAATGGAATCCGCACGCCCGATGGTGTGATCAGCAGGGCCATCGTGAAGCTTTGGCAATTCTTCTTGGCGTGCTTGATCTTGCCATGGCGACGCTTCTTGCACGGCCGCCGCTTGCGGTTGCCGGTGCTGAAGGTGTTCTCCGTCTTCTTGCCGGCCTGACTGGTCAAGGTGGCGTCGATAATGGAGACAAACAGGCCGTCGGCGGCCTCTCGCTCCAACATTTCCCGCCGCAAGATCGAGTTAATGTCGAGTTTCCGCCAGCGTGGACGGGCCAGGAAGCGGCTAATCTGAGCCCGATGCCGAGTCTCGCAACGCACAGCCCCGCCTGCCCGTAAGCAGGACATCCTACCGGCGTGCAACACGAAGGCGACGACCAAACGGATTACCAGGAGCTTGGCGCTGTCCTTCAGTCCCAGCGGCGCAAGCAACCGCTTGAGGCTCGGTACCATATCGGCGACCATGACCATGGCGAGGCTCCTTCCGATGGTCGGTGAGATCCCGAGGATCCGGCCCTTGTGACGAGTCTCGCCATTTTCGCTAATATCAAGA
>CAVRFS010000045.1:0-18759 GCA_963720335.1 uncultured Planctomycetota bacterium | reverse complement strand
CCCTCAAGTACGGCGCGATCTGGGCGAGCGTCGCCGGGCCAAGGCGGCGCACCCGGCTTTGTGCATCCGCCGGCGAGGAGAACAGACGATCGGCCCGGGCTGAGCTACTCCGGACGCGGCACAAAGGTGCGGGCCTGATATGGGGTGCAACGCCGTCAGGACCCGAGCCGTGCGGCGGCGTTCGCGTCGACGACCAGCGCTTGTGCCACGGTGAAGCCCGGGCGCCGCCCGACTTTGGATGATCCGAACGGCGGAGCAACGCCAGCCCGATCGCCGCGACGGATCAACCCGCCGGCAAGCACGCTCCGGCGCGCGAACAAGGCCATGGCCACGTCACGGCCTCACGCCGCGGTGAATTCCCATCTTGATCCGCCATCCTCACAGCGTCTTAAACTGCTGGACATCCGTTTCGTAAGTCTCAAGAGGACTTGCTTTTAGATGTTGCCGCCGCCCGAACGTCCCGAGCGTACAGGAAGTTGAGCCGGGCTGATCAAGCCAGGGGAGTGCCCGCGGCGCAATTCCATCTTGCTCACATGTTGAGGAATGGGACGGGAAGCAAGAACGCGTGCCGGCTCGTACAGGCTGCCGGCACCACCCCAGGAGGTGTACTGAGCGAGGAAGACCACCAGCACGTAAAGAGCAGGCGGCCGGTAAGATCGCGAAGCCTTCCCAAGAGGCGGAAGATCCAGTGTCTGGGCTGATCGCGGCGGCCGGAGCGGGCGTAGGCCCATCCGGTCAAAAGTCGCCCTGGCGCGAGAAAGATGACAAAGAGTAGACTGGGTAGCCACGCGGCCTCGTGCGTCATCATCTCCCTCTTGAGCAGGTACAACGGAATAGACGCCACGAGCAGGACCAAGAGCGAGAAGGCAAACGCCCAGGGAGCCCGGCGAAAACGTTCACGGATCGCTCGTCGCGAAAACAGGGCTCCAACCCGCCCCTCGACTGCGTAGCGGACCTGAAGGAATGGCAGAAACGGTACGACCAAGGCCAGGATCTAGGCTCCGAGCACACCCAGGAGTGGATATCGCCCGGTGGCCGCGATGAGAATCGCCGGCACAACGAGCCAACATAAGGTACCCAGGAAGCCAACAAGGCCCAGCCGGAAGGTAGCATGGCACCCCTGGAGACCAGTTGACGAATGACCAGAGACGATCGCGGGCCTCGGTGTAAAGGCCCTCCTTCTCGCAGTCCGACGGACGAACCAAAATGGATGGCTAAACGGCCAAAGGAAGAGCCGGACCCGACCCCCTCGGACACAGGCAGATTGCAATATGCAGAAGCGATAGCGAAGGTCACTGATGAGCAGTGCCCATTTGCCAGCGACGGGCAATTGGTCCGCCCGGGTCGATCAGTTCGGCTGAACGTGGCCCCGGATCCCAACCAGCCAGGCTGGGACGAGCGACAGCCAAATTCCTGCCGCCAAGCCACCGACCCCGCGCAGCCCGCCAGTCGCACACCGATCTCAAGCCAGCCCGCATCCGCCCGGTGCGGGCTGACTCCTGCGCGGACGATTCCAGCAAGTAACCCAGGCTGAGGAACTGGACCAGCGGTAACGCGGCCAGCATCGAAAGGCCCAGCACCAGCGAAACCAGGCCGAATATCCACTCGGCCCGCAGACATGATCCCTCGTGCTCCTCTTAATTGAGGATCTTCGCTGGGCGATAACCCTCGCACTGGTGCGCAGGCTCGAGCTGGCCGATACGGCCTCGATCTCCGTCCGATGCCTGATTGAGGCCCAATGGTTCGTCAACGGCCGCGGTGTTTACCATGCAAGGTTTTACCCGGACCGAGTCAGGCCGGTTTCAAACCGAACGACCCATCAGACACCGTGATGCCCGCGCGATTGGCCAAGACGTCGGAATGACGGCTATGCCTCACGATGGAAGGCACTTTCGGCTCAAGCCGAGTCTGGTCGTAAAGCTGCGTGTACATTTGCTCCGATGCCTCCCCGAAGACTTGGCCGCGGCGGCCCATCACGGTCCGGGCAGTCTCGAAGAGTTTGTCCAATGGGGAATCCAGGGGCGACCTCGGCCGTAACTCACGGCGGTGAACGAAGGAACGTGCGTTCGGGCAGGATAATCTCCTTGGCCGGGAGGACGTTGCACATTACGCCGATGGCCGTCGCCCGTGCCGAGCATGCTCCCCATCCCGGTGCGGGTGCGATCCCCAATGAAACAGCCGACCTTGGCCTGGCCGGTCGGGATCGGGATCCCCTTGGAGGGGGACATGGACCTCGCCGAATCGTTGCGCAGGTCACTGTTGGACGTGATGGCGCCTAGGTTGACCCACTCACCGATGTAGGCGTGGCCCAGGAATCCTTCATGGTACTTGTTCGAGAAACCGTGGACGATCGAGTCTTCAACCTCGCCGCCGACCCGGCAGGTTGGTCCAATGGAAACGGAGCCCCGGAGGTTGGCGAAAGAGTTGTGTATTCGCGCCGATCCAACATGGGCCTTCGATCCTGGTGAATGGCTGGACCTAGCGTTGGGCCCAGAGTATGGGCCCGCTCGTCGTGTCGAAGACCGTATAGGGGTCGATTCGCGCGGACTCGTGGATCGCCAGCCGGTCAGCCGGGCCCACCAAAGCCAGCTTCGTCAAGTGCAGATTGCTGACGCCGACTTTTCCGGCCTCGATGAAATTCGGCGCTCCAGGTGGGCACCGTTCTTGGTAACGAGGTCCCAGGGGCGGTTGATCCACTCGCCACCGAGCTCCACGCCACGAGATTCGGCCGCGAGACGTTCGAACCAGGAGTCGACTCCGTGGGGTTCGAGACTCGACGGCGCTATTCGGCCCGACCCACGTGGCAGGCCGGCTGCCCGTCGCACAGGCCGACCCGATCGGCTCGTCCGGCTGCTCAAATCCGGCCGGTGGCACCCAACGGCTGTTAACCACCAACACCGGCTCCCTGCGCGAGCCAATCCCGATCGTTCACCACCAAGTGCGGGTCACGCTGCTGTTGAACAGCGGCCAGCGAGGGACGGATCACACAACTGCGCCTGCCTTGGTCCCGGCCCGACTCGAAAAGCTCGAGTAATCTTGCTCGAGAGTGAAGTGGTGCCGAGCAAACAATTCATGGACCGGTCGAGCTGCAAGCGTTAGCGGTTCCAATCCGCTAGCGGCGAGATCCTCCACCAGGCATAAACGCATAAAATCTCCATTTTTTTCCGTTGAGTTGCCCGTCCCTGGCCGAAATACTCAAGACTGCTCACAGAGATGTCAAAGTGGCAGACGATGAGCGAACCAGCGCCCCCCTCTCTCCGAGGCAGACGGCAAGCATACCAAAAAGCGAAATTGTCCGCAACAGAATCCCTGCTCGCAACCACGATCGCAGGGATGAAGATCGGCAACTCAGCGAAAACGCGGTTTTCCGGGCTACTGGCTGGTGGGAAAATGCCCCATCCGGCGAGACCCGGACCTCTTTTCTCGACCTACGGTGTTTCTGCTCGACACCTCCGCTTTTGGCGAGAGAATGAGCATAGTCCCAGAAAATTGTGCCGACCAGGAGTGCCAGCCGGATGCTGTGCCGAAGATGCGGCGAAGCAACGCCCGGGCCGTGTCCGGTCTCTCCCCTGGCCGCCGGGGTGGCCAGGAAGTTGCTGTGCGTACTGTAATCGATGCTCCGGACGTCGAGCCCTTCGGAGACCGGCGGGTGGAAACTTACTCAAGGATCGATCCTTTCCGAGCGATCGCATAGATACCGGGACGACGGAGCCTCGCCAGATTACCCGACGCGCAAGACACGGACGCTGGCCGAGGCCACCGCTAGATAACCCGCTCCCTTGCTTGCGCGTTGGGTCGGTACGCGAAAAAGTGTCGCCCTGGTCATTTATTTCCCGCCGGTCGCCTTACCCATCACAGGAAACGTGCGTGTCGCTCGTCTAAGCCTCGCGAAGCGCAGTGCACACGTACCGTGCGCCAAAAGCGCTCGGCAAAAACGGATTCGTCCACATCTCGCAATGCCGCTTCGAGTTCCGCTTGGGCGCCGGAATAATCGGAAGTTCGAAAAATCGCTCTAACCTTATGCAGATCACCAACTTCCACCTGGGCGCCCGCATTATCGGCACGATCGGACATTTTGTCGTATCTCTTGAAGCACCATCATATTACGAATGGGCGCCTGCATAACCGGTAAAAATTACCAATCTAACGCATTCTGTCGTATCTCTTGAAGCACCATCATATTACGAATGGGCGCCCGCATAACCGATAAAGATTACCAATTTAACGTATGTTGAATATCCACAATGAGTTAAGATTGGGCGCCTGAATAATCGGGGCGAGCGTTACAACCGCGACTTTCTCATGCCTTCGGCTTAGGTGACCGGCCTGCCGAAAGTTCCCCAAGGAGAGTGGTGTCGAGGACCACCTTTACTCGAAATAACTCTCGACAGGACTTGAGGTAACGTGTGACGCCTGAATAATCGGAACTGATTCCGCAAATGAGACACACTTTAGACATTCATGCGAGAATGCGGACTTCATTTTCATGCAGTTGGGTGCCGCACGAGCACCATGAAAAGTTCGTTTCCGTAGCTTTCACGTTCAGTAAAGTCGCCTTTCGCTCTAAAGTCGCCTTTCGCTCCGCGAAAGCCAACATAAAGACGCCGCGGGCGTCGACCCAGCCACCCGCACTTGTAACCGACTTGCGAGCCATGCCACATACAGCCCGCGTCCGTTTTCGCATCTCCCTCATAATCGTCACGATCAACGCGAGCCAATTCGGTTACTTTGAAAATGCGGTCTACTGCTATCAATAGCACGATCATGCGGACTCGATTTTCATGCGTTTGGGTGCTACCCCCGTGGCATGACCGTTCGGTTCGCAGTTTCTTCGTGTTGGCGGCCGGTTTTCGGTTCGCGCTGCAACGTTGGCCGCACGATTCGTCACTGTCGTCTAATCGCGCATCTATCGTTTTCTTCTTTTTTGCTGCGGGATGCTTGTCCTTTTCTTCGTTTTCATTCGACTGTTCCGATCCGGATCAGCATGAGACAATATTCTCGCTTGGCAGTCCTGAAAGCGAACGGTCGCCGTCAAGGATCGAACAATAGAAGGGTTGAGGAACATGACTGAAGCAGAAGCGACTCATGCGCCTGCTGACGCTTTGAATGGCTCCTCGAATGAGCCAAAGAGTCTACTGGGAACCGTCGGGTCGCAAGCGTCTGTTGAGCGTTCGGGCGGCTCCCTGACCGGCGATCCCACCAAGATCGGGCGTTACAGAATCTTGGGTAGCTTGGGAGAAGGCGGGTTTGGACGGGTCTATCTTGCTCACGACGATGACCTCGACCGATCGGTGGCCGTCAAGGTGCCAAAGCGGGAGCGGCTCACCCACCCCGATGATCTGGAAGCGTTTCTCACTGAAGCCAAGATCCTCGCCAGACTTGACCATCGCAACATCGTCCCAGTCTTTGATGTGGGTCGCACGGAAGACGGCCTGTGTTTCGCCGTGTCGAAGCTCGTCGAAGGGAACAATCTGGCGGTCAGGATGGGACAGGCTCAACCGTCCTTCCGAAATTCGGCGGAACTGGCTGCCACCATTGCCGACGCATTGCATTACGCCCACATTCATGGGCTTGTCCACCGGGATATCAAGCCTGCCAACATCCTCATCGACGCATCAGGCAAGCCCTGTGTCGCCGATTTCGGTCTTGCCCTCCGAGACGAGGATTGTCGGAAAGGGTGGAGGGCTGGGTGGCACACCTGCCTACATGAGTCCCGAGCAAGCCCGGGGCGAAGGTCATCGGGTTGACGGGCGATCCGACATCTTCAGCCTGGGCGTCGTATTTTATGAGTTGTTGACCGGCAAGAGACCATTCCGAGGTGATTTTCCGCTCGAGATCATGGAGCAGATCACGTCCACCGAGCCTCCGCCGCTTCGCCAGATCGACGACCAGATCCCGAAGGAATTGGAGCGGATCTGCCTCAAGGCCATGTCGAAGAGGGTAACTGAACGCTACTTCACCGCCAGCGATATGGCGGACGACCTTCGGTTGTTTCTTCAAACCACGGGGGCCACGGTCACGCCTCTCGCTCCCGCGGCTCCCGTCAGTCCTCCGCCCGGATCAACCCTGGAATCCGCTCCACTCCCGGCCACATCCCGGCAATCCGACTCCGACCCGCGACCAATCAAGGTCGTCCCGAAGGGGCTGCGATCCTTCGACGAGGATGATGCGGACTTCTTCCTGGAACTGCTTCCCGGTCCTCGGGACCGGGATGGACTGCCTGACAGCATCCGATTCTGGAAGCGCAAGATCGAGCAGATCGACCCCGACCGAAGTTTCAAGGTGGGGTTGATCTACGGTCCCTCGGGCTGCGGAAAGTCGTCGCTGGTCAAGGCGGGACTCCTGCCACGGCTTGGTAAGCATATCATTACGGTCTACATCGAGGCGACCCCGGAGGAAACGGAAGCACGCCTGCTCAAAGGTTTGCGCAAGGTTTGTCCGGAACTGCCGCGAGAATTGGGGCTGGTCGATTCGCTGGCAAACTTGCGCAGGGGTCACGCCTTGCCACCAGAGCACAAGGTGCTGTTGATGCTGGACCAATTTGAGCAATGGCTGTTTGCCAAGCGGGGCGAGGAGAATACGAAACTGGTCTCCGCCCTTCGGCAGTGCGATGGCGAGCAGCTCCAGGCAGTCGTGATGGTGCGGGATGATTTCTGGATGGCGGCGACCCGGTTCATGAGGGAACTGGAGATCGACCTCGTGCCGGATCGGAACGTCGTCGCCGTGGATCTGTTCGACCCTCAACATGCACAAAAGGTGTTGGGAGCATTCGGCACGGCCTACGGCAAATTGCCGGCCCGAGAAAGGGAGCGCACCAGCCACCAGCGAGCCTTTCTGGAACAAGCTATCAGCGAACTGGCTCAGGACGGCAAGATCATTTCGGTGCGCCTCGCCTTGTTTGCCGAGATGATGAAGGGCAAGCCCTGGACCTCGACGACGTTGCGAGAAATCGGCGGTACCGAAGGTGTCGGTGTGACCTTCCTTGAGGAAACCTTTGGCTCAGTCCAGGCCAATCCCAAACATCGGCTCCATCAAAAAGCGGCACAGACCGTTCTCAAAGCTCTCTTGCCGGAAACTGGCACGGACATCAAGGGGCAGATGAGATCACGTCATGAATTGCTCGAAGCGTCGGGTTATGCGAACCGCCCCAGGGACTTCGATGACCTGATCCACATCCTTGACGCGGAGCTTCGCCTGATCACGCCGACTGACCCAGAAGGTTCGTCTAGCGAGAATCAGGCAACCCGACCCACCTGGCAATCCTACCAGCTCACACACGATTATCTGGTCCACTCACTTCGGGACTGGTTAACCCGCAAGCAAAGGGAAACCCGGCGCGGTCGAGCGGAACTGCGGCTGGCGGAGCGTTCGTCCTTGTGGAATGCCAGGCCCGAGAACCGCCATTTGCCGTCTCCACTGGAGTGGGCCAATATCCGGCTGCTGACGAAAAAGACGGCGTGGACCGACCCCCAAAGGCGGATGATGAGGCATGCGGGTCGAGTCCACGGCTTGAGGGGACTGGGACTGGCGATCCTGCTCGCCCTGACGACCTGGGGCGGGATCGAAGTTTACGGAAACCTCCGCGCCTCGGCCCTGGTCGAGTCGCTCAAGACCGCCAACACAACCGGTGTCCCGGCCCTCATCGAACAACTCAGGAGTTATCGCCGCTGGGCCGGTCGTCCCCTCTCGGGATTGTTGTCGAGTACCGCGAACGACCGCGATCAACATCTCCGGGCCAGCCTCGCCAACTTCGCCTTGTCGCCCGACGCCGGCAGCCAGGCCGACTATCTCTACGACCGTCTCCTGTCGGCTTCAGCCGTCGAATTGCCGGTGATCTGGGGCATCTTGCAGAAGCGTCATCAGGGGATCGACAAGCGGCTGTGGCAACTGTTGAATGATCCCAAGGCCGACCCGGAGAAACGCTTTCATGCAGCCTGTGCCCTGGCAGTCACCGATTCCGCCCAGGTCGAGAAAAGCTGGGACATCGTAGCTCCGTTGATAACCGACCGATTTATGACGGCCGCAATCAAGAATCCTGGTGATTACTCCCCGCTGATGGAGTCCCTGCGACCGATCCGTCAGCATCTCCTGACTCCTCTGGCATTGATCTTCGTGAACACCGAGCGATCCGAGAGCGAACGGAGCTTCGCCACGACCATCCTCGCCGACTACGCCAGCGACGATCCCAACCGGCTTGCCGAACTGCTCATGGCCGCCGACCAGAAGGCGTATGTGAGCCTCTTCCCGGTCGCCGAGAAGAGGGCCGAAAAGGTCTTGCCTGTTCTCGAGGCCGAGCTTACCAAGAAAGCGACCTACTCCTGGAGCGATCCGCAACTCGATCCATCGTGGATAACGCCCGATGCCGCGCTTGTGAGCCGGATCGAGTCGGCACAGGGGATTCTCGCAGAGCGTTTCGCTTTCTCTCAGACCATGTCAATCGGCGAAGCCATCAGGACCGCTGACGCTCTCCGCACATCGGGCTACCGCCCCGTTCGTTTCCGCCCCTATGCCGATGGGCAGACAGTGCGAGTCGCGGCGGTCTGGACCCGAGATGGACGAAACTGGCGAATCTCTTCAGGCTTCACTGCCGAAGAGGTCCGACAACAGGCTGAACGGTATGCTGTTGGGCGAGGGTCTCCCGACCCCGCCCAAGGGGGTATGCTGTTGGGCGAGGGTCTCCCGACCACTGCCGTGAACATCTTCAGGCTGAGCGAGCCCGCCGCTTTTCTTTCTTGAGTCGTTGCTGATGCGCTTCCAAGATCCGGTACACCGAACTATGCGTCCGCTTCCGCACAACCTTCCGCGCTTGCCGTGGCTTCTTCGGCGGCGACTTCAACCACCGATCCTTCCACACCCCACTGAGCAACTCGCTCAGCCGAACCTTCACCCGCATCGCCGTCCACTCCGCCTCGAAGTGTGCGATCGTCTCTTCGGGCTCGACCATCACGCTCCAGGCGATCATCTGCCGCTGCACGTCCTCAAACAGCTTCTCGCCGGAGATCTTCTCCCGCTGTCGTTGGACCTCGACGGCGATCACTCCGCGCACCACCTGGATCAGGTTGTACAGCAACAGGCACATCGCGAACTGGAAGATCGCCCCTTCCGGCTTGGTGCCGATCAGATGCGCCAGCCCGAAGACCTCAGTGACTTGCTGGAACATTCGCTCGATCCCCCACCGATTCAGGTAGACCTCCAGCAAGTCCACCGCCGGCACTGCCGTCGGCGTCGCAGAGGTTGGTCACCAGGATCACGTCCTTCTCGCCGGGCCGATACAAGGTGATCCGCCGCACGTACAGCCGCTTCTTGTTCCGCGGGCTGCCCAGGTAGCCCCACTCCTCGACGTACCGCCGTCCCCGGCTGTCCTGCCCCTCTCGGGCCGGCCACGCCGGGTCGGCGTAGAACGGGACCTTGGGATGATAGCGGACCAAGAAGGCGTCCCCCTGCTCGGCGAAGTGGGCCGGCTGGGTCAGGTCGCAGAACCGACTGTCGCCGACCCAGAGCCGCTTCCCCGGGACGAGTCGCCGCACTTCGGGTACCAGGTCGCCCACAAATCGGACCTCATTGGCGTCGCCGTCGGGATGGGCGCGCATGGCCACGGCCAAGCCGCTGCGCATGTCCATGGCGACCAAGGCCCGTCCACCCAGCAGGCCGCCGGCGACGCCCCACAACGGCTTGAGCCGTTTGGCCACCCGCTTGATGGCTTTACCATCGAAGGTGATGATCTGATAGTCGTCCAGGCTCTCGGGCAGCGGGGTCTGGGCCTGCGGGCTCGCAGGGATAGACCTCGCGGAGCCGGGCGGTACACCCGGCCAGCATGGCGCTGCTCACGGGGATGGGAATCCGCCCCAGCTTGCCATAGGCGGCACGGAACGAGGTCTCCAGTTCGCCCCGCTCCTTGGCCTCCTCGAAGCTCTTGCGGCCGCTGCCACCGTATTCCAGGAGGGCATCGCGGATCAGGTAGACCAGCAAGGAAAAGGAGAGGATCTTCTCGTAACACCGGCCCCGGTTCTCGTCAAAGATCTGATCGAGAGAGCCGGAATCGGCGACCCACCGCCACAAGGTCAAGACGGCCTCGGCCAGGGGCATGCGGGCCAACGTATCGCGTCGTGGAACCTCCATGGCGACTCTCCTTGGCAAGAAAGCCTGTTGATATCCTCCTTAATGCCTTTACTAATAATACGTTACGCCAAGGCAAGATGTTCACGGCAGTGGTCTCCCGACCCCGCCCAAGGGACTGACCGCAGGTCTCCTGCCTTGGGGGAAGCCGCGGATTCCGGGACACCTTCGGTCCCGGGGAGGGCGGCGACCCTTCGGGTGCCCGGGAGACCCTCGCCCAACACGGTTCCTTCCCGTCGATGTCGCCGGGTACGTGACGACCGAGAAAGACGGCAAGCCCGCTGACCGCTATGCGGCGCTCTGGGTTGAAGAATCCGGCGATGATGAAGCCCGGTTGTACGTTGGGACGACCGCTGATGAGCAGGACGAAGTTCAGGAAAAGTTCAAGGAGGCGAAGCTGATTCCCCGGACTCAGATCGCCATGATTGGGTCCGACGGTCGCGCGAGATATTGCGGCGTTTGGGGGCGGCCCGCGGGAGCCGCCATCACAGGTCAGACGTATCGAGACCATTTCGAGGGAAACTTCGAGCAGAACCGGGCCGACTTGAGCGACCAATTGCTTATCGACGTAACGGTCAACGGGGCGAGCAAACCCGAATCGACGCGAGAGCGTGCCCAGTGTGACCTTCAGAGTGCGGAGAAAAAGGTCGGGACCAAGCCGGACGATCTTGAAGCCCGGCTTACTCGGGCCATTGCGAAGTTCCGGCTGGGAGAGAATCGGAAAGCTCTCGATGACCTTGAGGTCGTGATCGCGAAGCGGCCAGAAGCGGTTTCCGCCAAACAGTACCGGGCCATCGCATTGGCCCGTCTCGGGAAGAAGCCAAACGCCAAGTCTGAATTGGAGAAGTTCCAGAAAGGAGACGCCCCGGAGCACTCCAAGCTCTACCTTGCCGCTGTGTTGGCAGCAGAATTGGGCGAGGGGGCGAGCAAGGCATTTGAGACCCTGGAAGCAGCGATCGCGAAACAACCCAAGGATGCAGACCTCCGATATACCGCCGCCCGCGCTTTTTCCCTGGCATCAAGAACGGGCGGTGGGCAGCGGGTGAAACGTGGCGGGCAATTCGATCCCACCACCCAGCACCCGCCGCCCACGACCTTCCGATCGCGATGTCTGCAATTGCTCGGGGAGGCGGTCAAGAACGGCGATGCCGATTTCGGCAAGATGGATGAGGACGCGGATCTCGACGCGATCCGAGACGATCCGGCGTTCGCCGAGATCATGAAGGCGGGTCACCCCGACCGCCGCTATGCCGCGGCATGGAGTAGCGATGCGAATTTCGAGGCAACCGCAATCTACGGGCTTGATCCCCCTGCTCAAGAAAAGAAATGCCGAGAGCTCATCGCCCAGGGTTACCGCCCGGTATCATGGTCGACGAGCCAAACCACACCCAACGGACGACCGGTGACCGCCTCGGTCTGGCACCGCCCCGTGGTCAGCGAGAATCTCAAGGACCGACTAGCCGAGCGTCAAGGTCGTGCAGCGGTCGCCTTGGTTCGCATGGGCAAAGCTGAGGAAGTCTGGCCCCTACTGCGGCACAGCGCCGACCCGCGGCTGCGGAGCTTCATAGTCAACTGGTTGAATCCCCTGGGTGCCGATCCGAGACGGATCGCCGCCGAGCTTGACCGACTGAATTCTCAGACCACCCGCCACTTCGGACACCCACACGGTCGAGCCACCCGAAAGATGGATGCCGTGCTGTTCGATCCCGAGAACTCTCAGCGGCGAGCGCTATCCTGGCGCTGGGGACATATGGGACGGAATGGCTGGCTCCTGGCGAAATGGAACCGTTGATCGGCAAGTTGCTCGATCTGTACCGCAACGATCCCGACGCAGGCATCCACGGAGCCGTGGAGTGGGCCTTGCGACGTGGGGCCGGCAAGAGAGGCTCAAGGAGGCGGATACCGAATTGATGAGGGTCAAGGACCCGGGCGGCCGCCGCTGGTACGTCAACGGCCAGGGCCAGACCTTCGCCGTGATCGCCGGACCGGTCGAGTTTCGCATGGGCGCCCGCCGATGAGCCGGACCGCGCCGGCGGTGACAACGAACAGCACCCGTCGGATGGCCATCTCCCGCGGGTACGCCATCGCCGCGACCGAGGTCACGATCCCCCAGTTCCAGAAGTTCCTCAAGACCAACTCGATCTCAATTCCGCGCTACAACCTCCAGGCGAGCGTCCTGGTCCGTTACTCCCCGGACCCGGACGGTCCCCGGAGCGCCCTCGATTGGTATACCGCGGCCCACTACTGCAACTGGCTGAGCGAGCAGGAGGGTCTGCCCGAAGACCAGTGGTGCTATGTGCCGGCCGAAGAAGGTGGGTAAACCGAGGGCATGACGGTCCCCGCCGACGTTCTGCTGCGGACGGGCTACCGGCTGCCGACCGATGCGGAATGGGAGTACGCCCGCCGTTCGGGTACGATCACGAGCCGTTACTACGGCGCTCGGCGGACCTTCTGGTGTTCTACGCCCGCTACCAGGCCAACAGCCGCGAACACGCCTGGGCGTGCGGCGGTCTCTTGCCGAACGACCTGGGGCTGTTCGACATGCTCGGGAACGAGTACGAATGGGTGCATGATAGAGATAATGTAACGAGGCCCGGCCACCATGGAAGCTATGACGATAGTATAAATGATAGAGAATATATAAATGAGAAAACTCCTCGTCTGCTTCGGGGCGGGTCGTTCGGCTTTCTTCCAGCGGACGTCCGTTCGGCGTGCCGTGGCGGGGGTGCGCGTCGTACCGGTACGCATACATCGGCTTTCGCCCCGCCAGGACGTACCACTGAGCTGCCCAATATCTTTGCCCCTTCCGCCTTTTTAATTCTCGTATTTATGCGTGAATATACGACAATGTATTCGAGCACGCTCACCCGGAGCAGTCGGGTCGTACCCAGAAATCGGTTGTCACTGCTAAATTGGCGGGAGATTATGCGTTGAATCACTGATGCGAACGGGGCTTCCGGCAGGCCGAATCGGGTCGCGTCGTTCGATCCCTTCCAACTTCCGGACCTCATCCTGGATCATTTTCTTGATTTCGCTCTAGGCCACATACACGCGGGCGACCTTTATCTCGAGCTGGGCGGCGACCACGGCGCCGAACATCCTCCACGCCGTCAGCCGGAGCGCATCCCAGGTCCGAGCAGCGACCCGCGGCTGTACCAGCAGCGTCGCCTGGTCCATCAACTCGCGGCGGAACTCCTCCTCGAGGTGCTGGACCAGGTCGTCGCCGGCATCGAGGCTCTCGAAAAGCTCTCGCATTGCGGTTGTCGCCGCTGCCGAGGCCGACTCGCCGCCGATCGGACACCAGGTTGCGCCAGGCGTGATGTGTGAGCTTCTTCAGCCATCCTCGGAAACTCTTGGACGGATGATAAACGAACGTCGCCATCAACCCGTTGAGCTTCAGGAGCACAACCTTGGTCACTTCCTCGGCGTCGGCCTTTTGGGTCGCCAGCGATTACACCACCGGAGGATCTGAGGCCGGTTCCGCGCGACAAAATCATTCCAGGCCGCCTGGACTCTCGGGGCTTGACGGAGCCGTCCCAGCAGGGTGACACGAGTCTGCGGTGACCCGTCTTGCGGCATCTGGATCATCTCCAAGAAACCCCGAATCTTCTCCCGCACACGCGTGGATGCGGGCTTGCATGCCTTGAGCATGGCGAGAGACAGAGGCAAAGAAAACCGATTCAATCGGCTTAGAGCGGATCACATCCGCGTTGCGCACACCGCTGTTTGAAACGTCATCATACTAACCCGACGCGTAAGCGAGGGGAGTGCCTGTGCCAGTCCATGATCGTCGCATTTCGAGAGACTCAAGCCCAGATCGCCCGGTGTACGCCGGGCCGATCCCCTCGCTTGCCAGTCGGGTTGGTATGGCTTGTGTGCCGGCCAAGCGTGAAGCACGCTAGGTTTTCAAAGGGCGAGAGTAATAGCTGTTAGCAGACTCGCCTCTTACTTGCTCCGGCCGGTTGGCCGCGCCGATAACTTCGCGATCGCTTCCGTACGGTGGTCGACGCGCGTTGGACTGCTGGTATCGCTCCACGCAGATTGAATCGTAATATGAGAATCTTTATAATATCAGAAGCCGCCAAGCGCTCCGATGATCGTCGGTTAGTGATCGCGTCTCTTCAGCAGCGCCGGGAGCGATATTGGGCGTTGCACTTCACCGATGTCAGACCCAGCGCCTCCGATTAGTCATCATTTCACCGGATCAAAAGAACCGAGTTCCATCGACAGTCTCGGCCCGCGGCGTCTCTTTGCGAGTTGGGGTAGTATGGTTTTCATTGGGATCGTGATCGCGGCGGGGCTGACGTTGTTAACCCGTCTTGCCACCCATGTCACTCGACAGGATCAAGAACTCGAACCCGCCAACTTTCCTGGCTCGGGTGTGAACCTTCACACCGACGTGGTCGGCCTCTGGTTCCCCAGACGCTGATCGATGTGGCGAAATGCACGTCTACGTTCCCAGCGGAAAGAACCCACCAAAAGTTGCAGCGTTATCTTGAGCGACAAGACCAAAAAAACCTCTGGTACGCGGTGACCGTGAGAGGACGCCAAGTTAACGGCGCCTTTGTTGATATCACGCACATTCGGCTGCCATACAACGATCCCGACCATTTGCTAGAGTTTCCCGACATTCTGGCAGCCGTTGTCGGCAGCCCACCGCACAACCCCGCGGCGGATTTCTCGAATGCCTCGGTTCACATCATGGCCGCCGATTCATTGAAGGACGAGCCACGCGCGATCATCGCGGAGTTCCTGCGCCATGCATCTCAATCGGTCGACGAGGAACGCTCGCAGGCATTCCCGGTCGCTCCAAACCTTAGTATAATGAATCACAATATATATATATCAACGTACTGGTTCATCAGCATTACCAAATAATTCATTTAACTCCGTCATAGGTTGTCGAGGAACCAGAGTAATGACTGTTAGACGGCTCGGTTCTTTGTGGCACGGTGCGTCCGCCTGGTTTCAGCTTTACCAGCTAACACCGACGGGGATCGTGTTAGTAGAAAGAATTCCGAGACCAAGTCAGGAGCGGTGGGAGGCGAGTGGGAAGCATTGCGCGACACGGATCCGACCTATCGGCGATTTGTGTGGATGAGACCTCCTCGAGGACGACCGGTTCGTAAACCGCGTCTCGATCGAGGACAGCCTCAATTTCGAGAGCCCCTTACTTTGATGGAAGGAGACCCGACGATGACGATCCAGAACCAGTCCGAGAACGACCCCAAACCTTCGACCTCTTCGCAAGACCATGCCGGGGTGAAGACACCTCCCGAGATCGAGCGACAATTGACCGATGCCGAGCTCGCCACGATCTCCGGCGGCACCAATCAAACGACGTCGTGGCGTGGGGCCGAGCAGATCCACGCCCAAAAAGTCAGATAGTGGTCGTCGCGGATTTAGGGCCTTCGCTTTCTCGATGGGCGGGGCACTATCGATTCGAGTTCCGTTCGGTTTGAGAGGCATTCGACGCGGCAATTCCGCCGGAGTTGAAACCCCATAGCGTCCTCGCCGCGATTAGGTGAGCACGGACGGGAAGTTCCGGGGACACCATACTTGGGAAGTTCCCGAGACACGATACTTACTCGCGCCTTCACCCTAGTGTCGGATCGTCCACAAGGTCATCCGCGTTTCTATCGTTGAGCGAAGAGTCGCGTCGTAACTCGGCCGCCTTTGGCTGTCTATCGCGGTTTTGCGAAGACGTCGGCCGGTAGATCGTCGGATGAACCGGCCAGCACCGCCTCGGCCTCGGCGGGAAGCCGGTCAGCTCCGACGCATTCTGCACAGTCAAGTTTTAATGCTCGCCCCACCAGCGCGCGGCCCGGTCGAAACAGGCTCGGTCCTGGGATACGTGGCCTAGCTTTTGGTCGGCCATCGCCAGGAAGAACGGGTCGAAGGCTTCTCCTTCGCCGTTCCGCGAGTTGATTATGCCTTTGGCTGATTCGAGGATCGGGAGGAGTTTCATGTCGAGCGAGTGCTATTCGGATAATCCGCCAACCTCTCGTGACGGAGATCGGTCATCGCCGCGTGCCAGTCATTCGCTCCGCTTGCCCGTGCTGAACTCGGTCCAGGCGGGCGTTCTTTTGATTCTTGCCCTGACCTTCGTGGTCTGGACGTGCGATCCGAAGCGAAACGACGGAGCATCGCCAACCTGGTCCAGCCGGATGCGGCATCCGCCAGGAAAGTTATGGACTGTGGCGTTCTCCCCCAATGGTCGGTTATTGGTTACTGGAGCAGATAATGGTGCCTTGGTCCTATGGGAGACAGGAAAGGGCGTCAAGAAGGACCTTTCCAGCGATCGCCTGGGGAGGGTCTTTTGCTCGGCATTCTCGCTCGACGGCTCGATCTTGGCCGCCGGCAGTGCCAAATCGTGGTCTCGCTCTGGAATGTGTCGACCGGGAACAAACTGACGACATTGAGGGGACACTCGGGTCTGGTCATGTGTCTGGCCTTTTCTCCCAACGGCAAGACCTTGGCCAGTGGAGGCGACGATCCCAGCATTCGACTCGGACATCCCTTCGGGAGAAACTAAAGCCAATCTGCCGAGTCACCACCGGCCACTCTGTGCTCTCTGTTTTGCCCCTGACGGATTCACATTGCCTCTGCGTGGTTGGGGGCCTCGTAACGCTCTGGGATCCGATCAGCCGCGGAGGTCGGAAATTGATCGGACCAAACAGCGACGATCAGGCTGTCATGAGTCTCTCTTTTTCGCCCGACGGATCGATGCTGGCGTTGGGCGAAGCTTCAAGGGTCTTCGACTCTGGGATCTTGCCGCCGGTCGGGAGCTCACGACGACACCGAGCGAAGCTCATAGCGTCCGGGAAGTGAAGTTTCTAACGACGGCCGTAAGGTGGTCGAGGTCCGACACAACGGGGTTGTCGTGCTCCGAGACCTTGCCACGAAGCGGAAGTCAACGCTCGTCACGAAGTGCCCGGCATCGTATGGCTCGTCGATCTCCTGCGACGCGAGGTTTGTGGCCATCGGAGGCGACGACGGCTCGCTCATGTCTGGAACTCACGCGAGCTGTGAACGAACGCTCCGAAAAGAGCCTCGTCGACCCCTAGCGTTCGGGATTTTGCTGTGTCTGTTGTGGGTTTGCGAAGACGTCGGCCGGTATCGTCGCTGAACCGGCCATGCCGCCTTGGCCTTGGCGTGGATGCCGCGAAGCTCCCTGAAATACCCCGGCGACAGTTTCGTTTGCTTGCCCGACCGCACGGCCTGGTCAAAACAGGCTCGGGCCTGGGATGCATGTCCCAACTTTTGATGAGCCATCGCCAGGAAGAACTTGGTGAAGATATTGCCTTCACCTATCGGCGATGACGAGACCCCGGTCCAGGAACGAGATCGCCTCGGCGTACCGGCCCGCGGATACAACGCCCACCCCAGAATGAGGCCGCCGCCCGGGGAGCCAATGCGAAGGCGCGGCGCGCCTGCGCGATCGCCCGCTCGGGGTCGCGATGGGCGATGGGGCCGGTCGCGTGATCCCAGGCGTGTTGAGCGCCATCGGATCCTCTGGCAGCAATGAGCCAGCCTTATCCGATCGGCACGGGCCTGCTCGTGATCGCCTGGGGCCTCGCGGACGATACCGCGGAGCTCGTACAGCGCGAAGTCCTTCGGGTCTTTCGGGATGAGGATGTCGAGGTCGGCCAGTGCCTCGCGGTGACGGCCAAGCCGGATGAGGGCCTGCGCCCGGCGGTACCTCGCACGGTCCAGATCCGGTTCGGCGGCGAGGATGCGGCTGAAATCGTCCGCGGCCAGGCCAGGCTGTGCGAGGGCCAGGGCGATCAGACCGCGCTGGAATCGGGCCTCGTGGTCCGCGGGCTCTCGTTCAAGCAATCGGCTGAAGGCCGCCATCGCGCCGGCCAGTTCACGCTTCCTCGTACGCCTTGCCCAGGAGCCAGCAGGCGTCGGGATCGCCCGGATGCAACCGGAGAAATGCTCGAGGTCGGCGATCGCTTCAGGCCACTTCTTTTGCTGGACGAACAGCCAGCCGCGGTGGATCAGGGCCTCGGCATCATCGGGCCTGGCAACGAGCCGGCCGTTTATCTCAGCCATTTCGGCCCGCGCCTGCCTCGGGCTCGATGACCTCGCCGACGACCCGGACCGCCCTCGGCGGGGGCACGGCGACCAACGGCGTCGCGCGAATCCGGGGCGGTGGGATACGGTGGAGCGTCCCAGTCCAGCCCCCGCACGAGCTGGTCGCGGATCCGCCGGAGATCCCACACCAGCACGGTCTTTTCGCTGTCCTTGCAATCAGCTTCGTGCCGTCGGGGCTGAAGACGAGCGGTGTCGGTGTCACCGGCGCAATGTTGTCACCCGCAGTTCTCGTCCCGTGGCGGCATCGGCCAGCAGCACCTGATCGGGGCGATTCCCAGGGCCATTAACCGGCCATCGCCGGTGAACGCGGGCGGGTGCGATGCGAATCCCATTTCAGTACCTTGGTCGATCCGAAGGCCCAATTCCCAGGTGCCCACGCCGCAGAAGTGGTAATACGTCGCACCGAGCGGCGTGCGTAGACGAAATGAGCCAGCGGCCGTCGGGGCTGAAGCCGATAAGAACAACGTGTTGGGGACAGCACCCTTCGGGCTCAAAATGGCGATCGAGCTGGCGCCGGCGCCAGGTCCCAGACCCGAACCCCGC
>CAVRFS010000044.1:0-30545 GCA_963720335.1 uncultured Planctomycetota bacterium | reverse complement strand
TTCGGGTCTGGGACCTGCCGGCGCCAGCTCGATCGCATCTTGAGACCGAAGGGCACCTATCTGCCAACACGTTGTTCTTTATCGGCTTCAGCCCCGACGGCCGCTGGCTCATTTCGTCTACGCACGCCGGCGCGGCGCCCTGCGTCCTACCACTTCTGGCCAGTGGGCACCTGGGAATTGGGCCTTCGGATCGGACCAGGAGCGCAATGGGTCCGCATCGCACCCGCCCGCATTCACCGGCGATGGCCGGCTGATGGCCCTGGGAATCGCGCCCGATCAAGTGCTGCTGGCCGACGCCGCCACGGGACGAGAGCTGGCGCGGTTGACGACATTGCGGCCGGTGACCCCGACACCGCTCGTCTTCAGCCACGACGGCACGAAGCTGATCGCCAGGACCAGCGAGAAGACCGTGCTCGTGTGGGACCTACGGCAGATCCGCGATCAGCTCGCGCCGGCGAGGGCTGGACTGGGTCGCTCCGCTGTATCCCACGGCGCCCGGATCTGCAAGCGACGCCGTCTGGTCCCATGCCCCCGCCGAGGGCGGTCCGGGTCGTCGGCGAAGTCATGGAGCCCGAGGCGCAGCCAGCCGCCGAAATGGCCGAGATAGACCGCCGGCTCGCCGCCAGGCCCGACGATGCCGAGGCGCTGATCCGCCGCGGCTGGCAGTTCGTCCAGCAAAAGAAGTGGCCTGGAGCGATCGCCGACCTCGAGCAGCTTCTCCGGCTGCATCCGGGCGATTCCGACGCCTGCTGGCTCCTGGGCGAGGCGTACAGAAGACGCGGCAATCTGGCCGGCGCTGGCGGCCTTCAGCCGATTGCTCGAACGAGCGCCTGGGGACCATGAAGCCCGATTTCGGCGCAGGCCTGATCGCCCTGGCCCTCGCACGGCCTGGCCTGGCCGCGGACGATTTCAGCCGAATCCTCGCCGCCGAACCGGATCTGGAGCGTGCTCGCTACCGCCGGGCGCAGGCCCTGATCCGGCTTGGCCGGCACCGCGAGGCACTGGCCGACCTCGACATCCTTATCCCGAAAGACCCGACGGACTACGCGCTTTACGAGCTCCGCGGTCATCGTCCGCGAGGCCCTCGGCGATCACGAGCAAGCCCGTGCCGATCAGGATAAGGCTGGCTCGTTGCTGCCCGAAGATCCGCTGGCGCTCGACAATCGGGCCTGGGATCACGCGACCGGCCCCATCGCCCAGCGCGACCCCGAGCGGGCTGTCGCGCTGGCACGGCGAGCCGTCGCACTGGCTCCCGGCCGGCAGGGCTCATCCTCAATACTCTGGGTGTGGCGTTGTATCGCGCGGGGCAGTACGCCGAGGCGATCTCGGTCCTGGAGCGGAGTCTCGCCGCCGTGGCGAAAGGCGAAGGTAGACGCCTTCGACCGTGTTCTTCCTGGCGATGGCTCATCAAAAAGCTGAGGCCATGCATCCCAGGCCCGAGCCTGTTTCGACCAGGCCGTGCGGTCGGTCTACCAAAAGAAACAGGCGCCGCAGTATTTCAGGGAGCTGCGCGGCATCCACGCCGAGGCCGAGGCGGTGATGGCCGGTTTAGCCGACGATTTACCCGCCGATGTTTTCGCAAAACCGAGATAGGCGGCCAAAGGCGGTCGAGTTACGACGCGACTCTTCGCTTGACGATAGAAACGCGGATGACCTTGTGGACAATCCGGCTTTAGGGGGAAGGCCGCGGAGTTAAGTATGGTGTCCCCGGAACTCAATCGGCTATCTGTCATTTCTCTCGTCCTTCAAAAACCTATGCCGCGTACAAATAATTTTTTTTGGCTTCGCCTTCGGTTATGCTTGGGCACCGCACAACTTGCATCCGGATGATGCATACGGCAGGGTGCCTCGCCACTCGGAGTCGATCCTCGTGCCAGCATAGACCACTCTTCGCGGACCAGCGTCACTTTGCTGGGACGGCTCCGCCATGACCCGAACGATCAGGCGGCCTGGAGTGATTTCGTCGCGCGGTACCAGCCCAAGATCCTTCAGTGGTGTCGCGGCTGGCGACTTCAGGAGTCCGACGCCCACGACGTGACTCAGGCCGTGCTCTTGAAGCTCAGTCGTCTGATGGCGACGTTTGCCTATGATCCGTCGCGGAGTTTTCGCGGATGGTTGAAGACGCTCACTCATCACGCGTGGCGCGATCTGGTCTCCGAACGGCGAGCGCGGTGGTATCGGCAGCGGCGACAGCCGATGGGCGAGTTCTTCGAGAATCTCCAGGCCGGCGACGACCTGATCCAGCATCTCGAGGAGGAGTTTCAGCGCGAGCTGATGGATCAGGCGATGGTGCGGGTGCGGCCGCGGGTCGCCGCGCGGACCTGGGACGCGTTCCGGCTGACCGCGCTGGAGGGCTGTTCGGGCGCCGCGGCCGCCGCCCAGCTCGAGATGAAGGTCGCGCGCGTCTATGTGGCCAAGAGCGAGGTCAAGGAGATGATCCGGGGCGAGATCCGGAAGCTGGAAGGGATCGAATGACCACTGCCCGGACTCGCGACCAGCTCGAGCGGCTTCTGACACGGCCTTGTCGACACCGAGCCGAAGAGCTGGAGCGGCACGTGGAAGACTGCGCCGCCTGCCAGCGACGCTGGATGAGCTGACCGATGCCGCGCGACTGGGACTGGAGCCACGCGCACGACGGAGCCCGTGATCCGCTCAACGGCAACGAGCCCGGTGTCGCGGCCGATCCGCTGGAGGTCGCTGCCGGCGCAATGGCCGCGGCCGATGCACCCACGGCTCGCAGCGCACCCACGGTCGCGGCTTATGAGATCCTGGGCGAGCTGGGCCGCGGCGGCATGGGCGTCGTCTACTAGGCCCGCCACGTCCGGCTCAACCGGCCCTGCGCCTCAAGATGATCCTGGCCGGCGCTCATGCCGCCCCGAAGACGTGGCCCGGTTCCTGGCCGAGGCCGAGGCGATCGCCCGGCTCCAGCATCCGATATCGTCCAGATTCGCCACATCGGCGAAGCCGATGGCTTGCCCTTCCTCGAGCTGGAATATGTCGCCGGCGGCAGCCTGGACCAGCAGCTCGACGGCACGCCCTGGCCCGCGAGCGGGCGGCGCGCCTTGCCGAGCAAGTGGCCCTGGGGATTGCCGAGGCCCATCGGCCGGGCATCGTCCATCGCGACCTCAAGCCGTCCAACGTGCTCCTGACGGCCGACGGCACGCCCAAGGTCAGCGACTTCGGCCTGGCCAAGATGCTGGATAGCCAGTCGGCGCTGACCCGGAGCGAATCGGTCATGGGCTCGCCCAGCTACATGGCGCCCGAGCAGGCCCAGGGACGGGCCAAGGAGGCCGGCCCGCCGTGGACGTCTATGCGGTGGGGGCGATCCTTTACGAGCTGCTGACGGGCCGGCCGCCGTTTCGCGGCACGACCGCGCTGGAGACCCTGGAGCAAGTCAAGACAACCGAACCGGTCCCGCCCTCGCGGCTGGTCCCGGGCCTGCCCCGTGACATCGAGACGATCTGCCTCAAGTGCCTTCAGAAAGATCCGGGCAAACGCGTATGAGACCGCCACGGCGTTGGCGGACGACTTGCGGCGGTTCCAGGACGGACAGCCGATCCGGCGCGGCGGATCGGCGGCGCGAGCGAGCCTGGCGATGGTGCCGCGCAACCCGGCGGTGGCGGCCTGGCGGCGGCGTATCGCGCTGGCACTCCTGCTGGGCACCCTGGTGTCCACCTTCTTCGCTCTCCGTGCTAACAGGAAAGCGGTCGAATCCGAGGCCAACGCCGATCGGGCCAAAGACGAAACCAGCGGCGCGCTAACCAGGAGGCCCGAGCGCCCGGGGACGAGAAAATCATCAGCGACCGCCGCCTCTATGTGGCGGAGATCAGCCTGATTCAGCGTGCATGGCAAGAAGGCCACCTGGACGTTGTGCAACGAGGCCTCGAGCCGCTTCAACCGAAGCGGCCCGAGGACACCTGATCTGCGGATTCGAAATGGTCCTATCTGAGCGTATGTGCCAGTTAGAACTCCGCAGATTGCGCGGTCATTCTGACTGGGTCACCGGTGTTACGTAAAGCCGGACGGCCGCTTCGTTGCCTCTGCCAGTTGGGATAACACCGTGAAGCTCTGGGATGCCATCACGGGCGCAGGAGATCCGGACGCTCCTCGGGCACTCGAAGGTGGTTTTGGACGTGGCTTATAGTCCCGACGGACGTCAGCTCGCATCAGCCGGCGACGATAGAACCGTGAAGCTCTGGGACGCGGCCACTGGCCATGAGGTCCGGACCCTTCAGGGACACCAGGGTCCGGTGCGCGGCGTGGCTTACAGCCCGGACGGTCGCCAGATTGCATCCGCCAGCACGGAGCGACGCTGATGCTGTGGGACTCGGACTGGGCCAGCACCTCCTCACTCTGCGCGGTCACAAGGAATTGTCTTTGCGGTCGCGTATAGCCTCGATGGCCGCCACATCGCCTCGGCCAGCGAGACAGCACCGTGAAGCTGTGGGATGCCGCCACGGGTCAAGAGATTCGGACGTTCCGCGGTCACTCCAACCTTGTCATGGACGTGGCTTTTCGCCCGAACGGACGACAAATCGCCTCTGGCAGCTTGGATAATACCGTGAAGCTCTGGGATCCGGCCACGGGCAAGGAGGTCTTCACATTCCGTGGACATACGCAGGGGGTCGCCAGCGTTGCCTTCAGCATGGACGGACGCAGCTCGCATCCGGCGGTGATCAAACCGCGAGATTTTGGGATGTCGAAACGGGCCAGGAAATACTGACCCCACTAGGACACTTTGGTAAGGTTTTGGGCGTGGCTTACAGCCCCAATGGTCGCCAAATCGCCACGGCCAGTAGTGACCAGACCGTGAGGCTGTGGGACGCCACGACGAGGCAGGACGTCCTGTCCCTCGCGGACATCGTATCCGGTTTGTGGGGTGGCGTACAGTCCGACGGCCGCCAGATCGCCTCGGCCAGTGGGGATGCCACCGTGAGGCTATGGGACGCGGCCACGGGCCAAGAGATTCGGACCCTACGCGGACACTCCCAAAAGGTTAATCGGGTTCATTCAGCCCAGACGGCCGCCAAATCGTGTCCGGAAGTTATGACTGCTCTGTAAAGCTCTGGGACACCGCCACGGGCCAGTTGCTTTTGACCCTAAGCGGACATTCTTCGAGAGTCATTAGTGTGAAATTTAGCCCCGACGGTCGCCTCGTCGCCTCGGCCAGCGGCGACAAAACCGTGAAGGCTGTGGGACGCCACGACGGGGCAAGTTGTCCTTACGTTCGCGGCCACACGGAGGAGGCCGGGGGCCTGGCATTCAGCCCGGACGGTCACCGTATTGTCTCATCCGACTTGCGGGGCACGGTCATTCTCTGGGATGTGGCCACGGGCACGGTCATCTTTTCGCTCCACCGTCACGCGGCCACAGCCGCTTGTGTAGCATTCAGTCATGATGGCCGCCTGATCGCCTCGGCGGGCGACACAGATCACACCATCATGCTATGGGATGCGGCCACGAGCCGGGAGGTCGTTACTCTGCGCGGACACGCGGCCTATTCACTTCGGTGACATTCAGCCCGGACGGCCGCCGCCTCGTCTCCGCCAGCGAGGATCAAACCGTGAAGCTGTGGGATGTCAACTCGGGACACGAAGTCCTATCGCTGCGCGGACACGCAGCCAGGTCTATGACGTCGCGTTCAGCCCTGACGGTTACCAACTTGCCTCCGCCAGCATGGATAGAACTGTGAAGGTTTGGGATGCATCGCCGCTGATCCCGGAGCTTCGCGTGCTTCGCGAGGCCCGAAGCCTCGTCCAGTTCCTGTCCGCCCAATCCTTATCCAAGTCCGAGGTTCCCGCCCGCATTCGCAGCGATCCCACCCTCGGCGAGCCGGTGCGCCACCGCGCCCGGGAGATGGTCGAACGTTAAGTATAGTGTCCCCGGAACTTCGGAACGGACCCCGATCAGAAATGCGGAAGTAGTAAAGATATAAAGCAGATCAGTGGTAAGTCCTGGCGGGGCGAAAACCGATGTTAGCGTTCCGGAGCGACGGCGCGACCCGCCACGGTACGCCGAGCGGACGCCCGCCGGATGATATGCCGAACGACCCGCCCCGAAGCAGACGAGGGATTTTCTCATTAATATATTCATTTATCATTTATATTATCATTATAGCTTCCATTGTGGCCTGGTCTGGAAGCCATCTCTATCATGCACCCATTCGAACTCGTTCCCGAGCATGTCGAACAACCCCAGGTCGTTCGGCAAGAGACCGCCGCACGCCCAGGCATGTTCGCGGCTGTTGGCTGAGTACCGGGCATAGAGCGCCAGAGGTCCGATCGAATGACCGTAGTAGCGGCTGGTGACCGTACCCGCCCGGCAGGCGTATTCCCATTCCGCCTCGGTGGGCAGCCGATAGCCCGTCCGCAGCAGAACGTCGGCAGGGATCGACATCCCGTCGGCGTAGCCCGCCTCCTTGGCGGCAGATAGCACCACTGGTCTTTGGGCAGACCCTCCTGCTCGCTCAGCCAGTTGCAGTAGTGGGCCGCCGTATACCAGTCGGGGGCGATCCAGGGTCCGTCCGGGATCGGGGACTGTACTTGCTGAGGAAGCTCGCCTGGAGGTTGGTAGCGGTCGATTGAGATGCGAGTTGGTCTTGAGGAACCGCTGGAACTGCTCGACCGTGACCTCCTTGGCGGCGATGGCGAACCGGCGGGGGATGCCCATCCGCCGGGGAGGCTGGTCGTTGTCACCGCCGGCGCGTTCCGGCTCATCGGTCGGCGGCGAGCCCATGCGGAACTCGACCGGGCCGTCGATCACGGCGAAGGTCTGGCCCTGGCCGTTGACGTACCAGCGGCGGTCGCCCCGGTCCTTGACCTTCATCAACTCGGCATCCGCTCCTTGAGCTTCTCCTGCTGGCCCCACTTGCGCAGGGCCCATTCCGCGGCTCCGTGGATGCCGGCGTCGGGATCGTTGCGGTAGAGGTCGAGCAGCTTGCCGATCAACGGTTCCATCTCGCCGGGAGACAGCCCCTCCGTCCCGTATGTCCCCAGCGCCAGGATCAATGCCCGCCGCTGCGAGGTCTCGGCGATCGAACAGCACGGCGTCCATCTCTCGGATGGCGCGTACCCTGCGGGACCCTGCCCTCCGGCGGGTGCCCCCCGGCGTGGCGGGTGGCGGGAGAATCCAGTCGGTCAAGCTCGGCGGCGATCAGCTTCGGATCGGCACCCAGGGGATTCAACCAGTTGACGATGAAGCTCCGCAGCCGGGGATCGGCACTGTGCCGCAGCAGGGGCCAGACCTCCTCAGCTTTGCCCATGCGAACCAGGGCGACCGCCGCCCGTGCCTGACGCTCGGCAAGTCGGTCCTTGACCTCCTCCTGGACCACAGGGCGGTGCCAGACCGAGGCGGTCACCAGCGGTCCCTCGGTTGTGGTCTGGCTCGTCGACCACGATACGGGGCGGTAACCCTGGGCGATGATCTCACGGCATTTCTTGCACGTGGGCGGCGGGATCAAGCCCGTAGATCGCGGTCGCCTCGAAGCTCGCATCGCTGCTCCATGCGGCGGCATAGCGGCGGTCGGGGTGACCGGCCTTCATGATCTCGGCGAACGCCGGGTCGTCCCGGATCGGGTCGAGATCGGCGTCCTCATCCATCTTGCCGAAATCGGCATCGTCGTTCTTGATCGCCTCCCTGAGCAATTGGAGACATCGCTCCGCAAGTTGACGACCCTTCGCCTTGTCCGAGCGGGAGATGGCTGTTGATGCCAGGGAAAAAGCACGGGCGGCGTCATATCGCAGGTCTGCATCCTTGGGTTGTTTCCCGATCGCTGCTTCCAGGGTCTCAAATGCCTTATCCGCCCCCTCGCCCAGTTCCGCCGCCACGACAGCGGCGAGGTAGAGCTTGGAATGCTCCGGGGCATCTCCCTTCTGGAACTTCTCCAGTTCAGACTTGGCATCCTGCTTCTTGCCGAGCCGGGCGAGGGCGATGACCCGGTACTGTTTGGCGGAGACGGCTTCCGGGTTCTTTCCGATCACGACCTGAAGGTCATCAAGTGCCTTCTGATTCTCTCCCAGACGGAAGTTCGCCATGGCCCGAGCCAGCCGGGCATCGAGTCGGCAGGCTTGGTCTTGAGCTTCTTCTCCGCACTCTGAAGGTCAGCCTGGGCACGCTCTCGGGTCGATTGGGGTTTGCTCGCCCCGTTGACCGCCATGTCGAGGAGCAACTGGTCGCTCAGGTCCGCCTGGTTCTGCTCGAAGTTTCCCTCGAACTGGTCTCGATACGTCTGACCTGTGATGGCGGCTCCCGCGGGTCGCCCCCAAACGCCGCAATATCTCGTGCGACCTTCGGACCCAATCATGGCGTTCTGAGTCCGGGGAATCAGCTTCGCCTCTTTGAATTTTTCCTGAACTTCGTCCTGCTCATCAGCGGTCGTCCCAACGTACAACCGGGCGTCATCATCGCCGGATTTCTCGACCCAGAGGGCTGCATAGCGGTCAGCGGGCTTGCCGATCCTTCTCGGTCGTCATGTACCCGGCGACATCGACGGGGAGGAACTTGTCTTTCTGATTCCGGTTCATCCTCTTGTCGGACCTCTTCGGCGGTTAGACCTGAAGAGATTCGCCAGTTTCGTCCATCTCGGGTCCAGACCGCCGCGACTCGCACCGTCTGCCCATCGGCATAGGGGCGGAAGCGAACGGGGCGGTAGCCCGATTTGCGGAGAGCCTCGGCGGTCGTGAGGAAATCGTCGATTGGCATCGTCTGACAGAAAGCGAACCGCTCGGCGAGAATCCCCTGTGCCGACTCGATCCGGCTCACGAGGGCGGCGTCGGGCTTCGTCCACGATGGATCGAGCGGCGGATCGTTCCAGGAGTACGTGGCTTTCCTGGCAAGCTCGGCCTGGAGAACAGGCAAGACCTGTTCGGCCCTCTTCTCGGCGACCGGGAACAGGCTCACATACGCCTTCGTGTCGGCGGCCATGAGTAGTTCGGCAAGCCGGTTGGGATCGTCGCTGGCGTAGTCGGCGAGGATGGTCGTGGCGAAGGTCCGTTCGCTCTCGGATCGCTCGGTGTTCCGGAAGATCAATGCCAGAGGAGTCAGGAGATGCTGACGGATGGGTCGCAGGGTCTCGATCAGCGGGGAGTAATCACCAGGATTCTTGATCGCGGCCGTCAGAAATCGGTCGGTGATGAACGGAGCTACGGTGTCCCAGCTTTTCTCGACCTGGGCGGAATCGGCGTCCGCCAGGGCACAGGCGGCATGAAAGCGTTTCTCCGGGTCGGACTTGGGATCATCCAGCAGTTGCCACAGCCGCTTGTCGATCCCCTGATGACGCTTCCGCAAGATGCCCCAGATCACCGGCAATTCGACGGGTGAAGCCGACAGGAGACGGTCGTAGAGATAGTCGGCCTGGCTGCCGTCGTCGGGCAACAAGGCGAGGTTGGCGAGGCTGGCCCGGAGATGTTGATCGCGGTCGTTCTCGGTACTCGCCAACAATCCCGAGAGTGGACGACCAGCCCAGCGGCGGTAACTCCTGAGTTGTTCGATGAGGGCCGGGACACCCGTCGTGTTGGCGGTCTTGAGCGACTCGACCAGCGCCGAGGCGCCGCAGGTTTCCGTAGCACCTCGATCCCGCCCCAGGTCGATCAAGGCGATCAGGATCGCCAGTCCCAGTCGTCCTAAGACCGTGGACTCGACCCGCCCGCCTCATCATCCGCCGTTGGGGGTCGGTCCAGTCCGTCTTCTTGGTCAGCAGCCGGATATTGGCCCACTCCAGTGGCAGACGGCAGATGGCGGTTCTCGGGCCTGGCGTTCCAGAGCGACGAACGCTCCGCCAGCCGCAGTTCGGCCCGTCCTCGACGGGTTTCCCTCTGCTTGCGGGTTAACCAGTCCCGCAGGGAGTGGACCAAATAATCGTGGGTCAGTTGGTAGTAGCGGGTCGGAAAGGATGACGGATGAAGGATGAAGGATGAGTGGGAGGATGGGTCCTCTGGTTCATCCTTCATCCTTCCGCCTTCATCCTGAGAGTCCTTCATCCTTCCGCCTTCATCCTTTCCTTCCGGGTCGGTGGGCGTGATCAGACGAAGCTCCGGGTCGAGGATGTGGATCAGGTCATCGAAGTCCCTCGGGCGGTTCGCATAACCGGATGCTTCGAGCAATTCCTGACGTGATCTCATCTGCCCCTTGATGTCGGTGCCGGTCTCGGGCAAGAGAGCTTTGAGAACGGCCTGGGCGGCTTTCTGATGGAGCCGATGTTTGGGATTGGCCTGGACCGAGCCAAAGGTTTCCTCAAGGAACGTCACACCGACACCCTCCGTGCCGCCGATTTCCTGCAACGTCGTCGAGGTCCAGGGCTTGCCCTTCATCATCTCGGCAAACAAGGCCAGGCGCACCGAGATGACCTTGCCGTCCTGAGCCAGCTCGCTGATGGCTTGATCCAGAAAGTCGTGCTGGTCGCTGGTGCGTCCCCGTTCTCGCTCCGGCAATTTGCCGTAGGCCGTGCCGAACGCCCCCAGCACCTTTTGTGCATGTTGAGGGTCGAACAGATCCACGGCGACGACGTTCCGATCCGGCAAGAGGTCGATCTCCAGGTCCCTCATGAACCGGGTCGCCGCCATCCAGAAATCATCCCGCACCATCACGACCGCCTGGAGATGTTCGCCATCGCACTGACGAAGGGCGGCGACCAGTTCCGTATTCTCCTCACCCCGCTTGGCAAACAGCCATTGCTCGAACTGGTCCAGGACCAGCAGCACCTTGTGCTCGGGTGGCAAGATGCGACCCCTTCGCAAGTTTCGCCAGCGAATCGACCAGCCCCAATCCTCGCGGCAGTTCAGGACAAACCTTGCGCAAACCTTTGAGCAGCCGAGCTTCGGTCTCCTCCGGGGTCGCCTCGATGTAGACCGGCAGGACATGCTTGCCGAGCCGGGGCAAGAGTCCCGCCTTGACCAGCGACGACTTGCCGCAGCCCGAGGGACCGTAGATCAGCCCCACCTTGAAACTAGGTCGGGGTCGATCTGTCTCGATCTTGCGCTTCCAGAATCGGATGCTGTCAGGCAGTCCGTCCCGGTCCCGAGGTCCGGGAAGCAGTTCCAGGAAGAAGTCGGCATCATGCTCATCGAAGGATCGCAGCCCTCTTCGGGACGATCTTGATCGGTCGCTGGTCGGAGTCGGATTGCCTGGATGTGGCCGGGAGTGGAGCGGATTCCAGGGTTGATCCGGGCGGAGGACTGGCGGGAGCCGCGGGAGCGCGAGGCGAGACCGTGCCCCCTGTGGTTTGAAGGAACAAGCGAAGGTCCTCCGCCATGTCGCTTGGCGGTCGTGTAGCGGTCCGTTGCCCGCTTCGACATCGCCTTGAGGCAGATCCGCTCCAGTTCCTTGGGGATCTGTGTCGTCGATCTGGCGGAGCGGCCGAGGCTCGGTGGTCGTGATCTGCTCCATGATCTCAAGCTGAGAATCGCCTCGGAATGGTCTCTTGCCGGTCAACAACTCGTAGAACACGACGCCCAGGCTGAAGATGTCGGATCGCCCGTCAACCCGGTGACCTTCGCCCCGTGCCTGCTCGGGACTCATGTAGGCGGGCGTGCCGCCGAGCCCTCCACCCTTGCCGAAGTCCTCGTCTCGGAGGGCAAGACCGAAATCGGCGACACAGGGCTTGCCCGAAGCGTCGATCAGGATGTTGGCGGGCTTGATATCCCGGTGGACCAGCCCTTGGGTGTGGGCGTAATGCAAGGCGTCGGCAATGGTGGCAACCAGTTCCGCCGAATCCCGGAAGGAAGGTCGAGCCTGTCCCATCCTGACCGCCAGATCGCTGCCTTCGACGAGCTTCGACACGACGAAACAGAGTCCGTCTTCCGTGCGACCCACATCAAAGACCGGCACGATATTGGGATGGTCCAGTTTGGCGAGGACCTTGGCTTCGATGAGAAACGCTTCCAGATCCTCGGGGTGGGTGATTCGTTCCGGGTTTGGCACCTTGATGGCCACCGGGCGGTCGAGGTCATCGTCGTGAGCGAGATAGACCCGTCCGAACCCGCCCTCACCCAAGCTGACCGAGGATTCGTGTAACGCCCGATCTTGGAGGGGGGTACCCGCCGAAGGGCAGGGTCCTGCCGTCCGAGGGAGCCGCCCGAACTCTCAACAGGCGGTTGCGAGCCGGCCGTTCCCGACAAGCTCCTCGTCTCATCCGAGGAGCCGATTCGAAGCCTCAGCGGGCGCTTGAGGGGCTTCCGTTTCAGACAGGTTCTTCGTCTCATCCATTGTTCGATCCCTGACAACGACCGATCGCTTTCACGACTGCCAAGCGGGGCCATTGTCTCATCCCGAGCCGGGACGGAACAGTCGGCGGATCGGAAACACGACGAATCCAACCCGTTTCATGAGAGAGAGAAAGCAACTTTGCGTGGACTTCCCAGCCAATCGTCGCCATTGCAATGAAGTGAGACATTCACCTCGGGGCGACAAGAGGGCTACTGCACTTTTCATGTAAAGGCCGCCCCGGAAGGACGCGACGGCAGAATCCGCTCGAAACTGAGTACAAAATTCCTACAGCCCGAAATTCGGAACACAATGATCCCACAATCCCGGCTTAACCGTTCCCCGCGTCTCCTTCGTCCGGACAAACACACAGGCGGAAGTGGACAGCGGTCGGTTTCGTCGAGACACCTGCCAGTTTCTCTCCTGAAGAAAGCACGGGCTCGTCGAAACGGGTGCCCACTCCTTACTTCGTTGCCGTTGGGTCAGCCACATTCCAACTTGCGGACTCGATAACCTACCCGGCGCACACTGCAAGAGTTCAGCATCATGTCCCCGGAACTCCCGGTGTCCGCTTAGTTCCGGAACTCTGCTTGATGCTGACCATACGTTGCTTCTCTTTACCTTCTCAGGATGCGACAATGGCTCCGATATCCCGTCAAGAAGAAGACCAGTTGCTGTCAAGGAACGAGTAGTGGACGAACCCGAGAATTTGTCATCAATGGAGGATCTGCAAGCCAAAAGCGAGGACTCCGAGGAATCCTTTTCGCTTCTACATCCCACAAAGCTCGGGCGTTACACGATCCTTCGACGCTTGGGCACGGGCGGTTTTGGTGAGGTTTTCCTGGCTTTCGATGACGAGCTTCACCGTTCCGTTGCGATCAAGGTCCCGAAAGCCGAAGCGAGTCTCACGTCACGAGTATATTGAGGCTTACCTGAACGAAGCCCGCATCGTTGCGAGCCTCGATCATCCCCACACCGTGCCTGTTTATGACGTTGGACGTACCGACGACGGGCTCTGCTTCGTGCGGCTCGAACCTCATCGAGGGAGCGACCTGGCCAAGAGAATTCGGGAAGCTCGACCCCGTTTTCACGAGTCGGCCGGCACTGGTGGCGACGGTCGCCGGTGCTCTTCACCATGCTGCATATCCAGTGGTCTGGTTCACCGGGACATCAAGCCCGGCAACATCCTGATCGATGCCTCGGGGCAGGCGTTCGTTACGGACTTCGGTCTGGCACTCAAGGAAGAAGATTTCGGGAAAGGTGGGGGACTGGCGTGGAATCCCCGCATACATGAGTCCAGAACAGGCGAAAGGCGAAGTTCACCGAGTCGATGGACGATCCGACATCTTCAGCCTGGGGGTGGTCTTCTATGAACTGTTAACACGGAAGGCGTCCGTTTGTCGCCAAAGCTCAGGACAGAGACGAAGCCCGCAATCGAACTACTGGACCTGATCGCCACTGCCGAAGCCCGTCCACTCCGGCAGATTGATGACACGATCCCCAAGGAACTGGAACGAATTTGCCTGAAAGCCATGTCGAAACGTGCGACCGACCGGTACACCACCGCCATCGACATGGCAGAGGACTTGCGGGCATTTCTCCAAACAAGCTGCGGGTACGATCACGCCTGGGGCTGCTCTCGCTGTTGTCGGCCCGCCTCCATTCTCCACGCAGGAAGCGACACCGGTCTCATCAGTATCAACACAAGCCGACTCGGAAGAGCAACCAATCAAGATCGTCTCCAAGGGTCTGAGATCCTTCGACGAGCGCGATGCCGATTTCTTCCTGCAATTGCTGCCGGGCCCACTAGACCTGGAGCGGTTTGCCCGACAGCATCCGGTTCTGGAAGACCCTCGATCGAACGGACCGATCCCGACAAAACGTTCAACGTGGGGCTAATCTACGGACCAAGCGGCTGCGGGAAAGTCTTCCTTGGTCAAGGCGGGATTATTGCCCCTACTGACCAGGCACGCCGTGACCGTCTATATCGAGGCGACCCCGGAAAAGACAGACCAACGGCTGCTGAACGCATTGCGTAAGGCGTGTCCCGATCCGCCTTCGGGACTAGGGGGGCGATTGGCGGCAACACGGGAGGGAAATCGAATTGTCGCTGATCAGACTCGGTTCGATAATTACATGTGGCATCCGCGAAATGCCGGCGATGATATAAGATCAACGTAGCGTGGGTGGGTGTTATCAGGTGTTTCAAGCTCGCCGCCGAACTTTAAAAAAATCGCGTGACGAGCAAGACGAAAGTCGTTTGGCGCACTTTATAAGAGTAGAGGCCACGATATGACACCCGATGCCGACATCGCGAAGGTGCTCCTGGAACGCGCCGCCGCAGGCGACCAGACCGCGGTCCAGGATCTGCTCGCGCTTCATCGAGATCGACTGAAACGCATGGTGCACTTGCGATTAAGCCGCCGGCTCTCGCGTCGCATCGACGACTCGGATGTCGTCCAGGAATCGCTGGCCGAGTGTGCTCGCCGATTGCCCGATTATCTCGCCGACCCCAAACTCCCGTTTTATCTCTGGCTGCGACACATGACGGGCCTCAAACTCTCCGAGATCCATCGCCGCCACCTGGGAACGCAACTCCGTGACGTCGATCGAGAAGTCACGCTCCACCGCGGCGGCCTGCCGGAAGCCGATTCCGTGTCGCTGGCGGCCCATCTCCTGGGCCAGCTCACGACGCCGTCAAAAGCGGCCATCAAAGCCGAGACTCGACTGGTCGTGCAAGAAGCTCTGAACAACATGGACCCCGTCGATCGCGAGGTGCTGGCTCTCAAACACTTCGAGCAGCTTTCGATCAGCGAGATCGCGGAAGTGCTGGGAATGTCCAAGGCAGGCGCGCGGCAGCCGTTATCTGCGAGCGATCAAACGACTGAAAGAGATCCTGTCGCATCTACCCGGTTTCATCGACGATGCTCCATAGGCCGAGGTTGGTCACGGCTCAAGCCGAAGGAAGGATGTGTCCATGTCCTCATCTCAATCGAATTCCGGCGCGGTGGTGGAGCTCGCTGAAGAGTTCGTCGAGCGCTACCGCAAGGGCGAACGGCCATCGCTCAAGGAATATATCGATCGGTATCCGGAGCTGGCGGCGGAGATCAAGGACGTCTTCCCGGCGATGGCGATGATGGAGAACATCGCCGTCGCGGATGAGTCCCTGGAACTGGGCCCGGAAGCGGAACCTGAGGAGCCCGCGGCACGTTCCTTCGAGCAGCTCGGCGATTATCGCATCATTCGTGAGATCGGCCACGGCGGCATGGGGATCGTTTACGAGGCCGAGCAGGTTTCGCTCGGCCGGCATGTCGCCCTCAAGGTCCTGCCCAATCAAGCCTTGAAGGACGCCAGGCAGAAACGGCGCTTCGAGCGGGAAGCGCGTGCCGCCGCCAAACTGCACCACACCAACATCGTGCCCGTGTTCGGCGTCGGCGAGCACGACGGGTTGCCGTACTACGTCATGCAGTACATTCAAGGCCTGGGCCTCGAGGCGGTCCTGGACGAGTTGAATCACATCAAGCCGGGTGGTTCCACCCCCAGCTCCGCCGATGAACATCCGTCTCACTGGCAGGGGCGCCACCGCGGCCCAGATGGCACGGTCGCTCATGACGGGGGCGTTTCCGCATGCCGGTGATTCGATCGACCCGGAGCCCACCGCCGACGCCGAGACCGCTGGGTCTTGACGCGCCGCCGGTTGAGAAAGAAACGGGGCATTTCGATGGTGAAAATGCCACGCCGGCCACCAGCCCAGTGGCCACGGACACGCCTCGCTCCGGCCAGCATCCGGACTCGTTCAACCTGTCGGCGTCATCGCTTTCGCTGCCGGGAACGAGCAGTCCGGTCACGGGGCGAAAGACGGCGGCCAAAAGGCCGACCTACTGGCAGAGCGTGGCCAACATCGGGCGGCAAGTGGCCGACGCGCTCGACTATGCTCATAAACAGGGAGTTCTCCATCGCGACGTCAAGCCGTCGAACCTGCTCCTGGACATGCGCGGCACCGTGTGGGTCACCGACTTCGGCCTGGCCAAGGTGGCCGGGCCCGGCGCGGAAAACCTGACCCACACCGGCGACATCCTGGGCACGCTGCGCTACATGCCGGCCGAGGCGTTCGAGGGGAAAAGCGACGCCAGGAGCGACGTCTACTCGCTGGGACTGACGCTCTACGAGCTGCTGGCGATGCGGCCGGCGTTCGATGAAAAAGACCGCAACAAGCTCATCAAGCAAGTGACTTCCGGAGAGCCGACGCCCCTCCACCGGGTGAACCGGGAGATTCCGCGCGACCTGGTCACGATCGTTCAAAAGTCGATCGAGAAAGAGCCCGCGCGCCGCTACGCCACGGCCGAGGAGCTGGCCGCCGATCTTCAGCGATACATGGATGATGAACCGATCCTGGCACGGCGGCAAACGGAAGTGGAGCGCTACGTTCGCTGGGCACGCCACAATCCCGGGATCGCCGCGCTGGGGGCGGTCCTGACGGCCGTGCTGGTCATGGCGACCATTGCGTCCGTCATCGTGGCGGGCCGCATGGCGCGGACGGCCGCGAACGAACGTCTGGCTCGCTGGCAGGCCGAGGAATCTCAGAAGCGAGAAACCCAGGAACGTGAACGTGCCGAACAGGCGAAAAAGACCGCCGAGAGCAGTTTCGCGGAGGCACGCGAGGCCGAGCGATTGGCACGAGCCGCCGAGGAGGAGGGCCGCAAGCTGCTGTACACGACCGATATGCAGCTCGCGCCGTTCCTCTGGCGCGACGATCGCACCACGGCCGAACAACTCCGGGTCTTGCTGGCGAAGCACATTCCCGAGCAGCAACGCGACCGCCAGAAAGCCCGATCTGCGCGGCTTTGAGTGGTACTACTACCAACACTTGCCGGAAGCGAGCGCCGCGGTTTTTTCGGGGCACGGCGTCGGCATCGTTGACGGTGCTTTCACCGCCAACGGTCAATTGGTAACGCTGGATCAGAACGGCCGGTTGCGGCGCTGGGATCTGGGTTCGCAAGCCGAAGACGAACTGGGCCGCCGCGACCTGCCCGGTGGCGTCGGCGCGTCGATTCGCGTGCTGTCTGCCAACGGCCGGCTCGCCGCGCTGGCCGATGGCAACAAGGTTCACGTATTTGACACATCCACGGGCAAAGAGACGTTCCAGGTCGACTCCGCTGATGTTTCTTATCGCCGCCTGATTTTCTCGCGAAGAGAGCAAGTTGGTCGTCGTTGACAACGAGATTCGGTGGGTGAGCGCCGTGAGCGGCGGCGGGATCGCATCCGTCGATCGGAAACGCGATGGCTTCGAGAGTCTCGCGCTTTCCAATGACGGCGTGACGCTGGCGGTCGTCGGCCACGGAGGGGGTTGGGACCGGCTATCGATCTTTCGATTAGACCCCGCCACGCGGACGGTCAACCGGCTGGCAAAAGACGCGGGGACCGGCGGAGCGCTGAGTGCCTCGGCGTTGAGTCCCGATGGCCGGCTGATCGCTGTGGGCGCGAAATTGTCAGGAGCTGTCATTGTTTTCGACACACGCCGCCGGCCGTCGATCGTGCGGCACAACTTCGCACATGCGTCTCCCGTATCGGCACTTTCCTTCTCCGTGCGACGGTTCGAAATTGTGCACGGCGGATGCCGAAGGGACGATCAAGATCTGGGCGGACGCCCAGAAGCTCACTTCGAAAGCGCGGCGCTGCTGACGCTCAAGGGCCACCAGGGTGAAATCAATACGGTCGGTTTTTCGAGTGACGGCGAGCAGCTGGTCACTACCAGTACGACAAGACGGCCAGGGTCTGGGAATCGTCTACGCTGCGCGGCCATCCGCCCATTGGAACGGTCCGGCAGTCGCTGTTTCGTGGCGCGGTTCTCACCTGACGGGCAACTGATCGCCGCCGCCGGACGGCAGCCGCGTGCGGCTGTGGGACGCCGCCACAGGACGACTTGTGCGGGAACTTTCGGCCGGCGACAAGGGTCGTGTCTTCAGCGTGGCGTTCTCGCCGACCGACCTCCGCCTGCTCGCTGTGGGCTACGGCGGAGCAGGCAACGTTTCTTATGTCGCGCTCTGGGACATCGATGCCGGAACGGAACTGGCGCGGTTGCCCGGAGCGACCGACCTGCCCAACTTCCGGCTGAACGACATTCAGGGGTGGTCGCGCTCGTCGCTTCTCGCCCGATGGGAAATACCTGGCAGCCGGCTTTGGCTCGCCGAATGTATTGACAGCAGATAGTTCTCCAGCTCCGCTGAAAGTCTGGGAGGTTGCCTCGCGACGACCGATTGCCCAGTCTGAGCGGACACACCGGCTTCTGTGTTTCTCTCGACTTCTCGAAGGACGGCTCGCGACTGGCCAGCGGCAGCCGCGACGGGACGGCAATCATCTGGTAGACCAAGCCTGGACAATAGCGCCAGACTCTCAGAAATACGGATCGGAGCACGTTTCAGTTTAGCCAAGGCAGAATTGGCATGGTCGACGACGTCGCCTTTTCGCCAGATGGCCAAACCCTGGCCCTGGCCAGTCGGGAAGGGACCGTGCAGTTGTGGGACAGTCACCACCGGAAAACTCCTGGAAACGCTCAAGGGGCACTCCAGTGCGGTCAGTGCCGTCGTGTTTTCGCCGGATGGTCGTACCCTGGCGTCGGGCGGAGCTGACCAGACTGTCCGCCTCTGGAATTTGGAGACACGGCGCGAGTTGATGCAGTTGGATTCCGGCAACGTCGATTTGGGAGGCGTGGACATGCTCGCGTTCTCGCCTGATGGATCGCAATTGCTTGCCGCGGGTCGCGACAACTTACTCCGTCTTTGCCGCGAGTCAGGGGATACTCTGACGAAGTGCGTTCGCTCATCGGAGGCGCGGCACCTCCGCCTTCTGGTCCGCGCGCGCCGCTCGTTTGGAACGACTCCCGAACGGGCCGCCGAAACACTGCGACTCCTGCTCAATTCGAACGCCGACTTCCAGAGCCGCATCCGGATGTTGTCCGAGAACCTCCGGCTGCACGCCGCGCTGGAAAAGCTCGACGTGAAAGACGTGCGCGTGACAGCCGCTCTGGCCGCCACGCAGGCAAACTGGCACGCGCTCGCGCAAGGCATGGCCGGAGGCCGCCTTGGCGTTTGACCGATTGATGGCCGCCCATCCAATCTCACCTGAGGCCTGGTTGCGCACTCCCGGGTTGCTGCGTCTGGCGACGGCCCTGTTGCATCAAAATCGGCCTCGTGACGCCGCGGCCCTCCTGCAGGGCGGCGCAAGCGCCGTGCCTTCGATGGCGTTCCCGCCGCCACCGTCCAGGTCGGATTTGGCTTCGCGTTCTCGTCCGAGGACGGCAAAGTCCGGGTGACCGAGCTACTGCCTGGATACACGTTGTCGCGGGCCGGCCTTTGTCCCGGCGATGTCATTGCGAAAGTGAACGACACCGAGTTGACCAAAGAATCTCTCGACAAACTCGCCCTATTGCTGACCGGGAAGCCGGAACAAAGGTTCGGCTCACGGTGCGACATTCCGGGAGCGAACGGCTGGAAGTGATCGAGCTGACTCGCTGAGCGATTTGTCCATGATGTGGCGACGGGCGAACTGCTGCATCCGCTTCGGGCTGAAATCAATGAACGGCTCGCGCGAGCCCCGGCACGCTCGAGGACTGCTGAGCTGCGTGCTGAGCTCGCCGGCCAGTGGTCTGATTCGCAGGCCCAGTTAGCTGACTACTCGACCGCCATCGAAGCCCTTGCCCAACAGAAGCCCGAGCCGACGACGGATCTCCAGCGGCTTTACGGCCGCCGAGGCCACACATTCGTCGCCTTGCGGCGGTGGCAAGCGGCCCTCGACGATTACGCGCATATCGTTACCGACGCGGCAACCGACGATGCCATCCTGTCCAACCAGGCGCTGCGCAGGCCGAATCGTCGCCGGTATCGATATCATCGCGCCGACTTCCGAGCGAGAGGGAACGAAATGGCGAATCACCACGGAAGATCCAGCCGATAACTGGGCTCAACCTGACTTCAATGACGCGAGTTGGGAAGACGGTGTAGGGCCTTTCGGCACGGCGGATATCGAACTGGCACGTACCAATTTGGGCGATGCCCGACATCTCGGCTCGGCACAGCTTCAAACTTGAGACGGCGAAGGACGCCAAATCACGCTACGTGTTGCGCATCCGTTGTGCCGGTAACGCCGAAGTGTTCTTGAATGGCCATTTCCTGCGCATAGAGAAAAACACTCATCGAGAATACGTATTTCTCGAACTTGAGCCATACTTTCCGGGATTTGCTCGTAGCGGGCAAGAATGCTCTGGCTGTCCACTGCCTTAACCGGGGAGCGGCGGGCTCCGTCGACGTCGGACTGTACGCTGTCACCGATGGCTCGCTTGCTCTGACGAAAAGACGATTTGCGGCCAGCGCGATCGGCGAGCCTTGGACGAAACTGGCGAAGGCACATCAGATTCATGGCGACCAGCACGCCATTGACCGACTCGTCGAGCAACGGCCGAAGCTGGCGGGCCCGATCGGCGACCTGTTCACTCAGGACAACGACAAAGACTGGTCCCGCGCAGTGGAAATCTACAGCCGTGGCATCACGAGTGCGACGACCGATGTCGAATTGCTCTCGAAGCGGGCTGCCCCATGAGGCACTGAAGAACTGGGAAGGTGCCGCGGCCGACTGGTCGCGGGCCGCGGCGGGAAATCCGGAAGGGGCAAAATTGCTCGCCGAGTTCGCGCACAGCTTGCTGCCGGCGGCCAGGTTCCGTTGGCAAGCCGCCAGTTTGAAAACGCTCGAGATCTTTACGAACGATTGCTGGACGCGAAACCTGAAGATAACGTGGTGGCAACCGATCTTGCGCAACTGCTCTTGAATAAGCACGAAAACGCGAACTCCGCACGCTCGACGGTCATCCCGCCGGCGGAGATGAAATCGGAAGGCGGGGCCACCCTGACGCTCCAGCCGGACGGTTCTGTTCTGGCAAGCGGTGTAAAGCAACGCCTGGCAGTTCCGAAGGTCGTCGATCCGTGGTTGACGCTGGGGGCCGCATACGCGATGAACGATCGCAACGACGAGGCGTCGCGATACTTTGGTAGCGCACTGAACGCGGCCCTTGGCTACGAGGCCAGGAAGCCGATCCTGGAACTTGCCGTGTTGTTTAACGATGTCCTCTCTGCTCTGATCAAACGGCGGCCCGAAGATCGGCAATTGCAGTTGGCCTTGGCTCGGAAACTCGCGGAGCGGGGCAAGCATCGTCTGGCCGAGAAGCAGCCGCAGGCACAAGCCTCGCTCCGAGAAGGCCCGGGAGATTCTCACGCGGCTCCGCGGAGAGGCGCAGTGGACCGTGCTAACGCCGGTCGAGATGAAAACCAAAAACGGCTCCAAGCTGGAATTGCAGAAAGATGGTTCCGTCTTCGTCCAAAAGCCCGCCAATAACGATACATACTCGCTCGTCTTCGAGACTGAATTGAAGGGCATCAAGGGCCTGCGCTGGAAGCCTTGGCCGATTCCCGCCTGCCAGGCGGCGGACCGGGGTCGGCGACCGATGGACCTTCGTGCTCAGCGAACTGTCACTGCAGGCGGCGCGTGCCAACAGCCCCGAGCAGCCGAGGTCCTCCGCCCTAGGAAACGCGTCGGCGGATTTTAACCAAAAGAGTTACGAGGTCCGAAAAGCACTGGACGGCGTCGACGCCTTGGGCTGGGCTATCGGCCCGGAAGTCAACAAAGATCACGCGGCGGCCTTCGAGACAGTCGAGGAAATCGGTGACGGCAAGGCCACTCGACTAACGGTGCGGCTCGACCAACTGTTTTACATGGAGAAACGCTTACTCGGACGCTTCCGATTGTCCTTCACCAACGACGCGGTCACGTTGCAAACCACGCGTCTTCAATGGGATCTCAAAGACAGCGAAGTCGTGGACCTGAACGTCGCGCTGGCAAGGGCTTGTGCCGAGCAAGGTCGAACTACCGGCGCCATCGTCTCCTTCGCCGAGGCGATCTCTCTGGCCGTGGACCGGACCGAAAAAGCGAAGATCATTGCGGCGGCCGCGCCGCTGGCTGGCGTGCTCGAAAAGCTGGCCAAGCGCGCAGCCGGCGATGCGCGGTTCCAGGCCGAGCTGGCACGGTATTATGCCGACCATGGCAATCCATCGCTGGCTGAGGCCGCACGCACCAAAGCTTGCGCACTATTCGAAGATACGCTGGCGAAGGAACCCGTTAAACTCGGCATGGCCCGCGGAACTGGCCGACCTTCTGCTGGCAGACGCAACACACTGGACGGTCGTCAAACCGACGGAAATGAAATCCGAAGGCGGCGCGACGCTGACGCTGAAGGACGACGGCTCGATCCTGGCCAGCGGCAAGAACCCGGATCGCGACGTCTACACCCTGGTCGCCCGCCCCGGTCTGGATCACATCAGCGCCATCCGTCTGGAAGCGCTGCCCGATCCTTCGTTGCCGAACGGTGGTCCCGGGAGAGCCGCGTAACGGCAATTTCCATCTGAACGAATTGCGTGCTTTCTCGGGCGGCCAGCCGTGTGCGCTGACGGGAATCGTCGTCGTGTACGACGAAGGCGGGCAGTCCCCGAAGGTGATCGACGGCAAGATCGATGAAAGCATGGGCTGGGCCAATTATCCCCGATCCGGCCAGACGAATACCGCCATTGTCACCACCCGCCTCGAGCGCACCGCGGATGACGAATTGAAAATCGAGCTGTATTTCTCCCGGTGCCGCAGTAGACGCAGCATAATCTGGGCCGCTTCCGCCTTTCGGTCACCGGAGACCCGATCGCTTTCGTCACGGAACAGAAACGCTTCGCCGCAATGAAGCCCACCGATCCCTGGGCGAAACTGGCCGCCGCGTATCACTTTATCGGCGACCAGAAGGCCCTCGACAAGCTGGTCGACCAGCATCCGGCAGCGGCCGCGGCCTCGGCGATCTGTACGCGGCCGACCACGATTGGGAGCGGGCGATCGCCGAATATCGCAGAGCCATTACCGACCAGACGACCGACGCCGCCTTGTTGGACCAAGCTCGCCACGGCCTACCAGGAGGCCGGCCGCACACGCGAGGCAGTTCCGGTTCTCGCGTCCAAATTGGCGAACGACTCCAACGACACCATGCTTTTGAGCAAAGTCGCCGCCCTCCAAGCTTGGTTCGGCCAGAATGCCGAGCTCGCCGTCACCTGCACGAGGGCACTCGAGTTCGCCAAGGACACCCAAGATCCGATGACTGCGAGATCGTACGGCCAAGATTTGCAGCCTGCGGCCTTCCGATGACAGAACGCGACGCGATGCCGCGCTCGCCCTCGCCCGACGGTCGGTGGAACTCGGAAGCAGCCAGTCGGTACCTGCCTTGGTTCCAGATGGTCCTGGGCATGGCCGAGTACCGCAGCGGTCATTTCGCGGAGGCGGAGGCCGCGCTCAAGGCGGCGGCCGATAACGCCAAGCTCAGCAAGGATCTGGGTGCCGCGGAGGTGTTTTATGTGTCCGGCACATCGGCGTTCTATCGCGCCATGGGCCTGTTCCGACAGGGGAAGAAAGACGAAGCCAAGAAGCTCGCGACCGAGGCCGCCGCGAAGATGGTTCCGCTGCCCAAGGACGAGCTGAACCCGCTCTCCGGCGGGGCCGGCGACAACGACCTTGTCCTGTGGCTTGGCTTACAAGGAAGCGAAGGCCATTATCAAGTTCGACGCGGCCCCCGTCACGCCGGTCAACGCCAAACGGGAAATGACCGCGACTCCCGGATTCGATTCACTCCCGGCAACTTCACGTCATCGGCACCATCCGATGAAATGACTTCGGTCCGTTAAACGCGGACAACCCGGGCCAGATCGCCTTCGAGAGACTACGTCGAATTGTCTGCAATCCGTGGCGACTTGCCAGGCTCCGCGGATGGAGGACTTCACCGAGTGACATAAAACAGTTGCTCGGCAACGTCCCAACCAACACCGAAAATCTGACGACTATGAGGGGAGATGTGAAAACTGACGCGGGCTGAATGTGGCATGTTTCAAACGCAGGTTACAGGTGGGGGTCGCTGGGGTCGACGGCCGTGGGGTCTTTATGTCGGCTTTCGCTCCGCGAGCGGACGCTCTTTCGCGGAGCGAAAGCCGAATTTACTCAGCGTGAAAACTACGAAACGAACCTTAATGGCGCTCGTGCGGCGCCCAACTGCCTGAAAATAAAGTCCGCATTCTTGCATGAATGTCTAAAGTGAATCTCATTTTCGGAGTTAGTTCCGATTATTCAAGCGCCACACGTTACCTCAAGTCCTGTTGAGAGTTATATCAAGCAATCGTGGTCCGATTATTCAGGCGAAACACGTAAGTCCAATGCCTGCAAGGCTGTGACGCCGTGCCGGCGTTTGTGGGCCCGCACACCTTTGTGCGCGCTCGTCTCCGCAATCGTACCGAGGGGCGGCGCATTCACCCTTCCTTTCGGATCGTGTGAGTCGCGATGAGGAGGAGTCAGGCCGCAATTCGCGTAGCAGAAACGACATGGGTATTCGGCTCGGATGACGTGAGCAGAACCAACGTTTCATCGGCCCACAATAACTTCGGTGCTCGGTCGCAGCGAATTCTCCGAGATATAAGTTCGTACGGATTATCCGGAGCGGCAATCGACACGCGAAATCTGCCGGACGAACCAAACGGGGATTTGCGCGGGTTCAACTGAACTGGCAATCGACACGCGAAAGCTGGCGAACGAACCCAAATCGACTGGCGGCGTGATTGACAAGACGATCGACGCTCAGTCGATCGTGGTCGCCGCGGCCAAGGGAGAGACCGGACACCACGGGCCGTGCTTTGCGCGTCTTCGGGCACAGCATTCGGCTGGCGCTCCTGGTCGGCGCGATTTTCTGGGACTATGCTCATTCTCTCGCCAAGATCGCGGTGTCGTGCAGAATCACCGCGGGTTGAGAAAAGCGGACTGGCTCTCGCCGGTTGGGGCATTTACCCACCAGCCAGTAGCCCGGAAACCGCGTTTTCGCCGCGTGCCAATCTTCATCCCTGCGATCGTGGTTGCGAGCAGGGATTCCTGTTGCGGACCATTTGGCTTTTTGGTATGCTTCCTGTCAGCCTCGGAGAGAGGCGAGCGCTGGTTCGCTCATCGTCTGCCGATTGACATCTCTGTGAAAGTCTTGCGTATTTCGGCCAGGGACGGGCAACTCATCGGAAAAAAATGGAGATTTTATGCGTTTATGCCTGGTGGAGGATCTCGCCGCAAGCGGATTGGAGCCGCTGACGCTAACTCGGCCGGTTCATGAATTGTTGCTGGGTGCCACTTCGCTCTCGAGCAAGATTACTCGAGCTTTTCGAGTCGGGCCGGGACCAAGACAGCGCAGTTGTGTGATCCGTCCCTCGCTGGCCGCTGTGCAACAGCAGCGTGACCCGCACCTGGTGGTGAACGATCGGGATTGGCTGGCGAGGGAGCCGGTGTTGGTGGTTAACAGCCGTTGGGTGCCACCGGCCGGCTTTGAGCAGCCGGACGAGCCGGGACCATGGGTCGGCCTGTGCGACGGGCAGCCAGCCTGCGCGTGGGTCGGGCCGAATGACGCAGTGATCTCGAACCCCACGGAGTCGACTCCTGGTTCGAGCGTATGGCGGCCAAATCTCGTGGCGTGGAGGTCGGCGGCGAGTGGATCAACCGCCCCTGGGACCTCGTTACCAAGAACGGTGCCCACCTGCAGCGCGATTTCATCGAGGCCGGAAAAGTCGGCGTCAGCAATCTGCACTTGACGAAGCTGGCCTTGGTCGGGCCCGCTGACCGGCTGGCGATCCACGAGTCCGCGCGAATCGACCCCTATACGGTGTTCGACACGACGAGCGGGCCCATCACTCTCGGGCCCAACGTCTGGGTCCAGCCATTCACCAGGATCGAAGGCCCGTGTTGGATCGGCGCAGATACCCAACTCTTTCGCCAACCTCCGGGGCTCCGTTTCCATTGGACCAACCTGCCGGATCGGCGGCGAAGTTGAAGACTCGATCGTCCACGGTTTCTCGAACAAGTACCATGAAGGATTCCTGGGCCACGCCTACATCGGTGAGTGGGTCAACCTGGGCGCCATCACGTCCAACAGCGACCTGCGCAACGATTACGGCGAGGTCCATGTCCCCCTCCAAGGGATCCCGATCCCGACCGGCCAGGCCAAGGTCGGCTGTTTCATTGGAGATCACACTCGCACCGGGATGGGGAGCATGCTCAACACGGGCACGGCCATCGGCGTAATGTGCAACGTCCTCCCGGCGGGGATTCTTTTGCCGAAGCACGTTCCTTCGTTCACCGCCGTGAGTTACGGCCGGGTAGCGCCCGGATTCCCATTGCACAAACTCTTCGAGACGGCCCGGACCGTGATGGGCCGCCGCGGCCAGGTCTTCGGGGAGGCGTTGAGCAAATGTACACACAGCTTTACGACCAGACTCGGCTTGAGCGCGAAAGTGCCTTCCATCGTGGCGCTAGCCGTCATTCCGACGTCTGGCCAATTGCGCGGGCATCACGGTTCTGATCGGGCATTCGGTTTGAAACCGCCCTGACTCGGTCCGGGTAAAACCTTGCATGGTAAACACCGTGGCCGTTGACGAACCATTGAGCCTCAATGAGGCATGCGGCGGAGATCGAGGCCGTATCGGCCGGATCGAGTCCGCGCCACCGGTGCGAGGGTTTCGCCCGCGAAGATCTTCATTCGAGGGGCGCGAGGGATCATGTCGGCGGCCGAGTGGATTGTTCGGCCTGGTTTCGCTGGTGCTGGGCCTTCGATGTTGGCCGCCTTGCCGCTGGTCCAGTTCCTCAGCCTGGGTTACTTGCTGGAATCGTCCGCGCGGGTCGCCCGCACCGGGCGAATCCGAGACGGCTTGATCGGTGTGCGGCTGGCGGCGCGGTTCGGCGGCTTGGCGGCCGGAATCTGGCTGTCGCTCGTCCCGGCCTGGCTGGTTGGGATCCTGCGCGCGTTCGGCCGAATTGATCGACCCGGGCGGACCGATCGCCCGCCGCTGGCAAATGGCACTGGTGGTCGTGACCTTGCTATCGCTTCTGCATATCGCACTCGCCTGCGTCCGAGGGGGTCGGGTCCGGCTCTTCCTCTGGCCGTTTAGCCATCCATTTTGGTTCGTCCGTCGACTGCGAGAAGGAGGCCTTTACACCGAGGCCCGCGATCGTCTCTGGTCGTTCGTCAAAGTCTGCGGGTGCCATACTACTTCCGGCTGGGCCTGGTTGGCTTCCTGGGTACCGTATGTTGGCTCGTTGTGCCGGCGATTCTCATCGCGGCCACCGGTCGATATCCGCTCCTGGGTGTGCTCGGAGCCTTGATCCTGGCCTTGATCGTACCGTTTCTGCCATTCCTTCAGGTCCGCTACGCCGTCGAAGGGCGAGTCGGGGCCCTGTTTTCGCGACGAGCGATCCGTGAACGTTTTCGCCGCGCTCCCTGGGCGTTTGCCTTCTCGCTCTTGGTCCTGCTCCTGGCGTCTATCCCGTTGTACCTGCTCAAGATCGAGATGGTCCCGCGCGAGGCCGCCTGGCTACCCAGTCTGCTCTTTGTCATCTTTCTCGCGCCGGCGCGACTTTTGACCGGATGGGCCTACGCCCGCTCCGGCCGCCGCGATCAGCCCAGACACTGGATCTTCCGCGTCCTGGGAAGGCTCGCCATCATACCGGCCGCCGCTCTTTACGTGCTGGTGGTCTTCCTCGCTCAGTACACCTCCTGGGGTGGTGCCGGCAGCCTGTACGACCAGCATGCCTTCTTGCTTCCCGTCCCATTCCTCAACATGTGAGCGGGACCGAGATGCACCGCAGGAGCACTCCCTGGCTTGATCGAGCCGCCAACTTCCTGTACGCTCGGGACGTTCGGGCGGCGGCAACATCTAAAAGCAAGTCCTCTTGAGACTTACGAAACGGATGTCCAGCAGTCCGAGACGCTGTGCGGATCGCGCGGCAAGATGGGAATCCACCGCGGCGTGAGGCCGTGACGTGGCCATGGCCGGTTGCGTCCGCGGGGCGTGCTTGCCGGCGGGTCGATCATTGCGGCGATGGGGCTGGCGTTGCTCCGCCGTTCGGATCAGTCACCAGTCGGGCGACGCATTCACCGTGGCACCGACGCTGGTCGTCGACGCGAACACCGCGCCGGCTCGGGTCCTGACGGCGTTACCCCATGTCGGCCCACACTCGTGCGGCGCGTGGGTCGCGGCCCGGGCCGATCGTCTGTTCTCCTCGCCGGAGGATGCACAAAGCCGGGTGCGCGGCCTTGGCCCGGCGACGCTCGCCCAGATCGCGCCGTACTTGAGATTCGAGCCGTCGACTCAATCGGATGTACATTACGATCGCCAGAGCAAAGGGGCGAAAGACGTCGCGCTCGAAATTAGCGAGCAAGACACTTCAATCGTCGCCTCCTCCGCTGGTTGCGAAGTCCTCGGCACTCGAAATCCAGCCGACCGCTTTCGATTGCGCGGCATGACCGCTGATCGGATCGACTGCCGAGGTCGCACCCATGGCTGACGTTCCGGGCTGGGCTTCGCACGCTGTGAATCCAGAGCGCCGGTTTCGCATCGGCTGGAAGATTTCATCCTCCTGGTCACCTCGTGTGCGATTATCACCTGGACCGGTTGGAAATGCTGGGACACCGCGTTCGTCACTTCGGCTCGGCTGAGAATCTGGAACACATTCGATGTTGCGAATTCGATTCGTCTGCTCAAATCGACGGAAGCCGCTCCGGAGGAAAGACTGAACGCCGCGGCAAACCTTCGGACTGTAGAAGCGGACGATGAGATCGAAGAAGCGATCGCGACTCTGATCGCGACGCTCAATGACGAGAACACCCAAGTGCGAATCACGACGGTGCAATCCCTGCGGCTCTCTGGTGTCTCGGAGCCGATCTGACAGCCAGAAAAACCCTGTGACTGCGGAGCGAGATGAAGAAATGGAGCGAGGCCGGGACCAGGGCACTGCTCAACGGACTCTCTGAATGAAGACCCCGATTTTCGAGCGGCCGTATGCACGGCCATTCAAACGACGGGTCTGCGAGTGTTTATCACGATGAAGTTCCGCCGCGCGAGCTGGTGGCGGCCCTGAAAGATGAGTCCGTGGTCGTGTGCAGGGCGGCCGTGCAAGCGCTCGCGCGATTCCCTCGCGGGCTTGATTCGTCATTCCGCATCTCATTTCCATGCTCGAGGACTCGGATCCGGCCCTCCGCCGAGCGGCCGGGCTGCCACTCGCGGAGGCTTGGCCGAGCTCCGTGGTTGTTCTCCAGGTGATCGTTGCGCTTAGAGCCAAAATCGGGCTGTCCGATTCCTACTCAGCTCGGATGCTCGGCCGGATTGGGCCGGCGGCGAACGCGGCGTCCCTCTGTTGAGAGCGATACTCAAGGAACCAATGATCCACGCGCCCATACCAAGGATGGATTTCATCGGATCTCACTTGATCGATCCAATCCCGATCGCACGAGGCGGCGATCGCGTTGGGACGGATTGCACCTGACGAGTCCACGATCGACGTGTTTATCGAGATTCTGTCGAACCGTGCGAGCCCGATGAACCCGGCATCCGCGACGGTGGATGTGCATCGCCGAAGCACTGGGCGAGTCGGACCCCAAGCAAGTAAGGCCGTTCCCGCTTTGATCGTGGCGCTCAATCAACTTCTCGATTCCAAGAAGGAGATGCCTGGACCGTATCCGATAGTCGACGCGATCGGTCGGTGCTCACGGCTTCTCGTCGATTCGGCGGCTGCGGCCGAGTGCCCTCACTCAGGTTGCTCGATGCCTGAACACTGACCATATCACTCGTGTCGCGAATGCCTGTTTCCATGCCGTCGAGATACTCGGGCGTTTCGGGTGTGCGGCCGCCCCCGCCATTCCGAAGCTTCAAATACTCCAGGGCGACTCAGCGACTTACCACGAACAGGCGCGTCAGCACTGCCGCGGCAACCCCGGTCGCCGCGATCGAAGCCGACTCAAAGCTCGACCCCAGCGGCGGCGACTCCCGTTGACATCGGCGCCTGAATGGCCTAGCGCGATTTCGGGACGCTGCTGTCGTAGGGTGCTCTCTGAGCACCATTGTTTTCGCACGCGCGAGGCTGGTCTCGGTGCTCTAAAGAGCACCCTACCAATGCACTGAGCGTGGCGACCGCGATCATTCGACCGAAGTGTGAGCCGAGATTCCGGCTGTATCCCCTCGCTCGGGCTTCGAGTGGGCAAGGCCCTTTTGGGCGACGCGAGCGTGAACCGCTCTCGCGTGAGAGTTGTCATACGATGGGGCGAGGCCCGTATGATCATTGCAGAGGTCCGTGGCGGGCGCGATGATCGCCGTGCGTCGGCTCCTCAGCTTCTGTGTCGGGAGACCGGCCCAGCGGTCTGGGTCGAGGGATGTGCGACGGAGGAAAGTCCAGCAAGACCAACCGTAGCGGTCGAGAAA
>CAVRFS010000043.1:0-63182 GCA_963720335.1 uncultured Planctomycetota bacterium | reverse complement strand
AGATCGTCCAGCTTTCTGGAGGGGATAGGCGACCTGGCGAAAAAAAGTGGCCTCCCCGTGTTTTGGCAAATCGTACATGATGTGCGACGGTTTTAACTGTCGTCACACGAAGGAGGCCACGACGACGATGCTAGTCGAACCCTTCTCAGCAAAAAAGCCGCTTCGCCACCCCGCCCGTCCCGCTGTGCTCCCCGCTGTGGAAACAATGGGATGCCGAGTTGGCCGTCGATCACCCCGCCCGCCTCATTGATGCTTTCGTCAACGGTTTGGATCGAACCAGCCTGCAGGCAACTTACCTTGGGGTCGGGTCCCTCGCCTACAACCCGGACCTCATGCTCAAGATCGTCTTGTACGAGGCCTCTCAAGGCCGTTTGTCGCCCGCAGAATGGGCTCGCGATGTGCGAGACAGCAAGGCCGTGGGATGGCTCGGTCAGGGGATTCAGCCAAGCCGGTCCGCCCTGTACGCCTTTCGGGACCGGTTGTCTCAGCCAGTCTTCGACATGCACGCCCAGGCAATCCGACAGGCCATCGCCGAAGGGCTCACCACCGCCGAGAAAGCCGTCCTCGACGGCACATCGGTCCGGTCCTATGCCTCGCGGCATCAACTGGTCAACGAGGACAAACTCGCCAAGCGACTCAAGGAACTGGACGCGGCTGTGGAAAGCGACGCGGCCGGTCGACCGATCGAATCCGCGCCCGACTGGATGGCCGAGACTGCCGATGGTCGGCGGGCACAACGGGAACGATACCGGCGGGCAGGCGACGAACTCGCCGAGAGATTGGCCGAGAACCAGGGACGCCCCAAGGATAAGCAACTGCCCCGAAACAAGGTTAAAGTCAGCGTCACCGACCCGGAACGCCCCTGGGTCGTGATAAAGAGAAAGTCTTCTGTCCGATGTACACAGCCGAAGTTGTGGTGGATACCGCATCGTTGCTGATCTTGTCGTTCCAGGTCTTTGCTCAGGCGACCGACGCCGGGACGCTGGCGCCGATGCTCGACCGAACTCAAGAGGTGACCGGTACCATGGTCATCCAGATCGGCACGGACGCAGGCTATGTGTCGTTGCTGGACTTGCAGGAATGTCAGGAGCGGAAGGTGCGTTTGGTCGGCCCAGTGGGGGAGAACAGTTTCACCGAACAAAAGCGCGCCGACGCGGGTCCGGCTCGCATCGGCAAGGACGAATTCCAATGGCTTCCCGACGAGAAGACGTACCGCTGTCCCGAAGGACACCGACTGGACTACAAGGGCAAAGAACAGAAACGCCGGCGTGACGACAAGACGGTCGTCCAGCACCGCTACCACTGCCCGGCGGAGCACTGCCGTGGCTGTCCCCTGCGTGAGCGTTGTGTCAAGAATCCTGAGAAGGGTCGAACGGTCAAGCGATTGGAAGGGGAAGAGATCATCGAGTCCCACAAGGAGTATATGAAAACGGATGAGGCCAAGGCGGCGAACCGACGTCGCGGATCGATAATCGAACGTTGTTTTGGCGACGCGAAAAAGCACCGCGATCTCGGATGCTTGCATGGTTATGGTCTGAAGAGGGCCAAAGCCGAGGTCGGCCTGGTGATCTTGGTCCAAACTGCACTGACCCTGGCCCGACTCCGAAAGAATGCCGTAAATCCTCGGGAAAACGCCGCTTAAAAGCTGGACGATCTCCGCAAGGGGGGGAAAGGATCGCTCGCCCGCACCGTCATTCGATCGTGCGCTACAAAAACACGCGTCTCGACACCGTCCCTTGAATATGGTCAACCGCAGCTTTTCATCACCTCACCCCAGCCCTCTCCCTCGGAAGAGGGAGCCAGTTCTTTGGTCGCGTCGCGCTCTAATCCCTGCCGCGCGTGAGGGGTTCCGAGGGGATTCGTCGCATTGAGGAAAGGATCCTTCGGGATCGGAGTGATGCCATGAGCAGTCCGTCGCGAGTGGAAACGATCTTTTCGACCGCGTCGAGAAGAAAACGGCCGAGGAGCGGGCGGCCTATCTGGACCCGCCTGCGGCTCCGACACGGCGCTCGGCCTTTGGGTCGAACGACTGCTGGACGCCCATCCGCAAGCCAAGGATTTCCTGGCCCAACCCGCCGTCGATCGCCATGAGTTCAACTCACACGATGCAGCCGAGGACTTGACGGGCCTTGCTGCCGCGAGCGGCCCGGCAACAAGCCCAGGAGATTTCAGGGCAGGGAGCGACATGATCGAGACGCTTAGAGTGTGTTCCATAAGCTGATTTTTGTACAGTAAACGGCAGCATGCGGGGTCGAAGCCGGAGACCAAGTTACGAGGGTCTCAAGCGATGCACCATCAGTTGGATCATGCTGATCTGGATCATGACGGCGCTCGACTTCGTCAGTCGCTCATAGTCTTTGCTGTTGCGACGATACCGCCCTATCCAAGCGAGCGAACGTTCCACCACCCAGCGCTTGGGCAGAAGCACAAACCCCTGGCTCCCCTTCGGACGGCTCACCACCTCGATCGTGAATCGGGCATTCTCCGTCAACCACTCTTCCAGGTCATAATTGTGGTATTTGTTGTCCGCCCACAGCAGCGCCAGTCTGGGGAAGTCCTGCGCCGCCAGTTGTTTCAACACTTCCTTGGCCCCCTTGGCATCGTCCACGTTCGCGGCGGTCACGATGACGGCCAGCAGCAACCCCATGGTGTCAACCACGATATGGCGTTTGCGACCCTTGATCAGTTTGCCGCCATCGATACCGTGCTGCTCACCGGGGCCTCCCGACTTGACCGACTGGCTGTCGATGCTGCCTGCCGAGGGGGTTGGCTCGCGCCCCGCCGCCATGCGCACCTGCTCGCGCAACGTCTTGACGATCTGAACCCAGGTGTCGTCGTCCCTCCAGCCCTCGAAATAGTTGTACACCGTGCGCCAAGGTGGGAAGTCTCGAGGCAACATTCGCCAAGGACAACCGGCACGGTTGAGGTAGAAGATGGCATTGACCACCTCGCGCAGGTCCGTCTTGCGAGGCCGACAGTTCTCAGCCGCGCGCGGGAGAAGGGGTTGCAACAACAACCATTGGTCGTCTGTGAGGTCACTCGGATAAGGCGGGCTTCTCATCCCCCTATCCTATGAGATACCCCCTTATGGAACACGCTCTTAACGACGAGCGCCGCGACAGTATTGAGCGCGCCCTGAGCTTCCTGCAGCCTTCGGAGAAGCCCGGGTCGCTGGGCCGGCTGGCGCATTACGAGGTGCTGGAGGTTCTCGGGAACGGCGGCTTCGGGATCGTGGTCAAGGCATTCGATGAGAAGTTGCATCGGCTCGTCGCCATCAAGCTCATGTCCCCGCTGCTGGCCTCGACCTCGGCGCCCCGCAAGCGCTTCGTGCGCGAGGCGCGGTCGGCCGCGGCCGTCCGCCACGAGAATGTGATCGCCATCTACGCCGTCGAGGACCAGCCCATCCCCTATCTGGTCATGGATTACATCGCCGGCCGGACCTTGCAGCAGAAGGTCGACGCCACCGGTCCTCTGGAGCTATTGGACGTGCTCAAGATCGGCCAGCAAATCGCCGCCGGCCTGGCCGCGGCGCATGCGATGGGCTTGATCCACCGCGACATCAAACCGGGCAATATCCTGCTGGAAGACGGCGCGGAGCAAGTCAAGATCACCGACTTCGGCCTGGCCCGCGCGGCCGACGACGCCAGTATCACGCAGTCGGGCTTCATTGCCGGCACGCCGATGTACATGGCGCCCGAGCAGGCGATCGGCGAGACGACCGACCAGCGGGCCGACCTGTTCAGCCTGGGCAGCGTGCTTTACACGATGTGCAGCGGCCGGCCGCCGTTCCGGGCCGCCAACACGATCGCCGTCCTCAAGCGCGTCGTGGAAGACACGCCCCGCCCGATTCGGGAGATCATCCCGGAGATTCCCGGGTGGCTGTGCGACCTGATCTCGACGCTGCACGCCAAGAAGCCCGCCGATCGGAGCACCTCGGCACAAGACGTGGCCGACCTGATCGGGCGACGCCTGGCGGAGCTTCAGGGACCGGCGAACATCCCCGCCGCTGAGGATGTCCCAAGGCCGGCCGAAGTGAAGCCGCCGCCGACACAGGAGATCCCCAAACCCGCATGGCGGATTCGATGGCCGAGATTCTTCAAACGTCGCTGGGCGGTTACGGCGGCCGCACTCGTGATGCTCTTCGGATCCCTGGGCCTCACGGACGCAACCGGCGTCACGGATTTCCACGGCACGGTGATTCGCCTGTTTTCTCCAGAGGGCACGCTGGTTGTCGAAGTCGATGACCCCGCTGTCAGCGTCAAGATCGAGGGGGCGGATATCGTCATCATGGGAGCGGGGGCCAAGGAAATCCGCCTGCAACCGGGTCGCTACGCCGTGGAAGCGACCAAGAATGGCAAGCTTTTGAAGCACGAATTGGTGAACGTCACAAGGAACGGCCGGCAGCTCGTGCGAGTCAACCAGGAGGCACCCCCCGACACGAAGGCCGCGACGCGATCTGCCGAGGCTTCTGCCTGGGAGCGTGTCGTGGCCGCCCTGTCGGCAGCCGAGCAAATCAGGGCCGTCGCCGCTCGTTTGAAGGAGCTCAATCCCGCCTTCGATGGCACTGTCGTGCCCACCATCGAGAACGGTGTGGTGAGGGAACTGGCGTTCAACACGGATGACGTGACCGACATCTCGCCGGTGCGCGGGCTGACCAGGATGAGGGCTCTCAAGTGTTCCGGATTTGGAGACCGCAATAGTCCACTGACTGACCTCTCGCCCCTGACCGGGTTGCCTCTGAGGACCTTGGTCCTCGCCAAAGGTGAACTGTTTGACCTATCGCCGCTCAAAGGGATGCCCTTGACGGAGTTCTCATGCTACGGCACGCGGGTGAACGACCTATCGCCGCTCGAGGGCATGAAGCTCAGGGTTCTGAACTGTGACAGTTTGCATGTGTCCGACCTCACGCCACTTAAGGGAATGCCGCTGGAGAATCTAGTCCTCAGCAGGAATGCCGGAGACCTGACGGCCCTCGCGGGTATGAATACGCTGGAGCATTTATATTTTGAAGGCACGACGATTTCCGATCTCTCGCCACTGAAGGGGATGAAACTCACCACGCTCACGATGCCTGCCAACCCGGTATCCGACCTGTCGCCGCTCAAGGGCATGAAGCTGACGTTTCTACACTGTGGCGGCACGAAGGTGTCCGACCTGTCGCCACTGAATGGGATGCCGCTGACTCTTCTCAACTGTGCCCACACAAAGGTGAGCGACGCGAGCCTGGCCAACATCAAGGACTGCAATGACCTGACCGAGCTTTTCCTGGCTGGCACGCCAGTGAGCGACGCGGGGCTGGCCCACCTCAAGAACCTCAAGAACCTGAAGAGACTCGAGCTAGAGGGGACCAAAGTGGCCGGATTGTTCCCGCTCAAGGACATGCTGCTCGAAGAGATCCGCCTGACCCCCAAGAACATTACTGCCCAGGGCCTGGAGATCCTCCGCAACATGAAGAGCCTCAAAGCCATTGGCACCGACTGGAACCGAGTCTGGCCGGCGGCGGAGTTCTGGGCTCGCCACGAGAAAGGAGAGTTCCAGAATTAGGAGACTCCTCACGGATCTCCACCGAATCTTGGGTGCCACTGGTCGCACAGGACCAGTGCGTTCAACCAAGCGGTATGGGCACTGGTCGGGTACGACCAGTGGGCGCGGTTCAAACTTGGGGCGAAACGAGTAGCAGCCTGCCGGTGGGGCGGACATTCTTGTCCGCCACAGGGGCCAGCGGCGGACAAGAATGTCCGCCCCACAGAGCTGTCACCCAACTTTGAACCATGCCGGCCAGTGGCACCTTGAATCTGTCTTAACTGCTTGGCGATTAATTCTTTGCTATGAATTGTGGTGGAGATCGGCGAGGATTCTCCAAAGTATCCGGACGCTCCAAAATGATCGCTCTCTGAAGAACAACGATAACGTCAGCGAAGCTTCGGTCCGTCGCAAGCGCCGTCAGCAGGGCGCCGCTGCCATCAAAAGGCAAAGCGGCGGTCCTGTTGGCGCGGCGTCTGGTTTCGATTTCAACGATGTCGCCCCACTTGCACTCGTAAGTTGTGAATTGTGAAGTTTCAGAAACCGAACCGGATACTTTTGCATCGGTGAAGCGCTCCCTGGTACGCTCGCCGAGGAATGAAGCGCTTCTTCCGAACGGGAATTTCTACCTTTGGGTGGCCGGAATCGACTCAGCGCCTTTTCGATTCAATTGGTTTGCAACCGATGTGAAACATTTTCCGGTCGTTGATATTCCGGTTATTGCGCGATTTTTCAAATCAAATCGAGAAACACAGGAGTCTCAACGATGTCTCTCTCCAAACACGTCGTTACGCTAACGCTGCTTCTGTTCTTTGCAGGCGAATCGCGGGCTAATTTCCTTCCCGGCCTCACGGTAGACCGGGCCAATCAGTTCTACAATCAGGGTCTCAATTACTCTGCGTTTACGCCGATTGGTGAATCGTTCACGCCGACCCTGAACGGCATCCAGTGGGCCGCTTTCGGCATGCAAGCTTTTTCGACAACGGGCACCGGCGTGTTCGATGTCGAGCTCTTCCAAGGCGTCGCTATGTCCGGAACGCTGCTGGCAACCAGCGAACCGACCACCCTTCCCGCCGGTTTCGGCATTCCGGGTCCGGGTGCCTACGCCTATTTCTACTTCAGCAGCGAAGTGGCCCTCACGCCGGGGACACCTTACACATTGGACCTCAACCAGTTGTCCGGCGACACCTTCGTTGTGCTCGCTGCCTCGGTTTCTTAAGTCGGGGACCAAGCGATCTTGGGTGGCCAACCTCAGTCAAACCTCAACCTCACCTTTGGCGAGGGCACCTTCGCCGTCCCCGAACCCTCCACTCTCACTCTGCTCGGCATCGCGGCGTTGTGCTTGGCTGGCTACGCCGCCGAGAGGTTTTAAAGCGCGGTGTCTGAATTGCGCTTGAGCTTGTCACCGTCAGGGAACACGGAGGGAGAGTAAACACCGGAGCGACAATGTGCGGAAAAGGCCGGCTCGCGCGACTCCGTCTTATTCGGCGTAGATGCTCTTCACGAAGTTCGCGATGGTGGTAATGGGCCAGTCTGCGTATTTGGTCTTGAACTCGGCGGTAAGCAACTGGCCGGCCTGTTCAGCGTCGACGCCCTGTTGCTTGAGAGTAAGAGCGCGGCTTCGTAGGTCGATAATGAAGGCTTTCTCCTTGGCTACCAGCGAACCGTCACCTATGGGGCTGTGAGTCGGCAGCACGTGGGCGGCGCCAAGTTTTTCCACCTGATCGAGAACCGCGATCCAACTCGAAGGCGTGCCGCCCTCTCTGTAGATGTTCGGCACGACTTTGTTCTGCACGACATCACCCGAGATCAGTGTCTTATCAGGCTCGACGAAGGTGAGTTCATCGCCTTTGGTATGGGCACCGCCGAACCAAAGCAGCCGCGCCGTCACGCCTCCACCGAGGTCCAGCTCTAGATCCTTGTCGAAGGTCTTGTCCGGAGCGCGCAGCTTGGCGTTCGTGAGCAACTCTTTCCACTGGTCGAATCGACTCGCGAACAGATCGATCATCTCCTCGCCGTGCTTGTCCATCTCGTCCTGCTGCACCTTGGGTCGAATCAGGACGGTTTCTGCCGGAAAGCCTGACACGCCACCCGCATGCTCGGGATGAAAGTGTGTCGTCGTCAGATAAAGCTTATTGTTGGGCGCAAGTTTTTTCGCCACCTTCGCTGCCGTGGCACCGTTGCGCGGCCCCAGACCGGTGTCGACCACCAGCGTTGCGTTCTCGCCCACGACGATGCCGATGTTGGGCCAGCCCATGATGGCCCAAACGTGATCCGACACCTTCACGGTGTTTTCGCCGAGGATGGGGTTTTGCTGGGGAGCGTTTTGGGCGGACGCAACGGCCGGCACAAGGCACAACGCCACCAAGGACAAAATGATCTTCATATTGACAGTCTCCATGGTGCTGAGCCACGATGATCGGAAGCGGGATGGAATACCGGCTCAATCCTAGGCGGGATTACCGGAGGACGTAAGCTGGGCAGGCGTTTAGGTTTGTCCAGCCGCGTGTATTGGTCGGGTTGCCGGACAACGCGACTGCTCAGGGCCGCGTGCGACCTTGCGCGAAGGAGGAGCCGCTGGTTGACCGACACGCCAGCCGATCTAGAGCGGTTCACTGTTGACCTGCGCACAGTGCGGCAGCGACTGCCATCATACTAGAGCGGTTAACACGCGGGTTGCACACAAGACCGCCGCAATGTCGGTTGATACTAACCCGACGCGCAAGCGAGGGACACTGGCCTAGGCCGGCGCCAGACGCACAGCCGATCCCCTCGCTCGCGCGTCGGGTTAGTATGGGTCGTGTGCAATTCATCGGAAAACCGCTCTAACCCGAAGCGCCAGCGACGATTCCGGCTGTTATGGTCTCGCTGGCGCTTCGGGTTGGTTTGGCGTGTGCGCCATGCGAGCGTGAACCGCTCTAGATGCCGCGCTCGGAAAAGCCGCTACGGGGGAGTCGGCTTGCTACATCGAGGTCGTCGGACGCAGGACCGACTTTCCGAAAGGTCTGGCGGTGGGCAACCAACATCTCGACGCCATGCACGGCAATGGTTGAGCTGCGGGTGACAGGGACTTGTGCATCTGCCCCGGGGTTGACATCCGTGACGGGCAGCGCGAACAACGGCATCCCATCGCTTCCGAATGAGAGGCACCAATCCTCGCGGCTGCTGAGTTTCGTGATGCCCTGGGGCACGTCAGTCCTGATTGACCGCGGTTTAGTCGGACCGACGCGCGCAAAAGACTTCCAGTTCGAATTGACCGGCGTGGGAATTGTAGCGCCAGAGGACGTGCGCCGGCTCGGTTCAAATCCAGTTGTCCCGACTTTTTCCAAGCGCTCGCCAGTTGCGCGCGCGGGTACGGGCGCGGGCAGCCCTATTTTCCATACCTTGGCCGCATAAGGTTGCCAAGACTCGCGCACCAACTGGCGGCCGCTAGGGAAAATTCTGGGGAGAGTGTCGATCCAGGGACACCCGTTCGACTAATTGATGGAGGTCGACCCAGGGCGATGAGCGATCGTCGATCTTGGGCCGTGCCAGCCAATGACAGCGACCGTTCTATAACCCAGGTTCGGAGAAACCCATGAAATTCGCTTGCCTTGTTTACCACGAGCAAAAGGAAGCTATTTCGGAGGCAGAGCTGCCCGCGATTGTGGAAGAGTGCCAGGGTGCCGCCGCCTGGAATGAGGCGATGAGGAAGGGCGGACATCACGTTTTTACGGCGGGCCTTCAATCCGTTGGGACCGCCAAGACCGTACGCAATCGGAACGGCCGAGTGTGCATTACCGACGGCCCTTTCGCCGAGACCAAGGAGGGCCTGGGCGGGTTCACGATTATTGAAGCCAGAGACCTCAACGAGGCGCTCGAGCTCGTCTCGAAGTTTCCGGCTCGTCTGACCAGCGTGGAGGTTCGTCCGATCATGGACCCGAGCGCCGAATTGACGGACCCTGGCGACCGCATCGTCGTGGCAGCGATCCAGCGCGCGAGCCAGCCGCGCCTGTGAGAAGCGATCGACGAGAGCGGCGTCCTCATAGGATCTAGCCTCCGGCGCCCAATCCGCTGGGACCGCACGGTCCAAGGCACGGCGGTCACATCGACCGACGCGCGCAAATCGCGTGCTCGATGCTTCGGTGTCGTCGGACCAACGCTGCAAGAGTTAGGCCGGTAGACAGAGCGAGGACTTGCAAGTCCTGAAGCTTAAGAGGACCCGTTTCGGTTGCAGCGGCTGCTCCGGAAGTGAGCGACGGCCCCGACCCTTTACCCCGGCTCTCCCGGCCGCGGGAGCGGCTCCGGGTCCGGTTAAACTGCCGCGGCCTGGCACTGCCGGCGACCTTGCTCGCCGCTGACCCCGCCCCGAGGGCGGTGGTCGCGACCAGGCCCGCGGCCCTGCTTGACGCGACGATCGGGGCTTCTTTAGGCCGACCTTTCCGGGTCGTCCTCTTTTCCTGTTGGGAAGGGGACGATCCGGTCCGCTCATTTCCACGCGCCGAAGGCCGCGAACACGCTGGTCTTGTGCAGGATCTCGACCTGGCGGAACCCCACCTTGCGCAGCAGGTCGAGCTGGTACATCAGCGGCCGAGGCGTGTCTTCCTGGGTGACGTAGGCGAAGACGGTGTCGCGATAGGCCTCGTCCTTCAGCCCGACGAGGTATTCGCCGTAGCGCCGCCACATCATCTCCTGGATCGCGGCAGAGGAGTGCTCAATCAGGTCGGAAATCCAGATCGAGCCGCTGGGCCGGAGCGCCTTGAAGAACTTCGCGAAGACCGCCTCCCATTCCGCGGCGGTTCGGAGGTGGTGCAGCACCGCCGCGGCCACGATGACGTCGAAGCGGGCTTCGCCGAGGTCCAGGTCACGGACGTCGCCCTGCAAGGCCTCTATGTGTCCTTTCGTCGCGGGCCGGAGGCGCTGCTCGGCGCGTTCGAGCATCGGCCGGCTCAGGTCGATCAGCGTGACGTCGAGGTCGGGGAGGCTTTGGAGGAGTTTGAGGCTGTAATTGCCCGCGCCGCAACCTACGTCGAGCAGGTCCGTCGCACCCGGGTTCGTGGCGGCCGCGGCCTGGGAAATCAACTCGAGGACCAGCGGCGCGTCGATCGTGGCCGACTGCCCCGTCTCCAGGTTGCTGAACCGCTCCACGTCGTTGTCGAATCGGGCCCGGATCTGCTCAGCGGTCGATTTCATGGGAGTCTCGCGCGTCCCGAGTGTGTGAGAACGAGGTTGCGCAGGATGAGACACGGCCGAGCCCGCCGAGGTTCGGTCAGCGGAGGATCTTGCGCAGCGCGGTGGATCAGCCGCCCGGTCAAGACGGGCGAGACGCCGCCGAACGAGTGGGATATGGCTCACGTGTGACCTGTGCATCCGGTCGCCGACGGACAGGTGGTCGACGCGCATGGCAATGTGGTGGACCAATCCTCGTTCGGCATTCGATTCAGATTTCCGATTCAGTCATGCGAAATGCCGGTCAAGCAGAACCCCGCGCGCCTCCGACGGATCGCCCGAAGCAACCTCGGGGCGGTCGGCTTCGGTGTCGTCGGACCGAAGCGCACAGTGGCCCCGCTCGGCAAACGCCCGTGAATTCAGGCCTAACCGCGTCCCGTTTCCGTCTCCTTTCGGTCTCAAAGAGCGACGGATAACGTGTCTAGTAATCATCTGCATCAGCGGCCCGCGGAGCGGGTCCGCTGTATTGCATGGTCAGTCGGCTCTCGGCCTTAGCATGTTATGGTAACAAGGGCTTTTCCACTCGCATGAGCTTGCTCGATGAATGATCGCAACATCACCCGAGCGGCCTCGATGTCCTCGTCGTCATGCGATAGGTCGGCGCCCTTCAACCCAGCCCATTCGTGGGCCACCTCTTCGGGCGTCAGGAAGCCGACGCGATCCTCAAACCTCGGGAGACTCACCGGCGGACCGGACTTGAGCAGACGCGTCGGGATCTTCAGGTCGTCGAGATCCCCGAGCAGGTCGTCATCGTCGAGTCGCTCGCCCAGGAACTTGCAAAGGATCTCGAAGGCAAGCAGGTGTTCCACAACCGTATCAACAGGGAGATCCCCCCCGATCAAATCGCTCATGGCTTGCCGGAGCGTGACCTGTCCGGGATGGTGCGCCGCGATGATCTCATCACTATGCCGGAAGTCTTCCGAGAAGCGGTCTTCGATCGTGCGCCGCAGTTCGGAGTCGTTCGAGCCGACGGCCGAGCGAAGCGAGTCGAGGTCTATGAGATAACCGAAAGTAGCAACGCTCATGTGGGCGCCGCTCCGCGAATGGTCCCGGGTAACCTGTTATTAGACAGAGCAAATTCTATCTAACATGTCCATCCATTCACTCTATCGCCGACTCAACACGGTTCAAGCATCATGTACATCTGCCGGATGCCATTTTAACTTCGCTTGACGAGAATCGCCATCGAGAAAGGGTCAGCAAAAGGGGGAGTCGCCGCGTGGCATCGCCTCCGCCGATCAGTCTGGCTGCTTCAGAAAGCGATTTCGGCGAGCAAACGTTCCTCGATCGGCGTTTAGATTCAGCCGCTTTCAATGCAATGAGTTGCTTCAACTAAATCCTTAAGACACGAAAGAGCGATATATTAACGGTCTGGATAACGGTGACGACGCGGTTACAGGACCAATGGCAACGGTCGTTCAGCAGCGGATAAGGTTCGTCAGCATGAAAGGTGATTCGACCGTCTCCGGGCCAGAGGCAACCTCGCAGCCGGCGCTTCGGTCTGATCGACCGAAGCGATATCGGAGCAATCGACTTCGGTGTCGTCGGACCGACGCGCGCAGGAATTGGGTAAGCGGCTAGCCAACTCCATTTCCGCGGGCGATTCACAGCGTCTCGACCGGCAGCGGCACGTCGTCGTCCGCGATCTTATAACGATCGTTGATGGTCTTGATCAAGCGGAGACCCTCGGCGTCGGTCAGGTCGCTTCCAAACCGATAGGTCTTGCCCTCGTAGTCGAACCCGATCATCTGTTCGGCCCCGGGGATCAGCCTCAGGTTCCGAATTCGTGCGACATCGAAGACTTGTCTCCACCTCCAGAAACCGCTCTTCTTCGTCAGGATCAGCGTCTCGTCGATGAGGTGGATGCTCAAGCCGTCGTTCGGCTCCCGATGGCCGAGCAGGGCGGCGATGGGGACGGCCAGAGCGGTGGTGATCCAGAACAGGGAGGGGGAGACGGGGCGACCGAGAATCGGGATGATCACGCCCGCAAAGAGGCCGAATAACGCGAGCGAGATGAACGGCACGGCGACTGTGCAAGAGGCGACGACGACCCAGGTCGGGAATTCATTCGACACGTTCGGTATGGTGATGACGAAGCCGTTGATCTCGTCGGAGGTAACGCGCGAGCGGATCGGAGGCGAGAACGAGCGCCTCCTCGGCTTCCGTTCTTCGGGAGGCGTCTTCACGTTCCCATCGTGGCCCTCGACCGGCAGGGAATCCACCTGGTCGTCCGGGATCTTGTAGCGATCCCGGATGGTCTTGATCAGCCGGCGGGATTCCGGCTCGGAGAGATTGAAACCGAATCGCCCCGTCGACCTCTTGCAATCGAAGACGATCGAGAAGCCATACGGGAATTCGCCACCCCTGCTGCCTCGGCGCCGCTCCGGCGCATAGCGGAGATTGCGGACGTCGCCGAGCAGAAAGACCTGCGCCGCTTTGCGGCCGAAGGAGTAATAATAACCCTCGGTCCGCATAGCGATCGTCAGCCCATCGATCTGGATGATCTCCCGGGAATGAAGCGCGAGGACCACCAAAGCGGCCATGGCGAGAGTCAACGCGGAAAACCCGCCAAGGACCAGCAACCAGCCGGTGGGCACCGATACGGCCACGCCGAGAGTCTTCGTGAAGGCGATGCCCTGCGATGAGCACCAGAGCAGCACGAAAGCCAGCCCGGTCACAGTTCCGACGGTGCCGAGCACCACGGCCCCGGCCGGATCGGCCTCGGCCGGGATGGTGACCCGCATGCCTTGGCATCCATCGAACGTCACCAGGCTTCGGATGTGTCCAGCGACGGATTGAGCGGACACGGCGGTCCCGCCTTTCCTGCGAACAGAGGTCTCTAGGGCATTCGATCACCATCGCCGGTTATTCGCGGCTTTCGGGCGGGTCCCAGTGTTCCTCATCAATCATCCAGCGGCAGCATGACTTGCGACCCGGTCTCGGCCGATCGATAGATGGCGAGAATGATCTCGACCGACTTGCGGCCCTCACGGCCGTCCACGAGCGGTTCGCGTGCTCCGTCGATTACCCGAAGGAAGTCGATCAACTAGCCGATCGTGTTGCGCGCGTCGTCGGATCGACAGACGCAGCCAAGGGTGTCTTTCGCGCTTCGGACGGATCGACCGACGCATCGGCGAGCAACTTCGCGGCTCGATCCGTTCTGTACGTCTGTCACAATCAACTTGTGAACAGTGACCTCCAACGGTGATTGTCGCGTCCTCATCGCGAAGAGGCCACCGGTACTACCACCCTTTGCAAACCACGGCTTACATCGATTATCGTGATCGGAAGTGAGTCAATTATCGTGACCGCTCTCACAGAAGTGCTCAAGGGGGAGATCGAGCGCAACGGACATTATTGATGCCACCCGGCGGCCGGCGCACATGACATGATGTAGAGGGACCGTGAGCGACGGGAGGGTGGTTATGTCCAGGGCTACAACGGCTGCTTTATTGAGGGCGATCCAGACGGCGCAGGCCGGTGGCGTCAGCGACGCGGATCTCCTCCGCCGCTTTTCCGATGACAACGATCAAGCCGCCTTCGCATCGCTGCTCCGCCGCCACGGTGGCATGGTCCTGGGCGTCTGTCGCCGTGTCTTGCCGAACCTGCATGATGCCGAGGACGCTTTCCAGGCGACCTTCCTCATTCTGGCTCGCAAGGCCCGCAGTCACAACCGCTGGCAGGCGTCGGTGGCGAACTGGCTCTACGCCACGGCTCGTAAGGTGTCACGCAATGCCAGGGTGACCGCTCAACGACGAGCCCGGCGTGAAGCGCGGGCGGCCGTTGCGGAAGTCGTGCAGGCGGTCGACGGAATGAGCGGCCGCGAGTTGTTGGCGGCATTGGACGAAGAACTGGACAGGCTCCCGCCTCGCTACCGCGAGCCGTTGGTATTGTGCTATCTGGAAGGGCTGACCCGGGACGAAGCGGCCGTCCGTCTGGGCGTGCCGGCAGGTACGATCAAGATCCGGTTGGAGCGGGGCCGGAAACGCCTCGGCGCTTCGTTGATGGGCCGTGGCTGTGCCCTGGGAGCAGGTCTCTTGACGCTGGCGGCCACCTCCCCGGCGGGAGCATCCCAGCCAAGAGTGGTCGAGGATGTCCTGGCTGCGATCGCGGGCTCCCCCCGCGGCGCCGTCGCTACACTCCTCAAGGGGGTCGCCGTGCAAGTAGCGCTCAAGAAATCGATGATTGCCGCACTGATCCTCCTTGGAGTCAGTGCCCTGAGTTTCGGGGCCTGGTTCGTGATGCCGACTGGCGCGACGCCGCCAGACGATCGGGCCATGCCGGCCAAGAGCGACGCCCAGCAAGCCGTTGCCGAGCGGCCGGCGCTCGAGCCGATGACGAACGTCTCCGGTCAGGTCCTGGATCCACAGGGCCGGCCGTTGGGCGGGGCCAGGCTCATGCTGGTTGGCAGGAATCAGAAGCCCCAGGACCTCGGCACGTCGGACGACGATGGCCGGTTCACGGTCAAGATTCCCAGGGAGACGGAGCCAAGGCGTTTCCTCGTAGCGTGCGCTCCAGGCGCCGGTATCGACTTCGCCGGTATCGCCGGGCTCAACCCGGCCCGGTCGCTCGAGCTGCGCCTGGTCAAGGATAACGTGATCCACGGCAAAATCGTGGATACACAGGGCAAACCGGTTGCGGGGGTTCAGGTGGTCGTCACCAAAGTTGGGGCCTGCAACGGCAACTCCGTAGATCGTTTCCTGTCGGCCTGGACGAACCGGATGTATTCCTTCCTATGGCCGGAAGCGGACAGGACCCTCTGGCAGGAAGGCGGCGCCATTGCCCCGGCCACGACCGATGCGGAGGGGCGGTTTAGTCTCGCGGGAACGGGTGCGGAGCGGCTCGTCCATCTGCACACATCGGGAGCCGGCAGCGCCGCTGCCGACTGGCGCGTGGTCAACCGCCCAGGCCTCAATGCGACGCCTTACAATGAGACCGCGCGCAAGCAGAGCCCGATCATTGTTTCGGGTTCGGGTCATCCACCCGCGCCCGTGCTGCACGGGCCGGAACCCGTCTTCGTGGTAGAACCGGGCAAGGTCATCCGTGGCGTCGTCCGGGACGCCGGCACCGGCAAACCTTGGCCGGGCGTGAAAGTCTACTGTAATAGCACCTCCGTGACAACCGACGCGGCAGGCCGTTACGAGATTCGAGGGGTCCACAAAGAGAAGTCCTATTGGCTCCGGGTCAACGCCGACCTCTCGGCCGGCGTGCTCGGCCGACAGGTCACGGTCCCCGACACCGATGACTATGCTCCCGTCGCGGCCGACATCGCCGTGACTCGCTTCACTCAGACGGCGTTCATCACCGGACGCCTCATCGACTCGGCCACCGGCAAGGGCATCCGCGGCGATATCCACCTGGCCGCTCTGGCCGACAACACTTTCGCTCGCATGCTTCCCTTCCGCGATTACCATCACTCCACGTCAACCGCGGAGGACGGCACCTTCCGGATCGCGACCATCCCCGGCCCTGTGCTGCTCATGGGCGGCGTGGACACCGACTGGTCGCCTGCGGGACATGCGTATCCCTCGCTCAAATACAAGCGGGCGACGGCCGACCCCAGGTATCCTCAGTATTTCCCGGCCAAGCAACCCGGAGGCTACACCACAGCCGACGGCCGATTCGTACATTTTCAAGGAAGCTTTTGCAAGGTCCTCCAGATCGAACCAGGCACGACGGTCAAGCAGGACATCACCGTTGAGCCCGCAAGTACGATCCTGATCAAGATCCAGGACGCCGATGGCCGCCCGCTCGCCAATACCTTCGTCGACGAAGAAGGCCGCGACCGTGGGCTCGAGGGTATGGTGCGCACGGAAACAGATTCATGGCTGGCCCAGGGTGTAGCTGAGTCAGGCCAACCACGGCGCCTGCTCTTCTACGAACCGACCAAGAAGCTGTTCGCCACGCTCACGCTCAAGAGCGACGAGAAAGGGCCTGTGGTCGTGCGATTGCTCGCCTGTGGCCTTGTTCGGGGAACCGTCGTCGACGGGGCCGGCAAGCCTGTGAGCGGCGGCAATGTGAACCTCACCTACCTTAACGCCGGTATGAATGATGATGGGCGCTTCATTACTGTTCATGCGTTCATTCACGGTGCGGATCAGGTTTTTACCGACGCCGGCGGCACCTTCATCATCGACGAGGTAATCCCAGGGATCGAGTTCCAACTTTGGCGCCGCTACGCCAGCAAGCGCAGCGGCTATGGCAAAGCGCTTGTCCACAGCGCAAAGGTGGAGTCCGGCAGGACCACCGACCTTGGAAAGCTCAAGCTCGCTGACGGAGAATAACCATGGTCTCCCATCACTGGGCGCCGTTCGAGCCCGACAACGGGTCGCCCTGGACTTTGCGGCACGTCGTTCACCTGCACCGCCGAGCCGCCTTCGCCGCCACGTGGGAAGAACTACAGCGTGACCTCAGGGACGGACCCATCGTGAGCGTCGACCGCCTGCTCGCCGGAATAGCCTGCACCGCACGTGCTGATTTTGCTTCCACGGCCCAACTGCTGGCCGATGCCGCGGTCGCCGGGCAGGAAATCAATCGGCTCAAGGCCTGGTGGTTCTACCGCATGCTTTTCGGCGCAGACCCGTTAACCGAGCGCCTCACCCTCTTCTGGCACAATCATTTCGCCACCGCCAACAGCAAGGTCGGGGACGCTGCCCTGATGTACCGCCAAAACGACACGCTGCGCCGGCAGCGCGGGCGCACTTCGCCGACCTGCTCGGCGCCGCGGTTCGTGAGCCGGCTCTGCTCATCTACCTTGACGCCCCGGCCAACCGCAAGGGGCATCCGAATGAGAATCTGGCCCGCGAATTGTTGGAGCTGTTTACGCTCGGCGTGGGCCATTATTCCGAGCGCGACGTCAAGGAAGCCGCCAGGGCATTGACGGGCTGGACCGTCGACGATGAGAAGTTCGCTGAGAACACTCTTCGCCACGACGACGGCGAGAAGACCATCCTTGGGCACAAGGGCAGGTGGGCCGGGTCGGATCTGGTAAGGATTCTGCTAGCCCAGCCCGCCACGGCCCAGCGTATCGCCGGCAAGCTATGCCGTCTGTTCTTCGGCGAGACCGCTTTGCCTCCGGAAGCGGTGAGCGAGCTGACGACCGAGTTCCGCGAGCGCGGCCTGGATATCGGCTGGGCCGTCGGAACCATTCTGAAATCGCGAGCTTTCTTCGCCGATGCCAACCTGGGCACGCGTGTGCTGGGCCCGGTGGAGTACGTCGCCGGCGCGGCGCGAGCCCTGGAAATGTTGGACCCGGCACCGAGTACGCTCGCCCTGGCCGACTGGTCGACGCGGATGGGCCAGGAACTGTTTGAACCGCCCAATGTGGGGGGCTGGCCGGGCGGCCGGGCCTGGATTCACCTACGTGGATTGATCGCCCGGGCCAATTACGCGGCTTCTCTGGTGGGCGGCACCAGCGCCGGCCGGCCGGCCTCCTACAACCCCACGGCCTTGCCGAGGAAATATGGGTTTGGCTCCGATGCCGATTCCGTGCTCCAGTTCCACCATCGCCTCCTCTTTGGAACCGACCCAGCCCCGGGCGACGCGAAAGCGATTACGATCCTGCTGTCATCGCCGCGGGCACAGCTCGCCTAAACCGAAAGGAACCTGCCATGCTGTCTCGCCGAGCGTTCTTGCAGTCGTCGTCCTTGCTGGCGCTGGCTCCCGCGGTGCCGCTGTTCGTGGCCCGCACGGCACTTGCCGCCCCCACCGATCGGGACGGCCGCGTCCTTGTCGTCGTCCAACTCGATGGCGGCAACGATGCCCTCAACACCGTTGTGCCCCATGCCGATCCCAACTACGCGAAGCTTCGGCCAACCCTGAAGATCCATAAGCGAGATCTGGTGCGCTTGTCTGACACGCTGGGCCTGCACCTATCCCTGAAGCCGCTCGAAAAGCTGCTACAGGACGGACAGCTAGCGGTCATTCCGGGCGTGGGCTATCCCAACCCGAGCCGGTCGCACTTCGAAAGCACAGCGATCTGGCACACGGCTCGCTTCGACCCCGAGGAGCACAAGGGTTACGGCTGGCTTGGGCGGGCGCTCGACCCGCTGGCCGGGACCTCCTACGCGTTGAGCGGTTCGGTCCCCGGAGCCCTGCGCGGCCGGCGCAGCACGGCGCTGACGCTCGGTCGCCTGGAGGAAATGCTTCTCGCGGAACCCGCTGCGCTCAAACAAGACGCGACAAGTAACAACCAGGACGAACTGCTCGCGTTCGTCCGCCGGCAGGCCGTGGACGCTCGGACGGCCGCAAAACAACTGGCGCATGTCGCTGGCGGTAATGATACGGCCAAGTACCCATCCACCGGTCTGGCGGAACGGCTCAACCTGGCAGCCCGGTTGTTGAAGTCCAATCTCGGTGCGCGGGTCTTCTACACCACACAGAGCGGCTTCGATACGCATGCCGCCCAGAGGGACACGCATAGCGGGTTGCTCTCGGAGTTTGCCGGCGCGGTGGCCGCGTTTTTCGAGGACCTCCAGGCGGCAAAGCTCTCCGAACGAGTGGCCTTGCTGGCGTTCAGCGAGTTCGGCAGGACGATCCGGGAGAACGGCTCGGGCGGCACGGATCACGGGACGGCGGGCGCGGTGTTCCTCGCCGGCCCCGGCGTGCGCGGCGGTGTCGCCGGCAACATGCCGAGCCTGACCGACCTGGGCGACGGCGAGCCGAAGATGACCACCGACTTCCGACGTATCTATACCTCGGTCCTGGAAAGCTGGCTGGGCATAAGCTCGCGCGACGCCGTGGGCGGTTCCTTCGAGCCGGCGGCGCTGTTCCGATTCTGAGAGCCGCGACGACTCGGTCAACTTCCCCATCCCGACATGCTCTTCGGGATGTGCTTCGCACCGGACTGCGGCCGCGTTCTCATCGCCTGCCGGGACGACCAGGCGTCCCTGTGGGACTGGCAGAGCGGGCACCTGGTCAGCAACCTCCGCCAAGGCCAGAAGCGATGCAGCAGCCAAAAGGGCAAGGTGCCGGACAGATCTTGCGAGGTAAGTCTCGTGGTGGACTTTTCGAGCCAGTCGTATGGACCGGATTCCAAACGGCCCATCTTCGGCCGTCGACCACTGGGACGATAGAGCGGCTCATGCTCGTATGGCGTATGGGCCATACCAACCCGAAGCGCAAGCGAGGCGACGGCCGCCGGAATCCTCGCTTGGCTTTTTGATGTTGCCCTTTCTGAGGCCCCGAAGGGGCCGAACAATGGCCCCAACAGACCGGCATATTACCCCCGCTGGGGTCGTCTGGGCAAAAGGGCGAGGATTCACCCGATACACAATATGGACCTCCTCGGCATGGATCTGAATCTCCTTGACCAGCGCACAGATGATCCGACGACGCGTCCGGGCGTCGCTGGTGTCCAAGCCCGCGCATCTGGCCGGCGAACTCCTCGATCCGACCGATCACCAGGCGCAACTCCGCCCGTTGACTCTCCTCCTCCTTCAGCTCCCTCCCGCTCCGACTCCAGTTCGGTCAGGCGCTCCCGCGAGATATCCATATCTCTTTGGAACCTATCCTTCTCGATGTATCCGTCGGCGTACATCTCCACCAACCGCGCGATCCGTCGCTTCGCCTGGCCGATCAGCTTGTCCAGGCCCCGGCTCGGACCGTGCCACCTCCCCGGGGTCGTTCGCTCGGCTCAACCGCCGCTCGAATTCCTGGACCAACCGTTCCGGCTCCAGCAGCAGGGCGCGCACGTCCGACCACACCGCCTCGTCCAGGCGGTCCACTCGGATCGCGGGGTTGCTGCAGACCGAACCCTCCCGGGCATCCGACTCGCTTCGCTCCCCGAGCAGCGGTAGTAGCGGTGTTCGGGACGTCCCCTGGGCCCGACCCCGGTACGCATAGCCGCACGCCGGGCACACCACCAAGCCCGCCAGCAGATACGCGCGGTTCGACGGCCGCTCGCCCGGGATGCCGGCGATGCGCCGCCAGCCGCTCCTGCACGGCCTGGAACAGGGCCGGCTCGACGATCGCCGGGACGGCGATCGGGATCCGGTCCTCCGGGGGCGTCGGCTGCTTGGCGGTGGGCCGCCGCGGGTACTCGGCGGCGCCGCGGCGCGGCCGCAGCCGGGGACGGGCCGGCACGCAATGGATCTTGTTGAAGTGGGCCTCCCCCATGTAGGCGGGATTCCGCAGCATATCCAGGACCGTGGCCCGATCCCACGTCGTCTTGCCCGTCCGGGTGACGATCCCGCGTCCTTCAATCGTCTGCAGATCTGCGACAACGAACATCCTTCGATTCCGCACCATGTGAACATCTCCTTGACGATCTGGGCTTCGGCGAACGACCACGACGTAGCGGGCCTCGCCGCCCCCCTCCTGTTTGGTGACATAGCGGTACCCATAAGGGGCATGGCCCGACGCACTGACCCGACCCGACCGCGCGGCGAAGAGCCGGCCGCGCCGGCACCGCTCGCGGATCTTGGTCCGCTCGTATTCGGCGATGATCCCCTGGACTTGCAGGAGCAACCGCCCCTCGGGGCTCCGGTCGAGATCGCCGTTGAGGAAGACGATCTCGACCCCGTGGTGGCGCAGCTCGTCGACCAGGACCATCTGATACGCGTAATCGCGTGCCAGGCGATCGGGGTTCTCGACGTAGAGGCGGTCGATGGCCCCGGCGGCGGCCGTGTCGCGCAACCGCTCCAGGGCCGGGCGGAGCAGGGTCTCTCCCGAGTAGCCATCGTCGATGAAGCGGAGTTCGGGGGGACGGTCCGGCCGTCCGGAGGATCCGCCGATCCAGGAGGTCGAGTTGACTGGCGATGGTGTCGTCCTCGACCTGCCGGTCACCGGAGACCCGGGCATACAGGGCAGTCTCGGGAGCTGGCGGTGCTGGTCATGAGCGGGCTCCCGAGGCGACCGATCGGGTCTTCGGATCGATAAATCTTAAGATTCGATCGTTTGTAATCTTATGGAATTGATTCACGTTTTTGCGGACGAGGGGGAGGGCCTGCTCGAAGGCGAAGGCGAGGGTCCGGAGCTGGGACCGAGACGGCTCGAAGCCGCGCCGGATCGGGAAGCCGGCCGGGCCGAAGGAAGATCGTCGCGTCATGTCCGCTCTCCGTGTTGGGACGTCGAGGGCCGGGCACCTCCATGCGAGCAAGGGTTGGCGTCAGGAAGGGTAGCGACGCCCTCTGAGACTTGTCAGAGGGATGACAGTATCCGGGATGAGGCCGCGATATGCCAGTCTGTTGGGGCGCTACAAGCAAGCCCAGGGCAACGCCCTCGTCGTTCCCCACGGATTTGCGTGAAAATGGGCAATATAAATGTTTTAGATAATGATATCATGGTTTGAATCTTGAAGGGGCCTTGGTTATCCTCGACACGCCTGGCACGCAGCGCAGGCCGGCGAGCACGTTGCTCAGACCACACCAATGGATAATGCCATGCAAGAATGGATTGACAAGGAAACCGCGACGGCGACCTTTGGCACCGCCAAGGCAGCCAGGATCAAGGGCAAGGCCAAATACCGCAATTCCCAGTCCGGCAATGTGCGGCTGAAGCACCGCTTCAAGAAAGTGTTGGATACCATGAGCCACAAGCCCTCCTTGAAGTTCCCCGCCGGTTGCAACGGCCGCGCCAAGTGAAGGCGGCCTATCGCTTCGTCGATAACGAGCACGTCACATTCCATTCGATCTTGAAGCCGCACCATGACGCGACGATCGAGCGGATTCGCGAGCAAACTGTGGTCCTTATCCCACAGGACACGACCGAGCTCGACCTCACGCGGCCGCGCGAGATCGTGGCCGGGTCCGGCCCGCTTAATGACTCGACGCGGGTGGGCTTCTACAATCACGTCAGCCTGGCCATGACCCCGGAACGCCTGCCCCTGGGCACGGTGGACGCAAAGGTCTGGCGCGGGACTTCCTCGAATTCGAGAAGGACGCCGATCAGAAGCGCGCTGAGCGGAGAGCCAAACCGATCGAGGGCAAGGAGAGTATTCGCTGGGTGGAGGGCTACCACGCAGCGTGCCAGGTGGCTCGACAGGCGTCGTCGACACTGATCGTTTCGCTCGCTGACAGTGAAGGAGACATCTACGAGTATCTCCTGGAAGCCCAAGCCGTCGAGGGAGTGCAAGGCCTCCTTCATTATTCGCGCCTGTCAGAATCGTGCCTTGGCGCTCACCGACGACGCTGGGTCGCCCCAATCGCCTCACCATCTGCGGGAACGGGTCGCCAGCACACCGGTCCAGGCGCAACGCACCCTGGAAGTTCGTCGGCGCGAGCCCACGTCGAACGATGATCGAAAGCGAAAGCAACCGCGCGAGCCCCGCACGGCCGAGGTGGTCATTCGAGCGGCGCGGGTGACGTTGCGGGGACCGGCTCGTCCGGGCGGAAAGCTGCCGGACCTGGAAGTCAACGTGGTCTTGGTCTCGGAGCTGAACCCGCCGCCCGGTGTCGAACCGATCGAATGGATCCTGCTGACCGACCTGCCGATCGACACAGTCGAGGACGTTCTGCGCGTTGTTGATTATTATATGTGTCGATGGCAAATCGAGATTTACTTCCGGATCCTCAAATCCGGCTGCAAGGTCGAGGAATCGCAGTTGGAGACAGCGGAGCGTTTCGAGCCCTACCTGGCGTTGGATATGATTGTGGCTTGGCGGATCATGTACGTGATGATGATGGGCCGGGAATGTCCCGACCTCCCTTGCGACGTGGCGTTGGACGATGACGAGTGGCGAGCGGTGTACGCGACGGTCAAGAAGGAACCGCCGCCGGCGCAGCCCCCTTCGATGAAAACCATGGTCGGCCTGATTGCGTCGTTGGGGGGTTGGCTGGGTCGTCCGTGCGACGGCGAGCCTGGTCCGAAGGCGATGTGGGTCGGCATGCAACGAATGACGGACCTCGCTCTTGGCTGGCGTGCCCGCGCGGATCACAGTAGGAATGCGACAGATGACCGTCCCGGTTCTGAGCGGCGTCGGCAGTAGGAAACTCGAAGTGCCCCACCTCGCACGAAAGTTCGCGCTGTATCGTGCGCAGCCGCCAAGCGGCAGGTCATCCCTAAGCAGGGACGCAGTCCCTGCGCCGATGCACAGGACTGGCAGGCATCCCGAGGCGGGTGATAGCCTGGCGATCGACGTGCGCCGGTTGCGCCGCAACTCGGCGATTGGAGAGCGAGGGGGCCGGGAGCAGACTGTCCAAACGCACATACATGGGGGCCTTGTGATTGTGCCAGGATCGTCATATGCTGGGCTGTCAGTGAGAGCGCAAATCCGTGGGGAACGACGAAGGCAACGCCCTGGGGATCTGATGCGAATGAGGCTCCGCCCAGCCCTAAAAGGGCGAAACAATACTCTGGCCCACGCGCTTGTCATGCCCTTTCAGGGCGTGGCTTTATTCATTGTCCGATCCGGTCCCCAGGGCGATGCCCTGGGCTGGAATGTCGTTGCCCCTTCGGGGCGAGATGCAAATAGCGCAACACCAAAACTTGCGCTTTGGGTTGGCATGCTTGCCGTCGCTGTCGCGCCGTGCGCAATGAGGGGTGAACCGCACAAGTTGGTGGCGCACCGCGCATTGCGCTTACATACCCGCGACCACCCGGAAGGGCTCATCGCTCTCCACAGGGAACGACTGATAGCGACCCTGGTCAACGTGGCCCAGCCCCGCATATCCCCGGCTGCTCCGGCGAGCGGCGAACGTGCGTGATTGTCAAGCGCGGCATCAAGCGCGGCATTTCTCCTCGTGTCGCCCGCCAGAGCAGCTATACACGGCGGTAAATGTGCAAGTAGCGGTCGCCGAATGCTCAGAGCGTCTTGCTCGGCTGAACCCAAAGATGAGACGGCGCGAGCTGGAATCGAGTGGTCGCCTGTTTCACCACATTGGTGACTACGAAGTTGATCCCGCTGGCGTTGATTTCGCCGCGGCTGATCCGGATTGAACGCGGGTTCGTCGAGACCTGGTGCATCGAAGCCGGCGGGACCAAAACCACGCGGTAGAATCCCGTCCCGCTGACCCCGTACGTGTTCTCCGGGTTGGCTGCGGGACCGCTGAGTTGGTTGAAGGTGTACCGGCCCCGGCTGTTAGTCGTGGTCGTGGCGAGGACATCGCCCCTGGTGTCCTCCAGTTGGACGGTCATGCCGGCCATCCCCTGTTGCACAGACCGGTTGTGCGACGCCGCCGGAGGCAAGCGACACCGTTCCGCTGATCGAGGCCTGGAACATGAACACGTCGCTCTGGAGGTTGGTGATGCCGGTATTCGCCTCGATGACCTTGGCCAGTGTGTTGCCCTGCTGGAGGATGGCCTCCTCGCTCGGACTGAACTGCTCATTGAGGTAGAAGAAGCGGTCCCCATCCCTGAGGCGTGTGAACTGATTGACCATGATCGTCTGGAACAAGCGGACCGACAGTGGAGCCGGGGACGAGGTTCTCGGCGACACCGCCCTCGAAGGCATCGATGTTGTTGACGTTGCCGTAAGCCTCCTGAAGCTCATGCTGAACTTGAACGTTGCTGGTGATCTGCGCAAAGCTGGTCACGGCTGGAAGTCCCAGCGCGACCCGGACTTGGTTGTAAGACCCGATGCCGTTATCCCGAGCTCTCTCGATGTCAAGAGCAATGAGATCCTGGCCAAAGCCGACGCCCGGAACGACCTCGTTGAATAGAAGATTCCTGACCCCGCTAACGGCCTGCACGTCCTCTGCCTGAGCGTTTACATCCGCATCGCCTTTCAGGACAGCACCGATGTTCGTGGTGGTAAGTCCGGTGACGGGGTCGATCGTCGTCGGCTGGCCCTGGCCGTTCAAGATGGTCGGGTCGAAAAAGTCCTCAGCCAGGGGCACGTCCGCCGCGACGGCCATGCCATTGTTGCCCTGCCGCTCGAGGTCGTCGCTCAAGAGGGTGTGGCCGAAGCGGAATGCCACGGTGGAAAACTCGGTGGCGATCGTGGCGTTGACGTTGGGATTGTATCCCCTGTACGGCGCCAGGGCGTTGGAGCCAAGCACATCGGGAATCCATTCGTTGTAGATAATCGACTGGAACTCGGCGATGTTTATCTTCCTGGCCTCCTGGAAAAGCTTCTCGTCGCCCCACTGGGGATGTTCCTTGTGCAGCTCGTTCGCGATGTGGTTGTGATTGTCCAGGAAAAGCGTTTGCAGGACGGTCAGCTCGATGGTTTCGTTGCCGCGGCTGTCGCCCGTGACGAACATGTCGGATTCGGGCAATGACCCGGCGTCGGCCATGCCGCCGACGGACGCATTGATCGCGTTCAACTGCGCAGGCGTGAAGTAAGTCGTGTTGTCCAGGGGCGGCAGGCCCCCCGGGCTTGTCTTCATCAGACCGCCCACGAAGGTCCGCAAGGCATCGTCTGTCGCCTGGTCGGAGCCGTATACCTGCGACAGGTCGAGGTACGAAGTAAGGCTGTTGACCTGCTGTGCCGGATTGCCGGGGCCCGTGCCGGTCGCCGGATCAGTGTTGGATCCGGCGAATGCCAGCGGGGTATCGTCCTGGCCCGCCGATCGGGTCGCCCACCGGAACGGGGATGGGCATCGAGGGACCGTTGTCGAGGGTCAAATCCATGCTGTGGTCCATGAATTGACCGAAGGCGTCGGCGAGCGCCGACAGCGATTGCTGGTTGACCGTGTCGATGTCCTGCGATGGATCGGCGGGATCAGCCTGGTTGTTGACGATGTTGGAAATCAAGCGAGGGCTGAGATCCTGGGCCAGCGACGGCGAATTGTACCCGTTCGTGTACTCGGCAGGGGAAAGCCGCAAGAGATCGGCGCCTGCGACACCCCAGTTCGGATGGGCGACATTGTTGCCGACTTCGTCGATAGGACGAAACACGTCCGCGAACACGCGATTGCCGGACAGGACGATTCGGTCCTCGAGTTTCTCCAGCGTCAGACGGCTGCGACCGTGCCGCCGGGCGACGGACGATCGAGGTTCATGCAGCCGGGGCGACCTGCTGCCGCAACCAATGCAAAATTGCCTTCATCGTTTGCTTGCTCGCTTGTTGGTGGGTGCCCCGGCGTGCGGAGCGACCCTTGGTTCGTAACGCACGAGGCGGCGAGAGAGCTGTCCTATAGCGAGGGCCTGCATGCGAAAGCAACCTGCGGCAGACCCTTTGTCATAGGCTCAATGTAACTCCTGAGCCGGTGCAGGCGCGAAGATTCCCACCGCGATTTGTGCGACGAGACGAGAAAAGGCGTTACTCCGCGTAGACGGTATCTACGATATAATCGGAGCCGTGTCGCGCATCCGACAGCGAAATCAGCAGCAACTCCCAACTGTATCGGCCGTTGCAGGCGAGGTCCATCACCCGCTTGAACTCGCTGCGATCCCTTCGACCGCCTCCTCATGGCCCAGGCACGCTTCGAGGGCAGACGCTAGGAGTCGATTGCCAAGACAGCAAAGACACAGCCCGCGGTGTGATGGCGCGGGAGCGAATGACCCGTCCCGCTCTCTCACTTGTCCCGCTTTCTCGCTTCTGTCTCGCTCGCGGGGAGCCGCTGTTCTGCTTGGCGAAATGCACGGCGGACGACGCCTCGCTCAGCGTGCCAGAACGGGGCCTGCGATGCGGCCGGAACACGGAGTGAGAGTAAACACCGGAGCGGCAATGTGTGGCGAAGGCCGGCTCGCGCGACTCCGTCTTATTCGGCGTAGATGCTCTTCACGAAGTTCGCGACGGTGGTAATGGGCCAGTCTGCGTATTTGGTCTTGAACTCGGCGGTAAGCAACTGGCCAGCCTGTTCGGCGTCGACGCCCTGTTGCTTGAGACTAAGAGCGCGGCTTCGCAGGTCGATAATGAAGGCCTTCTCCTTGGCTACCAGCGAACCGTCGCCTACCGGGCTGTGAGTCGGCAGCACGCGGGCGGCGCCAAGTTTTTCTACCTGATCGAGAACCGCGATCCAGCTCGAAGGCGTGCCGCCCTCTCTGTAGATGTTCGGCACGACTTTGTTCTGCACGACATCACCTGAGATCAGTGTCTTGTCAGGCTCGACGAAGGTGAGTTCATCGCCTTTGGTATGGGCACCGCCGAACCAAAGCAGCCGCGCCGTCACGCCTCCACCGAGGTCCAGCTTTAGATCCTTGTCGAAGGTCTTGTCCGGAGGCGCAGCTTGGCGTTGGTGAGCAACTCTCTCCACTGGTCGTATCGACTCTCGAACAGATCGATCATCTCCTCGCCGTGCTTGTCCATCTCGTCCTGCTGCACCTTGGGTCGAATCAGGATGGTTTCTGCCGGAAAGCCTGACACGCCACCCGCATGCTCGGGATGAAAGTGTGTCGTTGTCAGATAAAGTTTGTTGTTGGGCGCAAGTTTTTTCGCGACTTTCGCTGCCGTGGCACCGTTCGCGGCCCCAGACCGGTGTCAACTACCAGCGTTGCGTTTTCGCCCACGACGATGCCGATGTTGGGCCAGCCCATGATGGCCCAAACGTGATCCGACACCTTCACGGTGTTTTCGCCGAGGATGGGGTTTTGCGCGGGCACGTTTTGGGCGGACCCAACGGCCGGCACAAGGCACAACGCCACCAAGGACAAAATGATCTTCATATTGACAGTCTCCATGGTGCTGAGCCACCACGATCGGAAGCGGGATGGAATACCGGCTCAATTCTAGGTGGGAATACCGGAGGACGTAAGCTGGGCAGGCGTTTAGGTTTGTCCAGCCGCGAGTATTGGTCGGGTTGTCGGACAACGCAACTGCGCAGGGCCGCGTGCGACCTTGTGCGAAGGGGGAGCCGATGGTGGCATCACGCCGCCCCGCTAGGGGGGCGATCCTTGGTAACATTTCCTGGTGAGGCAACACCGGTCTAGTTGTCGCTGATCACCTGCCGTCGTTTCGCGACAGCCGGTCCAGCAGGGACTGGAGTGACGCAAGCCCCGGCAGCATGCGGCCGCCAGAATGGTTGGATGCCTGAAAACCGGGACAACGAGGAGTTAGCGGTTTTCTCTGCTGGACTAACCAGCGCCATGCGGTAACCTGTTGGCATGGGAAAGAAACGCCCTTCGTCCAGCAGCGCCACCGACGGGAGCGGAGAGGCTCATACGGGCGACGTGCGTTCGCCGGCGCCTGCCGGCTACGCCCAGCTCTTGCGGGAGATTAAAGACCGGATTCAGCAATCCCGGACCCGCGCCATTTTCTCGCTGAACGCCGAAATGATGCGCCTCTACTGGGACATCGGCCGCATGATCGACCGTCGCCAGCGGCACGAGGGGGGGCAGCGGTTATTCCCCGGCTGGCCCGTGAACTTCATAATGAATTGCCGGAGGAGAAAGGCTACTCCGAGCGCAACATCAAGCGGATGCTGGCTTTCTATCGCGCCTACGGCGATCCGGCGGCAATTGTGCCACAGCCTGTGGCACAATTGGCCGACGCCCCGAAAGTGCGACGGGCCGTAGCACAAACGTCTATACCGAAGGACTCCATCCTCTGGGCTGGCTCGTTGCGAAACATATGCATCTTCAAGACCTCGGTGCGGCCGAGGGCCAGGTGGTCGAGGTCCAAGTGAGGATCGTTCAACGCGGCCGGAAATGGGGCGAAGCCATTTTGCGGACGGACGGCGGGCTTGCCGACGGTGCCGAACGGGATACGATCATGGAGCAGATCCACCAAGGGCGGCATGTCATGACCAGGGTGTTGAATCGGATAGTCCACGGTAAAATCATCAAGGTCACCGAAGATCTCGGCATGCTGGACGACCAGGCCGTGGAACTGATTGTCACGGCTTCACCCGCTTCAGGTCCGTGCGCTGAGGAAATCGAAGGCGCGAAATCACCCCAAAAGCTTCCGGGACCACCGTGGGGGTGGAGGCCCGGTGGTTCCGTCACAGCAGCGGGCTTGCTGGCGGAAGAATGGACCGCGGAAGATGACAGAATCTTTGAGCAAATTCAGGCGGACCGCAAGTCAGCCAATATCCGCAGGTTGCGTGAGCAATCACGAATAGGAGGAACGAACCATGACCAAAACAATTCACGGCAAGGTCCACGGCAAGATCATCGAGCTTGCCGAGGAGCTCGGTGTGCCCGAGGGCCAAGACGTCGAGATCACAGTTCGCGTGGTCTCGTCGAGCAAAGCCGCCCGAACTGGTGAAGGCTTTCTCGTAACCGAAGGAGCCCTGGCGGACGATCCCTATTGGGATGCCATCATGGAGGAAGTTCATCAAGAGCGAAAAAGCGACTCGCGCAGGGAACCTCCGGAATGATCTTCCTCCTCGATACGGATACGTGCTCCGCGCACATGCGTCGACCTGCCCGCTTGCGCATCGATTTATCCAATACACGGGCGGTTTGGCCGTTCCGACCATCGTCCTCGGTGAGCTGTATGCTGGTGCGTACAAACATCCCAACCCGGCAAAGCTGCTGGCCTTGATCGCCAACCTTCTACGGGAAGTCGACGTTCTCGATTTTGACCCGGCGTGCGCCACGAGTTCGGCCAGGTAAGGGGAACCTTGCTACAGCAGGGAATTTCGGTCAGCCGGATGGACTTGATGATTGGATCGGTAGCTCTTGTCCACAACCTGACACTGGTAACCCACAACACGGCGGACTTCCAGTACATTCCGAACTTGCGCCTCGACGACTGGCTCACTTCGTGAAGCGGTGCATCCAATGATCGAGCAATGGGTAATCGACCGCCTCAACCCTCTGAAAAGCGAAAAGCTCGTCATTCTGACCCGGTTGGCTGCCATAACTTCGCCACAGCAGTGAACTCGGCCGTTCCGCGATCATTTTCTCAGGTCAGGATTACTGTGACTCACCCATGATTCAAGGCTGTGGTTCATGGTTCGGGCGTCGCTCTCTGCGAGCCGGGCGAATGAGGTAGATACCGACGATCAGGCTGATGAGCCCGGTCGCAATCTGTCCATCCCCGACTTTAACATCGTGCGGAAAACGGACCGCCTCCAGGCGAGCCCCGTCAGGTCTGGGTCAGCCAACATCGAGAAGCCGAACGCCAGCCATAACCAGAACACGCCATTTAACACCGCCGAAAAGCCGACAAGTGATTTCAAGATTCTCGTACCCAGCCTCGCTGACAATGGTGGTCGACCCTTGCCGGGTTCCGTGGCTGAGTTCCGGGAACAGGTTCCGCAGGTTCCGAGGGACGTCTGCACGTTTCGCGGACACCACACTGGCAATCCCTGATGTCAGTTCATTTTTCCGACGCGCAAATTGAACTGACACCTTCGTATTTACTTGGACTATGAGTTTCAAGGATGGGAGACCGTGGACGGGCGGAATTGCCTTCGGGTTAAGCTGGGGTGGGATTTGAGGGCGCAGGTCTCGGAGCCTGCCGCGCCGCCGCGTAAATATCCGGCCTACGTCATGTGGGTTGACCTGGAACGGTCCGGGAACCCCGTGCGGGTCGATCTCCTGAGATCGCCCTTCCACGCCGCCGAGCGCACCTGAGTGGAGCTTCAGGAATTCACCTTGCCGAACGGGAAAAAAGTCTGGTTCCCCACCTCAGGCGTTACCGACACGTTTCTGATCGGTCCCAACAAGTACAGCGACGAACCTCAGATCCGCGAGACCTACGTTGTCGTCCCGAGGACTCTCCGTTTCAATCGCGATCTCCCGGATTCCATGTTCACGGTAAGATGAGACACATAGGTCGCCGGTTCCGGAGAACTTGCTCGCCGGAAGGAATTCAACAAGGCCGACAGATTTCGGGGACACCATACATAATTATTGACCGGTGTTTGTGGATGTCGCTAAGGGAAAGGACGAAAAGGGGACGGGGATGAAAAAGGGGGAGGGGAGTCATCAACTTTCAAATCATGGCGCCTTGAATTTCGCTGATCACATTCCGTGGCGAGCCCGCTCGATCCAAGGCGGTTACGTCAATCACGTACTGAATAGCGCCGATGCACGCTCCGCTCTCTTCTTCAAGGGGGAGGACTACGATGTTTTCGAGTGTGTTGGAAGAGGCCTAAGTGTGCGTTCCACTGCGTATCCTCGGATACTGCGTGATGCCCAATCACTGGCACAAGCTCTGAAAACGACTCTCGTCCCCTTTCCCACGGTCCCTTTCCCGCGTCTAACCAGACGTCGGCCCCAGGCACACCAGGGTGATGTCGTCGGCCTGTGAGTGTCCGGCCGAAAACTCTCGGATATCCTGGAGAATTGCCCGGCCTACGGCCGCCGGTCCGCCAGCCGACTGGGCCACTCGTTTGAGAAGGCGGTGGTTGCTCTGAGAGTCGTAGAGCTCATCGCCAGGGCTACGCGCGTCTGTCACTCCGTCGGAGTAGATCACAACGACGTCGCCCGGGTTGAGTTGGACCTCGGTCTGCTCGTAAACCGAATCCTCCATGACACCCAGCGGTAACCCGGAGACCTCTTGGCCGACTTCCTCCGCTCGGCCGTCCGCACGACGGATAATCACGGGCGTGTGGCCCGCTGAGGTCAGGGTCAGCTTGCGCGTGGGAGCATCGAGCACACACAGGCAGAGCGTGATAAACTTATCCTCGATCCCGGCGGCGCAGAGCAGGCTGTTCAGACGAGTGGCTGTCGGCGCGGGGGCGTTCTCGGTCAGCATGCAGGACCGCGTGTCACCGGAGAACTTGGCCATCATCAATGCCGCCGCCACGCCTTTGCCCGACACGTCACCCAGTGCCATGGCCATGCGGTCGCCAGGGAGCGGCACAAAGTCATAATAGTCACCCCCGACTTCGTAGGTCGGCTGGTAATAAGCGAAAAACTCGTAGCCCGGGACGGTCGGCACGTCCTGCGGTAAAAACCTTTTCTGCACCTGCTCAGCGATTTTCAGATCGCGGTTGAGTCGTTCGCGCGCCAGGAGCGATTCGAGCATCGAAGCGTTCTGGATGGAGATCGCCGCCTGGCTCGCGACCGCCGTCAGTACGTCGAGGTCGTCTTCATTGAATTGTCGGCGGTCGCTCGTGTCGAGTTGAAGAATACCGATCGCCTTGTTGTCCGGCGTCAACAACGGAACGCACATGACCGAGCGGATTTTCAGGTCGGAAATCGAGGCGCTGCTAGGAAGGTTCTTGTCGTCGCCGGCGTCCTGACTCAGCACCGCCTTCTTCTGGCCGAGCACGTAGTCAACGATGGACCGGCTGATGCTTGTAGGGACCTCGTCCTCGGGTGCGGCCCGAAGGAAAGACGTACGCTTCTGGATTCGGTGCTTGAAAGCCTTGCGAACCAGTCGCTTTGTCGAGGGATCTTGCAGCATGAGAAAGAGCCGCTCGGCACCGGGAAAGATCTCCATCAGGGAGTCGAGAATCTTGGGGGCGACGGTGTCGATCCGCAACTCGTTGGAGAGACTTCGCGTGATATCCAGGATCGCTTTGAGCTTTACCTCGGGACGAACCGCGCTGGCCACCGTGCTCGAGCGCGAGGCTTCCAGTGTGCGGACGTCCGGATTCTCCATGCCGGCGCTCTCGGTGATCTCGACGACGTCGGCGGCGAGTGAGAAATCGACCGTCTTGGGCGGCAGACCGGCATCGTAGACGAGCTCGATGCTGCAGATATTGATCCGGTCGTTGTTATTCAGAGGATGTTCGACACCACCCTTCAGCTCGGTGTCGTTGACAAGCGTCTTGTTCCGCGAGTCGAGATCGACCACCACGAAACCAGTCCCGACTTTGCGGATCTCGGCATGCCGCCGGCTCACTCCGTTGGCATTCAGAACGATGGCGCATTCCGGCAGGCGACCGATCACCGTCACGTCCGATTTCAAATCAACCACCGTGCCGGCGAGGTCTCCGGTCAGGTGCTTCAAAACCGCCATTGGACAATCCTCCGATCCTACATGACCTTTGCAACGGTGGGCCGATGATTTGTTAAGTATAGCCTGACCGGACCGATTTTTCGTGAGCGAAGACCAAGATACCGAGCTCGGTTGCAGGGACAGCCGGTTCCGTCTTTGCCGCGTTGTCTCCGGGCATGGGCAGGCTGAACGACGGCGGCCTTCCGCAGCCATGCCGCCGAAACGTCAAGAATACATTGCACTTGCGGCGATGTTGACGCTCGATCATGGCGAGACCGGGCCGTCCTCTTCCTCTCGGAGAAGTGGGCCTCATAGAATTGGATTGTAGGAACAAACAGCACTCGAAACGGGGGAACGACATCATGAGGTGGATGCTGCTGCTGATCGGCTTGATTCTGGGCATGGCCCAGACGAACACGGTCTGGGCGGTCGACGACAAGAGTCCACTCATCGAGAAGGCGGCCTACCTGCAACAGGTGCTCCTCGACAGGCACTGGCTGGATGGACTTTACGTCGGGATCATCGACAGTCCTCCTCCGGGAGCCAAGCTCCCGCTCCCCCACACGGTGAACCAGCCCGGCAACGTGATTCACGCGGGCGTCTGGACCGGACGCTATCTGGGAGGCGTGGGGTATCAATATGCCGTCACGAAAGACCCCCGCGTCCGCGAGATCGGCGGGCAGATCCTCAAGGCGCTGCGGATTCTGCAGGAAGTGACCGGCAAGCCGGGGCTGCTCTGCTCGCGGCTACGTGAAGGGGCACGGCCCGGTCGTCGATTGGGAGCGGGACGGAGGAGATTCCAAGGAGTGGCACCAGGGGCAGGGCCAGTACGCCGATTATCGCTTTTACAGCGACGTGAGCGTGGACAACTTCAATGCCGTGATGTATGGCTACGCGATCTATTTCGATCTCGCCGCGGATGAAGAGCAGAAACGCTACATCGCCTACGATGTCGACCGCCTGATGACGCACGTGCTCGACAACCACTGCCGGATCATCGACCTCGACGGCGAACCGACGCAATACGGACACATCGGGATTGATCCCGACCCCTCGCGCGACGAGTATTACGCGCGGCGGCGCAGCGGCTTCGGCGGCGGCAGGCAGCAGGTCGTCGCTCCGCTCAGGAGCTGTTCCTGCTCGCCGATCTCTTGATCGCCCACCACATTACCGGCAAAGCCCGCTATATCGACTTTTACAGGAAAGTGATTGACCGCTTCAAGGGGACCGCCGACCCGGCCGCCGAACGTCCGGCAAATGCCAACGCGAACGCGCCCAGCGCCGCCGGCTGGACCACAGCTCGCAGGGGCAAGCCTACGAGTCGTTGTACAATTTGATTCGTTATGAGAAAGACCCGGAGCTGCTCGCGCGGTATCGCCCCTGGGTCAGCAACATGTGGGAGACGAATTGGTTCGAGGGAAACGCACTGTTCACCTACATTGCGCTGGCGCTCCTGCCGGAGTACCGCGACGCTGCGCAGATCGCGGCGAAAATTGCACCGACGGCACCCCATGCGGCCGAGCCCTGCAAGGCGCCCGTGAAACGCTCGAGCTGTACCCGCTCGACCGCGTCATGCACCCGGTGATGAACTCCATCCGCAAGGACATCGAGGTGATCGCGGCTCCGGGGCGAGGCGGGGCGACGCAGGCCCGGGCGCTAAAGCCGTTGCCGATCAACGTGCGCCCTTACGACAACGAATACGCCTGGAAGGGAAACGTGTATCAGCTTGACGGCTGGCTCAAACCCATCGTCACCGCGATGCAGTTCGCGTGCGACGATCCGAAGGTCGCGTGGTTCTGCGACACGACCGCCAGGACGTACCTCACGCTCGACGGCGGCCAGTCCTGGCAGAACGTCAGCAACCAGATGATGGGCGCCGCCGTGCAGAATCTGGCCGCCTCGCCGTCACGCACGTTCGTCCTTTACGCGAAGACGAGCGCCGGCGTGCTCCTCACGCGAGACGGGGGACTGAGCTGGCGGACCGCGCCCGCGGAAAATCTCCCCACGTTCACCGTATACGACTTCAAGCAGCCGCTGACCCTGGCTTCGGGCGCCACGCTGCGAATCAACGAGTCTGACGAGCTGGTCCGTTCCACGGATGGAGGCAAGACCAGCCAGCCGGCCATGAACGGCTGGCGGATTCCACGGGCGAAGTCTCTGTTCCAGACTCCGTGGGGAATCATCGCCAGTGGACCGGGGGGCGCGTACCGCGGCACCGACGGTCAAACCTGGGAAGAGCTGAAGCTCTCGCGCGAAATGGAGACCGGCCCCGCCGACTTTCTGCACGCCTACTGGATGGGCCGCTACTATGGCTTCCTGTAGAGAGATTAGGGCGTCACTGGAGCGGGAGCTCGCGTTTGCCCTTACGCTGGGTGAAATAGTTGAAGACTTCCTGGACATTGCTCGTGACGCTCGCGACCAGCATTCCGGCGGGTGTCTCCGGAACCGGGAAGAGGGTGCCCAGTTCACGTTCGACGCGACGACTCATGTCCTCTACTTTGAGTGAAGTGAGCGTGCCCGGAGTGATTCGCGTTCTTAGCTCGTCGAGCGCCTGACCGCGTTCAACTCCTCGGGAGACCTTCTCGGTAATCTCCTCGACATATCCGCGAAATTGGGACAGCACGGACTTCCCCTCCTGGATGGATCCGTGTCCCGGAATGACACGGTCGAACTCCAGCGCCTCAAGTGCCTTCAATGTGGCGGGCCACTCGTCCGGGAAGCCGTCCCCCATGTATGGAAGCAGCCCGTGCATCAGGTCGCCGGTCGCGATCACGCGCTCCGAGGGAACGAAAGCGACGACGTCACCCGCCGTGTGCGCGCGACCCAGGAAGAGAAGATGGACCTCCCGGCCGGCGCGGTGGATGACGAGGCGCCGCTCGAAAGTCATCGACGGGAGAGTCACGCGCGGAGGCGTCATCTCCTTTTTGTATTCCTCGAGACCCTCAATGTGTGCCCTGAGAATGGCGCGTTCCGATTCGTCCTTGCTCGTTTCCAGCTTGCCGCGAAGGACCGCAACCTGTTTCGGCACGGAGTCGAGCGACTCCTTCAGCCGTGACACGCCGAGCTTCTCCAGCCATTCGCGCGTCTTCACCGAGGAGATCACCTCGACACCGCCTCCGAAAACTTCGGGGTAGGCTTCGTTGCCCATGGCATGGTCGCCGTGAAGGTGGCTGTCGACCACATACCGGACCGGGAGCTGCGTGATCTCGTCCCGGATCTGCCTGATCAGGGCTTTCGCGGCCGAGGGTTTCGAGTGGGTGTCGACGACCAGGACGTGGTCGCGATTGACGATGACCGCCGCGTTGCAGTTCAGCATCGCGGTAGGCTTCGCGATCGCGCCGTAGATGCCGTCTGCCACCTTTTTGAAGTCGAAGAGCGTGGCTTGAGCTTGGCCGCGCGGGGAAGGTTGATTGTCGTCAGCAATCGCCCTGACCAGCGATCCCAACGGCGAGCCACTCGCGGCCGAGATCAGCCCGGCGGTCGTCAATCGCCCCAAGACTTGGCGGCGAGTCGGGTGAAAATCAGGAGTGACAACGCCTCGATCCGAGGAGCGCGGTGGAATCGGCCGGCTACCATGATGATGGGAGTGTCCTTCGTGATCACCATGAGATTTCGACTGACACATGTCGCCCCTCGGAATTGGTACAGTGTTATGTTAAAGGGTTCTGGTCCCGTTTATTGGCTTTGGATCCTGACCCCTTTTCCGTTCATTTTTCCACGATCAGCCCCAAAGCATAGACTTCCTTCCCAGCCCGTCCCTGCAGGCCCAGCGGGATCTTCCCTTCGCTCGAGACGTTGCGCGGGTTTCCTCCTTTCTCGTCGCCGAGCCACGGCGAATTGTATGAGTCGCCGGAGTCGAGTCGATCGCCGTCGATCCGCATGAAGACCATCTCGAAGCCGTCGACGGTCAATCCGGTGTGCGTGTTGATGGCTCCGACCGCGTAGCCGGGTTTGGCGACGGCCGTCGTTTCCTTTCCCAGCAACCCACCACGCCGTTCACCGTTGACCAGCTTCTCTCCCACCCGATAAATCGGCTGTATCGAGCTGATCTTTGGGCCCCCGAATCGCATGATGTAACTGACGCGCGCTCCCACGAGCACGCCCCCGCCGGGCCGATGTCGTGAAACCGATCACGATCTCCGCCGCGGAACGTAGCCGGCAGATCGATCAATCCTTCAGGAAGCTCGCTCGTGGTCGAGCTTGGACGGCCGCCGGGTTTTCCGAGTATTGGTTTTCGCCGGCACCCTCGCGCTGCGAGGCATTGCTTTGGCCACCGTTTTGGGCCGCGGCGTCGACGACTTCTCACGAGCCGTCTTACTGGTTGCCGGGCGCGGTCGTCGAGCTGAGACCCAGGCGGCTCTCGAGGAGCTTTTTGACTTCCGCCAACTTGTCTGTTCGCACCGCCTCGAACGCGGGGTCGCGTGAGCTGAGGTCCATTACGGCCAACTTAGAGATCGACGAGTCGCCGACCGGTATGCTCATTCGATAAATGATCAGCGCGGCGGCCTCTCCATCGAGAAGATGCCCGAGCGGCTCGACACGCCTCGCTGTGAAGTCGATCTTTGGGAGGTTCCAGGACCGGCTTGCTTCGTCGGCCCAGCGAACTCCTCCGGAATCACCATTTTCCAGGTCTGACCGTTCTTGCGAAGGGTGGCCACATTCATCCGCACGATGTCCCTTTCGCCCAGCTTCATTTTGGAACGGTAGACGACGTGCGCGGTGTCCTCACCCTCGGTGATGTGGCCGAAGACGTCGATCTGGGTGTTGGCCAGGGACTTCTTCATGCTCGGGTCGGAGGCCTTTCTCCGAATGACGCCGGCGAACAACCGTGGCGCGTCGAGTGCCTTGAGAGCCTTCACGGACTTGACCCCAGGGAAGGATTCCAGCAGCTTGGCCTCACCGACTCGCTTCGCGGCTTCGTCGATCGTCTCGACAACGGCAGTGCGGAACTCCTCCAGCGAGTCGGGGTGATTGCGCTTACGAACTCGTCGATCCGGCCGTGATTCAAGGCGTTCATGGCTTTGCTGACGACCGCTTCAGGCGAACCCGGCTTTGGCGGCGCGGCCCGAGCACGCGTGCGACCAAAACAGTACCAGTTGCGCATACATCATGGCCAGAATTGTGGCTCGCTTCATCGTCGATTCCCCTGCCATAAGAGTTTGTGGTCTCAAAGTTTCTGCCAGCCATTCCCGAAGAACACCGCTCGATTCCAGGCTTGGAAGCTGGCAATCATCGACCAGGCGCATCGCCAAAGCAGGTGTTGCAAGTCGCACAGACTAACGCCTCCCGACTTACTGAGCGATCTACGCGCACGCAGCACCATTCCGACATAACGCATTTCAAGCGTCTGCCCCAGTGCGGAAAATATTTTCCACAAGTCGGCTCGCAATGGCAAGGCGGCGACCGTTGCATCCGATGGACCAGAGTGGACGGGTTATACTTCGCGGAGGCAAGCGCGTCCTTTTGGCTCCCAGGGTCACGGAACGTCTCAATTGAGCCCGCGAAGGGTCGGCGACTCAAGACCTTGACTCTCAGGCCGCGACGCACACCGTCTTGTATTTCTTCCCCGGCCGATCGAACCTCAATGACCCACGGGATACTGGTCCGACAACGCGCGACGCTTTGCCGGCTTGAAGAGTTCGTCGGGCATGTCGGCAGGGAAGTCGAGAAAGAAGTGATACCAAGTCGCTTTCTTCTCCTTCAGTTCCTGGATCGAGCCGCAGCCGACCCGTGTCGGATACCATACGCCTTTGGGGGTTTGTTCCCATTGATCCATGAGCGCCTGGAAACTCTCATCCGTCGGCGGTTTCATCGCCGGGTCCGCGCGGAAGCTGTCCTGCGCACGACCGCGTAACCTCGCATGGGATCGAGCCAAAAGCGCATAAACGCTAACGTGTTGGCCGGATCGCGACCACGCATGTCCACTACGCAAGAAGTCACGAGGATGGTATTCGGCGGTCCTTCGGGGGGGTTGAGGTTCACAACCTCCTCGGTTCGATCATTGGGCGGATTGAAAGTGACAGGATAGCACCAACGGGCGGGCATGGCGGTGCATCGCTTCCGGGCTCGAAATGCCTTGATGCCCCGCTTCGACTAATTTGAAGTTTCCGCGTGTTGCACCACCGCTTAGATCGCCTCATAAACCGCCTTGCCGTCGCAGACGCTCACTGTATCGAAGACTGCCTTCTTGCACGCCTCGCGCACCCACTCCGCTCTATTCTTGTTCGGGGGATCGGGGAACTCCAGCAATGCCGCGGCCATCCCGATTTCGACCCGCCAACACGCCCCCTTTTTCCACACAAGGAATGCCATGGGGAATTTTCGGCCGGGGCCGCGGCCGGGCAACATGTCGGGCGGGAGATCTCGGATCACGATGGCGTGAAAATCGTCGAAGCGGTCTCGGCCCGCTTCGATACCGGCCAGAATGCGCACTATGTCACCCGTTGGCACGCGGTCGATGAGTTTGGCGTCCTTGGGAACTCCGAGCGCATAGATGTCGGCAGGTCCGTTTTCGGGGTAGTCGAAGATAAACTCGCCAGCCTCGCCAGCGTCGCTGGTCCACGTCATCGAGTGAGGCAAACGCGTTTGCGTGTCCACGACAAACGTCATGCGGGCATCGTCGTCCGGCCTGGCTGGGATCTGAAAGACAAGCTCGTACTCGTTCCATCTTCGTCCGTCCTTCTCCGTCTGCGTGGTTCTGATCTTTCAGAATCAAGCCGGAAAGCTGGGCTTTGAGTTCCGCGTCTCCGCGAAACAACCCCTGAAAGATCTCCAGGAGTTGTTGCCCCTGGCCCAGTTCCGCCGACGAGGATGGCAGTCGATACAAAACCTTCTTCTGGGGCTCATACTGGTGCGTGATCCGCAGCCGATCGTCGAAATAGGTGATTTGTTCCGCGGAGCGCGCTCCGCCGACTGCTCGCGACGTCGAGATCCAGAACTCTCGCGATTCACCTGGCTCGGCGCTTCGGAGCGTTCCGTGAATCCAGGGCTTGGCTTGGACGGCATTCACGACCTCGGCCCACAGATCCGAGGGGCGTGAGAACCAGAACCCGAGCGCGAGACACACCACGGCTGCGACTCCAAGCACCGCCTTCTGTCGCACTCGGTGCGCGGTCCATTCGAACGGGCGAGCCACAACTCGCGCCGTTCAAGGGCTCGCTTCATCGACGCTTCGGGGACCGGGGCCGCTTCAAGCACTCGATGACCGCTTGAAGATCACCGGAAAGCTCGTCGACGGAATCGGGTTGATCGGATTCACCGTGCATGTTTTTTCTCCTCCAGGGGCGGCTGCAAAAGAGTTTCGAGCTTGGCGCGGGCCTTGTGCAGAGCCGCAGCAACAGCCCCCGACTGCATGTCCAGGGCTTCGGCGATTTGCTCGTTGGAAAGGTCTTCGAAGTAGCGAAGAGAGAAGACCTCGCCTTCCCGGTCGGGAAGGCTGGCAATCGCCTCGCGGAGCCTTTCGGCTAATTCGGCGGCGATGAGGTCCGATTCGGGCTCGGCATCAGATGCCGCCAGCGAGAGGCCATTGATCGTGAGGCTCGGTCGCCGTCGGCGAATCCGATCCAAGGCCCGACACACCACCAGTCGCCGCAGCAGAGCCGGCCAGTTATTGACGGACCGCCTGCGATGCAGCCGGTAAGCATCCATAAAAACCTCCTGGGTCACATCTTCAGCATCCGCGGCCTGGCCAAGGAAGTGCCATGCGCAGCGGTAGACAGTGGGACCTGATCTCGAACGATGGCGTCCCAGTCGGTTTCCAATTGAGTCCCCTGAAGCTTCGACAGAGCCTGCCTACCAGATTAGTCGCAGGAAATGAGGTTCGATTACCTCGAATCGCGTCGCATCGAAAGAGAAATGGTTGAAATCGTGCCCGTTCCGCAATCCGTTGGCGGGATGTAACGTCGCATTTAGCCTGTGGTTTCGACACCAAATCGGCACCGCAAACCCTCATCCCACGCCGAACGCCGGCCAGGAAAAGTTCCAACGGTGTCCAGTCGCCCCGACTTGCATTTCATGCAAGCTCTTCGACTGACCAAGTCGACGAGGTTTTCCGCTTCATTTTAGAGACTGTAGCGGCATCTCCGGGTCGACAATCCGAATCCGTCGCTCGATACGACGGGAAACCTCGTTCCCACGCTCGCTCACGTTTACCGGCTGAACGCGAGTCATCATGAGCCATGGTGGCGCGGCACACATGCGCACTACCTGCCGACCGGAAGGGTAAGAAATGGTGCGCCGGCGACTGACGGCCGAAATCGAGCTTGCTGAGTGAGAGCATCAGGGCGAAGGTTGCCTTGCTCGATTGGTCTCGATCGTCGATGTAATACCAATAGTCGCGGTACTTGATCGCGACGAAGGCAAACGGCGGCGGCTTATGTCCCGGACAAGCATGCACCGTGAAAAGATCAGTCGGTGATGACCCGTTCGTCGAAGGGCCTGCCATCAGGGCCCATTGGAAGCCGGACGAGTCCTTTGGCGAGATGCTCCTCCGGCATCTCGACCCCGTTGGCCAGGTAGAAGTGGACCTGGGCCGATGATCTCAGGCTGACATTCAGCTCGCCGGTGAGCGGGCTCGCCACTGCCGCGGGTCAGGGATGACTCCTGGGTTGACGACGATTTCATATCGGGGTTGATGAGGTTGTAGATTCAGGAGACTAGCCAGTCTCATCAAGGATGGGATGACCGAGGGCCCCGGGGTTTACCTGGAGGGCAAGCCGATGTTCCTTGCGCACGAGTTGACCAGTAAGTCACCGTTGTCACGGGGGCGATATTCCAGTCCGTTCTTGGCAGCCTCGACGGCCGCTGCGGCATGTCACTGCCGCCCTTGGCAGTGGGCCGCCGACTTCGACGAAGTGTTCCTCCGGGCGGACGTCGCCGAGTCGCAGGCTTCGGACCATCTGGACGAGGTCGGCAATCCTGCGAAACCGCTCGAAGTCCGGGACCTGGTCCCGTTGCGGGCCGCTGGCCGAGGCGGCGTTCGGCACTCCGTTGAGGCGTTCCACCCAGAGCCGCATGACGGTCGACACGGGCCAGCTCGTCTCAGCCAGAAAGAGGAGCGTCTCGGCCGAGATCGGTGTCAGGAACTTTTCAACCGCGTCGCCACTGTCCGACGGAATGAGTGTGATGGTCGGCCGGTTCGCGCCGCTGGCATTCACGTCCGGGAGAACCGAAGTAAAGGTCCGGAACGTCCTCCCCGCGGATTGGGCGTCCCGAAAAACGGCCGGGCCTCGGCGCCACCGGCCAGCTCGTACTGGGCGGCGATCGACGACACGTTAAGGTTGAGTGGGATTTCGTTGTACCGCATATGGACAAGGTTGCGGAGGAGCTGTTCCTCGTCGACATGTCGGACGGCCTCTGTGTACCGGCCGTGCGACCGCTCCAGCACCATCGGGCCGAAGCCGCATCCGCCTGCGGTGAGAAGGCTGAGCGACGCCGCGAGAACGACGAACATCTGTACTCGTCGTCTCGGTGTCATGGTCGCCTCCTTGGATCGCACATCCGCGGGCCGAGCCACCGTACCCGTACAGAGGACACGCCCTTGTGGACCCCCGGGCTCTCGATCCATTGGGATCCGAGTTCGGCGTGCATTCCGGCGGGCCTTGCGACTGGCTCGATTCGAGACGACTCTAGTGATTTTATCGGTTTTTCCGCCGCGCTTGGAGAATACTCTCGCTCATCACGCCAACAATCGAGGCGACACAGCCGGAATCCTCGCTGACGCTTCGGGCTAGTATGAACCGTGGGCAACCCGAGTGTAAACCGCTGTAACGAGTCGTGAACGTGGAAGCCCGGCCCTTGATGCGAACCCCCACTATCGCTATAGTCACCCTTGTTCAACAACTGTTTTTCATCCCTTCGAACCCCCTTTCGTAGTGAGGCCCCATGCTCCGTCTGCTCGGACCAGGCGTGCGTCTCTGCGATGGCTGGAACCGCCGTGAGGTGATCCGCATCGGCGGCCTGGGGTTCCTCGGTGCGGGGTTGAACCTGACCGACCTGATCCGGTCGGCAGCGAGGGCGGACAGCCCGACGTCGAGCACGTCCTCTTTCGGCCGGGCGAGGTCGTGCATCCTCTTGTTCCTGATGGGCGGCCCGTCCCAGCACTCGACCTGGGACCCCAAGCCGGACGCCCCCGCCGAAGTCCGAGGTGATTTCGGCCCGATCGCCACGACGGTCCCCGGCTTGTCGATCTCCGAGTTGCTGCCTCGTACGGCCCTGGTCGCCGACAAGATCTGTATCCTTCGGGCCGTCTCGACGGGTGACAACGCCCACTCGTCCAGCGGCTACTATATGCTCACGGGGCAGCCCCACCAGCCGATGAACTTCGAGAACGCCAATCCGGGGGCACCGAATGATGCTCCCAGCCTGGGAGCAACGCTCGGGCGGGTCATCAAGGCCCGAGGCGGGTTGCCGCCATCCGTCACGCTCCCGCACCGGATCTTCAACACCGACGGGAGCGTCTGGCCGGGCCAGGATGCGGGGTTCCTGGGGCGAATATCCGACCCCTGGCTCCTGAACGCCCGACTGACCCCTGAGGGTTACACGATCCAGGAGTTTGACTTACCCGCCGACATCGACCACGTTCGCCTGGGGCGACGGAAAGACCTTCTGGGCGGAATCCAGCGGGCACTCGACGCCCTCGATCACAATCCCTCGGCCGCGACGTTCGATGAGCAGGCCCGACAGGCGTTCGATCTCCTGGGCTCCTCCGGGGCCCGGCAGGCATTCCATCTGGAGGAAGAGCCCGAGTCAACCGGGATCGCTATGGAGCAACGCCATTCGGCCAAAGTGTGCTCCTGGCGCGCCGATTGGTCGAGGCCGGGGTCCGGCTGGTGCAGGTCAACTGGTATCGAGGCGCCGACGAGCCCCCGGCCAATCCCTGCTGGGACAGCCATGTCAAGGAATCATCCCGGCTCAAGGAGGTCCTCGTTCCGCCGACCGATCGGGCCTACTCGGCCCTGATCGAGGACCTGGACCGTCGCGGGCTACTGGATGAGACGCTCGTCGTGTGCATGGCCGAATTCGGTCGCACGCCTCGTCTGGACGGCAACGGAGGTCGTAACCACTGGGGCTCGGTCTTCTCCGTCACGATGGCGGGAGGGGGTATCCGAGGCGGACAGGTCTACGGTTCGTCGGACCGGATTGGGGCCTACCCCGCGACGGACGAGTACCGCCCGAGGACCTGTCGGCGACCATCTTTCACTGCCTGGGCTATGCCCCGCAGACTGAGTACCACGACCCGCTCGGCCGGCCTCACCCGATCAGCCGGGGCGAAGTCCTCCACGCCATCCTGTAAGGACACATTACCGCACGTTCGACGGCATTGCCGTTCGATCGTCTCGCGAACCGGTCCACGACGGGCTCGCGCCGTCATTCGAGGCAATAACAAAATGAACGTAAAGGCCAGCGTCGCCCCTCTTCAACCGGCCCCTCGCCACCCCTCTCCTCGCAGTATTGGGTAAATTACACATGTATCCGCGACTAAACTTACCCTCCCTTGCGAAAAGGGGGGGGAATCTTTGCCATAGAGGTTTGTGTAGAGACCAATGCCATGCACTGCGGGGCAAGGGGTCTTTTTGTTATCGTTTTGTAGGGGGGTGAGTAGCAATGGAACAGAAAACTGGAATAAGATCGTTATACGACGAGTTTTTCCGGGTCTACGGGGCCGAACTCAGGCTGTTTTGCCCCGATTTCTGCCCGAACTCGACGTATAAGCCGACTTCTACGACCAAGGAGGGGCCGTGAAAGCACCCCGCTTCCGAATCGCCTGGGTCATGGTCTTCGTCGCCATCGCCGCACTAGATTTCGCGGCGATACGTGCCATGCCTGTATTCGGTCCCCGAACGAGTGAATCTATTGATGCGTGGGTGCCCTGCCGATGGGGAACGTCCTGGCGGTGGGCCTGCTGGCCCGTCAACGGCGTCCCGGAAGCCGTCCGTTCCTTCTGGGATTCGAGGCGTTCGGCGTGTTGGCATTGGCCCTTTACGTCGCCTTGGTAGTTCTCTCACCCCAAATGGTGGCGGATACCTACCTCGAACCATTGCTCCCAACCATTAGCAGCGCCATCGGACCACCCCGGCCTCGCGTCCTCGTCTGGCAAATCGCAAGCGTAGGCTCCGTAGCTCTTGTCCTGCTTGGCTTGCCGCAATTGGCTTTCGCCCTGCTTGGAGGCTGCCTCTCTCGTAAGTTCGGAATCGCCCAACGGCTGGGTCGCACTCACTGCTGATGGCCGATGGCGGGCCTATTCCAGTTTTCTGGTCCATTGCTACTCACGGGCCTTGTAGGAGCCGGCTCTATCCAGCGATTGCTCTCGCCTTGTTTCGGTCCATGGAAAAAATCCGCGTCGGGCGCGCGACACGAACTCTCGGATCGCATCTGTACTCTTAGGGGAGTCGTCGGCACCCGGACGATCCCATCAGCGATTCCACGGCTAACTCCTTTTGAGGTCACCCCATGCGTCGACGAGTCCTCGCCGTAGCGACCGCGCTGACCTGCTCCGCGATCTTCCTCGCCGGCCCGGCCGTGCTGGTCTCGGCGAGCGCGGATGACGGCGACGCGAAGGGAAGGCGGCCGGCGCGGACCTCTTCGGCCTGACCAGGGTCGTGAACCTCCACATCGAGATCCCGGCGGACGAATACCAGGCCATGCAACCCCCGCCCCCGGCCGCCTTCGGAGGCCCCCCGCCGGCCCCGCGGCCGAAGCGCCCGGGGGAGCGGGAGAGCGAGCGGAACCTCTTCGGGGTCGAGTTCCCCTGGGCGCGCGGGGCCGTGACCGCGGAGGGCAGGACTTACAAGGGCGTGGGCCTCCGCTATTCGGGGAACGCCTCCTACATGGCGTCGGCGGGGGGCCTGAAGCGCTCGTTCCTGGTCGATCTGGAACGCTCCGACAACCAGGATTTCCACGGGCTCCATGCGATCGGGCTGCAAAGCGGCGCGCTCGACCCCGCGAAGGCTCGCGAGGCGCTCGCCTTCGCCCTCTTCCGCGAGGCGGGCGTGCCGGCCCCCCGCACGGCCTTGGCCGAGGTGACGCTCACCGTCCCGGGCCGTCACGACAAGGCCTACCTCGGCCTGTATACCCTCGTCGAGCCCGTGGACCGGGCGTTCCTGAAGGACCGCTTCCACACCGACAAGGGACTGCTCCTGAGGCCGCAAGGCCTCCGCGGCCTCGACTTCCTCGGCGACGACTGGGAGAAATACCGGGGGCCGTATCGGCCGCTGGCCGAGCCGAGTCCGGACGAGGCCAAGCGCCTCATCGAGTTCGTCCGCCTCGTCCAGCAAGGCGACGATGCAGAAGTTCCGCAAGGAGATCGCCTCGTACCTCGACGTCGACAAGTTCCTGCGGTTCATGGCCGTCCAGGCGATGATCGCGAACGCCGACGGCTTCTTCACGCTTGGTTACAACTACTCCCTCTTCCTGGACCCGAAGACGAATCGGTTCGTCTTCATCCCGGGCGACCAGGAGCTGTCGTTCGCGAACTTCGCGATGATGGGGTCGGCCGATCAGCTCATGGACATGAGCCTCGCCCGACCCTACGGCGGTGAGAACCGGCTGGCCGACCGGCTGCTCGCCATCAAGGAGGTCCGCGAAGCCCATCAGAAGATCCTCAAGGAGCTTGCGACGACGGTCTTCCGCAAGGATCGCCTCCTGGCCGATGCCGCCGCGATCGAGGGCGCGACGAAGGCGATCGTCGAGCGGGAGGAGGCGGCGCGGGCCGAGCGGGCGGAGCCGCCCGTCGGCTTCGGTCCCCCCGGGCGCGCGACGGCCCCCGACCTGCGGACGTTCGCCGAAAAGAGGACCGCCTCGATCGCGGATCAGATCGCGGGAAAGAAGGACGGCTATCGCCCCCAATTCAACTTCGGGCCGCCGGGCGGGAACAGACCTCCCAAGCCGATCGACGACAAGACGATCGGCGAGGTCGTGAAGGCCCCGCCCGGGTTCAAGGTCAGCCTGTTCGCGGCCCCGCCGAAGGTCGGCTACCCGGTGACCCTGTCGGTGGCCCCGGACGGCGCGGTCTATGTGGCCGTGGACGAGCAAGGGTCGCTCGGCCGCACGCCCGGGGGCGGCCGGGTCGTGCGCTGCGTCGACGACGACGGCGACGGCAAGGCCGACCGCGTGAACGTGTTCGCGAAGATGGAACACCCGCGCGGCGTGATCGCCCAGGATGGCAAGGTCTGGGTCCTGCACCCGCCGCTCCTGAGCGTGTTTCGTCGACGAGGACGGCGACGGCACCTCCGACCGCCAGGACGTGCTCGTCTCGGGCTTGACGACCAGCCAGATCGACGAACGGGGCGGCGACCACACGACCAACGGCATCCGCATGGGGCTCGACGGCTGGATCTACATCGCCGTCGGCGACTACGGGTTCCACGGGGCGAAGGGGAAGGACGGCACGACGCTGTCGCAGCGCGGGGGCGGCATCCTCCGCGTCCGGCCCGACGGCACGGAGCTGGAGGTCTTCGCGATCGGGCTCCGCAACCCGTTCGCCATCGCGATCGACCCGTACCTGAACCTCTTCACCAGGGACAACACCAACGACGGGGCCGGCTGGGATGTGCGCGTGAGCCACCTGATCCAGACCGCCGACTACGGATACTCGCAGAGGTTCGCCAACTTCCCGGACGAGATCATGCCACCCCTCGGCGCCTTCGGCCAGGGGGGCGGGACGGGTGCCCTGTCCTTGCACGACGAGCGCTGGCCCGAGGCTTATCGCGGCGTGCTCCTCACCGGCGACTGGGGCCGGAGCGAGGTCTACCGGCACGACCTGAAGCCCGCCGGGGCCACGTTCCGGGCCGATCAGAGCGTCTTCCTGTCGATCCCGCGGCCAACGGGCATGGACCTGGGCGGCGACGGCCGGCTCTACGTGGCGAGCTGGCGCGGGGGCGAGGCCAGCGTCTACGTCGGGCCGCAGGTCGGGTTCCTCGCATGCGTCGCCCCGCCCGGTTGGACGGCGACCGGCCGTCGCGACCCGAGGGCGGCCGGCCTGCCCGAACTCATCGACGGGCTGTGCGGCCCCAATGCGGCCTCGCGGTTCGATTTTCAGCGCGAGATCATCCGTCGCGGGCGAGCTCCGGAGACGACCCGCGCCCTCACCGACCTGGCATCCGATCCCTCGAAGCCCTTGCACGGGCGAGTCGCGGCCCTTTTCGCGCTCAAGCAGCTCGATGGCACCGGGGCGCACGGCGTCTTGCGGAAGCTCCTCGGCGACGACGCCGTCCGCGAGTTCGCACTCCGGGCGCTGGCCGACCGCAAGACGGAGCTCGACGGCGTCGAGACGGCCCCGTTCCTCGCGGCCCTGGCGGACCCCTCGCCGCGGGTCCGGGCACAGGCCGTGATCGCGCTCGGGCGACTCGGGGACGCTTCGGTGGCGGCGAGCCTCGTCCCCCTGACCTCGCGCCCCGAAGGCTCGCCGATGCCGACGAAGAGGCCCGTGAATGCCCAGCCCGACCCGGACCGGGTCGTGCCCCACCTGGCCATGCGAGCGTTGGTCTCGCTCCGGGCGGTGGACGCCTGCCTGGATGCGATCGACGGCCCCCATCGCGAGGGGGCTCTCCGCGCCTTGCGGTCCCTGCACGAGCCGAAGGCCGTCGAGGGTCTCGTCAAGAAGCTGGCCACGACCCGTTCCCCCGAGGCGCGTCGCGACATCCTGGCCACGCTGGTGCGTCTCTATCACCGCGAGGCGGACTATCAAGGAAGCTGGTGGGGCATCCGGCCCGACACGACCGGCCCGTACTTCGATCCCCGGGAGTGGGAGGCGAGCGGGCGGATCGCCTCGGTCCTCAAGGCGGCCGTGCTGGACGGCGACCCCGAGACCGTGACGTTCCTCCGCGGCGAGCTCGCCCGGCAGGCGCGTCCGCCTCAAGGGGCTGCCGGCCGACTCGGGGGCGGACCTGCCAAAGGCCGAGGAGGAGATCCGTGTGGTCATCGCCAAGGCCGACCCGAAGAACGCGGACCAGATCGGCAACATGTCCTACGAGGCCGCCGCGAGGCGGGCACTCCAGGCGAAGGGGGATGCGGAGCGAGGCAAGAGCCTCTTCGCCGCCCAGTCGTGCCGCGCCTGCCACACCGACGCCGACGGCCAGACGCCCAAGGGGCCGCACCTGGTGGACATCGGCAAGCGCTACAGCCCCGCCGAGCTCGTGGAGTCGATCCTGAAGCCCAGCGTCAAGATTGCCCAGGGGTACGAGTCCTACGGCTTCGCGATGGCCGACGGCCGGGTCTTCACCGGCTTCGTCGTCGGCGAGGGGGCCTCGACCGTCCAGATCCGCGAGTCCTCGGGTGCCCTGCACGAGCTGAAGCGGTCGGACATCGAGGAACGCCGGAGGCAGGAGCCGTCGGCGATGCCGGAGGGGATCGCGGCGAGCCTGACACCCGAGCAACTGGCCGACCTGGTCGCCTACCTGCAGTCTCTGACTCCGTAGCACAATCCCCGAACCGGGACCGGACGGCCCCCACGGCGAACGACGAGAGGAGCCACTCACACATGACGGGATTCTCGGCCCGATTGGTACCGGTCATCGTCCTCCTGCTCGCGGGCCGGGTCGACGGCCCAGACGCAGCGATTCCCCGCTTTCGACCCGGAGCGGATCTTCGTCCTCGGCGACGCCGACCTCGACGGCCGGCTGTCGCTCGAGGAGTACCGGGACTTCCTGCGTTCTTCTCCTCGCATGCGGAACGCCGCCGCCACGATCGAGCCGATGTTCCGCCGGCTCGACACGGACCGCGACGGGTTCCTCTCGTTGTCGGAATACCGCAAGTCCTTCCCGCAGAGGCCCGGCGGCGCGGCCGCCAGGCCCGACACCCCGAAGGAGAAGCCGCCGGGCGCGGACATCCGCCGACGCCCGCCATCACGCCTGAGCAGGAGGCATTCTTCGAGGCGAAGATCCGGCCCGTCCTGGCGACGCAATGCGGAAAGTGCCACGCGAGCACGGCCGAGAAGCTGAGGGGCGGGCTCCGGCTCGACAGCCGGGAGGCCCTCCGCCTCGGGGGCGACTCCGGCCCCGCGATCGTGCCCGGCAACCCCGACGAGAGCCTGCTCATCCGGGCGATCCGCTACCGCGACGACGAGCTTCGCATGCCCCCCAAGGCGAAGCTCCCCGACGCCGTCGTCGCCGACTTCGAGGCCTGGGTCAAGATGGGCGCGCCCGACCCCAGGACCGGGCCGACGGGCGTCGCGGCGCGTCCTTCGATCGATCTCGCGAAGGGGCGGGAGTTCTGGTCGTTCCGGCCGCCGAAGAAGTCCGCCGCCGCCGGCCGTGAAGCGGGCGGACTGGCCGCGCGGCGACATCGACCGGTTCCTCCTGGCGGCGCTCGAATCCCGAGGGCTCGCCCCGGTCGCCGACGCCGACCGGCCGAGGCTCCTTCGCCGGGTGACGTTCGATCTCATCGGCCTGCCGCCCACGCCCGAGGAGCTCGACGCCTTCCTCCGGGACGACTCGCCCGACGCCTTCGGCAAGGTCGTCGATCGGCTGCTCGCCTCGCCCCGCTTCGGCGAGCGCTGGGGCCGGCACTGGCTCGACGTGGCGCGGTTCGCCGAGTCGAGCGGCAAGACGAACTTCACCTACCCCCAGGCCTGGCGCTACCGCGACTGGGCCATCGCCTCGTTCAACGCCGACAAGCCTTACGACCAGTTCGTCCGCGAGCAGATCGCCGGCGACCTCCTCCCGGCCGATGACGACCGCAAGCGGGCCGATCAGATCATCGCGACCGGGTTCCTCGCCCTGGGCAGCAAGGCCCACGACGCGGAGAACCGCGGGCAGTTCGTGCTGGACGTGGTCGACGAGCAGATCGAGGCGACCACGCGAGCCTTCCTCGGGCTCACGGTCGCCTGCGCCCGCTGCCACGACCACAAGATGGACCCGATCCCGCAGCGCGACTACTACGCCCTCTCGGGCATCTTCCGCAGCACCCAGACCTGCTCGGGCACGCTGGCGGGCGTCTTCCCGAACTTCAACGCGTCGCCGCTGATCGAGCTGCCACGCCGGCGCGGGCGTGCCGCCGGCAGTCGCCCGCGCTCACGGCCGGGCAGCGGGCCGCGATGGAAGATCGCCTCGCCGCCTTGGTCCGCGAACGCGACTCGATCCCGCCGGGCGAGGCGAATCGGGACCGGCTCCGGCGGGCCAACTCGATGCTCGCGACGGTCCGCTATCGCCTGCTGATCGACCGGCCCGGCGGCCCGCCCCGCACGTTCGCGATGGGAGTCCGCGAGCGGGACGAGGCCGTCGACAGCCCGCTCTACGTGCGCGGGGAGCTCGACCAGCCCGGCGAGGTCGTCCCTCGCGGGCTCGTCCGGGTGCTCTGCGCCGAGACGCCTGCACCGATCGCGGCGGGGAGCGGACGTCGTGAGCTGGCCGACTGGCTCGCCTCGCCCGCGAATCCGCTGACCGCCCGCGTGATCGTCAACCGGGTCTGGCTGCACCTGTTCGGCCGCGGCCTGGTACCAACACCCGACAACTTCGGCGCCGCCGGCCAGCGGCCGAGCCACCCGGAACTGCTCGACACGCTGGCCGTCGACTTCATGGCCGACGGCTGGTCGATCAAGCGACTGATCCGCCGGATCGTGCTCAGCCGGGCCTACGGGCTCGACTCGGCCCACGATCCGCACAACTTCGAGGCCGACCCCGACAACGCCCTCGTCTGGCGGATGAGCAAGCGCCGGCTCGAGGCCGAGGCGTTGCGCGATGCCCTGCTGTTCGTGAGCGGCCGGCTCGCGCCGGAGCCGCCGGTCGGGTCGGCGGTGGCGCGCACCGGCGAGGGCCTGGCCTTGTTCCTGCGTGTCGCCGGCCTGGATGCCTCGGACCCGCATCGATCGGTCTACCTGCCGGTGGTCCGGGACCGGATTGCTCGAATCGCTCGCGCTTTTCGACTTCGCCGACCCGAGCCTCGTGACGGGCGAGCGGGCCACGACGACCGGCCCGGCCCAGGCGCTCTACTTCATGAACGGCACGTTCGTCTCGCGGCAAGCCGAGGCCCTGGCCGAACGGGTCCGCGCCGTCGAGGGGGACGATGCGCGGCGGGTCGATCGGGCCTATCGGCTCGCCCTCGCGCGGTCCGCCGACGGCCGGGGAGCGGGAGCGCGCCCTCGCGTTCCTCCGCGACTTCGCCGCACGCGCGGCGGGACCGACCCGGCGCGTGCGGCCTGGTCGGCGTTCTGCCAGGCGCTCTTCGCCAGCGCCGAGTTCCGATACCTGTACTGATCACGGGCGTCCGAGGCGAATAGAGGACCAATCCGATGAATCCGCGCGGACTCTCGCGTCGCGACCTCTTGAAGGGCATCTCCTCCGGGTTCGGCTACCTGGCGTTCGCCGGCCTGTCGTCGATGGCGGCCGGGGCGGGCTCGAAGGACTCGCCGCTCGCGCCGAAAGCCCCGCATTTCCCGGCCCGCGCCAAGAAGGTGATCTTCCTCTGCATGAACGGGGCGCCGTCGCACGTCGACACCTTCGACTACAAGCCGGAGCTTTCTTCGGCCGACGGCAAGGCGTCGGACCGGCCGGGCCGCATCCCCGGCGCGAAGCTGATGGGCTCGCCGTGGAAGTTCCAGAAGCGCGGCGAGAGCGGGCTCTGGGTCTCGGAGCTTTTCCCCGAGGTCGCCGCGCACGCCGACGAGCTGTGCGTCATCCGCAGCATGCAGACCGACCTGCCGGCCCACCCGGAGGCCTACCTGATGCTGCACACCGGCAGCTCGCAGTTCATCCGGCCCTCGCTCGGGGCGTGGACGCTCTACGGCCTCGGGACCGAGAGCGACGACCTGCCCGGGTTCATCTCGGTGAAGCCGACCGGGCGCAACGGCGGCGCACAGAACTACGGCAGCGCGTTCCTGCCGGCGGCCTGCCAGGCGACCCGCATCGGCAACGAGGGCCAGCCGATCGCCGACGCACGGGTCGGCAACATCAAGAACCCGCGGCTCGACCCCGCGGCCCAGCGCCTTCAGCTCGACCTCGTCCAGTCGATGAACCGCGAATTGATCGAGCGCGAGCGGGTCGACCCCGGGGTCGAAGGGGTCATCGAGTCGTACGAGCTCGCCTTCCGCATGCAGGGGAAGCTCCCCGGTGTCATGGACCTCGCGGGCGAGTCGGCGGCGACGAAGAGCCTGTACGGACTCGACGACCCGGCGACCGGCGACTTCGGCCGCCAGTGCCTGCTGGCCCGGCGCTTCGTCGAGGCCGGCGTCCGCTTCGTCGAGCTCACGCACGGCGACTGGGACCAGCACCGCGGCCTGAAGGCCGGCCACGCCCGGAACGCCCGGGCCGTCGACCGGCCGATCGCCGGCCTGCTGACGGACCTGCGCACGCGGGGGCTGCTGGACGAGACGCTGGTGATCTGGGGCGGCGAGTTCGGCCGCACGCCGCACGGCCAGAACTCCGACGGCCGCGACCACAACAACAAGGGGTTCTCCCTCTGGCTGGCCGGAGGGGGCACCAAGCCGGGGATCGCCTATGGCCAGACCGACGAGCTCGGCTACGAGGCCGTCGAGAACCCGATGCACGTGCATGATCTGCACGCCACGATCCTCCACCTGCTCGGGCTCGATCACGAGCGACTGACCTACCGCTACGCCGGACGCGACATGCGGCTGACCGACGTGAAGGGGGTCGTCCACAAGGCGATCCTCGCGTGAGTAACCCGGACGAACCGCGAGGCCGAGAAATCGGCTCGCGGGTCGTGTACGATCAATCATTCCACGCGTTCTACTTTCGGTCCCAGGAGCCTCTCCCATGCCAAAGTGCCTCCTCGCCGCCGCCTTGCTCTCGACGCTCGCCGTATCTGCCTCCGCGCAGGACGCGAAGCCGGCCGACCCCGCCCCCGCTCCAGTTGACCGCCCAGCAAGATCACAAACTGATGATGGAGGCGCTCAAGATCAAGAGCCTGCGCCGCGGCGCCGACGGCAGGAACCGCAACGCGCCGAACGCGGCCAACTACGACGAGTCGAAGGCAAACCCCTACCCGAACCTGCCCGACCCCCTGACACTGAAGAACGGCGAGAAGGTCACGACCCCCGAGCAGTGGTGGAACAAGCGGCGGCCGGAGATCGTCGAGGACTTCGACCGGGAGGTCTACGGCCGGGTTCCCAAGGACGTGCCCAAGGTGACGTGGGAAGTGACCGGGACGACCGAGGAGAAGGTCGGCGACGTGGCGGTCGTCACCAAGAGGCTGGTGGGCCACGTCGACAATGCGAAGTGTCCTCAGATCAAGGTCGACATCCAGCTCACGCTGACGACGCCGGCCGACGCCAAAGGGCCGGTCCCGGTGATGATGGAGTTCGGCTTCGGCGGCTTCGGCCCCCGGCCGGGCGGCGCCCGGGCAAGGCGGCCACGCCGAAGGGCGATGCGCCGAAGGCGAAGGCCGGCCCGTCCGGGCGGGTTCGGGCGGCGGCGGACCGTCGTGGCAGCAGCAGGTCCTCGCCAAGGGCTGGGGCTACGCGATCATCGTCCCGAACAGCATCCAGGCCGACAACGGCGCGAGGGCTGACCAAAGGCATCATCGGCCTGTGCAACAAGGGGCAGGCCCGCAAGCCCGACGACTGGGGTTCCCTGCGGGCCTGGGCCTGGGGGGCCAGCCGCGCCCTGGATTACTTCGAGACCGACAAGGCCGTCGACGCCAAGCAGGTCGGGATCGAGGGGCTCTCGCGCTACGGCAAGGCGGCGCTCGTGGCGATGGCCTACGATCAGCGCTTCGCCATCGGCTTCATCGGCTCCTCGGGCGAGGGCGGGGCCAAGCTGCACCGCCGCAACTTCGGCGAGCTGGTGGAGAACCTCACCGGCTCGGGCGAATATCACTGGATGGCCGGGAACTTCCTCAAGTACGGCGGCCCGCTCACGCCGGGCGATCTGCCGGTGGACGCCCACGAGTTGATCGCCCTCTGCGCGCCGCGGCCGACCTTCATCAGCTACGGGGCGTCGACCGGTCCGGGGGCCGAGGGGCAGTGGGTCGATCAGCGCGGGAGCTTCATGGCGGCCGTCGCGGCCGGCCCGGTCTTCAGGCTGCTGGGCAAGAAGGACCTGGGGACTTCCGAGTTCCCCGAGGTGGAGACGGGGCTCACCGACGGCGACCTCGCCTTCCGGCAGCACAAGGGGGGCCACACCACCGGCCCGAACTGGCCGACGTTCCTGGCGTTCGCCGACCGCTACATCAAGGTCAAGAACGCCCCGGCGACGAGCGGGCGCTAAGTGCCGGAGTCCGCCAGATGACGAGCCGCATCGCACGACCCCGCCCGGCGGGCCTTCTGGCCCTGGTCCTCGTCACTGTCGACGGGCGGCCGGTGCCAGGGGCGATGAAGGCCGCTGGGTCGGGACGTGGGCGGCCTCGCCCCAGTTGACCGAGCCGGCCAACATGCCGCCCGAACCGGGGCTCGCCGATTCCACGCTCCGCCAGGTCGTCCATGTCTCTCTGGGCGGGAAGCGGCTGCGTGTCCGGTTCTCCAATGCCTTCGGGACGAAGTCACTGACGATCCTCTCGGCTCACGTGGCCGCGTCCGCCGGCGGCGGTGCCATCAAGCCCGAGAGCGGCAAGCCGCTCACGTTCGGCGGGCGGACTTCGGTGACGATCCCGACCGGTGCGCCGATCGTCTCGGACCCGATCGATTTCGACCTGGCCCCCCTCTCCGATCTGGCGGTGACGATCCGCGTCAAGGACCCGACCAGGGCGATCACCGGACACCCCGGAGCCCGATGCACTTCGTATCTCCAGGGCGGAGACAAGGTGACGGAGCCCGACCTGCCGCAAGCGGCCCGCACTCCGCACTGGTACTACCTCTGCGGCGTCGACGTGGAGGACGCGGATGCCGCCGCGGTGGCCGTGCTCGGCGACTCGATCACCGACGGCAGGGGTTCCCCGACCGACGGCAACGGCCGCTGGACGGACCACCTCGCCCGCCGCCTGCAAGAGGGCGAGCGGGCGGCGCCGCGTCGGCGTCCTGAACCAGGGGCTCGGCGGCAACCGCATGCTGAACGACGGCCTGGGGCCGAACGCCCTGGCGCGGCTGGACCGCGACGTCCTGTCGCAGCCCGGCGTGCGCTGGCTGATCGTCCTGGAGGGGATCAACGACCTGGGGACGCAGCTCGGCGACGGCCCGCGACCTGATCGGCGCCTACGACCAGATCATCCTGCGCTCGCACGCCCGGGGCATCCGGGTGTACGGGGCGACCCTCATGCCCTGCGAGGGCTCGTCCTACTTCAACCCGGGACTGGAGGCCGCGCGCAGGAGGTCAACGCGTGGATCCGCGAGTCGGGCCGCTTTGACGCGGTCATCGACCTCGACGCTGCGACCCGAGATCCCCGGAAGCCCGCGCGCCTCTCAGTCGCGGTCGATGGGGGCGACCACCTGCACCCGGGCCCGGAAGGATACAAGATCATGGCCGCGTCGGTCGACCTGACGCGGTTTGGAAAGTGACAGGCCCGGACAAGACCTTTCGGGATCGCCCGAAGTCCGCTGCGACCACCACCAGAGGCTCTCACGGGACAAACGGGAGTCTCTTCAGTCCCTCAGAACTCCGGTTGTGCCGCCCTTAACTCGGACCCGGAGAGAGCGATTCATCCGGCCTCAGGCTTCCGGAAACCTTTGCCGCTACGAGTTTCCGCTTGACTCGGCCCTCCCGCAGTCGGGTAGCGGGGAAGTATCACTACGCGCCGCCCCCTCAGAGCTAAGGTCCTGTGTCGATAGGAGACGGGCCAAGAGCGAGGTACCAGGAAACCTTTGGCAGCTCTGACGCGCATTGGCTTGAGGAGGAACGATGTGTCGAGGGCAGGGAGGTCCCTCAAGGTCCTGCTTTCCCGATACGTGGCATTTTGCTCGCCTTATCGTGCCACGCTTCGGGACCGAACCACTCGGACCTACCAGGCCCTGGTTATGGGAGTGGGCAGCCCAACCCTCATGAAGAATCTGGCAAACGATTGTGAGAGGTGTTCGCGGTACGGTGGCAGCAACCGTAATCTATTCGCTCCTCGCTCGGCGACAAGCGTATCGAGGAAGTTACGCGGCACCGTATGGACGCTGTGGAAGTCAACGATTCGGTGCTCGGTGGTTACTTCGCCCTCCTGGACCGAATCCATCATGAACAGGTTCCACACGTAGCCATTTTTTATATCTTCGCAGAACGCAGAACAAGCCTTGTTGGTCGGGTTCTGTTTCCTGGCCCTCTCTGCCTCTTCCCACACTGGCTTGTACCTGGAGATCGGGCGGCATGGGCAAAGGACCACATCCGAGACTTTGCCCTGTTCCAGGTCGCACGCCTGGCTCATCACAACGACGTCGGCCTTTACCGCCTTAGCCGCCTTGAACAGACGCTCGCCGGACGCCTGCTCACCTTCGGCTGCGTCATCCAGTTGCCACTTGAGGAGTGGGCACTCAAGGATGATATCGCCTTGAGTCAAACGGACTTCCGGCCCAGCAACCTCGTACCAAGGGTTACTCATCTTCGTCTCGGAGCCGTCTCTCGCTCGTGACTCCTTGGGGTCGCCAGTCATCGAGATTTTCGGGGCGGATGTCGATTGGCTTCGTGAAAAGAACCTCCTCAGGAAACTCCAGAGCGTAGACGCCACGCCAGGGTCGAGCCTCCTCATCGTTCTCCTTCTCGGGCTCGGTCGCGGAGGTCGCGAGGGGTTGTCCGTTATCCGGCTCCTCGACGAGGAAGAGCCGCAAGGCTTGTTCGACAACGGCTTCCTCGTTCGGGAACTGGCCGTTCTCGACCTTCTTTCTGAGAAGCCGTTGAAGGTCGTCTGTGAGAGCAATGTTCATCATCGTGAGTCCTGCCAACTCTGGGGCTTTGGGTGGCTCCCTGCGCTGATCTCATCTCCCAGCATACCGCGGGAGCCCTGGCCTGGCAAAACCGGGGCTTGACGAGCCTTTGAGGAGGGGGCCTTCAAAAAGGAGTCTGCCCCGCGCGGCAGGCAGCACTCCGGGTGAGAATGCGCCTCAAGCAGGTTCTCGATGGTCTGGTCGGAGAGAACCTCTGCCCCATAGTCGATCATCTCGGTGGTCCCACTTAAGCGACGGGTGCTCTGTCACAGACTTCGCGAAGAAGAGGGGCCGGCCGAGCCTAGCGCGGGACGTTACCCGCTGCCTCCGGTCTCCGACGTAAAGTGCTATCGGCGGGGATTGTCGGAAAGCCTTCTTCACTATTAATTTGCGGTAGCCAATCTCCTTGGCTCGCGAGTCATCCTCCATCGACTTGGGGGCAAGGGCAGGGCATCCGCAGGTCGAGCAGGTGACTCCCGCGCGGTGATGATCGAAAGTCGATTCGCATACAGTCTCACTCTGTCGAGGCTGGTCGGCTTGTTCGAACAGGCGACGTCCGGCGTATGATCGACCGGTCGTTGCCTGGACATAATTCCGCTGGGATCGGATATGTTAATAGTCGCCCGACGCGGCCGTCGGGGCCGAGACGAGACGAGCCGGAGCGGAGCCGCCCGATGAGCGAAGCGCGCGACCCACGAGCGGACGACACGACCTTCATCCCGCCCGACGGCCCCGCAACGGAGACGATCGCGGTCGACTCGGCGGCCCCCACGACCGGAGTGGACGCGCCGCCGCTGGCGCCGACCCTGGACCTGAATCCGGGCGAGCGCGGCCCGGCCGTCGCCGAGACGATGGTCGCGCCGTCGCCCAGCGTGGACGAGACGCTCGACATGCCGTCCGCCCAGCGTGGGCGAAACGCTCGACATGCCCTCTTCGGTCGGCTCGAAGACGGCCAGCGGAAGTTGCGCGACGGACGCGGGATCCGGGGCGATGGACGTCTTCGCGGACTCGGCGGACGACGCGACGACGGACGAAGCCACCGCCGCGCCCGACCCGGCGATCGGCCGGCGATCGCCCTCGAGCCGGCCGTCGAGGCCGGCCGGGCTGGCCGTGCCGGGCTACGAGATCATCGCGGAGATCGGCCGAGGCGGCATGGGCGTCGTTTACAAGGCCAGGCACGTCCGGCTGGATCGCCTGGTCGCGCTGAAGATGATCCTGGCCGGGGCGCACGCCTCGGGCGACCAGATCGCTCGGTTCCACATCGAGGCCCGCGCCGTCGCCCAGATCCAGCACCCGGGTATCGTCCAGATTCACGAGGACGGCGACCACGAGGGGCTGCCGTACTTCTCCCTGGAATTCGTCCCCGGGGGCAGCCTCGCCCAATCCATCGGCGGCAAGCCGCAGCCGCCGCGATCGGCGGCGACGATGGTGATGGCGCTTTGTCGCGCGATGGCCGAGGCACACGCGAGGGGCATCATCCACCGCGACCTGAAGCCGGCCAACGTCCTGCTGACGCTCGACGGCAAGCCCAAGATCACCGACTTCGGCCTGGCCAAGCAGATGGAGGGGGACTCCCAGCAGACCCGCTCCGGCGCCATCATGGGCACCCCTTCCTACATGGCGCCCGAGCAGGCGTGGGGCCAGACCCGCGAGATCGGCCCCTTGAGCGACCAATACTGCCCTGGGGGCGATCCTGTACGAGATGCTCGTCGGCCGACCGCCGTTCCAGGGGGCGAACCCGCTCGAGACGCTGGAGCTGGTCCGGAATCAGGAGCCGGTCCCGCCCACGAGGCTCCAGCCCAAGGTGCCGACGGACCTGGAGACGATCTGCCTGAAGGCCCTCCAGAAGGACCCCGCCAAGCGCTTCCCCGACGCCGCGGCGATGGCCGAGGACCTGCGCCGCTTCCTCGACGGCGAGCCGATCGTCGCCCGCCCCGTGGGCACCCCCGAGCGGCTCTGGCGATGGTGTAAGCGCAACCCCCGAGTCGCCGGCCTGGCCGCCGCCGTCGTGCTGATGGGATTCGCGATCACGGTCGGATCGGCGGCCTTCGCCGTGTCGCTGAAGACGCTCAACGGAGAACTCGCCAGGTCGTACAAGGAGGAAGCAGAGGCTCGCGAAATCGCGCAGACGAACGAGCAGACGGCGATCGCGGCCAAGAACGAGGCGATCGCTGCCACGAAGGCCGAGGCCCTGGCGCGCGAGAAGGAGAAGCAGGCCCGCGAGAAAGCCGAGGCGCTGGTGCAAGGCGCCTTCGCCCAGAACCGAAACGCGCTCGAGGCCCAGAGAGTGCTCAGCGTCCTGCTGAACCAGAGGCTCGCCTCGATCCCGGGAACGCAAGGCCGTGCGCGAAGAGTTGATCAACACGACGCTGACCGGACTCGAGGCCACAATCGCCTCCCTGGAGCAGCTCGGCACGGTGGCCCGCGACAAGGAGGGATTCGCTCTCGGCACTTCGGACGCTGGCCGGGATCAACCAGCGCGCGGGCTAGATCGCGATGGAATACGGCAGGTACGACGAGACCGCCCGCTACTTCCGCCGCATGGAGGAGCTGGCCGAGCAACTGGCCGCCGCCGACCCCGACGCGCTCGAACCCCTGAAGGTCAAGGCCAGCGCCAAGGCCACACTCGGCGACTTCCAGATGGACCAGATCGGCGACGCCGAGGCCGCCCTCAAGTTCTTCGACCAGGCCCTCGTCCTTCGCCGGCAATGGCTGGCACGCGAGCCGTCCAACGACGAGGCGAAGCGAGGCGTGGCCAATATCCTCGGTGCCATCGCCCGCGCCCGCCTGCGACTGGGCGACCCGGCCAAGGCTCGCGACACGGTATCGCGAAGAGGTCGAGCTGCGCGACCAGTTCTCTCCCGCCCTGGCCGATCAGGTCGAGGTCCGCCGCGAACGCGCCGGGCTGAGCGACAAGCTCGGCGACCTGAGCGTCTCCCTCGGCGACCCGAAGGCCGGCCGCGAGCATTTCCAGCAGGCGCTTCGGCTCCGCCAGGAGATCGCCGCGCAGAACCCCGACGAGACCCAGGCCCATTGGGACGTGCTCCTGTCGCTCGAGAAGCTCGGCAACTACGAGCTGATCTACTCGCGCGACCCGAAGATCGCCCGCCAATATTACCAGAAGGCCCTGGACGGGTTTCTCAAGCGGCTCAAGGCCGAGCGGGAGTCGGTGCCGGCCAAGATGGACGTCGCCCTCGCGCATTACTACGTCGCCACGGCCGACCTTCGCGCGGGGACCGCGACTCTGCGATGGCCCATTACCGCGAGTGCCGCGACATCCGCGAGGAGCTGGCCAAGGACCCGAAGGCCAAGCTCAACTCGCTGGACCTGATGCTCGCCCTGGCCAGGACCGGCGACCACAAAAGGGCCTCCGAGATCGCCGAGGGGATGATCAAGGAGCCTCCCCTCGACGCCCGCATCTACTTCCACTCCGCCTGCGGGTTCGCCCTCTCGGCCGGTGCCGCCGCTTCGTTGCCCCCTTCCGCCGAGTCAACCCGACTGGTCCGCCACTACACGGACCGCGCCCTGGACGCCCTCCGTCTCGCCCTGAAGCACGGCTGGAAGAGCGCCGAGGAGGTCGCGACCGACCCCGACCTCGACCCGATCCGCGCCGATCCCGGTTTCGTGGCCTTGCTCGATGAGTTCCGGAAGGCGGGGCCGTGAGGGCGGGCCGCCGGCACTGACATCACGTTCCGGACACCTCACATGCGCATTCTCGTCGCCATCCCCGACGTTTGCCTTGACGCATCATCCATTTGGGTGTTTTTCCAATCCGGCCTCCGAGCTTGACGGGTACGAGGTGTTCTGAGAGCTTGATCGGCATGCCTGTGACGCAGTACGCTCGGGCAACCTTGTGACCCCAATCTAACGCAACCAGGCCATGAACGAGGGAGACCCCGCGATGTTCAAAGGCAAAGCAGAACTTACCGACCCCGAGAAAGGCGGCATTGTGGCGACATTCCATGAGACCTGTCACGACGACGGGACCGCGGCCGCCACGGTGCGACTCAGAACGCCGATCACGCTTCAGGGCACCGAACTCCTCGAAATCGTGGGTACAGTGACGCCAACGCCGATGATCAGCGTAGGGGCGAGCGACCCCGACGGAACCGAGATCCGCGAATTCCACGGGAAAAGCGCGATTGGCTGTATCCCCGACGGCGCAGACCTGACGTTGGTAAGAAGCCCTGGCGGTCCGCTCGGGACCTTGCTCGTTGTCATTGGAAAAGGAAAAGTCCATCGGTCGAGCTAGAGCGGTTCACGCTGGGATGTCCCACGGGCCATATTAGCCCGAAGCGTAGGTTTTGGTATTGCGCCGTTTTGTATTTTGCCCCGAGGGGGCTGAACAAATCAGCCCAGGGCGACGCCCTGGAAACGGGAATTCCCGCGGAAAACAAGGAAAATCAGCCCTGAAAAGGCGCGACAAGGCGCCGGCCAAGTTTCACCCTTACAGGGCTCGGACGGATACGTTGCGATGGCCCCGGGCTGATTTGTGGTTGCCCTTTCAGGGCGACAGAGAACTTCGCAACATAAATAAGCGTAAGCGAGGGTGCAGCCGCCGGAATCCTCGCTTACGCTTCGGGTTGGTATGATCACCGTTGCCGTCGCGAATGCGCAACGCATAAGTGAACCGCGCGAAGACAACCGACGAGCCACAGCTTTTGCACGGGGTTCCACGTCCGCCCCCTGTTCTTGTTCGTCAATCGACGCCGTGATCGCCTCAAGATCAAGGACTGGGATCGCGGCGATGGTCTGGCGATCCGGTACAAGCAACTCGAACGTGGCTCGCTCCAGCTTCCTACGGCCTCCTGTGACGCGGTGTCGATCGAAACGACCCCGACTCAATTGGCGTGGATCTTCTCCGACATCGACCTGAGCTCCGCCCGGCAACGCAACCGAGATCGGCGGCGGGACAGCCGAATCACCGGGGCATAACGCGTGGCGAATTCGACCAACGCTTCGTGATCGGGCCCGTCGCCGAGGCGGTCCAGATGCGTCGGATTGGTCGTGCCCGCATGGTAACTGACCATCGGGGTAACCTCCGGTCGAAGAGGTCGATCCAAA
>CAVRFS010000042.1:0-177197 GCA_963720335.1 uncultured Planctomycetota bacterium | reverse complement strand
CGGCCACCGCGCGATTCTTCGCCTCGCCCTACGGGGCGCTTCTCGACCGAAGCTCCTCATGCGCCCCAGGCAGCGGTCAAATGTCGCCAGCGTCGCGAGCAGCAACCCGGCGGCGATCACCGTTTCTCCGGCAATCCAGCACGGAATCCAAAGGAAAGCGTCATCGATGAATCTCGGAAACGCGCGACTGGCAATCAGGGTATACGACCCGTGGAAGGGGCTGATAGCCGCCAGGCCCACTCCGAGCGGTCCGTCGAAGAGCGTGCGGACCAGCACGGGCCAGCCGAGGCCGACCACGGCGTAGGCAGCCACGGCCACGGCGAAAGCGCGTCCCAGCCGCGCAATCCAGGTCGAGAGCGCCAGACCGACACTGGTCCAGAAGGCGGCATCAGCGCAGATGAAAGCAACGAGTAAGGCCAGCAGGGGCCACGTGTCGTTGATCCACGCGTCCACGCCAGCGACCAAGAGCGGCAGCACGAGCACCCGTGGCAGCTCGCGGAACGCGCCCCACCACTTGGCCAGCACGATGCTCCGCGTCGCGACCGGCGTCACCAGCAGGATGTCGAGGCTCCCCCGCCCCCGCTCTTCGACGACCGCCATGGTCGCCGACACCAGCAACAACGGCAGCCCGCAAGCCACCAGGAACGCCGCCACCTGACCGGGTAGCCAGCCACGGTTTATCCGGCCGATCCACAAACTGTCCAACAAGGCCAGAACAGTGAAGAGAATCGCAAGCAGAAAATACAGTCCGAGCACGGCTCGGATCCAGGGCGTGTACTGCTTGCGCTGGGTTTCATACCAGAGCACGGGGCTCTGATCGAGCATCCGATCGCTCCGGCCGCCAGTTCTCTGGCTGACTATCGAAATGCCCAGGACGCCGCGCGCGGCCAGCCGGGAGGCGGAGCGGTCTCCTTCTGCGGCGATCACGGCCCGCATCCTGCCGATGACCAGCGCCAAAAGCGCCGACGAGCTGATGAGCATGGCCGCCCCGAATGCGAGATAATCGAGTACGCCGACCTTGCCCGGCTGCACGTAGGGAGCGAAGGCGAGGTAAAAGGGATGGGACCAGATCAACCAGTCCGGCGACGTAGGAAAGCCCCAGTGACTACCGAGGTTGTCCCAGGTCGGGATCGCCAAGAGCCAGACCATGAAGAACGCATAAGTCGCCAGGATGGCCTCGTACGGCTTGGCGGCCCAGACCGAGAAGGCCAAAGCCAGTGCGAAGCCGAAGATCCCGAGGCAGACGGTGATCAGAAACTGCGCCGGCCAGCGCCAGCGGATCGACGCCGCCCATGAGAACGCACATCGCCAGCGCCGGCAGCGCACAGGCGACCAATCCCACAACGGGCACCAGCCGCGCCCCAGCTTGCCCAGCACGATCTCGGCATCAGAAAGGTCGGTGGCCAATAGCTGCGCCAGCCTGCCGCTGGAGCGGTCCTCGCAGATCGTTCCGGCCGTTGCCGCGGGCGCGACCAGGAGGACGAGGCTGAGCTGCGTGAAGACGATCGCGTTGAAGAAGCCCTCCCCGATCTCCGCCCAGAGGTTGGATCGTCGGAACCGTCTGCCCTGAGGTTCGTGATACCCAGACGCTCCAGAGGCCCACCAGCAGCACCCCGACGAAAAGGGCGCGCCCGGCGTAGACCTGCCAGCGGCGCGAGGTCGTGAGCCATTCATTGGCGAAGACCGGCCCGAACCCCCAGCGCGGCCCCATGCTCGCCCCCGCTTCCGAACCTGCCCCAGTTGAGACGGGAATTGGCCCCAACCCGTCTGTCCCCCGCTCGAGCTCCATCATAGCAGATCGGGCTCGGCCGCAACGTGCCCCGGCCCGATCTGGGCAGAGCGATCGAGCGCCTGGGACTCGTCCGCGGCGCTGTCCATGCGCGATGTCTGCAAGAAACTGTCGACCTACTTGTGGACGAGTCAACCGGTCACTCGGGAGCACATGCTGGTCATCTTCTTCCACGAGACCGGGTTCTCGAACATCAAGCAAGGCAAGGGCTCCGGTCCCGCGGTCGGCTTCGGACAGATGGAGATCTTCAACGACGACAAGATTCCCTTCTTCAAATGGCTGCCGCCGGGATTCGATTCTGTCACCTTCAATCCGAAAACGCCTCCCGCGGCCCAAAAGGCGAAAAAGGACCAGTATGGCATCTTACCGACGATGGAAAAACTCACGGATGGACGCGTCACGTCCGATGATGATTTCGCCATCAAGATGCATTGCAAGTATTTCGAGTGGTTGTTCAACGAGGCCTATTCGAAATCGATGCCCACACAGAAGGGAATCAAAAGCCTCGACGGCATGCTCGCGGCGCAGACCGGCGGCGGAAACGAAACCTTTATCGACATATTCCGTGACGGCGGTAGCAACCTGGCGGCCGCGATCAAGACCCGCAAGCGGATCGAGATCATCAATGCGGCTGAACGAAATCCGCTGGTACTTCGCCGGCCCCGACGGACCTCCCAAGGGGGTGGAAACCCGGCAGGCCAAGAACGGGAGAACTCTTGTCCATTACCAAATCACGCTCAAGCGTTTCCCGAAGTACTGGGACTTCACTCTGCCCGAGCAGGATGTCCCGTTGTTGTGACGCGGGATACCGCCCAGAGGGCTGCTCAGAGGGAGGCGGTTTCGTCATAACTAGCTCCCTGTCCCGAGAGAGAGGGAGCCAGCTTTTCAGTGCGTCGACGGCCCCTGTTCTGAGGCGGGGACTCTGGCCTCCCTGGCCGTTGTCAGAAAAAAACCCTCGCTGTGAGCTCCCAACCGGGTCACCACAATTCCCCGAGTCGAGCACCATGATTCAGAACAATTTGAACGCCCCGGAACCGTTCGCTTCGATGATCGACCCGAAGGGTTCGGTCGCCGCATCGCCGTTGGCACGGTCGGAAGTGGCGCGACGGATGGCGGCTTCGAGTCGGTTCAGGTCGATCGGTTTAGTCAGATGGTCGAGGAAACCGGCCTCGCGGCTGAGCCGCAAGTCCTCGTCGGCCCCGAAGCCGCTCATGGCAATGCCCGGCATCGCCCGATCGGCACTGAGCTCGCGCATCAGCTCGAGACCGTCGCCATCTGGCAGTTCGATGTCGGAGAGCAAAAGGTCGAAAGGGGCCTCGGCCTCAACGACCTCGGCGCGGGCCCTGGCGAGGCTGTCGGCTGCCACGATCTCGTGGCCACGCTCGCGGAGCACAATGGCGAGGTATCGGAGGGTGTCGGGGTTGTCCTCAACCAGAAGGATGCGCAGCTTGGGCCGGCTGCGTGTCACCGGCGATGGAGCGAGCGTGGCAGTGCCATCGCTGGTGGTGTGCGGGGAACTCGGTGCGGTGATCGTTGTCAACTCCAGGCGGAAAGTTGAGCCGTGGCCGAGCCCGGGACTTGTTGCCGTGAGACGGCCGCCGAGCGCTTCCGCAAGCGAGCGACTGATCGCGAGGCCCAACCCCAGTCCGCTGGCGTTGCCGTGGAGGTCGTCCCCGGCTTGCTCGAATGGATCGAAGATCCGCGACAGCACCGTGGCGTCCATGCCGATTCCGGTGTCCTCGAACGCGATAACCAGCGGATAAGAAAACTCGTCTCTCAAGCGATCGCCACAGCCCGAGAGTTCGGGCGGATTGGCTGTGCGAATCGTGAGCCGGCCGCCCGCCGGCGTGAACTTGGCGGCATTCTTGATCAGGTTCCAGACGACCTGCATCACCCGAGCGTGATCCGCCGTCACATGATGATGCGTGGCGTTCAGCTCGGTCACGACGTCCAGACCGGACAGGGCCGTCTCGTCACGGCAGATTTCCACGCGCGTTCAACTGCCTGATGAATATCCACCACCTCGAGCTCGAGCCGGATCCGGCCGCGAACGATCCGCGACAGGTCGAGCAGGTCGTCGATGAGCCGGGCCTCGAGCTCGATGTTCCGGCGAATCATTTCCAGGGTCGGCAACGAGCGCCGAGTCGGGATTCGACTCCAGCAGTGACTGGACGGCGATCAGCACGGGCGTCATCGGTGTCCGAAGCTCGTGGCTCAGAACGGCGAGGAACCGGTCCTTTGCCTGGCTCGCCGCCTCGGCCCGCTCCTTGGCGTCGCGCAGCTCCTCCTCGGCCTGCTTGCGGTTTGTAATGTCCTCGAGGATGAACGAGCAGAGCACGCGCTCCGAGCCCGGGATACTCATCGTGGAGATCGTGGCCGCGACCCACACCGGGCCCGACGGCCAGTCGCTGTGGTACTCGAACCGGTCAGGACGGCCAGTCTCACGGCATTGGTTGAACTGCTTGATCCAGGTCGCCAACAGCTCCGGCGGCGCACCAAGCTCCCTGGCCGTCAGGCCCACCATCGTGCCCGGTGCGAGCCCGAAGAACTTGCCGGTCATTGTGTTAGTCGAGACGAACCGGGCGTTGTCCTCGGTCAGTTCGATCACGCCCATGGCTCTCGGCGACGATTCGTAGAAACTGCGGAGCACCGACTCCTTCTCAAGGACGCCTCCTCGGCTTGTTTCAGCGGCGTCAGATCCTTGACCATCAAGAGGAGTCCGTCCGGCGCATCCTCTTGAAAGCCAGCGCCCGCACCAAGGCCGTCGTCCAACCCGACCGGCCACGCGGCGACGATCGCATTCCGGATCCCGGAGCCACCGCCGCCTCGGAGCCGCACCTCATGCCAAGCGGGAGGGTCCTCCGGGCAGTCCAACCAGTTCGCGGACATGTCACCATCGACAGCCAGAAAGTCCCGCCAGCGGCAGCCCGATCAATTGGGCGGGAGGGAGGCCCAGCAACTCGCCCAGGCGGGGGTTGGCATAAGTCGTCCGCCGCTCCCGGTCGACCACCCAGATTCCCTCGGCGGCGGTCTCGACGAGATGACGGTACCAGACTTCTCGACGGCGATATTCCCGCTCCTTCATTTCATTGCGACGGCGCAAGGCGTGCAGCGCCTCGAACAACAGGCTGATCAAAACCGCCAGCGATCCGAATCGGAAGAGGCGCGTGAGCAGGCTCCCGAAATCACCCGGCACATCATCGGCCGCCACGATCGCGATCAGCCCCAGTACGGTCGCCAACAGGCTCGGGCCAATCCCTCCCAGCCAGGCCGAGACCGTCACCACGGCCACCAGCATGAGCCGCATCGGCGGCGTCTCGTCGATCAGCGGAACCAACCAATGATGCGACAGGCCCGCCGCCACCGCCCCCACGCCAGCGATGAGATAACTTGCGACGGGGTACCGCTTGATCAAAGCCAAGCCGACCTGATTAGGCCATCTGGCGAAACGCCGCTTTCCCATTTCGTCCACACCGCGCTTTTCGATCACAGATCACTTTCACTCCCGGATGCAATGCTTAATGTTACCGATAGCTGCGTTCGTTCGCTGAAAAGATTACTCGTTGTCGCTTAAAAAGGACAGACGCTTTCTTTGATAAGCGGATATTCTCGAGGCGTGCGGTTGGAGAGGGATAATAAGCTGAAATCGGCGGGCGTCCTAAACAATGACCCGACACGAGGCTAGCGTGGTCGCCGGACAGCGCCGGCACTTACAGGATTTGTCCGAAGGAGCTCCATCTCCCGAGCCCGGTTTTCGCCTTGTATCGGACCGGCGATTCGAATGGTGATCACCTGCCGCGCTCAACGCATTTTCCACTTGGAGGCCGCTGGACCGGAAATCCTCGAAGACTGCGGGCGGGCCCAAGAATGCTCGCTCGTGATGGACCCTAAGTTTACTGACAACCAACTTTGACGTGACTCATCGCGTTCTCGCTTGCCGAAAGCCAGACGACATCTGTCGCCCATCGGGCGATTGTACATCGTTCGCTCACCAATCGCACCAGTCAAGCGACGCGATGCTCAACGATTGTCGCCAGGAAGTGGGCTCCCAACGGTCAGGGCCTCGTCTCGCGATAGGGCTTTTTCTGCTCATAGAGCTTTAACCGCGCGCGGTAGTCGGCCTTCGTTTTGTCGTCTTCGAGCAGCTCGATCGCTTTCGACTGCCACATCACCGCTGATGCGAAGTCACCCGCCTCGGCGGAGGCGGCCGCGAGGGTGTCGAGGTAAATGCTGTCCTTCCACTGGGTGAGCTCACAAGCCTTGGTAGCCAGCTCGACGGCTTTTCGACCGTCCCGATACTTGGCGTCGGGACACGTGGCGAGCAGATAGGCGTAACAAGAATTCGCAACCGCCGATGCAGGGTTCAGTCGAATGGCGGCGTTGTAATCGGCGATGGCCTTTTTGTGCTCCTGCTTGATTGCCCAAGCTTGACCACGATGCACGTAGGCGTCGGCGAACTGAGGATCGAGACGGATCGCCGCGTCGTATACGTTGATCGCCTTGTCATAGTTGTTGAGCGACTCCCAAGTCGAGGCGGTAGCCAGAGCTTCGTCGCGGTTGAAATGCCGTCTCATGCTCTCGTCGGCTGGCGGGGCGGGCTCCAGATTGTCGGCACTTGTCAGGTCGTCTTTTTTGGGAGTCGACGGCAAGGCTTTAATGCGCGGGAGATTAGCAACGGCCGGCTCGAGCGGGCTCGCCTCAATGGACTCGGCGACGGCTTTATCATGGTTCGTCGCATCGATCGAAGTCGAAGCGCTCGAACAAGGCGTCATCGCGTTTGAAGTATGCACTCACGTCGTGAGTGCCTGGCAGAGCGATCTGCTGAGAATCGGGGGGTTTCTGTTCGGCGGTCTCGGACGATAACGCAAGGACTTTGGTGTAGGGGGCATCGGCACAGGCGGGGTCGAGACGAACCGCCTCGTTGAAATCGGCGACGGCTTTGGCGCGTTCGTTCCGGATTTGCCAGCATAATCCGCGGTTGTAATGGAGTCGTGGATCTCGAGGAGTAATCGCAATGGCGACGGTGAAGTCGGCGATCGCCTTGTCATACTCCTGCTTCATTAGCGATGCCGTGCCTCGACCGCCGTAAGCCTCGGCAAGCTTGGGATCGAGGCGGATCGCCTCGTCGAAATCGACGATCGCCTTGTCGTACTCCCGCTTCTTCCACGATGCGGCGCCTCGGTTCGTGTAAGCCTCGGCGGATTTGGGATCGAGGCGGATCGCTTGGTCGAGGTCGACGATCGCCTTGTCATACTGTTCCTTCGCCAACCAGAGGCGGCCTCGACCGCCGTAAGCCTCGGCAAGCTTGGGATCGAGGCGGATCGCCTGGTCGAAATCAGCGATCGCTTTGTCATAGTCCTGATTCTCTAGCCACGCACCGCCGCGGTTGCAATAGGCCACAGCGTCGTTCGGATCAAGTTGGATCGCTTGGTCGAAGTCAACGATAGCCTTGTTGTACTCCTTCTTGTTGAACCATGTGGTGCCGCGGTTTGTGTAGGCCTCGGCGAATTTGGGATCGAGGCGGATCGCTTGGACGTAGTCGGCGATCGCCTTGTCATAATCCTGCTTCTCTTGCCACGCCCAAGCTCGGTTTCTGTAGGCCATGGCAACGCTGGGATCGAGTCGGATCGCCTGATCGAGGTCGGCGATCGCCTTGTCGTAGTCCTGCTTCTGGATCCATGCGGCGCCGCGGTTGTTGTAGGCCTCGGCGGACTTCGAATCGAGTCGGATGGCCTGGTCAAGATCGGCAATCGCTTTGTCAAGCTCCTGCTTGTAGGCCCGTACTCCACCACGTTTGCTGTAGGCCGAGGCGTCCTTCGGATGAAGTTGGATCGCTTGGTTGAGATCGGCAATCGCCTTGTCGTACTCCTGCTTCTTGGCCCACGCGAGCACACGGTTGATGTAGGCCGTGTCGTGCGTCGGATCGAGATGGATGGCTTGGTCGCAGTCGGCGATGGCCTTGTCGTACTCCTGCTTCGCGAACCAGGTCGTGCCGCGACTGCCGTAGGCGATGGAGTCCTTCGGATTCAGTCGGACAGCCTCGTCAAAGTCGACGATCGCATGCTCGAAGTCATTCTGGGTAATCATCAAGGCTGTGGCACGCATGATGTAGCCGAACCCATCACGCGGATTGGCCTGGATGACGTCATCAAAGAACTGCGCCGCCTCCTCGATGAGCACGAAGTGATCGGCGTCGACCCATCCGCTGACACCTGATCTCTCGACCAACAGCGAAGAGCCCTTGGCCGCCTTGACGTTGTAGACGCCGGGTCTGCCCTTAAAATCGGCGTCTTTGTCGCTCGACCGGAGCAGGAAATCTCGATGCTTGGGCACGACCTTCTTGCCAACCCAATCCTTGCCGGCTGGTTCCTGGGCACGAGGCTGCGCCGATAGGCAAATGATAAGCCCGAGCGTACCAGTCATAACGAGCACGAAGTTCGCCGTTCGTCGCATGGCTCGGTTCCTCCTGCCAACGTCTGCATTCCGGCTGCGCGCACTCCCATCGCTCCTGCCGCTCGACTTCTTCGATTCATTGGTCAAACGACTCGGTCGGTGCGAGATCGTAGTGATGTGGGGGCTCAGCTCGCGGGAGGAGAGAGCCCAGGCCCTGGCAAGGCTGTCGCCAGGATCGTCGTGCGGATGCGCACGGTGGAGAATAATCCGATGAGCCAATCAACGCAAGGCGAGTCGGGCATTCAAAAACGGGTTTGGGCCGATTAGACTTACGTGAAATGACAAATGTCAAATATCACCGAAGCGCATCACATGTTGGCGAAAGGCAAACGCAAGTTGACCGTCGCGGACGGGATGATCCAGATCGCGGCGCTCGCGGCTTGGTTCGCCTTGGTTCGGATGACCTGGTGGCCGCGAAACGTCCCGCGGGCTGTCGGAATCATGGTGTATCTCCTGGGCGTGGTCGCTATCTTGTGCCTGTTGACGCCTTGGATGTTGCAAGCCACGACCTGGCTGTAGCCGACCGACGCAGATTCACAGGACCCCGAGCGCCATCACGCTCGCCATGGCGACGATCCAGCCGCATCCCACGGCCCGGCCCATGCGGTCGATCCAGCTCGCTTCCGACTGCCACGGCGGCAGCCCGAGGACCGGCCCGAGCAAAAGCAGGACTGCAACTTCGACGAGTACCAGCGAGTCGTTGATGACGGCGAACGTCCAGAGGTCGACGAAGAGGAGCGACCCCACGATCACGCCAAGACACACGATGAACCCCGATTGGCGAACCAGATCCCGAAACAGCGGCCGAGGAGATCGCAGTCGCATCAAGGGCTGCACGAGCGTCAGCCCCATCAGGACGGGACAAAGGAACTCGATCAGTAGCTCGTCGACGACCTGTGCAACGACCAAACGTTCGACCTGTCGCCGACTCATCCCGTAGAAACTCCAGCCTGACACACCCACCAGCTCAGAGACCGCTTGAGTCCAGAAGCTGACGCGGCCAGGCAAGCGCTCAAACCACTCTCCGGATCGCAGCAGACTGATGCTCAAAGCAAGAGCTGTGATCAGGATCAGGCCGTCGCCGACGTTGAATCGCCGCGGCGCGGGATCTTTTTCGAATGGCGCGTTCACACGCGGGAACCCTGGAAAAGACGTGGCTCGTGCATTCGACGACAACTGTAAGATATTCGTTCAGGCTCGTCAAGTGATCATCGACCCGTTCCGGCGCGGAGCGCTTGTCGGTTTGCAACGGAACGGGCATTGCCGCGATCCACTCGCGAATCAAGGCCACCCCTTCTTCGTGCACCAGGCGTTTGCCCAGCTCGGGCATCATGACGCCCGGGTGGGTCGAGGCGATCCGATAAGCCATGATCGATTGGTCGGGTTGGCCGGGTACGATGTCGTAAGAGCGTCCGCCGGAGCCGAGGCCGGCGGCGACCGGTGTCTTCATGATGCCGAACGAGGTCGGATTACGCTGGGAGGCGAGCAGGTCGAGCACTGAGTTTCGCGCTGGGCCGTCGGGGTTGTGGCAGTGAGCGCAGTTGATCTCGAGCCAGGCACGGGCGCGAGCGTCGAGCGTGCCGCTGGCGGGATCGTCCCAGACGGCCAGCCGAGGGGCTTCGGCGGGTGTGGGCGCGCCCACGAGTGCTCCGACTTGGCTCCAGTGCGCGAGCTGGTTCTCCGTTCCTTCAGAATAGGCGAAGTCGCGGTTCAGGTGGCGCCGCCTTGGGGCCGATCGGCGTGATGGTCTCGCCGAGCTTGTGGCAGCCCTTGCACTGGTTGGAGTTGGGGATGATGTAGTTATTGGTCCGCGAACGGCCGTCGGTGTCGACCCAGCTCACGTCGACGGTGTCGCCGGCCACGTCGAGAGTCGCCTCGGTCTGCGCGGCGTTCCAGATATAGGGCAGACCGACCCAGCCGTCGGGCTCACGCTTGAGGATCCGGGTCTCGATGAGCCGCCGTCCCTTCGTTGGGTCGCGCGCGTCGCGCGGATAGGCAAACGTCTTGGCAATCACCGTACCCACGGGAAACTCGAACGCCTCGGCATCTCGGTAGGTTGCGTGCGTGCCGTCCGGCAGCTTGATGAAACGGTGTTTTTCCGCGTAGTCGCTGAACAAGGCCGAGTTCAGGTCGTAGGGAATGACTCCCCGGTTGGGGCGTTGCGCCACGGGTTCGGCCGCGAACAGGGCGTATTGAGACAACTTTTGAAACGGACGCCCCGGCGCATCCTGGCGAGGCGCGGCCTGTCGCCCGCATCCTGATAAACCCAACAGCAATGTGACGGCCCAGGCGGCGAACAGACCGATGCCGGAACGGGTCCGGGAATCGCGGTAAGATACACAATCGCTCACTGCAAACCCTCGATCGTGACTGGCTCCAGGCTTGGGAGCGCGCCTTCGTACGCCTTGAGGTCGCGAACGAGATTCGGCGCCTTCCCGGTGGTCCCCGCGGCGGCGGCGTTCAGAGCGGGGGCGTCGAAGTTGATGAAGCCGGCCCCGCCGTTGTCGCGGATGTGCACGGCCAGGGCGGCGGGCAGCTTGCCCTCGACCTGCTTGCCTGGGTCAGTGACCCCGTCGTAAAGCATATCGGGCAACGGTGTACCCACCACCTTGCCCAGCATGCTGCCAAGTTCCCCAGCCGGCTTGGCACCGTTGCCCGAAAACCGGTTGTCGTGGATGTGGATCGACTCGCAAAACGGGTCATACTTGGGGTCATTGAGCGGCTTATCCATGATCAGATAACTGACGATCGTGAGGCCCCCGGTCTGGTTCTGCTCGACCGTGTTGTCGAACACCTCAACCTGGTCGTTGGCCATGATCATGATTCCAGTCCCCGGCGGGACACCCGCCACGGTGTTCCCCTTGGGGGCGAAATTCTCATGGTTGTTGGCGCGCACCGTGTTGTGATAGACGCGGCAGTGATGGCCATCCTTCTTTGGCAAGTCGGGCATGGTGAAGACCAGAATACCGCCGGAGTTGTCGGTGGCCAGGTTGTCGTGGACGTCGGCCCGAATCGAATTCTCGATCTCGATGCCAGCCACGTTCTTTTCAGCCGTATTACGCCGAACGATGATGTTCTCCGATTGACCGACATAAATGCCGGCGTCGGAGGCGCCGATCGCCTTGCAGTCCTCGATCACCACGTCGCTACAAAGAACGGGATAGAAACCGTAGCCGCCGTTGGTCTCCTTCGGACCGCCGGTCCACTCGGCGCGGAGGTTCCGAAAGACGATGCGTCTGGTTCCCTGAACCTTGATGGCATCACCCTTGGCGTCCTCGACTGTGAGGTCCTGAATGGTGACGTCTTCCTTGCTGGTGACAAGCAATCCTTCTCCTCCGGTCCCCTGCCCTTGTTCCTTGAAGCTGAGGAACGTCTTGTCCGGGCCCTTGCCGCGGACGATGACATGATCGATATCGAGCGAGAGCGTGGACCGAAAGTCGAAACGGCCCGCACCGAATTCGACGATATCACCAGGCCTGGCATTGATCATCGCGGCCTGGGCAGTCTTGTAGGCATTTGGACCGGGTTCAATCGTGAGCACGAGTCCGCTCCCCGGCCCAGCGAACGGCGACTCCACGACGTCGTCCACTCTGATGCAACCGGCGGCGAACACCGCGGCAATCCCGAAGCTCACGGCGGAAATGTGCACGATGCGCACGACAGGCCTCCTCGGCCGATATGAGGGAAGAGTCGGTTCCACGCCTTCTTGGCTCCATGCCCCTAATGAGCACCTCGCAACGACTTGGCCTTGAACACGACCTGGTCCAGCCGCTGGAGGATCTGCCCGAACCGGTGATCGACTTTATCGAGTCGCTGGTCAAACATCTCGAACCGTTGCTCGACCCGCTGCTCCAACTTAGGCGACCGGCGGGTGGAAACTTACCCACGGATTGATCGGTTCCGAGCGATCGCATCGACGCCGGAACTGCGGAGCCTGGCCACACTAACCGGACGCCGGCAGACGAGGGACGCTGGCCGAGGCCGACGTCGCGTGACACCGCCGTTCCCCTCGCTTGCGCGTCGGGTTGGTATGGCCACAAGCGCGACCCTGGTAGTTTATTTCCTGCCGGTCGCCTTATCAATCCGCTGCTCCACCTTCTCGAACCGCTTGTCGACAAACTCATTCTACACTCGGATCCGAACGATAAACAGTCGCCATCTGGAACGATACGCCAGCGTTGCGCCATTTTCCGCTTTTCCGTCTGATCTGTGAGCCGACTTTCGATCTGCTTGGTCAGCGACTAGAATGATCCGAGCGGATCAGTAGACGCGATACTTCATTTCGCGCGAAACCCACACAGTTCGAGGAGGCCTTGATGACTCGGAGTCTCTTGTTCTGGATACTCGCAATCATGTTGCACGCTCCCCTTTTGGCCGTCGGTGATGAGCCCGACGATCCCCACGCCTGGCTCGAGGACGTCGGCGGCGAAAAAGCTCTGGCCTGGGTCAAGGAACGAAACGCCGAGAGCACGAGCGAGCTAACCAAATCGGAGCGGTTCCAGACGCTGGAGCGCCGGATCCTCGAGATCCTCGACTCGGACGCGCGGATCCCGACCATCCAGAAGATCGGCCCGTATTATTACAACTTCTGGCGCGATGCCAAGAACCCGCGCGGTCTCTGGCGGCGGACCACGCTCGAGGAGTACAAGAAGGCCAAGCCGAACTGGGAGGTCGTGCTCGATCTCGATGCCCTTGGCAGGGAGGAGAAAGAGAACTGGGTCTGGCATGGAGCCCAGGTGCTCAGGCCCGAGTACAAGCTCGCCATCATCTCGCTCTCGCGTGGTGGCGCCGACGCCAGCGTCACCCGCGAATTTGACCTCTCCAGCCGGTCGTTCGTCAAGCAGGGTTACCAACTGCCCGAGGCCAAGAGCCGGGTCGCCTGGCGAGGGCCGGACAGTGTCTTTGTCGGCACGGACTTCGGCCCGGGCTCCTTGACCGAGTCGGGTTATCCCCGGATCGTCAAGGAGTGGAAGCGGGGTACACCGCTGGCCGAGGCCGTCATGGTATTCGAAGGGCAGCCGACCGACATGGGCGTCTCCGCCTTCCGAGACCTCACGCCCGGCTTCGAGCGCGATTCATCATCCGCTCGCCGACCTTCTGGACCTCCGAATACTTCCTGCGACGCGACGGCAAGCTGATCAAGATCGAGAAGCCCGACGATGCCCGGGCCTCCCTGCATCGCGAGTGGCTCCTGGTGCATCTGCGCTCCAACTGGTCGGTCGATGGCAAGACGTATCCAGCCGGCGCCCTGATCGCGACGGATCTCGAGGCGTACCTCAAGGGGATCCGAAAGTTTGATGTTCTGTTCGAGCCGACCGAGCGGACGTCGCTTGCCAGGTTCGGGCAACACCAACACGGCACCACGTGCTGCTCAATGAGCTGGACAACGTGCGCAGCCGCGTCACGGTGTTGACCCACCAGGACGGCCGTTGGCTCCGCGAGCCGTTGCCGGGCGTCCCCGAGTTCGGCGAGGTGAGCGCGCACGCCGTCGACCCGGAAGACTCCGACGACTATTTCCTGGAGGCAACGGACTTTCTGACGCCCAACACGCTGGCTCTGGGTACGGTCGGCAGTGGTAGCGCCCAGACGCTCAAGCAGCTCCCTGCGTTTTTCGACGCCAATGGGCTGGCGGTCTCGCAGCACGAGACCGTCTCGAAAGACGGCACTCACGTTCTTTATTTCGAGGTCGCCCGCAAGGACTTGACCAAGGACGGCAAGAATCCGACCTTGCTCAATGGCTACGGCGGCTTTGAGATTGCGATGCTACCATCGTACCGTCCCAGCTTCGGCGTGGCCTGGCTCGAGCGTGGAGGAGTCTACGTCCTCGCCAATATCCGCGGTGGCGGGGAGTTCGGTCCCAAGTGGCACCAAGCGGCGCTCAAGGCGAATCGTCACAAGGCTTACGAAGACTTCATCGCGGTCGCCGAGGACCTCGTTCGCCGCCGGGTGACCTCGCCACCGCACCTGGGTGTGATGGGACGGAGCAACGGCGGTTTGCTGGTGGGCAACATGCTCACGCGCCGGCCCGACCTCTTCGGCGCGATCGTCTGCGGATCACCGCTGCTGGACATGAAGCGTTACAGCCACCTGCTCGCCGGCGCAAGCTGGATGGGTGAGTACGGCAACCCCGACGTGCCCGAGGATTGGACCTATATCCAGACGTTCTCGCCCTATCACAACGTCGAGAAATCTGTCCACTACCCCCGGACGCTCTTTACAACCTCGACGCGTGACGACCGCGTCCACCCTGGCCACGCCCGGAAAATGGTGGCCAAGATGCGCGAGCAAGGCCACGACGTCTTACTCTACGAAAACATCGAGGGAGGCCACGGCGCGGCCGCCGACAACAAGCAAGCGGCGTTCATGGACGCACTGGCATTTTCGTTTCTCTGGAAAGAACTGACGAAGTGAAGGCGGTAAGCGGTCGGCAGTCGCAACACGGTGGCCTCGAGTAGACCGTTGTCGGGTGGGCCTAGCCGCGATTCATCGCGGCGAAGGCCCACCGAGAGTGCCGACGGCAACAACCACCAGTTGCGGCCTGGCCGTGTTCGCTAATTCGCGTCCCTTTTCATCCTCGACGACTGGACGCCATGGCCGATCGATCAATCGATCGAAGTGGGCGACGGTGTACCGCCAGTAGTAGAGTCCGCCCAAGGCCGGCACGACGATCGCGATCAGACAGGTCGTCACGACCCAGAGTGCCCCCTCGCCGGTATGGAGCCCGATCCACTGCAAGGGCGGGTATACCGCATAATGCAGCGCAGCGCGAACGTCGCGGTACGAGACGAGCGATATGTAGTTAACGAACGGCGACGAGCCCGCACCGAGCAGCACCGAGCTCAATCGGGCGGGAAGCAAGACCGGCACGGCGCAAGAGAACGTCAGAAGCATGGCAAGCCGCGCTGATACCGGTTGCAGTGGCCAGGTCCTTGGCCTGGACCGACACGAGCATCCCCCGCGTCAGGAAGAACCATGTCAACGCGGCCACCTCGATGACCACTGCGAGATATCCCAGCGGATGAATCGCCCCTGCGATCAGGCCGATCGTCCAAAGGACGAGCAAAGTTGTTATGATCCAGCGCATCTGCCAGAGGGCCGCCAGCATCTTGCTACGCAGGATGTCGCGCGCAGTGAGCGGCGTGGCGATGAGACTGTTCCAGGTTTCGCGCGCCGCTCGCCCGCAATCCCCGTAGCGGAGGCGGTTGCCGCGCCCATCGCGATGAAAAACATGATCGGCGCGGTCGCAATCCGCAGAAAAAGGTTGAATTCGGTCCGCGCGATGTCGACCGGCGGTTTTACCCCGTAGTCGGGCATGAAGAATCGAAACATCAAGTTCATCTCCGGTCGCTCGGCGGTGGTCAGGCCCGCGGTGTAACCATTGTGCCAGAGCTCGATGAAGGCCGGCCGGCCGAAAAAGAAGGTGACATAACCGAGTGCTCCGTAGATACACGAAATGATGATCACGCTGAAGGCCCACGAGAGAAAGGCCGTGCGTGAGGTGTGCATCTCCCTCCAAAGGATCGGGTCGTCAGTGACGGGTGGCTTGGCGCGGAGCCGCCAGCCTGGACGAGTGAGCCGCCCGACCAGGCTGCGACCGTCATCGCTGACGTTGATCCGATAGGCCGAGCGCAGACGAACGATCGCCCAAATCAGAAACAGAACGCCGCCAATCACTTGCAATCCGCTCATCCGGGCGACTGCGTCGATCAGTCCCCTGGACGCGGAGAGTCCGCCGCCGATCTTCAGGAGCAAACCCAAGGGGCCGCTCTCCAGGAGCCAGGCATTCATGGTCAAGACGAAGCTGGGCAGTCGGATACCGAACCGCGGAAAGATGAAGGCCACGAAGAAGGGAACCATCAGCCAAGCCACGATGCAAAGCATCGAAAATCGGGCGGCGTGGCCGCTGTTCGACGCGCCGGTAGAAACCCAGATCGAAAGCGACGCCAGGAAAAACGCCATGCAGATGAGACTGGCGTAGGTGAGCAAGATCAACTCGAGATCGATGCTACCCAGCGTGTGCAGGAGAAGAATGAGCGGCAGGCCGGCGACAACCGTCGAGATGAATACGGCCAGGGAAGACATCAGCTTGCCGAGAACGATCTCGGCGTTGCTTAACCGTGTGGCGAGCAGAAAGTCTAGCGTGCGACGATCCTTCTCCGCGGCAATCGACATCGCGGCGGCATTCGCAACAACGAAGATCGAGATCCCATGAAATGCCACGATCCACATGAACGATTGCCGTGCGACGGTTCCCATCAATTGCGGCGAGATCGAACCTTGCTCCCAGTAATACCAGGTCCCAAAGGTCCCTAGGATGATCGCCAGCAGCATACCCGCGAAGAACGATCGCCCGGACTGCAACTGCGCCCTGCGCGCGGCGGCCACCAACTCTCGCCTCAAGATCGGTATGATCGTCACTGTGGATTCCTCATCCCTCGTCGGATCGAATGTCCATCGGTCCCGATAGCCTATCACATTTGTCAGACTGTCGACAAGAGTCGAGACCGGCGTCCTGGCGGCTATTGCCTCGCGGCGCGTTGATTGCGACAATCACACGGTGGGGATTCAGGAGGCGAGGTCGGGAACTTTGGCGCTGGCCGTTTCGCTCACGGCCTGCTATTCTGGCTGAAATGGCGAATTGTGCGAGGGTCGGCCATGGATGTCCGCTATTTACTACGACCCCATCACTGGCTTACCGCACATTTACGACCATGGGGTCACCGAGGGCGAGATCGAGTGGGTTCTGGCTCGCCCGGGCGAGGATGGGTCTTCCTCCGGCGGGACACGACAGTCCACCGGGCAAACATCAGTGGGCCGCTATTGCGGGTGATTTACGTCCCCGACCTTGTGGGTGACGGCGTGTTCGTGGTAACTGCATATCCGCTCACGGGCAAGCCGCTCAAGGCTTACCGTCGGCGAACGAGGAGGCGAGGGCGATGAACGAGCAAAGGTTCCCACCGGGCTGGGATGAGGAGCGCGTGCGGCGATTGCTGGCTGAACTCGACAATCGGACGGAGGAAGAGTGGGTCGTAGCCGATGAGGCGGCGGCAGCAGACGGGGACGATCAGGCGGTGGTCACGGTACCGGTCGCATTGCTGCCGGCGGTCCGTCGATTGTTGGCCGCGCACAAACCCGACTCCCCATGAATAAACCGGTTCGCTGTACTCGGGTTGGTCAGAAATAAGCGTCTTGCCGAGGCCGATAGGAAATGCCTGAAACACTGTTCGAGAAAGTCTGGAATCGCCACGTGGTCGAGGCGACCGACGAAGCGACGCTGTTGTATATCGACCGTCACCTGGTGCATGAGGTGACCAGTCCGCAAGCCTTCGACGGGCTGCGTCTGGCCGGTCGCCGGGTGCGACGGCCCGACTTGACGTTCGCCACCATCGATCACAACGTGCCGACCGACAACCAGCTTGACATCCGCGATCCCTTGTCGCGCCGGCAGATGGAGGCGCTGCGAGCAACTGCGGCGAGTTCGCCCTTACGCTTTACGACATCCAGAGCGGCCATCAGGGGATCGTCCACGTGATCGGTCCCGAGCTGGGGCTCACTCTGCCGGGGTTGACGGTCGTCTGCGGCGACAGCCACACCAGCACCCACGGCGCTTTCGGGGCGCTGGCCTTCGGGATCGGCACCAGCGAGGTCGAGCATGTCCTGGCCACCCAGACGCTGTGGCAAGGGCTTCGCCCTCATAGCTTGGGAGTCGAGGTAACCGGGCGGCTCAGTCCGGGCCTCGAGCCGAAGGACATCATCCTGGCCATCATCCGCAAGATCGGCACGGGAGGAGCGACCGGCCACGTGATCGAGTACTACGGCCCGGCGATCACGGCCCTGTCGATGGAAGGGCGGATGACGATCTGCAACATGTCGATCGAGGCCGGCGCGCAGGCCGGGCCTGATCGCCCCCGACGACGTGACCATTGAGTACATCACGCAAGGCGAGCGACCCTTCGCGCCTCGCGGGGCGACCCTGGACGCGGCGATCGCCGATTGGAAGACCCTGCGGACCGACGATCCCTCCGCCTTCGACCGGCACATCACGATCGACGCCGGCTCGCTGGTTCCCCAGGTGACCTGGGGCACGAACCCCGCCATGACGGTCGACGTCACCGGCATCGTTCCCCAGCCGGAGGATGTCCCGTTCGCCTCGGCCGACGACGCCCGCCGCGCCCTGGCGTACATGGGACTTGAGCCTGGTACGCCGATCAGCGAAATCCCGGTCGACGTGGTATTCATCGGCTCGTGCACCAACGGCCGGATCGAGGATCTGCGGGCTGCCGCCAAGGTCTTCAAGGGCCGCAAGACGGCCCCCGGCGTGCAGGCGCTGGTCGTGCCCGGCAGTGAGCCGGTCCGGCACCAAGCGGAAGCCGAGGGACTGGATCGGATCTTCCTCGAGGCCGGCGCCGAGTGGCGGCAGGCCGGTTGCAGCATGTGCCTGGCCATGAACCCCGACAAGCTCAAACCCGGCCAGCGCTCGGCCAGCACCAGCAACCGCAACTTCGAGGGCCGGCAAGGCCCCGGCGGCCGCACTCACCTGGTGAGCCCGGCCATGGCCGCCGCCGCCGCCGTCACCGGCCACTTCACCGACGTCCGCCAGCCTCCTGCCGTAAATTCTAACTGGGGAATCTCGAAACATGGATCCGTTCGTAACTCACCGCGGGCGCCTGGCCCTGCTCGACTGGAGCGACGTCAACACCGACTTGATCATCCCCGCCCGCTACCTGAAGAAAGTCGAGCGCATCGGCTTCGGCCCCCTGCTCTTTGCCGACAAGCGCTACGCACCCGGCGGTGCTCCCGACGCCGGCAGCCCGACATCCACGGCCCGGAACAACCCGACTTCCCGCTCAACAACCCGGCTTTCCAGGGTGCGACCGTGCTGGTGGTCGGGCGCAATTTCGGCTGCGGCTCCAGCCGGGAGCACGCGGTCTGGGCGGTCATGCAGGCCGGCTATCGGGCCGTCATTGCTCCCGGTAAAGGAGTGGGGTTCGCCGATATCTTCGAGTCGAACGCGTTCAACAGCGGCCTGCTGGTCATCGAACTCAACGCGGACGAATGGCAGTCGATCGCCGACGCCGTCCGAGACCATCCGGGCAACACCGAGGTGACCATCGACCTCCGCGACCAGACGGTCAAGCTCCATCGGCCCGGAAATGGCGACACCACTCAGCCCGATCCAACCTTTCGCTTCGAGATCCCCGAATCCCACCGCCATCGACTGCTGCACGGGCTCGACGCCATCGCCGAGACGCTGCTGCACGAACCTGCGATCCAGCGATACGAACAGCACGCTCCGGCCTGGCTCCTGTCTCGACAGGAATCGATCTGAATTGAACCGATCGGCGCGGGGTTGGTCAAGTCAACTCGCTTCCAGCTCATCAACGGCCCGGGAGACGTATCGGCACCGGTTCTCCGAGAAGCGATTCGTTGATACAGCGTGAGAGCTCGGTGTCGCGCCAATCCCACAGCCGCTCGTGATGAACGTCGATGTCGGCTGGGAAGAAATTCCAGGTGCTCGGGAAGCAGAAAGCGCCGATCGCATGGACCATCACCGAGAGCAGAATCGTCACGGCAAAGAGAGCCATCAGTCCGCGCGAGCGGTCCCGGGCCCAATCGAGTCCGCACGCCAGTAGGACACCAAACAGAGGGAAAGCCTCGGTCCAGTACCGCGGACCAAACGAGCCGCCGGCCCACCAGACCGCGTACTTCGAAAGTACGAACAGATAGGGCACCAAGGCCAAGAGGAGCCAGCGCACCAGCGAGCCAGTCGCGAGCTTGCGGACGGCCATTGGTGATACAGCGACAGCGACCGCAACCCAGGGCGAAAAGATGAAAAGCCCTCGGTTCGGGCTCAAGAGCGTGCCGGCCATGCCCGCTCGAAGGTCGCCAGACCACGGGCCTCCCACGCCATGGAGCTCACGGTGCTGCTGCTCCAACTGGTCCTGGCCGCCGGTGATCCGTGCGAAGTAATACTCATTGTACCCGACCAGCGCGAGACCCAGGACGACCGGAGCCGGCAGGAACCAGGCAAGCCGTCGCGGATGCGTCCAGGCGACCCAGGCGAACACGAACAACGCGAAGATCAGATCGAGAGGACGGGCCACAACAAGCATCGCCGTCGCCAGGCCGGCAAGGAGCATCCGGCCTCGGGAAACCGATTGGGGATGCAAGAGAAGCATCGTGAGAGTCAGCGCCAGCGCCGCCGGTCCATGCTGCCAGAGTGCCTGACTCGCCACGCTCCAGAGGCTCGACCCCAGCGCCGTGGCGATGACAGCGGGAAACGCCACTCGGCATAAGCCCAGCCCCACCAGCAAGCGGTGGAGCGCGATCGCCACCAGCGCGGCCAGGACGGCGGCCGCGCAGCTTCCCCATCCGCCGGCTCTCGTCTCGGACACGATTCAGGTCGCGATCCCAGCCCGGCTCGATCCTGTCGAGAACCATGACCTGCGGAGCGATCAATGGCAGCGCCGCCAGGGCCGGTCCCACGGGATAACGCGAAATGATATGTCCGAACGACTCTGTGACAAACACCGGCAAAGGGGTGCCCCACTCCCTCAGGAGCGGCCGAAACCGGTCCAGCCGCAAGCCATCTCCCCGGACGATCGCCAGCGGGAGCAACGTGGTCGGAATGGTGTCGAATGCCCCAATTTCCCGCCCATTTGCCAGATAGACCAGCGCGACGACAATCCCCAGGATCAATGACGACGGCCAGCCACGCAGCTTCCCGTAGCCCACGATGGGTTCGGGCTTCCGGTCGGGGCCAGAGGCGGGACCGCAGTCGTGGCAGTGGTCATGGCTGGACTCGATCTGGGTTTTGAACCAGAGTTACCAACCGAACCCGCGCGGCGGGCGCTTCTTGGGATGTAGATAAAGAGGCCGAGCTCCCTGCGTGCTGGCACGTAATGCGCCCTGGCGGACTGCGCCAGCACCTCGGGGAAGCTGGACGTGCTGGTCGCGTAGGCTGACCGGTTCAGGTCGGAAGTCGTGATGACCAGGTCATAAAACTCGTTCTGCAGTTGTTTTCGGAATCAGTTCGGGGTGGATCTGCCCCGAGTTGACCATGTGCCGGAACTGGAACGGGTCGACGAATGGCGCCGCGCTTCTTTCTGGTGCAACTGGAGCAGCCCGGAGTCGGTCAGCAACCGAACGCTTGGGATCTTCGGCCAGCCGGAAAAACTCTCGTTGCGCAGGCCAGGAAACGCTGGCCCTCGGTTGTGGAGTAGAATCTGGCATCCAACCGTGACAGCCAGGCGTTTCGTACCGACAGGATCGTGCCCGGAACGAGTGACACAGCCGTGACAATCAGCGCCACGATGAGACTGCCCGGAGATCGGCCCCGTGGAATCTGGGACGCTCCGCAGCATCGCGCCGATTGCCATCGCCTCCACGATTCGGAGGCTCATAAAGTAATTGAGTCCCGAGCCCAGCTTGGCGGCCGTGATCAGGCCCGTTCCGAAGATTGCCAGCCACAAGATGACCGGGGTGGGCCGGCGGGGCCGATCAGAGAGCCAGATCCATAGTCCGAGCATGGGTACGATGAAGAGGTCGGGCGCGGCGGTGCCCAGCTCGAGGAGCTGGCTGGCCCACTCGCCGAAGTCCCAGCGTGTTTTCCCTTCGCCGAGCAGCGACGACGCGAACATCGGCTCGAACACACTCACCACCGCGACCACGACTCCGACGACCATCACGCCGCCTCCCAACGTGATCGCCGCCTGCCCGGGGCGTCCCGAAACAGCCAGGGCAACCCAGGCCGCGATCAGGAAGATGGCCGCGGTCTGCTTGGTGAAGATCGCCGCGACCAGGATGACGACACCGGCAAGACGCGAACGTGAACTGGGGCCAAGCGCCAGAAAAAACCCGAGCACGCCCAGCAGCTCGAGCCATGGTGTCGGGCCGGACCATGAGTGCCGCGCCGATCATCGGCGCGGCTCCCAGACTTGCGATCGCCCCGAGTACCCCCGCGGCAGGACCGTCGCAACGTCGGACAACCCACCCCAAGACAACGGCTGTCGCCAGGGCGCAGGCGACCGTGACCGCCCGCCCGATCAGGAACAATCCCTGGAGCTCGGCACCCGCCAGAGAGCCAATCCCGCCAACTACGAGGAAGTAACCCGGACTGAAGAAATTGGTGACGTGCGGATAATCGCGCCACGGGGGGTAGAGTCGGACTCCGGCCTGCACGCGCCACGCCAGGTGTACAAACTTGGACTCGAGGTCGCCGACCTCTCTCGGCGTCGGCAACTGCTCGTAAACGTACACCAGGTACCCCGCGGCACGAGCCAGCACCAGAAGCGCAACCAGGACCAGGCATGCTCGAACAACGACTCTCATTGGACATCCTCTCGATCGGCCTGATTGCCGGGGGTTGAATCTCCCATAACTTGGTGGATACTTCAACTTCGGACGAATCTAGAAGTTAGGAGTGAGAAGTTAGGAGAACACAAATCAATACGCCTGCGATAGCCTATCGGGACGCTTTTGGTGGCTCGCGACGGTCGCTGTGTTTCTGATGGCACTGCTGGCGACTGCTCCGACTGCCGGCGATATCGGCCTGACCTGGGACGAGCCGGCCTACCGTTACAGCCAAATGGTCTCCGCTCAATGGTGGGAGCAGCTTGGCCGTGCCCGCTCCTGGGCAGATTTGAAAAACCTGCTCGAACCGGACACTCTCCTCTACTACTGGCCATACGGCCGGAACGGCAATAACCTGCACCCACCGCTCGCGGGACAATTGTCCCTGCTGACTCATGCGGTCTTCGGGGGTTGGATGAAAGACATCCCGTCGCGACGGCTGGCTTCAGTCTTGGAATTCAGCCTGGCAGTCACCATCCTTTTTGGGTTCCTGGGTCGTCGATACGGCCCTTGGGTCGGAGTCGTGGCATCGGGCGCACTCTTGCTGATGCCCCGCGTCTACGGAGACGGCCATATCGCGGGCACTGATGCACCCGGCCTATTGCTCTGGGGGGCGACCGCCGTCGCGTTCTGGAATGCGCTCCACGACCAGCACGGGGCATGGTGGCGGATCCTGGTCGGGGTGCTCGTGGGCCTGGCGTTCGTCGAGAAGATGGCCGCCGTGGCCGTCGTCCTGCCATTGCTCGCCTGGCTCGTGGTCGCGCACATACCCCGGACGATCAATCGTCGCACTGGCAAAGCTGAATGGGCTGACGGAGTCACCACGACGGTGGCCTTGCTGTCGCCGATGGTCCTGGTGCTGGTCGAAATCGTCCGCCTGGCACGCCTATTGCCGCCGCCCGTTAAGACGGACCTGTTCCTGCACCGGCCCGATGCTTTCTGGCCGAGCGCCATCCTGGCATGCCCGCTGGCGATTTGGATCGTCCGCCGAGCCCTGTTCCGGCTCTGGCGTGGTCACCCCGTCTGGGGCGTGGAACGGCCGGCCTTGGAGACCTGGGCCGCCATGCTCGCGTTTGGCCCGATCGTCGCCTGGCTGGGAAACCCTCTCTGGTGGCGGGAAACCCTGCCCAGGCTCGCTCACTACTTCATGATCAACGCGGGGCGCCGCGGGGTCTTGCCCGATATTCCCATTCTCTACTTCGGACAGACGTACTTCTATACTCTGCCCTGGCACAATGCCTGGGTGTTGATGGCGATCACTGTTCCCGCGGGCATCCTTCTGGCCGCCGTGGCGGGGTTCGCGTATTCGCTCCGGGTCATCCGGGTCGATCGAATTCCCGCGTATTTCGCTGTGCACCTGGTGACGTTTCCGTTGATTCGCATGCTGGGAACGCCCGCGCACGACGGTGTCCGACTCTTCCTCCCCACGTTCTTCTTCCTGGCCGCGATGGCGGGCTGGGGGAGCGTCTGGCTGGGCGACGGGCTCGACCGCCTGATTCGACAACCAAACAGACTCGGGCGCTGGGGCCTTGCGACCCTTGTGCTCGGCACGTCGGCCTGGCAACTCGCCAGGATCCACCCCTATGAGCTCTCTTATTACAATGAGCTGATCGGCGGCCCGCGTGGTGCCTGGCAGGCTGGGTTCGAACTCTCTTACTGGTATGACGCGTTCAACGACCGGACGATCGCGGAGATCAACGACCGGCTCCCGCCGGGTGCGACGGTCGATTTTTTCAATCCCATGGCCTCGCCGGAAACGTTTGCCGAACTTCAAGCGCTGGGAGTTTTGCGGGGCGACATCAAGATCGGTCCACGGGACCCTAATGCGTTTCCCTACGTCTGGGTGTTGACGCAGGGTTCGACGGCGACCGCGTTCACGAGGTTGTTGTTTGCCATGAAGCCCTGGTACGAGAGCCGGCCGCGTCAGCTCCAGGGGCTCCGGGTCGCGACGGTGGCCGATCCTGTCGCTGTCTCGCGCCCTGGGCTCTGGAGCTCCTCATCGACGCCCCGTCGGGCGGGCCGCCGGAACCGCCCGCCGCGCCCGGCTGGATCCGAAGGCACGCCCCACCGCTCGCCTGGTTCTGGGGCGATGGCGTCCCAAAATCCATGCGGCTGAATACATACGACCGACCGCTCGAATGGGCCAACCGCGATCCCGAGGGTCTCCGATCCGCGGCCAAGGCCGTCGCCACCGGCCTGACCCGCGACGACGATCATGCCTCGAGGCTATTGGCCATCCTCAAGCGTCATGATCCACTGGATCCGCCCGGTCGGCGCGCCTCCGAGCGACTTCTCCGTGGGCGACCCCAGGCGCTGCTCGAAGCCGTCGAGATCCTCATCACGCGCCCGCGAGACGTACGCGCGGTCCTGACGCGCTATCCCTACACCGATGAGGGCATGATCGACGGGTTCCTCGACCGAGGATTCCCCTAATTCCTACGGGGAAAATCGGCGGAAATTTCGCGCCCGAATCGAGAGATACTCCTTGACGAGTTGCCAAATTCTCGTAACCATACTACGTTTGAGTGCACTTTGACGTTCTCAAACTGCAAAGCATCTTGCTCCCATGACCATCGAAGTTGGCGGTGATCGACTCACTCGGCCCCCTCTCCACCTCTTTGCCGAGCCATCCATCACCTTTGCTTTCTTGGTCGATCGCACGACCAAACGGAGGATCCGAGAAGACACGATCGATTCACGTTTCTTCGGACGCTAGCGACATCATTCAGCTCGTTTATGCTTGAATTCAAGTCCTCGTGATTGCGAAAATGTGACGGCTTGGACTGCTGACGGACGTCATCGATGCCGGCGTCAACGGTCAGCGGCCATGAAAAGCCGCCGTTTCCTTTCTATGAGTTGATTGTCCGAGGAACCGACGGATCCGCGTTGACTCGCTTTCGCTTTCGCTTTCGCTTTCGCTTTCGCTGTCGGTCTTTCGCCTGGTTTCTTGATTATCATTCAGTGAAAAGCGCGTCTTCCTTGGTCGCGAATAGCGACAGTCCAGGTATTCGAAAGGATGACTGTGGTGCTGGTGTCAACCGAAAAGGTCCGCCCGCCTCCTCTGCCTGTTCGTCACCGGGGGATGTTTTCTCGCCGGGACGCTCGCCGGGTGCGGCGGGTCCGAGAATCCGATCGAATTGTCGCCAGAAGCCAAGAAATCGGCTCTCACCAGCAAGGTCGGCGACCCCAGTAAATTCATCAAACCCGGCCAAAATCCGGGTGGAAAGCGTCGCTGAGCTAACAACTCACCTTGGCTCGGCACGCCGGATCTCGCCTCGATCACGTTTCATGTCTTTCCTGATTTTCTTCTTGCGGAGTCGTTGAGATGAACCAGAATGTTCGAACGCCCGCTCGTCGGGGATTTACCCTGATCGAGCTTTTGGTCGTGATCGCCATCATCGCCGTGCTCATCGCACTGCTGTTACCCGCGGTGCAGTCGGCCCGCGAGGCCGCCCGTCGCGCCCAGTGCGTCAACAACATGAAGCAACTCGGACTGGCGCTGGCCAATTACGAGAGCGCCAACGGAAGCTACCCGTATGGACAGTGCCGGGAGAATATCGGGCCGAATGGATTGGGAGGGTCTTACGCCTACGGCTACTTCATCGGCAGCAGCCTTTTTGTGCGGATGCTCCCCTACATGGACCAGGCCACGATGGCGAACGCCTACAACTACAGCCTGATCAACGAGGTCGTCCAGAACAATACCGTCTGCTGGACCGGGATGAGCTTGTTGTGGTGCCCCAGCGATGCCACGATAGCCGGCTTGAAGAACCTCGTCCCCGGTTGGGGCTGGGACTGCTCCAACCAGTACCTGGTTTACACCAGCTACAGTGGAAACGTGGGGACTTTCGATCGGATCGCCTTGCGGGCCCAGGTCGCCACACCCGGGTACTATCAGACCATGCTGAGCCAGGCGAACGGCGTGTTCTACTACATCGGCTATCCCACGTATCCGGTGCAGCCGACCGTCCAGGGAGCCGCCAGCATCTCCCCGACCCGGATCTCATCGATCACCGACGGCACAAGCAACACGTTCGCCTTCGGCGAGCGAGCCCACGGCAAGCTGAGCCAAACCCCCGACGCGGACGGCACGGTCGATTACGTGTTGAATGGAGCGTGGCACGATGGTGGCGATGAAGGGAGCTTCTTCACCACGATGTACTACCTGAATCCGTTCGGTAAGATGACGTCCGACGCGAATGGTTCGGATTATAACTATGATCAAGACGGAGACCAATTCTCGATTTCGGCTTCCAGCTACCATCCGGGTGGGGCGAACTTCTGCTTCTGCGACGGATCGGTCAAATTCATCAAGGACAGCATCAATAGTTGGCAGCTCAACCCCGCCAACTGGCAGCCCGTCAACGTGACCTTCAGCGTCGCCACGGACGTTTTCACGGTCGGGCCGCCGGGCATGGGCGTCTATCAGGCACTCTCCACCCGGGCTGGCGGCGAGGTGATCAGCTCTGACTCGTACTGAGTTTCGTTCGTTACGTTCCTCGTGCAGACGGGATTTCCTCGTCCACGCCGAGGAAATGTCTCCTTCCCGAGCGCTGGTCATCGTCCAGGCCCTCGGCGTCATGGCCGGGCGGTCTGGACGACCGCGTTCTTGGGAGCGGACGTGCCTGCCTTGGCCGGGCTGGCATGTGGCAAAGTGAAGGTCCCTCCATGCCGGAGCTGAGGCGTTCCGACCCGGGACTACCGCGAGACGCGGGATGGCTGGTGGCAATCGGTTTGTCCGGTGCGGTGCTGCGGCTGGCCTTTGCCTGGCAGTACACCAGTCAGCCACTGGGCCAGTATCCCTGGGTGGACGAGTCCTCCTATTGGACGTGGGCCCAAGCGATCTTGCGAGGCGGCTGGTGGCCCCTGCGACCGTTCTATCAGGATCCCCTCTATCCCTACTGGCTGGCCTGCCTGATGGGATTCGTGGGAACCGCCGTGGCCAGTCTGCGCATGGCCTCGGCCGTGCTGGGTGCCCTCACCCCGATCGTCGTAACCTGGGCGGGCCGAATCGGGCTGGGCCGGATCGAGGGACTGCTCGCCGGCTGGGCGACCGCGCTTTATGCCCCCTTGATCTTCGCCGACGGTTCTCTTGAAAAGGAAGGTCTTGCCGCATTCTGGACCGCATTGGCGCTGGCACTGACTGCTCACCTCGCCCATTCCGGCCGGCTCGCGGTCGCCGCCACCGCCGGCGCCTTCTGGGGAGTTGTCGCGCTTCTCAGGAGCAACGCATTGCTCATCGCTCCGCTGGCTGCGGGCTGGCTGCTTTTCGGCAAGAACGAGCAAATGGGCCGCGAGCGCAATCGAGGACTGCGACTGTCGTTGGCCTTGCTGGCCGGCTTCTTCCTTGTCCTGTCGCCCGTCGCGGCCGTCAACACCGCGATCTCGAATCCACGCGAGTTGCTGGGAACAACCTGGCAGCTCGGGCCGAATTTCTACATCGGCAACGGACCCGAGGCGACGGGAACGTACGTGGCTCCTCCCTTCGTTCGAGCACATCCGGCCTACGAAGCCGCCGATTACGCCCGGGAAGCCATGCGACGAGCCGGGCGGCCCCTCACCCCGGGGCAGGTCTCGCGATTCTGGCTGGGCGAAGGCTTGAGGCAGTGGGCCAGCGCCCCGCTCGACTCGATGCGGCTTCTGGGCTTGAAGCTCGCTCTGGCGACCCATCGTTTCGAGATCCCCGACAACCAGGACATCGAGTTCGTCGAGATCGTCGCGGCCCCCGCGCTGGCATGGGGAATCGTCGATTTCGGGATTGTCTTTCCCTTGGCTGTATTGGGCCTGGCGCGAGTGCCTCGGACCCCCTTTTGGTGGTTCCTGAGCCTGGCCACGGGACTGGGACTGGCGGCGACCGCTCTGTTCTTCGTCGTCGGGCGCTATCGTGTTCCCTGGGTTCCGGGATTGGCCCTGCTCGCGGCCGCGGGGGTTGTCGATCTCGCCCGGCTGGTCAGGCTCGGCGACTGGCGAGGCCTCGCCTGGCGACTCGCATTGCTGGGACTGCCCGCGGTCGTCTTGAGCTGGCGTCCCCAGGCCGACCCCGTTCCGACTCGGTGGGGTAACCAACTGATCGCGCTGGCGCTCGCCGACCTTCGAGCAGACCAGATTGACGCGGCCATCGACGCGCTCGACCTGGCCCGCGCTTCGAGCCCCGAAACGGCCGAAAGGGTCCGTCAAATGTCAAAGGATGGCCCGTTTCACGACCTGCTGGTCGAGGCGGTCTACCGGGAGCTCGACAAGAGCTCGAATCTCCCCGCCGGGACTCGAGCGACCATCCATCAGGGCCGTTTGCTGCGCCAGCTTCCGGAACGGAGTGCCCAGGCACGCTCACTCCTCGAATCGAGCCTCCGCTTGATCCCGAGCGATGCGACCGCCAACCGGGAGTGGGGAGCCCTTCTCCTGTCCTGGCCCGAACAGCCTCTTGACCGCGCCCGCGCCCTGGAAGCCTTGGAACGAGCATCCCGAGGCCCCGAAGCCGACGACCGCGCCACCCTCCTATTGGCACTGACCACATCGAATCCGTCGCTGCTCAAACGGCCAGCCGCGGTCACGGGTGGGGATCGAAATCGATTTGCGACCCTGGTCCGCGCGATGCTCGCTTCCGGTCAGTCGCCTTCCGCTCCGCGAAAGGATTCGCCCTTTCGCGGAGCGAAAGGCGACGTGCGGTAACTCGCAAAACGCACGACTAGACGTCGTGAGGCCGATTCGCGGACAATTTTCGGAGAGAGAAGCGTCGCAGTTCGATCGGACGCGAGCAATCGGAGAACGCTGAGGGTCGTGTCTCGGATGTCGTACCGCGGCTGGTGGATTGTTTTGGGAGCGTTTGCCTTGGCCGGGCTCGGCTTAGGGTGGGCAAACTGGCGCCGCGACCCGAACGCCTTGGAGCAAGGGGCCTCGGCCTATGCCCAGCGTGACTATCGCCGGGCGACCGAGGTGGCGCGCCGGCGTTTAAAGGGAGCGCCCGAAGATGTAGAAGCCCTACGGCTCCTGGCTCGTGCGACGGCCCGGCTGGGTCGCGACATCCCGGCCAATGCTCTCTTCGCCCGGCTGGGCTCCGCCACGTTGCAGGCCGAGGATCTCTATTTGCTCGGGCTCGGCCTCGACCGTGCCGGCCGGAAGGAAGAGGCCGGGCGCCTTTGGGAAAAGGGCCTCGCGCTCCAGCCCGATCACCCCGAGACGATGGCGCAATTGATCATCCGAGATACAGCCCAGAACCGACTCGCCGAGGCCGCCCAGCTTGCCGAGCGGCTGGCCCGCCAGCCCGGCTGGGAGCTCCGTGGTGAGCTGGATCTGGGCGCGCTCCGCGCCGAGCTGAGCGACCCGGCGGGCGCCGCGGCGACCCTGCGGCGGGCGCTCGAGCGCCCCGAAGCAGCCGACTTGGATCTCGCGACGAGGTCTTTCTATCGAAAGCTCCTCGCCCGCAACCTCCTGCGGATCGAGCGGCCGGAGGAGGCGCATTCCGTCCTTCGAATAGTGCTTTCGGATCTCGGATGCCAAATCTCGGACAGCCGGGACCCCGAAACGGCCTGGCTGATAAGCCGCGTCGCACTTCAGGAAGGAGCCATCCCCGAGGCGGTCGCCGCGCTTGAGGCCGCCGGTTCCTACCGCGCGGACCATCCTCTGGAGATCGAGCCCAGTCCGTACGTGGGCGAGTCCCAATGCGCTTCGTGCCACAAAGAGGAGGTCCGCGCCGTCCAGGCCAGCCGGCACAATTCAACTCTGGTGCGAGGGAAGCCCCTGGTCGAGCTCCCCTATCCGGACCAAGCTGTTCCCGACCCCGATGATCCCTCGGTCACGCACACGTTTCGGCGCGAGGCCGGCCAGGTCCACTTCGAAACCCGGGTCAAGGACCAGGTGCTGCATGCGGTCGTCGACTACGCCTTCGGTTCACCCGATCATTATTGCTCACTCGTCGGCCACGACGACCAAGGGCATCCCTACATCTTCCGGCTTTCGCACTACCAGACCGAGCGGGACTCGGGCTGGGACCGGACAACCGGCCATTCCGCCGACGCCTCGGGCGGACAGCACTTCCTCGGCAAGCCGATCGACGTCATCGACGGAATCCACAGGTGCCTGTTCTGCCACACGACCGATCCCAAGGCGGTCCTCGATGGCTCGGGCCCGGCGGCGAACGATCGGGCGATCGGCTGCGAGCGATGCCATGGTCCAGGCGGAAATCATCTCCGTGCGATCGAGGCGAAGCTCGCGGACCCGGCCATCGCCAACCCGGTGGAGGCGCCGGCCGACGGCAGGCTGCGGGTCTGCGGCCAGTGCCACAGCAACCATCAGGAATCGTCGCTGCCTCGCACCGATCCGTTTTGGATCCGGTACCAAGGAAACACCATCGCCTGGAGCCGCTGCTACACCGAGAGCGCCGGCTCCTTCGATTGCATGACTTGCCACGACCCGCACCACGACACCGATCGATCCCCCAAGCATTACAACGCCCGATGCCTGACTTGTCACTCTGCTGGACCCGCCGCCGAGACAAAGGCCCCTCCACGGATTTCTGATCCGCCGACCGAGCGTGCGGTGCATGGCTCGCCCTGTCCGGTCAACCCGTCCGACGGCTGCATCGCCTGCCACATGCCGCCGTTCGAAAGCAAGCCCCTGCACGCGACCTTCGCCGACCATTACATCCGCGTGTCGCCCCGAATTCAAACCGCGAACTACGAAATAAGCGTAGAACGGAATTCATTCCGTTTCACCCTCTCGGCACGCAGCCCTCGCTCGAACCGAACGGAGAAACGGAATGAATTCCGTTCTACGAAGAGCCGATCCCGAATGTTGACTTTGTTTAGCGAGATACGTAAGATTGACTCATTCCTGATGGAAAGGATCGAGCAATCTCCATGATCACGATGGAAACGGCGACCCGGGAAGACTGGACCGACACGAACAAGCGCCTGGCCCGTGCGACCCCGCGCGAGATTCTGGAGTGGGCGGTCGAGCGGTTTTATCCTCGGTTGACGATGGCGACGGCATTCGGAGCCGAGGGATGCGTGCTGCTCCACTTGCTGGCGGAGATCGAGCCGAGGGTGCGGGTGTTCAATCTGGATACGGGCTATCAGTTTGCGGAGACTCTGGAGCTTCGCGACCGAATCGCGGCCCGATACGGAATCGAGGTCGAGCTGGTGGGTGCCGGCACGACGGTGGCGGAGTACGAGAGTCAGCACAACGGGCCGTTGTACGTATCGAATTCCGACCAATGCTGCTATGATCGGAAAATCGTACCGTTGCGGCGGGCGCTGGTTGGTTATGACGCCTGGATCACGGCGATCCGTGCCGACCAATCGTCGCACCGTGCGGTAGCTCAGGTTGTGGGTGGGGATCCCAAGTTCGGGCTGGTGAAGATCAACCCGCTTCTGAACTGGACCCGGCGTGATGTGTGGGCGTTCATTGTGACACATAACGTGCCGTACAACCCGCTGCACGACGAGGGATATGCCTCGATCGGCTGCTGGCCGTGCACTCGGAGAGTGTCCGAGGGCGACGACGAGCGTTCGGGCCGCTGGGCCGGCCAGGCCAAGACGGAGTGCGGGCTTCACTCCCTCGACAGCAGTCAACTCTAGGGCGCGAGCAAGCGCCCCGGCTAGGTGGGGTGGGAGCTTGCGGCCCGATGAAGATTTCCGCGAAAGCCGAGTATGCTTGTCTGGCGGTCCTGGCCCTGGCCCGACACGGGCCGGGTGCCCCACCCCTGCACATCCGCGAGATTTCCGAGACATACGGGATCCCTGATCGCTACTTGGTGCAGATACTGCTCCAGTTGAAGGGGGCGGGACTGGTTACCAGCACGCGAGGCGCATCCGGCGGCTATCAACTGGCGCGCGCGGCTTCGAGCATCACGCTGAGCGAAATCCTTGGCGCGATCGAACGGTCCGGACACCGCGCAACGTGATCTCTCCGGTTCGAAACGATCGACGGCCGCGGTTCTGAGCCTCGTTTGGGAAAGCGTGCGCGCCGCCGAGCGTGCGGTGCTCGACCGGACGACGATCGCTCAGCTCGTCGAACAATCCTCCGCTCATGAGTGGACCATTTGACCTGGCAGAGCACATTCGCATCAGGATCTCCTCCGAGTCGGCATTGACACGGGGGGGAAGCCCATGGCATGGATTGAATGGAAATAACTCATTCTGACTCTAGGCTTTTGACCGGATTTTGACAGGAGACTTGCCATTTCTACCCAGACCGGAACCGCGTCGGCGACTGCTGGAGGGTTGAATCCCCCCTTTGGCGGATCGCTCGTCGATTTGATCGTCAGCACCGACCGAGCCGACGAAATGAAGGCGACGGCCAAGGACTTTGCCGAGCTAACGCTCGACGAGCGAGGTCTGTGCGATCTCGAGCTGCTTTCCGTGGGCGGTTTTTCCCCGCTCAAAAGCTTCTTGGGGAAGGCTGACTACGAGCGGGTCGTCGCCGAGATGCGGCTGGCTAACGGGACGCTCTGGCCCTTGCCCGTAACCTTGCCGGTCAAGCCAGGCGATGGTGTCGCCGAAGGCAAGCCCCTGGCCCTTCGCGACGTCTACGGCAACTTGCTGGCGTTCCTGCACATCGAGGAAATCTTCGCCTACGATAAGGAGACCGAAGCCCGCAACGCCTATGGCTCGCTCGACGCGACGCATCCTTCGGTGGCCTACCTCAACCGGCTGCCGGGTCATTACGCTTCGGGGCGGCTCGAGGTGATTCGCGTGCCACCGCACTACGATTTCGTCGAGATCCGCCGGACGCCGGTCGAGCTGCGCCAACACTTTCAGTCGCTGGGCTGGAGCCGGATCGTCGCCTTCCAGACCCGGAATCCCTTGCACCGGGCACACGAAGAGCTGACCAAGCGGGCGGCCGAACAGATCGGCGGCGGCCTGTTGATCCACCCGGTCGTCGGCGTGACCAAGCCGGGCGACGTCGACCATTACACGCGAGTCCGCTGCTACCGGGCCCTGGTCGACAACTACTACGAGCCCGGAACCGTGGTGCTCAGTCTTCTCCCGCTGGCGATGCGGATGGCCGGCCCGCGGGAAGTGCTGCTGCACGCGATTATCCGTCGCAACTACGGCTGTACCCATTTCATCGTCGGCCGCGACCATGCCGGACCGGGCAAGGACTCGACCGGAAAGCCCTTCTACTCTCCCTACGCCGCGCAAGAGGCGATGGCCAAGTACCAGAATGAGCTTGGCATGGAGATGGTCGACTTCAAGCAGATGGTCTACTTGCCCGACGAGAACCGCTACGCACCGGTCGACGAAGTGCCGGCGGGCGTCAAGACGGCCGACATCTCGGGCACCGAGGTCCGCGATAAGTACCTGGCCAAGGGCCTCCAGCTCCCCGAGTGGTTCAGCCGGCCGGCCGTCGCCGAGATCCTCGGCGAGACCAATCCGCCCGCGTTCAAGCAGGGCTTGACGCTCTGGTTCACGGGACTATCCGGCTCGGGCAAGAGCACGATCGCCCACGCCTTGATCGAACGGCTGGCCGAGTACGGACGGAACTGCTCGCTGCTGGACGGCGACGAGATCCGTACTCATCTCTCCAAGGGTCTGGGCTTCAGCAAGGAAGACCGCGACACCAACATTCGTCGCGTCGGCTACGTGGCCGGACTGCTCGCCCAGCACGGCGGGACCTCGCTCTGCGCGGTGATCAGTCCGTATCGGGCGATCCGCGAGGAAGCCCGCAAAATGTCGAAGGGAAACTTCGTCGAGATCTATTGCAGCACCCCGATCGATATCTGTGAACGTCGTGACGTCAAAGGGATGTACTCCAAGGCGCGCGCGGCCGTCGCCGATGGCAAGCCCATGGGCTTCACCGGCGTCGACGACCCCTACGAGCCCCCCGCCAACCCCGAGGTGACGATCGACACCAGCAGCCTCTCAGTGCAACAGTGCGTCGATCATATCATCAACAAGCTGCTCGGGCTGGGGTACATCCTGCCCCACGGGCATATTGTCGAATGAGTAAATGACTGACCACCCCGTTATCGTAACCTGACGCCGAGAAGAACCGGGCTCTCCGTGGAGTGATTGGCCATGACGCGGCAACCACCAAGCCGGCCCCGCCGCACCTTTCCGATCGTTCTGGGCGGGATCATCGCAACCATTCTTTGGGCCGCCGGTCTCGGCATGTATATGACGTGGTCGTTCGATACGGCCAGCCATGTGGTGACCCGCAAGGCTGCGCCGGCGCCCAAGCCCATGCTTCCCATGGATGCCGAGATCGTCAACGGGCTAGTCGGCGGGCAGGCGTGCCGGGAGTGCCATCCCGGCCAGTCAGCCTTACATTCCCGTACGGGGCATGCGCGGACGATGCGACCTGGTCCAGTCGAGGCGATCGCGTCGTGGCTCAACGGCCGGTCCGTCAAGGACCGAGAGTACCCGGAGGCCGTCTGGACCTTTGCGGTGACTGCCAATGGCAAGCTTGACGTCGAGCGGACCGAGCACGGCCAGTCCGCCTGCTACCCTGTTACTTACGCGCTCGGTTCGGGGGTTAACGGTGTGACATTCGTATCGCTTGGCCGCTCCGCGGTCGACCCTTCGGAACTGATCGGACTGGAGCAGCGTATCACCTACTATGCCAAGGGACCGCGGCTGGATATCACCCCCGGTCAAGCGAAGCAGGACGCGGCAGCCCAGGGGATCAAGGTCGAGCCCCACGGCAAAGTCCTGAACAAGAACGACCTGCTGATCTGCCTCAACTGCCACACGACAATTACCTCGACCAAAGGCTCCGGCCAGGTCGATCCAGACACGATCGTGCCCAACATCTCCTGCGAGCGATGTCATGGCCCCGGCCGTGCGCATGTCGAGGCCGCCCGACGCGGCGACACCGAGGAGAAGCTGGCCATGCCCCTCGGCTCCGCCGTCAGCGCAACGCCACTGAGGCAGCTCGAGGTCTGTGGTGATTGCCACCGGCGAATTCAGGACGTGGCTTCCTCGACGCAACTCACACCAGAAAACTCTGCGATCGTCCGATTCCAGCCCGTGGGCCTGGGTCTTTCGACCTGCTTCCAGAAAGGGAAAAGCGGGCTGAGCTGTAGCTCCTGCCACGATCCGCATGCTCGAGTTTCCCGGGACCATGCGGCCTACGAGGCGGTCTGCCTGAGTTGTCACAGCGTCTTGCAACGGAAGCACACGTCGTGCCCGGTCTCTCCCAGCGGCCAGTGCATCGATTGCCACATGCCCCGCCGCACAGTCTCGCTCGAATTCCTGTTCACCGACCACTGGATCCGCAAACCGGATCGCGATCAGAACAAGAAAAGCGCGAAATAGCTGACGGGCAGATCGGTTACCGGGACTTAGAGCGCTCAACGCTTGGACTGGGCGCGCGTGGTCACCCCCCCGAACGCCCCTTTCGCAAGGGGGGGAAAGTGAGCCGCCCCTTTCGTCCCCCTTTTGCGAAGGGGGGGTTCGAGGCTTATAGGGAAGGGCTTTTGTTAAAACTAGCTCCCTTTCCGCTGGGAGAGGGCTGGGGTGAGGGTCGGCGCCACCGAAAACCTTCTCGAAAACCACGGCCTGCCGTGGCGGCATTTCCGCCCAGGCGCCAGTGATAGTCACCAGCGGCGAGTGATCGGATTCGACCGGCGGCATGGCTTTGATCGGCCCCTCACCCCAGCCCTCTCCCCGAGGGAGAGGGAGCCAGTTTTCGCTTCGTTGCCGGCGATTTTGACGTCGAGCGGCCGGCGACTGGCACGACTGATTTCAGAAAAAGCCTCTCCCTGTGAGGAGGTTCGGGGGGTGCTTTGCCCCGGCCACGGAATGTGCTCAATTCAATCGTTAGGCGCTCTAGCGGAGGAGACGCGCAGCGTAGGCGCCTTGCCCTCCATCAGTTCGATCGGGGTATTGGCGGGTACGTTGGTCCAGACTTCGGTTCGACGCGACGGCCAGCGCACCTCGACACGCTCGGCGACTGTGGACATACCAATCCCGATGAGTAGCCTCGGGTCGTTGCGGCTCAGGTAGCTCGTCCCGGCAACGAGCTCGCGTGCCAAGCTCAGCGGACCGGCCTGGACTTTGACCCGGGCACCGACAGGGAATCGGCACCGGGTCGTTCCCATCCCGATGCCGGTGAGCGTCAATCGCAGGGCACGGCCGATGCTCTCGGTCTTGTTGAACAGCAATGCGGGCGGGCCGTCGTTGTGCGTTACCACGATGTCGGTGTCGCCGTCGTTGTCAAAGTCTCCGAAGGCCGCTCCACGGCCGAGCCAAAAGCCGCGGAAGTACGGACCGGCATCCTCCGAAACGTCGGTGAACCGGCCCTCACCCGCGTTGTGGAACAATTGAGGGGTCATCCGGTAGGGCATCCGAATCGGCCGAACGTCGTTGACGTGGCCGTTGGCGATGAAGAGATCGAGACGACCGTCGTTATCGTAATCGAGGAATCCCGTTCCAAACCCGAGCTTGCTTCGCGTCGGGACCTTGAGCCGAGCCCGCGCTGTAACCGCCTCGAACCGGCCGGGGGCGGCGTTGCGATAAAGCGTGACGCCCTCTTCGAAGAAGTTGGTCACGAGCAGGTCGGTCCGTCCGTCGCCGTCGTGGTCGCCGGCCGCAACACCCATGCTCGCCGTCGCGGCGCCCGATTCGTCGAAAGCCACTCCCCAAGGCAGCCCGACTTCCCTGAACCGAAGCCCGCCCAGGTTGTGGAACAACAGGTTCGGAGTCCTATCGTTGGCCACGAAGACATCAAGCCGGCCGTCGTCATCGAAATCGGCGATCGCGAGGCCCAAGCCGTTGCCGTTATCGACGATACCCGACTCGCGGCTGATGTCGGTGAACGTGCCGTCCCCATTGTTGCGATAGAGTGAATCAGACTCAGGAAGAAAGGCGAACGGCGGACAGTAGCCGACCGCGCCGAGCAAACCGTTACAGACAATCGTCGGTTGGCCGGAGGCGTCGACGGTATCGGCGAGGTAGCGGACAACATAGAGATCGAGGTCGCCGTCGCCGTCAAGGTCGGCGAACGCGCAGCTCGTGGCCCACCCCCGTCCGCTCAGGCCGGACGCCACGGTGACGTCGGTAAACGTGCGGTCGCCGTTATTGCGGAAGAGCGACGCGGTGTTGAATCCGGTAACGTACAGGTCGTCGAGGCCGTCACCGTTGTAATCACCGACAGCAACACCCTCGCCGTAACCTTGGAAGGCTACGCCCGCGGTGCGTGCGACATCGGTGAAGGTGCCGTCGCGGTTGTTGCGGTAGAGCTGCGCGGCGTGCCGGGCCTCGGACGGGTCGGGGGGGATGAGCGACCCTTGAGCCACGTAGAGATCAAGCCAACCGTCGCCATCGAAGTCGAGGAGCCCGACACCGCCTCCCATCGTCTCAACCAACCGGAACCGCCCGTCAGCCGCGTTGAAGTGAGTTTTCGTGAGGCCGGCCTCGGTGGCCAGGTCGCGGAAGTCTGGGAGCGCCGTGGCCGGTCCGGGGTGGTCGACAACAGGGGGAGGCCTCGAGGACGGCCCAGGGGTGGAAACCGGGGACGGGGGAGTGGCCGAGTCGGGCTGAGACCGAGGCACCGAGTAGACAGACGAAACGACCAGAGCGAGGACCGCCAGCACGGTCACCAAGATCGTCGCGATGAGCCAGGGGGCCGGCCGTCTCACGATGCACCCCCCGGCGGCGAGTGCGAACTCTTGCCTCCGGTGGGATGAACGCTCGCACTCCCGAGCGCGGCGCGGGCCTCGGCGTTGGATGGGTCGAGCTCGAGCCGCCTGGGCGAACCAGGCGCGTGCCTCGCGTTCGCGGCCCAGCGTCCGACAGACCCGTCCGACCTCATTGAGTCGGTCGAGAGCCGGATGATCCTCAACGACACTGGCGGCCAGCAGGGCGAGGTCCTGGAGGCGCTTGTGGTATTCCAGGGCCTCGGTGGCCTCGTCCACCCGGCCCGACGCACGGAGGGCCCGGGCCAGTCGGTACCGCACTTCGGGTTCGCGCGGGGCCAGCCGCACCGCCTCGCGGTAAACCGGCAGGGCGTCGGTGAATTTTCCCTGGAGGCTCAGCCAGTCGCCGCGGAGTCGCTCGAAGTCCGCTGATCCTCGGCAAGACGATGGTGGGGACTCGAACCAGGGCGAGGCCCCGTCGACATCGCCCTCGTCGAGCAGGCAGGCGAGCCACTCGATCCGCGCCAACGGGTCATCAGGGTGGTCGCGGAGCCAGGGCTCGAGAAGCCGTCGTGCCGCGTCCGTCTCACCCCGACGGCGGTAGAATTGTGCCAGTGGGGGGCGGAGGTGGGAGTCATCGGGATCGGCGGCAAGGCAGCGCTCCAGTAGGGCCCCCTCGTCACTGGTCTTCGCGAGTGTGCCGGGGGGGATGGTCACGGTCGACTGAGCCAGTATCCGGAGGGCGTGGATTGCGCGACCCGCCCGGTCGTGAAGCTCCCAGAGCTCCTTCTCCTGCTCGTCGGCGCGGCGCTCGACGCCCAGGAGGGCGACCAGCTCGAAGTCGCGGCGCGGCCAGTCGTGCGCGCGCCGGAGCGCCGGCGCGGAAGGCCGCCTCGGCCTCGCGGGCACGGTACAGCTCCTTCAGGAGCAGTCCGCGCCGGAGATGGGCCGAGGCAGACTCGGGGACCGAGTCGGGGACGGCCGCCAGTGCCTGCACGGCGGCCCCGAGGTCACCGTGTTGAAGCGCGATTCTGACCCGAAGCTGGATCGCCTCGAGGTCATTGGGTCGATACCAGGTCAGCCGTGCCAGCGCCGCCTGGGCCCGGCTCCAGTCCGTCACTCGAACCGCCGCCGAAACCTCGCGCCGGAGCATCCCCGTCCTGGCCATACTCCAACCAAGCCAGCCCAGCCAGCCCAGCAACAATCCCGCCAGCCCGATTCCGAGCGCTCCCCGAATTCGTTCAGACTGACCGCGCTGTTCGGTTAGATGACATGGGGAACTCTATTCATTTACAATTCTTTACGATCGTCCGAATTCATTCAGACTGTCCGGGGTTGGAGTACAGGTGACAGGACCTTTCTATTTTATATCGAATAGCAAATTTTTTTGTTGCAATGAAGCCGATTCTGTGGTCTTCTTCGTAATGGGTCAAATCAATCATACCTTAGCCATGCGAGCGGCAAGTCCCTCTTCCCTTTCTCAGGAGCCTTCGTCATGCGGTTGACAGCTCTCCGGAATCGTCGCGCATTCACCTTGATCGAACTGCTCGTGGTGATTGCCATCATCGCTGTGCTCATTGCCCTTCTCTTGCCCGCCGTTCAGGCGGCACGCGAAGCGGCCCGTCGTTCCCAGTGTACCAACAACCTGAAACAGATCGCCTTGGGCATCATGAACTACGAGAGCGGCACCACGTCGTTTCCGTGGACTCAGGGTACGACATCTTGCGAGTACCCACTCGTCAACAACGGCGTCATGTCGTGGATTGGCCCGACGAACGGCCAGGAGTATCAAAACTTCGGGGCGCTCACCATGATTCTCCCGTACATGGAGCAGACGCCGGTTTTCAACGCCATCAATTTCGCCTTCGGGATGTACCCGTATTCGCCGAATACCGCCGACGTCGTCCAGGGGACGGGGACGCTCCTGGTGATCAACTCATTCATCTGCCCGAGCGACGGCAAGGGCAAAGGCCGTAACTGTTACCGGGCTTCGAACGGGACGAACTGGGACTGGTGGTGGCGCGATCCCGGTTCAGGGGCCATGACCCGTCCTCAGCCTGGCGGACAGACGATTGGCACCATCGCCGGCGTGACCGACGGCACCTCGAACACCCTCTTGTTCTTCGAGCGCCAACCGGGGCAGCGGTGGCCAAAGCTCGATCGCAATTTCTAGCGACGTCTACCAAGGTGGCCCCGGCTCGCAGTGGGGATTGCCAACTTACGTCATCTCGAACCCGGGGGATTTCCTGATCTTCACGCAGACCGTCACTCCGCAGTGCGTTCAGTACGCTCAACAGAATCCCACGGCGACCTGGACATATGGCGGGCAATGGTGGTCGGCGGGCGAGTACACCAACTCGGTCGGGAATTCTAACTATACGCCCAATAGTAAGTTCCCCGACTGCTCCGCCTGGGGCGGCGTCGGGACCGGACTCGGAAACTTCTGCGCGCGGAGCAGCCACCCGGGCGGCGTCAACGTGGCGATGACGGACGGGTCGGTCCGGTTCATCAAGGACTCGATCAGTCCCCTGACTTATCTGGCACTGGCGACCACGGAACGGCAACGAGGTTCTCAGCTCCGACTCTTACTAACTCAGTGAATCCGTGACAGAGAGTGGCTTAAGGCGGCGCGGCACTCCACCTTGGAGGCCGCGCCGTGATTTGATCGCGCCGGAACCTCCACGGGTTGGCTGGCCTTCGCCCTCTCGGTGATCGTGCCTTGGCCCTGTGACCTGGGATGTGTGGAAACCTTGGTCAACCCACAGATTTGATCGAGCGAGCCCCGCGCCGGGCAGGGATCGTTCCTCATCATGTGAGGGCCGGCCCCTACTCCTGCGCCGAGAAGATATGGAGGCGATTGCCAAGTCGCCTCCGCAGCTCGATCGTTACTTCACAACGCCGGGGGCTCCCTTGTAGCCACCGCCGCCCGTCTTCATTCCCTCCTTGATCTTTTCCTGCTGTGCCTTTATCTCTTCCTGTGAGAGCGGCTTTTTGATCTCCGCCTCGGTACCCACCGGCCCGCTCGAGCAGCCGGTGAGCCCACCACAGGCTCCGGCGAGAATCGTCAAACCGACGAACACGGTTCCCAGTCGCATGGCTGTTCCTCCAAATCGTGAGGTGAAAGGATGAAGGCTTCACAAATCCGCGAATCCCGATCGGTCGAAGGATAACCTATCGGGAGTTCGGGCCAGGGTCAATAGCCTGGATTCTCGACGCGATCAAGAAATTGCGTGACGGCGGGGTCAGGTCCGCCCGGTCTGACCGGAAAATCGACCGGACCGGGAGGAGGCGAGCGACGATGAGGTTCGAAACGCGAGCCGAGACACGGGACGTTAAGGCAGCGTCGAAGGAGCGCCGGCCCCTGCTGGTTGTGTGGCGCATCACCGGATGGCTCGTGGGCGCGGGCGTACTTGCGTGTGTGTTGGCAGCCTGGTGGTACGAGTCGAGTCTGACGGAAGCCCGCCGGGCGTTTGCCGCAGGTCGGTTCGCGGACGCGCAGTCCGCGGCTGGCCCGGCTCGCATCGTGGTGGCCCGGCCGCGCCGATGTCGAGTTCTCGCTAGGCGTCTGCGAGCAGGCGACGGGCCACCTCGACGACGCGGTGGCGGCCTGGTCTCGCGTTCCGCCCAGCTCCAAGTTGGCTGAGGACGCGGTCCTGAAGTGGGGAGAGGCGGAGATGGACCGCGGCCGGCTCGCCGAGGCTGAGGCGGTATTTCAGGCGGCACTCCGCCGGCCCGGCCCACGCGGCGTTGAAATCCGCCATGACTTGATGCAACTCTTCTGGCAGCAGGGTCGGCTCGTTGAGGCACGTACCCTGATCGAGCGGAACTGGGACGAGTACCGCCGCACCCTCGGCCCCGCCTCGGCTCAGGCGATCTCCAACCTCCATGCCCACCTTTCGCTCGACCTGGAGATCTACGCCATCGACCACGTCCAGGCCAAGCTCGACCTCGCCGGGGCCGCCGCTCCGGACGACCACCGAGTCTGGCTGGCGCGGGCCAACCTCGCGGTCCGCTCGGGCAAGTTCGACGAGGCACGGCGGTGGATCGATCGATGCCTGGCAGCGCACTCCGATGACCCCCTCGTGTGGACGACCGTGCTTGACCTGGCGCTGGCGACCGACGACGTCGGTCTGGCCGAAAAGGCGGCCGGCCACCTGACGACCGGGCAACTGCCAACCGATCGCGTCGTACACGTCCGCGCCTGGTTCGCCGCCCAGCGAAATGACGTGGAGCTGGAACGAACGATCCTGGCAGCCCACCTCGAGCATGAACCTTGCGACACGGTCGCGATCGAACGCCTGTCGGAGCTGGAGATCCAGGCCGGCCAGGCCGCTCACGCGGCCGAGCTCCGTCGTCGCAAGACCGCGCTTGACCGAGCCCGACGAACCTACTCCCATCGGGTTGGCAGTGATTTCAAGGCCAACGCCCGCGAGCTCGCCGGGTACGCCGAGACGCTCGGCCGCTGGTTTGAAGCCCGGGCCTTTCTGGCCATTGTGCTCAACCTGCATCCCGAAGACGACGACGCACGCGTCCGACTCTCCCGGCTCGAGCGAGAGCGGTTCGACCCAGCCTCCAAGCCGGCTCCTCCCGTTCGGCTGTCCGAGATCGCCGGCGCAGCTTCCGTCGGTCGGCGCCGCCGGCCCGCGCGTGGATACCAAGCGGGAACCTAGCCTTGAGCTTCCGCGATGACGCCGAGTCGGCCGGACTCCACTTCACATTCGAGAACGGTCGGTCTCCGTTGCGACAGCTCCCCGAGACCATGAGCGGCGGGGTCGCGCTGCTCGATTACGACGGCGACGGCTGGCTCGACGTTTACGTCGTGCAGGGGGAGCCTTTCCCTTCAGGTCCGACGAGCCCTCACGACGGCGACCGGCTTTTCCGCAACAAGGGCGACGGATCCTTTGAGGACGTGACCGCACGCGCCGGGTCTGGCCTCGATGCCCCGCGGCTACGGGCACGGCGCCGCCGTCGGCGACGTGGACAACGATGGCCGACCCGACCTCTTCGTCACCCGTTTCGGGTCGTACGCGCTTTACCGGAACCGTGGCGACGGCACATTCGAGGACGTGACGGTCCGTTGGGGACTGGGCGGAGACCGCGGCTGGCCGACTTCGGCGGCGTTCGCCGACCTCGACGGCGACGGCGATCTTGACCTGTATGTCTGCCACTACGTCGCGTGGGACCCGCAAAACCCGAGGATTTGCGGCAATGAATCGGGAGGGCCCGTTGCGTACTGCGTGCCATTCCTGCTCCAGCCGGTGCCCGACCACGTGTTCCGCAACGACGGTGGCCGATTTCATCGACGTGACCAGTGAGGCCGGATTTACCGATCGCCGATGGCCGAGGACTCGGGGTGCTGGCCGCCGACCTCGACGACGACGGCCGAGTGGATCGTCTTCGTGGCCAACGACGGCACGGCGAACTATCTTGTTCCGCAACCTCGGCGGCTTTCAATTCGAGGAAACGGGGCGGTCGCGGGAGTGGCGGCCAACGCCGAAGGCGGATATCAGGCAGGGATGGGGATCGCCTGCGGCGACCTCGATGGCGATGGTCGCCCCGACCTGGTCGTGACGAACTTCTACGGCGAGTCGTCGAGCTTCTTCCAGAACCTCGGCAACGGCCTGTTCAGCGACCGCACCGAGATGGTCGGGCTCCGCGAGCCGACTCGGTACCTGCTGGGCTTTGGCACGGCCTTGGTCGACGTGAACAATGACGGACGCCTCGACCTGGCAACCGCCAACGGGCACGTCAACGACGTCCGGCCGATCTTTCCCTACGCGATGCCAGCGCAGCTCTTGCTGGGAACCGCGTCGGGACGGCTGATCGACGTCTCGGACCGGGCTGGCCCGGCGTGGTCCGTGCCTCGAATCGGGCGTGGACTGGCGGCGGGCGACCTGGACAACGATGGTCGAATCGACCTGGTGATCGTCGCCCAGGACGGTCCACTCGCCCTTTTTCACAACCGAAGCGGCGGCGATCGTGCAGGCGGCCACTTCGTGACGTTTGCCCTCGAAGGAACGGCGTCGAACCGCGACGCGGTCGGTGCCAGAGTGGTCGTCCGCGCCGGCGGGCGGCGGCAAGGCGCCCAGCGGGTCGGCGGTGGGAGCTACCAGTCGGCGAACGATCCGCGGCTACACTTCGGGCTGGACAAAATCGGTAGAATCGATGAGGTCGAGGTGCGCTGGCCTTCAGGGCGAGTCGACCATCACCGGGACCTCGCGGCCGACACGGGGTATCTCCTCCGCGAGGGGGAGACGCTGCCGAGGCCGTTGAAGGGTTTCCGCACTCGGCCTTGATCGGGGAGCGAATGCCGTGATGAGAGGTCGTTGGCGATGAAGAGGCGTTGGATCCGGCTCGCCGTGCTGGTCGGGCGTGCTGGCAATGCTGGCGGTCGCTGACTGTCGCGGCGCAGGCGTGGTGGGAGCGGCACGAGCTGGGGCTGGCCCGGGCTGAGATCGAGCGAGGCGATTTTGTGTCGGCACTCAGCCGGCTCGAAATCCCTGGCGGCAACGCGCCCGAGGTGGGCCGGAGCAGACCAGGGCGAGCTGGACTACTGGCTGGGAAGTTGCCGTTGGGGAGTCGGCCGGCGCGATGAGGCGTTGGCGGCATTCGCCCGCGTGCCCGAGGGAGGAGAGTTCGGCCCGCTCTCCGCGGCGTTCGCGGCGGACGGGCTGCTTAAACAGGGGCGTTGGCGCACGGCCGAGGAGCGGCTGGAGCCGCCGGCGCTGGCCCGAGGAGGACCGGGCCTGAACGAAGTCCGCAATAAGCTCGACCAGTTGTACCGGATGGCAGGCGCGATTCGAGGACGCCGCGCGGCTGCTCCGCGACGGCTGCGCCTCGGCACCCGACCCCGTCCGCGTGCTCCGCGCCCTCTGGGTGACGGAACGGGGAACCCCTCCATTCGAGACGATTCAGCAGGCCCTGGATATCGGCGAACGGCTCGACCCGACGGAGGAACGGGTCTGGCTCGGGCGGGCGCGGGTCGCCATTCGGACCAAGCGGCTTGACCTGGCTGAGGCCTGGCTGAAGCGTTGCGCGAACCCACCGTCGGACGAACCGGTCTCGCGCGCCTGGCTCGACTGGGCCCGCGCCGCCGACCGGCCCGATGTGGCCCGCCGGGCCCTTCAAGTGCTTGGCTCGCAACGGCTGGCAACGGTCGATCGGCTCTCCTGCGCGCGCCTGGCTCGCCCAGCGCGGCGATGACGCCGCGGCGGAACGCCGGGCCTTGGAGGCTTGGCTCACCCTTGAACCGCGGAACCCACTGGTATTGAACCGTCTGACCGCGCTGGCGTCCAAGGCAGGTGACAGCGGCCGCCAGGCCGCATTGCGGCGCGGCCAAAGGCGGAGGTCGACCGCGCCCTCGACGCGTATAACCAACGGATGACCGGCACCGACGCCGTTGCCGGCGCATCCGACCGGCTCGCCCTCGGCCGGCTCGCCGAGGCGATCGGCCGCCGCTTCGACGCCAGGACCTGGTACACCGCTGGCACTGCAAGCTGAGCCTGGCAACGCCGAGGCGCCGCGGCCTGCTCGCGGTTGGAGACGTCCGCGACGTCTCCGGTCGCGATGCGGCTCGACGATCCCGACCCTTGGGACGTTCGCGGCCACCGCGACTTCGCCCACGGTGGGCCATGTCGCGCCCGCACAGTCGACCGAAGATAAGCCTTGGTTCGTCGATGACGCCAAAAGCGCAGGCATGGAGTTCACGTTCCGAAACGGCGAGACCGTGATCCGTCAGATGCCCGTCGCGCTCAGCGGCGGGGTGGCACTTCTGGACTTCGACGGCGACGGCTGGCTCGACGTCTATGTCCTTCAGGGTGGTCCTTTCCCGCCTGCACCTGGATCACTCCGTAACGGCGACAAACTGTTCCACAACAAAGGAGACGGTACTTTCGAGGACGTGACCGAGCGCGCTGGAATCGCTGCCCTGACCGGCGGCTACGGGCTGGGCGCGGCTGTCGGCGACGTGGACAACGACGGACGACCCGACCTCTTCATCACACGCTCGCGCGCCTATGCGCTCTACCGGAACCGGGGCGATGGCTCCTTCGAGGACGTCACCGAGAAATGGGGCTTCGGTGGCGATCGCGACTGGCCAACCTCCGCGGCGTTCGCCGACCTTGACGGCGACGGCGACCTCGACCTCTACGTCTGTCACTACGTCGTCTGGGACGCGGACAATCCCCGGCTCTGCCGCAACGAAGCCACCCACGCCTTCATGTCATGCAACCCCCGGTCCTGCGGCACGCAGCCCGATCATGTCTTTCGTAACGACGGGGGCCGATTCCACGACGTGACCAAGGAGGCGGGGATCGTCGATCACGACGGGCGAGGGCTGGGTGTCATCGCGGCCGACCTGGACGACGACGGGCGGATCGACCTGTTCGTCGCCAATGACAAGTCGGCCAACTTCCTGTTCCGCAACCAAGGGAAGTTCCGATTCGAGGAGATAGCCCACACGTCCGGCGTGGCGGCCAACGCCGAGGGCGGCTACCAGGCGGGAATGGGCGTCGCCTACGGTGACCTCGACGGCGACGGACGCTCCGACCTTGCGGTCACCAACTTTTACGGCGAGTCGACCACCTTGTACCAGAACCTCGGCGCTGGCATCTTCACCGACCGGACAACCGCGAGCGGGCTGGCGGCGGCGAGCCGGCTTCTGCTCGGGTTCGGCATCGCGTTTTTGGATGTCAATAACGACGGCCGGCTCGACCTGTTAACCGCCAACGGACACACCGACGACATGGGTGACACACCCTACCGCATGCCGGCGCAGTTGCTGGCCGGGGTCGGCGACGGGCGGCTGATCGACATCAGCAGCGCTTCGGGTCCGGCGTTTCCCATCAGCCACCTGGGACGCGGACTCGCGGTGGGCGATCTCGACAACGACGGCCGCACCGACGCGCTGCTTGTCGCGCAGAACGAGCCGCTTGTATTCTTCCATAATCGGACCGAACGTGCCGGCCATTGGGTGACACTGCGGCTGGAAGGCCGGCGACTCCAACCGTGATGCGGTCGGCGCTCGTGTCACGCTCCAAGCCGGTGGCCGGCGGCTGGTCGCCGACCGCTTCGGCGGCGGAAGCTACCTGTCGGCAAACGACGCGAGGCTTCATTTCGGGCTGGGGTTTAGTGATAGGATTGATGATGTCGAGGTGCGTTGGCCATCAGGTCAGGTCGACCACTACCACCCGCAGGCCGACGCGATCTATCACTTGCGTGAGGGCGACCCCATAGCGAAACGGGTCTCGGCAAGCCAGCACTGAATGACGAAGAAAGGTACGAGCGATGGTCAATCCAGCGAAGTGTACAAAGTGGAGCGGATGGAGTCTGATGGTATGGGTCTCGACCGCGGGGCTGCTCGCGATGCCCGGTTGCTCTGACAAACCGACGCCGTCTCTGGCGCCAAAACCGGTCAAACTCGCGCGAATGCAAAAACTCGCCGTGATCCGACTGAGCGACCCTTCGGTCGCCCAAGAGCCCACCGACGTGGACATCAAGGCCGGCCTCAAGTACTCCGGGCTCGACGAGTCGTCGTACACGCTCACGGACCTCGACGCCAAGGGAGACCTCACGGCTGTTTCCGGCCTCATCGACGCGGCCGTCCGCGACGGCGCCGACATGATCTTCACTCTCTTGCCGGAGACAACCGCGGCGGCGGCCGGGAAGAATCTGAAAATCCCAATCGTCTTCCAGATGACAGGCGAGCCGCTCGCACTCGGACTCCGCAAGACAGACTCCAGCGAACAGCCGAACCTGACCGGCGCCTACACACCGTTTCTCAAGAGCTTGATCGTCCCGATCGCCGGCGGCAGCCTTCCGCAGGCGCGGAAGATGGGCATCCTCTTCAACCCCGACAACCCGTTCTCCGTCATTCACAAGGACGAGCTCACCCGGACCAACTGGGGCGGGATGGAACCGGTCTTGGCCGAGTTCCATTCGGAGTCGGAGGTGCCGGCGGCGATCCGGGTGCTGATTGACAAGAAGGTGGATGGGCTGATCCTCGTCTCGGGGATCGGCAAGGCCGCGAAGGCGGCGATCGCGGAGGCACGTCGGGCGAAAGTGCCCGCGTTCGGTTTCCTCGCCGAGCATGCGATCGCCGGGGCGATCCTGGCCCGCGAACCGACGCTGCGCTGGGGAGGGTTCGAAGCCGGGCGGCTAGCGGGGCGCGTTTTGAAGGGAGAGCCAGCGTCTCAGATACCGTTGGTCCAAGGCGTGGACTACGTCACCTACGCCAACACGGACGCGGCCAAGAGTCTCGGTTTAACCATCGCCGGAGCTTTGATGCGCAACGCCCGCGTCGTCTCCACCAAGTAGGACGGGTTCATTTTGTAGGTCAGGATCGGGTGTTGCCCTCCAGCGAGGAGTCTCACCCGTGGGGTACTTCCGATGAAAAGCTTCCTGCGGATCGTGATGGCCGGCTTGATCATCGCGGGGATCGCCGCCGCGGGGGTATGGCTTTTGGCCAATCCCGACTTCGTCAAGTCCACAACCGGATCGCGCCGGAGCGGAACGACGTCAGCTCGGCGAGCGGAGCCGGTCTCGCCGCGCGGTTACCCGAGTTCAGCGATCCGCGGGTGCCGCTCTTCGGTGACAATTACATCGAAGACAGTGGCTACGACCTGGCATTCCGTTACTCCTTGCCGATCGCGGATCGCGGATCGCTTCCCCAATGCTGTGAATCGGCGGAAGGACGGTCACGTCGGGGGCTCGCCGAGGTTCTCGGTCTGCTCGACCAGCTCACCAAGGTCTACCCGCGGCCGGATGACTACGACCAGCGTCATGCCATGCTCCAGACGTTCGTCGGTCTGCTATTTATGTACGACGGCCGATTCAACGAGGCGTCTCCCTGGTTGGAGAAGGCGCGTATTGAGAACCCGGATCTCGCCCGCGAGGTGCGGGCCAACCTGCTGGCGCTTCGAGGCGTGGCCGCGCTGCGGCTGGGCGAGCTGGAAAACTGTGTGGCCTGCCTCGGCCCGTCGAGCTGCATCTTCCCGATCGCCTCGGAGGCCGTTCATCAGCGAACTGAGGGCTCGCGCGAGGCGATTCGCTGTTTCACCGATTACCTGAAAGAGCGCCCGGGGACCTCGGTGTGCGCTGGCTGTTGAACATCGCCTACATGACGCTCGGCGAGTATCCCGGCAAGGTGCCGGCCGCTTACCTGATCCCGCCGCCGGTTTACCAGTCGAAACTCGACATGGGCCGGTTCGAGAACGTCGCACCTCTGGTCGGGCTCGACACGCGCGGGCCCAACATGCTGGGCGGCAGCGTTTTCGACGATTTCAACGGTGACGGCCGCCCCGATATCCTTGTCCTCTCGGGCGACTGGGACAAGGGAGGCTCGCTGTTCATCAACCGGGGGAATGGCACATTCGTGGATCAAGGGGAGTCGGCCGGGCTCGCGGACCAGAAAATGTCGGTCAACCTGAGCCACGCCGACTTCGATAATGATGGGGATCTCGACGTCATCGCCCTCCGAGGGGGCTGGGAGACGCCTTATCCGCTCTCGCTCTTGCGAAACCAAGGGAACGGCGTCTTCGATGACGTCACTGTCGCCGCCGGGCTGGGCGAGCCGATCGCCACTCAATCGGCCGCCTGGGGCGACTACGATAACGACGGTTTCCTCGACCTGTTACGTCGCCGGCGAGTACCACGACAAGAACGCCACGCCACTGAACCACTGCCGGCTCTATCACAACCGCGGCAACGGTACGTTTGAAAACGTCGCCGACAAGGCCGGCGTGATCAACGAGCGCTGGGCCAAGGGTGCCGTCTGGGGCGATTATGACGACGACGGAGACCTCGACCTGTATGTCTCGAACACCAAGGGCCCGAACCGCCTGTACCGCAACAACGGCAATGGGACCTTCACCGACGTTGCCCCGGACCTCGGTCTGACGGAGCCGAACAACAGCTTCTCCTGCTGGTTCTGGGACTACGACAACGACGGCCGGCTCGACCTGTTCGTGACCGGGTTCTACGCGACGCTCCAGGACATCGTGGCCGACATGCTCGGCCAGCCCTCCAAGGGCGAGCGGCCTCGCCTGTACCGAAACCTTGGACCCGCGGGGTTCAAGGACGTGGCCGCCGAGGTGGGGCTGAACCGGGTAACGCTGCCGATGGGATCCAACTTCGCGGACATCGACAACGACGGGTTCCTCGACGTCTTCCTCGCCACGGGTCGCCCACCCTACTCGGTCCTCGTGCCGGACCTCATGTTCAAGAACGTCAATGGGCAGCGGTTCGAAGACGTAACGACCTCGACAGGGACCGGCCACCTTCAGAAAGGACACGGCGTTTCGTTCGCCGACTGGGACAACGACGGCGATCTCGACCTGTTCGTCGAGATCGGCGGCCAAGCACCCGGCGATAAGGCCCACAACGCCCTGTTCCGGAACCCGGGGCAGGGACGCCACTGGCTTCAAGTCAAGCTCGTCGGCACCAAGTCGAATCGCTCGGCGATCGGCGCGAAAGTCCGGGCCGAGGTCGCCAGCCCTGGAGGCATCTCGCACACGATCTATCGCACCGTCAGCGGAGGCTCAAGCTTCGGCGGCAACAGCCTCGTTGTCTCCCTCGGCCTCGGCGAAGCGACGTCCATCAAGACACTCACGATCACCTGGCCAACGTCCAAGATCGTCCAGACGTTTCACGACGTCAAGGGTGATCGCGCGATCGAGATCGTGGAAGGGGCCGAAGTCGCCCAAGGCAAACGGCGTCCACGGAGGCCCGCCTTCGTAGTTCAGCCTTTCCTGCCCGACAGGGTGACTGAAAAGTCTGGCAGGAAAGCCTGAACTTCATGCCCGCCGGTGTGCCGGGAAGTTATTTCGGGCCCGGCCCGCTGTCGACACCAGCCTTGGAATGGATACGGATGTGATGATCCGTGAACGTCGTGTGCGGCACGACGCTCGGTACCTTCGGCATGTGGCACTTCAGACAGTCAACGCGGGCATTCACCGGACACGTGACACGTTGAGAGTGTGACTCGCCATCGCCCTCAGAGGCGTGGCATGCAAGGCACTTCGCCTCGTAGAATCCCGGCGATTGATCCGCGCTGCCGTGGGAGGAATGGCAGGTCAGGCAGTCGAAAGTCTCCCGACTCATTTCGTAGCATTTGCTCCAGGTCAAGGTCGTCGCCTGGAACCGGACGGTCGCCGCGGGAGTGTCCTGGAGAATCTGGCGGCCCTTGGTGCCATGACACTCGCTGCAGAGGTTCATCACTCGCGGGGAAGACCCGGAGGATGTGCGACGGAATGTCCCAATGGCGAAGTCGGGGAACGAGGCCTCGACGGCCGCCACGTGGTTTCCGCCCGGTCCGTGGCATCGCTCGCAGCCGATTCCGCGGTCGGCCGCCTCGGGTCCGGCCTTCGCGATGGCGGCGCGGGGGTTGGTCGTGTGGCAGCCCAGACATTGCATGAGCGAATCGTCCGTCTGTCGCTCACCGAGGAATCCGTGCCAGTCGCGCGGCCGCAGCGGGTGGCCCGGCGTCACGTCCCAGCTCGAAACGGCCGCATAGTACGTCAGCCGTAACTCTCGAAACGCGCCTTCGTCGTCGCGGCCGATCGGCGTGAAGGCGTGACGGCCCGAGCCGAGGACATATTCCATGACCGCGCGAATCACCTCGGGGCCGGCCGCTACCTGCAAGGTGGCCTGCTTGGTGTCGGGTGTCACGGTCGAAACGACCTGGGGATCATTGGCGTCGATGTAAGTTTGCGAGGGCAGGTGCAGTGCGGCGACTTCATCTGCGTAGTAGAAAGTTCGGGCGTGTCGGCTGGACTGCTGAATATCGTTGACTTCGCCGTGGCATTCCGCGCAACGTTTGGACCCGACGTACGGAGCGGGCTCGGACGACACGATCGGGCCGGTGCTCGTGGCATCCGCCAGGCGGCCAGGGCCGCGGTGCGGTCGCCACGTTGGAGTGCGACGCGACTGAGCAGCCATTCGGCCTCCCGGTCAGGCCCAGATTTGAGAGCGGTCCGAAGAACGGTTTCGGCCTCGTCGGCCCGATGGAGCCGAAGCAGCGCACGAGCCAGTCGCTTCTGAAGCGACACGGTCGAGAAGTCCGGGACGTGCACTTTCGGATCAAAGCGGAGGGCACGTTGAAGTGCCTCGACGGCGGAGGCCAGATCCGATTGCTCGTCCCGGATGACCCCGAGCCGCGCCGCCCTCGCGCCTCCCAACCGGGCAGCTCGCCCAACCGCTCGGCCAGCCCGGCGGCCTCGGCCAGGTGCTCGGTCCGCGCGAGCAATCGGGACAGTTCCGAAAGAGTCTCCGCGTGGGCCGGGTCGACCCTCAGCGCCCTCCGCCACATTCTCTCGCCGTCGGCGCCCTGCCCTTGCCGCAGGAGCGTCTCGCCGAGCAGGAAAAAATCCTCGGCATGAGCGTCTTCGGACCCTAGCTGCTGATAGAGCGCAACCGTTGTCGGGTCGCGCTCGAGCCGCGCCGAGGCGCGGGCCGACAGCCGCAACGCCCCGCGGTCGTTCTCGTCCTCCTTAAGTCGCTGGTTGGCCAAGCTCAGCGCGTCACGCCAACGAGACTCGCGGTACGCCGACCAGCCCCGCTCCAGCGTCGAGTGCGCCGACCACCACCGCATGCCGGCGACTGCGAGTCCGGTCGCAGTCAGAACCGCGGCGAAGGTAATCCAGACCAACCGACGGCCTCCGCGGTTCGGAGCGATCCCCATCGGCGCACCTCGCTTCACCTTAACTCGATTTAGATCGATTCCAAAACCTCGCGGATCGCCGCGGCGTTTACCGGCCGGATGACTCCCTTTTCGGTGATGATGCCGGCGATCAGATCGGCGGGTGTGACGTCGAAGGCCGGGTTATAGACGTCGACGCCTTCCGGTGCGGTCTGGCGGCCGAACCCATGGGTGACCTCGCGCGGGTCGCGCTGTTCGATCGGGATGGCCGAGCCGTCGGCGATTGATAGGTCGAACGTGCTCGACGGCGCCGCGACATAGAAGGGGATGCCGTGAGCCTTGGCCAGGAGCGCCACGCCATAGGTGCCGATCTTGTTGGCCGTATCGCCGTTGGAGGCAATTCGGTCGGCGCCGACGACGACCATGTGGACCTTCCCTTCCCGCATCACCTGCGCGGCCATGTTGTCGCAGATCAAGGTGACCGGAATCCCGCGGCGCTGGAGTTCCCAGGCGGTGAGCCGCGCCCCTTGGAGCAAAGGTCGAGTCTCGTCGGCGAACACGCGCACGGCTTTGCCTTGCTCGTGGGCGGTGAAAACCACCGCCAGGGCGGTCCCATAATCGGCCGTGGCCAGGCCACCGGCATTGCAATGGGTCAATATCCCCTGCCCGGCCCCGACCAAGGCCGCTCCATGCCGACCGATCGACCGGCACATCGCGCGGTCCTCCTGGTCGATGAGCCGGGCCTCGTCCAGCAGCTTTTCCATGATCGCGGGACCATCCAGAGCGGACAGCGGGCTCACGGCGGCGTCCATCCGATCGAGAGCCCAGAACAGATTCACGGCGGTCGGGCGGCTGGTGCGGAGGTAGGCGGTGGCTTCTCGGAGCGCGCGCTGGACGGCTGCCGGGTCGTCAAGCCCCTGGGTTCGCGCCCCGATCACCGCCCCATAGGCCGCCGCCACGCCGATGGCAGGCGCACCGCGGACGCGGAGCAACTTGATCGCCTCCCAGACCGCCGGTACGTCGCGACAATCGATCTCCACATATTCGTTGGGAAGCAACGTCTGATCGATCAACCGCGGGAAGCCCGTGGCGGCGTCACCCACCCAGTGAACGGTCTGAAATGGGTCGGATTCGTTGCTATTGGACATCAGTCATCGTCCTCGTCGTCATCATCATCCTCATCGTCTCCTTCAGCCTCCTCGGGATCGACCCAGGCGTAGAACTCGGAGAAGAGATCCCAGATGGTGCGCATCGCGTTCTTCAAATCGCCCGGCTTGAGCGGACCATGGGTGCCCGAATAACCGGCGACCTGAGTGGCAATCTTGAGCAAGTCGAGGTTTTGCCGCCTCATCTCCAGGAAGATCTGGCTCTGCGTATCCAGCTCGAGCGCTTCCTCGAGCGCTTCCTCGACCTCATGCTCGTGTTCGTGTTCGTGTTCGTGCTCGTGTTCGTGTTCATTCGGATCTTCGTTGACCTTGTCGAGATCAAAGTTGTCTTGGCTCATTGCGGGGTCTACTCCCTGGAACAAAAGTTGATCGATCGTTGATAGATTCTGGCTGGATGGAATCGATTCTCGGTTGTAACGTCGGGGTCAGGCGAGGGGACGAAACGACAGACCGAAGGTGGCGGCGACGGCCTGGTTGGTGACTCGCCCTCGATCGATATTCACTCCTTGGGCCACGCCATGATCGGAGTTGGCCACGTTTTGCCAGCCGTGCGTGGCCAATTGCAGCACATAGGGCAATGTAACGTTGCACAAGGCGTATGTGCTGGTGCGACCCACGGCTCCGGGCATGTTGGTAACGCAGTAGTGAACGACACCGTCGACGAGATAAGTTGGCTGGCGATGAGTCGTGGGCCGGCTGGTCGCGACGCACCCCCCTTGATCGATAGCGACATCCACGATCACGGAGCCATTCTTCATGCGCGTGAGGTCCTCACGGCGCACCAACCGAGGTGCCCTGGCCCCGGTGATCAAGATCGCGCCGATGACCAGGTCGGCGCGCTCGATCGACTCGAGTATCGTGTGCCGGTCCGAATAGAGGGTCGTCACGTTGGGAGGCATGATGTCGTCGAGGTAGCGTAAGCGGTCGAGGTTGATGTCGAGGATCCGCACGTTGGCGCCCAGGCCGGCGGCGACCTTGGCCGCGTTGGATCCGACCACTCCACCGCCGAGAATCGCGACCTCGGCCGGGGCGACGCCGGGCACGCCTGACAACAGAATTCCGCGCCCTTCCTGGGGCCGCTCCAGATACTTGGCCCCTTCCTGGATGCTCATTCTGCCGGCGACCTCGCTCATAGGCGTCAGGAGCGGGAGGCCGCCGCGCGGATCGCGAAGGGTCTCGTAGGCAATGGCCGTGCTACCGCTATCGATCAAGGCATGGGTCAGCGGCTCATCGGCGGCGAAGTGGAAATAGGTGAACAAGACCTGTTCAGGCCGCAACAAAGGCCACTCGGCCGGTTGCGGTTCCTTAACCTTGACCACGAGTGCGGCCTTGGCCCAGATCTCGGCGGCATCGGTCACGATCGTCGCGCCGGCCGCCTGGTACTGCGCGTCGGCAATGCCACTGCCCTGCCCCGCCCCGGCCTCGATCAAGATGGAGTGGCCCGCGTGACTCAACTCCTCGGCGCCCACCGGGAGCATGGCCACTCGGTACTCGTCCGACTTGATCTCCCTGGGCACCCCGACGATCATTTGCGCAACACTCCATGCTCTGCTCAACCGGCTCTCGCTTCTCGATTTCCGACGCTGCCATTCGACCAGACTCCCTGTCGAGAATCAAGGCGAGGCGATCAGATCAGCAGAAGGAAACGGAGATCAGCCAAGCATGCAAGATCGTTGGCCAGTGAAATCGTTGAATCAGGTGGCAGTGGCGTTCGATTCGCAACATCGAGCACGTTTGCCTTTTGTAATTACAGCCGCTTTATTTAGCTCTCACCTTCTTCACGACCTCGTGGGCCGCATTGACGACGATCGACTCGATATCGTCGGCCAACGGTGTGGGCCAGGTGCTGCCGTAGAAGGATTCACCGCCTTCGTAGCCACCCTCCTTGAGCACCCGCACCGAGGGAATATAGCCGATCACGTCGTTGGCATAGGCGGCCACCCACAGGGTCCGGTTTTCGCCGCCAAGCTCTTTTTGAAGGCGGATTGCGTAGTCGACCACCACTTCGCCGGAAAGGGCAACCAGAGTCAACTGATCGCCCAAGGCGAAGGCATGCACCGAGTAGTGGGGATATTCCGCAAGCGACAGGCCGGCCCTGGTCGATGAGCTCGATCATTCGTTTCGCGTGGCCCTGGCGGCCTCGGTTGGGATCGTTCAGAAGCTTTTCGTAGGAGGCGCGGTCGGTCGGGCCGGCGAAGTGGATGGTGGTCTCGGTGAAGGCGGTGCGCAGCAGGACCGGTCAGATTCGTCATCCACGTAGGGTGATCCAGGACAAACTTGACGGCGTCGCCCAGTTCCTCGCCATGGTCTTTGGCCATCTCGAGCGTCCCGAATGGATGGGGGTCGGCATCGCCCGCACAGCCGGTGACAAACAGCGCGAACGGCGCCTGGGTAGTCGGCCTCGATGCGGTCCTGGGCGTAACCGGCGAAATCGGCGGCGATCTTCATCATGTCGGGGCGGAGCGTGGTGTTGTGGCAGGCATAGCCGAAGACGATGGCCAGCGGTTTGCCATTCGCGCCCTGGACCTGAAGGATCGGCACGCTCTCGTCGGTGGGCCCGGCGGGGTTCTTGCCGAGCTTGATGATCCCGTTGGCAGTCGGCTCGCGCCGGTTCAAGCGCGAAGTGGGCGCGGCCGATCCCGTAGGACAGGCTGGCCGGCTGCATTTTTCCGAGCGCCTCGCCGATCAGGTCGACGATCTTGTTTTCCAGATCGATCGTGTAGGCCGACGTTGTTCTCGAATCCCTCGCCCGGTGGATTGTTCGCCCCTGTGCTGTTACTGGACCTGGACTCGATCGGCGAGGGACCGGCGTGATTGTGCGACGCGAACAAGACGACATCCTCGCGCGGCAATCCATACTTGGCCTTGACCCGCTCGGCCACGCGGTTGGTGAATGCCCGACGGAAGGCGATGATGTCGCACGTGACGAAGACGACCTTATGATCGCGCGCATCCGCCAGTGCGAGTGCCTTGGCGGCGAGCGGGTGCGCCACGCCCTGTGAGGGAGACGTCCGCGATGCGTATCCCGCCATCCGGACCGGTTTGGTTGGCGTCGTATCAACGCGCGCCACGCCGGCCTTCCAACCGCTCGACGACTCGGCCGCCCGCACCGACCCGAGGCCGAGCAGGATGACCCATACGCTCAAGCAACTGAGGCTCTTGATGATGTTCGCCATTTTCCGTCGCTCCGTAATCGAAGGATCCGCGCCGTGAGCAATTTCATTCTGTCCGAGGCCTATCTGGCTCGGACTCGGCCTTAAGGATCGCGGATCGTGCAGGGAAACGCCAGCGGTAACCGCTGTTGGTTCGAGGTAGGATTCTTACGCCCGATCGAGGTACAATTGCCAGCAGGGCTTCTTGGTGGTAAAGCCGAGAGCAAGGCCCGATTGCCCTGGCCTTTCCGACGATTCCAATCCCCGATCGAATGACTCCGGGAGGGTCCGTATGGCTACCATCGACAAAATTTCCCCTCAAACGGACCTGCAAGAGGTTTGCCGTCTCATAGCAGAAGACAAGAAGGTCACCGATCCTGATCTGCTGAAACGCATCCGGGAACGCTCGGAGCAAGCGACCCGCGAGGTCTTCGAGAAGCACGGCTTCTTGGACGTTGCTGTCGATTTGATCCGCGGAGGGCGTGACGAAGAATGAAATACGTCCTCGAAAAAAGATTCCGACCACACCGCCCAGTACCGACCAAACATCGGTGGAATCGCGATGCTTCTCATCTGCGGACGAAGCCACACTGGCCAGGACCCCAAACAATAATCACGTTCAAGCCATGTCAGTCGAAGGGCAAGAAGACGACTTGGTCCCTCCATTCCTCCAGCTCGCTGACGGCCCAGATTAGCAGCAGGCTTTCAATCACCGGTCCGATTGGCGACGATTGCGGAACCATGAACAAGCCTGGAAACGACTGGCCCCTGTAAAGACGGGCGTACGCGGCGGTCGGCATCGTGTTAACGTCGTGGGAGACAACAAGCATTCTGTCGCGTTCGACTTGGTCAAGGATCTCCTCGTCAGACCGGTCGCTCATTCCCAGGTCGCGAACACGCAAAAATTCCATCGTGGGTTCCTGCCGCAAAACTCCCGTGACGATGTGCTCGTTCAAGTCGTGGTCGGCCAGGAACCGTGGACGACTCATCGCGCATCCGCCTCAGCCTTGGCATCTTGCCGGCGCATCCGCTGCAGTACAGGACTTGGCACGGCATTGGCCTTCTGACGCCAATGTTTCCAAACCTCTTCCTGCCGGCGCAGGTATTCATTCACGTTCTCCTGGTTGGCCAGATAGTACGTAATCGCGCCGTAAACCTCTTCCAGTGAAAGCGCAGGGTACTGCTGCGCGATCGTTTCGGCGGAATGTCCCTGGTTGAACGCGGCGACGACGGAATCGAGCATGACGCGAGTCTCCGCCACGCGCAACACGCCATGCTCATCTTGACGGACGTAGATTTTGGCCGTCTCCACGTGCGGGCCTCCCGCGAAAGAGCGAACGGTTCTCGTTCCGATTCTCGACCCCGTCTGGAAAACTCCCCCGACGGGTCAACCGATCAACTGCCGCAACGTCTTGATATGCCTCGGGATCGCCTTCAAGGGGTCTTCGGCGGCCTCGTATTCGAGGACCACGTAGCCTGAATAGCGCGCCTCGCGCAAGATGGCGATGATTCGGGCGAGATCGGCCTCTTCCTTCTTGCGAGAGCCATCGCGCTGGACCTCTGTCTTGACTTGAACGTTCATGGCGTAGGGCGCCAGTTGGGCGATCTCGGCGTACGGGTCGCCGCCTCGGAAGTTGCCAGTGTCCAGGTTCACGCCGAAGTTGGGTGAATCGATGGCCTTGACCAGCTTGAGAATCTGCTCGGGTTTGGCCGTGATGCCACCGTGATTCTCGAGTGCCAGCACGATCCCCTTCGCGGCGGCATGCGGCAAGACGGCTTTGATTCCCTCGACGGCCCAGGCGGCCGCTTGGTCCTCGGTTGAGCCTTTGGGCACGTTGCCGGCGAAAATCCGGATCACCGGAGCGTCGAGCTCGGCCGCGTGGTCAATCCAGCGCAGCGTTTTGGAGACCTCTTCGTCGCGCTTGGTCCCGGGTGGCAGGCAGAAGTTGTTCCCGACGGCGGTCCCGGAAATGTCCAGGCCCAGCGTGAAGGCGTGAAGTTTGAGCCGATTGAGGTAATCGGCCGTGACATCAGGCGGAAAATAGTACGACGTGGGCTCGACGCCATCGAGGCCCATGTCGGCGGCCAGGTTGACGAACTCGAAGAGGTCGAATTGTGGGCTCTTTTTCCCGGTCAGGAAGTCGCGATAGGAATAGGCGGCAATGCTCAGCTTGAGGTGGCTGGGTCGCGTCCGGCCGATCGGCGGGATCGCACACGCCGAGCGTTGGCTCGCCAGTGTCACCCAACCGCCGGCCGCCGCCCATGCCGCCCTTTGGAGAAGCTCTCGACGGGTCGGTCTTTGCATGTTCTGTCTCCGGAATCCGGATACACCCGAAGATGGAAGGTTGAACCGCGATCTTATAGCAGCAGAGCGGGTTGTTCCACTGCTTGCAGGGCCGTCGCCGTCCGTTCTTCAGTTATCCAGGTCGGAAAGCAGCTCGTTGACCTCGCGATGGAGAAAGCGAACGCTCGGGTCGAATTGGCCAACCTGAGCGGTTGGGACCGGCCGGTCGACATGAGCCGCCATCAAGTCATCTCTCTCATCCGGCTCGTGTCCCGACGTCCGGCCTCCGATCTCGGTCTGCTTGCGAGCACGCATATAGAGCTTGATCGGAACGTCGTGGTAGGGTGATTTCTCCCGGAAGACATTGAGCAGGTAGCGCAGGTACGTCGGGTCGAAGATCTGGGTGCTATTCACAAACAGGACGATGGTCGGCGGGGCGACACCGACCTGAGTGGCGTAGTAAATGCGGGGTGCCCGGTTGTCGCGTGAAGGCGGCTGGTGGGCCTCCACGGCTTCCCGGAGGATTCGGTTGAGCGTGGCCGTGCTCACCCGTTGTTGCGCCTGTTTGAACATGGATTGCGACAGATTCAGCAGCGCTTTGACGTTCTTCCCGGTCTTGGCCGTGATGAACGCCAGCGGCATGTAGGCCATCGAGCGGAACGCATGCTGCACCATATTGGCGAAGCGTCCCATGTTCCCCTGCGATTGCTCACCCGTATCGTTGACCATCAGGTCCCATTTGTTGACCGTGAAAATGCACGGCTTTTGTTCCTGGGCGATGTAATCGGCCAGTTGCTTATCGAGCCGGGTGATCCCTTGCGTGGGGTCGAGGAACAGCAGAACGACATCGGCGCGGCGGATCGACCGCTGAGCGCGGTGGAAGGAGTAGAATTCGAGACTGTCGCGAATCTTGGCGTGACGCTTGATCCCGGCGGTATCGATCGCGAGGAACGGGATGCCGTCCAGCTCGAAGTGGACGTCGACGGAATCGCGAGTCGTCCCCGGCCGCTCGGAGACGATCATCCGCTCGGCGCAGGCCAGGGTATTGATAAATGTCGACTTGCCGGTATTCGCTCGACCGACCACGGCGATCTTCATCTCGGCGTCGGCCGGTCTGATCGCGTCGGCGGGCGGCAGCATCTGCTCGATCAGTTGCAGCAATTGCTTCTTGTTGCGGTTCTGGTGTGTGGAAACGGCGATCGGCTTGCCGCGGCCCAGCTTGTAGAACTCAGCGCCCCGACTGTCGAACTCGGGAACATCGGCCTTGTTCATCACCAGGATGACCGGCGTTTTGAGGTAACGGAGCCGGTGAGCGACTTCCTCATCCAAGGGCATGAGGTCGTCGCGGATATCGACCACGAACAAGATCACGCTGGCCTCGTTCATGGCGATGTCGATCTGCCGCTCGACGTCCTCGCTCAAATCGTCGCGGTCGACCATCCCGATCCCGCCGGTGTCGAAGAGCTCGATGAACCGAGGATTGAGGTCGTCCCCCAGTTGCACGAGCGACCCGACGCGATCGCGGGTCACGCCCGCCATGTTGTCCACAATCGAGATCTTGCGACCCGCAATCCAATTAAACAGCGAGGACTTGCCGACGTTGGGCCGGCCCACAATCACGACCTTGGGGAGTGCCATTTCAATCGCCTACCTATTCATTCAAAAGCGAGGCGACGCTGGCGAGGCGGGAATCATTGAGGAATGATGGCCAAGAGGAGAATCCGATTGCCTTCCGACAGCACGCCTTCTCAACAGAACGGCTCGGCAATCCATACAAAGAGCCGGAACCCATTCGATCACGTACTATTATAGGGGTCCCGATGCCCAACCGGCAAATCGCGGCCTCCAACGACCGCGATGAAAGACTTGATTAAGCGGATTACAATGCTTTTCTCCGCAAAGCAACACGGAGAAGTGGCAAGCATGAGGGCAGACGTGGATGGACCGGATCGACGCGGGAGCTGGGTTCAGCGTATTGGACGGTGGAGCGCTCGTCATGGGCTCGGCGATCGCATCGGTCCACATTCTCTGTGCGACGCGGGGTGACCTTTCCGGAGCGGGCTGGTTCATGATGGGGCTCACATTTACCTGGGTCGCGATCACGGCGGCCGGTCCGTTCATTTTCCTGGCGCGGCGCTTCGCGAGGAGGTTATCCAATTACCCCAAGATGGGCGACTGGCTCTGGGCCTTACTTGGCATCCCCTGGCTGGCGAGTGCCGTTATCCAATCCGCGGCGCCCGGGAGCGAGCCTCGACCCAACCCTTTGTTCGCCATGACCTTGAGCATTGGCTTGGCGATCGTCTGCATGATTGCGCTATCCGTCGTCTGGAGCACGTGGGTTATGGTCCCCCCCGCTCAGGCCGCGCAGGTCGAGGCGGCTCCCTGGACCAATCGCGTCGGCCTGATCTTAGCAATCGCCTGGCCTCTCCAATGTGGTGTGGCCATGATCGTCTTGAGTTAAGGTTGCCTGCCTTTGTAGGTCAGGCTTTCTTGCCTGACACCCATCCATCCTGTCAGGCAAGAAAGCCTGACCTACGATCGCGATAGACGTTCGGGTGCCTCGGAGACGAGCATGATCCCCACCGCGACCAGGCAAGCTCCCCGCCTTCGTTTACCGATCCAGGACATTCTGGCCCTGGTGGCCGGTTATGGGATGGCCGCGCGTATTGTTCCGCGCCTTCTGGCCGACACACCGGCCGTCGGCCGCCGTCGGGCTGCCCGGACTCGGTCTTTATCTCTGGCTGGGATTGGCGATGAGTGGGCCGATCGTCTTGTTGCGGCACGGACCACGGCGAAACCGAGAGCCGGCGCCTCGGCGCGATCAAACTCCCGTCGCCACGCGAACCTGGGCCGAGCTGGCCTGGCTTCTGATCGGAATCTACTGGATCGTCCTCGGTGTTTTCTCCATTCCCGCCCGTCTGCACGAGTTCAAACTGGCCGACATGGTCTTATTCGGCCTGGTTCCGCTGGTCCAGGCCCTGGGATTTCGCGTGCTTGGGCCCAAGTCCTCACCCGGGAGAGAAGGGACGCGGGGCTGGACTCACCCGGCAGCCGTGATCCTCGTGGTCACTTGGCCGGTCGCCTGGGCATGCCTGATCGTCTGGGGAAGAGCCCTCCGCTAAGGCAGTCGCGTCGATCCGATTGGATGGCAGCCGACCGGGATTGGTTCGGTCTGGCTATCCGGCCTCGGATGCCGATTTGCTCTTGGCCTCGTCGGGGGGGACCCAGTCGGGCTTGATACCGGCGTCTTTTCGGAGCGAGCTCATCCACTGCTGATCGAGCCGGCGGGCGGCCTGCTCGTTGGCGAGCCTCTTGTAGCGGTACTCGTCGTTATTCGGGGCGGCGTAAAGCGAGGCGAACGTGACGGGCTCGCGACGCTCCGGAATCATCACGTAATAGACTGATTTGGGCTGATCGGGCGCGACGTCCACCGTTCCCGTCTTGAGACCGAAATAGGTGTTTCGGAACGCCTCGCCCGGGTACGGGACATCCGGGATCGGGCTTTCTTCCAGAATGCCGCCATCGAACTGGCCGGGCATGTAGTTAGGCTGTAGTCGGGTGAGCGCCGGAAGCGTGAAAACTCGGTAACCCTCAAGCAGTCCCGTCCTTGATCGCAGCGCTCTTGTTCCTGAGTTTCTCGGCCAGCGCTTCGGCGGCCTTCTTGGCCAAGGGGCGGGCCTTGGCCCGCTTCCAGGCGAGGACGACAGCCGGGCGGATCTCCTCGAGCGGCCGAACATGCGGCGGAATGTCCTTGAGCTTGCGGGCGAGGAACCGTGTTCCCAGCAGGTCGGTCAGCTCTTCCGGCTCGAAAAGTTGCGTCTTGGCATCGAAGAACTCGTCGGCGAACTTCCTGCCGCCGCTGAGCCGCGTCAGGCCGACCTCGGCACCCGAGATCAGACCGTAGTGATCGGCCTCCTCGCGAGAAAGCAGACGGCGTGAGCTCATAAATCAGTGCCCTCTCGCTTGGCCAGTTCCTTGAGGTCCTTCGGTGTGGGCACGACGACCTTGGGTTGCGTGCCCTTGCTTCTTGGCCTCCTCGATTTCGTCGAGGGCCGTCGCGTATTGATCGGCGAACGGGATCAGCACGTCGTCCTTGATTTTCGCGAATTTTTCGACGATCTCGGCCTGGGCTTTCTCCTCGGCCAGTCGCGACGGCCAGCGTATTGCGAACGTCGGCGAACGGTCTGATGATCGGCGGAGTCAGCTCGGGCTGGCCGGCGAAAAGGTCGTTGGGCAATTCGGAGCGTTCTTGAAATTCCGACTTGCGGCTCTCATACGCGGCCTTCAGCTCCGATTCGGTCAGCTTGTCCTTGAGGCCGCGGGCCAGGGCGTTGCCGTCGATCGACAGGATCTCGACCTCGATCTGGCGTGGGACCTTGAATCCAGGGGTCTCGCGGCTGGGATCGGGGAGCACGTCCTTGTACTTTCGTACTCGGCCTTGACTTCCTCCGGAGACGGTTCGGCAACCTCCGCCAGGAATTTCTCGACCGGCACCTCGACGAGCTTGGCCGAAACCCGCTCGTTCTGGTCGCGATAGGAACGGAAGACGTCGTAGGGAGTGACGATCGGGTCGCCGAGCAGGTCCTGAACCTTCACGCAAGCGGACCTGGTTGGCGATGTCGGCGAGAAGCTGTTCGCCGCTGACGCGGTTGTTGAACCGGCTGAGCAATGCCTCGAACAAGTCACGCGCGTCATCCGGCCGTTGGGTTATCTTCTTGAGCAATTCCTTCCCCATTTCCGGCCCCGGCCGGCATGCCCAAGCGGTCAGCCTCGTGCTGAAGGATCAAGGCATCGATCAGGTCGCGGTCCTTCACTCCACCGAACGGTGTACGGCCGAAGTACGGGTTCAACTCGGAGAGGAACATGTTGGCGCGGGTTCGCTCCTCGAGCATGTTGTTGAGCCCGCTCCGGTACACCGTCTTGCCGTAAATCTCGGCGATCGGTTGATCCCGCACGCCCGTGTTGGGACTGAGCAGCTTGGGCAAGCTGTCCGAGACCACAAAGCCGAACATGGCCAGGATCGCGAAGGTCGCGAGCATCTTCTTTTGGTGGCGCCGAAAGACCTCAAACGACATGGGGTTCCTCGAGTATCAATCGCGGCGATCGTTGCCATTTGTCTTGAGTGCGGAAGCCGCGGGAATCAGGCGGGACGCGCCTCGTTCCAGCCACCCCCCCTTGACACGCCCCGATACGCTAGCTTATGTCGCTAGATGGAAAGGATGCGGGGTCTGAACCAAGCCGACCCTGGCTTAATCGTAACAAAATTTAACGTCAGGGCAATCTCAATCGGGCATTCGACCCCTCCGCGACGAGTCGAGTCGATCGACCGAAGCGGTCAACTGTGAAAAGGATAGGTAGAAAGTACCGTGGCTCGCAAGTCCAATCAATCGACCCGTCAGGAAGTCGCCGCCGAACCGAAAGCCGCCCGCGCGGAAGCGTTCGGCTTCCACCACCAAGCCCGCCCGCTCCAAGAGTGCGGCCCCTCGAAAATCCGACCGGTGACTCCGAACCGATCCCGAACGGCGACCGGCCGTCACTGGTGATCGTCGAAAGTCCCAAGAAGGCCAAGTCGATTAACAAGTTTCTCGGCTCATCTTATGTAGTCAAGGCGAGTATGGGTCATGTGCGCGACCTGCCCAAGCACAAGCTCGGGCTGGACGTCGCTCACGGCTACAAGCCGTCGTACGAAGTGGTCCCGGCCAAGAAAGAGACGATCGCCGATCTGAAGCGCTCCGCCGCCAAAGCGGGCATGGTCTACCTGGCCACCGACCCGGACCGAGAGGGCGAAGCGATCGCCTGGCACTTGCAGCAGGCACTTGACCTCTCCGACGACCGGGTTCTCCGGGTCGCGTTTCACGAGATCACGGAGCGGGCCGTGAAGGATGCGTTCAGCAAGGCCGGACCGATCCACATGGAGATGGTCAACGCCCAGCAGGCGCGACGGTTCCTGGACCGGTTCGTCGGCTATCAGCTCAGCCCGCTCTTGTGGAAGAAGGTCGCGCGGAACTTGAGTGCGGGGCGCGTTCAATCGGTTGCCGTGCGATTGATCGCGGACCGCGAGCGTGACATCCGCGCCTTCGTGTCTGAAGAATATTGGAAGATCGCCGCAACCGTGAGCCCAGCCGGCTCGACCGCCGTCACCGACCAGTTCAAAGCGTTGCTGACCGAGTACGACGGTGCGAAGTTCGAGGCCACGACCGAGGCTCAGGCCCAGGCCGTCCGCGACGCCCTCCAGGCTGCTCCCTTCGTGGTCTCCAAGGTCGACGAGACCGAGAAGCTCGACCGGGCCGACGCCCCATTCAAGACCAGTACCCTCCAGCAGCAGGGGGCGATCCGGCTGCGATACTCCAGCAAGAAGATCATGAAAATCGCCCAGGAACTGTACGAGGGCATCGACGTCGACGGCTCGGGGCCGACCGGCTTGATCACCTACATGAGAACCGATAGCCTGCGGGTCTCGGACGAGGCGATGAATGCCGTCCGCGAGCGAATCCAGAGCGAGTTCGGCGAGCGCTACCTGCCCGCCAAGCCGATTCGCTACGCCGCCGGCAAAATGGCCCAGGAGGCCCACGAGGCCATTCGGCCCACCGAGGTGAACCTCACCCCGGAGAAGATCAAAGGGTCGCTCACCCACGACCAGTTCCGGCTCTATCAACTCATCCACGCCCGGTTCGTCGCCAGCCAGATGGCACCAGCCGTCTACATGGTGACCGACGTGGCGATCACCGCCGGGCTCGGGCTCTTCAAGGCCCAGGGCAAGGTCTTGAAGTTCGACGGCCACCTCCGGGTCTGGCCACCCGGCGGCAAGAAGGAAGACGAGCTGCTGCCAAGCCTTGCAGCCGGCCAGCCGCTCGACCTGCACGCCCTGGACGCAACCCAGCACTTCACCCAGCCTCCGCCACGCTTCAGCGAGGCCACCCTCATCAAGGCCCTCGAGAAAGAAGGCATCGGCCGCCCCAGCACCTACGCGCCGATCATCCAGACCATCCAGGATCGCCAGTACGTCGAGCAGAAGGAGCGGCGATTCCACGCCACCACTCTCGGCATGGTCGTGACCGAGCTGTTGGTCAAACACTTCCCCAAGATCCTCGACCTGAAATTCACGGCGCACATGGAGGATAAGCTCGACGACATCGCCACGTCCAAGGACGAGATGATCAAGGTGCTCGACGAGTTCTACTATCCCCTTCAAGAGGAGCTCAAGGCCGCCGAATCGAACATGGAACGGGTGACGATCCCGACCGACGAGATCTGCCATGTCTGCGGCGCACCCATGGTGCTCAAGTTCGGCAGGACCGGCCAGTTCCTGGGCTGCTCCAAGTATCCCGAGTGCAAGACGACCCGCCCGCTCGGCGGTCAGCCCCGCGTCGAGGCGGTCCAAAGCGAGCACATCTGTCCGAAGTGCAGCAAGCCACTCTTGATCCGTGAAAACAAGCGCGGCGAGAAATTCCTCTCTTGCTCGGGCTATCCGGATTGCAAGGAATCGTTCAACATCGACCCGGAGGGCAAACCCGTGCCCTCGGTGGTGGCGACCGAATTCGTCTGTGAGAAGTGCGGTAAACCGATGGCGATGCGGCAAGGGCCGCGTGGGGCGTTCCTGGGCTGCACGGGATACCCCAAATGCCGCAACGCGCTGCCAGTCGACGACCAAGGAGCGCCCCGTCCAGCCCGTCAAAGTCGAAGTGACCTGCACCAAGTGCGGCGGGGCGATGGCCGTGCGCCGAGGCCGCCGTGGTTCATTCCTCGGCTGCCTGAACTACCCAAAGTGCCGCGGCACGGCCCCCGTGCCCGACGATCTCAAGGAGCAGCTCGCCGAGCAGGCACCCAGTAAACCCTCGCCGGCATCCGACTTGAAATCGATCGAAGTCGAGGCCACTTGCGAGCAATGTGGTGGCGCCATGGTCGTCCGCCGTAGCCGCCGCGGTTTCTTCCTGGGCTGCGCCCAGTATCCCGAATGCAAAGGAACACGCCAGCCCGACGAGGCCACTCTGGAAAAGATCAATGCCGCCGTGGGAGCGTGAATCGATCCGGCTCCCTGGTTCGCTCAGGCCGAACGAATTTTAACGATCGTATCGATATTTCGCTTCAGGCAGACTGTACCGTCACCGATATCAATTGGTGGCGGGGCGCGCTGCCTGTCTGCGCAATCGGGCTTTCTGATTCGTAGGGTGCTCTGTGAGCACCGAGTTCGGCAAAGCACCCCTGATCGGTGCTCACAGAGCACCCTACAAAGACCTTCCGGGACAGCTTCTAGGGCTTGGTCACCGCCCGGGGGCACCCCGCCGAAGAGCAGGGTCTCGAAGTGTCGGGACGGCAGTCAACGACCCACTCTGTCGCATCGGAATTCGGCCAATGGCGCGGCTCGAGCCGTTCGGCGAACAGTTCTCACAAGGAGTCGCAGAATGCGACGAGGCGTCCACATCGGCGCAACCCTCTTGTTGCTCAACTGCTGCGTCTCCGCCGTCATGGGTCAAGGCATCATCTCGCCGAGTGCCGGTCCGATCAATAGCTCGATGGCGGGCGCATCCGTGGCAGCTCCCGTCGATTTCGGCGGCAGTTACTGGAACCCTGCGATCATCAGCGGCCTGTCGAGTCAGGAGTATCTGCTGGGTTCGGCTTTGATTCTGCCCGATACTTCGCTCCAGTCGACGATCCAGGCCCGTTCGATCCTCGGCCAGTTTCCCGCGACGACCCGCTCGGGGACCTCGCAGAGTAGCAGCGGGGTCGTCCCGAACCTCGCCACGGGCGTTTCGTTTCGAATGACGGAAGACTCGCCGCTGACGATGGGTATCGGAGTCTTCGGATTGGTGGGCGGCGGTGTGAACTTCGCCGGTAGCAACACCCAGCCCGTCCTGGCACCCCGCCAACCCCCGAAGTACTTCGGTGTTGGACCAATCTATGCCAACATGTCTTATCTTTCCATAACGCCCATGGCGTCCTACCAGTTCACCGACAAGCTCGCCATCGGCGGTGGTCCGATCATCACTTCGGGCACTGCCAATTTCAATCCCGCCTTCTTCGCGCCGACTCCCGGTGCTCTTGGCCTCCCGACCTTTCCGGGCGCGACTAACTCGCACCCGTACTGGGGCGGCGGCTTCCAGATCGGTTTGCTTTACGAGCTGAACGAAAACTGGAACCTGGGATTTTCCTACAAGAGTCCCATCTGGCAACAAAAGTGGAATTATAATGCGGCCTACAATAACAAGTCCCCGCGGCAGATCGGCATTCAGGCGACGCTGCCGGCGATTTATTCCTGGGGCATCGCCTACAAAGGGATCCCCAAAGCGCTGATCGACCTCGACCTCAGATATATAGATTACGCTGACACGCTCCTTTTCGGCCAAAAACTGTCCGAAGGCGGCATCGGATGGAAAAGCGTCTTCGCCGTGGCCTTGGGTGGTCAGTATGCGGTCACCGATAAACTGACCTTACGCGCGGGTTATCTGTTCAACACCAACCCCATTCCTGCGCCGCTCACGCTCTTCAACGTTCAGGCGCCCGGCATCACCGAGCACACGCTCTCCATGGGTGCATCGTACGCGATGACCGAGAACGTGACGCTTTCATTCGCCTGGATGCACGGTTTCGATAATTCGATCCAGGGCTCGATCATCCAGATCCCGGGGTCCTCCGTGCGACTCACGACCCAGACTGATTCGATCGTCGCCGGGCTTAACGTCTCGTTCGGCCACCGACCGAAGAAAATCCCGGCCGATCTGCCGCCGGTCGATTATCAAGTCCCGTCCGCTCCGCCGCCGGACGCGGATCAAGTCCCCCCTTTGCCACCGCTAGGCGGGGATCCAGCTCCCCCAGCGCCACCAGTCGGGGATCCAGTCCCTTCCTTGCCATCAGTGGAGTGAAGACGATATGACGGAAGGGACTTGCCGGTAGATCGGCGCTGGCTTACCGCGAACGCCGGGCATAGAATCCGTCAAATAGGAGTCCTTGTGGGAGAATTCTTTCGACACCTACGAGCCCGAGATCAAATGAGTACAGATACTGCCGCCAAGTTCCTGCGTCGTGACCCGGCCGAGGTTGAGCCTTGGGCCGAGACCTGTGGCCAGATCCGCCCACTCATCGAGGAGAAGGACGGAGCCGCCGGAGAAGTCCACCACGTCGAGATCGACGACGCCAAGCTCCATTACCACCAGAAGACTGACGAGTTCTACTACGTCATCGACGGCCAGGGCACCATGATCCTCGACGACGAGGAGATCGAGTTGCACCCGGGTGTCGTCGTCTATGTGCCCCGAGGCGTCCGTCACAAGGCCATCGGCAAGCTGACGGTGCTGACAGTCTGCATCCCCAGGGGCGTTCTCGACGACGTTCACGAAGTGGAATGACGTTGAAGTCCCGACCGAGCGGGTCGGCGCGGCCGCGGCTAGCCCTCGCCCACCGAATTCGGGAGCGACTTCGTCCCCGCACGCCACCCGCCACCCATCAAGAGCGATTTCGTTCCCGCACGCCACCCGCCACCCACCACCCGCCACCCATCAACTCAGTTGGTTTTCGCGACCTTGCCGTTCCAGACCGCCAGCACGTCGTCGCTTCCTCGGCGGGGAATGCCGTTCTCGCTCATGAGCGGCTCGGTCGCTTCGAGCATCGCCTTGCGGCGAAAGACCAGGGTCTCGGCGTAATCCTCGGCGAAGCGGAACGTGAGGTATTCGTCCTTGCATCGACCGGATCAGCTCGACGAGGTGAGCGAGGTTCTTGACCTTGGTCCCGTTGACCTCGCTGACGACCTGGCCGAACGGGTCGGCGTAGCCCTTGGTCATTCGCGTGCGGAGCAAGGGTGCCGTGACCACGACCAGCTCCTCACCGGGGAACCGCGCCCGGTCGGCGCGCCGGATTGCGATCGGGCTGTTGCGGCCGGCCAGCGCGGGATTGTACTGGAAATAGTAGGAAATCGCGCTGGAAACCACCGGCGAGAAGACCAGCGGGCCGCAGACGAAGTAAGACGGGTAGCGGCCGTCATAGCCGCGGAGCAAATGGTCCGGCTCGCGACATACCGGGAGCGCCACCTCGATCGTCTTGCCAGCCCGGAGAACGCTCACCGGCACGGTCCCATTCTGGGCGAGCTTCGGCACCTGCGACATGAACGAAAGCCGGAGATTGTCCTGCACCTGGATCATCCCCTCGTTGTCGATCTCATGCGTACCGATCCGGGTGAGGATGTCGAACTCCTTGAGCGGATAGGAGGGATCGCGGCGCTTCGGCTCGCGGACCATCAGCCCGCGCACGTTCTTGGCCAGGCCGAGCTTGCCACGAAGCGCCTCATTTTCCATGCTCTGGAACTGGTCGAAGATGAAGGGCTTGCCCTCGTAGTGGCCGTCGGCGACATCGGTCAGGAAGTCGTCGATCTCCTGGTTGGGGATGATGATAGCCGATGTTCTCGGCCTGTCCCGAGATCACGCCGATCATCTTGCCGTCGACGACGGCTGGCCCACCGCTGTTGCCCGGGTTGATCACGGCATCGACCTGGATCCGCAAGCCCGCCACTCCGGCATCGTAGAGGTCGTACTCGATGCGCGCGACTGTTCCCTGGGTGGTCGAGAGACTGGTGCCGTTGATCGGGAATCCCTGAACGGCGACCCGCGACGTGATCTCCGGGAGCTTTGAAGCGCGGGGGATCGGGGGCCGCTTGGCGAAAAACGTCTCGTCCTCCAGAGTCAGCACGGCCAGGTCGATTCCCGGCCCGATCGCGACCACCTTGGCCTCGACCCGGTCACCCCCCTGCCCGCCTTGGACGAAGATCTCATCGGCGTAGAGGACCAGGTGGGCATTGGTCAGGATGCGGTTCCGCTCGATGACCACGCCGCTGCCCATCACCTCGATGGGGTTCTGCTTGATCCACGGCCGCACCGGGTTAGGCAGCCGCATCTGAGTGAACACCTTGACGACCGAGTCCGCCGTACCCGCCGCATGAGCCTGGGCCCAGAAGTGGCAAGACAAAGGTCAGTATTACCGTTGCCTCGAGTGATTGAACGATGCGTTTCATGATTCCTGCTTCCTCTTGTTGATCGGACTTTGGGATTCACTCGTCACCAATAGTGGTACGCACGAAGGACCAAGAACTTACAAACTCGCTTCAAGGAGAGAGAGTTAGCCACGGATCGAACACGGATTGAACACGGATGAGAGATACGACGGATCAAGCTCGATGCTCGACTTCCTATCCGTGTTTTATCCGTGTTTCATCCGTGGCTCATTCCTGTCTCATCCGAGGCTGTTCGTTAGCTCGTACTGGGCATCTCCATGTGCTCAGCGCACATCCCCGCTCAAGACAAAGGCGGCCCAGAGGGCGGGATCGCTGCGGGTTGCATTGGCATTCGGTACGCGGGTTTTCCCGCCGTCCGGCAACTTTTCCGCGTGCTCAGCGAGCCCGCGCTGCTTCGCCAGCTCCGCTTGCGCGCCCCTCACTAGCCCGGGGTTGTTCAGGATGGTCAACTGGGCCTGACGCAGCGCCTCCAGCTTGGGCATCTTCTTGGTCCAGAGATTGGTGTAGAACTGCTCCATCAGCACGGTCGTGGCCGCGTCATCCACCCTCCACAGACTGGCCACGACGGCGCGGGCTCCCGCGGCCAGGAAGGCGCGCTGGAGGCCCATCACGCCCTGTCCGTAGTAGCCCTTGCCCAGCCCGGTCTCGCAGGCCGAGAGGACGACCAGCTCCGTGCCGCGTAGGTCCAGCGACTGCACCTCTTCGGCCGTCAGGATGCCGTCCTCGCGATCGGGCACGCTGCCTGGTGCGCCGGGTGGCACGTCCTCGGTCTTGCGGGCGGCCCCGACCAAGGCCACGCCCGAGTGCAAGAGCGGCGACAGAGCCAACGATGCCGACTCCTCCGAACTCCCGACACCAGCCAGGCTGAGTTCGTCCGACTTCAGTCCCGCCCGAATGGCGGCCACCCGCGCCGGCGACTCGAAGAAGCCGTGGGTCGCCAGATGCAGGTGCCGCCAGTGCCGGCCAAGCTGCTGCTTGACCGCCGCCTCGGTCGGTGCCGTACCGGTCAAGACGAGGGCGTGCTGCTGGGGGAAGGCTGCGTCGAAGAGCTGAGCGATGCGCCGCACTTCCGGCTCGGTGCCCGCCAGGGCGCATGAAGCCCGCGCGCTGGGACTCCGCCAGCAGCACGCCAGGGGTCGGGCCCGACTCGGTCGGAGCCGCGCCGCCGGGGTCGGCCTGGTAATCGATGCCGCCCACAGCCAACAGGCCGGCGGAGGCTGGACCCTGATGCCGCCTTGAGCATCTCGGGCGCCTCCCGCCCTGATCTTAAATAGCCGATCGACAGCTCTTCGATCAAGTACGAGCCAGGCTTGCTCCCCGGGAAAGCAGCGAACGGGAAGTTCGTCAACGAGCCGTCAGGCGCCACAAGCAATTTGCGGACGTCGGCCAGGTGAGGCCGGAGCGGCTCCCAGACCAGCCGACTGAGCGCGAACGCCGCCCGGCGGAGAGCATCTGCTTCGTGGGCGAGAAGCGCCTCTTCGCCATGTCACGATCGCGTTGTGGATAGGCAGGTAGGCCCCCAGTGCGACGCAGACGACCGGCCGGTCGCGGCGCGCGACGAACGCGAGAATCCGGGGCTCGCCCCGCATCTTCCCCTTTCCTTTCGCGGGCGGACTGTAGTGTCCGTATACGATGAGGTCGACCAGGGCCGCCTCCACGGGCAATGCCGCTGCAATTTCGCGCGGGCCTGCTCGCTGGGACTGTCCGCTCGTTGGATCGGCGGCGGTTTGGCGAGCAAGCCAAGCCTCCAAGTTCTCCTTGCTCTTGAAGCATCCCGAGTTGCGCCCTTCGGATACCCCTCTGGGCCGTCACCGGTATTGCAAAGGCCAATCTCGCGAGTTGAGCTCGGACGGAGGCTAGTTCCTCCAGTGCCCGCCTCAGCTCGGGTCGGTCGTGGTTCAGAAGGCTGTGCACCTGACGTGCGGCGGCGACCCCTTTCCAGTCCAAGGCGTGCAGGTAGACATCCGAATCGCTGGACCTGCTATCCAGAGCCGCGGCTCACGTAGGCGTCCAGGCCATGCCGAAGGTCAGCCAGCATTGCCAGGAATTGACGCTCACTGACAGCCGAGGCAGTGGTGCGGAGGACGGCGGTTTGCCGGTCCAGTGCCTGCTTGAGCAAGACGCAGGCGCCGGCGGAGTCCCCCATTCTGATGTACATTTCACCTAGCCCGATGAGGCCCATGGAGCAGGCGTGGTCGTTCTCGCCCATTATTTGCTTCCTAATCTCCAGGGCACGGCGGAGGCAAGGCTCGGCCCGGAAGTAGTCGCCCATCGCCCCGTAGACTTTCCCGAGGATCATCAAGCTATTGGCTTGGTAATCGTTGTCCTCCCCCACCGATTTCTTCGTGATCTCAATAGCGCGGCGGCACAGTGCCTCGGCGCCGGCATAGTCCCCCAAACGATGGTACAGCATGGCCAGATCCTGCAGGCTCCTGACGTAATCGAGGTCGTTCTCGCCAAGTGCCCTCTTCCGTATCTCCATGGCGCGACGAAGCAGCGGCTCAGCATGTACGTAGTCGCCCACCTGCAGATACATGGAGCCGAGGTTATTCAGGCCTCGAGCGTAGTCGGGATCCTCCTCGCCACACGCCCTCCTCAGAATCTCCATCGACTGGCGAAGGAGCAGCTCAGCACGGACGTAGTCCCCCATCGATCCGTTCAACTCGCCGAGATTGTTCAGACACTGAGCGAAGCGGGGATGCTCCTCGCCCAGCGCCTTCTTCGTGAGTTCCGAGGCGCGGCGGAGGAGCGGCTCAGCGCGTGCGTAGTCCCCGCTGAGCGTGGACAGTGCCCCGGCTGCCCCCAGTCCCGCGGCATAGTCGGCGTGGTGCTCGCCCAGCACCTCCTTCAGGGTCCTTAGCGATTCGACGATCTTCACCTCCGCAGATCTGTATCGCCCTTGAAGTTCATCGGACTTGGCAAGGGCATTCAATCGATATGCCTTCATGAGAAGCTGGTACCGGGCCGAGTCAAGCGCCGCCCGACGGTCAAGGTCGGCCAGGGCTCGCTGGGCGTCGCCGACATGCCATTCCTTCCGGTCTGGCTGGCGCTGGCGGATGCCTATCACTTCTCGGCGGGCTTTTCTGGCCGCTTCCCACTCCTGGCGAAGCTCCTGCAACCCAGCGAGGAAATTAAGCGAGTCGACGAGGTCCTCGTGCAGGTCGCCCGTCAGTTCCCGCGTGATGGCGAGCTCCTCCACCGCCAACTTCGCCGCCTCGTCAAGCTTGCCGGCTTGCTTCAGTTTCTCCACCGTCGCCCTGATCCGCTCCCGCTCCTGGAGCTTCCTCGCCCGCACGGGGTCAGAGGGCTTCGACGCGGCGGCCGATTCCAGAGGTTGGGATTGGGCGTGTGTATGCCCTGCGCGAACGATTGCCGAGATCACCAGAACAGTCGCAAACGGGACCCTCATGACCCGGGATCTGAACCAACGGGACGGAATCATCGGCCGGCCTTTCCAAGAAAAGTGGGATCATTCGCTCCGGTAACTCACGAAGCCTTATTCACGCACCACGATAGGCGAATTGCACCGCCTTGATGACGTCGAACTGGTTCTGCGTCCTCAGCCGCTCCATCAGTTGCAGGAGCCGGTCGTCGATCTTCTCGGTCTCTTCGTCGATGGCCCGGTTGATGTTCACCCTCAGCTCCTCGGTCCGCTGGCCTTCGTTAAAGCCCCGCTTCGCCACTTCGAGCTGGTTGCGAAGGGTGACGGGGGCAGGGATCCGATCGAGGCCGCCAGGTCAACGCTCGGAGGTAAGGGAGTGCGGCGGACCAAGAGCAGCGCCGTCTCCAGTCCGCAAGGGCCTTTCATCTTCAGCCCCTCGTCCACCGCCTCGGGGCTGTCTACCGTCAACCGCGCCGACCCATCGGAAGGACTGCTGCCGAACTTATGATCCTGCTGCGGATAGAGCAAGCTGACGTGCCCCTGTCCGTCAAGCCACAGCAGATACGAGTACGCAGGCTGATTCAGGCGGGCTTCGAGGTGGACCTGTTCGCCGGGAAGGAGCGGCAGCGCCCAGGCTCGGCGACCTCCAAGCCGTGCTTACGTCCGTCTTTCGACCAGACCCGGACTGTCAACTCGCCGGTAAGTGCGGTCGAAGGGAGCGCCGGGTGAGGAACCACAGACGGCTGACTCTGCGGTGGGCTCGGCAGGGAGTACCAGCCTCCCACGGCAACGGCCGGAATCAGCACAATCAGCGGCACCCGAAGCAATCAAGGAGCGGCGGCGGATGAAGGAATCCAAAGCTTTGCTCATCGCTTCCGCCGAGGAGTACCGATCGGCCGGGTCGGCGGCCATGGCCTTGAGGCAGATCCGTCGCAATCCGGCGGGAACCTTGCGATCATTCAACGCCGTTGCGTCATAGTCGCCGCGGCGGGCGGGTCCCAGGCTTCGTTCCAGGTCCGGCCGGAGAACGGGGCCTTGCCCGTCAGGAGGAAGTAGAGCGTGGCTCCCAGCGCGAAGACGTCGCTCCTGGGCCCGACCTTCTGGCGGTCGTCGGGCGACTCGAACCGCGTTGCTCGGGTGCCATGAATGCGAAAGTGCCGCCGTCGGGCTGTTTGCGGTCGTCGGACCAGGCCGTGCTTAATCGGGCCATGCCGAAGTCGATCAGCCGGGGCTCGCCGGACTCGTCGATCAGGATGTTCTTCGGCTTGATGTCACGGTGAATGATCCCCGCCGATGCGCAAAATCCGCCGCATCGGCCACCTTGGCCACCAGTGCCGCCGCCGAGCGGGGATTGACCGGATCCTGGGCGGCGAATTGCTCGAGGTTGCGGCCGCGGACGTACTCCATCACCAGGTAGGGCCGATCACCCAGAAAGTCGAGATCGTAGACCCGGAGAAGATAAGGATGCTCCAGCTCCGACAGAATCCTTCCCTCCTCGATTATCCCGGACCGGCCGTCCGGGCCAACCGGCTCCTTGGCGAGCTTGAGCACCCGTTCCTGCTGGAATTGAGGATGGACCACGCGGAAGACCTCCGCCTGGCCACTCGGAGGAAAGCGGCCGACGACCAGGTATTTGCCAATCGTGGCGGGGAACGGCTCATCATTGCACGCGAAATGCGGCGTCGTCGCCGATGTCGGTCGCGGATCCCGAGCCAGGATCGCCCGCTCCACCGGGCGATTTCCAGGTGGCTGTCGCATTCGGTTGATCGGCCGGAGGCGGCGTCGGCTCGATCGTGGGCGAGAGTGAGAGGGATACACCCTGCCGGTTGGCGCGGAGCATCGCCACCTTGACCCGGATACCATCGAGTCTCGCTTGGCAGCTCGCGCATCGGGCCACGTGCGCGCCGATCGTCGGATCGAGGGGCTCGCCCATGGCCAGCGCGAGCAGCTCAGTGTCGTCGGGACAGGTGAGAAGAGTCGAGGGCATCGCGTGGATCCTCGTCGAATTCTTGGCAAATGATCGTGACTTGCTTCAGGACGCGGTGGGCATTCACGAAGACGACGTTGGCCGTGATGTCCAATTCCTTGGCGATCTCGGCGCCGGGGCGATCGCGTAAGATCCGCTGCTCGAAGCAGGCCCAGGTACGGGTCGAAGTTCGGGCGCGGCACCGTTTCCAGAGCGTGCTTGAGGATCTTGGTGCGGTGCAGCTTGGCCCATGCTTCACCCATCTTCACGCTGTCTGTGGGGGTGGCCTGGAGCACGTTGCGAGCCCATCCGTCCAGGGCCTTGTTGTAGGTGGTCTTTCGCCGCGCCTTGTCGATCAGCGTGTTGAGCGCCAGGCCGAACAGCCAGGTGCGGAACTTGCACCTTGTCCGGTCGAACGTGTCGATCTTTCGGAGCAGCTTCATGAAGACGTCCTGGATGACGTCATTCGCATCGGACTCGTCGAGACCTTGCTTGCGCAGGAACCCGAAGAGTATCGGCCGGTAGATGGCGTCGAACTCGCCATCGTTCGGGGTCCTGCTGGCAGATCCCGACAATGATTGAACCGCGGGTGTCCGTGCTTGACATAACCCTATGCTCGATTTTGACGTGCGGCTGATGACCTGACCTGGTTGTTTTTTCTTCACCGAGCATAATCGATGTCGAGCGCTCCGAGCCACAAGAAAATTGGGTTGGTCGTGACCTGTATTGCATACCGGCGTCGATCATTGTTTCGATCCCAGGTGTTTTTCAACGATGGTTTGTCGGATTCGCTCCAGCGGCACTCGTCCCCAGCGGAAGAAAGTTTACTTCTTCCGCCTTCCATGCACTGAAACGCACGCCGTCCGAAAACCTTACATTCCTGTTCGGCGTGGGTCTCCTGAGCCCCACGCATCGGGAAAGTAAGTTAGGCGGCGCAAAACAATAACTTACCGCATTCGGCGTCGTGAGTTGCGGGGGTGAATCTCGTAATCCAGTCGCCGTGGGATGTGTTCCTCTTGATAGAGAGTTCGGACATTTCGGCGAAGGGCCGCTGCTTCAGGCTTGGTTCTCACGCTTCGTTCCCTTCGTTTCCTTCTGTTCAAGGCTTGTTTGCACCGGCCGGGACTAGCCTTGAGATTCCGTCAATGAGTTTGACGTCATGGAGGTTGATCTCGTCTTGGAACAGAAGGACACGAAGGAAACGAAGAATTCGCGAGGGAAACAGCGTCCCGATTCGTTAAATGTCGGTGCCAGTCACCGGTGCGGCAAACGTAAACGACGTCCAAGACCTTTCCTCTTGCACTCGACATTCCAGCCACTCGCACACAGTCAGGAATTCGGTAATTTATTGTTTTTGGCGCACTTATCGCCGGGCACACTTCGCAAAAGAACGGTGAGGTGCTCAACCTGGGGCATGTGACTTGTGTCGATACGTTCTGCTATGGCGGTGGCTGGTTGACTGCAATCGACGTGCACACGAGGGAGGTCTGGCAGGCGAATCAGGATGGAAACAGGCGTCGAGGTGACGGGCTGTTGATGATGCGACGGTGCGTTGTCTGCCATGAAGGCGAACCGAGTGGTGTTGTCCCCAGTGGCGGCCCGCGCCCGCCGATGCAACGTTTCAGGCGCTTTCGGGCACCTCTCGCCGGTCGCCCGATGTCGCCGATTCGGAGCGGCAGCAGGACGCCTGTGTCTGTGTCGAGCCAGCCGCACCACCCGCCCTGTACCGCGTTCACAACCACAAAATACCGCTGGTTGGCAGCGAGCTCCAACGGTCGGTCCCCGCCCAGTCCAGACTCCGTTCCGGTGTCCCCGCCCACCAGCGGTGGTAATGGCCGATGAAGAGCAGACGATGATCGACGGCGGCGAAGCTGAGTTTGGCCAATTCCATGAAATCGAACGGCTTGTCCATCAGCGACCAGAGATGAGCGACGTCGTGTGGGTCGCCAAGCGGCTCGAGGTGGCTGAAATGACAGCCTCCAGCGACCAAGGTCGGCAACATCCCGGCCATGAAGTCGAGGACCGGACTGCCGGCGTAACGGGCGAGGTAACGGCAGTCGACGTCGCGGCACAACACGAAGTCATGGTTGCCCCAGACCCCGACTGCGCCCGCTCCTGCAACAGCGTCGCCACCTCGACGGTGCCGCCCTCCGGCATGAAGACGTCGCAGGTGTCCCCGATGGTGACCAAGAGGTCGATGCCGCGGGCCTCCAAGGCAGCAAGAGCCCGTGATAGCAAGTCGGCCTCGTTGTGAATGTCTGTGACCAGCCCGATCCTCATCGGATCCCCTTATCCCAAGGTCTCATTTGCAAGCCGCGTCCCCCGTGTCACCCCGGGACGCGAATCACAACGCCTTGGTGACGTCGAATCGGTTGTGCACCGTCAGCCGTTCCCAGCCCAAATGCTCACCGCACATCCCCGCTCAAGACGAAGGCGGCCCAGAGGGCGGGATCGCTCCGCGTTGCAGGGGCATTCGGTGCGTGCGATCTCGCCGCCGTCCGGCAGCTTCTCCGGCTTCTCGTCGATACCACGCTGCTTGGCCAGCTCCGCTCGGCGCGCCGTCACCAGCCCGGGGTTGTTCAGGACGGTCAACTGGGCCTGACGCAGCGCCTCCAGCTTGGGCATCTTCTTGGACCAGAGGTTGGTGTAGAACTGCTCCATCAGCACGGTCGTGGCGGCGTCGTCCACCCTCCACAGGCTGGCCACCACGGCGCGGGCACCCGCGGCCTGGAAGGCGCGCTGGAGGCCCATGCACGCCCTGGCCGTAGTCGCCCTGGCCCAGTCCGGTCTCGCAGGCCGAGAGGACGACCAGCTCGGTGCCGCGCAAGTCCAGCGACTGCACCTCCTCGGCCGTCAGGATGCCGTCCTCGCGGTCGGGCAAGCCGCCCTGTGCGCCGGGCCCCGCGTCCTCGGTCTTGCGGGCGGCGCCGGCCAGGGCCACGCCCGAGTGCAAGAGCGGCGCCAACGCCAACGATGCCGATTCCTCCGAACTCCCGACACCGGCCAGGCCGAAGCCGTCTGACTTCAGGCCCGCCCGAATGGCGGCCACCCGCGCCGGCGACTCGAAGAAGCCGTGGGTGGCCAGGTGCAGGTATCGCCGGTGCCGGCCAAGCTGCTGCTTGACCGCCGCCTCGGTCGGGGCCGCGCCGGTCAAGACCAGGGCCTGCTGCTGGGGGAAGGCCGCGTCGAAGAGCTGGGCGATGCGCCGCACTTCCGGCTCGGTGCCGGCCAGGGCCTTGAAGCCCGCACGCTGGGATTCCGCCAGCAGCACGCCGGGGGTCGGGGCCGACTCGGTCGGAGCCGCGCCGCCGGGGTCGGCCTGGTAGTCGATGCCGCCGACGGCCAGCAGACCGGCGGCTTCAGCCTCGGGGTTCTTGGGCTTGGCCTCGACTCGGCGCGGCGAGCGTCTCGACCAGCCGGTGCGCCGAGCTGACGTAGCCGATCGCCAGGTCTTCGACCAGGTAGGTGCCGGGCCGGTGCCCGGGCAGCGCCGCCAGGGGAAATCCCGTCAGGGGGCCGTCGGGGGCGACCAGCACGGTCGTGGCCCCTTCCAGGTGGGGCTTGAGCGGCTCCCAGACGCGGCGGCTCAGCTCGAGGGCAGCCGTCTGCATCGGCTCGGGCGTGCCGCGCGACCAGGGCCCGTCGCCAGGCCCACACCGCCTCGTCGATCGGCCCGGAAGCACCCAGCGGCACGAGCACCGGGGCCTGGCCCCGCCGCAGCACGAAGGCCACGAGCCGCCTCTCCCGCCGCAATGGCCCTTTACCTCCCTGGGGCGGGCTGTAGTGGACATAATCGAGCAGGTCGACCAGGACGGTCCCCGGGGGCAGCGCCGCGGCCACCTCGGCCGCTCCCAGTCGCCGGGTCTCTTGAACCTGCCGGAACGCGCCGCTCTTGCGGGCCAGTTCGCTTTCCAGGTTCTCCTTCGCGGTCGCGGAGCGCGTCGAGCTGCTGGAGCCAGGCCTGGCGTTGCCCGGCCGGTGGGGTCGTGAACGCCAGGTGAGCCAGGCGGGCGCGGGCCCGCGCGAGCTGCTCCGAGTGTCTCTTTCAGCTCCGGCCGGTCGCGTGCCAGGCGGTCCTCGTCCTGGCGGGCCTCGACGACGCCCTTCCAGGCCAGGACGTGGCGATAGATCTCCTCGACCTTGATCCCGGCGGCGGGTGCGATGCTGAGGTAGGCATTCACCGCCTTGGCCTTGCGCCGCGAGAAGGTGGATGCGCTGGCGTTCGCCGAGGGCGGCGAGCCCATCCTGGGTCCACCGGGTCAGGAGGGTCAATCCCTGACTGAGCGATTGCTCCGCCGCCGCGAGCTGACCCTGGGAGTAGTACAGCGCGGCCAGGTTGTTCAGACTTTGGCATAGTCGGGGTGGTTCTCGCCCAGCGCTCGCTTGTTGTCTCCAGGGCCTTGCGGTAGAGCGGCTCGGCCCTCGCGTAGTCACCCATGGCCTGGTACAGCGCGGCCAGGTTGTTCAGGCCGCGGGCATAGTCGGGGTGGTTCTCGCCCAGCACCCGCTTTTGATCTCCAAGGCTTGGCGGTAGAGCGGCTCGGCCTTCGCGTAGTCACCCGTGGCCTCGTATATTGAGGCCAAGTTGTTCAGGCTATGGGCATAGTTGGGGTGGTTCTCGCCCAGCACCTTCTTGCGATCTCCAGGGCCTGGCGGTAGAGCGGCTCGGCCTTCGTGTAATCACCCATGGCCTGGTACAGCGGGCCAGGTTGCTCAGGCTTTCGGCAAAGTCGGGGTGGTTCTCGCCCAGCGCCCGCTTGCGGATCTCCAGGGCTTGGCGGTAGAGCGGCTCGGCCTTCGCGTAGTCACCCATGGCCTCGTATAGCGAGGCCAGGTTGTTCAGGCTTTGGGCATAGTCGGGGTGGTTCTCGCCCAGCGCCGCCTTCGGATCTCCAGGGCCTGGCGGCACAGCGGCTCGGCCCTCGCGTAGTCACCCATGGCCTGGTACAGCGTGGCCAGGTTGTTCAGGATGGTGGCATAGCCGGGGTGGTTCTCGCCCAGCGCCCGCTTGGTGATCTCCAGGGCTTGGCGGATAGCGGCTCGGCCTTCGCGTAGTCACCCATGGCCATGTACAGCGACCCCAGGTTGTTCAGGCTTTGGGCATAGTCGGGGTGGTTCTCGCCCAGGCCCGCTTATCGGATCTCCAGGGCTTGGCGGTAAAGCGGCTCGGCCTTGGCGTAGTCACCCATGGCCTTGTACAGCCCGGCCAAGTTGTTCAGGCTGGCGGCGTAGTCGGGATGGTTCTCGCCGAGCGCCCGCTTGTGGATCTCCAGGGCTCGGCGGAAGAGCGGCTCGGCATTCGCGTAGTCGCCCATGGCCAGGTACAGCATGGCCAGGTTGTCCAGGCTGGTGGCGTAGGCGGGATGGTTCTCGCCCAGCGCCCGCTTCTTTATCTCCAGGGCCTGGCGGAACAGCGGCTCGGCCTTCGCGTAATCGCCCATCTTTCCTTGTACAGCATGGCCAGGTTGTTCAGGCTGGTGGCATAGTTGGGGTGGTTCTCGCCCAGCGCCCGCTTGCAGATCTCCAGGGCGTTGCGGAAGAGCGGCTCGGCCTTCGAGTATTCACCCATTTCCCGGTACAACTTGGCCAGGTTGTTTAGGCTGGTGGCATAATCGGGGTGGTTCTCGCCCAGCGCCTCTTGCGGATCTCCAGGGCTTGGCGGCACAGCGGCTCGGCCTTCGCGTAGTCACCCATGGCCTGGTACAGCGCGGCCAGGTTGTTCAGGCTGGCGGCATAGTCGGGGTGGTTCTCGCCCAGCACCGTCTTGCGAATCTCCAGGGCTGGTGGCAGAGCGGCTCGGCCTTCGCGTACTCACCCTGGCCTCGTACAGCGCGGCCAAGTTGTTCAGGCTTGGGCATAGTCGGGGTGGTTCTCGCCCACTGCCCGCTTGCGGATCTCCAGGGCCTGCCGGTACAGTGGCTCGGCCTTCGCATAGTCCCCTCTGGCCTTGTACAGAATCGCCAGGTTGTTCAGGCTTGGGCATAATCGGGGTGGTCCTCGCCCAGAGTCCGTTTCCAGATCTCCAGGGCGTTGCGGAAGAGCGGCTCCGCCTTCGCGTAGTCACCGATGGCCAAGTACACCATGGCCAGATTGTTTAGGCTTTGGGCATAGTCGCAGTGATTCTCGCCAAGTGCCAGCTTCCAGATCTCCAGGGCGTTGCGATAGAGCGGCTCCGCCTTCGCGTAGTCGCCCAAGGCCCAGTATAGCGAGGCCAGATTATTCAGGCTTTGGGCATAGTCGGGGTGGTTCTCGCCCAGTGCCCGCTTGGTGATCTCCAGGGCCTGGTGGCAGAGCGGCTCGGCCTTCGCATGATCGCCCATAGCCTGGTAGAGCACGGCCAGGTTGCTCAGGCTCTCGGCATAGTCGGGGTGGTTCTCACTCAGCACTCGCTTGCGGATTTCCATGGCATTGCGGCACGGATCGATCCCCTCCGCATACTTCCCCTGGCTAAAAAGCCTACCCACAAGTCGGTTCAGCGCGTTCGCTTCTTGCAGTCGTTGACGCTGGGCGGGGTCGAGCCCCGCTCGCCGCTCGAGATCGGCCAGCGTTCTTCGGGCATCGGCGTTCCGCCAGTCCTTCTGGTCCGGCTGCGGCTGGCGGATGGCGAGCACTTCCGCGAGGGCCTTCCGGGCCGCGGCCCAGTCCTCATTTAGTTCGTGCAATCTTGCCAGGATCACGAGCGAGCCCACCACGTCCTCGTGCAACTCGCCTAGCACCTCGCGCTCGATGGCCAGCTTCTTTCCGAACGCCGTAATCGATTCCTCAACCTTGTTGGCCTGAGCATGCCTGATGGCCTCCTGCTGGTACCGATCGCGCTCTGCGAGCTTCCTGATTCGTTCGGGCTCGGAGAGCCTGGGGGCCGGGACCGGCCCGGGAGGTTGGCCCTCGGCCCACGCGGTCGACGCGCCGAGCACGGCCGAGATCAACAGAACGGTCGCGAACGGGACCCTCAAGATCCGGGGTCCGAGTAAACGGGACGGAATCATCGGCCGGCCTTTCCAAGAAAAGAGGGATCTTTCGCTCTTGCAACTCACGGTGCCTTATTCACTCACCCCGATAGGCGAATTGCACCGCCTTGATGACATCGAACTGGTTCTGCGTCCGCAGCCGCTCCATAAGTTGCAGGAGCCGGTCGTCGATCTTCTCGGTCTCCTCGTCGATGGCCCGATTGATGTTCACCCTCAGCTCCTCGGTCCGCTGGCCTTCGTCAAACCCTCGCTTCGCGACTTCGCGCTGGTTCCAAGGGTGACGGCGGCAGGGGTCCGATCGAGGACACCAGGTCAACGCTCGGAGGTAAGGGAGTACGGCGGACCAGGAGCAGCGCCGTCTCCAGCCCTCCGGGGCCTTTCATCTTCAGCCCCTCATCCACGGCCTCGGGGCTGTGTACGGTCTCACGTGCCGACCCATCGGAAGGACTGCTGCCGAACTTATGATCCTGCCGCGGATAGAGCAAGCTCACGTGCCCCTGTCCGTCAAGCCAGAGCAGGTACGAGTACGCCGGCTGATTGAGGTGGGCTTCGAGGTGAACCTGTTCGCCGGGAAGAAGCGGCAGCGCGCCAGGCTTGTCGACTTCCAAGCCGTCCTTACGTCCGTCTTTCGACCAGACCCGCACAGTCAACTCGCCGGTCAGTGGCGCCGGGGCCGATGACGCGGGTGGAATCACCACGGGGTCGCTTTTTGGCGTGAGTTGAATCACCGCGGGATCGTTCTGCGAATGGACAGGGTCCGTCCGGCCAGATAACGTCATGTAAGCCAAGCCTCCGAGCAGTGCCAGCCCGGCCACGCCACCGGCCAGTGCCAGGATCCTGGGACGAGTGACGAAGCGATCCAGCGCCTTCTGGAGCGCTTCCGCCGTGGCGTACCGGTCGGCTGGGTCGGCGGCCATGGCTTTCAGGCAGATTCGCTCCAGACGGCGCGGGACCTTCGCGTCGCGCAGGGCGCCGGCCTCGAAATCGCAACGGCGGGCGCGGTCCCAGACCTCGTTCTGGTTTTCTCCGACGAACGGTGCATGGCCGGTCAAGAGGAAATAGAGCACGCCCCCGAGCGCGAAGATGTCGCTGCGGGGGCCGATCCGATCGATTTCCAGCCGCGCTGCTCGGGGGCCATGTAAGCAAGTGTCCCGCCCCACGACGATGGGGAGCGGTCGGACCACGCGTGCCGCAGCCGGGCCATGCCAAAGTCGATCAGCCGAGGCTCGCCCACCTTGTCAATCAGGATATTCTTGGGCTTGATGTCGCAGTGGGTAATCCCACGCCGATGCGCCATCGCCATCACTTCCGCCAGCTTGGCAACCAGCGCGGCCGCACGGCGGGGTCACGGGCTCTTCGCCGCGGTACTGTTGGAGGTCGCGGCCGTGTACAAACTCCATCACCAGGAACGGATGATCCTCGTGAAAATCGAGGTCAAAGATCCGGACCAGATTGGGATGCTCCAAATCGACCAGCAGCCGGCCTTCCTCGACCAGACCGGACTGGTTATCCGCGGCGACCGGCCGATGGTTCAGCTTGAGCACCAGGTCGTTGCCCAGCTTGATGTGGACGACCCGGTAGACGTCCGCCTGGCCGCCTTTGTCAATCAAACCGACGACCTTGTATCGGCCGATCGTATCCGGCAACGGGCCGTGTCCTTCGGCCGGTCCCGGTCCGCTGCGACCGACTCCGGCCCGAGCGGGTCGGTGCTTGACGTTCCGGCTGGATCGGCCGACGTCCAGTCCTGAGTCGTCCCGGCCCCTGGCGGGTCGCCCTCGGGGTCCGGCGCGGAGTTGTGTTCGGTCGAAGGAGGTGTCGTCGCGTGTTCGTGGTTCTGCCGCAACAACGCCACCTGGGCCTGGAAACCATCGCGCTTGGCCTGGCAGCTCGCGCACTCATCCACGTGTGCGATGATCGCGGGATCGAGCGGCTCTCCCATGGCCAGGCGCGAGCAGTTCAGTGTCGTCAGGACAGGTCAGAAGTGTCGAGGGCATCGCCTGGGTCCTCGTCGAATTCTTGGCAAATGGTCGTGACTTCCTTCAGGACGCGGCAGGAGTTCACATAGACGACGTTGGGCGTAATACCCAGTTCCCTGGCGATCTCGGCGCCGGGGCGATTCCGCAAGAGGCGCTGCTCGAAACAGGCCCAGGCCTTGCGCCGAGGTTCGGCGCGTACCTTTTCCAGCGCGTGCTTGAGGATCTTGGTGCGGTGGAGCTTGGCCCATTCCTCAGCCATCTTCACGCTGTCCGAGGGAGTCGCCTGGAGCATGTCGGCCGCCCATCCCTCCAGGGCCCGTTTGTAGCTGGCCTGTCGCCGGGCCAGGTCGATCAGCGTGTTCTTCGCCACGCCGAAGAGCCAGGTCCGGAACCGGCATCTCTCCCGGTCGTAAGTGTCGATCTTGGCGAGCAGCTTCATGAAGATGTGCTGGACGACGTCGTCCGCCTTGAACGCGTCGAGACCTTGTTTGCGCAGGAACTCCAACAGCATGGGCCGGTAGATGGCGTCGAACTCACGCCAAAGTTCGGGATCCTGTCGGCGGACCCCGTCGATGAGAAAAGTCAGGGTGTCCGTATTTGACATAAGCTTGTGCTTGACGTTGACGTGCCGTTGATGACCTGAACCGGCTGCTTTTTCCTTCCAGAGCATAGTCGAAGCCGGACCCTTTGAGCCACATGAAAATTTGCGTGGTCGTGAGATGCATCGCGGACCGTCCCCGCTCATTCTGCCGATTTCAGTGGTTTCGCTTCGCATTGCGACTCCTGCCTTTCTCGCGATGTTCAACCGGTGCTCGGCGTCGCAGAATGGAGCCCTCTCATTCCGCGTTATATCAGTTAAACGCATGCCTCGCGAAAACCTTACGGAGGAATCTGGCGTCACAAGCGGAAGAAAAGAAACGGCTGGTTCCCAACGCGGCAGAGCCGCGTTAGGATCAACGGCTCGGTGTCTGCCGGAGCGATCTTCGGTCGGTGCGTGAGTGTTGTGAGCTGATCGAGCCCTTTCGCGAATCAGAGATCGCCGCGTGCATCCGCCCAATCTCTCTAGCCTTGCAAAGGGGCGACGATGCGAAGTCGAATTTCTGTTCCGATCATCTTGGCGGCGATTGCTTGCGTTTCGGCGCCGGTCGTGGGAGCTCGACTCGCTTACGTACTTGGTTGGGGTGCGAGTCCGGTCGGTCCGTTGGATCGTTGCATCCAGGAACGATTTCACACCCTCACCGAATTCGGGATGGGACGCATGCCTGTCGTGCCACAGCACATCTACAGATTTGCTCCGACAACTTCCGAGGAAAAGGCGGCCGTAGCGGAATTGCAACGGCAGGGCTGGAGAGTCGGACTGTATCTTGGCGGACGCGGCCTCGTTAAACCATCCCTGAGCAAGTCCGAATGGAAAGAAACCGGTGAGTATAGCGCTCGCAGGGCCATCAGTAAGCCCATGCTGATTGCCGGTGCGAACACGCTGGCCGGCATGCCAGAGCCCTGGGAGCTCTGGGAGATCGGCCAGAGAGCACTTGCGGCCTCCTCGACAAGGAACCGATTCGTGACGTCCTTTGGTCGATGGTCGGTAGATGCTCGACCGGTGCGCGCCAATCAGAAAGCGTGTCTGGAATGCCACGCCGAGGACGGCGCGACGGGTTACCCGCCGCTCGCGGCGGACGCGAAGACCATGCGGCTTGGAGATGCCGTTGGGGTTTTGGTTTATGTCTATACCCATTCTGAGCAGTGACAGGTCGCCGCCCGGCCGCCGATTTCGTCAAGTTTCCGCACCAAGCTTCGCCAGCGGCTGCTTGCGCTCGACAATTGGTGGACAGATCGCAGCCATCTCCTCGTTCAGCGCCACGAACTCCTTCCACGCCTGCGGGACATTGTCTTCGTAGTAGATGGCTTCGACAGGACACTCCGGGACACAGGCTTCACAATCAATGCATTGGTGCGGATCGATGAACAGCATCCGATCACCTTCATGAAAGCAGTCGCAGGGGCAGACGACCACGCAATCGGTATACTTGCAATCGAAGCACGGCTCCGTCACAACGAAGGCCATTACTCTGTCTCCCTGGGTTAACGTAACAGACGATGTCTGGCGAACTGCCAGCAGGTAATGCCTTTGGCTTTGTGCGAGTGGCCAGAAAAAAACGAAATCCGTTAAAATGGACTTTGGGATCGATCATCGAGAGCCGGATTTCAGTTGACGGCTCGTCTCGCGCCGGAATGCTCGACTCAGTACGGAGCGATCTTCGATGGAGCAGGATAAGACCCAGTCCAGCCGGACGTCGGTCGTTCTTCTGGAACGGTATCGGGACGGAGACGACCTGGCCGCGGAGGCGTTGTTCGCCCGTTACTTCGAACGGCTGACATTCCTGGCTCGAAGCCGGCTCTCGCCTCGGCTGGCGAGCCGGACGGATCCCGAGGACATTGTGCTCTCGGTCTATCGGAGCTTCTTCATCGATGCGCGAGCAGGCCGGTTTGCGTTGAGTCGAGGCGGTGATCTTTGGCGACTGCTGGCATCCATGACCAAGCACAAGCTGCTCCGGCAGGCCAGACTTCATCGGGCGGAACGCAGGTCGGTTGATCTCGAACGGCCGCTCGATCAGGCTGACGAAGCCGGTTTTTTCATTCGGGGACAGGAACCCACTCCAGAAGATGCTGTCGCCTTGGCCGATGAGCTAGAATGGGTTGTCTCAAGAATTGGATCTCTTCGGCAGACGTGTGCTAGAACTTCGAATGCAGGGAGCCAAGCTTTCGGAAATCGCCGACGACACCGGGCGTTCGCAACGCACCGTCCGGCGTGCACTCGATCAAATCCGTGAACTGCTGGCCAAGCGATTCGATGATGTGTAACGACGATCTCGAATCGCGCAGTCCTCGGCTTCGAGCGGGCGTGGCGACAAGGTGGCCCGTGTGACATTGCTGGTTTTCTGGATCATCCGCCGGCATTGCGAGCGGAGGCGCGGTGCCGGTTGCTCGTCGAGCTCATCTGCATTGACCTGGAGTTCCGCTGGCAAATTCCGTCCAAGAGGTCAGCCCTCCCACGAACGGGTGCACCTGGAGAGCTACGCCGTTCAGTATCCTGAGCTGGGCTCGTTCGACCAATTACCGCTCGAGGTCATCGGCGAGGAGTACCGGGTGCGGTGCCAGTGGGGCGATCGGCCCAGCCATTCCGATTTCTTGTGCGCGCTTCCCCGCGAGGATGGAATCGATACGGGCGGAGTTGGTACGGATCGATTCCGAGCTCCGGGAGGAGTCGGGCGATTCACGTCTCACCTCATGGCGCTTGCCAGGGTCCACGGCTTTGGATGCCAGGATCGATCAGAATCCGGCCGTTCCCTGGCTCTCACACCACGACTTCCTGCTGCGACGAATGATCGGCGCGGGGAGAATGGGAAAGGTGTACGAGGCATCGCAGCATAGCACGGGACAGTCGGTCGCGGTGAAATTCCTCCGCAAATCGTTCCTCCATCAACCCGGGATCGTCCGGCGATTCATCGGAGAGGCCGAAATCATCGCAAGGCTGCGACACCCCAACATCGTCGGGATTCACGGACTGGGTCGCACGCCAGGCGGCTCGTACTTCATCATCATGGAGCTAGTCGCCGGTTTGAATTTGGATCTGTTCATCAGAACAAGGCTCAGCTCAGTGGCGGAAGCCGTTCGCTGGACCATTGAGACTTGCCATGCGCTTGAGCACGCGCACTCAAGGGGGATCATCCACTGCGATCTCAAGCCGGCGAATCTGCTGCTGGACGGCGATGGACGTGTCCGAGTCACGGACTTCGGTCTCGCTCGCTCAACCATCGAGCATACGCCCTGGACCACCGAGGTCGAGGGGACCGCGCCTACATGGCCCCGGAACAAGCATCGCGATATTGGGGACAGATCGACGTGCGTACGGATGTCTATGGTGTCGGGGCGGTCCTCTTTGCGCTGTTAACCGGGCGACCACCCTGGGTTGGCCGTCGGCTGCCGGACATCCTGGCTGATGTGGTCAGTGCGCGCACCGGTCATCCCAGCGGCCAGCCTCCGTCCCGATCTACCGAGCTCTCTCAGTTGTCTTTGCCAGAAGTGTCTTTCCAAGACGCCGGCGGAGCGCTATCAGACGATTCAAGATGTTCGTTCGGCCTTAACCGAGATTAAGGGATCGACTGATGTTCGTGGGGAGACCAAGCTTATAGATTCTCAATCGACTATCGACACGTGCCCACGCCAAGTGTGACGACCCTATAGCATGAACGACGCGGACATTTTCAGAGTCAGGTCCGATTATTCAGGCGTCACACGTTACCTTAAGTCCTGTCGAGAGTTATATCGAGCAGTGATGGTCCGATTATTCAGGCGTCACACGTAAGTCCAATGCCTGCAAGGCTGTGACGCCGTGACGGCGTTTTTGGCCCCGCGCACCTTTGTGTGCGCTCTTCTCCGCAATCTTACCGAGGGTCGGTGCATTCACCCGTCCTTTCGGATCGTACAACCTCGGTGCTTGGTCGCAGTGAGTTTTCAGAGTAATCCAGCTTCTACGAGATAAAAGGAATACGACCGTTGAGACCACATTCTTCAGAATGCCAGGAAGAATCGCGACGTGTGTAAGTCAGAAAACTCGACCAAGCCCGTGTCAGGATTGCTCGTTGGTAGGATGTGCGGGCTGGGGGGTTGGCGCGGGTCGGCCGACGGCCATGGCATATGCGGTGGCGTAGGTCCGGCAGTGCGAGATCGAGATCAGGATGTCGCCGATCCCGCGATTCCTGGCGGTTTCCTTGGCCGCCCCGCAAACCAGGACGCGCGGCCGGCCGTCCTGATCGTTGCGGACCTCGATGTTGGTCCAGGCGATACCTTGGCTTCGGCCGGTTCCGATCGCCTTCAGGATCGCTTCCTTGGCCGCCCACCGACCGGCGAAGTGCTCGATTGCGTGTTTCCGCGCCTGGCAGTAGCGAATCTCCCGCTGGGTGTAAACGCGGCGGAGAAACAGCTCGCCATGGTTCTCGATCATCTTGCCAATGCGAGGGCACTCGATGATATCCGTGCCGATGCCCAGGATCTCCATGCCGGTTCCCCTCCGCAGACGGCCGCCGCACTCCGGCGGGCACTGACGCCCGCCCCACTGTTTGTTCCTAAAAGTCTACTTTCCAGAGCGTGGGCGGCCAAGGCTCAAACGCCCCAGTCGCGCCAGATGGATCGCGGCAACCATGAACATGAACGAGCGGTCGAAGTCGCATCGCTCGCGGTCTCTCACGACGCTATACTGTAGAAATGATGATCGTCCAGATGAGCGTCCGGGGCCGTGCGCCGCGCGACGTGGCCCGGGGTGAAACTATCTGATGGACTTACTCGCTGACTTGACAGCTCCACAACGCGAGGCCGTGACCCACGTGGAAGGCCCGCTGCTGGTTCTCGCCGGCGCGGGCTCGGGTAAGACCCGGGTGATTACCCGGCGGGTCGCCCATTTACTCGCACAGGGGATCTCGCCCGATCAGGTCCTGGCCTTGACATTCACCAACAAGGCGGCCGGCGAGATGCGTGAGCGGATCGAAACGCTCGTACCACGCTCGCGGATCTGGGTCGGGACATTTCACGGCTTCTGCGCCCGCTTGCTTCGGAAATACGCCTCGCTGGTCGGCATCGACTCTGCGTTTTCAATCTATGACCAGAACGACCGTCTTCGCGCCGTCAAGGACGTCATGGAACTGCTCGGCTGGGACGAGCCCGGCTGGACCGGTGAGAAAGTCGAGTCGTTGATCAGCCGCGCCAAGAACGACCTGGTCAGCCCCAAGGCCTGGCACCGCCAGGCGAGCGATCGCAGGGGCAAGCTGCTGGCCCAAACGTACGAGGCATACGAAGAGCGGCTGCGCGGCGCCTCGGCCGTCGATTTCGACGACCTCTTGGTCCACATCGTGGCGATCCTCAAGGACCACAAGGATGTTCGCGCCGACCTCGACCGCCGTTTCCGATATGTGCTGGTCGACGAATATCAAGACACCAACCTCGCACAATACGCGATCGTCCGCGCACTCTCTGTCGATCACCCCAACATTTGTGTCACGGGAGATCCCGACCAGTCGATTTATGGCTGGCGCGGAGCCAACCTGTCGAACATCCTGGAGTTCGAGCACGATTATCCAGGCTGCCGGGTCGTCAAGCTCGAGCGTAATTATCGGAGCACGAAGAACATCCTGAGCGTCGCCGACCACCTGATCCGGTTCAATCGCAACCGCAAGCCCAAGGCGCTGTTGACCGAGAACCCGCGTGGCTCGTCGGTCGAGCTGACCATCTTTCCGCGCGAAACCGACGAGGCCGAAGGGGTTGCCGGCAAGATCGCCGCCCTGGTCCGGGAGGGGGAATACGGCTTCTCGGACATCGCGGTCTTCTGCCGGGTGACCGCGCTGCACGCCGCCCGTTCGAGCAAGCGTTTCGCGCCGCGAGGATTCCCTACCAGGTCGTGGGCGGCGTCTCGTTCTACGAACGGGCTGAGGTCAAGGACGTCATGGCCTACCTGAACCTGTTGACCAACCCCAAGGATGACAATGCCTTCATCCGTGTGGTCAACGTCCCGCCGCGCGGGCTGGGCAAGACCTCGATCGACCATCTGACGGCGGCGGCACGCCAGCGCGGGATTCCCTTGCTGGCGATGGCCCGCCAGGCCCGGTTGGTCACGGCGATCAAGGACAAGGCCGGCCGAGGGCTGGAGGACTTCGCCGGATTGATTGATGACCTATCGGCATTCCGCGACCGGCGCGGCCGAAGAGGTCATTCGCGAGCTCCTGGATCAAACCGAATACCGGCAACACCTCGCCGACGAGTCGCGCGACAACGGCAACGACCGGCTCGCCAATCTCGACGAGCTGATCACCGCCGCCCGCCAATTCGACGAGGAACATGGCGGGGCTTCGATCCAGGACTTTCTCGCCGAGATCACCCTGGCCTCGCCCATCGATCGCTGGGACCAGGAGACCGGCGCCGTCACCCTGATGACGCTGCACGCGGCCAAGGGGTTGGAGTTCCCGGTGGTCTTCATCGTCGCCCTGGAGCAAAACATCCTGCCCCACTCGCGCGCCAACGACGACAGCAACCAGTTGGAAGAGGAACGGCGTCTCTTGTTCGTCGGCATCACCCGGGCGCGCCGCGAGCTTTTCCTGAGCCGCTGCATGGTGCGGTCGTTCCGAGGCCAGCAGCAGGCGACGCTCCCCTCGCGATTTCTGAGCGAGTTCCCCGAGGAGCCGATCGTGGTTCGCGACCTCTCCGGCGTCGGCCAGTCCAACATCCGCCCGCGACAGGCCGCGCGGCACCTGGCCGGCCCATCGGAGCGAACCTCGGCCAACCGCGGCTCCGCGAGAATTCCGACTGATGACGGCGGCGGACCTGGCTGGCGGCCGCACTCAAGACGCGTGCCGGGCGGAGATGCCGAGCCAACGCGGAGCTCGAGTCCCTCAAGCCGGGGTCTCGGTGCTTCACCCCGAATATGGGCTGGGTCGGATCGTGGCGATCGAGGGCGAGGGCTCCGGCCGCAAGGGGCGGGTCGCGTTCGCCGTGGGTCCGGCGCGGACGTTTGTCCTGGCCAAGGCCGGCCCCTGCGGCCGGTGGGCAAGCCCCCCCGGAGCGGCGGTCGACAGCCACTCGCGAACGGCAGCACGGCGAACAACGGCCGGCGGTTAGAACTGACTTTCGCATGACAGCCACGGACTTGTCTGACGGGCCGAAGCCTTGGAACTGCAAAGACCATGCCGCGCCTTGGTGTCAACATTGATCATATCGCCACCCTCCGGCAAGCCCGAGGTGGACGCGAGCCCGACCCGGTGTGGGCGGCCGTGCTGGCCGAGCTGGGAGGCGCCGACGGAATCACCATCCACCTCCGTGAAGACCGCCGGCATATCCAGGACCGCGATGCTCACCTGCTTCGCCAGACGATCCAGGTTCGCCTCAACCTGGAACTGGCCGTCGAGCCGGAGATCGTCGCGCTGGCTTTGAAACTGCGACCCGACCAGGTCACGTTCGTCCCCGAAAACCGCGCGGAGCTGACCACCGAAGGGGGACTTGACGTGGTCAGTCATCGTACGCGAGTGGGCGAGGCCCTGTCGCGTTGCCGCGACGCGGGTTTGGAAGTTGCGCTCTTCATTGATCCCGATCCCAAGCAAGTCGAGGCCGCGGTCGAGCTGGGAGCGGCCGCGATCGAATTTCACACCGGTCGTTACGCCGAAGCCGCGGACGGACGCCGACCGAATCCGCGAGCTGAACGCGCTCCGCGACGCGGCCGCCGCGACGGTCGCCGCGGGCTTGGAACTGCACGCCGGACACGGCCTCAACTACCAAAATGTCGCGGCCGTCGCCCGACTGAACCATATGGCAGAGCTCAACATCGGGCACAGCATCGTCTGCCGGGCGGTCGTTTGTCGGCCTGACACAAGCCGTCCGTGAGATGAAGGAATGCATCGAATCGGACAGTCGTAGATCACCTCTCGATTCAAGGATGATTGTATGGATCTGTGACGGACTCCTTTGTTGAGTTTCATCGGAGTTGCTTATAGACATCGTCGCGATCGACTGCGGCCCGAATTAGAGATGGGAATCATGTCGTGTCGCGCAGATTTCCGATGCGAACAAACCAGTGCTGCCTTCACTTTCGGACTGAACCACTATAAGATTCGTTGTTATTCAACCCATGGTGGTGCCTGCGCTGGATATTGCTGACCCGAATTCCGCTCGTTGGAAGCCGGGGGCAGCGTGAGGGTCGTCGATCGGTTGATCTGCAGATGGAAGCGGGAGCGACGGCCAGGGATTCTTTGGGGTAAGGCATGCCAACCAAAGGTCGGATCTTCGCGGGATGCACCGTGGCGCTGGTGACGCCGTTCCGGGACGGCGCGGTCGACGAACCGGAGCTCCGCCGCCTGGTCGAGTGGCAAGTGGCGCAGGGGACGCCGATTTTGAGCCCGGTGGGCACAACGGGCGAAGCGCCGACACTGTCGCATGATGAGCACGAGCGGGTGATCGCCGTCGTGATCGAGGCGGCCGCCGGCCGGGCCAAAATCATGCCCGGCACAGGGTCGAACTCGACTAGCCGAGGCGATCCGGTTGACCCGATTCGCCGCTCGGGCCGGTGCGGATGGAGCGCTTTTGGTGGCCCCGTACTACAATCGCCCGAATCAAGAAGGGCTGTACCGCCATTTCGCCGCGGTTGCCGACAGTGTCGACCTGCCCTTGGTCCTTTACAACATTCCGTCGCGGACCGGTCGCAACGTCGAGCCCGAGACGGTCGAGCGACTGGCCGCGCTCGGACCGATCGTCGCCATCAAGGAAGCCGCCGGCTTGCTCGACCAGGTCAGCGAATTGACAGTGCGAACCAATTTGACGATTCTCTCGGGCGACGACAGCTTGACGCTGCCGATGCTTGCCGTGGGAGCCGAGGGAGTCGTGTCGGTCATCGCCAACCTCGTGCCTCGCGATGTGATGGCTCTGGTCGAGGCGTTCCAGGCCGGGCGGATCGCCGAGGCACGCCAGTGGCACGCGCGCCTTTTCCCGCTCTGTCGCGATCTCCTGGCACTGGCCCCCAACCCGATTCCCTTGAAGACGGCCCTGGCTTTGCTGGGCCGGGGCAATGGCGAGCTGCGGTTGCCCCTCTGCCCTCTGGACGACCGCTCTCGCGACATGTTGCATCGACAGCCTCGTTCGCTATGGACTCTTGACCCAGAGTCCGTAATGCGTATATAAGTAATGGCCGCCACACATTATTTTTGAGACATCTGTATCATAGCTTTCGCTTCGAGCATCGTTTTTACGACTGATCAGAAAGAGGATCTACGCTAGCGGTTCTCAGCGACAAAACCACTCTGACTCAACGTCGGGATGGTTCGAAGCCGTTTTCCGCTGGTTGTGCTCGTGTTTTGTACGCCACGGTTGGACATCATGGTTTTGACCGCTGTTCCTCGCCGATCCGGCTCACCGACTTCCATACCCTGGAGGAAGGGAGCCTCTCTCAATTGTGATTCCCACCGGTTTAACTCCTTGAGGACAACCTCGGTCCTTGCGGTCATCGGGCCTCGGTTGACGTGTACCAGAATGATTCGACGAAGTCGGCCCGCAACCGACGGTCGTCAACTTTTCCCCAAGAAATCGTGAGGATTTATCTCCCATGGCAAAAAAAGAAGCCAAACGCCAGCCGGAAGCCAACGGCCAAGCCGTCGCGACGACACCGGAAGTGTCGGATCAGTCCGTCCGCGAGCTTGCTCAGGTCTTCAAACTCCTGAGCGATGAGACGCGGCTGCGCATCTTGTTCTATCTGGCGTTGTCGCCCAATGGCGAGCTGCACGTCACGGACTTGTGCCAGCGATTGGGTCAGAGCCAGCCCGCCGTCAGCCATCATCTGGCCCTCCTTCGGGTTTCCGGGCTGATCGAGTCGCGTCGCGAAGGCAAACACAACTTCTACTGCGTGCGGACCGACCACTTTGGCGAACTGCTCCTGTCCCTCTTTTCCGCGGCCGGTGAAGTTCCCCGCAACAAGAAGTACAAGTTCCACGACTTCGTGCTCAGCTACTCCGGAGAGTGAGCAAGCGAGTCGATCGCCCACTGCTCGAAGTGCCGACGGTCGTGTCAGTAGTGCAGTTCACACAAGCTAGCGATACGCGGCAACATCTTCGGACAGGGCGGAACATCCTTGCCGAATCCTGCCTCCGACTGCGTAAGCCTACGCGAAAGCAAACTCGCGGGTTCGCCTTGACCCTTCCTCTGCCTTCGGTGCAGAAATGCCGCCAGTCGCCATCCGGCACAGGGATCAGACCGGTCGAACCGGGTCCCGACTGCGGATGTGGGTTGCCCGTCGGCTGGAATTATCCACGACGGCGGAAGAACCGGATTGAGGATCGCCCCGGACCAGACAGGACGATCCGGCCCTCTGGGCCGTTCGACTCCGTCGCTCGAGAATCGTCGCGGCGGAGTAGTTCTCGAGAGGGCCGACATCGCTCCGTATTGGACCGCCACGGTAGAAAAGGAGTTGTACCGATGGTTGCTTTGTCTCGAGGGATCTTGGCGATTGGATTGAGTTTGGTGGGCCTGGCGTTCTTGGTCGGCCCGTCGCTCGGTCAACAACAGGATGGAGCGGTCCGCAGGACGGCGAGCCCGACCGCGGCGGCTCCACAGTCTCCTGACCCGATCGCCGCCGATCATCGGCACGGTTGACATCGAATCGGTGTTCAACAATTACGAAAAAGTCAAAGGTTTGAACAAAGAATTCAGCGCGGCGATGATGGCCCGGAAAAATGATTTGATGAAGATCCTGTCCGAGGCTCAGGCCGAAGCCGAAATGCTGGCCAAGCTCGCGCCGGGGACCGAAGATTATCAAGAAGCACGAGAACAAGGTGACCGAATTGAAGGCGAGGCACGAGGCGGGTCGCGAGCAGGCCGAGCGCGAATTCACCCAGCGACAGGCCGAGATGATGGCCACCCTCTACAAGGAAGTCCAGACGATGGTGGCGAGGATCGCCAAATGGCGCAAGATGAACTACGTCGTCAAGATCTCGAACCAGCCGATCTCCGGGGCCAACCCCAACTCGGTGATGGCCGCGATCTCCAGCACGATCGTGTATGCCGACCCGCGCAACGACATCACCAACGACGTGATCCATAATCTCAATCGTGTTCTACAAGACGATCGATGGGCGCTGCCACGGCCAAGGCGGCCAGCGCGGCATCGGCCGCGGTGTCCGGGGCCAGCAGTCCAGCCTGGCGACAGGCGTTGAGCCGAGCCGTCCGTTTGCATAGCTCTAGCGTGCCGCGCAATCGGAGTCTTTGACTTGGCTCCAGCCAACCGGTTTGATTCAAGCCGGTTGGCTGGCGTCGCGCTCGGACGGGAGTCGGCTGGCATTCGAGGATGTTCGGTTCGATCGGCTTTGATCAGATGACGTGACGAGCCGGACGCGCGGCCACGATCAGCGATTGGATGAAAGGGCAATGGAATGCTCCGAGCCTCGCGTCCAGAGCGCACGCTCGCCCGCACGACGGAGGTGCGTGGGGTTGGCTTTTTCCACGGGTCTGACGTTCAGCTTCGATTCCATCCCGCCGACGCCGGCACGGGTATCGTCTTCGAGCGGATCGACCTGCCCGGCCGCCCGGTCGTGCCCGCTCACATCGACAACGTGATTCCATCCCAGCGCCGCACGACGATCCGACAGGGTGCGGCGACCGTGGAGATGATCGAGCATGTGATGGCCGCCCTGGCCGGTTTGTGGATCGACAACTGCGTGATTGAGATCGATGCCAGTGAATGTCCCGGGTGCGACGGTTCGAGCCGAGCCTTCGTCGAGGCGCTCGACCACGCCGGGATCATCGAGCAGGACCGGATGCGGCAGGCCCTCGTGCTGGAACGGTCCGTCAGCGTACGCGAGGGCGACGCCGTGCTGGCGGCCCTCCCCGGTGCGCCTGGCCGATTGACGCTTGCCTATCACCTCGATTACGGCCGCGAGGCACCGATCCACGCTCAGAGCTTCTGCCTGGGATTGACTCCCGACTCGTTTCGCGACGAGCTGGCGGCCAGTCGCACGTTCCTGCTGGAGGCAGAAGCCAATGCCCTGCGCGCCGCGGGAATCGGCGTTCGAACGACCGCCGCCGACCTCTTGATTTTCGGCCGCGACGGGATCATCGGCAATGCACTTCGCTACCCCGACGAGTGCGTGCGACACAAGATCCTCGACATGGTTGGCGACCTGGCTCTCCTGGGGATCGACCTCCACGGGCTTGTCGTCGCGCACCGGTCGGGACATCAGACCAACGCCGCCTTGCGCGTAAACTGCACGAGCTGGCTCTCAAAAAGACGACCTCGCGCAAAGAGCAGGTCGACGCAGACCGCGACACGGGATCTCTCGCCCTCGCCGGCACCGCTCATCGCGTGGCGACCGTTGGCCGATAAGAAGGATTACCACGAGGACCGTTTTCCTTTTTCTCATTTCTCGCTCCAGAGGAGCCTTGCGATCATGGCCACTCTGATTGCTGACACGGCGTGCATCGATCCCCGCGCGGTGCTCGCCGATGATGTGGAAGTCGGGCCATATTGCGTGATCGGACCCGACGTGAAGCTCGGCCGTGGCACACGCCTGATCGCACATGCCTGCATCCAAGGCTTGACGACGCTCGGGCGAAGGCAACATCGTTCATCCGTTCGCGGTCATTGGCAGCGATCCCCAGGACGTCTCGTTCCGAGGAAGCCGGACCCGCGTCGAGATCGGCGATCAGAACGTGATCCGCGAGGGAGTGACCATCCATCGGGGGAGCGAGAAAGAACAGGGACTCACCCGGATCGGCTCGAACAACCTGCTGATGGTCAACGTCCACGTCGCGCACGATTGCGTGCTTGAGGACCGGATCATCATCGCCAATAACACGATTTTGGGTGGTCACTGCCATGTTGAATCGTTCGTGACGATCTCGGGGGGAGTGGGGATCCATCCGTTTGTGTCGATCGGATCATACGGCTACGTGGGGGCCTTGTCGCGGATCTACCACGACGTGCCGCGGTACATGATCGTCGACGGCAACCCATCCAAGGTCCGCTGCATCAACGTGGTTGGTCTGAGGCGGCACGGGATCAGTTCCGAGGCGATCGCCGCGCTTGCACGAGGCACACCGGCTGATTTACCGAGCGAAGATGGCGGCCAGTCATGCCGCGGAGATTCTGGAGTCACACGGTCATCTTTGCCCCGAGGTACGCAGCCTGCTGGACTTCATCGAGACCCAGCACCAAGGCAAGCACGGCCGAGGCCGGGAACGTTGGAGAACGACATGACACGGTTGCGAGTCGGCGTCGTGGGGGTCGGCCATCTCGGCCAGCATCACGCGCGAATCCTGGCCGCGATGCCTGACGTCGAGCTGGTGGCGGTGGCCGACTCGCGGCCCGAGCAGGCGCAGGCCGTGGCCGCGAAGTGCGGCACCGCGGCCCTGGACGATTACCGCTTGCTGCTAGGGTCGGTCGATGCGGTCACCGTCGCCGTTCCCACGTTCTTGCACCGGGAAGTCGCCGGGGCGTTTCTGGCGCGCGGGAATCGCCACTTTGGTCGAGAAGCCGATGGCCGGCTACGGCCGCCGAGTCCGAACAACTTGTGGCACTGGCGCGCGCAACCAACGCACTGTTGCAAGTCGGCCACATCGAGCGATTCAACCCTGCCCTCCGGCGCTGGAACGGTTGCCGATCCGCCCCAAATACGTGAGTGCCGAGCGACTCTCGACCTACACATTCCGTTCGACCGACATCGGGGTCGTCCTGGACCTGATGATTCACGACCTTGATTTATTGCTTTCCCTGATTACTGCTCCGGTACGGTCGGTCGCGGCGGTGGGCCTGAGCCTTTTCGGCGAACACGAGGACATCGCCAACGCTCGGATCGAGTTTGAGGACGGCAGCGTGGCCAATCTGACAGCCAGCCGGGCGAGTTACGCGGCCGTGCGCAAGATGCGGATCTGGGCGCGGAAGGGTACGCCTCGCTGGACTTCGCCTCCAAGGAGGCCACGCTGGTTCGTCCTTCCGAGCAACTGAAGCACGGCCGGCTCGACCTCGAGGGCGTCGACCTGAGCCAACCGGCCGCCGTCAAAGAGCACCTCTTCGGCAAGATCCTCCGCGTCGATCGCGTCGAGTCCGAAGGGCGTGAGCCTCTCTCCCTGGAGCTCGAGAACTTCGTCAACGCGGCGCAGGGCCGGTCGCGCCCGAAGGTCAGCGGCGAGGACGCCCTGCGAGCCGTCCGACTGGCCGACCAGGTCTTGAAGAGCCTGGAAGCCCATCGCTGGGATGCCGAGCAGCCCGCCTCGACCGCGCGGCACTGCCGTCTTTGCCAGCGGAGGCCGGCTCGGTCCTCCGCGGTCCCCACGCCTGGCGGATCAAGAGCCTGCGCCAGAGCACCAATCCCGCAAACCACTGAAGCCCAACCAAGGCGGGACAAGGACCAACCGGCTCAGTTACAGCTCAGAGGCTGTCTCGGAAGCGGCGGTGGCCTTATCGTAGGGTGCTCTGTGAGCACCGAGTTCGGCAAAGCACCCCTGATCGGTGCTACAAAGACCTTCCGGGACAGCTTCTCAGATCGCGGCCGCGATCGCCCGGCCGACCTCCTCGGTTGACGCGGTGCCCCCCATGTCCCGCGTCCGTGGGCCTTGCTCGCAGACAAGCTCGATCGCGCGGAGGATCGCATCGTGGGCTTCCTTGTAGCACGCGGCCTCCGCGCGGGGGTTTGGCCGAGGAATTCGAGCATCATCGCCGCAGACCAGATCTGGCCGATCGGATTGGCGATGCCCTGACCGGCGATATCCGGAGCGCTGCCGTGGACCGGTTCAAACAGTGACGGGAACCGGCGCGTTGGGTTAAGGTTCGCTGAGGGCGCGATGCCGATCGTCCCGGTGCAGGCCGGGCCCAAATCGGAGAGGATGTCCCCGAACAGGTTGCTCGCGACGACCACATCGAACCAGTGTGGGTTGCGGACGAAGTGCGCGGTTAGGATGTCGACGTGGAAGCGGTCGACTCGCACGTCGGGGAATTCTCCCATCAGCGCCTCGACCCGTTCGTCCCAGAACGGCATTGAGATCGAGATGCCGTTGCTCTTGGTGCAACTGGTCAGATGCTTCTTCGGGCGCGACCGCGCCAGCTCGAAGGCGAATCGCAGGATGCGATCGACGCCGGTGCGCGTGAAAATCGCTTCCTGCACGACGAATTCGCGCTCAGTGCCCGCGAACATCCGGCCGCCAACGGCTGAGTATTCGCCCTCGGTGTTCTCTCGGACAACGAAGAAGTCGATGTCGCCGGGCCTGCGATCGGCCAGCGGGCATGGGACGCCGCGCATCAGGCGCACCGGGCGCAGGTTGACGTATTGATCGAACTCGCGGCGGAACTGGATCAACGAGCCCCAGAGCGAGATGTGATCGGGCACCTTCGCCGGCCACCCGACGGCTGCCGTAGAAGATCGCGTCGTGCCCGCCGATCAGCCCCTTCCAGTCGTCCGGGAGCATCGCGCCGTGCTTCAGGTAATAGTCGCAGCTCGCGAACTCGAATTGATCGAATGCGAGGGCGAGTTGGAACCGGTTGGCGGCCTTCTCCAGGACGCGCAATCCCTCGGGGACGACTTCCTTGCCGATACCATCGCCTGGAATCACCGCGATCCGATATGATCTCATGGAAATACCTCTGGAAATGGTCGAGCCGTCGTGCGGCAGCCCGACGCCTGGTGCAACCAATCGTCTTTTCATTTTAATCCATCGATCATCCCGATGGACACCATCTTGGGAGGTGGTATCATTTTCGGCATGTGATGGAGGATCGGCGGCTTTCGCGCAGAGACAAGGCGGCGAGGCAGGTGGATCCCATGTGTCTGGTCTTCATCGGTTACCGGATCGAGGGGTGCGCCGCGGTCATGATCGGGGCCAATCGCGAGGAGTGGCGGCGCCGGCCGGTGACGTCGCCAGTCTGCTGCCGGGTCCGGTCGCTCCGCTGCCTGCTGGCGGGCGCCGACCACGGACCAGACGGGACGTTCCCGGAGATGGGCACCTGGCTGGGAGTCAACGAGGCCGGGATCGCCGTGGCGGTGACCAACCGTCGCGATGGCGAGCTGGCCTGGGAGGATCAAACGCGCTCGCGGGGGCTGCTGGCCGTCAAGCTGCTCGGCTTCGACGATCCCGAGCCGGCGTCGCGACTGGCCCGGGCCGAACTTGAGCTTGGTGGCTTCGGCGGCTGCAACTATCTCATCGCCGGTGCGGATGCGGCCTTCGTGGTCCAGGCCCCGGGAGCCGCGGGTCTCGCTCGCCCGGCTGGAGCCCGGAATCCACGCGATGACCAACCTCGACCTCGACGACCCCGCCGACCCGAGGATCGGGCTCGTCATCGCGAACCTGGACCCGCGGGTCTTCCCGGCCTCGGCGGCCACACTATGCCGCGACGAGCGGATCGTCATCCCCGGCGCCGACCGCGGCACGGTCTCCTCGAGCCTGATCCTCGGCGGCGAGACAATCACGATGGACCATATCCTGGGCGACCCCCGCGGCCGGGACTATCAACGGTACCGGCTGCCGGATGGACCCGGTCATTGAACTGGGTACGATCGAGCTCTCTGGCTTAGCGACGAGTGTTATAAAAGTCTTGGACTCCGAATTCTGGCATGGTTTAAAGTTGGGTGACAGCTCTGTGGGGTGGACAGTCTTGTCCGCCGCTGGCTTGTGGCGGATCAATGTCCGCCCCACCGGTAGGCTGCTACTCGTTTCGCCAAAGTTTGAACCACGCCCAATTCTCAGCAATCAGACCAATCTATGGATTTGGGTTACTCTGAAAACTCTCCGGGAGCCAGTTACCAACGGTCCGACGCTCGATGCGATTGCGGAGAAGAGCTGCGCACAAAGGTGTGAGGGGCCAAAAACGCCGTCACGGCGTCACAGCCTTGCAGGCATTGGACTTACGGGTGGCGCCCATGGTTCAAACGGAGGTTCCAGTTCCGTGTGGCTAGGGTCGACGCCCGCCGGGTCTGTTTGTCGCCTTTCGCTCCGCGAAAGTACTTTCGCGGGCGGAAAGGTGACGTTGCGACCCCCAGCCCATGTTACCCGCGAAACTCGTAATCTAAACCATGCCATAATCGGAGGGATCGTCGCGAACCCTTCATTTCCAACTTGACACTTTGTCCACCCTAGCGCGAAATTTGGCGCACTTAACCCAAGGGCAGCCAGCGACTTATAACTCAGATCTCCGTGTACACCTGACTGACTTTCAGGTTAAACAGGCCCAAAACGGCCCAGTTTGGGACGATGCCTAATCGGACCCTCGTTTCTCGATCGAACTCTTGACAGGACTTGGAGTAACGTCTGCGCCTGATAATCGGACCTGACTCTAGGCGACCGGCGGGTGGAAACTTACCCAAGGATCGATCGGCTCCGAGCGATCGCATCGATACCGGGACTATGGAGCCTCGCCACACTATCCCGATGGCAAGCGACGGACGCTGGCCGGGCCGACGTGACACGCCGTCCCCTTGGGAGTTTCGATGTTTCTCACTTTCAAATCGACGCGGGTGAGGAGTCTGGCGCTCGAACTCCAATGTGGCCGGGGTTGTCGATGGCGTAGGGCGGGTTTCCCAACCCGCCTGGATGCGTCGAGGAGAGAACCAGCGGGTTAGGAAACCCGCTCCACTCGCGCAGGTCGTTGATGGCGTGGGGCGGGTTTCCCAACCCGCCTGGATGCGTCAAGGATAGAACCAGCGGGTTAGGAAACCCGCTCCACTAGCGCTTCGGAGGAATAGATGTGACGCAGGGATTGCCTTCACGTCAGGTCACCGGCAGGGCTCGAGTCCTGCGCGTGACACAGCCGGTCCCCTCAAAACTTGCGCTCGGGTTGGTATGGCCACGAGCGCCGCCCTGGTCATTTATTTCCCGCCGGTCGCCTTACCCATCACAGGAAACGTGCGTGTCGCTCGTCAAAGCCTCGTGAAGCGCACCGCACACGGACCTGCGCGCCGAAAAGGCGCCCGGCAAAAACGGATTCGTCCACATCTCGCAATGCAGCTTCGAGTTCCGCTTGGGCGCCGGAATAATCGGAAGTTCGAAAAATCGCTCTAACTCTATGCAGATCATCAACTTCGACCTGGGCGCCGGCATTTTCAGCACGATCGGACATTTTGTCGCATCTCTTGAAGCACCACCATATTACGATTCGGCGCCCGCATAACCAGCCCAGTTTAACATTCTAACGTATGTTGAATGTCCACAACGAGTTAAGATTGGGCGCCGGACTAATCCGCATAAAGCGATCCGTGGCGGAGTATTGCCATATCCAGTGATTTACTATGTGCTTACGGCTGGGCGCCTGGATAATCGCGGCGAGCGTTACAACCGCGACTTTCTCATGCCTTCGGCTTAGGTGACCGGCCGGCCGAAAGTTCCCCAAGGAGAGTGGTATCGAGGAGACCGGCAATATTAGCCCGACGCGCGAGTTTACTCTGAAAATAAGGTCTACTTCTAGCAATCACGCGATCATGCGGACTCGATTTTCATGGGGTTGGTCGCCGGCCGTCCGGCATGACCGTTCGTTTCGCAGTTTTCGTGTTGGCGGCCAGCGCTCGACCTCCAGCCGGATCGTTGGTCGTACAATTCGTGATTGTGGTCACAGTCGGCAAATCCGAGCTGGGCTCGTTTCGCAGTTCTTTCGTGTTGGCGGCCGGTACTCGGCTTCGGGCTCAACGTTCGCCGCACGATTCGTCACTGTCGTCACAGTCGGCAAATCCGAGCTGGGTTCGTTTCGCAGTCATCACGACGTCGGCCGGCGCTGATTCGCCGACGCCTGGCTCACGTTCTGCTTACACTGAAAGCGTCCCGCATCTACCGATTTGGTTTGGACGCGTGGGAGATTATCGATGAATGAAAAAGAGTAGCCGTTCACAGTGTAGTATCCTCGATTTCTGGTCGGTATAATATAGTGCTTATGAGGGCCAAACCCAAGACTTACTGCTCGAACTGCCGGCGTTCGCAGGAGCAACTCGACGCTCAGAGAGCGCGAATCGAGACTCTTGAGGCCATCGTCCTCGAGTTGCAGAAACAACTTGCCGCGGCGCGCAAGGATTCTTCTACGTCCTCCAAGCCCCCTTCCTCTGACATCGTCAAACCGCCCAAGCCGCCGCTCTCTGAAGGCCAGGACCGGCGTTCCATCGGTGGCCAGCCAGGACACCCCAAGCACGAACGTGAAGCGTTTCCGCCCGAAGCCGTAAACGGCGGATGCTTCGATCATCACATCGACCTTTGCCCTCGGTGCGGGCATGAGTTGCAAACCCCACTCTTGAACGTGCCTCGGGTGATCCAGCAAGTCGACATCCAAGAGCCGCCCCTGTCGATCGAGGAGCATCATGTTCATTCCGGATGGTGCCCTTGCTGTGAGAAGCTCTACGAGGCTTCGCTGCCGATCAGGATCAAACGCGGCGGCTTGGTCGGACCCAAGTTGACGACCGTGATCGCCTACCTCAAGGGGGTCTGTCACGCTTCTTTTTCCACCATCCGTAAGTTCATCCGCGATGTCGTCGGCTTGACCATCTCGCGCGGTCAACTGTGCCGCGATCATCGCCAAGGTGAGTAAGGCGCTGGAGCAGCCCTACGAGGGACTGCTGGGTAGTCTGCCGGACCAAGAGCGGCTTAACATCGACGAGACCGGTCACAAACAGAACCGCCTCCACATGTGGACCTGGTGCTTTCGAGCTGAGTTATACACGTTGTTCAAGATCGACCCGACGCGAAGCGCAAACGTGTTGATCGAGGTGTTGGGCACGGAGTTCAATGGGGTCCTGGGCTGCGACTATTTCTCGTCCTATCGGTGCTATCTGCGTAAATTTGACGTGTCGGTCCAGTTTTGCCTGGCTCATCTGATCCGGGATGTGAAGTTTCTGACGACCCTGCCCGATGCGCGATCGGGCCTACGGAGAACGGTTGCGCGAGGCATTGCGGCGGCTCTTCGGGGTGATTCATCGCCGAGGAGATCTCTCGGCCGAACTGTTCCAGAGACAACTGGAATTGGCGCGTGACGAGGTTTTACGTTGTGGCTTGCAGGATGTGCCGCCGACAAACCACTGTCGCAACATGGCGAAGCGGTTCGAAAAGCACGGAGCCAGTTATTTCCGATTCATCACGACGCCGGGAGTGGAGCCGACGAACAACCTGGCCGAGCAAGCGATCCGATTCGTGGTGATCGACCGTCGGATCACTCAAGGGACAAGGAGCGAATGGGGAAATCGCTGGTGCGAACGAATCTGGACAGTGATCGCGACTTGCACACAGCAGGGGCGATCGGTGTTTGAGTACCTGGAGGCGATAGTTGCGGCGTGGTTCGACGGGACCGAGCCGCCGTTGTTGTTGCCTGAAGCCTGAGTGAGCAGAAGGTCCGGTGGTGTGTGTGCTCGGATGCAAGGTCTGATTGGGCCGGGAAGTCCTGAAGTAGGCACGACGACGACCGAATCCACGACGACAGCGGTCGATCAGGCTGCGCGGAGTGGATGGCAGCGGAAGATCGCAACCCAAATGGCCGATGGTCGACCACCGGTCAATGCACTACTACGCGCAGACTGCAGTACAGCAACCGTTACTACACTGGTGAACGGCTACGAGAGCTTTTTATCGCCGGTGTCCGGGGTTGGGAAGCCTACCCGCGTCGGCGGCTGGATGACAGAAAGCCTGTCGAGCACGTGGCTTAGCGAGTCACGATGTCTTTCACCCGCTCGGCCAGCGCCGCTGCGATGGTCCCGCCGCCCGGCGCCATCTTGTTCATCACGTAGGCGAAGGTCATGCGGCGACCCGCGTCGATAACCACCAACGAGCCGCCATATCCGCCAAAGGCACACCCCCGGCCTTCCGGAAACAGGCCATAACCGACGCCCCACTTGCTCGGGATGCCGATCACCAGGTCGATTCCGTTGCTTTGCACTTCGAAGATCCGGTCGATCGTCGGCGGCGAGAGCAGCCGGACGCCATCGACTACGCCGTCGCAGGCCACCGCCGACTGCAGCCGCGCCAGCGAGCGGGCATTGCCGTGGCCGTTGGCTGCACCGATGTCGGCGCGCCGCCAGCCTTCGGTCCAGGTCGTTTCCGGGGTCATGACCGGGTTGCTCATCGACTTGAACGCCACGCTGTTCGGGTCCAGTTGCATCGGCTCCGCCGTCTTCGGCGCCGCTGGCGGTGGCACCACGCCCGCGACGCGGTGGAATTCCGACGGCGACAGGCCGATGTGGAAGTCGGCGCCCAGCGGCCCCGCAAGCTGCGTGGCAAAGAACTCGCCCAGGCGCTGGCCGGTGATGCGCCGGATCACTTCGCCGATCAGGTGGCCGTAGTTAAGCGCGTGGTAGCCCGAGGCCGTCCCGGGTTCCCACCAGGCGCTGCACGGCCAGCAGGGCGGTCGACTTGTCCCAGTCGTACAGAGTTCTCGAGGGTGATCGGCTGCTCCCAGCCCGAGACGCCCGACATGTGCGACAGGAAATGGCGAACCTTGACCCCCGCCTTGCCGTTGGCCGCGAACTCGGGCCAGTACTTGGCGACGGCCGCGTCGAGGTCGAGTTCGCCACGATCGACCAGCACGAGCGCGGCGAGCGAGGTCATGCACTTGGTCGTGGAGAACACGTTCGTGATCGTGTTCTCGGTCCACGGTACGGTACGGGCTTCGTCGGCCCAGCCGCCCCATAGATCGACCACCATCTCGCCATCGACGTTGAAGGCGAGTGAGGCGCCGAGGTCTTCGCCCGACTCGAGTTTGGCGGCGAATAGCTCGCGCAGGGGGTCGAAGCGGCGCTGCACGTGCCGCCCAGCGCCGTCGAGTGATCGCTCATGAGGCCTCCGTTCAGCAATCGCACTTGAAGCTGACGCCGGTGTGGCATGGCCAATTGTAGGTGACCGTCCTGCTGCCCAACAAGTATTGCGAAACCTGGTCAGACTCCTTGGGTAGCCGGGGTCGAGTACGAAGGACGACGTCACCGGCGATGGTGCTGCGGCGATCGGTTGTTATCCGGCCCCAAATCGGTCACGATGATCGCTCCACTGACAGTTGTCGATGGTGCGAGATCGTGATCGATGAAAAACGCGGGTTGGCTCTTCCTGGCGATCCTCATCGCGTATGGCTGCGCCGTGGTCGCGCCGCTTCTGCGATACCGGCTTCGGGGTAGGGTCGGCGCTTTCGTCGGCTGGTGCTTTGTGCCGATCATCCTGGTTTGCCCATTGCTCATCCCGTCCGCGAATGTAGGGCTGCGGGCCGCGTCCGCCTTTGCATCGGGCGACATCACCTTCAAGATGGTCGAGTACTTTCGCCATTGGGGCAATGTGGAGCGGAGCATAGTCCTTCGCGATTACTACCGCTTCTTGATCCCGTTCCCGGTATTCTCCGCCGTCTATCCCGATCACAAGCGGCGGTTGCTGCGTCCGGAGAGCCCTTGGCCGCAGGTTCTGCGTCTCTTCGGTGGGATCGTCGGTGTCACCATAGCCCTCCAGGCGATCAGAGCTCTATCCAGGATCGCCCTGGTCCGATCGAGCTTTGCGCTGAACCATGCCGTGATGTTGCTGACCTTCGTGCTCGCTATCGAATCGCTCTCGCGAGCGCTCTGCGGGCTCGAACGCCTGGCAGGATTCGACACAACTCCGATTATCCGAAACGCCTACCTGTCGCGGACTGTCTCCGAGTTCTGGCGACGGTACAACTACCGGATCCATGACTTCCTCTACCGCAACGTTTTCCAAGCGACCGGAGGCCGACGCGCCGATCCGTTCCATGCTGCTGGTGTTCCTGGTCAGCGGTTTATTCCACGAGGTGACGTTCGCGCTGGCGACCTCGCGACTGACCGGCTATCAGTTCGCGTTCTTCACGATCCAAGGTCCGGCGGCGCTCGCCTCGGGGCGCCTTGAGCGCCTGGCCAGGCGAGGGGGGATCGCGGGCAAGATCACGGCTCACGGAGCCACGATCCTCTTCATCGCCGTCACGTCCGTCCTCTTCTTCGACGGGGTCAGCAAGATCTTCCCCTTCTTCTATGCCAGCCAGTCACCGCTTCCGTAGGAGCAGACCACAATCCATGGCTGTATCCTCCCGAGCCGGTAGCCAAGCCATATCGTTGCGATTTTGTAAGCGCCGCGTAAACGTGCTTTGGGCTCGGCGGAGTGGGCGGATAAGCGGGATCTTGCGCGTTCGGTCCAACACATCGACGGGCGCCACAGCCAGGGCACGCAAGGAATCGACACGGAGCACTCCGAAACTGGCTCACGTCAAGACGCCTCACGATTGAATTGAGCAAGTGTCGCGGCCGAGGCCGAACCACGCCCCGTTAACCTGGGGTGTTGAAAAGTTCGTCTTGCACATGCCTTGTCTTCATCCGGATTCCGTTGCACGTCGTCCCCCCCTTGAGAAGGGGGGGCAGGGGGGGTATCCCCGCGTAACCACAGCCTGGTGCGGTTCCGGGACGGCTGTCCTCCGCGGAATTGTCGCATCGGCCCAACGTACTGGCTATGCCTTTTAACCCCCCCTGCCCCCCCTTCTCAAGGGGGGGACGTACCGATGACGCGCAACAAAAACACACGTCTTGAATCCACCCTTCGAGCTCGGTAAACCCCAACTTTTCAACACCCCAGTTTAAGGGGGGTGACGACGCGTGCCCAATCCAATCGCTAAACGCTCTAACGACGGCGTTTTGTCTCACCCTCGAATGACGAATTAGGCGTCACGATGACCTCGGGGGAAAACCTGGTGTCAGATCATTTTTCCGACGAAAAACCCCTGGCATAAAAAACCTGGTGTCAGCTCGTTTTTCCGACGAAAAACCCCTGGCATAAAAAACCCTGGAAAAAACCCTGGTGTCAGATCATTTTTCCGACGAAAAACCCCTGGCATAAAAAACCTGGTGTCAGCTCGTTTTTCCGACGAAATGGAGAAAAACCCTGGTGTCAGATCATTTTTCCGACGAAAAACCCCTGGCATAAAAAACCTGGTGTCAGCTCGTTTTTCCGACGAAAAACCCCTGGCATAAAAAACCCTGGTGCCAAAAAACCCTGGTGCCAACTCATTCTTCCGAGGCGAAAGAATGAACTGATACCCTCCTATTACCGACGCGGGGCTAACGAAGCCGCTTGCGAGAGCAGTCCTTCCAGCTCTCGGGAAGGACCGCTGACTGGGTCGCGCGGCGGAGAAGCTCCTGGTTCTTCGAGTCCACAGTGTAGAGGTTGACGATGTCGGTCACGGTCGGGTCTTCCTCGGCCCGCGCGATCGGCACGATGGACCATTTCCTGGGCGACCCCCGCGGCCGTGACTATCAACGGTTCCCGCTGCCGGATGGAACCGGTCACTGGACTGGGTACGATGGAGCTCTCTGGCTTAGCGACGTTGCCTCTCCATCTGAGCGGCCGAATCGTCGGGCTTCTCGTCCGCGCACGTTGATCTGTACAATCGAATAGAGAGAAGGTGTCGAGGTCCGGGCTCGCCGCCAACTGCCGGTCGCGGCGTCGATCGTCGCCGGTCAGTCGGGACGGGGCCCGGCGGACGCGCCGAGGCCGGAACCCCATGAAAGTCGTGCTCGCCGAAAAGCCGTCGGTCGCGCGCGAGCTCGCGTCGTTCCTCGGTGCGTCCTCGCGCCGCGAGGGCTATTACGAAGGCAAGGGCTATCAGGTGACCTGGGCCCTGGGGCATCTCGTCACGCTGATGGAGCCGGAGGATTACGATCCGTCCCTGAAGAAGTGGTCGCTGGCGACGCTGCCGTTCGTCCCCGAGCGGTTCGGGCTCAAGCCGATCGATGAGCCCCGATCGCGCAAGCAGCTCGCGGTCGTCCGCCGCCTCCTGCGCGTCGGCGGACGAGCTGATCTGCGCCACCGATGCCGGCCGCGAGGGGGAGCTGATCTTCCGGTACATCCAGGAGCTGGTCGGGTGCACGAAAAAACCGGCGCGTCGGCTCTGGCTCAGCTCGCTCACCGAGTCGGCCATTCGCGACGCCTTCCGCCGGCTGCGGCCGCTCGCCGATTACGACGCACTTTACGCCGCGGCCCGCTGCCGGAGCGAGGCGGATTGGGTCGTCGGCCTGAATGCGACACGATTTTACACCGTCAGCCACCGCGCCGGCGGGATCCTTTGGAGCGTCGGCCGGGTGCAGACACCCGTCCTGGCCATGATCGTCCGCCGCGACGACGAGATCCGCACGTTCAAGCCCGAGCCGTTCTGGGAGCTACTGACGCGTTATCGCGAGGTCGACCTTCAAGTTCACCGGCGATCGCTTCGCCAAGGAGGAGGACGCCCAGGCGCTGCTCCAGCGCGTCCTGGGTCATCCGTTTACCATCGTCGGCGTCGAACGGAAGCCGGAGCGCAGTCCAGCCGCCTCAATTGTACGACCTGACCGAGTTGCAGCGGGATATGAATCGTCGCTACGGGATGTCGGCCGACGCCACGCTGAAGGCAGCCCAGTCGTTGTACGAGAGTAAGTTGATCAGCTACCCGCGCACCGACTCGCGGTATCTGGGCAACGACCTGAAGAGTCAGGTTCCCGGCATCCTGGCCGATCTGAAACCGCTCAAGCCGGTGGAGATCGGCAAGCTGAACTTGCAGGCCCTCACCTTTACCGGGCGGATCATCAACGACGCCAAGGTGAGCGATCACCACGCGATCATTCCGACCGGCAAGCGTCCGGGCGAGCTGGCGCCAGGGGCACAGAAGGTCTTCGACGCCGTCGTCACGCGATTGATCGCCGTCTTCTACCCTGCCTGCGTCAAGGAAGTGACGACCGTCAACGGAACCTCCAACGAAGTGCCGTTCCGGGCCAAGGGCGTCCGCGTGCTCGATCCCGGCTGGACGGTCCTCTATCCCCGCAAGGACGACGACAAGAAGGAGAGGACGAAGATCAGGAGCTGCCCGAGTTCCGCCCCGGCGAGAGCGGGCCGCACGATCCGTTTGTCCGTCGCGGGGAAACGACGCCGCCCAAGCCCTACACCGAGGGCAGCCTGCTCGGGGCGATGGAGACGGCCGGCAAGCTGGTGGAGGAAGAGCAGCTCAAGGAAGCGCTCAAAGAGCGGGGCCTGGGCACGCCGGCGACCCGCGCGTCGATCATCGAGACCCTGCTGGATCGCGGCTACATCACGCGCGACAAGAAGTCATTGGCCGCGACGGACCTGGGCCGCTACCTCGTGGCGATCGTGCAGAACCGGAGCCTCAAGAGCCCCGAGCTGACGGGCGATTGGGAGGCGAAGCTTCGACAGGTCGAGCGCGGACGATTGGACCCGGCGCGAATTCATGGCGGAGATTGTCCGGTACACGGGCGACGTGATCCGCTCGGACGACACGGCCGCGGTCGACCCCGGCCGGCTTGGCGACTGCCCCAGTTGCGGACGTCCGGTGATCGCGGGCAAGCGGGGATATGGCTGCTCCGGCTGGCGAGACGGCTGCCCCTTCGTCCTCTGGCGCGAGTATCGGGACCACCCGCTCACCGAGGACCAGATCCGCGAACTGCTCCAGCGCCGCGTGCTGGGTCCCTTGACGATCGACGGCTCCGTCGAGGTCGTCCTCCATCTCACCGACAACGGCGCCCTGACGGAGATCCCGGTCCCGACCGGCGGCCGGCGGAGGCCGGCCAAGACCGGAAGGTCCGCGCGCCGAGTTGCCCGGACACTCGACCGGCTCGGGATCAGCGCGCGGGCTCCTCGCCGACGCAAGGGCACGCGCCGGCGGAAGGACTCAGGGACACAGCGAACCTGAGGCCGCGCTCGACAAGGAATCGCCGGAGATCGCACCTCGGCCCCGCGAGCCGGCGGATGGCTTTGCTCACGTGGCATTGGGTCCTGCCCGTTGTGCGGCTCCGACGTCGTCGAGCAGCCGAAGTCGTACGGATGCAGCGGCTGGAAGCAGGGTTGCCGGTTCGCCGTCTGGAAGACGATCGCCGGCAAGGCGATCGGAGTCCGCACGGCCCAATCGCTGCTGAAGAACGGTCAGAGCCCGTTGCTCAAAGGCTTTCGATCGAAGACCGGCAAACCCTTCGACGCTCGACTGAAGCTGGAAGGAGGCGAAGTTCGCTTCGACTTCCAGGCGAACGATCGCTCCAAGCGCCCGCCTGACCCGCCGAACAGCGCGTGATCACGGTCCTTCAACTCCAACTCCGCCCGACGATCATAGCTCCGCGAGCACTCGCGTTGTGCGTGGGTCTCATGACCCCGCACGAGTGCCCGACCGTAGGTCTCCTTCCTTCGGAGTGTGCTCTGAGAGCACCAATGCCTTCTGAAGCCAGGGCCGACGGTGGGCGCGCTGGAGACCTTCGGTCAGGCACTCCGGCGGGGTCGTGAGACCCGCGCCGAACATCAGCCTGACCCGCCGGACAGCGCGTGATCACGGTCGCCCGTCGATCAGAGCTCCGCGAGCACCCGGTGCGCGCAGGTGACCGCGAGGGCCCCGTCGCCGACGGCGAACGCGACCCGTTTGGTCGTGCCGCTCCGGACGTCTCCGGCGGCGAAGACCCCCGGGCACGTGGTCTCGACCGTACAGGGCTCGCGGTCCGTCAGGGGCCAGCGGTCGGATTTCGCGGCATCGGCCCCGGTGAGGATGAAGCCCTTGGAATCGACCGCGATGCTCGGGGGCATCCAGCCGGTCCGGGGCTGCGCGCCGATGAAGACGAATACCGCCGAGCAATCGAGGTCGCGGGAACTCCCGTCCCGGACGTCGCGGAGCCGAAGCTCCCGTGATCGTGCGGTCGCCCTCGACGGCGTCCACCTCGACGTGGCGGATGACCTCGATTTTCGGGTGACGCTCGATCCGGCGGGCGAGGTAGTCGGACATGCTCTTGCGCAGGTCGCCCCCGCGCAAGAGCAGCGTGGCCCCGGCGGTGTGCTCGGCGAGGAACATCACCGCCTGGCCCGCCGAGTTGCCGCCGCCCACCACGGCGGCGCGGCCGCTCCGGCACGCGCGTGCGTGCACCGAGGTGCAGGAATAGAAGATCCCCGCCCCGTCCCAACGCTCGCACCCGGCGACCGGGAGGCGTTGGTAGTCGGCGCCGGTGGCGATCAGGACGGTCCGGCCGCTGACGACCTGCCCGTCGTCGAGGACGAGCCGGTGCAGCGTGGTCCTCGCAGGTCATCGAGCGAACCTCGACCGGGGCGACGAGCTCGGCCCCGAACTTCAGGGCCTGGAGGTAGCCCCGGTTGGCCAGGTCCGCCCCGGTCAGTCCGGCGGGGAATCCCATGTAGTTCTCGATCCTCGAGCTGGTCCCCGCCTGACCACCCGGGCCGAACCGGTCGAGGACGATGGTGGCCAGCCCCTCGGAGGCACCGTAGACGGCCGCCGCGAGCCCGGCCGGCCCGGCTCCGACGATCACCAGGTCGAATGGCTCGGTGCGGATCTGACGCTTCAGGCCGAGGCACTCGGCCAGCCGGGTGACCGTGGGGCGCGGCGAGCGCGTGCCCCGGTTGCAGGCGACGAACGGCAATTGATCCGGGCCGACCCCCAGCGATTGCAGGGCGGCCTGGCCCTCCGCCTCGTCGGCGTCGATCCAGGTATGCGGCACCTTGTTCTTGTCGAAGAACTCGCGGATGACCGTCACGTCCGGATCGCCGAGGTGCCCGAAGACGCGCACGCCGACGAAACCGGAGCGCTCCAGCATGATCCGCCGCGTCTGGAACGCCTCGAGCAGCTTGTCGCTGAGGTCGGGGATCTCCTGGATCACCCGGCGCAGTTCGGCCTGGCTGACGCAGTAGGCCCGGCACGCCCCCCTGGCGTAGGCCGAGACGACGGCGGGGCGGTCGGTCAACAGCGAGACGTCCCCGGTGAACTCGCCCGGGCCGTGGACGACGATCGTCTTCGGCTCGGCGGCCGATTCGTCCACGATCGCGATCTCGCCCGACTCGACGACGTAGAACGGCAGGCCGCGTTGCCCGGCCTGGAAGATCGTCTCGCCATCTTCGAACGAGCATACCTTTGCCAGTCCGGCCAGGCATTCGACCTCGGCCTCGCTGAGCTTCGGGAACGCGAGGTGATGTACGTAATCGACGTTCGACATTGCCTAAACCTCCCAGGGAAGTCTTCGCCATCCAGCCGTCGCGGCGTGGGCAAGCTGCGATCCTCCCTCCATTCTGGGTCGGCCGTCAACCCCCGTTTGCGGGCTCGGTCGTTCCGTCAACGATCTCTGGATCAGAGTTGACTAGAGCGGTTAACACGCGAGTTGCGCACAAGTAGGCCGCGATGTCGGATGATACTAACCCGACGCGCAAGCGAGGAACGCTGGCCTAGGCCGGCGCCAGACGCATAGCCGATCCCCTCGCTCGCGCGTCGGGTTAGTATGGGTCGTGTGCAACTCATCGGAAAACCGCTCTAGAAGGTCTCAATAGATTGCCGAGCGGGCGAGATCCGCTCGGCACGTCTTCGCGGCTTCACGCGAGAATCCCCTCGATCGGCTTGCCGTGTTCGACCTCCAGCCGCTTCCGACCTGGGATCTCGAGTCGGTGGGAATCGAGGCCGAGCAGTTTCAAGATGGTGGCGTGAATGTCGGTGACGTAATGCCGATTCTCGACGGCGTGGAATCCCAGTTCGTCGGTCGCGCCGATGGACGATGCCCCCCTTGATCCCGCCGCCGGCCATCCAGACGGAGAATCCGTAATTGTGGTGGTCGCGGCCGTCGGCCCCTTGGGCGTAGGGAGTTCGGCCGAACTCCGTGGCCCAGACGACCACGGTTTCGTCGAGAAGACCGCGACGCTTCAGGTCCGTCAGCAGCCCGGCGATCGGCTTGTCGGTCTGCGCGCTCAGGCTCGAGTGGTTCGAGCGGAGGGCTGAGTGGGCATCCCAGGCTCCCGCCGCGCCCTCGCCGTGGAAGACCTGGATAAAGCGAACCCCGCGCTCGGAGAGACGCCGGGCCGCGAGCATCTGCTGTCCAAACGGACGGGTCACATCGTGATCCAGACCGTAAAGCCTTTGCGTGGATTCGGTCTCGTCATCGAATCGAATGGCCTCGGGAACAGCCGTTTGCATCCGAAAAGCCAGTTCGTACGACTTGATCCGAGCGCGGAGCTTGGCGTCGCTCGGGTATTCAAGCGACGAGAGCCGATTGAGCCGGCCCAGCAGCTCCTGCTTGATCGCTCCCTCGGAGGGCCGACCGGCACCCCCGGCTTCGCGAACGGAAGCGGGTCGGCCGGATCGACCTTGAGGATCACTCCTGAGTTCTCGGGGCCAAGGTAGTTGGCGTCGGTGGCTCCCATGCACTGGTATTCGAGAGGGGGACCCATCGAGATGAACTGAGGAAGGTCGTCGCTGAGCGCCCCGAGGCCGTAGTGAACCCACGAGCCGATGGTCGGGAAGCAGCCGTCCAGCAAATGCCGGCCGGTGAAGAATTCCAGTCTGAGCGCCGTGGTTGTTGTCGGTCGTATACATCGAACGGATCACGGCGAGATCATCGACACACTCGCGCACGTGCGGCCACCAGTCGCTCACGTCGATGCCGCTCTGACCCCCTTTTTTGAACCCGATCTGCGTGGGATAGATCTTGACCTTGGTCTTGTCGATGATGTTGTTGGCGACCTGCTCGCGCACGTTCTCTGAGATAAGGCGAGTCGAAGACCGTCGCTTTGTGCGGTGTTTCGTTGATCGTCTTGCCCGCGTTCTTCGTCAACTCCGGCTTGGGGTCAAAGCTTTCGAGGTGGCTGACTCCGCCTCTCATCATCAGCCAGATGACTCGCTTGGCCCGAGCCGGGAAATGAGGCTGGCCGTTGGGGACACTCCAGCCGTCGAGTCGGATCGGCGAGGGCGATCCCGTCGCGGTGGAGCATCGCCCCGAGTGCCAGGCCGACAAATCCCATCCCCATGTCCGCCAGGAAGCCTCGGCGGGTCGGCCCGGCAGCAGCCGCAATCGGCCGGATCGTGTTGTGTCATGGCGGTCGCTCGGTTCATTTTATCTCATCGGATCGTGACAAAGTCGTTGTGGTTGAGCAATACATGAACCAAACGCTGATCTGCCGAGTGTTTCCGGGTTGGCGGTCTTCGTCCCCTCGGACGTGAACGCCGAAACCAATCGAACCAGGCCGGACAGGCACTCGGATCGCTCAGCCTCGGTGGGCGCTCGGCTGAGAATTCGCTCGAAAGCCGAGTCCACGAAGGCAGCCCGGCATGACGGTGACGGATCGCTCCCCACTTCGCGGTCGATGACACCCGCGATCTCGCCTGCGCGGCGTGAGCACCATCCCGCTGTTGATCAAGGCGAGCGCTTGCTGAGGGACGATCGTCTCATGGCGACGGTAGCACTCAGTTACATTCGCCGCGTCGAACATGGTCAGGAGCGGAATATTGTCACCGCTGGCATAACGGTAGTAAATCGTCCGGCGCGTCCCGGTCTCGGCGACGGCCACGGGCTGATCCGGTCCGCCGATCTTGGAGTCAAGGCGGCCGGCGAGGAACAGCACGCTGTCGCGGACGAGCTCGCCCTCCATCCTTTTGAGATTGGCACGCCAGACGTAACGATTGTCGGGGTCGATTTTGACATTCGGGTCATCGGGACCCGATTCGGATGATCGCATCCCATAGGCCCGAGAGGTGACGATCAGCTTGTGCAAATGCTTGAAGCTCCACCCCGATTCCATGAATTCGACAGCCAGCCAATCGAGCAGAGCGTGGTGTTCGGGCCGGGGCGTTCTCAGGCCAAAGTCATACGTGGACGCGACCAAAGGCTCGCCGAAATGCCTCGCCCAGACGTGATTGACCGCGACGCGCGCTGTCAGTGGATTTCGAGCGATCGACGATCCAGCGCGCCAGTGCGAGACGCCGGCCCGTACTGACCTTGGAATAAGGCGCGTTGCTCGGAGTATCGCGGTAGGTGATTTTGGCACGAGGGAATTCGAGCGGGCGGGGCGTGTACGCCGTGGTCAGGGGCGCTTTCGACGCCGCCTCGGCCTTCGCCAGAACCGGCTCCGAGGCGGCCACACGCGCGCGGGCCTGGACGAGATCGGTCGCGTCCTTGACCCGAGTGGCCTTGAGCGAATCGTCCTTTTGTGCCGGCTTGGCCGCGAGCAGGCCATCAAGATGCCGGCGGGCACGGCTCAAGTCTCTTGATGCCAATTGACGATTGAATCGGGCTTCGAGAAATGCGACCTGCCGCTGTGCGGCGTGAGCGTCTCGGGCCGCGCTCGACCATTCCTGGGAACCGCATTCCTTCGCGCCTTGATCTTCCAGCGCCTCGACGCGGAGAACCGCCTTGAGAGACGAGCTCCTCGCCTGTGCCAGCGTCGAGAGCCGAGCTGGCGACCTCGGCATCCTCCTGAGCCATTTGCGCAGCACTCTGAGCCATTGCCAAAGCGACCACCGCACCGGCGGCATCAGCAGTCGCAGCCTTCAACGAGTCTGGATTGACAGCACTCGCGGCAACTTTAGCCTCCGCCTTCCGGTCCGCTTCTCTCGCAACGGCGAGGGCCTTCTCCGCCTGCTCGGCCAGTTTCCCGGCTTGCTCCGAGGCGAAGCGGGCCTGAGTGACCGCCTTCTCGGCGGCCTGAAGAGCCTCGTGAACGACGAAATCTCGCTTGTCCGGGCAGGCGGCCGTGATCGGGAGTGAGACGGGCCTGATCGTGACCGCACCGCCAAGTACGGCGGGGACCGCCGGAGTCATCGGCCGGGACTTGTCGGGGCTGGCTTCATCGCCTCTGACGAACAGAAAAGTCGGTGTCTCCATGAAGTCGTCAAACACGCGAGGCAAACCCGCCTTGGTGCGGTCAGGCTGACCGGGTACGCGGTCAACCCGGATCTGATAGGGCTCGAAAAAGGCTCGTAGCCGGTAATAGTCGGTCTGGGAGACCGGGTCGAATTTATGGTCGTGGCACCGCGGCGCATTGGATCGTGACGCCGAGGAAGGCGCGTGCCGTGTGCTCGACGGTGTTCGCCAGCCAAGCGTTACGGTTGAAGATGTCCCAGTTGCGCACCAGAAACCCGGTGGCGCGGAGGGTTGCCGGGTCCTCGGGAGCGATCTCGTCACCGGCGAGCATCTCCTCGATCATCCGGTCGTAGCCCTTGTCCGCGTTGACCGACGCGACGATCCAGTCGCGCCATCGCCAGATGTGAGGATGACTATACCGGATCTCCTCGCCAAGCCCATACCAGTCGCTATACCGCCAGATGTCCATCCAATGCCGTCCCCAGCGCTCTCCGTGGCGGGGGTCGGCGAGAAGGCGGTCGACCAATCTCTCCTCGGCGTCTGTCGAGCGGTCGGCAAGAAACGCCTTCCGTTCGTCGCGAGTCGGTGGCAGACCGATGAGGTCGAGGAACGCCCGACGCAGCCAAAGGTCCCGACTCACCAATGGGCTCGGTTTGAGCCCGTGGGCCACGTAGCCCGCGCTGAGAAATGCGTCGACGGGGTTTCGCGTCCCGGCGAGGACCTTGACTTGGGGAATCGCCGGTCGAACCGGAGGCTGATAGGCCCAGTGCCGGCGAGGGTCTTCGGGAGTCGGCTCCGCGGGGGCATGAGCACCCTGGTCGATCCACGCTCGAAGCGTGGCAATTTCGTCGGCGCTCAGCGGCATCCCTTCACTCGTCCGGCGGCATGCGGTCCGAGCCGTCCGCTTCGGTCACTCGATCGATAATCAGGCTCTCCTGACTCTCGCCCGGTTCGATCGCGCGACCACTCTTGCCGCCTCGGCGGACGAGCTCCGCGGTGTCGAGCCGAAGCCCGGCCTTCTGTCGGATCGCCCCGTGGCAGCTCGTGCACCGCGCGCTCAGAATCGGCTTGATCTCACGCCCATAATCCACCGGCGGCGCAGCCAGCAAGGGCGGGGCCAAGGCCAGCACGAATACAACGATCACCAGCTTGTGGTCGATCAAGTCGCCTCACACCTCGGAAGTTCCGTCGCGGTTTGCCCCAATGTGTGGATTATCCCGGGGGAGCGAAGAGTATGTCAAACATAATTTAAACAACGAGTGAACGCAGGACGGGTTCCTGTTGTCGAGGTTGCCGGCCAGAACGACGACGGAAAGGCAATGCTCAGCTCTGCGAAGTTGCCCGCGCATCTGGAGAGGTCTACTTCCGAACGACTGCGATCAGCCTGAAGCAATGAATCAATGAGGCCGTCCTTTGTGCGCACAACTCGCCAACACGGGCCCAGGCCGCCATCGACGACATTGTCCCCGCATTGGGTCAGCGAGGTGATTTGAAGACGCGCTGTTGATGGCAATCCACAGGGTCGTACGTGGCCCGGCCGTGAAAGGTCGCATTACCAAAAGATGAGTTTATAGCTCACGTCTCCCGTTATGTCGTCCGGTGTTGCAACCTGGCATCGTGAGCCGTTTGGTCCCCATGGAGGGTCCGGGGTTTGCACGTTTAACGATCGATTCACCGGCGGGCCGGGTCGATGTGCATCGACACGCTTGCTCGCCGCGGCCCGAGGACCCTCTCAGAGGAGTTTTCGCCATGATCACTCGCACCGAGTCCAGCGGCACCCTGTCTGCTCCCAACAATCATGCCCCCGAACTCACCAGGAGCACCGAGAGATGGGACGCGGCGGATTTCAACAAGTTCATGGAGAATTACAAGCGTCGTGGCGGACGGCGACTTCCCGACCTGGAGCGATCTCCTCGAAATGCTCCAGGAGCTAGACGATGCCAAACGATTATCGAATGGCCGTTATTCCACTCCACCAAGGATCTGGATCAATGCGGTGAATGGCAAGGGCGAGCAGATCAAGTCCATCTTGGCACAGCACGGCGGCGTTCCCTCACGTTTAGGGAATGTGAGCTTGTACGAGTTCACGTCCGAGACGGATCGCAACCTCGCCCTGCATGCGGTCCGCTCGCGTCACGGGTGGACCAGCGTGGACCCGGCGTCGTGACAAGGGTGGTTTTCTGGGCGTTACCGCGACCTATCTGACAATCCTTGGAGCAGAACATTTTGTTGTCTACTACGGTGGCATCAGACCGTCACGACGACCTTGCCGATCTGCTGGTTCGATTCCAGGTAGCGGTGGGCCTCGACGATCTGATCGAGCGGGAACGTCTTGGCGATGATCGGCTTGAGGCTCCCTTCGGCGAGTCCTTCGTTGATGAATTGCTTGGCTCGTTCCAGACGCTTGGGATCGCTTGTGATTTCCAACATCACGTAGCCGCGAATCGTGAGCCACTTGCCCAGGACTTCCATCAAAGGCACGGGCGTCGGCTCCGTACTCAAAGCGCCGTAAAGGAAGATGGTGCCCAGATGGGCCGTCGCCTGGGCGAGCTTGGTCATGGTCGGGCCGCCGACGGGGTCGAACACGACGCGGGCGCCTTTGCCGCCCGTGATCCCGAGGACTTCCTTGACCAGGTCCTGCTCGTCGGTGGCGATGACATGGACGGCCCCTGCATCAATGAGGGCCTGTCGCTTCGACCGGCCACGCGTGAGGGCGACTGGAACCGCACCGACCTTGTTCGCGATCTGGATCGCCGCGAGGCCAACACTGCTCGATGCCGCGGGGATCAGGATCGTGTCACCGGCCTTCAGACCGGCAATGTCGACTACGGCACCGTAGGCCGTCACGTACTGCATCCAGACCGCCGACGCCTCGACCCACGAGAGCGAAGCGGGATGATGGCTCACAGCATGGACCGGGGCATTCGCCAGTTCGCCGTACATTCCGTAGGCGTTCATCGAGAAGCTCGGAATCGTGCTGACCGCGTCGCCGATTTTGAAACCCTGGACGCCCGGCCCGATCGCGGCGACGGTTCCCGCCGCTTCGTAGCCCAAACGAGCGGGAAGCTTGGGTTCTTCCAGATACTGGCCGCTGCGAAACATCGACTCGGCGCGGTTAAGCCCCAACGCATGGATGCGGATCTGGACCTCGCCCTTTCCCGGTGCGGGGACTTCGATCTCTTCAATCTTGAGGACTTCGGGCCCACCAGTCTGGTGAAATCGTACGATTTTCGCCATGATCGACTCCTCTCGAAAGTTGCCTCAGTGGGGACGGACTTCCCGCATTCTATCGGTCCTGGCAAATGCGCAGCCAGACGTCGGACGATCGCAGGGGTCAAGCGATGGAAAACGTGTTGGCAGGATGGATGGAGGACCGGGTCAGTTGTTAAGGGGGAATTTGGCATGACCCGCGAGAACGCCCCTGCCCCGGTTGCGGCAGCGGAAACGGCGCGAGGCCGCAGGTTTAGCGTCTATGACTCGATGATCTCGATCGCCGGAATACGCGCTATTACTCACATATGATTTAACGAATATTACAAATTTGTTTCAACAACTCATAGGTTTGTGTAAAACGATTGCCGCCTACTACGGCCTTATCTCCGCCAAGCCTTACGGGCCTCCGCAGTTCTTGATGAGTTCCATGGCGAGCTACTGGTCCAGCGTACTGTGGTACGTCGTCCAGGCGTCGGAACAGATGATCTTGATCCTGACGCCCGTCTTCCTGCTCATGCGAGTGAGGCGGCCGAGGCCGTCTATTCGCCCTTGCTCAGGCAACCGGGCACCGTCGCAGGCTTGGCGGTGACATTTGGCTACATCTGGGTCACCGGCTGGCTGCACCGCCTCTTCTTCGGCAGGATCATCGACGGGACGGTGACCGCCATTGCCGTCGGTGGCACCGTGGCCCTGGCCTGGACGTCCTTGGCATTGAGCCGGAGGTGGGAGGCCGAAGCGAGCTGGGTGGACCGCATGGGCCGGCTTCTCGGGGCGACGGCGATCGCGGTCGGCGTGCTCGCCTACTCGGTGTTTGGGATCTGAGGAGATCATCCGGGCCCGGACGCCGACTTCGGCAGGGGCAGGTGACGAGACGGCCAGTTAGCCCAACTCCGTTCAACGGAAAAGGCCGAGGATCGGCTCGCCGTGGTCGACTAGCCGTCGCGGGCGGCCGACCACATCGGTGAAGCGTAGAGCCGGATCGATCCCAAGAGCGTGGTAGACCGTCGCGACCAGATCAAAGGGGTGAGCGGGGTCAGACTTCGGGAAGGCGGCATGTGCGTCGGACTCACCGTGAACCTGGCCGCCTCGGACTCCGCCTCCCGCCACCAGGGCGGAGTAGCAGTGCGGCCAATGGTCGCGCCCGCCGGGGCCGACGTTCATCGTCGTCGCCGCGCCGATTCGGGGAGACCTGCCGAACTCGCCGACCGCGACGACCATTGTCTCGTCGAGCAAGCCACGCGCGGCCGAGGTCGGCGATCAGGGCCGCGGCGGAGCGGTCGAACACCGGGCAACGGTGCTCGCGGAGCATCGGGAAGTTATTGCGGTGCGTGTCCCACGACCCGTCCGGGCCCGGGCGCCGGCTCGTCATCCGAGCGAGCGGGCCAGGTGACCTGGACGAACCGAACTCCGGACTCGACGAGACGCCGGGCCAGCAGGCAACTCTGGCCGAACCGCGTCGGCCCATACTCGGCTCGGGTCGCCGGCCGTTTCTTCGTCGAGTCGGAACGCCCGCGCCGCGCGGGCCGACTCGATCAGCGAGAACGCCCTGCCGTAGAACGTGTCGAAGTCTCGGGGTCCGAGGTCGTCGCCCGTCCGAGCGGCGGCGCGGAGGTCGAGCCGAGCCTGGAGCCTTCCGAGTGTCATATCCGGCGGCAGTATGAACTCGGCGTCGCGAGGCGGGCCGGTCGAGTCGTCGTACATCGTGTACGGATCATAGGCGTTCCCGAACAAGCCGGCGGCCTGGGCGACGCCGATAAACACGTTCTCCTTCACCGGACTGCAAAGCGCCACGTAACTCAGCGCCCCGGCTCGGATGGGCGGTAGCGGGCAACCGCCGAGCCGACCGAGGGAAGATCCTCGCGCGAGGGTGGTACCGCCAGCCCGGTCGGCGTGAAGTTGGTCGGGTCGTGGCCCGTCAACAGCGTGTAGATCGCCGCGCCGTGGTTGGCCAGCCCCTTGGGATTGAAGCCGAGCGAGCGGACCAGCGCGAACTTATCGGCATGGATCGCCAGGCGCGGCAGTACCTCGCCGAGGAAGATCCCCGGCGCGCTGGTGGCGATGGCGCGAAACTCGCCGCGGATCGACGATGGGGCGTCCGGCTTGGGGTCCCAGAGGTCGATGTGACTGGGCGCACCCTGAAGATACAAGAGGATCACGGACCGCGCCCGACCAAATCCTGGCTTGCCGCGCGGCGCGGCCGGTCGGTTGCATCCTTCCGCCAGTCGCCTCTCGCTTCAACAGCTCCGGCAGGCCGATTCCGAAGAGGCCGAGGCTACCGATCTGGAGCATTTCGCGGCGAGACCAACCGTCACACAACCGCCCACGCCGGCCCAGAATCGAGAGCATGTTGATGTTCCCTTGGATGCGATCGATCAGGCGGAGTGAACGATTTCCTTGACGATCCGTGCGTTCGCGGCCGTCGATCAGCCGCTGTTCTCGGCCGTTGGCGTGGTAGACGAGTCGGTTGTGATCGAGGCCGAAAAGTTGCAGGACGGTCGCCTGGAAGTCGTTGGGGGTCACCACATTTTCGACCGCGCGGTGACCGACTTCGTCGGTGGCTCCATAGGTCATGCCCCCCTTGATCCCGCCTCCCGCGAGCCAGGCCGAGAACCCCTGGCCGTTGTGGTCGCGACCGGCGGACGCATCGGCATTACCCTCGGTGACCGGCAAGCCGGCCGATCTCTCCGCCCCAGTGGACGAGGGTGGTGTCGAGCAGCCCGCGCTGCTTGAGGTCTTTGACGAGCGCCGCGGCCGGCTTGTCGGTTCGTCGACAGATCGCCGGGAGCGCGCTCTTGATGCCGGTGTGGGTATCCCAGGGCTGGCCGCCGAGGAAGATCTGGACGAACCGCACGCCTCGTTCCACCAGCCGGCGGGCGATCAGGCAGCGCGTGCCGTACTCGCGGGTCGCGTCCTGGTCTAATCCGTAGAGAGTTTTGATGTAAGCGGGCTCGTTCGAGACGTCGAGCGCCTCTTTCGCGGTCGTCTGCATGGCGGCGGCGAGCTCGTAGCTCCGAATCCGGGTTTCGAGGTCGGACTCGCCCGGGTGGCTTTCGAGGTGCCTTCGATTGAGCCGGTCGAGGAGTGAGAGATTCTGGCGCTGAGTCTCGCCGCGAAGATGGGGAGGAGGGTCGAGATTCAAGATCCGAGGCTCCTGCGGCCGGAGCACGGTGCCCTTGATACATCGTGGGCATGAACCCGCTCGACCAGTTGTTCGTTCCGTCGACCGGATGTCCCTCGGGGTCGGACAGGACCATGTAGGCCGGGAGCTGCTCTGACTCGCTGCCGAGACCGTAAATGAGCCAGCTTCCCATCGTCGGCCGGCCGGTCACGCCGGCGATCCCGCCGTGGAAGAAGCGGATCGAAACCTCGTGGCCGTTGTGCCCGGTGTGCATCGAGCGAATCACGCAGATGTCGTCGACGATGCCGGCCGTCTCGGGCAGAAGCTCCGAGACCTCGGTTCCGCACTGCCCGTGCTTGGCAAACTTCCAGGGAGTGCCGAACAGCTTCTTGCTCGCGCGATTGACGAAACTGAACACGACTTCGCCGTCGTACTCGGTGCCGTTTCGTTTCGACAATTCGGGCTTCGGGTCAAGCAAGTCGACATGCGACGGGCCGCCGTGCATGAACAGCGAGATCATCGCCTTCGCCCTCGGAGCGAAGTGCGGCGCACGGGCCTTCAGGTCCAGAGGGAGGTTCTCACCGGGCTTCTTCACGATGTCGGCGAGCGCCTCCGTCCTGGCGCAGCAAGTGGGCCAGGGCGATCGCACCGACCCCGAAGGCGGTGCCCGCCAGAAACTCGCGCCGGGTCGAGATAGGGTGGTTCAATCGACATAGAGGAACTCGTTGGAAATGAGGAGTTGCTGGCAAAGATTCGTCAAGACGGCGAGCTCGCGATCAGGACCGGGCGTCGCGAGCTGCCGGGAACCGTACTCGCTCACCCATGCCGCCTCTTCGGGTGTGATCGGCGCTGGTAAACGAGCTTCCAGGCGTGCGCCGCCTGCGCGGGCGAGCTGGTCCGAAGTCGAGCCCGCGGGCGTAGCTCTCGCGCACGCGACGGGCCAGGCGGCCGGCGTGGCTCAGGATGAAATCGCTGTTCATGAGCACGAGCGACTGCGTGGCCGACGTGCTCGGGGCCCTGCGGTCGCAGTTGACCGCCATCGTCGGAAAGTCGAATGTCGCGAGCAGCGAGACCGGTTTCGTCCGGCGGGCCTGAAGATAGAGGCTCCGCCGCGCCGAGTCGTTGTCAGGCAAGATATGGCCGACGGCGTCCTCGGCGACCGGCACGGGCGGGCCGTACAGAGTTTCGTCGAGCCGCCCGCTCAAGTGCAGGATGACGTCTCGGATCTCTTCCGCCTCGAGCCTCCGCAGCGGGAAATGGCTGTAAAGCGTGTTGCTCGAATCGGCGACCGAGCTCGCCTGACTCGCTCGCGATGATTGCCGGTAAACCGCGGACGTCATGATCAGCTTGTGCATGCGCTTCAGCGACCATCGCTGGCGGACGAGCTCGTCGGCCAGCCAGTCGAGCAATTCCGGGTGGGTCGGGCGCGTGCCCAGCACGCCGAAGTCGCCCGGCGTATCGACCAGCCCACGGCCGAAGTGATTCAGCCAGATGCGATTCGCAAGGACCCGGCCCACGAGGGGATGGTCCCCCTTCACGAGATGTCGCGCGTAAGCGAGCCTGCGGCCCGAGGTGGGCAACGAGGCGTCCTTTTCAGGAATCTCGTATCGCGAGCCTTCGGGCGCGGCGATGGTCAGGTCACCCGGCCGGACCGATTTCGTGGGCTGACGATGGTCGCCGCGATGGAAGATCTTCGTCGTCGGCAAGACGCCTGGCAGCCTCATCGAGCACGCTGACGAAATCTTCGACCGGCTTCTCCGCGCGTTTGGCGGCGACCTTGGCGTTTTCCTTCTTGAGGTCGTCGGCGGCGGCCGGGTCGTACTGGTAAAGAACGCCCGCGGTGATATTCACACTGGGGTTCGATGCGAGCAGACGCTTCTGCTCCTCGGATCGGGATGCGGCAGCCGTATCGAGGGCGGCGCGAAGCTTGGTCCGAAGCGGCTCGGGAAACTTCGCCAGCTCTTTCTTGTCGCCGCCTCCAGGTACGTCTTGGTCTTGGCGTCAACGGCCTCTTGAAGCTTCGCGGCCTCGGCCTCGATGGCCTTGCATTTCGCCCGGTCGGCGTCCTTGAACAGAGAGACCAGGCGTTGCGCGGGCCTCCGCCAGTGATTGGTGTCGAGTGCGGGCTCGAAGACGGCTCGGAGCCGGTAGTAGTCGGCCTGGGGGATCGGGTCGTAGCGATGGTCGTGACACTGGGCACAGCCCACCGTCAGACCCAGCAGCGTCGAGCCGACGATCTTGAGCGTGTCGGCCACCACCTGGTTCGCCGCTAACGGCTCGTCCGCCGCACCGGTCGAAGTTCCGTCGGCGGCCGTTCGCAGAAAACCTGTCGCGGCGAGCAACTCGGCTTTTTCCGGGGTCAACTCGTTCCAGGGGCGCGCGACCAGCTCGTCGCCGGCCAGTTGCTCGACCACGAACCGGTCGAGCGGCTTGTCGGCGTTGATCGAGCGCACCACGTAGTCGCGGTACTTGTAGGAATAAGGTCGGGGCGAGTCCTCGTTGCCGTTGCCATCCGAGTCGGCATAGCCTGTCACGTCGAGCCAGTGTCGCGCCCAACGCTCGCCGTATCGGGGCGAGGCCATGAGCTGGTCGAGCATCCGTTCGTAAGCGCCATCGGCCGGGTCCGCGAGGAACGCGTCGATCGCTTCCTGTGAAGGGGGCAGGCCCGTGAGGTCAAAGGCCGCTCGTCGGATCAGCGTCCGCTTGTCGGCGTCGGGAGCCAGCGAAAGACCGCGCTCGCGAAGCTTCGCCAGGACAAAGGCGTCAATCGGCGTCCTGACGCCGATCGTTCGGTCCAAGGATCGGCGGCGCGTGGTCGGCGGATCGGCTGAAACGCCCAGTACGCACGCTCTTCGGGCGTCAGGTCGATCCCGGGATCGAGGCGTTCGGGCTCCTTTCGCTTCGCCAACGCCCCACCCGCGATCCATCGCTCGATCAGCAGCGATCTGTTCCGGCGGCACCTTCTTTTCGCCCGGAGGCATTTCGCCCGTTCTTGAGCCGCTCGATGAGCAAGCTCTCTTCGGGCCGACCCGCGACCACCGCCGGGCCGCTGTCGCCGCCGCGTTCAGCGAACCGCTTCAAGCGCAGGTCGAGGTGGCCCTTCAGCGCCTCGCCCCCGCCGTGGCAATCGAGGCAGTATGCCTTGAAGATCGGCCGGACATCCTTCTCGAACGTCAACCCTTCACCCGCCTCGACTGGAGAGATGCCTGACGAACCAGGCGAGGGCGATTGCCACGACAACAAGTCAGGCGGTCGGGCATCGCTGTCAGTCGGCTCCAAGATCGATTGCTCCCTCAGCCGAGGGCAGTCTCGTCCACTAGTACGACGGCTATTGTCAAATTATTGTTTAAACTCGCCTTCGACACAAGGCGGATCTTCAGGCGGTGATCTTGCGCTTCCAGCCTCGGCTTCGATTATCATGACGTCGCGGCCGGGAATGATCGGTCAGCGTCGACATGACGGGGAGCATTCAGCCATGAACCAACTTCTCATGATTCTTCGCGTACTACTGGACCGCATGGCCACCAGGTTGATTCTGGCCTGCTTCCTGATGGGGATCGCGCTCGTGGCGACTTCGGCACGCGCCGACGATCAGCCCATCAAGGGTGAATCTTCATTGCCGAGGGCTCGGCTGCCTCGGGAGAATCTGCTCGTCTACCGCGGTCAGGACGATACACAAAAACGTGTTGCGACGACCGACGATTGGCTGCGAAGGCGAAAGGAGATCGTTGCCGGGATGCAGGCCGTGATGGGACAGCTTCCCGGACCCGAGAAGCGCTGTCCGCTCGATGTGAAAGTCGAAGAAGAGGTTGACTGCGGGAGTTATGTGCGACGATCGATCACATATTCCTCCGAGCCCGGATCGCGGGTGCCTGCTTATCTGCTGATTCCCAAGGAGGTCCTGCGCGGCGAGGGGAAGCGAGTCCCCGCGGTCCTTTGTTTGCACGGGACGGATAACGTGGTCGGCAACGGGATCGTCGTCGGGCTGGGGTCGCGTCCGAACCGGCAATATGCCAGCGAGCTCGCCGAGCGTGGATACGTTACCCTGGCCCCGAACTACCCGCTGCTGGCGAAATATCAGCCCGACATCAAGGCCCTTGGCTGGGAGAGCGGCACGCTCAAGGCGGTCTGGGACAACATCCGCGGACTCGACTTGCTGGACTCGCTCCCATTCGTCAAGCCAGGAGCTTTCGGCGCGATCGGCCACTCACTCGGCGGACACAATTCGGTCTACACGGCGGTTTTTGACGAACGGATCAAGGTCGTGGTCACGAGCTGCGGGCTCGACTCGTACCTCGATTATTACGGCGGTGATGAGAAGGTCTGGCAGCACGAAAAGGGGTGGGCTCAGACGCGATACATGCCGAAGATCGCCAGTTACCGTGGCCGGCTCAAGGAGATCCCGTTCGACTTTCATGAGATGATCGGAGCACTCGCTCCGCGACACGCCCTCATCATCGCCCCGCTCAGGGATAACAACTTCCGCGCGGAGAGTGTCGATCGGATCGTGGCCTCCGCGAAACCGATCTTCGCGCTTTACGGCCATCCCGATCGGTTACAGGTCGAACATCCCGACTGCGAGCACGACTTCCCGAAAGAGATGCGGGACAAGTCGTATGCGCTGATCGACTCGGTTCTGCTCGCCGCCGGGAACGCCCGCCAGGCGACGAGCCGGGTGAAAAAGACCGACCAGCCGACCCGCTGGGTGAATGTTCGCGACCTGGACGTCGAGGGAAAAGGCTGGACCGACACGAAGGCGTTCTTCGATCGCCTGCCCGCGAAGGCCGAGGGGGTGGTGCGTCGACCGGTTTGGGACCTGAGCCGGGACTCCGCCGGCCTTGTCGTTCGCTTCACAACCGACGCCACGACCATCCACGCCCGATGGACGGTTATCTCGAGCCGCCTGGCCATGCCGCACATGCCGGCCACGGGCGTCAGCGGGCTCGACCTCTATGTGAAGGCGGACGACGGCCGCTGGCGCTGGCTCGGGGTCGGCCAGCCTCAAGAGACCAAAGCCAACACCGCAACGCTGGCGAGCGGACTGCCCGCAGGCCGTCGTGACTTCCTCCTCTATCTACCGCTCTACAACGGAGTCTCTTCGGTCGAGCTCGGCGTTCCCGAGGGCCGGGTGATCGAGAAGACCGCCGCGAGGGCGGAAGGGCGTCGGAAGCCGATCGTCTTCTACGGGACCTCGATCACGCAAGGGGGCTGCGCCTCGCGTCCCGGCATGGTTCACACCGCGATTCTCGGCCGGCGGCTCGACCGCCCAGTCATCAATCTCGGATTTTCAGGAAACGGCAAGATGGAGCCCGAGATGGCGACGCTACTGGCCGAGCTCGACCCGGCCGTTTTCGTGCTCGACTGCCTGCCGAACATGTCGGCCGCTGAAGTCACCGAGCCGCATGGAGCCGTTCGTCCAGACCCTCCGGAAAGCGCATCCGAATACCCCGATCGTGATGGCCGAAGACCGCCTTTACAGCAATGGCACGGTTCTTCCCGGTCCTCGCAAACGCAACGCCGACAGCCACGCCGCACTCAAAGCGGCGTATGACCACCTCTTGGCCGGCGGGATCAAAGGACTGCACTACCTTCCAGGGGCCGGCCAGCTCGGCGATGATGGTGAGGGCACGGTGGACGGATCACACCCAACCGACCTCGGGTTCCTCCGAATGGCCGACGCCTTCGCTCCGGTGCTCACTGAAGCCCTCAAGCAAGCTTCGGAAAAATGACATGTCTTCACATCATAGACGCAAGACATCAAAGAACTCATTCGGAGCTAATACGTCTTAATACTGTGGGGTGCTCCACAGGTTTTGGTTTGCTTGCGGCTCAATTTCCGCGGCTCCCCAGAGGAGTAAGTTGTGCGGTTGTAGAGGTTCTCCCGGGTTGATCGTGGCCAGGATTCGGCCGTCGGATGAGAAGCGGAGGGCGACGGCGGTTCGATAAAGGCCGCCAAGCGAAAGCAGTTGTTCGCCCGTCCTGATATCCCAGATCTTGACCGTTCGGTCACCCACGATTGAGGCAAGTGTCCTCCCATCCGGCGAAAACGCCAGAGGTCCGACAAAAGCCGGCTGAGCGGGGAGTTCCTTGATCAGTTCAAGGCTCTCCGACGAGTGGAGGTAGATCTTGCGGGATTGCGGTTGAGCGGTGGCCAGAATGCGGCCATCGGCGGAAATCGCGGGATATCCGGTGAGAACGTCGTAGTGCCCGGCCGTCGATTGTTTCGATCGTCCGGTGCGGGGATTCCACCAACAGACAGAACCGTCGGGGAGCGCAGCGATCGCCTCATTCGATGGCGTAAAAGCTGGGCCGACCAACTTCTCGCAAGGGAAAGGAATCTCTCGATCGCTCTCAAGGTCCAGGATCGAGGATGGTCCGAATCCTTCGTTGGCGAACGTGAGGAATCGGCTATTCGGCGAGAACAACGGCAGAGACCGTTTTCCTGGCTTTGGATCGAGGATGCCACGTTGCTTGCCGGTCGCTACGTTCCAGAGCGTGTGTCTGTCGTCTCGATCCGAGAGCGCCAGCCATTGACCGTCGCGGGAGAACGCCGCAAAAAAGGAGTAATCACCGTTGATAGGGATCAGTTTTCGCTCCAAGAGCGAGCCTGAATGAAGGTCCCAGCGCCCGACATGCCATAGGCCGCTGTGTTCCAAGCTGATGAGGGTCCGGCCATCATCCAGGAGTTCGAAAGCAGAGAGGGAAATCGATGGGCAGCCGGAAATAGCCGGCGGATGGTCGAGCGTCCCAGAGCTTGACGGAGCCATCTTTTCCAGCAGAGGCGACGGTGTGACCATCCGGGGACAGGGCCAGGCTCCAGATCCGGTCGGTATGTCCGGAGCGGATTCCCATATTGTAACCGATCGTCGCGTCCCAGAACCGAATTGCCGCATCGTCGCCCGCTGATATCACTGCTCGATCGTCGGCTAAGAACGCGACCGCGAAGATCCCTTTGGTGTGCCCCGCCAGTGGGTGTCGGATTTCGCGCGTGCTTACATCCCAGATTCGAACCAGCCGATCTGCTTCGTCGACGGTGGCCAGTTTGGTGCCGTCGTGCGAGAATGCGACTCCTTGGGCGCCCACGCCTTCGCCCACGGGGGCGATGAGAGTTCTATCGGACAATCTCCATAGCTTGACGATTTTTGCGCCCACAGTCGCCAGGATGAAACCGTCCGGTGAAATCGCCGCATTCTCGAGTTCGGACTGGCTTGCTTGAAAACCACCTTGTGTGTCGCCGGTGCCGCGATCCCAGAGCCTGATGAAACCGTCGTTCCGGCCTCCCGTGACGACTGTCTCGCCATCGGGAGTGAACCGCGCGATGACGGCGTCGCCCTTGTGCGCGAGTCTTTCCAGTCGGAGATGGCCCGAGTTGGTCTCCCAGAGTTTGAGCTTCCCTTCGTCATCGACCGTGGCGAGCGTCTGGCCATCGGGCGAAAAAGCCGCAACGTTGACTTCTTTGAGGGACGCCTGAATCGTGCGCAACGGCTCCCAGGTTATTGTGCTCCAGAGACGAACGGTTCCATCCTTTCCAGCGCTGGCCAAGAGGTCTCCGTGTGGCGAGAACTCGACGTGGTGGACGTCACCTCGATGGCCGGCCAGGGTGCGCCGTTCGGTATGGCAGCGCTGGTAGAGGTAATACCAGGCGAAATCTCGAAGATCGGGTTCTCCTGGCCGAGGACGCTCTTGATCGAGGATTTTGAGTGCGATCGGAGTCTTGGAATCGGCGATCAACCGATCGGCCTCCCGGATGTGCATGTCGTACCGGAGATAACGCTCGTGCGTTGCCTCCCGCGCCTGGCTTTCAGCTTCCTTTCGGCGCGAACGGCTTCGGTCGGCTTGCAGACGAGCTTCATACCATTGACTGCCTATCAGAAGGATGAAGACACAGGCTGCCACAATGGCCAGCATCGCGAGCGCCGCGGGATGTCGCCGGGCTTTTCGCCGAGCTTCTCCCAGCCTGCCGGCGGCCGGGCACGGGTGGGCTCGCCGGCCAGGTAGCGGTCGAGGTCGTCCGCCAGCGCTGCCGCGCTCAAATACCGCCTTTCCGGTTCCTTTTTCAAGCATTTGAGCACAACCGCTTCCAGGTCGGAGGGTAGGTCCGCGCGCAGTCGTCGGGGTGGGAGCGGATCATCGGCGATGACTTGCCTCAGCGTGTCGAGCTGGCCCTGACCCAGAAAAGGCGGATGGCCCGTCAAAAGTTCGTAGAGGATCGAGCCCAAGCCGTAGACATCGGTGGGCGGGCCGATTGCTGAGAGTTTCCCCTCGGCCTGCTCGGGCGCCATGTAGGGCGGTGAACCGAAGGGCACACCGCTCTTGGTGTCGGGCCCCAGCCCGTCCGCGAGTTTCGCCAGGCTGAAATCCGTGATTCGCGGTTCAAATTCGGCGAGGGAACCTGACTTACCATTGTCGTTGTTCGGTGCCAGCGTGTGTTGAAGCAGGATGTTGCTGGGTTTGAGGTCGCGGTGCAGGATGCCGCGCTCGTGGGCGTGCCCGACAGCCCTGGCCAATTTGGCAACCAGCCGGGCCGCGTGCTGCGCCGGCACCGGTCGCGTCTGGTCCGACAGCCAGAGTGCAAGAGTCGGGCCGGGGACATAGGCGGCGGCGATGTACGCGACCGTGCCGACGCTGCCACTCTCATAGACAGGGACGATATGGGGATGGTCGAGTCCAGCGGCGGCGAGCGCCTCGCGCTGAAACCGCTTTCGCGCCTCGGGAGTCACGAAGGTTTCGGGCTGCGGCAACTTGAGCGCGACCTGTCGCCGAAGCGCCGGGTCCCAGGCCAGGAACACAATCCCGAAGCCTCCCTGGCCCAGAGTCCTCTCGATCTGGAAACGGCCAAAGCGGCGCTCGTCACCAATCGCAGGCGGTGCCGACCCCGACTCCGTGAATGAGCTGGGGTCGGCCGGCTTTGGGTCCGCTCGTCGATTCGTCTCCGCATCGGAGCGCGGCCATGCCTTTTCCACCAATGTCAGGAACGCTGTCAGGCGGTTCCATTCCGGTAAGAGCGAGGGGTCGACGGCCAGTTCCGTCGGGCTCGGCGGCGTTTCAATGCCGTCGGAAAGGCGATCGTCGTAGGCGGCCAATGCGTCAGCCAAGAGATCTTCGGGGTGCTCACCCTCAGCGCCGCTCATGTTACGGACTCGTGCTGTCCGAGCTCTCGTCGCAGTTGCTGGATCGCCCGGATCCAGACCTTGCGTGCCGCATCGGCCGTGCAGACCATCCGCCGGCCGATCTCGTCCCACGAGAGTTGTTCCTGGTGCCGCCAGGCCACGGCTTGCCGGTAATGCTCAGGTAATCTTGCCAGGGCTTGTTCCAGCGCATGATTCCACTCGTTTCGGACGGCGTGGTTGCTCGGAGAGGGCTCTCGGCTCTTGAGGGCCTGGAGCTCCGCCCCTGACCCGGCCAGGAGTGGATCGAGGTTCACCTCGCGCTGAGTGGCACGTTTCTCGGTGGCCAGGTAGGAGCGCCGGATGTTGGCCAGGCGGCATTCGAGGATCTTCCGCAGCCAGGCGCGGGCCTCGGCCTTGGTCTTACCGCGGAAAATGGCCAGGTGCCGTTGCGCTTCCAGGAACGTGTCCTGCACCAGGTCGGAGGCGCCGAGCTTGCCTTGAAGCTCAGGCCCGATCGCGTCGTTGGCGATAATCAGAAGGTATTGGCGACATCCATTCAGCAGCCGGCCGGCGTCTTCGTCACTCAGTGTCAGCTCCACGACTCAAGACTCCGGAAGCATGGATCTTTATTATTCGAAAGGCCAATCAAGTTTGCGGTCCCGAACACCGAAACACAAGCCGTTTTTACGGATGAAATCAAGCGCGGAACCATCGTGATGATCGAAGACTTCCGTGTCGATCCGACAACCTCAGGTTGAAAATCAACACGAGGGCGTCCGATTTGTCACGCCAGCGTGACATTAAGGATATTGGGAACTATCTGATGGAGAAGCACCCCGACGGCCCGCGGCAATCGTGTCACGCCGCGGGGGCGACCTGCAACGCACGCATCTGAGGAGGTTACTTGTGAGAATCCGCCGCGTTTCGATCCCCGCTCTGGCCCTGACACTGAGTTTGGCCCTCGGGGTCGTCCACCCTTGCGGTGCCGGCTCGGTCACCTACGATTTCATCGAAGGGGCCGGCGGCCCAAACCCGGGCACGACCGGCGGCATCCTGACGTTCGCATCACCGCCGGCATCCCCGGATACGTCCTGGTCTACATCGAGCGTCGCCGACGTCCTCGACTTTCAGATCACCGACAGTGCGATCTCCCAGGTCGGTTCGTACAATCTTAATGGTACGCCCCCGACCGTCACGTCGCTTACAGGAGCTAGGCTGGACAGCGGGAATGTCACTGGATTCTTCATTAGCGGCGGCAGCTCGATCATGGCGAACTTTTCGACGACTCCCGGGCAAAGCATCATCTTTGGGTTCGGCCTCGCCGCGGCCAGCACCCCCGGCGACTGGGTGCTCGCGACCGCCGCCGTGCCCGAACCATCGTCGCTGGTGATGGGTTCCATCAGTATTGCCTTGATGGGCGGGATCACTGTTCTGAAACGACGACGCTCGTAGAACTGGGCTGCAAATACGGCAATCCGTTACCACTTCCTCATGTCAAATAACACGATCGGTGGGAACCGGGCGCAAACCCAGACCTCGATTCGCTCGTGGATATGGGCGGGCGGATCGGTGTGCCATGAGTGAAATCGACGGAAACATGACTGCCGCTCAAGCGCCGTCGCGGGACATCCAGGAAAAGGATCGAGATCCGTTCTGACAGCCAAGCTCTCCACGCGCATCCGTACGTGATTCGCGGTGCGGCGGATGATGATCGCCGTGCCGGTTGCGACCGTAACGCTCGGGTCCGAACGCCATCGAATTTAAAAAGATTTCATTTGACAAGTTAGCGTGCGAGTTTGTATCTTTCGATTGTCGTTCGACCTTCTCCAATCCAGACGACTGTTCACTTTCGCAGATTGGCATCGCAACCTGGGGGGCCATTATGCCTGCTTTACTGCGTGCGTTTCTCGCCACGAGCGCCGCGCTTTCAATCACCTGGATCTCCAGTCTGACTGCCGAAGCCAGTATCGTGACGATCAACTTTACGGGTACGATTACCGCGATCGACGATCCGTCCGGATTCATTTCTGGTTCGAGTATCGGTGATTCGTTCAGCGGTAGTTTGGTGTACGACACCAGCGCGCCGATAGCCGTCCCCGGCGAAAACCCGGCTGAGTACGATTACTTGCCGACAAGTACGCCACCGTACGCCTCGCCTCTGGGCTTGACTTTCACGGTCGGCAGCCACACCTTCGACCCGCATTACCCGGGTGCCATGCAGATCCATGTGCAGGATGACTTGACGAGTTCCCCTTATCCTACCGCATTCGTAGCGGTCGCCTCAACACAGGTGGGCACCGGAGCGACGCTCGCCGTTTTTGGCCTTGCCGACTCAACCGGCACAGCACTGAGCTCGACGGCCCTGCCAACGAGCCTGGACTTTAGCAAGTTCGACGCGAGTGAGTTCAGCCTGACGAGTCCCACGGGCGGACCGGACATCTTCGATGGAACGATCAACGGAACGGCCGTGCCTGAGCCCGCATCGGCGACGCTCCTCGGCATTGGAGTCTTGGCCATGGGTGCCTTTGCTCGTCGGCGACGGCAATAGTTTGCGGCACGAAATTGGCATGAGATTTGGCCAATACTCTAGTCCGTGGTCGTGGACAGCAGAAATCCGTGGAGCGGGTTTCCCAACCCGCTGGTTCCCTCCTTGACGCATCCAGGCGGGTTAGGAAACCCGCCCCACACCATCAACGACCGTCACTGCCTCTTAAGACGCCCGGCTGCCATCAATGCCCCACCGGCGATCAAGAGGGCGATGCCGAAGATCCACAACATGGGAGCCTCGGCCGCTCGGCCAACGACGGCGAAGACCGCACCGACCCCGAAGATTGTGAGCCCGGCGATGATGAGGACCAACCGGCCGCCGGTCGACCGGTCGGGCACGACGATGATGTTGTCCGGTGCTTCCGCAGGCAGCTCCCGAAGTACGGCGTCGATGCTCGGTTTGTCGAACCCACGCCGCGCCAATCGCGACGCGATCGAATCATGGGAAGTGCCGTTGTTCCGAAGGTTTCTCGCGAGTGTGATCGCATCCCTGATGCGATCCTCGTTTACCATCGACGGATGGTCGTCCATTGGAGAAGCCTCTCGAGAATCGACGTCACAATCCGGATAGTCCCTCGTTCGTCACCCGGCTCCGTTTGGACCGTAATTGACTGATCCCACACGAGGCGCAGCCGGCATGTGCCGCGGGGCGCAGCCACTTGTCGCGGGCTCATCGTTGGCTGGGACATCAACGACTGACGAGTCGGCTTTCGTCCCGCAACCGCCGGCGCTGCAATCGCAGTTGCCGCAACTCGACTCGACTTCTTCGTCCTCGTCGTCGGTTTCCGTCATCCAGTCCGGCAGTTCGCTCTCCTGGTCGATCCCGAACGGTTCGAGCACCACTTCGAGGTCGCACGCCATGCGGAACCAGGCGCGCAGGGGTCTCACATCGAGCTGATGAGGGCCGAGGTAATGGAGCACCGTCGCGTTGCCGTCGAGGAGCGGCTCGACGTCGACGAGCTCAAGCGGCCACTCCCCCTCCTGGAGGATGCGCTGGCAGAGCGCAAAGCGACTCGGCCGCAGCTCCTCCGCCTGTTGCCGACGAGTCAAGTCCTCTGGGCCGGCCGGGCGGAGCAAGTGGGGTCGGTCGGCCGGAGCGGACGGGCTGGCCGGATTGTCCACGCTCGACGGGGCCGCTGACTCCGCCGACCCATCCTTTCCCAGCGCGCTCATCCCACCGGCCGGGACCAGAACTTCCCCCAGCTCGAGTCCTCGATGCGTCTGGATCACGACGAGCTGGTCCCGCTCCAGGGAGGTCTCGCACCCTGGCAGAGCGGCAAACTGCCCAATATGGCCCATCACACCATAACGAATCAGATATGTACGCTCGTCCACCGCCTCACGCCTCCTGCTCGGGTCGATGCGGATGTCGAATGACTCACGAGTTCCGGCCAGAACCACTGGCTCCTATCAGATACGAAGCCGCGGCCGCGTGACAAGACGGCACCGAGTATTGGGCTTGGGCCGAAACATTCATGCGTCGTGTTCACCCAACGGGGGACTTTCCCTATAATTGCGTGAATCCAGAAGCCGGCGAGTGGCTCCGGCTTGATTCGCCGATCCAGCGAAAAACGTCCAAAAGGATTTGATGATAGGGTGATCGGATGAGCCAAGCCCGATGTACGTTTCAGGTCCGCGGCCTTGACTGTCCGAGCGAGGTCGAGTCGCTGCGCGCGGCACTTCGCGACCAACCGGGAGTGGCCAATCTGGGATTTGATTTGATCCACGGGACCATGACCGTGGATTTCGGTGAGGGTGCCGTCGAACCGGAGCAATTGGCCCGGCTGATCACCGAGCGAACCGGGCTGCACACGACCGTGCAGGGCCAACCCGAAGGATTGGCTCCTTCATGGTGGTCGGGGAATGAGCGCTGGGTTCTCACGGCCGGCTCGGGGCTGGGATTGGCCCTCGGGCTGGGATTCACCTGGCTGGGGACGGCGGTTGGCCTGAGTGCCGCTGTCGCCGAACGCCTGGCTGCCGTGGGCTTTTATGTCGGCCGTTCTGGTGGGAGGCATCGGCCTTTTTCCCAGGGCGGCGCGGAACCTCAGGCAGTTGCGGTTCGATATCGACGTGCTCATGGGGCTGGCGATCCTGGGTGCACTTGGTCTGGGACAATGGGACGAGGCCGCGACCGTGGCCTTCTTGTACGGGTTATCGGAAAGCTTGGAGGCAATGAGCCTGGAGCGTGCGCGTTGGTCGATCCGGCGCTGTTGGACCTGGCGCCGCGAATGGCTGAGCGGATCAATCCTGCTGGTGCGGTTGAGGCGGTGCCGGCCAGCCAGGTGCGCCGGGATGATCGCGTGTTGGTCCGCGCGGGCGACACGATCCCGGTCGATGGGACCGTGCTGGCGGGCCGCTCGAACGTCGACCAGAAGACGATCACCGGCGAGTCGGTCGCCGTCCTGAGAGAGCCTGGCGATCCCGTCTACGCCGGTACGATTAACGGTGATGGAACCCTTGAGGTCAAGGCGTCCGGCCCGGTGAGAGACGCCTTAATTTCGCGGGTTGTGGCTCAGGTCCTGCGCCAGTCAAGCCGGAGCGCGCCCGATCGAGCGGCGGATCTCGCGATTCGCGGCCATTTACACGCCGGTGGTCATCGGACTATCCGTTTTGGTGATGCTGGTTCCATCTCTGTATCTCCTGGCGCGGTGTTGGACCAAACGCCTGGGACTGGGCCGTCTGGCGTGAATGGTTCGGCCGGGGGTTGGTGATTCTGGTGATCGCCTGCCCGTGTGCCCTGGTGATTGCGACCCCGGTGGCCGTCGTGAGCGGCCTGGCGGCGGCGGCGCGCGGAGGTGTCTTGATTCGGGGCGGAGAGTTCCTCGAGGAGCTCGGCCGCCTGCGCGTGCTGGCCTTCGACAAGACGGGGACGTTGACCCGCGGCCAGCCCGACGTGGTCGAGGTCGTCTGCGCAACTGGTCACGATGACGAGGCGCGGGTGCTGCGAATCGCCGCGGCGCTGGGCGATCGGGGCGGCCACGTCCTGGGCAAGGCCATCGCCCGGCATGCCCGCGGCATGAGCCTGGATGTCCCGGTCGCCGATCAGTACACGGCCGTACCCGGACTGGGCGCGCTCTCGGGCGAGTCGATGCCATTGAATATCACCTGGGCAGCCATCGTTACATCGACGAAGCCGGTCTGTGCCGGCCTGATTTTCACGTCCAGCTTGGTCAGGCTGAAAACTCGGTCGGGACGGCGGTCGCCCTGACTGCGCGATCGGGCCCGCTGGGCTGGATCCGCCTGGCCGATCGGCCGCGATCCGGAAGCGGCGCGGGTGCTGGCCGAGGTGCACGAGCTGGGCCTCCAAACGGTCATGCTCACCGGCGACAACGCCGGGACGGCCGCCGCGGTCGGCGCGAGCTGGGTGTCGGCGAACAGCGCGCGGGTCTGCTGCCGGCCGACAAGGTCTCGGCGATCGCCGAGCTCGATGCCCGGCATGGTCCGACCGGCATGGTCGGCGACGGAGTCAACGACGCTCCCGCCCTCGCCGCCGCCAAGGTGAGCATCGCACTCGGAGGCATCTCCAGCGGTGCCGCGCTGGAATCCGCCGATATCATCCTCCTGGCCGACGACCTTAACCGTCTCCCCTGGCTGATCCGCCTCAGCCGGGCGACCCTTGCCCGAATCCGCCAAAACATCACCCTGGCTCTGTTGACCAAGGTCTTGGTCTTGATCCTGGCGATCCTGGGATATGCGAACCTCTGGATGGCCATCGTCGCGGATGTCGGCACCAGTCTGTTGGTCATCGCGAATGCTCTGAGACTGCTACGAGGACCGGCATGATGAGTCTGCCAGTGCATCAGCTTTCGGGAGCATAGGGCTCGCGTGGTTTCGGACTGACTCTGGCCGCGCCCTGCGCCTGAATCGCTTGGATTTCGGATTCCACCGCGGCGACCGCCTGGGATGTGACGAGCACTTCCAAGGTCGTCTCGACCAGGTAGCGGCCGTCGACCGGCAGGGTTACGACCCGGTTGCGCGCCTTCTCGAACGGCCGCGGGTTGGGATAGTTCGTGCCCGGCTCCAGACCGGTCACATAACCGTCGCGCAACCCGCCGGTATTCTTCCAGAGTGTGAACGCCGGAAGCTGGCCTTTGTCGAAATCGGAGCACCACGCCCCGGTCGCCGGCGTGGTTGCGAAGCATCGCGAGAGTTTGACGCTCACCGGCCGAGCCGGGTGTGGAGATCGTGGTAATAGACCTGCTCGGCATAGCCGGGCTCGGGACCACCGTAAACCTCATGTTGGCTGATCCCTTGTTCGGCCCGAGCGTCGCGCGGAGTGACGGACTTGCTCGGCGCGAGAAACCGCGCGCCGGGGTCCAGGAACGGCGGCCCAAAGTTCCAGTGGTAGAGGACTTGCATGTCGACGGGCTGGTCCTTGAGGTTGACGAACTCGTCGCGGACGACCAAGAGATTTGAGCCGGGAGTGGTCGTGATTCGCGTCTCCATCCGGATTGCCGGCCCGAACAAACGCGATTCCTGGACGTGTCCTTCCACCACGATTTCGTGAGGTGGCTCGGCTCCGACATGCACGGCCACGTACGAGGCTGGTATGTTCGCGATCTTGCCGTGAAGACCAAAAGTCGTATGGCTCTCGGAGCCGTCGGGCTTGACCGTCTTGACCTCGAATGGCGCGCCGTTGTTTTCCAAGCCGCAACGGGCCAGGAGCTCGTCGAAGCCGTCGAGCCAGCCCAGGCCGCCGGCCGCCGCCAGGTTGACCAGGGCGGGATGGATCGGTCCATCGGTGACCGGCGAGTCCCATCCCAGCCGGTTGCCGTCGTACCACCCGTTCCAGAGACCCATGCCCCTGCGTCGGCACGACCGTGAATCGCAACGCCCCGTTGTCGATGACAATCTGGTCGACCCCGTCGCGACGACCGCCGCGCAGCCGCTCCTTCTTCACCGACCAGGGGATGCTCTCGGCCAATCCCAAGCTCGGTCGCATCAATGGTCAAGCTCTCGACCCACACGTCACTCGATTGATCATCCAGTACGAATGTCGGCATAGAGTCATTCGCTCCCTCGGATCAAGGGGAAATCCACGTTTGATTCTGGTCAGCACGCCGGTTCGGGTCAACCTTCCGGACACCGAGGAGGAAGGAACAATGACGCAGTTGTGGGTGAACCATTCATGACCGCAACTTATGCCCTATGTTCCGCGAGCCGGAACACGCGGACGGACACCGCGACTGGGTCCGGCCGATCGCGGTTTCGGAGCCATCGTCCTGGCCCCGGATCAGGCGCTCGGCGGTGGTGGACATCAACCGGTGCTTAGCGTAACCTCTCGTTGTTTGCCGTCGATGATCAGCGACAATTCGTTCCTCACAGGCCGCAAACCCAGAGTCGGGATTCGCGACGGATTCGGAAAGAGATTCGGGTAGACAATGATGCCTTCCGGAGCGCGAAGGCGCACTGGCGGACGGTTTGATTTCGTGACAAGTCCCGGCTCATTGCGATGGATCCAGACGTGAGCTGATTTCGGAAAGAGGACGATTCCCCCGATTGATGCCGACGATCCACTCGGTACAAGAGTCAGCCCCGTCCAGGCATCGACGTGTTCCTGGCGGATCGCGAAGTTGTGGCTCAGCCCGGTGTCGAGAACCGCGGGAAAAAAGGGGCGATCTGGGTCCAATTCCAGCTCGTCCTTCCCCGAGAGGCTAATCCAGACGACGATTTGATACGGATTAACAGATTCCTCGCTGCCGTCCGGCATCTTCACGCTAGCGGTCTCAACGGGTACGGGCAGGCGTTCGAGAATGTTCATCGCCATGACGAGGGGAATTCCACCTGCTCCGGTTCGGTCGGCTTCGGCTCGATGACGTCGACGATGTATTCGTCAGCCTTCAGACCACGTCTGATGCATTCCCGAATGAGCGGTTCGTCGTCCACGTCGACCCCGACACGTTCGTCACGATGATAGGCTACCCACTTGCCTCGCAGATCACGACACTTGATGAGTTCCGGCAAGTCGCGGAAGAACGCCTCTCGCGACCTGTGAATACCCTCGGGCAATGAGAATTCCGACGATTGCAGAACCGGCAATGCATCGGGGGCTGGAATCTGACCGCCGGGACTTGGACCGTCCGCCGTGGAAGGGAGGGGCAAGCGAGGAAGGATCATGGCAGTCTCCGCGCCTCCAAACTTCTTCATGCAGCCGCACGTCCAAGGAATGAAAAAACGCGCATTCCCAGGCCGTTCGTGCCGTAAGATTAACGTACTGCCGTTATTATGGGCAGGCATGCTTTTGTAGGTCAACTTTTCGGTTACCCCGGAAGCGGTTCCGATCCCGCCGGACCAGACGGCGACTCTCCGCCTTTACGCGGAGGCATCTCTTGGCAAATCTCGCGAACCACCGTGGTCCTGGCCGATTCGTTGACGACCAGCCGGAACACGTCGGGCCGGGCGTAGTGGCCGACCACGTCGAAGTCGAACTTGCCGCGCACGATCTCGTTCAGATCGAGGTCCGCGACCAGAATGGCTGGACCATCAAAGGCTGGACCAGCGAGCACCTTGCCGAGCGGGTCGATGATGCAACTGCCCCCGCGCGACATGATCGTCGCGGGGTCATCACCGTGGATCGCCGGATAATCGGCCGGGTAATCGGCTCGGGTCGCAAACTGATTGCAGCCCAAGACAAAGCAACGGCCCTCGATAGCGATGTGCCGCATGGTCGCCTGCCAGGTGTCGCGGTCGTCGGCCGTTGGGGCGCAGTAGAGCTGGACATTCTGGGCATACATGTGCATCCTCAAGAGCGGCATGTAGTTTTCCCAGCAGATCACGGCACCGATGCGGCCGATCGCCGTGTCGAAGACGGGCATGGTCGAGCCGTCGCCCTGGCCCCAGATCAGGCGCTCGGCGGCCGTGGGCATCAGCTTGCGATGCTTGCCGAGGAAGGCTCCGTCGGGCGCGAAGAACAGGACCGAGCAGTAGAGCGTGCCGCCGTCACGCTCGATCACGCCGATGACGAGGTAAGCCTTGGCCTGCCGCGCCGAGGCGCCCAGGAGCTCGGTGGCCGGGCCCGGGGACGTCGACGGCGCTCTCCCAGTAGCGGCGGAACAACTCGCGGCCCTTGGGAGTTCGCGAGCCGACTGTCACGCCGAAGTCGAGCCCGCGCGGGTAGCCCGATACAAAGGCTTCGGGGAACACGATCAGCCGCCCCCCCTGCCCGGCCGCTCGGTCGACCAGCTCGCGGGCCTTCTCCAGAGTGCGATCGCGGTCTAATGCGACGGGAGCAGCCTGGACCACGGCGACTCGGACGATATTCATGAGCGTGACAGCTCCCGACCCGCCCAGATCGGCTCCTGGACGAAGATGTTGCCCGTCACGTTCGACCAGCGAAGTAGGAAACAGGCGTCGGGCCTGCCTGGCGATTCCAGTCGCGGACCGCGCATCAGGGCGTCTTGGAACATGCAAAGCGAAGGAGAACCGCCAACCATGCCGCGCCTCGCTTTCAATAGACGGGTTGAATTGGGTCCGGGCCTTCGATTGGGATCAATCGCGCCAAATCTCCGGTCCAGCTCCTCGGCGGGCACTATTCTAATGCGGCCGGCTCGTTGCTGTCTTTAGAAACGATAACAAAAGACCCGTTGCCCCGCTGTGCAGGGCACTGGTCTCTGCACAAACCTCTATGGCCGAAAAATGGTCCCCCCTTGCAAAGGGGGGACGATGCGCAACGGAATCCGGATGAAGACAAGGCTCGTGCAAGACGAACTTTTCATCACCCCACCTTGGCCCGCTATGGGGCTGCCCCACATGGACAGGCCCCTTGGAAACCGGCAGCGACTCGGGTAAAAGGAAAGGTTCCAGCCGATCGGCGGTCTGCGAACGATCACGTGGGACCTGATTCGGAGAATCCACCTTGAGGACTTTGGCCCTCCTCGCATGGCTCCTGGGATGGCTCGGAGTCTCGTGGGCCGCCGCGGCCGTCCCGGGGGCGCGGGTGCTGGATCCCTCGGCGTTCGCGGCGCGGATCGGCGGCGAGGAGGGGCGCTGGCTCGCGGCGAACGTCCCGGACTTCGACTGCCCCGACCCGGCCTTCCGCGCGATCTACGACTTCCGCTGGAGGGTCTTCAAGGAGCACATCCGGCCGACACCCGAGGGCTTCGTCGTCACCGAGTTCCTCGCCGATGTCCCGTGGGCGGGCAAGCACAATACGATCAGTTGCGCCGCTGGACACCATTTCCGCGAGGGGCGGTGGATCCGCGACCCGAAGGTTCTCGACGACTACGCCGCCTTCTGGTTCCGCAAGGGGGGCGAGCCCCGGCGGTACAGCTTCTGGGCCGCCGACTCGATCTACGCCCGCTACCTCGCCTCGGGCGACCCGACCTGGCCGATCGCGCTCTTGCCCGACCTGGTCGCCAACTACGAGGCGTGGGAGAAAGACCACCGCGACCCGGGCGGCTTGTTCTGGCAGATCGACGATCGCGACGGCATGGAGTATTCGATCGGCGGGAGCGGGTATCGGCCGTCGATCAACGCTTATATGTACGGCGACGCCATGGCGATCGCCGCGATCGCGGACCTGGCCGGCGAGCGAAGCTGGCCGAGTCCTACCGCCGCAAGGCGGAGGCGCTAAGGCGCAGTTGTCGAGGAGCAGCTCTGGGACGACGCGGCGCAGTTCTACAAGACGGTCCCGCGGGGCGAGCGGACCGCGCCCGCCAACGTGCGCGAGGAGATCGGCTTCATCCCCTGGTACTTCGGCCTGCCGCGCCGGGCGCGAGGTCGCGTCGGCGCAACTGACCGACCCGAACGGGTTCGCCGCGCCGTTCGGGCCGACGACGGCCGAGCGCCGGCATCCCCGGTTCAACGAGCCGCACAACCACGAGTGCCTCTGGAACGGCCCGTCGTGGCCGTACGCCACCACCCAGACGCTCGTGGCCCTGGCCAACCTGCTCAACCAGGATGGCCTCAAGTCCCCGCTCGACAAGAAGGATTACTTCGCGCTGCTGATGTCCTACGCCCGGGCGCAGCACCTCACGCGGCCCGACGGCACGGTCGTCCCCTGGATCGACGAGAACCTCGACCCGAACTCCGGCCGCTGGATCGCGCGGGACATCCTGCATGCCCTGGGCCGGCCGGACAAGGACCGGGGGCGCGACTATAACCATTCGGGGTTCTGCGACCTGGTCGTCACGGGCTTGGTCGGCCTGCGCCCGCGGGCGGACCGGGTCGTCGAGGTCAATCCGCTGGTCCCCGAGGGGTCTTGGAATTCCTTCTGCCTCGATGGCGTCCCCTATCACGGCCGGCAGTTGACGGTCCTCTACGACAGGGACGGCCGGCGGTATGGGCGTGGGGCGGGGCTGCGGGTGCTGGTCGATGGCGTGGAGGTGGCCGCGGCGGGCCGGCTGGGCCGCCTGACGGGGAAACTTCCGGCGGTCGGAGGCCCGAGGCGCCGGCGGTCGGCGAGGCAAGGCACGAGCGGCCGACGGCCGACGGCGGGGAAGAAGGGGCCGCCGGCTGGCGGAAGTTCGCCAATAACCCGGTCCTGGGTGCCAACCTGGGGACGTGTTTCGACGTGTCGCTCTTGCGCGAGGGGCAGACCGATCGCATGTGGTTCTCGTGGCGGCCGAAGAAAGCGGTCGCGCTGGTCGAGGGGGCCGACGGCGTCCACTGGGGCCCGCCCGTCATCGTGCTCGGGCCGAACCCTCGGACCGACTGGGAGGAGGACATCAACCGCCCGGTCGTGGTCAAGCGGCCCGACTGCTACCACATGTGGTATACCGGCCAGGCGCGCGGGCGTTCGTGGATTGGGCACGCGACCAGCCCCGACGGCAAGACCTGGACTCGCACCGGGGCCCGGGCCGTGCTCGCCCCCGAGGCTCCCTGGGAGAAGGCCGCGGTGATGTGCCCGCACGTCCTCTGGAACGAGGAGACGAAGCGGTACCAGATGTGGTACTCGGGGGGCGAGCAGTACGAGCCGGATGCCATCGGCTACGCCACGAGCGCCGACGGCCTGTCCTGGACGAAGCACGCCGACAACCCGATCTTCCGCGCCGATTCGGCCCGGGCCTGGGAGCGGCACAAGGTGACGGCCTGCCAGGTCGTCCGCCACGGCGGCTGGTACGTGATGTTTTACATCGGCTTCCGTGACATCGACCACGCACAGATCGGCCTGGCCCGCTCGCGCGACGGGATCTCCGGCTGGGAGCGCCACCCCGCCAACCCGATCCTCCGCCCCGGCGCCGGGAAGTGGGACGCCGACGCCGTCTACAAGCCGTTCGCTATCCCCGGCGACGGCCGCTGGCGGCTCTGGTACAACGGCCGACGCGGGTCGGTCGAGCAGATCGGCATGGCGATCCACGAAGGGGACGACCTCGGCTTTCCCGAGCGATGAGCCCCCGGACGCGGGTCTGCTCCGTGAAGCCGCGAGGCGGGGAGCCGATCTGGTTCCGGCCACGCGGTCATTTCCGGCTGGCCTGGGCCGAGGCGGCGCGGGCTGGTTCAGGTTTGATCAACGCCCTGGCTTCCTTGTAAGCCATCCAGACAATCAAGTCGTCGTGCCCTGCATTGTCCTTCAGAGGGTTGTTCTCGTCATTGGGGAGCGGCTTCATCTCGGAGGCGGCCCCGATCGTCAGCTCGAGGGCCTCTTCTTCCTTGCCTTGTCGGAACAGACTCATGGCGCGGTAGAACGCCGACGTGCCGACCAGGCGCGGGTTGTCCTTGCCGCCACTTGCCGCGGCGATCAGCGCGGCGTCGGCCTCCGCGAAATGACCACTACGGTATTCGGCCATACCGAGGGCCATCTGGAACCAGGGAAGCCAGTTACGGCCCTTGCCGAGATCCACCGCCTGGCGTGCGAGTGCGCGCGCGGATCCCAGGCGGGTCCTGTCTTGCGTCGGGCGCAGGCAGCAGATCTTGGCCATTCGTTCCGCCGTCGGGGGATCAAATGTGCCGGCGGCGAAATCGAGGGCCCGTATGCAGGAGTCAGCGAATTCCTCGTCCTGGCCGAACCACGCCTGGAGGGCACAACTCTCAGTGCAAGCTCCGTGTCACCGGGATTCGCGGCGGAAAGGGTGACGAGATGTCCGAGGGCGACTTGCGTCCGTCCGAGGGCGAGCTCCCGGGCCGCGGCGGCCGAGGCTTCGCGTACACCGCCGGTAAACCCCGGTCCATCCCTCGAGGACATGGCACTCCTCCTGCCCTCGTTCTTCTCGCCCTCGGCGGAGGACGGCACCGTGGGATCGTCGCCCAGGCCGCACGAGGACAGCCAGGCACGGCGATAATTCTCGGGCGCATCGAGAAAGGCCGACTTCTCCAGCGGAGTGATGCCGTCACTGGCATCAACCTGCTGGCCCGTCAGGAGCTGCACGAGCGAGATGACCCTGTCAGTCGCCGTGCGGAAGTTGGGCAGCTCCCATTGCTGCGCGGCCCCGTCGGGCGCGAGGCCAACGATGCGGCGTCCGTCGCGACTGACCCAGACGTCCGCCCGGAAGCCCAGTCGGTGCGGCAGCGGCGGGGTGAGCAAGTCGCCCGTCGCGCTGTCCCACAGCCGGACGTGGGTGCCATCGAGGGTGACGACGAGCCGTCCGTCCGGGGCGAACGTGGCGCGCCAAACGAAGGTCGGGTGCCGCATGGGGGGGGGAGATGGGCTGGCCCGTCCCGGCGTCCCATACCCGCGCCAGTGTGTCGGTAGCGGCGCTGACCAGGCGTGTACTGTCCGGACTGAAGGCCAGGCTCGAAGACGAGACCACTGGAACCGGTCGCCATCGCAAGACACCGGCCCGTATCGACCTCGTAGACCCGGGTTTCCTTAGGGTCGAGGCCAGGGAGGTGGACGGCCAGGCGACGTCCGTCCGGACTGAGCGTCACGACCTTGCGAATGAGATGGTTGCGATCGTTCAGGAGCTCGGCGTCCAGGGCGATCGGGCCGAGCACCACGCGGCCGCTGCTGGTCGCGTGGACGCTGACTGTTCCCCCGGCATCGATCAGCATCAACCGACTGCCGTCGTCGCTGAATTGAGCCCAGATCAAGTTCCCGCTCAAGGACAGGAGTGGGCCGCGCGGCCGGCCCGTGCCGGCGTCCCAGACCTGGACGCGCCGTTCATCCGCGGTCAAGACGCTTCGCCCATCCGGAGCGAACCGGGCTTTGCGCACCGGACCTGGGTGGGCCAAGAGCGGCCCGAGCTCCTCGCCCCGACGACGCTGCAGGCGTGCCCCCGCCGCACCATCCGGGCGCACTGCCCACGAACCGTCGGGGCTCAGGCAGCGCCCGGCCAGGAAGAGGCGGTCGGCGCTGCCGCAGGAGTAATCATAGGGGACCGCCTTGAACGGCTCGAAACCGACGTCCCAGATGCGCACGGTGCCGTCCAGGCTGACCGACAAGAGCCGGTCGCCCTCCGGCGTGAACGCCAGCTCGGTCAGACCCGCCGCATGAGCAAACGGGCGGACGACATACTCACCCGTCTGCGCATCACGGACGTGGATCAGCCCCGCGCTGCTGGACGTGGCCACCCGCTTTCCATCCGCACTCAAACACCCAGCCTGGACTTCGCGGGGATGATCCAAGACACGGATCGTCCGACCGCTCGCGGCATCCAGGAGTTCGCTCCTTGACCACTTGCCAACCAGGAGAATTCGACTACCGTCCGAGCTTAACGCCGCATGATTGAGGACGAAATCGACGGTGCGCCGCGGCCCGGCCTGGGCCCCCGTCCTGGCATCGCGCACCTCGACCGTGCGGTCATACGCCGTCAGGAGGCGTGCGCTGTCCGGGCTGAAGAGCGGCGGTTGACGCAGGAAGTCCGATGGACTGCCGGGCGTCAGTCGATGCGGTATCGGCGGGGTGAGTGGCGTGCCGGCCTCGGCGTCCCACACGCGTGCCGCGTTGTGGCCGTCAACAGTGACGATGAGCCGGCCGTCGGGACTGAACCCGACGAAGCGGACCCCGCTGCTCAGGAGCATGCTCGGCTCGAGCAATTTGCCTCCCGGGACAGTCCAGAAACGGACGGTGCCGTCGTTGCAAGCAGTCGCCAGCCGCTGTCCGTCGGGGCCGAAGGCGGCGTGTGGGACAACGCCAGGATGCCGCAGCGGCGCACCCAGTGGTTGACCGGTCGCCGCAGCCCAAAGGCGGGCGGTTCCGTCGGCCCCGGTGGTGACGGCGCGCGTGCCGTCCGGGCTGAGGGTGGCGCACAGCACTTTGCCGTCGTGCGGCAGCGGCGAGGCGATGGGCAAGCTGCGATACGGGTCCCAAAGGAAGGCTCGACCATCCTCGGTGCGCGTCAACACCCGGCCGCCCTTGGCATCGAAGTGCGCTTCGAGGACCGGAGATGTGTGGAAGCAGATTCCCTCGAGCCGAGGATAGCGTTCCAGCAGGCACGCCAGGCGCAGGCGGTGCATTGGCTCGGTGGAGGGATCGTCCCGGTCGAGCATCCACGCCTGGGAATAGCGAAGAAGGGCGGATGCGTAGTCGCGGTCTCGGGCGCCGGTCAGTAAATTGCCGGTGACGATGTTAAGGCGTACCAGCCGTTCCTGGGCGCGCCGCCGCGCCAGCGTCTCGGCTGCCGCGGCGTCGTCAGCCTTTTCGCGGGCCGCTTTCTCGGCCGCGGCATTGTCGTCGGCTCGCTGCCGCGCCTTGTCGACGCGCATAGCGGCGGTCACGGAGACGACCGTCAGCGTCAAGAGCAGGGTCGCGGTGACGCCGCACAGCGCGGCCACGGCCGGGTTGCGCCGGCACCAGCGGCCGAACCGGTCGATCACGGAGCTGCGCCGGGCCTTGATCGGTTGGTTTTCCACGAAGCGCTGCAAGTCCTCGGCCAGTGCGGCGGCACTGGCATAACGGTGGGCCGGTTCCTTGTGCAGGCATTGCAGGCAGATCGTCTCCAGATCGGCGGGCAGCTTGGGCCGCAATCGCGAGGGACCGACCGTCCACGTCGTCGCAAACGGCCGCTTACCTGCTGCGCAACGATGCTTTTCGTTTCCCCGCGGGAGACACACGGGTTTGGCCGCGCTTCCCCTTACCGCACCCTGGCCCGTTCTGGTCTACCTGGCCGCCGACCGGCTGCCATTGCGCGAGCGAGAGTTCATTTGGAAACGCTTTCGCGACGAGAACATCGTCGAGTTCTACGGTGAATACGTCGGCCACATCGCGTTCTATCCCGTGTTCCTCGAGGCCAGGCGGCTGCGCCCATGGATTTCGATTATGGCACGTACCCCTTGATGCTTAAAGACGGCGGGGTCTGCAGTACCTGCTCGCACCTGGGACGACGGACCAACATCACCTTCGGCGTTCCGGCGCGCAGGCCGGGCAGCCGGGGCACTCCTGCTACGTTGCCTACAACCACACAGAAAAAGACGGCTACACCCTCAAGCTGGCGCAATCCGCGAGCGCCAAGCTCGATGGCACCACCATCTTGGGCGGCGACCTCAAGCCCCAATGGTGGGTCTTCTCGGCCACCGAGCCGTTGAGTCGGAATTATGCGCCGTACCCGCTCAGCATCGCGCACGCCGTCAATTACGGGTTTCAGGAATTTCTCGACGGGCAATTGTCACTCGCCTTTTTCGATCGACTGCCGCACACGTCGCAAAGAGCGCATGGCCTCGATCTGCTCATGAGCAGCTTGGCGTTCAATCCCTTCAACATCAACGTGGTCGAGGCCGTGGAGAAGGCCATCACTTCGCCGCAGCGGGAAGTTGAATTTTGGAAGGACTTCGAGAGCAGGCTCGATGCAGTGAATAAACCGGGCTGTCCGTCAAAAGGCTTCTACCGCGACTTGGCGCTGAAGGGACTTTCGGCCTGCATCGCGACCTTGCCGGTGCCCAAAGATAAGACCGCGAGGGACGCCGTCGCTGATTTCCTCAAGGAGCACGACGATGCCGCGTGGCTCAAATATCAACTTGCCACCATGGGCATGGCCGGTACAAAAAAGAAAATCGAGCAGGACCTCACGGCCAGCGTCACTGGCCCCGCAGTTTGGAGAGTACATCGCTGCTCGCCGCTCGCATCAAGCTTGTGGCTGCGGCGATTGGAAACAAGGAGGAGACGCTAGCCTGGGGACGGGAGCTGGCGGCAATCCTCTCCGGGCACGAGACCTTCACCATCCAGAAGGGCAAGCGGTCACTCGAAAGAACCGACCCATGTACCGCGCCCGTCTTCCACCTGGCGGGTAAGCAGTTCCAGAAGGGGCCCTGAGAGGTAGCGCCGAGGAAAGGGGTCGGACCCTCTTGCCCGGGCCGAGGAAAGGGGTCGGACCTTCCTGTCAGGCGCCTGACCATCTTCGCAGGCGCAGAGGCCTGTCAATCGAGAATTGCCAGAGGACTAGCTAAGAGGGAAAGCACAATGTCCCCATTGTTATTACCCCGGCAGAAAAGATCCTCACGTAGGACGGGTCTCCTGACCCGTCCCGACGGCTCTGGAGAGCCGCCCTACATGCGTAAGTTACCTGCCGGGGTAATACACGCGAACGTCAGCCATCTTCACCAGACGGCCCGGTATCCGCTCCGGGCATGGCTCACGGGCCGGGTCGCGGTCACGGTCCTCGGGCTGCTGGCCGGTATCCAGCTCATGGCAGCCCCAACCAAGCCGGAGCAGGCCGTCAAGGTCGTCATTGGCAAGCACCCGCCGAAGGCCAGGCGGGCAGCCGCCGAAGCCGAACGGATCATTAAGCATTGGATTCCGGTCCTCGACGGCTGGCTGGGTAAGAAGCTCGACAAGCCGCTCGAGGTCCGCATCGAGTTCGCTGACGATCCAAAGGGCGGCATCGCCTGCGCGTGTGGAAACACCATCAATATGAACCTCGCCAAGACTCTTCAGGGGTCTCACATCGATGAGGGGGTCCTGATCCACGAGCTGACCCATATCATCCAGCCCTACCCGGGTCCGGTGCCGGGCTGGCTCACGGAAGGGATCGCGGACTACACCCGCTGGGTCCGATACGAGCCGCACAACTGGGGGTCGGGGTCCCTCGGCGGAGAGAGCTACAAGGATGGATACGGGAGGGCGGCCGACTTCCTCGCGTGGGTGGAGCGGCATTACGACCGAAAACTGGTGCAGGTGATCCACGCCCAGGCTTGCGCCGGCAAGTACACCAACGATCTGTTCCGCAAGCGGACAAGGAAAACCCTCGATCAGCTCTGGGCGGAATACGCTAAGGCGAAGAAGGCCCCCGACGGAGGGAGGACCCTCCGGCTGGCGAACGTGCGGAGCAGCCTTGCCCTCGCGTTTCGCGGTCCTGAGGGCAAGGCGGAAGTCACTCTGATGGCCTTGTCACGCAACAAGGAGCAGGTCTGGCGGCTCGAAAAGGTCAAGGACGACTTCGTGATCGTGAACGTCGCAACGAAAATGGTCCTCGAAGTGCCGGAAGGGTCCCGCGAAAAGGGCGGCGCGGCTCATCGCCGAGGCCCGCCGCGACGCGGAGAACCAGCTTTGGCAGGTGGTGCGCTCGGGAGAACACTTCTGGCTCCGGTCGAAGCTGAGCGGCCAGTACATCAGCGTCTTCGAAGGGCGGCGGGACGCCGGAGCACCGGTCATCCAGTCGCCGAAACACACCAGAGGCAATGCGGACGATCAGTTGTGGTCGATCCAGGTGGCGGACTGAACCAGATCAGGGCGGAGAGGAGGGAGGAAAACCGGTCAGGAGGCGTTCTTGACATCGGGTAAACGCCGCTGCATCGTCTGTGCATGCCGAGACAACGACGTGCCGCCGAAGGCGGCCTGATCTACCGGGCACTAAACCGGGCTAATGCGCGACTGGCTATTCTCGACGGTGATGCCGACTATGCTGCGTTCGAAGGCGGCTTGCGGCAGGCCGTCGCTCGCTTCGACATGCGACTGCTGGCCTACTGCCTCATGCCCAACCACTTCCATTTGCTGTTGTGGCCCCGCGGGGATGGCGACCTCTACGCCTTCATGCGCTGGCTGACCATAACCCACACCCGGCGCTGGCTCGCCCACCACAGGATCGCCGGCGCCGGCCAACTGGATCAGGACCGGTACAAGTCATTCCCCGTGCAGTCGGACGAGCATCTCCTGACGGTCTGTCGCTACGTCGAACGGAACGCCCTCGCGCGAACTTGGTCCACCGCGCAGAGGAATGGAAATGGGGGAGCCTCTCCGCTCGTCGGGACAACGACGAGGCGGAGCGAACCGATAATGACGCCTTGGCCGATCGAACGTTCGCGAGATTGGACCGCGCACGTCAAGCGGCCGTTCGGCCCGAAAGAGGAGGAGGCGACGTTTCGCAGGATGCGGTGAGGTCAACCGTTCGGTTCGGAGTCCCGGCAGGCCAAGGTAGCGGCGAGGCTCGGTCTGGAGTCGTTGCTCCGGCCCAGAGGCCGACCACGACAACAACCCAACAATGGTTCCTGATCCCTCTCCTGCTCTAACTAAGAAGGTCCAAGTTCTACCGCGGCTGAATGTCCGCAGCCGCCTTCCCAGAGTTGGGGACATCCAAGATCATCAATGCATTGACTGGCCGAGACAATTCGGTATGATGTCGAGCAGCAACTCACCGAGCACCGTACCGTTCTCGGACCTGGTAGGCTATCGATCGTGCTCGGCGACAAATCTGACTCTCTGGCGGTCTCTGATTTCCAATGAGCATTGTGGCATCGACGTGGCAACGACTCACAACGCACCCGAGGAGCTAGCTCGCCATGGCCCGCCGTACAGTGCTCGGTGTCGAAGGACTCGAAGGGCGAACGCTGCTTTCGTTGTCATACAGTTTGACGACCGACCAATCCGTCTACCAGGTCGGACAGCCGATCGAATTGACATTCACGGAAACCAATACCGGAAACCAGCCAGTGACGGTAGAGGTCAGACCGACGGACTTTACCGTTTCGCAGATCTGGGAGAATGAAACGCTGGCCTGGCAATCCGACCCGGCCAATGCCGGTCAATCGCCGATATCCGAGACGCTCGACCGGGACAATCGGTGTCGCAGACCGCGACCTGGAACGGTATAACCAGCTATGTGGAATTTGTACCATTTGGTGCTACACAAGAGACTTCGGTGCCGTATCAGGTGAACACTTTTGGAACGCTCACTGTCTCAAACCCGAATGCTCCACAGGGCCTGACCGCGACTTTCCAGATCACCAATCCGATCACATATACGCTTACGACCAACTCGTCGGTCTATGAGCTTGGACAGCCAGTCCAGATATCGATCACCGAGACGAATACGTCCGACCAAACGGTCGACCTTCCCGGGAACGGAGCCTCCGAACTGAGCATTTTGTACAACGGAACGTCTGTCATTGCTCATTCTTTTGCCGTGTGGCAAAACGCGTTTCCGTACCCAATCAATGCGGGCCAGTCAATTACGACAGACGGACGTGGATTGGCATCCCGGAGTCGGGCATGGATTACGAACGTACAACGGCCCCCTCCCCGAGCCCGTGCCTTACGCCGACGGCAACCCGACAGGCACCTTCCTCGTCGAATACACTCCGGTCATCACTTCGTCGCGACTCACAACGACATTCCAGATCAACCCTCCGACTCAGGACAATCTGGTTACGAGCGTCACCACGGATCAGCCCGTCTATAACGCCGGTCAACCGGTGACTATGACGTTCACGGAGACGAATGACGGTACTCAGCCCGTCCCGATCATCATCGGGTTGCCGGAATTCCAGATCCTCCAGAACGGCACGGTCATCTGGGAAACTCCCTGGGACTCCTGGGAACCCGCAGACGCAGCCAAGCTGGTCGACGCTACAGCCTGGGCAGTCGTATTCTCAGACCGCAATATGGGACGGGATTCCGAGCCAAGGCTTCCTGGATAGCCCCACCGCTCTATTGACGGTTTCCGACAATTTCGACCCTAACGCAGATGTAGCCACGTTCCAGATCGTATCCCAACCATCGACTGCGAGTCAGAGTTCGTCAAGTGCAAATGCATCAGACGTCCTGGCGACTCTATCGACCGACCAGGTTCGCTACAAATTGGGGCAAAGCGTCCACATCTCGTTCGTTCTCAAGGATGTCAGCGCCAAGCATATCGCTGTGCAGCCGAACAAGAACGTCGCACAAATTACCGTGCTCTCGGGATCGACCGAAGTGTATGAGGCGAGTCGGACCGTCCACGCATTGGCGGCCAAAACGATCAAGCCCGGCCAGACTGTCAAGCTGGCGACCGTCTGGTCCGGCAAGGCGAATCGACCGGCCGTCAAGAAGCTCAGCCCCGGAACCTACACCATCCAGGTTGAAGACGATGGCTACGTCGCCTCGACCACCTTGCAGGTCACCGGTCCTCATGGGAAAACGCAGGCCAAAACCGATCATGGGGGATGCGGCCCTTCCGTCATGCTACCCGAGTCCAGATTGCACAGGGTACGTTAGGCGCTCACTCACGGTAGGCCCACGGACAATCTGATCCAGGAAACTAAATGTCCTCCGCTGACGGTGTTCTCTGTGAGACATTTCTTCGCTCAGCGTCGTAGGAGGCGCGAAGCCGCTTGGCGCGCTCAGACGCCATGCTTCCTCGAGCAACTCGCGCAGGTCGTCATGGTCGACGGACGCGATCCGCACCAGGATCCAGGGATAATTCAGATAGTGATCCGTGATGTAGTACGTCTGCGGATCGGCTTTGATCCGCATCGATCGCTCGTTCTGGTCGATCCTGACGACCAGCGATTCGCCGTCTTGATGAAACCGCGCGAACAAGGTCCCGCCCACCTTGAACCCTGGGGTACCGTACGACGTTCCCTCCTCGGCCTTGGGCAGCACGAGGGCGAGCACTCTTACCTTGTCGAATGTGACCGGCTCTGTCTTGCGCCGGTACTTTCGCTCTCGTTTCTGGCTCATGGTTGCTCATCACCTCATCTTATAGGAGCGTGTTCGAGTATCCTCAACCACCGGATACCCGCGAACGGCCAATCTGTACAGACGGTATCGATTTGGGCACAATGCGTGTTCCGGAAAGTTTCAACACGTTCTTGCGCTGCGCGGAGCCAGATCATGGACGATCGTCGCAAGAACTACCGTGCCTGGGACGCTCATCAGAACCGCCATGACTCGAACTCACCACAAGACGCGCTGCCCGATGACGACTTGGTGTTCTTCCTTTTCGATCTTATCCCGGAGATCGATCTTCACCCGTTCACCAATATTACGCCTAGAGATGCGCGGCCAACCCCCGTTCGACGTGACCATGATTGGGGGGAGGAAAAGGGGTCGGGAGGAAAAGGGATCAGGAGCGAATGGCACGTTGATAATCCAAAACCTTGGCATTAATCAGGTTGCGACGTACGAAGTGTCCCCCTTCGGCCTCACCGCCAGTTGTGGAACCAGTAGCAGTAGTCGGCGACCAGCCTGCGATTCTCCCCGCCCCCCTCGACTTCCGACAGCGGGATGTCGAACGGCCCCTGGCGGCTACGGGCCTGGCAGAGCAACCCCTCCTCATCCAGGTCGTAATCCTTCGGATCGACGAGTTGCTGGATGGTCAGCGGCGTGCCATCCGCCTCCGACTTCGCCTTGAACGGGAACTTCAGCCTGGACGCCAGGTAGCGGTGGTAGGCGAGCAGGGTCTTCCGACCCACGTCGGGGAGCGGGTCGTCGTGGGTCAGCCCCAGGGCCATGCGGACTCGATCGTCTTGGTCCTTCTCCGACAGCGGCTTCGTGACGATGGACGTCGGCTGCTCGATGGGGACCGGCGTGCCATCATCTGGTTCGAGGTCCCCCTCCCCGAGCCACATCGACTCCAGTTCGAGTCCGTCTCGCTCGCTCCGCTTCTTGTAGATCGGGTGCATACCCCGGAGGGTCGCCCGGTCCCAGGCGACGAGGAGCGTCGTCTCGCCCTCGGCCTGATGGACCTCCTTGACCGTCCCCGCCCAGCCGCCCAGGGGGATGTCGGAGAAGTCAGGATCACGGACGCCATGCTTGACCCGCACTTTGTCCCCCGGCTGGAAGCGTGACGGCCGGATTTGGCCTTCTTGTGGTTCATGGGTCATTCCTGAGCGGGATCGTCTATGTCGATGCATCTATTCGTGACCGGATCTCACTGGTCCTCTGGCGACATGCTGCCGAACGCCTCGTCGCATTCCTGCTCGAAGATCGACTCGATCTTCCGGCTCAGGGACATGAGCCTGGACTTGTGAGGGCTGCGTGCGTGGGCGATGGCCTCCCCGATCTTGTCGTAGAGCACGTCCAGTTCACCCCTGGTGACCTCGATGGCCCGGTTGCGTCCTCGGGTCCACTCGATTTTCCGTGCTAGCTCAGGGCCGAGGCCGGTGTGATCGAGGAGCGCCGTGCGTTGCAGCGGCGTCATCTTGATCGGGTATGTCCTGCGCTCCCAGCCCGGCTTCCTCGGAATCGGGACGATGACTGGCTCGGGAATCTCCGCCCGTCCGTCGAGAGGGTTGACGGTCACGTTCGCCTTGGCTGAACCCACCAGTTATCCCTCCTCGGCGTATAGGTCAAGCAGTCCCTCGATCTTATCAAAGATGTCGCTGAGAATCTCTCTCTCGGTCTGTTCGTTCTTGGCACGCTGGCTTCCCCCGCAACGTGCCCGACAAGAATCTCAACTATAAGTCCAACTGCTGTAACGAGATACAGCTAGGATTCCCGCTCCGAACCGATCGTGTCGACCAAACATGTCCCAATTATAAGTCCAATTGCTATAATGAGATGCCGCTAGGAGCCCTACCTCGAACCTGTTGTATCGATTTTACCTGTGTCACACGTAAGTCCAATTATTGTAAGGAGATAGCACCAAGACACGCGCTTCGGACCGGTTGTATCGATTATGCCTGTGTCACACGTAAGTCCAAGTTCTACAGGGAGATACTGCCAAGAACCCGTGCTTCGAACCGGTTGTATCGGTTTTACCTGTGTCACACGTAAGTCCAATTGGAGTAAAGAGATACTACTAATATGCCCTCTTCTAACCGGTTGTATCGGTTTTACCTGTGTCACACGTAAGTCCAATCGTTGTAAGGAGATGAGCGTTTTGGGCGAGTTCCGGTTATACCTGTGTCACACGTAAGTGTTATTGCATCAACGATATACGGCCGATTGAAGTTTTCCCGTCCTACGGAAGTGTGTGCGCTGAGCGCGACAAGAGGTCATCGTGGCCGACGGACGTCATTCGCCGTCAGGTCTAGTCGAATCGCAGGGACATCAAGAATAGAATAGACGCATGACCTCGAACCGTTCACACGGATCAATGAATCAATCGGGCGAAGCCATGACCGATGTTCTGGTTGCGATTCGTCGCGCGTTTGCCGATGTGCCACGGCCCGAGCAGTTTACGGACTGCCGGCATTCGTCGGATCGTGCGGAGCACGAGCAGACCCTGAGGGCCCACACGCCCGATACGATCAGCCTGGAGCAGGTTGGAAACGCCGGCTGGGACCCCATCTGCTTCGTCACGATCGAGGGCTTCCAATACTTCATGCCCGGCCTGGCCCGGCTGGCACTGGCCCGAGGCTATATCGCCGAGTTTCTCTTTCAACTGAATGATGATCGAATCGCCGGGTTCACAAACGAACAGAGGTTGGCGACACGTCATTTGCTCGAGTTCATTCGCGACGAGATGCCCGATGAAGTCAAACAGTGGATGGCCGAACACGAGTTGACGGATCGGATTCAGGCATTATCCGACCGGATTCTCCCCAAGATCCCTACCGACCCAACGAATACATGACCGTGTCCGATCGAGACCAACGGGGAATTGACTTCAAGCGTTGGCGCGGTTCAATCCGCTCGTTCAGATGAGATAAGATGTTCCCGCTGGTTTGGCACCCAAGCTGAAGGACACGACAAGGTCGTCGAGCGGACTGCGCTCCATCTTTTGTGTAAAGGACAATGACTGTGGACGCGATTTGGAACTCTCTCTCGTGGGTGGAGAATCTATTGCCTGCGCCGTTGCGGGGCGAGATTCTGCGTATCCTCGCGACGGGCGTGTTCTTCCTGCTGGGCGTGGCGGCGGGCCGGCTGTGGGGGATCTGGCGGCGACATCGGCAGCTCAAGCTCGCGGAGAGCGGCCAGTCGCATGAAGTGGCCACGATCGAGAAGATCTTCCTGGAGTCGCCGACCTGATGGAACCGAGGTCTTGCGGATCAGGTCCAGCGGTCGCGATCCGATCGAGACGATCTTTCCCAACCCGGCGGCTTGCGATGACTTTCAGGCTCGCGCCGGCGCGACCACGATGGCCGATCCCCTCGTCTCGATGGACGGCAAGATGGGTTCTTACCTGCTCCAAGAACTGGCGATCTGGGTCTGCGGTCAACTGAGGGAGCGGAACTTCCGTCACGACGTCTGGGTGATGGCGCCGGTGTACGAGCGTGGTGCGCTTTATCTCGGTGGCCACTTCTTGTCGACGGTCTTGTTGATCCGCCGCGAGGATCTGGCCCGGTTCCGCGATTGGGAGGACTGCGCGACGATCGAGGTCGAGCACGCCAGCCACGGTGAACGCGTGCTGACGCTGATGGCGATGGCCGCGGAATACGACCGCCAAGCCGCCGCCGTCGAGAACCGCCGCGCCTCCGGCCGCCGGTCCAACTTTGAAGAGACCATGTACATCCTCGACCTCGGGCTGGATACCCAGTGTGCGGACCTGCCGGCCAAGCCGATCCCCTGGGATCGGTTCGAGTCCACGCTCAAACAGCACGGAATCAAGGCCCTTAGTCATTAGTCCGTGGTCAGTTGTCAGTCGAAAGCGGATCGCGGTAGGTCGAGTCGGCTTCTGTCGCATGACCAGGGAGCCAACATGTCACGCCATCGGCCTTTCGCGAAGCGAACCACGGACAACTGACAACTGACAACTTTAAATATGCACCGACTCGCCCAGTCCTTGGCCGGCGGCTTCCATGATGGCCTCGGAATAGGTGGGGTGGGGGTGCATGGCGTGCATGATCTCTTCCTCGGTGGCTTCGAGCTTCTTGGCCATCACCAGCTCGCTGATCATCTCGGTCGCCTGCGAGCCGATCAGGTGAGCGCCCAAGAGCTCGCCGTACTTGGCGTCGAAGACGAGCTTGACGAACCCTTCGGTCTCGTCCGACGCCAGGGCCCGGCCGCTGAAGATGAAGGGGAACTTGCCGATGCGGACTTCATAGCCCGCTTCACGCGCGGCCTTTTCGGTCATCCCGAGACTGGCGACGCCCGGGTCGGTGTATGTGCAGCCGGGGATGGTCGTGTAATCGACCGTGCGGTCGGAGAAGCCGCAGAGCCGCTCGACGCAGCAGACCGCCTCATGGTGGGCGACGTGGGCCAGCCACGGAGGGCCGATCACATCGCCGATGGCGTAGATGCCCGGCACGCTGGTGACGTAGCCGTTCTTGGGGTCGGCCTTGATGTGGTTCTTGACGATCTCGAGCTTGAGGTTGTCGGCAACCAAGCCCTCGACGTTGCCGAGCACGCCAATGGCCACCAGCATCAGGTCGGCCTCGACCACGAGCTTCCCTTTGGGCGTCTCGACCTCCACTTTGACCCCTTTGCCGGCGGTCTCGACCTTGGTCGTCTTGGAGCCGGTCAGGATCGTCAGCCCGCGCTTGGTCAGACTCTTCTCCAACGAGGCCGACACCTCTTCGTCCTCGCCGGGCAAGACGCGATCCAGCAGCTCGACGACGGTGACCTTGGTGCCGATCGCGTTGTAAAAATAGCCGAATTCCAGGCCGATCGGGCCGGCGCCGATGATCAAGATCGACTTGGGCTGCGTTGGGAGTGACATCGCCTCTTTATAAGAGATGATCTTTTTGCCATCGTAGTCAGCACCGGGGAGAGGGCGTGGCCGGACACCGGTGGCCAGCACGATGGATTCGGCGGAGACCGGCTCGCCGTTCACCTGGACCTGGTGTGGGGCGACAACCTTGGCCACGCCGAATTTCGACCCGACCTTGTATTTGCGAAAGAGTCCCTCGATCCCTTTATTCAAGGTGCCGGCGACGCTCCGGCTGCGGCCGATCATCTGTCCGAAGTTCCAGGTTGGCTCGCCGCTGTAGCCGAACTGAGTGCCGTGGTTCTTGATCAGCTCCACCAGGTGGGCGTTGGTCAAGAGGGCCTTGGTCGGGATGCAGCCCCAGTTCAGGCAGATGCCGCCCAGCTTGTCGCGCTCGACGCACAGGACCCGTTTCTTGAGCTGGGCCGCGCGAATCGCGGCCGCGTAACCAGCGGGGCCGCCGCCGATCACCACAATGTCATAGTCGTAGGCCATCGTATCCTTTTAGTTTGGACTAAAGCAGCATCGCCGTCGGTTCTTCGAGCAATCCCTTCAGGGTCTGAAGGAACTGAGCGCCCATGGCACCATCGACGGCTCGGTGGTCTGCTGTCAAGGTCACGGTCATCACGGTACCGACGACGAGTTGATCGCCCTCGACGACCGGTCGCTTCTCGGCGGCGCCGACGGCGAGGATGCCGACCTCGGGCAAGTTGAGGATCGCGTCGAATTGCCGGGTTCCAAACATGCCCAGGTTGGAGATTGTGAATGTGCCGCCGGTGAGTTGTTCGGTTGTCAGGGTGTTGGCGCGGGCCGCCGCGGCCAGGGCTTCGCTCTGCAAGCGGATTTCGCGCAGCCCCAGGGTATCGGCGCGATGGAGGACCGGAACGATCAGGCCCTCGTCGAGAGCGACGGCGAGGCCGAGGTTCACCTCGCCGTGCCGCACGATCGCATCCGGCTCGAAGCTGGCGTTCACACCGGGATGCTGCCGGAGCGCCAGCGCGACGGCCTTGGTGACGAAGTCACCGAACGACAGTTTGATCGACTCGCGGGCCAGTCGCTTGTTGAGCTCCTCGCGAGCGGCCACCGATTTGTCGACGCGGATGTCCACGGTGAGATGGATCTCGGGAGCGGCCTGCTTGGACTGAAGCATGCGCTGGGCGATCGTCTTCCGCATGCGCGAGTGAGGAATGCGCTGGGCGGCCAGCGGAGGAACGGACGGCCGAGGGCCCGCGGCGACTCGAGGGCCAGGTGCCGCGGTGCCTGGCTGAGTTGGTACGCCCGCCGCCGGCGATCGCCGAGCCCGAGGTTCGCCCTTGACGAATGCGTCGACGTCACGGCGGACGATCCGGCCGCCTGGTCCCGAGCCCAGGACCTGGCCCAGGTCAACGTGCGAGGCAGCGGCAACCTTGCGGGCGAGCGGGCTGGTTTTCAGCCGCTGTCCAACCGGTTCCGGAGCGCTGGCGGTGGTCGATTGCTGGCCGTTGGAGCCGGAACGATCGGGCGCCGTCGCGATCGCGGTCGCGGTCGCGGCGACGATCTTCCCTTCGGATGCGGCCTTGCCCAGACCGAGCGAATCGACAATCTTTTTGGGATCCTCGCCCTTCTTGGCCAGCACCATGACCCGCTGGCCGAGCGCGACCTCTTCGCCGGCTTTGTGGTCGATGTGGACGATGATGCCGTCTTCGTACGACTTCATCGGCATGGTCGCCTTGTCCGTCTCGATGTCGGCTAGCGAATCGCCTTCCTTGACCTGATCTCCGACCTTGACCAGCCACTGCGCGATCACGCCGGTCTCCATCGTCGGACTGAGCTTTGGCATGGTGACTTCGATCGGCATGTGATTTCTCCCTGGCAGGTATTTGCGTGTTTAACATGCAGCAATTCCGGGAGGGCGAGGCTGGCCCTTCCTTTTCCCCCCCTTGCGAAGGGGGGGTTAGGGGGGGTGTCCGCCTTGCAAGAACACCCTTCCATCATCCGAGCCTCTCCCTCGCGGACACCTCTCTCTATTCTAGATATACAAAACGCTATGCACCGCGGCGACGATCCGGTTGACGGACGGCAGCATGGAGTTTTCGAGGCCCTTGTTGTAGGGGATCGGGGCATCCTTGCGAGGCCACCCGGAGGATCGGGGCGTCGAGCTCGTCGAAGACGCTCCGCGTGATCCGATCGGAGATCCCCGCACCGAGGCCGCAATAGGGCCAGTCCTCCTCGACGATGACGGCGCGGTTTGTCTTCTTGACCGAGGTCAGGAGCGTGTCCAGGTCGAGCGGGCGAATGGTCCGCAGGTCGATGACCTCGGCGTCGATGTTTTCCTCGGCGAGCTTCTCGGCCGCCGCGAGGGTCGCCTTGAGCGCAGCGTGAATAGGTGATGAGCGTCACGTCGGAGCCGGGGCGTTTGATGTCGGCCGTGCCGATCGGAACCAGGTGTTCGCCATCGGGGACCTCGCCTTTTTCGTGGTACAGCCCCTCGTGCTCCATGAAGACGACCGGGTCATCGGAGCGGATCGCGCTTTTGAGCAAGCCTTTGGCGTCGGCCGGGGTACTGGGCATGATGACCGTCAAGCCGGGGATCTGTGCGTACCAGGCTTCGAGCCGATGCGAATGGGTGGCCGCCAGGGATCCGGGCATGCCTGACGGGCCTCGAAACACGATCGGCACGGCGAGCTGGCCACCGCTCATATATCGCATGTTTGCGGCATTGTTGACGACCTGGTCGATCGCCACCAGGCTGAAGCTGAACGTCATGAACTCGATGATCGGCCGCAAGCCCACCATGGCCGCACCGATGCCCATGCCGGCGAACCCTTCCTCGGAGATCGGTGTATCGATGATGCGGTTGGGGCCGAACACGTCGAGCATCCCCTGGCTGACCTTGTAGGCGCCGTTGTACTCGGCGACTTCCTCTCCCATGAGGAAGACGTTGTCGTCGCGGTTCATCTCTTCGGTCATCGCCTGTCTCACGGCGTCGCGGTAGGTCAGAACGGGCATGCGCACTCACTCCTGCGGGATGAATGGGGCGATCGTGATGTCTTCATAGAGGGAGTCCAATGGCGGCGGTTCGCTCTGCTCGGCGAATTCGATGGCTTCCTCGATCTCTTGCTTGACGCTCTCCTGCATCCGGTCGATCGCCTCTTGATCGATCCAGTTCCGCTCTTTCAAGATCCCCTGATACACGAGGATCGGGTCATTTCGGATCGCGGATTCGAGCTCTTCTTTCTGGCGGTATTTGCCGGGGTCGCTGATCGAGTGCCCTTTGTAGCGGTAGGTCTGGGCGTCGATGAAGGTGGGTCCTTCGCCGGCCCGGGCCCGGTTGACGGCTTCGCGCGTGGTCTTGGCCATCAGCTCGATGTCGTTGCCATTGATCGAATGGCCGGGAATGCCGTAGGCGGTCCCCCTCGGATCGTCAGGTCGAGCACGGCCGAGGACCGGGCCAGCGATGTCCCCATCGCATACAGGTTGTTCTCGACGATGTAGATGACCGGCAGCTTCCACAGGGAGGCCATGTTGAAGGCTTCGTGAAACGCTCCTTGATTCATAGCCCCGTCGCCGAAGTAACACAGGCAGACGCGCTGATCGCCGCGGTACTTGCTGGCCAGCGCGACGCCGGCCGCCAGGGGGATGTGGCTGCCCACGATCGCATGACCGCCGAGGAACCCTTTCTCGGCGTCGAAGAAATGCATCGAGCCCCCCTTGCCCCTCGAGCAGCCGGTCCCTTTGCCCAGCAACTCGGCCATGCCCGCCTTGGCGCTCATCCCCCTGGCCAGCGCATGACCGTGATCGCGGTACGCCGTGATGACGTAGTCATTTTCGTTGAGGACCCCGATCGAGCCCACCGCGACCGGCTCCTGCCCACTATATTGATGGAAGAACCCCCCGATCCGATCTCCCTTCTGATAGAGCATCTCCGCCCGCTCTTCGAAGCGGCGGATCAACATCATCTTGCGGAGCCACACCTGGGCCTGCGTGCGGTTGACAATGGGTACGGGTTTCGCTTCGGTTTGCACTTGCGCCATAGTTCATCCAACTCCATTAGTCAGTGGTCAGTGGTCCGTGGTCCGTGGTCAGTAAATGCAAAAAGCCATACCAACCACGCGATCCGCTTCCATTAACTACTGACTACTGACCAATGACTACTGACTACTGAGGGCTCCGTCTCGGAGCAACTGGCGGAGGACGTAAGGCAGAATACCACCGTGTTCATAGTAACGGATCTCCTGGGGAGTGTCGATCCGGACAGTCACGGAGAAACGGAGCGGCGATCCACGGCCGCTGTCGACGGCGACGGTCAGCTCCGGCCCCGCGCTGAAGCGGCTGGCGACGGCCTCGGGCAGGCCCTCGATCTCGTACAGCTCTTCCCCGGTCAAACCCAGGCTGGCGGCCGTTTCCCCAGGCTTGAACTGGAGCGGTAAGATCCCCATCCCCACCAGGTTGGACCGGTGAATCCGCTCGTAACTCTCGGCGATGACCGCGCGGATGCCCAGCAGCTTCGGCCCCTTGGCCGCCCAGTCGCGCGACGAGCCCGAGCCATATTCCTTGCCGGCCAGAATGATCAAGGGGACCCCATCGGCGATATAGCGTCGCGAGGCGTCGAAGATCGACATCTGATCGCCATCGGGCAGGTGGCGCGTCCATCCCCCTTCGGTCCCGGGAGCCAGCTTGTTGCGCAGCCGGATGTTCGCGAACGTGCCCCGTACCATCACCTCGTCATTGCCGCGCCGCGCTCCATACGAATTGAAGTCGGTGGGGTCCACGCCGCGCTCGATCAAGTAACGGCCCGCCGGACCGTCCTTCTTGATCGAGCCGGCCGGTGAGATGTGGTCGGTCGTGATACTGTCGCCTAGAAAAGCCAAAACCCTCGCCTTGACGATCGGAGCGACCGGCGCCGGCTTGATCGTCATGTCCACGAAATAAGGGGGGTTCTTGACGTACGTCGACGTTTGATCCCACTCGTAAAGATCGCCCTGAGGAACCGGCAGACTGCTCCAGGTCGCGTCGCCCTCGAAGACCTCGGCGTATTGCTTCTGGAACATCTCGGAGCGAACCGACTTCTGGATCGTGTCCTCGATCTCGCGCTGGCTGGGCCAGATGTCCTTCAAGAAGACGGGTTTGCCTTTCGGGTCGGAGCCGAGCGGGTCGTTGTGGAGATCGATGTCCATCGTGCCGGCCAGGGCATAGGCGACGACCAAGGGGGGCGAAGCCAGGTAATTGGCCCGCACGTCGGGGTTGATCCGCCCTTCGAAGTTGCGATTGCCGCTCAAGACGGCCACGGCCACCAGGTCGTCCTTCTGGATCGACTCGCTCACCGCGGTGGGGAGCGGTCCCGAGTTGCCGATACAGGTGGTGCAGCCATAACCGACCAGGTTGAAGCGGAGCTGGTCGAGGAACGTGTCGAGGCCGGCGTCCTTGAGGTAGTCGGTCACGACCTTCGAGCCCGGCGCCAGGCTGGCCTTGACCCAGGGCTTGGTCCGCAGCCCGTGCTCGACGGCTTTCTTGGCCACCAGCCCCGCCGCGACCATCACCGATGGGTTCGACGTATTCGTGCAACTGGTAATCGCGGCGATCACGACGGAGCCATTCGTGATTGGCGCGGGTGGGCCATTGGCAGGCTCGTGGTAAGCCTCCTCGACGCCGACCGCGGTACCGCCCCCCTCGGACGCGAATCGCTCCAGCACGGGCAGGTAGTCGACGAGGCTGGCCATGGCTTTCTTGGGAGGTCGGGCGGATTGCAGCTCCTTGAGCGCGGTGTGGAATGAAGCTTTGGCTTCGGAAAGCGGCACCCGGTCCTGGGGGCGCCGCGGGCCGGCCAGGCTGGGCTCGACCGTTGGACAGGTCCAGCTCCAAGGTGTCGGAATACGTGGCTTCCGGCGAGCTGGCGGTGTGAAACATCCCTTGAGCCTTGGCGTACGCCTCGACCAGCCGGATCGTCGCCGCGGGACGGCCCGACAACTGGAGATAGCGGATGGTTTCGGCGTCGATCGGGAACAAGCCGCAGGTCGCGCCATATTCGGGGGCCATGTTGGCGAGCGTGGCCCGATCGGCCAGTGGCAAGCCGGCCAGTCCGGCTCCGTAATATTCGACAAACTTGCCCACGACGCCTTTTTTTCTGAGCATCTGGGTGGCGGTCAGCACCAGATCGGTGGCCGTGGCACCTTCGCGCAGTGTGCCGGTGAGCTTGAAGCCGACGACCTGGGGCACGAGCATCGACACCGGCTGGCCCAGCATGGCGGCCTCGGCCTCGATTCCGCCGACCCCCCATCCCAGCACGCCCAGCCCGTTGATCATGGTGGTGTGCGAGTCGGTGCCGACCAGGGTATCAGGATACGCCAAGGGTGGGCCGCCCGCTTGATCGGCCGTGAAAACCACGCGCGCCAGATACTCGAGGTTCACCTGGTGGACGATGCCGGTATCGGGCGGGACGACTCGGAAATTCTCGAAGGCGTTCTGCCCCCAGCGGAGAAACGCGTACCGCTCGCGATTCCGCTGAAATTCCAGCTCGGCGTTGGCCGCGAATGCGTGCGACGAGCCGGCCTCATCGACCTGGACCGAGTGGTCGATGACCAGCTCGACCGGCTGGAGCGGGTTGATTTTCCTCGGGTCGCCTCCCAGCCGGTTCATCGCGTCGCGCATGGCGGCCAGGTCGACGATCGCCGGCACGCCCGTGAAATCCTGCAACAGCACCCGGCTGGGCCGAAACGCGATCTCGCGGTCAGGCTCGGCCTTGGGGTCCCAGTTGGCCAGGGCCTTGATGTCGTCGGCCGTGACTGTCAACCCATCCTCATAGCGGAGCAGGTTCTCCAGCAGGATCTTCAGTGAGAACGGCAGCCGGGACACGTCCAGTCCGGCACCCGCTCAAAGCGTCGAGGCGGTAATAGCCGAACGAACGATCGTCCACCGGCAGCGTCGCGAGAGCGTTAAAGGAGTTGGGCATGATGCACCCCTTTGTTGATTCGGCGGGAAGAGTCATTCCGCGAATTGTACATCAAGCGGGCCCGGGACTAAACCCGCCTTCTCGGCTCGACCCAACAATGTGCGAACCGCCTCACGACCTCGAGGCCCATAATCGACCGTCCAGTCGTTCACATACATGCCGACGAACCGATCGGCAAGTGCCGGGTCGAGCCCGCGAGCATACTTGCATCGCGTAATCGAGCGCTTCCTGGCGATGGTCGAGCGCATAGCGAATACTCGCCTTTAAAAGCCCGGCGATCCGCGAGACGAGCACTTCACCGAGATCCTTGCGGACCACGTTTCCCCCCAGCGGCAGAGGGAGCCCAGTCTGCTCGAACCACCATTGTCCCAGGTCGACGACTTTGTGCAACCCGCGGTCGCCGTAATAGAGCTGACCCTCGTGAATCAAGAGACCCGCGTCGACCCGCCCTTCCACGACGGCCGGCAAGATCTGGTCAAACGGCATGACCTCGACCGGAACGTCCTTCCCCAGGCAAAGTTGGAGCGTCAGATAGGCCGTCGTGAGCTTGCCCGGCACCGCGATCGTCTTGCCTTTGAGTTCATCAAGCGTCGTCGGCTCGCGCGTCACCAATGTCGGACCATAGCGATCCCCCATGCTCGACCCCGAGGCCAAGCAGCGCATAGCGGTCCGACAGGTGGGCGAACGCGTGGATACTGACCGCCGAAACCTCCAGTTCGCCCCTCAAGGCCCGCTGGTTGAGTGTTTCAATGTCCTCGAGCTGATGGACAAATTTGAGCCCACCAGTGTCCAGCCGGTCCTGCGTCAGGGCGTAAAACATGAACGCATCGTCAGAGTCCGGACTGTGTCCGACCCGGATCGTGGTCGTGTTGTTAGCACTCATTGTTGCAAATCCGAGGAGAAGCTTGAAAGAAACGACGCGGAGAGTTGCTCAGGACCAAAAACGCCGCCACGGCGTCAGCAGCCTTGCAGGCATTGGACTTACGTGTAACGGCGGAATCGTGAAGCGTTGCCCGAAAACGAGCTGGAAGCCTGTGTGCGGCCAACACAATCCCGACATGAGCCTACCGCGGAGGTTGCCGCGCGTGAAGCCTATCGAGCGTTCGCAAGCGAGTTTGAATTACGCACATTTTTGATTCTGCTTCTGCTATCCCGACGAGTTGCGCTGAGCCGTGTCCGAGGCTGGCGGCAGCTTTCTCCGCCACTCGTCCGCTTTTTCCTTCTTACCCCAGACGTGATAGAGCTCGACGATCCGGGCACAGGCTTCCGACAATCTTTCCTTGTATTGAGAAGGGATCGTGGCCTCGCGGGTCTTCAGCCCGTCGTAGCCTTGGAGTCGCGCCGACTCGGCCTCCGAATGCGCGCTTCTGCCCGGCCAGGGCGGCGCCGAGCTGGCTCATCGCATGGAAACGCAGCCACTCGTCGGGCTGCTTCTTCTCGAAGTGACTCAGACATTCGCGTGCCGTCACCTCGGCCTCGGCCCAACGGTTTGTCGCCAGATACGTTCCCGCGAGGTGATTCATAGTGCGCAGCGTATTGAGATGGTCGGGCCCGAGGGTGGCCTTTCTGAGCTTCGAGCGCCTGCTCGAGCAGCGGCTCCGCCTCGGCGGGCCGGTGGGCGGCCAGGTAGGCCACCGCGAGGTTGTTCATACCTGTGAGCGTTTCAGGGTGATCGGGACCCAACGTGGCTATCCGCCGCCTCAGCGATTCCTTGAGTAGGTCGATTGCGGCGGCGAGCTGGCCGGCGGCCTGGTACGCCAAGGCGAGGTCGTTCATCGCGATCAGCGTGACGTGGTGATCGGGGCCGAACTTGGCCTTGAGCTGGTCCAGCGCCTTCCTTCTCCAGGGAGATGGCCTCAGCGAACCGGCCGGCGTCCAGGTACGCCATGGCGAGGTAATCGAGCGAGGCCAGTGTGAGGCGATGGTCGGAGCCGAGCTTGGCCTTGTACGCCTTCAGAGTCTCCGCAAAAAGGGGCAGGGCTTCGGCGGGCCGGCCGGCGTCCTGGTTCGCCCATGGCGAGGTTGCCGATCGTTCCCAGCGTGTCGAGGTGGTCGCGGCCCAGGAATTGCTGCTGCAACGCCAGCGCCCGCTCGAGCTGGCGGATCGCTGGCGCCGCCTCGGCCAAGTACAGATGAGTCTCCCCCATCGTGTCGCGGATTTTCGCTTCCACAGTGGGCTGGTCGGCAAAAGATTGTTCGATCGCGGACTCGGCCGCGTCCATCGCGGCGCGAACGGTGACGTCGATGCCCAAGCCCCCTTCTTGATCCTTGGGCCGCGCCACACCAGCACCTTCTTTGAGAAGAACTCCAGAACCGCACGCGCCTCCGACTCCGAGAGCCTGGATGCTTGCTCGGCTCGCATCGCCCGAAACGCCAAGATGGAGCTCACAAGCGTGCCGGCCACCAGGATCGCGAACGACGCCGCGGACAAACTCGCCACCCACGGGTTGCGCCGGCACCAGCGGCCGAAACGCTCGGCAGTCGAAACCCGTCGTGCCAAGATTGGCCGGCCTTCCAGGAACCGCTGAAGGTCGGCGGCCAATGCGCGCAGCCGTCGCGTACCGCCGAACCGGCTCGTGGGCGATCGCCTTGTTGATAATCGTTTCCAGATCGCGCGGTACCTTCGGGGCCAGCCCTTGAGCGGCTTGGCCTCCTCGTGCATCACCCGCTCGATCAGCTCGTGTCGATCCTTCCCTTCATAGGCCGGGCGCAAGGCGACTAACTCGTACAAAGTCACGCCCAAGCCGTACACGTCGGACCTGACGTCGCACTTTCCTTCAAACCGTTCCGGGGCCATGTACCGGACGGTGCCCAGGATGTCGCCCGTCTCAGTCAGGTCATGGGCATCGGCCGTCTTGGCCAGCCCGAAGTCGGTCACCCAGACGATGCCCTTGTTATCGAGCAGCAGATTCGACGGCTTGATGTCGCGGTGGAGGACACCCTGGCGATTGGCGTACTCCAGCGCCTCGGCCACCTGGAGACCAATTCGTGCAACGCTTCGGAAGTACGGCTGGTTGAGCTCAGAATACGACGACACCTTGGATGAACCAGGCAGGAGCAACGACGATGCGTCCACAGCCCCGGAGCCCGTCGCAACCTTGGGCGGCCGAAGGATCGCAGTCTCGCTCTGTTGGTTCTCCATCTCGTCGGGGTCGAGATGCATCAGCCCGGGGTCCGCGAACCGGCCGCTCGCCAGCGACCGTGCTATGCTGGCGGAGGACATCTTGAGATCGGCCGAAACCACGCGGTCGTGGTTGGGCTCAAGCCGGCTAACGCTGCTGAGAGATTGTTGGCCGGCGACTTGGACGGGATTCGGGCCGGCTTGACGCAGCCGGCACAGCTCAACGAGGACCACGTCCAGTCCCGAGCCCTCGATGAATTGCATCACGTAGTAGTGATTGTCCTTGTACTCACCGACGCCGAAGACGGGCACGATGTTGGTATGGTGCAGCCGGGCCGCGGCCTTGGCCTCGCGCTCGAACCGCTGGACGTGCTTCGGATGGACGAGTGCACTCAACGGCAGGAACTTCAAGGCCACGAGTCGGTTGAGGTTTTCTTCCTGGGCTAAGTAGACCACGCCCATCCCGCCACGGCCGATCTCGCGGATGATCCTAAAGCCCTCGATCACCGGGCAAGATGGGGTCGACGGCGAAACTCGGCTGTCGTCCTTCTTCGCTTCCCTCACCGAGCCTTCGAGCTGAGGCTCTGCCTGGTTCCGATCGGATTGTCCGTACGCGTCAGGGCCGCTCTTGATTTGCTCCAGCACCTGCTGGCATGCGGCACATTCCTCAACGTGCGTCGCCACGGTCTGACGCTCCGGACCGTCCAACTGATCGTGGAGGAACCGCTCTAATTGCCCGGGTGTCGCACAGTGTCGCATGGCTGGATTCCGGTCGACCGAAAAAGCCTCGCCATCAATTCATGCTCAACGTTCCGAAGTTGTCCTCAAGCAGGTGGACTTCCTCCCGGAGCATCCGCATCACCCGACTTTTGGCCTGGTGTGCCGTGTTAAGTCGCGAGTCCGGGCGCACAACGGCCTGCCTGCGGAAAGGGCCTCTTCCGTAGTCCAATGATACGCCTCCCAGGGGCTGCGTGCGACCCTCCGGCGGACGACTTGTGCGGCCGCCCCGGGCAGCGTCGCGCGCTCACGTGATCGTTGAGTGTTCGCGGACCTTGGCACAAGCCGTCGAAAGCTCCGAGTCCTCAGTAGCTCGGGGATGCCAAAGGGCTGAATTCCGAGTGCCGCCTTGATAAACTTTTCCAGCGACGCCTTATTTACTCCAAGGACGGATAGGAAGCCGGTCCGCGACCGCCGCCTCCAGCGGACGTCCAGATTGTCTGTTGGACCTGTGGAACCAAGGGACAACGAATGAGCGAGCATCAATACGTTGGTTTCCGAGCCATCGACGGGCCAGTGAGTGAAAAGAATCTCGAGTACATGCGCCGGCAGTCATCTTCGGCCGAGATCACACCGCGGGAATTCGAGAATGAATATCACTACGGTGACTTCGGCGGAGATGCCCTCGGAATGATGCGGCGCGGTTACGACATTCACCTCCATTACGCGAATTTTGGAATCCGCAAGGTACTCATCAGGTTGCCGCACGGCCTTCCTCACGAGGGAGCCGCCAAGCCGTACTTCGTGAAGGATTCGCTGCAATTCATCAAGGACAAGCAGGGACAGGGTGGAACCCTCAGCATCGAGCCTTACCTTGAACCTGATTCTCTGGAAGAGTTGTGGGATATCGACGAGATCCTCGATCGACTTGTGCCACTTCGAGCCGAAATTCTCGATGGCGATTTGAGGCCGCTGTACCTGGCTCATCTGGCGATCGCGTGCGATAGCAACCACGGGCGCGAGAAGACGAAGGAATCCCCGGTCCCCGCTGGTTTGGGTGAACCCACCGACGCGCAGCTTGCACTGATGGAGCTATATGGCCTCAGCGATGCGTTGGTCGCGGCCGCGGCTCGGGAAGCTCCGCCGCTTACATCGAAGGGCGAACCTCCGAACCAGCACGCGGTGTGGCTTCATGGCCAATCGCAGGCGACGAAAGATGCGTGGCTCGCTCGGTTGATGTCTGGTCCCGAGTCGACGGTGAGATCAGAGATGCTGGTGGCGTTTCGGAAAAGCCGGAATATCCCGGCCTGGCCGACGGTTCTTCGAGGTCGGACGATCGCTGAGTTAATGGCGGCCGCCGACGAGATTGAAAAGGAAGAAGAGCGCGAAGCCGCCGAAAAAGCGGCTCGCCAGAAAGAGAAACGGCTCGCGGCCATGACGGCGGATCCAAGGAAAACTTTGCGAGAAACCGAGAAGCTTGTGAAGGAACGCACCATCAAAGCCTACAGTAAAATCAGCACGCTCTTGGCGGAGCTCCGTGAAGCGCTGGCAGGCAGTGACCAGTCTGGCTTGGCGGAACAACAAGCGCACAAGCTCAAGAAGGCGAATCCCAAGCTAAACCTGCTGGTGACGGAACTGCGACAACAGGGATTCCTGCCGAAATGAACCCTATCGGGGCAAGAAGCGGTCAGGAGTCGTTGTTTTGGCGAAACAACCGCTCCCGCCCCCTCTTTCGATCCCGAATATGTCTCGGTCGCCCTTCCCTCGTGCTAGGGGCGGTGACCGCAATCATCTACTGGGAAAGGCGCGCTCCGCGGCCCAGAAGGCGGGTATGGATTTCTTGTGTCATGCGCGTAAGGATAGACCGTCGACCGGTTGCCGACAGAGGCCGTCTTCAACCGTCTGAGTGGCCTGGAAGGATACCGGACCAATCCGATGTCGGAGGCCATATGGACCCAGCGGTGCGCGAACTGGTCAACCGCCTCGACGATCGCCTCGGCCACCTGTCGAGCCAGATGGAAGAGCTGCGCGCGAGCGTGAGGCAGGTGGTCGTCGTCGCGGAGGCGGATCCGGAGATGGCGCTGACCAAGGCGCCAAGGTACTGGAAGGCGTGCTCCGCCGGGTGTGGGAGCACTTCATCCCGAACGAGCCGATTGGAACCCGGCCGCTGGAGGAGGTGCTTCAGCGGCTCCAGAAGAATGGCTACCTTCCGCGCAAGCAAGCGGCCTACGCCGTCGCCGTGAAGGAGCTGGGCAACGTCGGAACCCATGTCCACGACGAGAAGGTGGACAAGGCGGATGTGGTGCAGGCCCTCAGCCCCTTGATCTCGGTACTGGAGTGGTACTTCGAACAAGACTGGGTCGAGGGCGCCGTTCCGACTAACCAAGGCGGCCCGACCTCGCCGCCGGCCCCCGGCGGCACTCAGAAGCCTGTCGTACCAGTGCCAGGGCCCGCCTGGCGACCTCGGCACCTCATCCAACTGGCCGTAGGGCTAGCGGTGATGCTGACAGTGGTCACCGTCGCTGGATTGTTTGTCATGTCCCGAGGCAGGAGCAGGCCCACTTTGCCGACCGGCCAGCCGATCGACCGTCCGGGCGTCGAGACCGCCCCATCCGACCAGGAGCGGATCCAAGGCCGTTGGCAGGGGGTCGAGGGCACACCTCGAAGAAACAAGACTTCGACACCCAAGCCGGTACCACTAAGGCCGTTTGGACGTTTCGGGGCACGCACCTAACGACCGGCCGAATGGTCGATGGGGAGGAGGAGATACAAAGCCGCGGTTCGTTTTCGCTGAGCCAGGGGGTCGAGCGGAAGCTGTTCGACTTCGCAGGCACGCGGCCGGATGGGAGTCCGATCGAGATGAAGGGAATCTTCGAGTTCGAGGGCGAGTTCCTCAAAGTCTGCTGGGCTTTCCGCCTCGATCCGGCAAACACCAAAGACTTCGTGCGGCCGGACTCGTTCATGGCATCGCCCGGCGCCAGCAGACGACTTTACCTGAAACTCAGGCGTGTCGGGAAGTTATCGCGTGGGGACAGGTCAGGAGGCGGTTTCCGGTTATTTGCCACAAAAAAACGAGACTCCTCACGGATTTCCACCGAATCTCGGGTGCCACTGGTCGTACTCGACCAGTGCGATGGCCAAGCGGCATGGGCACTGGTCGAGTACGACCAGTGGCACCCGAAATCTGCCCTAACTGCTTGGGGATTAACTCCTTGCTATGAATTGTGGTGGAGATCCGTGAGGAGTCTCGAAAGAGCTCGGCTCGATTCCCGCGGACGCGAAGCTGACGCCGCGCCCCGACACGCTGGCCTCTTGGGACAGCATCCCAGAGGCGGAACGCCCATTCCAGAGGCGGTTGATGGAGGTGTTCGCCGGGTTCGTCGAGCACACCGACGCCCAGGTCGGAAAGCTGTTTGACGGACTGGATCAACTGGGAGTGCGCGACAACACCATCATCCTCTATATCTGGGGGGATAATGGCTCGAGCACCGAGGGTCAAAAAGGCAGCGTCAGCGAATTGCTCGCACAGAATAACGTCGCCAACACGATCGAGCAGCAGATCGCGGCGATGAATGAACGGGGGTTTGCTGGCCCTGGGCGGTCCCAAGGTCGACAACATGTACCACGCAGGTTGGGCCTGGGCCGGGAGCACTCCGTTCAGGTCGACCAAGCTCGTCGCCGCACACTTTGGCGGCACACGTAACCCGATGGTCATCTCGTGGCCCAAAGGGATCAAGCCAGATAAGACGCCGAGATCTCAGTTCCATCACGTCGTTGACATCGTCCCCACCCTGTACGAAACGATCGGCATCAAGGCCCCCGACGAAGTGAACGGAATCAAGCAAGATCCCCATCGACGGCGTCAGCCTGGCCTACACCTTTGGCGAGGCACAACGCCCCGGGCCGGAAGAAGACGCAATACTTCGAGAACAACGCGAGCCGCGGCGTCTACCACGGTGGATGGTTCGCCTGCACCTTCGGGCCATTCGTTCCCTGGGACACCCCCAGTACCGCCGCTCGTTCTCAAGGGATGGGATGCGAACAACGACGTCTGGGAGCTTTACGACCTGTCGAAAGATTTCAGCCAGGCCGACGACCTCGCTGCTAAAGAGCCCGAAAGACTTGCCAAGATAGAAGGAACTCTTTCTGGCGGAAGCCAAGGCGAACAAGGTGCTTCCCATCGGCGGCGGACTCTGGACCCGATTCCATCCCGAAGACGTGATCTCCAGCCCCTACAAGTCGTGGCGATTCGATGCGACGACCACCGCATGCCCGAGTTCACAGCACCAGAGGACTGGGCAAACGGAGCAATCACGTCGCGATCGACCTTGAGACAGGCGACAACGCCTCCGGCGTACTTTACGCGCTCGGCGGAGCCCCAGCGGAGGAGTGACTCTGTTTCATGGACAAGGGCCAACTGGTCTATGAATACAACATGTTGCTCATCGAGCGGACCATCGCCAAAAGCGAAGGTAAACTTGCCGCCGGCAAGCACAGAATCGAGGTCGACGAGACGATCGCGCAGGCCCGGTGCTCCGGCTCAAGTCGTGATCAAGGTTGATGGCAACGAGGTTGCGAAAACCACAGTGAAACGAACCGTCCCAGGTGCCTTCACAGCGAGTGAGACCTTCGACGTCGGCGCCGACTTGGGGTCGCCCGTGTCGCTCACTTACTTTGATCGAGCTCCGTTCAAGTTTGACGGCAAAATCGAAAAGGTCGTGATCAAATTGAAGTGACCGCTCCGGACCACGAGAGGGTCGAAGACAATCCAAGGAAACCCGAGTTTGCTGATGAGAGAATTCTCAATCACCCGCCGTGGTTTAATCGCAGAAGCAGTCGGTCTGCCCTCGTCAGCGGCCGCCGGCGCGGGGATCGCGGACCCGCTGGCCGAAGCTCGGCCAAAAGGTTCCGCGAAGGCTCTCTCGCGGCTGAAGTCGGGTAATCTCCGCTTTGAGTCAGGCAAGATGCGTCACGCTCACGCACGCCCGTTGGACGCAAGTATCATGTAGCAAAACAACTTGCGGAATCCGGGACGCGGGTGCAAT
>CAVRFS010000041.1:0-16398 GCA_963720335.1 uncultured Planctomycetota bacterium | reverse complement strand
AGGAGAAGTTGAAGTTCGACTTGCTCGCCGACGGTTGTCTTCTCGTTGAGCTAAAAGCCGTCCAAGAGGTCCTGCCGATCCACAAGGCACAGTTGCTCAGTTACATAAAACTGCTAATTGTGCCGCTGGGGCTTTTGTTCAACTTCCCTGACGTCAAACGCATTGACGGGAATCTCAAGGCTAGTCCTGGCCGGTACGAACAAACCTTGACAGAAGGGAACGAAGGGAACGAAGCGTGAGAACCAAGCCTGAAGCAGCGGACCGTCTCCGGAATGTCCGAACTCCCTATCAAGAGGAACACACCCCACGGCGACTGGATTACGAGATTCACCCCCGCAACTCGAGGACGCCAGTTTGGTAGTTATTTTTTTCGGCCTGCCTTATTGGCATTCTTATGGGGGAATGGTTCCCACGGCCGACGCACGCCGCACCGGGTCGGCATCGAGGGCGTCGAGCAGCGCGACGGCTGCCTGGCATCGGCCAGGGCAGAGACGGCAATCCCGCGGATACGAACGGGCCCGGTAGCGAGAGTTGGTAATCCGCCGCGTTGCGCAGGCGGCCGAGGGCCTCGAGCGTCAGTCCGATTCGCTTGAGGTCGGGATCGGTCGCGTAGACGAGTTTGAGCCGGGCGAAGGTGTGCACCTTATCGCGAGGAGGGGGCGAGAAGCCCCAGCGTTGCAGCGTGCCGAGCACCTCGTGCAGCAGCGCGTAATACGCCCGTCCCACGCCGGACCTCCAGTGGGCCTCGCTCGAGCCGGCCGCCAACTCGCGGGCCACATCGAGGAGAGCCCTACCGTCCATGGTCGTGATAGACCGACAACAGCGTGAAGTTCTGGCAGACCTCCGGTGGGAACGTCGCGGCCATCCAATCGATCCAGTCGCGATGCGTCGGGTCGTTCCCCGGACCGACGTCGTCGCGGTGGATCCAGAGCACGACCGCCGGCGGCATGTCCTCCGTCGCGTCGTCGAGCTCCACCTCGATCGCCCTCAATCCGGGCATGACCTGCCTGGCCCGGTCGATCATCATCTCCAGCTCCTCGCCCTGATCCATCCGGTTGATGAAGGACTGAGCGTCGGGCGAGATGGTAACGGGTACCATGGTGGTGGTCGACATGTGTCTCCCTACCTGCCGCCGACAGGAAGCGGCTATCCCTGGCACCACCCCACACGAGGAAAGAGCGATCCACCTGATTCTAGCAGTACGCCTGCCTGCGGCAAACCCAATTTCCCAATAGCCGGGTTCTTGCAAGGTTGGAAAAATGCTTAACCGTCTTTCAAACCCCGCGTGATTCTCATCCAACAAAAATGGTGCAAAGCGTTTTTCCACACCTTCACTGGCGTGCCTAGGAATCCCGTCGCGAAGTGATTCCCAGCGTCGCATGTAGTCCGGTTGCTGGTCCATCGGAAGCTCCAGGTCTAGCTGTGCGGACGAAGATGTGCGTGTCGGTCTCGTAGAACCCCCGGCATCCTACGAGAAACCCGAAGTGTAGGCGTCGTTGATCGCTGCGGCGGGTTTCCTAAACCGCCTGGACGATTCAAGGATTGAACGAGCGGGTTAGGAAACCCGCTCCACCGATTCTTGCTATCCACCACCACGGACTAGCCCGAAGCGTCAGTGAGTATTCTGGCGGCGTCGCCTCGCTGACGCTTCGGGTTAGTATGATCGCCGCTGCTGTTGTGGCGTGTGCAACTCGTCAGTAGACCGCTCTATTGTTCGAACGATCCGGGCTGGAGCGGTGTGCAACGTGTAAGTAAACCGCGGTAAGAAAATAGGGTTGCCCAAGTCGTCAGCAAAATCCCGCAACTGAACAGGAGTGTGAAGGTTTTCGGACGGCGTGCGTTTCAGTCCGTCATGGGAGGTGAAGAAGAGAGCTTTCTTCCGCTGAGGACGAGTGCCGCTGGAGGACACCCGGAGAAACCATCGATGAAAAACACCTGGAATCGAGCGAATGATCGGCGCCGATACGAAGTGCAACTCACGAACATCCCAATTATCTTGTGGCTCGGATCGCTCGGCTTCGGTTATGCTCTGGGAGGAAAAAACAGCCAGGTCAGGTCATCAACCGCACGTCAAAATCGAGCAGAAGTTTATGTCAAGTATGGACACCCGAGGTTCGATCATCGTCGGGGTCTGCCGCAGGATCCCGAACGGTGGAGCGAGTTCGACTCCATCTACCGGCCGATGCTCTTCGGGTTCCTGCGCAAGCAGGTCTCAACGGCTTCGATGCGAATGACGTCGTCCAGGACGTCTTCATCAAGCTGCTCGGTAAGATTTACACTTACGACCGGGCAAAGTGCAAGTTCCGGACCTGGCTCTTCAGCCTGGCGCGAACACGCTGATCGACAAGGCCCGGCGACAGGCCACTTACCAAGGCCCTCGAGGATGGGCCCGCAACGTGCTCCAGGCGACCCCCTCGGACAGCGTGAAGATGGCCGAAGCCTGGGCCAAGCTTCACCGCACCAAGATCCTTAAGCACGCGATGGACACGGTTCGTGCGCAAAGCTCGACCCGGGCCTGGGCCTGTTTCGAGCAGCGACTCTTGCGCGATCGCCCCGGCGCCGAGATCGCCAAGGAACTGAACATCACGGCCAACGCAGTCTTTGTGAACGTGTGCCGCGTCTTGAAGGAAGTCCGTGCCATCTGCCAGGAATTCGACGAGGACCCGCGCGATGCCCTCGACTCTTCTCACCTGTCCGGACGACACTGAGCTGCTGGCGCTGGCCATGGGAGAGCCCCTCGATCCCGCGGTCAGCGCACCGTGGCCAAATGCTCGAGTTGCCAAGCGAGGCTCGATGGTCTCCAGGCCGTGGTGGCGATGCTCCGCGCCAGTCGGCAGGAGGCATCCCTCTCACTCTCGACCACGAGCGAGCCGCCGCCACATCGGGCAGTCTTGGACGGCCGAATGGCGGGCGATCCTGATTCGGAATCCGGAACCGACCTCGGCGACGACGACCATTTCGCGTGCAACGATGGGCCGTTGCCGGCCGCGATCGGCAAGTACCTGGTCGTCGGCCGATTTCCTCCGAGCGGCCAGGCGGAGGTCTTCCGCGTCGTCCATCCTCAGTTCCAGCAGGTACGGGTGCTCAAGCTCGCCAACGAGCCGGTTGGCCCGGACGGCCGGTCCGGGATCATCGAGGAGGGAAAGATCCTGTCCGAGCTGGAGCATCCTTACCTGCTCCGGGTCTACGATCTCGACTTCCTGGACGATCGGCCCTACCTGGTGATGGAATACATCCGCGGTCGAAACCTCGAGCAATTCGCCGCCCAGGGTCAGGTCAGTCCACGCTCGGCGGCGGCCCTGGTGGCCAAGGTGGCCGGCGCGGCGGACTTTGCTCATCGGCGCGGAATCATTCATCGCGACATCAAGCCGAAGAACATCCTGGTCGACGAGACCGGCGAGCCCCGGCTGATCGACTTCGGCATGGCCCGGCTGAGCACCGCCTGGTCCGACGACCGCAAACAGCCCGACGGGGGCACCTTCGCCTTCATGGCCCCCGAGCAAGCACGGTTCGAGTCGCCCGACGACCGTCAAAAGGTCGGCCCTCGGAGCGACGTCTTCGCGCTGGGAGCCACGCTCTACTTCCTCCTGACGGGCAAGGCCCCATTCTCCGGCCGGACCTGGAACGAAGCCTGGGACCGAGCCCGCCGCGGCGACTTTGACGCAACGCTTTGAATGAACGCAAGGTTCCCGCCCGGTTGCGGCGGATCTGCCTCAAGGCAATGGCCGACGACCCGTCCGACCGCTACTCCTCGGCGGAAGCGATGAGCAAAGCTTTGGATTCCTTCATCCGCCGCCGTTCCGTGATCGCTTCGATAGCGCTGATTGTGCTGATTCCGGTTGTTGCCCGGGAGGCTGGTACTCCCTGCCGAGCCCACCGCAGAGTCAGCCGTCTGTGGTTCCTCGCCCGGCGCTCCTCCGATCGCACTTACCGGCGAATTGACAGTCCGGGTCTGGTCGAAAGACAACGAACGTAAGCGCGGCTTGGAGGTCGACAAGCCTGGCGCGCGGCCGCTTCTTGCCGGCGAACAGGTCCACCTCGAAGCCCATCTCAATCAGCCGGCGTACTCGTACCTGCTGTGGTTGACGGACAGGGGCACGTCAGCTTGCTCTATCCGCGCCAGGATCATAAGTTCGGTAGCAGTCCTTCCGATGGATCAGCACGCGATACGGTACACAGCCCCGAGGCGCAAGACGAAGGGCTGAAGATGAAAGGTCCCGGCGGGCTGGAGACGGTGCTGCTCTTGGTCCGCCGCACGCCCTTGCCCCCGAGCACTGACCTGGCGGCCGCGATCGGACCCTGCCGCCGTCACCCTTGCGCAACGAGCTCGAAGTTGCGAAGCGAGGCTTTGACGAAGGCCAGCGGACCGAGGAGCTGAGGGTGACCATCCATCGGGACATCGACGAAGAGACCGAGAAGATCGACGACCGGCTCCTGCAACTGATGGAGTGGCTGAGGACGCAGAACCAATTCGAGGTCATCAAGGCGGTGCAATTCGCCTATCGGGGCGATTGAGTAAGGGAGCGGATCGCCTGTCGTTTGTCCGCCGTCGAAATCCCCCCGGGGGTATCTATGACGCTATAGGGGTATTCCAGACTATGCCGAATTTGGCTCAAGCCTCTTGGGAGACTCGCTCCCGCTCGATCTCCTCGTTGATCCGGGATGGGCCATTGGGCTTAGGCGTGCCCCCCCAAGGTCTTCATCGGCCTCGCCCACTCCGGGCCAGGGTCGTGGCCAGGCCCAGACGCACCAGCATCACCACGCCCGCCATCGCGTGAAAGCGCCTGCGCCCCCACCACGTTGCCGTCATCAGCACCCCAGTACAATTCAAGCGGGCATTGACCCGCTCCACGGCGGTGTGTCCCTTGTAGAATCGCTCGAATTGCTTGGTCATGCGCGGTTTCGGCGGGAACCGCCGCAGGTCCAACTCGCTCTTGATTTGCGCCACCAGGCCGGAGCGACGCTCCCCGTTGCACCGCGCGTTGCTGGGGCAGGACCAGCCTTCACGACTTGCCGGACATCGGTACTTCAACGTCCCGCGCTTTTCCTCATGACCAATGTAGGCCATCCGATGCCGGACCGCCGGCGTGCTCACCTTATCAGTAACGGTAGCGTCCCGGTTTCGTCGTACACCAGGTTCTATCGTCCCGGATGTCCCGGCACCCCGTCCGGCTCGCCTTCCACAGGGCCCGATCCGATTAACGGCTTGATCCGGCCGGTGCACAGCCGATGTACTGCCACGTCATCGGCGGCCTTATCGTACGCCAGCGTTTCGATCCGTCTTGACGGCAAGTCGCACAGGCTTGCTCGACCAAGGCCCCGATCATCTCGTTATCGCCCACCGCGGGTTCGGTGATCCGGTAGGCCAACGCCAGCTCATGGCCGACATCGACCAAGAGATGGAGCTTGTAGCCAAACCACTCCACGACCTTGGTCACCGTCCCTTCGGCATCCTTGTACTCCTTGCGCCTGCTCGGCCGGCTGCGGCAGGCCCAGCTTCGTCTCGGCCCGTTGCCGCTTCGCATCACCCCTCCGCGCATCTCCGCCGCGGCATCCCCGGCAACCCGATGTCCAAGGTCGGTAACCACCGTTGCTAACCGTCGAACCATCGCGTCGAAACTCGCCCGCATCGCGGTCAGATGGGCGGGATGTCCCAAGACGTCGAGGAACCGCGACAGATTCCAGTGATGGGGGATCTGGTCCTCGGTCTCCAATCCGAGCAAGCGATGCAAAGCGGGATTGCGCCGCACTTCAGCCAGGCAGGCGTCATACGAAGCGTGCCGCAATAGCGGGGTCAGACACTGCGACTCCCCAGAGCAGCGACACGGGATAGTCGTCGCGCCCGCGTCCCCGCGCCAGGCACAGCCCTTGCCGCAGGGAACCGTCCGGGATGGCCTCCAGGCAGCGACGGATCGTCCCCAGGGACGGGGAGTCCTCCAGTGCCGCCCAGGCGAACAGGGGTTGTGTGTCCGTGACGTTCATCGTTGCGATTGCTCCCACGCCGGGGGGCCTATTATCATCGCGACGAATCCCCCGTGCAAGCAGGCGGTGGCGTAAAAATCGTGATTTTGCTGGCTTCACGACGCAAAGTAGCGAAAACCACGGGGAAAATCGGATGTGCCTGGGGTAAAGACTTTTGTACACTGTGCCGCGATCCTGAAAAACAAGGGGTTATGAACAGGCACGCGGCTCGGGGTTTCCCGTGTTGCGTTGATCTCCTTGTACAGACATGCCGTCGTCATTACCCCGGTGGCCCGCTGGGTCTGGTCGTTCGTGAAACAGCGTATTCCAGCCGTTTACATACTCGCCAGCGGCTGCGGCCTTCCCCATCCTAGTGCAAGGTCGGCGCACACATTGGTCGTTTCGAGGCCTGCTCGAGTTCACTCAGGTTACGGCCTGCCTGCTCGCTGCATCGCCAAAGCGACACATTTGTCTCGAAGGCTCCGACGGTTTCGTTACCTCCACCGCCGCTCCGATAGCTACTGGCTGGAGCGACCAACTTGCCAGGCGGGAATTGCACCCACTGAAGACCAACACCTTATCACGGCGCACAATAGGTCTGACCACGAGACCACGAGTCGGCAAATGTGGCCAACTTGCGAGGAGTTCGGCCAGTGCCGCGCTTGCGCAGCCATAGTGCAACCTTTGGCACCCCCGCATGACGCAATTGCGATGTCGGGATTCGGGTTGTGGAACGGCGTTGACGGGTGCGAGTTCCGCAGCCATCGCGGATTCGATGGTCTGTCAGCCTGGCACACCGAATGAGCGTCCCGGCACGGTAGCGGATTCACGACTCGATCATCGTCTTCGATAGCCAAGCGTCTGACTGGGAAGTTCACCGAACAGCGTTTTATAGTCGGCTGCCAATGAGCCGGAATGGTCTAATCCCCAATGCCGGGCAATTTGATGGACCGAATCCGTGAACGGATCAGCATCCTTGAGATCCTGACGCACTCGATTCAATTTCAGCGCCTTGAGATAGGCTTTGGGGGACACGCCGGTCCGCTCATGGAAAGCGTAAATGAGTGTTCGCTCACTAACGCCGATGGCCTCGCAAATTTCCAGGAGAGTTATGGGTCTATTGAGATAGGCGAACATGTAACTCTCAGCCTCGCGAAAGACCTGTGCTCTCCGCTGTAAACCAAGTGAGGGCGAGTCACGCCAGTGATCCGGGATGAGATTCCCAAGCAACCCCGACAGCCAGTCGATGAGCAATTCATGATCTGAGACAAAGAGGTCTCAGCATGATCGCTCGATCCAAGACGGGCAAGGGCTAGCTGAAGGGAACGGTCGAGCGAGATGCAACGCCTTGTTTCCATCGTCACGAAAGGTCCCTGAAGCACGGACTCGCCGTCGACTCCGTGGAGCGAGGAGGCGACGCGATTGACGAATTCGGCGTCCACGATCAATCCCGTGGTGCGATAGTTCTCCGAGGTCCTGTGGTCCATATCTTCGCCGGGTCTTCGTATGTTGATCATTCCCGTCCGTAGGGTTCGCCCTCGCCAGAGGGCTCCGGCATTCCGTTCCTGGACAGGGCTGAATGCATAGGTGTTCGGAGGACTGCCCCCGCGTGAGAGTATGGCGCGGCTGCCCTCGGCCTCGAAGAGTTGGAAGCGACCGAATTGGGCGAGTACGACTCGCCCCTGAAATGGGCCGCCGCCAATCTGAATATTACGCTGTTCCCATCCGGGAAAACCCCCCGCGATTTGGTCAAAGTCCGTCAAGGATACGAACCGCGCCTTTATCGGCTCGGCTTCGTCGGCTTTGAAGATGGTGGCATTTGTGCGACTGATCGTCATCCATCAAGTCCGACGAGGTTGGCCGAAGAATTTTGCGGTTTCCTGACTTGAGAAGGTCGCCTCACTTGACGACCATTCTAGCCTGGAAACTTATCGGCCGGAATCAGGATGCGATTCCCTGGCGACCGTTTCGACTAGACGACGAGCAAGCACAACTCAACTCAACACGAGCAACCACAAGATGTTTAAGCGAATGGTCGCAAATCCGGCGTGCATTCTGATTCTGGGGGCCAGCGTTGGGTGGCGAACTGCTACACGCCCGATGGAGCCCACAACTGCTCGCCCAGGACGTGTCGACTCGGTCCGGCCCGACGACAGGTGAGGCTTGCAGCGGTCCGGGTGTGAACCAGGTGGCGTTGCTGGCACCAGATGACGGCGGCAAGAACTTGAAGGTTCACCTCGACGGTTACGATCAGACCCCCCTGTTCACGGTTAAGACCGACAAGTCCGCCGCACAAGTTTGTCCTTTACTACGACGAAACGGTGCTCACGGCCATCCGCTACGAGTCCTTCAAAGTCAGCTTCTCCATCAAAGAAGGCGGCCATTGGGATGATCCACTGATCGGCCTGGGGCGGTCGATGATCACCAATCTTCGCATGGACCCATTCGAGCGGCAGACCGGGAATGTGAACCGCCAGTATGCCGAGCACAAGACGTGGGTTCTCACGCCCATCGTTGGTATCGTCGAGAAGCATCTGATGACCTTCCGGGATTTCCCGGTCCGCCAGTTGGGCCTCAGTGCCCAGATGGTCAAGACGATCGAGGACATTCAGTCGCAAATCCTCAAGATCAGAAAGAGCCAGTAACTCGACGGTTATCGGGTCTTTCACTACGTCCATATTTTGTCATGAGCAGCCACCGTACGCACTCCGAGAGTTAACACCGATGAAAAAAACCACGCTACTCTCGATCCTCTATCTCGCGGTCGGCTCGCTGATTTTGCCTACCGCGAGGGCGAGGAATACTGCCATTCCCGCCGACACCTACAGCGAGCATCGCTGGCCCGACGATCGCACAATCCACGATGAAGTGGCGAAAAGAACCCCAGCGACTCAAGGCGGGTGCACCAACGTCCTGATCGTGCTGATCGACGACGTGGGCTTCGGGCTCCCGGACACGTTCGGGGGAGAGGTCCATACGCCGACTCTGACCCGGCTGCGCGACGCGGGTGTCAGCTATAACGCTTTCCACACAGCCTCGATCTGTTCACCGACACGTGCGGCCCTGCTGACCGGGCCGCAACCACCATCGGGTCGGCAACGGCACGATCGCCGAGCGGGCTTCCGACTTCGACGGTTATACCGGAGTCATCCCCAAGACGTCGGCGACAATCGCCGAGACCCTGCACCATTACGGTTACAAATCGGCGGCGTTCGGCAAATGGCACAACACGCCCGCGAACCAGACGACTGCGATGGGACCGTTTGACCGCTGGCCGACCGGTCACGGATTCGACTACTTTTACGGCTTCCTCGCCGGCGAAACGTCGCAGTGGGAGCCGCGGCTATATGAAAACCTGAATGCGATCGAGCCGCCGCGCAGCGAGAAATACCATCTGACCGAAGATATGGTCGACAAGGGAATTGCCTGGATCAAGCGCCATCAGGCCTTCACGCCCGACAAGCCGTTCCTGATGTACTGGGCCCCGGGCGCGGTCCACGGTCCGCACCACATCTTCCCGGAATGGGCGGACAAGTACAAAGGAAAGTTCGACGACGGCTGGGACAACTACCGCGAACGCGTTTTCGCCCGCCAGAAGCAGCTCGGCTGGATTCCAGCCGACACCGAAGTTAACGCCGCGCCCCGACACGCTGGCGTCGTGGGAGAGCATTCCCGACGGGGAACGGCCGTTTCAGCGGCGGTTGATGGAGATTTTCGCTGGTTTCGCCGAGCACACCGATGCGCAGGTCGGCAAGCTCGTGGATGGTCTCGAGCATCTTGGGCGTTCGCGACAACACCATCATCCTCTACATCTGGGGTGACAACGGCTCGAGCGCCGAGGGCCAGAAGGGGAGCGTCAGCGAATTGCTCGCTCAGAACAACATTGCGAACACCATCGAGCAGCAGATCGAGGCGATGAACAGGGTCGGGGGATTACCCGCCCTGGGCGGGCCAAAGGTTGACAACATGTACCACGCCGGCTGGGCTTGGGCCGGAAGCACCCCATTCCGCTCGACCAAGCTAGTCGCCGCGCACTTCGGCGGCACGCGCAACCCGATGGTCATCTCCTGGCCCAGAGGCATCAAGCCCGACAAGACGCCGCGATCGCAGTTCCACCACGTCAACGACATCGTTCCCACCCTTTATGAAGTGATCGGCATCAAGCACCCAGAAGAAGTGAACGGATTCAAGCAAGACCCGATCGACGGCGTGAGCCTGGCATACACGTTCGATGACGCGAAAGCCCCGGCCCGGAAGAAAACGCAGTACTTCGAGAATAACGCCAGCCGCGGAATCTATCACGACGGCTGGTTCGCCTGCACATTCGGGCCGTTCGTTCCCTGGGACACGCCGAGCACCGCCGCGCGATTGAAGAGTTGGAACGCAAACAATGACGTGTGGGAGCTGTACGATCTGTCAAACGACTTCTCCCAGGCTCGACGATCTCGCCGCCAGGGAGCCCGAGCGGCTGGCGAAATTGAAGGAGCTGTTCTTGGCCGAGGCGAAGGCCAACAAGGTGCTGCCGATTGGCGGCGGGCTCTGGACCCGGTTCCATCCCGAGGAGATGCTTTCGAGCCCCTATAGGTCATGGCGGTTCGACGCGACGACCGCGCGGATGCCCGAGTTGACTGCTCCGCCGCTTGGCAAGCGAAGCAATCACGTCGCGATTGATGTTGAGATCGGCGATGGAGCATCCGGGGTCCTCTATGCGCTCGGGGGCGCAAGCGGCGGCGTCACGCTCTATATGGACAAGGGGCTTCTCGTCTACGAGTACAACATGCTGATCATCGAGCGGACCATAGCGAAGAGTCGAAGGAAGATCGCAGCCGGGAAAACACAAGTTCGAAGTCGATGAAACAATCGCCAGGCCCGGCGCTCCGGCAGATGTCGTCCTCAAGATTGACGGCGACGAAGTGGCGCATGCGACGGTGAAGCGCACCGTGCCGGGCCTTCACGGCGAGCGAAACGCTGGACGTGGGAATGGATCTTGGTTCGCCCGTTTCGCTCGACTACTTCGACCGTGCTCCGTTTAAGTTCGACGGCAAGATCGAAAAGGTCGCGGTCGAATTGAAGTGACGAGCGCCGGACCGCGAGAAGCCCGAAGACGATCGAAGTCAACCGGAGTTTGCTGATGAGAGAGTTCTCAATCACTCGTCGCGGTACAATCGCCGCCGCAGTGGTCTCCCCTGCTCAAGCTCCGAGCGGCCATGAGTGAGACATCATACCGCCGAAGGCCGGGCGCGGCTATGGTTACGGCCTCTCGGGTTGTGCAAGGGATTTCGGTTCGGAACGGATTCCGGCGGACGAACGGCTCGCCGAGCGGCCGAAGATGCCGATCGGACGACGCTTGGAGAGCACACACGCTTTGTCGGGTCGAAAGACAGCCATTCGGCTACATCTCATGATGTAGGCCTTAAATTTACGTGTGACACAGGAATAATCGGAACCGCGGCGTTCAGCCGTAACGTTCTGCTTCCCTTGTGGTTATGTGTGACACAGGCATAATCGTTAAACTTGGTAGTCTGAAGATGCGCGTGCGGGGTGATTTCCCGCCACCATCAGATACTCGGCGGCACTCATTATCGAATGTGGCTCTCTCGGATCTGGAGGCGCCGCGCCGTTAGGCCGACAGTTGCCACCCATTGCAAGCCCCATTGGCGTTGGGAGCGGGCCGGGAGCGGATTATTGAACGTGCCGTCGTCGTCAGGCCGGAGCACGAGCTTGCCGCTTCGGTAAGTGGCTACCGGCAGCGAGCAGCCCAGCTCCGAGTCTCGGCACATCCTAACCTTTCTCGTCGAGCCATCACGCACGTGCCGCGGCCGGTGCCCCCTTTGCCCGCGTCACCGACGTTTGCAGACCGGCCAGGTCGGACGCGAGCAGCCAGTCGGTCAGGGTCTCGTCGCCTGGGGGCGTCAAAGAGGGAGTCGGGAATTTATGGATGAGGGCTCTCCCAGGCTCGCCCGGAGAAATCTGTCAACCCCCGGCTCCGCACCGTAGGCCGGGAAATGGGCCTCAGATTGCGGGTGGATCTGGTGCAGGTGCTCGCACGTCGACTGCTCGGCGGGGCAAGCAGGAAGAAATCGCTTGCTGGTCAAGGAACGGGTGGTCATGAAATGTGTCCCTCTCGCTGGTAAGGGTGGTCTCCGGTACAATGGCGGAACAATGAGCCGGGCGAAGGACCAGAAGGCACCGGGCAGGTGACCGTGAAGGGTTTCCTGGCGGCGAGCTGCCTCGCCAGCCGCTCTTCTTGTTGTCCGCAGTCGGAAATCGGCGACGAGTACAAGAAACGGTGGGCGGCGGAAAACCTTACACGAGTCGATGGAAAAAAACGACAGCAAGACCCACCCGATCAACCGGCCTGGCGAGGGAAGATGGTGGCATGAACGATACTCGGGAAAGCCCGCCGTTCCGCCCAGACCGGCGAAGAGAATGCCTGGAAGGACCTGACGGACTTGTATCGTCCCCTGATCATCGGTTGGCTCAATCGCCAGGGCGTGCCGTCAGGCGATCTGGAGGACCTGAGTCAAGACACTCTTCTGACCGTGGTCAAGCACCTTCCCACTTTTCACCACTCCGGTCGCCGGGGTTCCTTTCGCTCCTGGCTGCGCACCATTGTGTGCAGCCGCACGAGCGATTACTGGCGGGCTGCCGACCCGGGGTGCAGGGCGACGGCGGGAGCGGCGCCATCGCCACCCCAGCAGATCGCTGACCCTGAAAGCGACCTGAATCGGCAGTGGGACGAGGAACACGACCGCTACGTCCTGAATTGTCTGCTGGACTTGGTAGAAGAGGAATTTGAGCCGACCACGCTGCAAGCCTTCGGCGACTGGCCCTCGACGGCGCCAGTGGCGCGGAGACGGCCCGGGAATTGGGGCTGTCCGTGGCGGCCGTCTACGTGGCGAAATCGCGCGTCCTCGCGTATCCGTCAGGAGGCGGAAGGACTGATCGACTGAAGTCCCTCCCCCGGGGAACTTGAAGCCGCGATCGAAGAATACTACCAGTATGTTCACGTGTAAATTTGCCATCGGAGGCGGCTCTCCCGGCCGTCGCCCGGGCGACCCGAGTGGCTGTGAGAGGCGGGCTCGGCTGAAGAGCCGTCCTACGAGGTGTCCAGGAGCATTCTCATGTGGAACCTTCCGGCCCCGCCGGGATTTCAAGGACTCCATCCCGACAAGCCGATAACCCCTATACCGGCTCCATCTCCCTCACTGGCGGCAGGACGGGGCCACCTACTTCGTCACCTTCCGCCTGGCCGACTCGCTACCTCGCAGCAAGTTGGATGAATTGGCAGCCCTCAAAGAGGCCTGGGAACGACAACACCCTCGACGACAACCTCATGGGACGGCTCTCCCGAGGCGTCTCGCAGCACAGACGCCTCAGAAGAGACTTCCCCACGGCTCGGGAGAGCCGTGCCAGGGGATTGGACGACGCCTGGGATGAACTGGCTCGCCAACTTCAGGAGCGGATCGAACGCTGGCTCGATCAGGGAATGGGCAGTTGTGTGTTGAAGCAAGCCTCTCTGGCCGCCTTCCTGACGTCTGCCATGCACCACTTCGACGACGACCGCTACGAACTTGATGGCTATGTGGTCATGCCCAATCACGCCCACGCGATCGTGCAGCCTCGGATGTCGAAGGCTCACCCCATCGAAACCATTGTGGGCAGTTGGAAGAAGTACAGCTCGCGGCGGATCGATCGCGGCGCTCCAAGAAACAGGGGACCTGTGGCAGGACGAAAGCTACGACCGCCTCATTCGAGATGAAGAACATCTGTGGCGAGCGATTCAATACATCGGCACCAATCCCGACAACGCGGGGCTCCCTCACGGGAGTTGTCCCTTGTGGATCAGACCGCACTGGGTTGAACTCGGATGGAGGTTCGATCGACCAGGAGACCGCGTCAGACGGCTCGGGAAAGCCGTCCCACATGACCAATTCTTAGATTGCGCAGACCGCGACAGACGGCTCGGGAGAGCCGTCCCACATGAAAAATTCTGAGACTGCGCAGACGGCTCGGGGAGAGCCGTCCTACGTGACCAACTTTGTGATTCGTGTTAGAGACCGCGCAGAACGGCTCGGGAGAGCCGTCCCAAATAACCAATTTTCAGAGTTTTGCGGGGCTCCGGCTCGGGAGAGCCGTCCTAAGTGACCAACTTTGTGATTCGTGTTAGGTTCTCCGTCCTCTAACGTTTCTCTACTGGTAATCCACGGTGTCGATTGAGCGTCCGACGAACCCTTAGAGCTTTCCAGTGTACCAGGCACCGTAGAATGGTCCAAACCTCCAGCGCTGCTTGCGCTGTCCCTGGGTGGGCTCACAGAGGCGGAGGGCCTGCGTCTCTGTCACCTCGGCGACTGTCCGGTGTTGCCGCCTGATCGATCCACGCTGCCGAAGATCCTTTGCTGGCACGGCTCCGGCAAAATGGCTGCCAGCCGGGACACGATGTTGGCGGCGCGGCGCAGCGCCGCTCGGCGGTTCGCACCCTGCGGAAAACGCAAGAAGCCAGGATAGCCGCCGAAGACGCAAGGCCCGGAAGCCGCTGCTGGTGACCCGCCCGGCGCCCAGACAGATCGGGGAGTACGACGTCCTTGGGGAAGTCGGCCGTGGGGGGATGGGCGTGGTGTACAAGGCGCGGCACCGGCGCCTCCCCGGCTGGTGGCCCTGAAGATGGTGCTGGCGGGAGACTTCGCGTCGTCCAGCAGCAGCTGCGTTCCAGCTGGAGGCGGAGTTGGCGGCGCGGGTGCAGCACCCCAATATCGTGCAGGTCTACGAGATCGGCAGCTACGAGGGCCGGCCTTTCTTGGCCCTGGAGTGGGTCGAGGGCGGCAACCTGGCGGACCGGCTCCACGGCAAGCCCTGGCCGGCAGGCGAGGCGGCCAGCTCATCGAGACGCTGGCCCGTGCCATTGATGCAGCGCACGGCGAAGGGGTCATTCACCGCGACTTAAAGCCGGCCAACATCCTGTTGCCCGCGGTGAAGCCGGGAAGTGACGGATGAGGACGAAAGTGGAGCCCGCCCGACTTACCCTGCATCCGCCACCCGCCAGCCGTTACCCCAAGATCACCGACTTCGGCCTGGCCCGGCCGACGAAGGCGACGCCTTGACGAAGAGCGGCGTCCTCGTCGGCACACCGGGGTACATGGCCCCCGAACAAGCGGGCGGAGACGCCCTGGTCGGGCCCGCGACCGACATGTATGCCCTGGGGGTCATGCTCTACCAGCTACTTGCCGGGCAGCTCCCGTTCCAGGGCGATTGCCCCCTGGAAGTTCTCAAGGCCGTGACGTCCGCTGAGCCGGTCCCACTGCGCCGCTTCAGCCCAGCGTGCCGCGCGACCTCGAAGCGATCGTCTTGAAGTGCCTGGAGAAGGAACCCGGCCGCCGCTACCCGCTTGCCCTGGCGCTGGCCGAAGACCTGCACGCGCTTCCAAGAGGGGAAGCCCGTGGCGGCGCCGGCCCGGTCGGGTGCGGCCGCACGGCTGGCCCGCGCCTGCCCGGCGCCGGCCGCTGATCACGCTGTTGGTCGGCCCTCCTCGACGGCATCGTTGTTCGGCGGCCTGGCTGCGGTGACCTGGAAATGGCTGGAAGCGAACGCCCGACGCCAACTCGACAGCGATCGCGCCCTGTCCAGGCGTACCGCGCCCGGCATGGCCGCCGCCGCCGCGGCGCTATCCGGCGCACGACGTGGCCGACGCCTGCGCGCCAGCTCGACGCGGCCCCGGAAGACTCTGCGCGGCTGGGAATGGCGGCACCTGCGCAATCGACTGGCCTCTCATGGGTTTGACGGCGAAAAGGACCGGATCGTGATGTTCGACGCGACCTCCGGCAAGCAGACCGCGGTCTGTGAAGGACACGAGAACGCGTCTGGTCGATCGCTTTCAGCCCGGACGGCACCCGACTCGCGTCGGCTGGCGAGGACCAGACGGCGCGGCTGGTGGGACCCCGCGACCGGTGCGCTGTCTCGCCACTTTTCGGGGGCACACGAGCAAGGTCATCGGCGTCGGGTTCAGCCCGAACGGCACGCCGCCTCCTGACGGCCTCGGCGGACGGTACCGTTGCGCCAGTGGGACGCCGGGACGAGCCGGGCAAGTCGAATCGCCTTACGACCGCCATGCCGGCGAAGTCTTCGCGGCTGCGTACAGCCCGGACGGACAATGGGTCGCATCGGCGGGCAGCGACCGGACCGTCCGGGTCTGGCGGGCGACGGGTCGCCAGGACGTGGCGGTCCTGCACGGCCACACGGGGGCCGTGCACGGCGTGGCGTTCGCCCCTGATGGCCGCCGACTGGCCTCCTTGAGTCGGGCGCCATCGCCTGCGGAAGACTTCCGGCGTCAGGCGGTGCCAGCTTGCGACAACAAGCTCGCCCAGAGCCAAATCGGTGCAGGCAGTATGCAGACAGGGGCGACGGCTTCTCGACGCAAATATCGTGTTGCAAAATGACTTG
>CAVRFS010000040.1:0-150220 GCA_963720335.1 uncultured Planctomycetota bacterium | reverse complement strand
CTTTCTTGTAGCGTCCCCAACAGACTGGCATATCGCGGTCTCATCCCGGATACTGTCATCCCTCTGACAAGTCTCAGAGGGCGTCAAAACCCTTCCTGACGCCAATCGCTCGCTTGCATGGAGGTGCCCGACCCCCAGACGTCCCAACACGGAGAGCGGACATGGCCCGACGATCTTCCTTCGGCACGGCCAGCTTCCCGATCCGGCGCGGCTTCGAGCCGTCCCGGTCCCAGCTCCGGACCCTCGCCTTCGCCTTCGAGCAGGCCCTCCCCCTCGTCCGCAAGAACGTGAATCAATTCCAAAGATTCACAAACGATCGAATCTTCAGATTTATATCGAATTCTCGATCGGCCGCCTCGGGAGCCCGCTCATGACCCGCATCGCCAGCCCCCGAGACGCCCTGTATGCCAGGGTCTCCGGTGACCAGCAGGTCGAGGACGACACCATCGCCAGTCAACTCGACCTCCTGGATCGGAGGATCCTCCGCGACGGCCGGACCGTCCCCCCGAACTCCGCTTCATCGACGATGGTTACTCGGGAGAGACCCTGCTCCGCCCGGCCCTGGAGCGGTTGCGCGACACGGCCGCCGCCGGGGCCATCGACCGCCTCTACGTCGAGTACCCCGACCGCCTGGCGCGCGACTACGCGTATCAGATGGTCCTGGTCGACGAGCTGCGCCACCACGGCGTCGAGATCGTCTTCCTCAACGGCGATCTCGACCAGGGCCCCGAGGGCCGGTTGCTCCTGCAAGTCCAGGGGATCATCGCCGAATACGAGCGGACCAAGATCCGCGAGCGGTGCCGTCGCGGCCGACTCTTCGCGGCGCGGTCGGGTCGGGTCAGCGTCCTGGGCAATGCCCCTTATGGATACCGCTACGTCACGAAGCAGGAGGGCGGCGGCGAGGCCCGCTACGTCGTGGCGTTCGCCGAAGCCCAGATCGTCAAAGAAATGTTCACATGGTGTGGAGTCGAAGGATGTTCGTTGACTCAGATCTGCAGACGATTGAAGGAGAGGGGGGTCGTCACGCGGACGGGCAAGACGACCTGGGATCGGGCCACGGTCCTGGACATGTTGCGGAATCCCGCCTACATGGGGGAAGCCCAGTTCAACAAGGTCCGTTCCGTGCCGGCCCGCCCCCGGCTCCGCCCGCGCCGCGGCGCCCCCGAGTACCCGCGGCGGCCCACCGCCAAGCAGCCGACGCCCCCGGAGGACCAGATCCCGATCGCCGTCCCGGCGATCGTCGAGCCGGCCCTGTTCCAGGCGGTGCAGGAGCGGCTGGCGGCGCATCGCAAGCACCCCGGGCGAGCGGCCGTCGAGCCGCGCGTATCTGCTGGCGGGCTTGGTGGTGTGCCCGGCGTGCGGCTATGCTTACCGGGGTCGGGCCCAGGGGACGCCGGCGAACGCCGCTACTACCGCTGCTCGGGGAGCGAAGCGAGATCGGATGCCCGGGAGCGTTCGCATCTGTAGCAACCCCGCGATCCGAGTCGAACGCCTGGACGAGGCGGTGTGGTCGGACGTGCGCGCCCTGCTGCTGGAGCCCGATCGGTTGGTCCGGGAATTCGAGCGGCGGTTGAGCCGAGCGAACGACCCCGGGGAGGCGGCGCGGTCGAGTCGGAGCCTGGACAAGCTGATCGGCCAGGCGAAGCGACGGATCGCGCGGTTGGTGGAGATGTACGCCGACGGATACATCGAGAAAGATAGGTTCCAAAGAGATATGGATATCTCGCGGAGGCGCCTGACCGAATTGGAGTCGGAGCGGGAGGGGCTGAAGGAGGAGGAGAGTCAACGGGCGGAGTTGCGCCTGGTGATCGGTCGGCTCGAGGAGTTCGCCGAGCAGATGCGCGGGCTTGGATACCAGCGACGCCGCGACGCGTCGTCGGATCATCTGTGCGCTGGTCAAGGAGATTCAAATCCATGCCGAGGAGGTCCATATTGTGTATAAGGTGAATCCTCGCCCTTTTGCCCAGACGACCCCAACGGAAGGTAATATGCCGGTCTGTTGGGGACGCTGTTCGGCCCCTTCAGGGCAAATGTGAGAAATGCGCAATACCAAAATGCGCGAGCTCGACCGCTCTAGCTTCGTCCAAACTTGCGCGGATGCCGGCCACGCGGATTCAAGCAGTCCTAGCGGGTCTCCTGCTCCGGCGCGAACCGGCGCCGACCAGGAATCTCGATCGCTTCAAGAGGTTCGCCCGCGCCGACGTCGCCAGGGCCGAAAGTGCCACCAGCGTGGCCACGCTTCCAACCTGGCTCTCATCGAGGCGGGACGGCTCGGCTTCGAGCGTCGGGAACAGCTCCGCGCGGTCCTGGACGCGAACGACCCGAGAAGACGGGGCGGGTGATTTCGTAATCGTCGGATCGGGGAGTCGCGGGAAGATCGATTGCAGGCTGGCGGGATCGGGGCGTCCCCACGAGCCGATCGTCGTGTCGATGGCTTCCAATCGATCGTCGATCGCTTCGACCCGGCGGCTGGTCGCGAAGACGGCTTGTTCCAGCGCGGAGGTCTTCACGGGAGGAGCCGCGGCGTCATCGGGCTCGAGCAGGGTTGTGCCCGGCTGTTCGGCCTTCGCCGGTTGTTCTTCTTCGAGCAGCCGTGCGTCGACCTCGTTGCGAATGCTCTCGATCGCCTGATCCAGGCCGATGACGTATCGAGCCCACGACATCGGGTTCGGCTGATTGGCGGCGGGCTGTGCCGGCGAGGCGTCCGCCAGGGCTTCGTCCTCCTCCTCCGATCCGTGACTCGACCCGAGCAGGCTCTGGCCGGCCCCGCCCGGCCCGGACGACGCGACCACGCCGGTCGCGCCCTCGGACGATTGCTCGCTCTCGTCCTGCAATTCGAGCGTGAGCGTCAAAAGAGTGCCGACCAAGGCCAGCGACGTCTCGTTCAAGCGAGAGAAGCTGGGCCGAGCCGCCCGAGCCGCGCTGATCGAAGCGCCGATGCTGACCGCGCTCTCTTCGAGCTGAAATCCCAGAAGCGAGGCGGATGCTTCACCGTCGGTCGCCGCGTAGAATTCCAGGTTGCCGCCGCTGAAGCTGGCCAGCGCCAGCGCCGGACGGATTGGGAAGTCCGGAGGACGACAGGACCGACGAAAGGGCGAGCCCGTTGTCACCGGGCTCGAACAGCGAGATATTGCCGTCGCCGTTGTTGGCGACCACCAGGCCGTCTGATGCCATTTGCCGTGAGGTCCACCGCGAAGGCCGCCGTGGGATCGATGCCGCCGCTCGAGATCGTCTGCGTGAACGGGCGATCGCTGTCCCAACCCGGAGATCAACGTCAGGCTGTTGGAGCCCGAATTGACGGTCACCAGGTCTTGACCCGAACCCGTCGTGAACTGCCCGACGAAGAGCTGCGGTCGGGTTGGTGCCGACGGCATAGATCGTCGGCGATTGGTCGTTGAAGAAGCCGTTGCCCAACCCCTGGAGCAGCCAGACGTTGTTCGAGCCGCTGTTGGCGATCGACGAGGTCGGGCACGCCGTTGCCGAGGACATCCGCGACCACCGTCGAGACCGGCCCCACGCCGGCCTTGAGCACGTGGCCCCTGCACGAAGGTGAAGCTGTTGCCCACCTTGCACATTGAACAAGATGGAAACGTCGTTGGATCCCTTGTTGGCGATGATCAGGTCGAGCCGGCCGTTGCCGGTAAGGTCGGCGACGGTGATGCCCACCGGGTCGGTGCCGGTGAAAAAGCCGTGGCCGCCGTTCAGCGCCGGACCGAAAGCTCCGTTCCCCAGCCCGGGGTAAACGAGGACGTTGTTGCTGCCGCTGTTGGCGACGATCAGGTCGAGGATGCCGTTGTTGTTGAGGTCCGCCAGCGTCGACGGCGCTCGGGGAGATCAGCCCGGTCGGACGCATCTCCCAGAACGGTCGTGACGCCGCCGACTGTTTGGACGACGAGCTGATCGGTGAGCTGATCCGTGAAGATAAAGGCGGCCGGCGTGGTTCCGTTGGGGGCGTAGACCGCCAGCCCGACTTGCTGGTCGAGGTTTTGAACGGGCTGGAACGTGCCGTCGCCGTTGCCGATCAAGACCTGCACGTCGCCCAGGGGGTTGCTGATGAGCAAGTCGGCGTTGCCGTTGCCGTTCAGGTCCGCGACGGTCAGGCCGTTGGGCTCGAAGCCGACGTCGTACTCGGTCGGCGGCAGGAAGCCTCCCTGGCCATTACTCACGGTAGATGTAGAGCCCGTCGGGGGTGAGGACAGCCAGCCCGGTCAGGCCGTGCGCCGTTAAAATCGACGGCGCTGGACCACCAGCCCGCTGGCCGGCGTCGGGAAGTAGGTCGGGTTGGAAAGGCGGCCGTCGCCCAAGCCCGTGAGCAGAGCCGAAGGTGTTCGAGCCCGGGTCGAGCGCGACCAGCGGAGGGAAGACCACCGGTCGTGAATGTCCCGACGGCGACGCTCGTGGTTCCCTCCGAGGCTCGAGACCGGGGATGGATCGGCCGTCCCGGTGACGCCGTACGGGCCGGGGCCGGCGCGATAGAGCACGGGGGACGCGAAAGCACCCCCTCCGAGGTTCTCGATGACGCCGACCTCGCCCGAGATCCTGTTGGTGTAGACGATGTCGAGCAGGCCGTCCTGCTGGAGATCGGCCGCCTCAATGTCCGAGGCGCCGAGCCCGACCGGAAGATCGACCGGCGGCAGGAACCAGCCGTGTCCATCGCCGGGGAACACCGAGATCGTCCCGTCGCCCGCGTTGCGGACGATCAGATCGGTGATGCCGTTGCCGTCGAGGTCGGCCGAGAGGATCTGGGCGGGCTCGGAGCCGGTGGCGAGCTTGGCAACCAGGACGAAACCGGTCGAGCGGAGGACGAAGAACGAGATCGCGTTGTCGTCGGCGTCGACACTGGCGATCGTCGGGCCGTACTGAGTCGTGACGAAGGCGATGTCGCGCGACGGGTCGCCCGGGTTGACCGTCACGGGGGGCGCGAAGCTGCCGGGCTCGCCCGGCCGGCCCGCGCGGTAGAGGATGTCGCCGGCCGCGTCGACCACGGAGACATCGGGGGCGCCGTCGCCGTTGATGTCGGCGACAAGGGGCGTTTCGCGACGGACGAGGTCGACCACCGACGGGTCGGAGAACGTGCCGTCGCCGTTGCTCAGCTCCACGTCGCACGTCGTCGGGAGCTGTCCGGGTGATCGCCAGGTCGGTCTGGCCGTTGCCGGTGAAATCGCCCGTCGACGATGGCGGTCGAAGACCCCGCTCCACCGAGCGCGAAAGGCGTCGGGCCCTGGAACGTGCCGTCGCCGTTGCCCAGGTACACCGAGTAGTCGTCGGTTCCATTCCCGTTGGCATCGGCGGTGGCCAGGTCGAGGATGCCGTTGTTGGTGAAATCTCCCGCGACAATCGCAACGGGATAGCACGGTACGAATACCCGAGGGAGATCACGTTGGGGGCCTGGAACGTCCCGTCGCCGTTGCCCAGCAGCACGTCGAGGGAATCTCCGTAGACGAAATCGGTCGTGGCGACGGCCAGGTCGGTGCGGCCGTTGTTGCGGAAATCGCCGGCCACCAGCGACATCGAAAAGGGAAGCCCATTCGGAGAGCGGTCTGCGTCTCGAGAGGGATCGGCGTCTGAGGCTGGAACGTGCCGTCGCCGTTGCCCAGGAGCACCGTGACGGCGTCGGTGTTGCGGTCGGCGACGGCCAGGTCGAGGTGGCCGTTGCCGGTGAAGTCGCCCGCCACGATCGCGTCCGGGAATGCGGCTTGTACGGGTTGGCCAAGCGGGATCGGCGGCAGCGACGATGAATGTTCCGTCGCCGTTGCCCAGGAGGATGGTGACCGTGCTCGAGCTACTGATCGGCGACGGCCAGGTCGATCTGGCCGTTGCCCGTGAAGTCGCCCGCGACGATCGCGAACGGGCCGCCCGGCACCGGGATCGGCGGCAGGCTGTCGAACGTGCCGTCGCCGTTGCCCAGGAAGATCGAGACCTCGTCCAGGTCCGGGTCGGCGACGGCCAGGTCGGTGCGGCCGTCGCCGTTGAAGTCGGCCGCCACGATCGACGTCGCGCCGCTCCCCGGCGGCAAGGCGACGGTCAAGGGCTGCTGGAACGTGCCGTCGCCGTTGCCCGGCAGGATGGTCACGCTGTCGGAGCCCTGGTTGACGACGGCCAGGCCGAGGTTGCCGTTGCCGGTGAAGTCGCCCGTCGCGACGGCGGACGTGCCATTGCCGACCAGGTTGGCGGTCGGCTCCTCGAAGGTGCCGTCGCCTTTGCCCAGGAGCACGGAGATGTCGTTGGAGCCGACGTTTCCCGTGGCCAGGTCGAGGCGGCCGTCGCCGTTGAAATCGCCCGCGACGACATCGACTCGGGCGTTGACCCCGCCGCCAAGTGTATCGCGCGGCCTGAAACGTACCGTCGCCGTTGCCCAGGAGCACCGAGACATCGTTGGCATCGGCTGTCGGCGACGGCCAGGTCGAGATGGCCGTTGCCGTAAGTCGCCCGCCACGATCGAGGAGGGGTTCGCCCCGACTGCACATCGACGACGGCAGCGAGAACGTGCCGTCGCCGTTGCCTTCCAGGATGTCAACCACGCTGTAGCTCGAGTCGGTCACGGCCAGGTCGAGGTAGCCGGTGCCGAAGTCGCCCGCCACGATGGATGTCGGAGTGGCTGCCCGCGGGGAGCTGGATGGGAGGCAGGGCCACGAAATTCCCCCCGCCCTGATTGGACAGGACGGTGACGTCGCCGGAGAGGATGTCGGCGACCGCCAGGTCGATGCGGCCGTTGTTCTCGAAGTCGCCCTCGGCGATCGCGACGGGGCCTTGCCCGACCGGGATCGGCGGCAGGACCGGAACGTGCCGTCGCCGTTGCCCAGGAGCACATGGTGACCGTCGTTCGTGCCGGCGTCGGCGACCGCCAGGTCGGTGATGCCGTTGCCCGTGAAGTCGCCCGCCACGATCGCGTCGGGCGCGCTGCCGGCCGGCAAGCCGATCGTGACGCCGGCTGGAACGTGCCGTCGCCGTTGCCCAGTGAAGATCGAGACGCTATCCGTGCCGGCAAGAGCGACGGCCGCGTCGAGGTTGTGGTCGCCGTTGAAATCGCCGACCGCGATCGCGGACGGGCTCGTCGAGAGGGATCGACGAGCGCGCCGGTCGCGGAGGGGGCCTCGAAGGTACCGTCGCCGGTACCCAGGTGCACGCCGTCCGGAGCCACGATGTCGAGGATGCCGTTGTTGGTGAAGTCGCCGACGGCGATCGGCGCGTAAGTGTGACCCTCTTCAAAGTTGGCGGGCGAGCGTTTGACCCGGGTCGGACGACGGGGTCAATGTCGTCGAGAGCGAGTAAGTTCCCGAGCCGGAGAGGCTCTGCACCTCGAGGAAGTCGGCCCCCGCGGCGACGTGCTGATCGATCAAGGGGTCGAGACGGCCGGACGACTGGCCGTCGCTCTGAACGAGCAGGTTGCCCTGGCCGTCGTACAGCGAGAGCCGAAGCTGGAGTGAGCTGGAATCGAGCCTGGGCCTGGGCGATCAAACGGCCGTCCGAGCCCGGCTCGATCTCGTAGACATCGGCTCCCCCCCGGTGAGATTGCCCGACGCCGGCGAGCCGATCGCGATCGGCACCGCGCTATTCATGACCGAAGCCGGCAGCACCAGGGCGCGCTGGCGGCAGGGTTGGCCGAGCCGCCGGAGAGCAGGACCCGGTCTTCGAGCCACATCGTACACAAGGACCAGGAACAACGTGCCCAACGAGCGTTGTCGCGGCGGCTCGCGAGCGGTCTTCTGGGTGAGTCGGATCGACCTGCGGAGCAACATGGTTGTAGTACCTCGGTGGCATGCTTCGCCGCGAACGATGCAGGCACTTACGTGCCAGGCTACTTGTTGGTGACGATCAAATCCTCGAACTTGAGCCGGCGGCGGATCGCCTTCAATGCCGGGTCGCCATGAACCGTCTCGCGCCAGAACGCCGCGCGTTTCTCGGGGGCTTCGCGTTCGAACTCCTCTCGGATCAGTTGCACGGCGATGTCCTCGTACTTGGTGGAGAGCTGCCGGGCCTGGCGGCCTTTCTCCCCGACTCTCGGCCGACGCGACCGAGGCCGCGACCGCGTAGATCCGCGCGGCATTGTATTTCACTCGGGGATCGCGCCGCCGCGTACGGACGGCCTCGCGGGCGTCGGCCACGGCCGCGGCATGGTCGCCGAGCAGCGCGCTGGGCCGTGCCACGGCCGTTGTAGGCAGTCGCCGTCGGCCGGGTTCGAGCTTGATGGCCGCCTCGAAAGTCAGCCAGGGCCAGTTTCGGGCGATTCGTAGACCACGTACGCCCAGCCGCGCTCGGCCAGCAAGCGGGCGTCGTCAGGGCGGATCTCCAGGGCCTGGCCATAGTCGCGGATCGCGGCCGGGTAGTCGTGGCGGTCGGCGTGCGGCCATGGCCGCGGAGCTCGTAGAGCACAGCGGATTTCTTGCCCTTCGCGATGGCGGCGTCGCACGAGCGGAATCACCTCGTCGACACGCCTCAGCTTCAGCAAGCTCCGAACCTGAAGGACATGAGCGTCGATGACGACAGTGCGGACACGATCGGCAGTGCCGAGGGCGAGCTTGCTTTCCTCGAGCGCGTCTTCAAACCGCTCATCGCGATAGAGCAGCTCACCCCGATTGGTGTGGTCCAGGGCCAGGACCGGATTGTCGGGCTTCTCGTGGAGGATCGCCATCTTCAGGTCGATCCAGGGCCGCCGCGCGCTGCTGAGGCGTCGAGTCGTCGCCGCCGCCTGCACGCACCTCGGCTCGCCCGCGATAGAGCGGCGACCAGTCCGGTTTCAGGGCGATGGCCCGCGTGAACTGCTCGATCGCCATGGTCGGTCTTGTCTTGCTTCTCATAGACATGAGCGAGCTCGGCATGGGCCAGGAACGGGTCCTTCTTCAAGTCGGATGGCCTCCTGGTAGTCGGCGGCGGCCTGGTCGAGACGCCCGCGCTCGAATCGAATGAGGCCGCGATTGACCAGGAGCACATAATGGAGGTCATCGTCGGGCGTGCTCTTGAGTCGCTCGAGGGCCTCCTGGAAATCCGCCTCGGCTTCGCTCGAACTCGAAACTCGGCCGATTCGTTCAAGGCCGGCCTCGCGCCCTGGACTGGTCTTGACGAGCTTCTGATACTTGGCGCCGACCTGGCCGCTGGCGAAGCCGCGCAGAAGATAGAGCCAGGCGAAATCTCGGGTCGGTCTGGAGGCAGCCGTTCAAGCACGACTTCGCCGCTTCGTACTCGGGTCGTCTGGATATAGCAGATGGCCAGCAGGCACTTGGCCCAGAAGTGGTCGGGCTTCTGCCGCAGGGCGACTCTCGAAATCCTGGATCGCGTCGGCCAATCGGTTGCGTTTGTACTCTTGTTGGCCGCTCAGGAAGTAATCGAAGGCGGTCTCGGGGCGAACGCGCTGGGCCAGCGGCAAGCTCGCGAGCCTCTCCGGCCTGATCGTCTCTTCTGCGCCAGGCACGATGCTTTCCTCAGGTGGTAGGCCCGAGAATGACCGGGCCTCAACCGATCGGCACTGTCGAGGACCCGCAGGGCACGGTCGACCTGCCCCGGGCCCTGGGCGGCCATCGCTTCGGCCAGGACCAGAGCAACTCGTAACAGCCTTCCTTGACCTCGGTCTGCTGTTCGCTCGAGAGCGACGCGGGAAGATCGCCGAGCGTCCAGTCATCCTTCGTCTCCGGGCTGTGCGAAGACGCGCGAGGGCGTCCTCGGCCGCCTTGCGCGTGAGATCGAGGTTCGCCGGCAGCATGAGGCCGGTAAACTGGGTGTCTCGGAAGAGCGTCTCCTTGCGGCGGTCGAGGAAGTGACGATAGCGGTTCTGGACCTCGTCCCTCGCCTGTCTGCTCGGCCTGCCGCCCGCGCTCCGGCTTCCAAGGCCTTGTCGACTTCCGCCGAGCTTGAGCTTGGTTCGATCGTAGAGCTCCGCGAGCTCGCGGCTCTTTTGCGGTTCGGCTTCGAGCATGGCTCTTGCGCGAGGTCAGGACCTCGTGGCCCTGATTGAGGTCGTTCTTCGAGATCGGCTTCCTGGGCACGGAAGAGGTCGTCGGTCGTCTCTTTTCGCAGCGTGGCCTCGTGCTGTCGCGGCGATTCGTTCGAGGGCCCGTCTACTGGTTCCAGTACCACGCTCCGGATGCCAGAGCAGAGTGATCAATCACGAGGACCGCGAAGGCCGAGGCAAGTGGCGTGGGCCGGGTGCCGTTTCGTCCACTTGACCCCGCGCTCGACCAGGGGTGTTCGACGCGCCCGGATCGGCTCGCCGACCAGGTAGCGGTTGAGGTCGTCCGCCATCTCCTTGGCGGTGGCGTAGCGCTTGCGGGGCTCTTTCTGCAGGCATTTCAAGCAGATGGTCTCGAGGTCGCGCGGCACGCGGTACTGCACGCGCGACGGCGAGATCGGCTCGACCTCGATCACCTGCTTGACGGTATCCATCGCCGAGATCTCCCTTGAAGGGAGGCCGGCCGGTGAGCATCTCGTAGAGGATCGCGCCCAAGGAGTAGATGTCGGCGGGCGGGCCGGCCGATTTGGTATCACCCCGGGCCTGCTCGGGCGCCATGTAGCTCGGCGTCCCCATCACCTGGCCGGTGTGCGTCTGCCCCTCGTCGTCCTCCAGCCGCTTGGCCAGGCCGAAGTCGGTGATCTTGGGGACGCCGTCGGCGGTGAAGAGGATGTTGGCCGACTTCAGGTCGCGATGCACGATGCCGGCCCGGTGGGCCGCGTCCATGGCCAGGACCAGCGGGACCATCCACTCGGCCGCCTGTCTGGGCGGCAGCAGCGCCGTCCGCAGCTTGTCGAAGAGGCTCCCGCCTTCGAGCAGCTCGAGTGCCACATACGGCGAGCCGTTGAATTCTCCGATGTCGTAGATCTGCAAGATATTGGGATGGCGGAGCGCGGCCACCGCTTCCGCCTCGATTCTGAAGCGGGCGATCTGGATTTCGTCGGCATACGCGCCCCGGATCATCTTCAAGGCGACGAGCCGGTTGAGCCGGCGGTGCCGGGCCTTGTAGACGACACCCATGCCCCCGCGGCCCAGCTCCCCGAGGATCTCATAATCGGCCGGCCCGTCTTTGCCCGTCAACGCCGGCGCCACGAACGCGCCCGGACGAGTCCTGGAGATTGGGGACCTGACCTCCGAGCCGAGATCGGTGGTCGCGTCCGACGGCGCGGACGCGGGCTCGATCGTCGCCTGCTGGGTATCCGCCAAGAAGGAAGAAGAGACAGGCAGGCCGGGGTGCGTGAAAACGGCGGTCTCTTGCGGATTGGTGGGATCTGGAGACGTGTCGTCGGTACTTTCCCCGGGGGCGAACAGCCGCGATGGCCGGAAAGGCCCGGCGGGGCGGGCGGGAATGTCGAGCGTTTCCTCGAACACAGGACCGCCGTCGATCGAGTCGATCGTCTGCGCCGAATCAGCCCACGTAGCGGCCGACAGGTCATCCGACGATTCCGGGGACTGTGCGAAAGGCTCGCCGCCATGAGAGCCGTCCGCGAGGGTGCCGTCTTCGTAGGGGCTGTCAGCCACAGTCTCGTCGTCTTCAGGGCTGTCTGCGAGCGAGCGGCCGTTTTCCGGTCGTTCGGGGCCAGTTGCATGGTGCCGGCTAGTGACCAAGCCTCCAACAAATCGCGGCATTTCGGGCATGTGCGAGGTGCGCACCGAACTCGGAAGCCTCGATGACGCCGGCTCGCTCAACCATCAAGCTCACGAGCTGTTCTCGGTTCGGGCAACCCGTCATGGCAATTCCCCCGAATCATCTCGATCGATGGCCGCTCCGCCTCGAAATCCGGCATCCAGATCCTCTTCGCTAGATTACCATTTATTCACATAGAAAATCCAACTTGTGACGCCTTTTTCCTTCACCTGTTTTCAAAAAGTCGATCACTCTTCGCGATCCGTATCTTCGGAATACACGCTGTATTTAGGAATCGAATCGCTGGCACACGCCATAGTAAGCTCTTATCCGGACGAAGCCACTTTTTGTTTCTCAGAGACACGGACCGTTTCCGATCGAGATCCCATTACTGCATCGGGATTCCCGCGTGCAACCCGAAAGGGACGAAGCCGAAAGGATGAAGGATGAATAAGACTTTCGCCTTCAACGGCCTTTTTCATCCTTCATCCTTCATCCTTTTTTTGAGGAGCCATCCATTGCTTATCCGAACCCCACCTCGTTACACTAATCGAAATGGCTTTGTCGCCATGCGAAGTAGACTCAGATCAGGCACCACCCGGCAAACGAGTTCGGCTCGGTTGTTTACTGCGACCCAATGTCGTCTGAGTTCACTAGCGTGTACTCGATGACCGCCCCACGCTTGTTTTTGTAAACGCAAAACATCATGGTCTTTGAAAGACCTCTGCTCCCCGTTATTCTGTTGGTTAGGAATGATTGGTTGCGTCTAACCGTGATACCATCGACGCAATGAATGGCGTCGGCGGCACAGACGATCACCCGATAGGGGCTTGTCATGCGAATCAGCGTCAGACCTTTGGTCCGGTCCACTTCGCTCTTGTGTCTCGTTGCCGGGCTTGCTGTCCCGGAAGCCGGTGCCACTAACACGCCGGTCACCGTTAGCTATCAAGGATCGATAGTCTCCATATCGTCCGCAATGAGCGGTGTCACCGGAGTCGTCGCCGGCGATGGGATTTCCGGCAGCTTCGAGTACAACTCGTCGCAAACAGGCACCACCGGATCGGGCACCGCGCTGTATACATTTACAGGAACTACACAGGCCAAGAATTTACATACGTTTAGTTTGCAGCTTTTTAATAGCCCCGGTGTTGGTGGCACCCAGGTGTACTCCGATACGTTTACGGGCAACAGCAGTGGGTCAGCCGACTATTTTGTGATGCAGCTCACTTACAGTGCATCAGGAACCACGCTCCAGATCATCGGAGACACGACCGCCAACCAATCATTCCCCTACACGCATGCGAACGGCCACACGGACTACGAGTTGACTCTGACGGATAAGAACAACGCGGGGGGCTATACATCGACTAATCTGCCGCTTCCCACTGCGAGCACGATCGGTGACTTCACAGCGACCTCGGCTACCCTCCATTACGACCCACCCAACTTTACTTTCGACGCGAATATCAACGAATTCAACGGCCAAGTCGTTCCAGAGCCATCCAGCTTGTTGATGGGGACTTTGGCCCTCTTGATTGGCACCGCGGCTACCTTCGTCTTGCGTGTGCGTGGTCAAGATAATCGATGCGGATTCGGCCAGTCTTGAGCAACTTAACTGATACTCGGCCCCAGAAACGCATCAGACAACGTGATCGGAACGAGAGTCCTTCTACGGGAGCCGTTCACGAGTCGTCGGTGAGAAACGTACAGAAAACTCCGAGATCAAACACGGGCCGTGCCACCGTCAGAAGCAACTGGATGGGGGCGACCACGGCTCCGGGCTTCGATGCCTCGGCCTGACTGCCTGGCGAGGTCATGGCCAGGTTCTTTGCCGCCGCGTGACCCGCGATGGCGACGCATCACACTTGGCTCCTGCGGTAGCAGGTCTGCCGAAGCACGGCGAGGAGATAAGCCCCGATCTCTGCTGCCGTGCTCGTATCGGGATACGTCGTGAGATGTGTCGCCACCGCCCCCGTGAGGATTTGCTGAATGATTTCGAGATTCACATCGGGAGGGAAATCTCCGTGATCGCGGGTCTGCTCCAGGATGGTTCGAATCCATTCATTCCGGTGTTTGATGCTGGCGTTCCAGTAGGCCTCGCGGAGGTCGGGATGGTCGTCGAGCGAGGTCATCAGGCGGCGCATAAGGCGACGCCGGCGGGGTTCGCAGAGAGCTTGGGCCCATAGTGAGAGCATGTGCTCCACATCCCGGCATTCCGGCATTTGAGGAGGCAGGGTTTGTTGTCCGACATGAGCCATGTGGATCGCCGCGACGAGCATTTGGTTCTTGTCCGGAAACCGCCGGTAGACCGTCGGCCTGGTGACGCCTGCGCGTTTGGCAACCTGCTCGATGGTCGTCGCTTCGACGCCGTGCTCGATGAGTAGGTCCAAAGCAGCATCGAGGATCGCAGCGTCAACCTCCACGCGGCGTGGCCGTCCAGGACTGTGAGCAGGGGCTTTCCTCATTGACAATTAATTTACGATACAGTACTGTAAAGTGTCAACTTCGATGACTAAACTTTCGTGGAGCGCGAGCCGGGCAACCAAGGTGAGGAGCAAGGGCAATGCTATACGTTCTGCTGGCAGCAGTCGTCGTCTGGGGCTTGCCGACAATCTACCTCGCCTGTCGTTTCAGAGAATACCGTAAATTCTTGGCAGGCGCGTTCTTTGTCAGTTGGGGAAACCAACTCTATTTCTATTTCGCGAAAGTGTCGGTGCCGCTCTTGGATACGAACCTGGTCTTCACGCCAGAGATTAGTGGCGCTCGCTCCATCCCCCACTTCATCTTCTTCCTGCTCTGTTTGTACTTCGGTTTTTTCTCGAAGCCGAAACGATCGTCATCATCGGTAGCAGCCGACCGCGATAATTTATCCGCTAATCCGGATCACGAGGTGCCATAGGTACGTGACCGATTCGCGGCGGCGCCATCGGGCTTCGCTTGTCACGCAATCGCTCGTTTAAATGGCATGCGACGAGACATGCTGCCGGGTGCAAGATACCAAGAAAGACCCGGTGCAAATTAGCGGGCAAATTAACAAAGGAAAAGATGGCTGGCACCGGTCCCGCCAGCGCCGCTGCTGCGAACGCCACGCCACCAGATCGAGTGTGAGGTGGAAGACGCTGCAGTTGGACTTGTACGCGTATCCCACGACTCCGGTCTCTCATTTTCAGACGTTACCAATTCCCCACTCAAATCTCTTCTAGGTACCGTCCGATGTCAGTGATGCGCCAGTCCTCGGCCGACATTTCCCTAGCGATCAACCAGTTTTCAGTCTTGCCCCATTTTGGGTCCGGCGCATCGTCCAACTTGTCATAATGTCCCAGCGACTTGAAAGCGGCAGATTTTGCCTTTTTCACAGCCGCTTCGGTGAAGTAGTTCTCAGTGGACCGTCGTTCGCTAACGTGACAATTGATATCGGCCCGTTTACATGACTGCTCGAACTCCCGCCTATCTTTGGGAATGGGAGAATTGGACGACTCCCGCTCGCTATCGATCAGCGCGTAGATGTTTGGAGTGATCCTCTTGATTTCTTCCAGCTCGAGATCACGACTCCCGGTGATCATCGAACTTCCTCCTAGAGGCAGAACGACGAATTTCTGCTCCTTCTTGAATAGCCGCAGGATCTGCTGCACCGTCCTAACTTCGGTCGGCCCTTCGACAAGCAACAACTTCTCGAAGCCCAAGTCCTGATACGCTGAAAAACCAATCTCACCAACCAGCTAAGCTTGACTTTTGCCGTTCTTACGTCCCTTCCGTTGGCCGCACCGCGATCGTCGAGATGCCCGGTGACGGCGTCTCGGACCGCGTTTCGAGCGTAGAGAGCGGCCTTCCGGGAGGCTCAGGCCGCCGGGGCCAGACCGTTGAGCAGGATCTGCTGTAATCCGGGCTTGAGTTTTTGGAAGGCATCGCGATGACCGGGGGGCGCCAAAACCCATTCCAGCCACAACCAGCGTCGTACGGCCGTGATCGCGTCCGAGAAGGTCACGTCGCGCTTGCCCGGCCAATCCACTACGCGGACCCGCGACCATCGCCTCGGCAACTCCGCGTAGAGCCATGCCACGATGGTGTAGAGCCCGAAGAGGCAGGGCCCCGCACGGAGCACTGTGTCCCGGCTCCAGCCGCGTGTCGTCTGCACGCGGAGGTAGGAACGAACTTCCTCGAAGGTTGTTTCGATGTTCCAGCGGCCGGTGTAGGTTTCGATCAACGACCGAACGCTCATCGTCGCGTCAGTGCTAAAGAAATACTGATCCCGGTGCGTTCCGCTCAGGTCGTGGACGAATGGAACTGAGCGCAAAAAGTGACCCACCTGGGGGCAATCTGAGCGCGTAAAACTGACCCACCGCAGCCGCCTCCGGTAAGGTGAACGTTCCGACAGCGAACGATTTACCTCACGGAGGGTCAAGGACGTGCTTACGGTGGACGACTACGGAGCCATACGGAGAGCGCGGCGCGATGGCAAGTCCATCCGCCAGATCGCCAGCGAATTCGAGCATTCGCGCAACACCATCCGCAAGATTCTCAAGCAAGCGGAGCCCAATCCTCTCCCCGCAACCCGGGATCGATTCGCTCCGCTGCTGGGGCCTGTCGAGGCGGTCGTCGACCAGGTCCTCATCGACGACGAGTCCGCCCCGCCCAAGCAACGGCACACCGCCGCCCAGCTCTTCCGACGGCTCCGCGACGAGCACGGCTACTGCGGCGGGTATGCCCAGGTACAACGCTACGTGCTCAAGCACCGACGTCGAGATCGGGAGACGTTCATCCCCCTGGGACACCTGCCGGGTCGGCGGCTCGAGGCCGATTTCGGACATATCCACGTCGAGTTCCCCGACGGTCGGCGCCTGGTCCCCTTTCTCGTGACGGCCTGGGCCTACTCCAACGCTCCCTTCGTGCTGGCGCTCCCCTTCGAACGCACCGAGGCGATCCTCGAAGGCATGGTCAACGCCTTCGAGTTCTTCGGCCGCGCCGCCCAGGGAAGTTTGGTGGGACAACCCCAAGACCGTTGCCACCTTGATCCTCCAAGGCCGTGAGCGGCAGCTCCATCCGCGCTACTCGGCGCTGGCCAGTCATCACGTGTTCGACCCGCTCTTCTGCATGCCGGCCCGCGGCAACGAGAAGCCCGACGCCGAGGGGACCGTCAAGGCCGTGCAGCGCCGATTCTCCACGCCTGTGCCTCATGTGAAAGATCTCGATGAATTAAATATGTTCTTTCGCAAACGCTGCGAGGCCGAGAGGGACCGGGTCGTCCAGTCGAAGTTCGGCCCGTTCACCATCAAGGACCGACTCGCCGAGGACTTGGCCGCGGCGTTGCCGTTGCCCGGCCATCGGTTCGACCCATGTGTGATCAATCCGGCGGTCACCGTAGACAAGTACCAGACCGTCGCCTTCGACGGCAACCGTTACAGCGTGCCCCGGCTGTTTGCGTTCCGGATGGTGACGGTCAAGGGCTATGTCGACAAAGTCATGATCGTGGCGGACGGCCAGGCCGTCGCGACACATATACGATGTTTAACTAAACATACGATGGTCCTTGAGCCGACTCATTATCTGGTGGCACTGGGCCGCAAGCCCGGTGCGCTGGACCACTCGCCGGTCTTCCGCGATTGGAAACTCCCCGCCTGCTTCGCTGGCTTCCGGGCCGAACTCGAGCAGCACTACGGCTCGATGGCGGGCTCCCGCCGGTTCGTGCGGGTCTTGCAGTTGCTGGGCGAACATCCTCTGACGCGAGTAAGTGAGGCCGTCGAAGTCTGCCGGCGCGAGCACCTGTATTCCGCCGAGGCCGTCATTCAACGGACCCGTTCGCTGGCCGCGATCGAGGCCGCGACCCGCGGCGGCAAGCCGATGCCGTCGGAGGATTCCTCCGCGCCCCAGGTCCAGGTGCCGCGACCCGATTTGAACCACTTCAACCTGCTCTTAAGCAACCCTCCCGCCGATGGTCCGATCAGTGTCTTTTTCGCCTGAGCAGGAGTGACGTGAATGGAACCGGGCTCGACCGTCGGGCACGGAGGGTTTCCTGGGATCGCTCAATGGAAAGGACCATGCCTATGACTGATGTCACGATCGATGTCTTCTTCGCCTGAGGAGGAGTGACGTGAATGGAACCGGGCTCGACCGTCGGGCAGGGACGGTTTCCTTGGATCGCTTAATGGAAAGGACCATGCCTATGGCTGATGTCACGATCGACGTCTTCTTCGCCTGAGGAGGAGTGACGTGAATGGAACCGGGCTCGACCGTCGGGCAGGGACGGTTTCCTTGGATCGCTCAACGGAAAGGACCGTGCTGATGACTGATGTCACGATCGATCTGCTCAAGACCCAGCTCCGGCAGTTGCGCCTGCCGACGATGGGCCGGGAGTTCGAGAAGCTGGCGCGAGATGCCGCCGCGACCAACCAGACGTTTACCCAGTTCTTACTCCGCCTGACCGAGATCGAGTTGGGAGCCCGATCGGCCAACGCGGTGGCGACGCGAATCAAGAATGCGGAGTTCCCGACCATCAAGGATTTCGATACCTATGACTTCAGTGCCATGCCCGGTTTATCCAAGCCGAAAATCTTGGAGCTAGGGCGTTGCGAATGGATCGAACAGAAATCGAACTGTTGCCTTGTGGGGAGCCACGGAACTGGAAAGACCCATATTTCGATAGGACTTGGCTTGGCAGCGTGTCGCGCCGGTCTGAAGGTGCGGTTCTTCACGGCCGCGGCGTTGGTCAGCCAGTTGGAAAAGGAGCAGAAGCAGTACACGCTCGACCGGTTTCTCCGCCAGCTCGACCGGGCGCAGCTCCTGATCTGTGACGAGCTGGGCTACGTCACGATGAGCCGAGGGGGAGTCGAGCTGCTGTTCCGGGTTTTCGCCGACCGCTACGAGCGCGGCAGCATCCTGGTGACGAGCAATTTGCCGTTCAGCGAGTGGAACCAGATTTTCCAGGGAGAGCGGATGACTGCGGCACTCCTGGACCGACTCACTCATCATTGCCACATTTTCGAGATGAATGGTGAGAGCTATCGGTTCCGCGAGTCGATGAAATCGAAGAAGGGCCGGAAGCCCGAGTGATAGGAGTTACCGCTCTTGCCCAGAGCGGCCATCTTGACGACCAGGGAGGGTCAAAATTACGCGCTCAGGGTGGGTCGAAATCTACGCGCTCAGTTCCAGACGAAGACCCAACGCAAATTCACCAGGGGACAACCCTTCTTGTACCACAGTCCGGTTCCGGTCACGACCTCGACACGGCGTCGGCCCCCACCATACCAGGCGACTACCAGAGTCTGTCGTTGCGTGGTCTTCTCGACGACTTCCGCAGGGCCGGCCCGATCTTTCCCCTTTTTCCGAGGACGTCCGTTGCCCGAGTACGGCGGCGGTGGCTCGACCAGGTTGGCATTGGGGTAGAACAAGCTGACCAGAGTCCACTTCCGCCCAGATCCGCGAGGCCAGTTCGGCCAGTTCGTGACTGGCGTAGCCGCCATCGGCGGTGACGACAAAGGTCCGATCGGGGAACCATCGCTTCAGGATGCGAACCATCTGACCGAGCAATTGGGCCGGTGTTTTGTGCCGTCGCCCGCATTTCAGGTTTTCTTCCTTGGGTCGATAGAGTGCAACCAAAAGAGGCAGCGCCCAGCGTCGGGTCGCCCAGGGGACGGGGACGAGCACGGTGAGGACGACCCACTTATGTCCCCAGCGAAACGCGGTGTAGGTGTGGGTAGAGCGGACCGGATCGCGATGGCGGCCCTTGCCGTAGACGTGCGGACCGGGATGCTCGGTGACCGTGTCGTCACCGGCCAGAAGAACAGTGCCAGCCGGGACGAAACGAGCGAGCACCGCCGCGACATAACGGCGTGCCAGGGACGAGAGCGACCAGCGGTCACGGGAGAAGACCCGGTGATAACTACTGGGGTGTCCGGGAGCCAGGATGCCCAGAACACGAAGCAGGTTGGTGATGGTGCGTCCGCCCAAGGTAAGGATCGCCGCCAAGGCAAGGAGGACGAACCGACGATGGATCGGCCGCGAGAACGCCGGCTCGAGGGGGTCGAAGATCGTACGAACCTGTTTGGGAAGTCGATCGTGATTCCGCTGAAGCCGCCGCCGCGCGACTCGGGCCTTGCGGGCCTGCTGACGCCGCACGGTCCGGAGCCATTGCCGGAGTTGCTTTTGGGGAGAGGCGGTTGCGGGGCTGGCCGGTTACAGTACCCATGGGGGCCTCCTTGTGTGAGATGTGGTGGTTGGCCAACATCTACCAGCTCACCAAGGAGGCTCGCTGCTAGAAACAACCCCAAAAAAACGGCAAAAGTCAAGCTCAGAGAGTCTTCCAGTTTTTTCCCAAGGCCGCACTTCGCAGTATTAATCTGCGCCCGAAGCGAATAGATGCGGTCAGCGGGGTGGCCCCGCTAGGCCGATATTCAGCCTTGAAAAAACGACGCCGTTGGAAGCAATCGATCGAAGCATCTTCAACAATTCCACCTGAAGCGCACGGATGTAAATGTAACTCTGGCTCATGGATAAAAATAAATGCGGGCGACATAGTGCTACGAGGTTGGCGAGGACGGTACGAAACTCCGGAAAATCCTGCCCCCATCTGCGAGAGCGGGACCCTCTTTTCCGTCGACCCAGACATTAAAGCCCTTCTTCTCGTGATTGGCATCAATGTGCGAGTACAAGAATGCCAAATGTCCTTCTCAACACGTCAACCACTTCGGCAATTCTTCGTGCTGAATGTGGATCATGGCCGTGCTTTTGACTTCCCTCCAATCTCAGGTTATTTCACTTTCCAGTGCCTGATCAAAATACGTACGCGATCCACCAAAGCTCAGCACGTTTCTAAAAACGCCAGGCAAGCGTGTTGTGAGGCAACCAGTTTTGCGAGTGCATCCCTGAAATAGTTAAATAAATCGGACATCTTGTATCCCTGGACTGTGTACTCACTGTAGTCTTTTGTTCATGAACATCGGCGGTTTTCCCAATAATGGGTTCATGGTTCTCGTCAAGGAGCCTTGCCTTCCACTGTGTGGATTGGGACGAGCGACCGCTCGATTTCAATTTCAAGGGCTTTCGGAATCTCCACCTTGGAGAGCACCGGCCCTGCGGGTCCAGCCTGCCAGGAGTAGGCTTCCCAATCAACCTTGAGAGTGATGGTAATAGGCTTGTGATTCCTGTGGTAAAAAGATTCTCAATGTGCTCGCTGAAATCAATGCGTGGAAAATTCTGGCTCTTACCCTCCAACACAGCTTTCAGGATCTGACGAGATCCTCCGATCGTGAGAGAACAGGTCCCGGAATTCATAGAAGAACCGCATAAGTGTTGACTTGCCCGAATTGTTCGTGCCGACAAACGCGGTGTCGCCATCAGTCAGCTCGATCGTTGCGGGCTGATGGTCTGGAAAACAGCGGTAGTTTGATATTCGTATCACCGCTTTCATGATGCATTGTCCCCAAACCACCCGCAATTCCTACAGGCCAAGACAAACATAACGCCCTTTATGTTACTCCAATCGGAGCAGGGGTCAAGCGGCGATTGCCGTCTGTGTCATTTTCCGAAGCCGACCAACTCACCGAACTGCCGAAGTGGGCTCCAACCTGCGACCCGAGAGGGGACCGGACGGGTAAGGACTGCCACTGAGAGCGAATGGCAGATTGCCCGGATCGACGAGCCGGCCGGATAGGAGGCCCGGACAAAACTGGAATAAGCCTGCGGCGAGCCCCGGATGGGTCCGGGTCGCAGCCGCGCCAGGTTGTTCGGCTCGCTCTCACAGGGAAGTTTCGGAAGAAACGGGCCTGGTACCTTGACCAGCCGCCCACATGGCCGTATAATTGGATGTGCCTGTGTCAAGACATGCTGACGCTAGTTGACATAATTTAAATTAGTAGTAACTAAAAATTCTAATCTTATACTTAATATGAATTGGAAATCACAAAATACCGGTTGCTAGTCAAATTGCAGTTATCCGAGAGCAATTCTAAAAATTTATTTCTCGTCATTCTGATTGAACGTAAGCGACTGATAAATCTCGATCCAGATTTTTCGCTCCGCTAAGAATGACGAATTTTTAAAATTGCCCACGGATAATTTTTAAAAGGATCGCAGAATCACCAAGAAAGCGTTTTGCAATGCAAAAAGTTTTTGCATTGCAAAACGCTTTTTGTATTTCAGCAGGTGGAAATAACGTGCGGTGAATCTGAAGAAGAGATCTGAAGAAAAGAAAGGTTGAAAGACGGCCGTCATGAAGAGCGGCCCGAATTTTCAGCTACAACAAAGTTTGCAGCCCTTTGTTTATCGGGGCCAAACCCATGACTTCACGCACCTCACCGCGTACGAAGTTGAAGTAATCAATTCCGAAAAGATTAGTCGTCACAGCGATCAACGCCAACGTCCCGCCCCTGCCATCTGTCAGGGGACGGGACGTTGGCGTTTCCCGTCAGTACTCGCATCACACCAGAGGAGCTTAAACATGGCGGTACCGCGAGGTGAAATCCGAACGCTAGATCTTTTGGGGTTCCTAAGGAAATCGTTCGAGTGCGAGTGGCAGCACTCGAAGGGCAGCGAAATCACGGTCTACCGACCAGGCCACAGAAAGTTCACCCTAGGCGGCCACGGGCAGAACCCTCCGGTTCACGCGACCGTCGTGAGGCGGTTGCTCAAACGCTTGGGCATAAACGATCGGGAATGGCAGGCATGCCGTGGCCGCTGGCGGACGAGCGAGCTGCTCAAGCCACTGAAGCTGCGCAAGATGTGCTCTGACTGAGGTCGCGAAGCGTCAGCGGCCTGATTCCGGCCGCGGCGATCGCCACCGGACGGAGCAGACAATGGGCAGGGAAGCCTCGTGAGCGAGGATGGTGGAGAGTAATCCCGAGGCATCACCACGAGAGGAGACGAACGATGGAGACAGAGAGTGAGTGCTACGCCCGCGAATTCTACTATGCGAGGTCGAACGGCGGCATCTATTTCGTAAGTGATGCATCCAATATAGAGCCCCAGAGAATCGATAGCTTCCCGAAAGGATTTAGGTGGATAGGAAAAGTTCCCGATGGAGACACTACGCTGACGGAGTTCATGGAGTTCTTTGTCCGCGAATACTATGTTCGAGAACCGAACGGCGAGACCTTTTTCGTAAGCGATGCATCTGAGCCGAAATATGTGAAAATCGCTCGCCTGCCGGAAGGTGTCGAGAAGATCAAAGATTATTCGAATAAAGATGTAAGGTCGCAAGATGCAGGGCCGCAGGATCGGCGGGGCTCGTTCAATAAGAAGGTCGCGTTTGTGCCCGGAGTGGGCCCTTGGCCCTGGTTCGGCCCGGCACGGAGGCACGGTCGGCGGAGTAGCTAAATCCCGGAGTAACCCTCTCCCCCCATCCCGCCCGCGCGGGAGCATCACCACGAGATGAGGGGGCGGAAGAGGGACCCGATGGACAACTTTGCGGCTGGCGGTCAAGCTTCCCTTACTCGATCGAGCACGAGCGCTTGACCTTCATCGCCGACCAGGCTGGCTTGGGGGCGGCTTCATCGCCTCCGGCGGCCTTGTCTTCACCGCCATCGCCGGCGGCCGTGTCTTCGGCGTTGAGCGTATCAGCAATCGCCCGGAGCGAGAGACGGTCGTCCTTCCACATGGCGAGCATTCGGGGGGCGAAGTCGGCATAAGCCTTGAGGGCGGCTTCCTTCCTCTTGGCGGCCGATTTCTCCCAGCCCCGTTTCCGCGCGTCAGGAGTCAGGTGGCCTTGGCATTGGGGCAACGTTGCCCCCAGCTTGCCCGCCGTGGCCTCGACGATCTCGGCGGGGGGCTTTCCATCGTACTTGACCCAAACCCAACACCCGCGACACCAGCCGCAAAGTAGCGGCTCCCATTTCGCAGAAGTGCCGAAGGCGAAAAGAAAACAGCGAAAACCGTCGCCCAAACCGGAAATCGGTCTTGAATGCAGGGAGATTTCGTGTCGCCGGACCCAAGAGCGAAGTTGCAAACCCGCGGCGAATTCGATGTAAGCCCTGGGCTTCCGATAGCAACGGAGAAAAAAACAATGATCTTCACCGAGACCGATGTTCAGGTGGCTAGCAGAGCAGTGCTCGGCCCATGAACCCGGGCACCCATACGTCTCTCCCGCGATCCTGGTTAGAATTGATTCGGGGTGATCTCAACCTTCATGGGATGGTCGGCATGAAGAACTGCGGACTGGTCGCGACCGCATTAGCCCTCATTATGTTGGTCCAAGCCGCGGGCCCGACCTCTACGGCACCGACCGCCTCGGCTGGCCAGCGGGGGAAGTCCAAGTCCCGGCCCGCGCCTGGCAAGGGGGGGATATTGGCCCAAGGCCCGCGGTATGCACACAATGCGGCGCAGGCGCCGCCCCTGGCAACCCATCCGTATTCCTGGATGGATCGAGGTAACTGATGAAGCCCTGTCAGGACGAATCGCCGCGTTGGGTGATTGTCGTCGTTCATGGGATCGGGGACACTGAGCCGGGGCACACGGTAGATGCGCGCTGACCTGGAGCATGGACGCGGCTGGGGTGGAGTTCGAGGCGACTGGCCAAGCCGAAGTGCTCTGGCTACCAGAGCCGGCTCAAACACCCCCCGTGGGCCTGCTTGATACGTTCCCCCGTAAATGTGCGGCATGGCCGGATGCGCGGGAGTCGAGACGATCCTAGCCGAAACCTGACTGGGCCGACCCGGTCGAGAATCCGGAGCGGTAGGCTTGCGACCGTACTGAGGGCTATTCCGAGTCATCCTGAACTTACATCATCCGATAGACGTCGGTGCCGCCGCTTCGGACAGCATACCCGCTCGCCTTGTGCGCGGATTGTTGCACGCAGCAACGTGGCTATTGCGTGGGCCGGTCGCGGCCCTCAATTTCTTCCTGCTATTGAATCTACTTAACCGGCCTAGAGATTCCAGCACAGCTAGGGACGGACTGGGCCTTTGGACCGTCGCCTCCAGCTCTCACCACCGGGATCGTGGGTTGGGGAAGCACTCGGCAGACTGACAGTACTTGGGCGGCGTTTTGGTCGTCACTGGCCGCAGTCGGATTCCGCGGATTCTCTGGGCGGTCTACGCCGATCCTAACGTGTCGCGACTGGTCGGCGTCACCTTGTATGGAATCACTTTAGCTTGGGCGACCTGGGTATTTCTCATGGGCCTCGTACTGATTGGGGTGGCCGTGGGACTGGCTCTCGGACAGGGCGGGCCTGCGACCGCCGCTGGCCGAGGCGACAGCGATGGCGGTAGTCCAGGCTGGGCTATGGGCTGTGGTAGTGACTCTGCTGGCTTTTTCTCTCGTCGAACGGGCACTCAGACTCCTGGACACGGTCAGTTCCGCTTCCCCAAAAAGCCCAGTCGGCGACCAAAATACTGCCCACATTTATCGAATGCTCGCGGTACAGTTGAGCCTGTGGGCTACTGTCCTGTGCATCGCGGCCGCAAGTTACTGTCATCCGATGGTGGCTGGCGAGAAACCGATCTCGGGTTATGCTCCCGAGGCTCATCGTCTCTCCCGCCATCACGTCCGTGATCCTGGCAGCCCTCGGTACCTCCGTTACGTACTTTGTACTGAGTCTGAGCGGTCTGATCTGGTCCGTGCCACCAACTCGACGTTTCTGGGCTTGTGATCAGTGCGATCTCTGCACTGGTGATTGCAGCCGGTTTGGGATTCCTGGCCGGAGGTATCCGTAACGTGCTCCACATTGGCATGGATATTATCAATCATTTCCATCGTCGCGTTCTTCCCTGGGCTTGGGCATCGGAGCCAATCCCCCACGATGGGGCTGCCTACGGGCGGAGGCGGGCTATCGAGGATCGGTTCCGAGCCGTCCTTGAGCGGGTCGTGCAGACGGAGCGGCCGACACACCTGACCGTCGTGGGCCACAGCCAAGGTACCGTGGTCGCCGTTGACGTTCTGGCGGGCTCGCATTCGTCCCTTGAAGGGATCGAAGTTTCCCTCCTAACGATGGGCTCACCCCTCACCCATCTCTATGAGCGTTACTTCCCCAATCTCTATGGGACCGGCACACCGACTCCGCGTGTGGTCCGGTGGATCAACGTCTATCGCGGAGACCATCATCGGGGCCCGTGGGACCGCCGAACTCGTCCCCGATGCCGGAAAACCGATCGGTTCCTCTCTGCGGGCTCGACGGCCATGCGCATTATCGGCGTCAAACCGCTGTGGCGAAGATCTTGGCGGAGTTAGCTCCCGTGTGCACACCAATCCGTGCGGATCAATAAATTTCACATACACATTAATCGCTCGATTGGAACTTGGCTCGCCGCCCAGACTCCCTTCCCGGACGATCTGATGGCCTATCTCCGCCCCGCCGGTGACGCAGACGGCGGATATCCGACCCACGCTCAGTTCCGAGCGTTGGTTTTTGTCCATTTGCTATCCCAAGTGTTAGCAGCGGCCGAGGGATTGAGCCATAATCGCGGCCAGGGAGGTCCACTCACTTTCGAGGGTTGCTCCCACGTGTCTCGCCCCAAAACGCCCTCAGCCTCCCGCTCAGGCCGTTGGGGGTCAGACACAAGCCGATGATGAGGGTGGCTCAATCCTGGCCGCGATAGTGGCTCAGTTTCTAACCGCGATCGACACCCCCAAGGCCTCAACCAGCATCTCATCCACCGCGTCTGTGCGGATGTTCGGGTTGAGCGCACTGCTGGCAGAGAAGCGTGCGAAAACTCGTGGAATGCCGCCTGGAATTTCTTGTTTTTCTTGTGGGCGTCCTTAATCTTTTCGTTCAAACCGCCTGCAAGGTCGGGCACCCGGTCCTTGAACTCCTGGACGGCTTGTTCAAATCCCTGGATGTCGGGTTGCGTATGGGCGTAAAAGCCGCTGAGGAGGTCGCACAACCCCCGGGGATTGGAAAGCTCGATGCGTAAGGCTTCCTGCCCGTTTTGGTAGAGCACTGCCTGGCGGGTGTCCTCGAAAATCGTATTGGTGAGCGGGTAGCCTTTCCCGATCTTTTTGCCGATTTCCTGGTCGAGATCGTCGTGGGTGTCCTTGGCCTCCCAGTATCCTCGCGGCAGGTTGAACCCGATCCGGGACTGTGCCGTCGGGGAAAGGGGCCAAGATTTTGCCGGCGACCTTCATCTTGAGCTTCGGGATGAGTATCCAGGTTTTTCAGCTGGGCCGTGTCCGCGAGAAAGTGCTGAAAGGCGGTCTCCAATCCCGCCTTTGTGCTCGACGCCTTGGGCACCGTAGCTTTTCAGAGCCTCGTAGTAGGTCTGAACCGGCTTGCTCGCCGGCTTGATTGTTAACTGTTTTGACATCCTCTCGCCCTCGATTCGCCCGGTGCTATGTTTTCTTCCCGCGTCGCAGTTTAACATGTCGCACGGTTCGATCCACCGTGATGTTAATCATTTCAGGCGTCGAGCAATCGATTGTCCAGGAGCCGCTAAGGCGACTCGCGGGCGGCGAGGGGGTCGCGGTATCGCGTAGCCGGAAAAGAGCCCAGCGGCGGGAGTCGTGTTTGAGCTAGCATTGGGGATGAGCAGGGGGGGGTTGTGTGCCACCAAGCCTGGCCGCTCCAGGAAAGGCACGCTCAAGCCCTGGGAACAGCTCCGCGGTTGCAAGCTGACGGTGCCCGAAACTGCGTTCGAACGACTCAGGCAGACAGCCATCAAGGGCAAGGCCAGTATGTCAGTCGTGGCCGCCGAGCTTCTTGACCGTAACCTGCCCGACTTTGAGATCGTCCAGCGCCATAAGCCCGTCCGCCGACTCACCCGCCCTGCTAAAGCACGCTAAAGTCGATTGGTAATTGTATTTGCGCGATCCTGTAGCAGTAGCAGTGACGATGTAATTCAACAGGACGGCTAAACATTGCCGTAACCAATATATACAAGGTGGACTACATGAAAAAAAGCCTGTGCAATTACGGCTATGTAGGCCATGTTTTCAAGTTTAGGTGATGGCGATCGAAAAAAGCGATTGATAAGATTAGTCATATTACACAACCTTTCAGACTTTAAGATAACGACTTTCTTACATAATTGTATACCACACATCTGAGATCCAAATGACAAAAAAGCGAGCACAATATGAAATTTTTCGAAATATTTTTCAACGTCTTGGGAGGCCCTAAGCGGCCGATATTAGCTGAAACCCGGTCACTTGTTATTTCGCTGCTTCACCCTAAAAGCAGCGAAATAACAAGTGATTTTTATATTTTATATATTCAATCTCTCAGTGTTTCTCGGGGAATAAATGCTAAGCAGGCTACCCCCGGGCCGCCGACCTGCCCCGCCGCCAACGAATGCCGCCGGCGACAGAATGGGACGGAGGCCACGTTTGTTCAGTAATGCACTGAACACCGCCACGAGATCGAGACGGCCACGGCAAGTCAAACAAAAAAAAAGAATTCTGATAAGCTGTGCGCGGATCCGCGCGGGCCACGGCAAGTCAAACAAAAAAAAGAATTCTGACTGGACAAACCCGCCATCGTTGGCGACGCGTGACTCGTCGTAAAACCGCCGTCAGGCCCGGGAGCTGGCGGAGATCGCCGCCAGCGGCTACGTTGGCGAACGTCGGACGGACGTCAGACCGGTTAAGTCGATAGGATGCAATCACCGTTTTAAGCGTGTCCCGAAGATCGGTGTTTTTTTTCCGTCCTGATTGGAACCCCGTATCGTGGAGCCGGCTGCTGGATTAGAACCTTGCGGTCCGCAACCCCCGCTGGCCGCAGGAATGGGCACTGGCCTGGGCGGTGACGGGAACCGTATCCCCGCCAGTCCCCGGCCCGGCCAGTGCCATTCCTGCGGCCAGCGGGGGAATTGCGGGCAGGCAAGGTTCTAATGGAGCAGCCGGCTCCACGATACGGGGTTCCGATAGCAACGGAGAAAAAAAACACCGATCTTCGGGACACGCTTAAAACGGTGATTGCATCCTATCGACTTAACCGGTCTGACGTCCGTCCGACGTTCGCGAGCGTGGCCAGCTCGGCGGCGATCTCCGCCGTCAGGCCCGGGAGCTGGCGGAGATCGCCGCCGAGCTGGCCACGCTCGCGAACGTCGGACGGACGTCAGACCGGTTAAGTCCATAGGATGCAATCACCGTTTTAAGCGTGTCCCGAAGATCGGTGTTTTTTCTCCGTTGCTATCGGAACCCCGTATCGTGGAGCCGGCTGCTGGATTAGAACCTTGCCTGCCCGCATTCTCCCCGCTGGCCGCAGGAATGGCACTGGCCGGGCCGGGGACTCACAGGGATCGTGCTCCGTCACCGCCTTCCGTGCAGCCCGTATCTGCCCCGGCCAGGTCGAGAACCCAGGCCCGCAGGCTCTCGTCGTTTTCGATCTTGTGCCGCTTACCGTCGCGTCACCGCTTCTCCTCGTAGCGACAAGCAGCTAACCCAAAACTCCCGGCCACTCTGTGTCTCTTGTACCTTGCAGCGGTACGCACTCCTGGCACTTCCGTCCGTTCTCACAACACGGACCTCAGTTCTAGTTTCGCAGATTTAAGCGCGTACTGCGAACGGCCCGAACGGGCGAAATTCGCTTCGGCGAGTCGTTCGCCATCGAATCCGCACAGTCCCGGAATCCGTGGCCGCGACGTAGTCTAAGCCTGTCCGACTGAAGAGCTCGGTGAGCTGGACGATCCAGGTTTTGAGATGCAGACTGTTTTGGAAGCAGTGGCTCGGGTTTTCTCGTTGTAACTGACCCGTCTCAGGGTCGTCAACATGTCGGCGAACGACGGTTCTTCCTTCTTGTGATACCAGGGTCGGAAGGGAAAGCGGCGGAAGATGACCGGTCGGTGGAACCAAACCACCACCAAGCTGTAGATGATCATCGCCATCGTCGCGGTCCGCTCGACGGCCTTGGGAAGACGATTGGCCGGTCCTCCAGACCCAGGAGCTGCTTGCAATTTTCAAAGGTACATTCGATTGCCCAGCGGCACGCGTAGGCCGAGAGGATCTCCCTTGGCGGTCCAATCGAGCTTGGTACAGTAGAACATCTGATCAGGACGCTTCCCCTCTAGGTCACGCACCAAGACGATGGTCAGCAGCCGGTCGCGTCCCGCCTTGTAGTAGAGGGCCTGGATGGTCTTGACCGCCACGGTCGCATGTAACCCGAACTGGTCGAAATTCGAGTCGGTTCACGGTAGGTTTCGAATCTTCGGCCCACTCCTTCATGCCAGGCAAGCGATCGCCTTTCTTGCGGGCTCGTCCCTCGGGTTCCTTTCTTCTTGGCAGGCGCCGGCTCGTAGAGGGCCCCCTTGGGATGGACATGGCTGATGAGATGGACTTTTGTGGGCAGTTTATCGAGACGCTTTGACCACCGTAGGCGCTGTCACCGGAGACCAGGATCTCGTCGTCGGGGAACCACCCGGCGGCCAATTTGATCAGCGCCAGGGCCAATTCCGGTGGCGTGCGATGCTTAGGATCGGGCTTGGGCGAGGTGTTTGCCCTTTGTCCTTCTTCCCCTTGGTCAGACCCTGGCGGTTGATGTAGAGCCGCATGGCGATCGGTAAGGCGAAGACTTTGGTGGGTGCCCAGAACGGGTGGACGACGATCAGGCAGAGGACGACCCAGTCATGTCCCCAACTGACCAGAGCCTTGGAGCGGCTGGAGATCAGCGGATCGTAATGGATACCGGCGCCGTAGAGGGTCAACCCGCGTTTGCGACAGAGAGTGTCATCGACCGCCCAGAGGATCAGGGCGCCTGGAGCGAGAATGGTGACGACGAGCTTGGCGAGGTGCATGGAGAACTTGTCGAGGTCCCAGGCGGCATGGCTGAGAAGCGATGGACCCGGGCCCGATGACCGATCCCGACCTGGCCACAGGAGAAGATGATCGGGGTCACGTAGCGATGACGCTGGGAGAGTATCCAACCTGTGACGATGACGACAACGGTTGAAGGTCGGGACGGTGAAAACCTGATCGAAATGCTGTAGCAAGTCCAGAAGGATTCGATTACTTCCATGGGTCGACTTCCTTGTAGTGGTGCCTGATTGTTGCGTCACGAGCACGACAAGGCGCCAAAAAACAGCAAGGAAGCCGACCTGATTTTCTGCTCAGTACACCGCCTCTAAATGTGCGAAACCAGAACTCAGATCCGGTCTGAGGAGTTTCCGAATCAAGGGGTGAGTCACCTTTTCGATGCGGTCGAACACGTAAACCGCAATGCCCACATGTGGAATCGGCAACACATCGTATATCGGCTTTTTCAGAGTGGAAATATCATCTTCAGTTAACTGCCCATACATTTCTATATAGTTTTTCTCTCTAGACCTAAGTTCTAGTTTCCTGGAATATTAGGGGCGTACCACGAGCGGCCCGGAGGGCGAATTCTGCCAGTCGTTCATCGCAGAGTGCCCGACGCCTGGAATCCGTGGCCGTGGCGCCACTCACCCGGTCCGGCTGAGAAGCTCGGTGAGCTGGGCGATCCAGGTTTTCAGTGCACACTGTTTTGGAACCAGTTGCTCGGTTTTCTCGTCGTAACTGACCAGTCGCAGAGTCGTCAACATGTCGGCGAATGACTGGTTCTTCCTTCTTGAGGTACCAGGGCCGGAACGGAAAGCGGACGAGCTGATGACCCGTTTGGTGAAACCAAACCACCACCAAGCTGTAGATGAACATCGCCATGGGCGGAGTCCGCTCGACGGCTTTGCGGACACGATTGGCGGGGTCCTCCAGACCCAAGAACTGTTTGCAGTATTCAGCGGATCCGATCGCCCAGCGACATGCATACGCCGAGAGGATTTCCTTTGCCGTCCAATCCAGCTTGGTACAGTAAAACATCTGGTCGGGGCGTTTCCCTTGCAGGTCGTGCACCAAGACGATGGTCAGAAGGCGATCCTTTCCCGCCTTGTAGTACAGGGCTTGGATCGTCTTGACCGCCAGGGTTGCATGCAAGCCGAACTGGTTGAACTTGAGTTCAGTCCAGGGTTGGCGGGAATCTTCGGCCCATTGGTTCATGCCGGGCAAACGTTTTCCTTTCTTACGGGGTGCTCCTTTGGTTTTCTCGGTCTTGGGAGGAGCCGGTTCGTAGAATGCTCCCTTGGGATGGACATGGCTGATGAGATGAGCCTTGGGGGCAGGTGAGACAGAACGCTCTGACCGCCGTAGTGCTTGTCGCCGGTGATGATGATCTCGTCGTTTGGGAACCACTGGGCCACCAACTCGGCCAGTTCGAGGGCGAGTTCCGGTCGGGTGCGATGATTCGGATCCTTTTTGAGTTTGGAGGACTTCCCTTTGCCCTTCTTCCCCTTTGTCAGCCCTTGGCGGTTGCGGTAGAGACGCATGGCTATGGGCAAAGCAAAGACTTTGGGAGCGGCTCTGAAACGGCTTTTCGATGATCAGACAGAGCACCACCCAGTCGTGTCCCCAACTGACCAGAGCCTTGGACTTACTGGAAATGAGCGGATCGTAGTGCATGCCGGCGCCGTAGAGGGTCAGCCCACGTTTCCGGCATAGGGGTGTCGTCAACCGACCAGAGAAAAGTGGTGCCTGGGGCGAGAATCGTCACAACCAGCTTGGCCAGGTACATGGAGAAGGTATCGACGTCCCAAGCGGCATGGCTGAAAAACCGATGAGACCGGCGACCATGGCCCATCACCGACATGGCCACTGGAGAAGATGAGTCCGGTCACGTAGCGGTGGCGCTGGAAGAGTAATCCAGCCCGTGACGATGAACACAAACGTGTTGTAGGTCGGGGCCGTGAAGACCGGGACAAAGTTCTGTAGCAGATCGAGGAAGGTGTCGGTAAGTTCCATGTGTCGGATCCTTGCACTGGTGTCTTGTTGCGACCTGGAAACCAAGACAAGGTGCCAAAAAGTCGCGGGAAGCCGACAGACGCAATTTCTGATCAGTTCGCCCCCTCTAAAAAGTGCGAAACTAGAACTAAGGCGGGTGCGCTTTACGACGCCACGATCGGGCGGTTCTTAAGACGCCGATACGCAAAGAATTTGACATCCGTCCCGAGCGCACTTGGAGTAGTTGCAGCTACTGCACGCGAAGATGATGTTCGCGCTGCTGTCATGCCCCCCTCGGTCGACAGGCATGCCATGGTCGGACTGAAACAGACATGCCCCTCTTCGTTGCGTCACGAGTCGATATCCCGCAATACGCGCATCTATCGCGAAACAGTTTGACTATGTGTCTGGAGAAAATCTCCTCCGTGCAGAACGTCTCTAATTGATGATCGTTTATACCAAAGACCTAACGGTTTGCCCTCCTCCAACATACGCACCGCGAACTCGCGACCACATTCAATTGTTCTTGGAACTGAGCGCGTTTTTGACCCACCCTGAGCGCGTAATTTTGACCCTCCCTGGTCGTCAAGATGGCCGCTCTGGGCAAGAGCGGTAACTCCTATCATTCGGGCTTCCGGCCCTTCTTCGATTTCATCGACTCGCGGAACCGATAGCTCTCACCATTCATCTCGAAAATGTGGCAATGGTGGGTCAGGCGGTCCAGGAGTGCCGCGGTCATCCGCTCTCCCTGGAAGATCTGGTTCCACTCGCTGAACGGCAAATTGCTCGTCACCAGGATGCTGCCGGGCTCGTAGCGGTCGGCGAAGACCCGGAACAGCAGCTCGACTCCCCCTCGGCTCATCGTGACGTAGCCCAGCTCGTCACAGATCAGCAGCTGCGCCCGGTCGAGCTGGCGGAGAAACCGGTCGAGCGTGTACTGCTTCTGCTCCTTTTCCAACTGGCTGACCAACGCCGCGGCCGTGAAGAACCGCACCCGCAGACCGGCGCGACAGGCTGCCAAGCCAAGTCCTATCGAAATATGGGTCTTCCCAGTTCCGTGGCTCCCCACAAGGCAACAGTTCGATTTCTGTTCGATCCATTCGCAACGCCCCAGCTCCAGGACTTTCGGCTTGGATAAACCGGGCATGGCACTGAAGTCATAGGTATCGAAATCCTTGATGGTCGGGAACTCCGCATTCTTGATTCGCGTCGCCACCGCGTTGGCCGATCGGGCTCCCAACTCGATCTCGGTCAGGCGGAGTAAGAACTGGGTAAACGTCTGGTTGGTCGCGGCGGCATCTCGCGCCAGCTTCTCGAACTCCCGGCCCATCGTCGGCAGGCGCAACTGCCGGAGCTGGGTCTTGAGCAGATCGATCGTGACATCAGTCATCAGCACGGTCCTTTCCGTTGAGCGATCCAAGGAAACCGTCCCTGCCCGACGGTCGAGCCCGGTTCCATTCACGTCACTCCTCCTCAGGCGAAGAAGACGTCGATCGTGACATCAGCCATAGGCATGGTCCTTTCCATTAAGCGATCCAAGGAAACCGTCCCTGCCCGACGGTCGAGCCCGGTTCCATTCACGTCACTCCTCCTCAGGCGAAGAAGACGTCGATCGTGACATCAGCCATAGGCATGGTCCTTTCCATTGAGCGATCCCAGGAAACCATCCGAGCCCGACTGTCGGGCCCGGTCTCATTCACATCGCACCTCCTCAGGCGAAGAAGACACTGATCGGACCCTCGGTGGGGGGCTGCTCAGCAACAGGTTAAAGTGGTTCAGATCGGGGCGCGGAACCTGGACCTGAGGCGCGGAGGAATTCTCCGACGCCATCGGCGTGCCACCGCGTGTCGCGGCCTCGATCGCGGCGAGCGAACGTGTCCGTTGAATGACGGCCTCGGCGGAATACAGGTGCTCGCGCCGGCAGGCTTCGACGGCCTCACTTACTCGCGTCAGAGGATGTTCGCCCAGCAACTGCAAGACCCGCACGAACCGGCGGGAGCCCGCCATCGAGCCGTAGTGCTGCTCGAGTTCGGCCCGGAAGCCAGCGAAGCAGGCGGGGAGTTTCCAATCGCGGAAGACCGGCGAGTGGTCCAGCGCACCGGGCTTGCGGCCCAGTGCCACCAGATAATGAGTCGGCTCAAGGACCATCGTATGTTTAGTTAAACATCGTATATGTGTCGCGACGGCCTGGCCGTCCGCCACGATCATGACTTTGTCGACATAGCCCTTGACCGTCACCATCCGGAACGCAAACAGCCGGGGCACGCTGTAACGGTTGCCGTCGAAGGCGACGGTCTGGTACTTATCCACGGCGACCGCCGGGTCGATCACACACGGGTCGAACCGATGGCCGGGCAACGGCAGCGCCGCGGCCAAATCCTCGGCGAGTCGGTCCTTGATGGTGAACGGACCGAACTTCGACTGGACGACCCGGTCCCTCTCGGCCTCGCAGCGTTTGCGAAAGAACATATTTAATTCATCGAGATCTGTCACACGAGGCACAGGCGTGGAGAATCGGCGCTGCACGGCCTTGACGGTCCCCTTGGCGTCGGGCTTCTCGTTGCCGCGGGCCGGCATGCAGAAGAGTGGGTCGAAGAGGTGATGGCTGGCCAGCGCGGAGTAACGCGGATGGAGCTGCCGCTCACGGCCTTGGAGGATCAAGGTGGCAACGGTCTTGGGATTGTCCCACCAAACTTCCCTGGGCACGCGGCCGAAGAACTCGAAGGCCTTGACCATGCCTTCGAGGATCGCCTCGGTGCGTTCGAAGGGGAGCGCCAGCACGAAGGGAGCGTTGGAGTAGGCCCAGGCCGTCACGAGAAAGGGGACCAGGCGCCGACCGTCGGGGAACTCGACGTGGATATGTCCGAAATCGGCCTCGAGCCGCCGACCCGGCAGGTGTCCCAGGGGGATGAACGTCTCCCGATCTCGACGTCGGTGCTTGAGCACGTAGCGTTGTACCTGGGCATACCCGCCGCGGTAGCCGTGCTCGTCGCGAAGCCGTCGGAAAAGCTGGGCGGCGGTGTGACGTTGCTTGGGCGGGGCGGACTCGTCGTCGATGAGGACCTGGTCGATGACCGCCTCGACAGGCCCCAACAGCGGGGCGAACCGATCCCGGGTTGACGGGCGAGGAGTGGGCTCAGCTTGCTTGAGAATCTTGCGGATGGTGTTGCGCGAATGCTCGAATTCGCTGGCGATCTGGCGGATGGACTTGCCATCGCGCCGCGCTCTCCGAATGGCTCCGTAGTCGTCCACCGTAAGCACGTCCTTGACCCTCCGTGAGGTAAATCGTTCGCTGTCGGAACGTTCACCTTACCGGAGGCGGCTGCGGTGGGTCAGTTTTAGGCGCTCAGATTGCCCCCAGGTGGGTCACTTTTTCGCGATCAGTTCCAACGCCGCTGATTTACATGATAAGCCGAGAAGATGGCGAATGGGCCGACGATGGTGTCAAGCACGGCGACGATGGCGGCACTCCCGCTCCTTGGAAAAAGTCCAGCAAACCCGCCTTCGAGCGGACAAGGAGCGGGATGGTTTCAACGAGCAATTCGAGGAGCTCGGATGGTATGAGCTGTCCAGTGGCGGGCCTGGGGATTGCGACATGGGAGTACCGTTTCAAAACAACGGTTCGACAGGTGGCTAGAAGTCGCCAGGTTTTTGTCGTAACCTCTTGTCCTGGTTGCTCTGCTTTTAGAATCTCACCAGGGCAGGGGGGTCGGCGCGATGCCTTATCATTGGCCTGTGGATACCGATTTCGCGATGTGGGAACTCGACGTCCTTGATCGCGATTGCCCGGTCTGTGGACACAGGATGTACATCTGCGATCACCGCTATCGTCACCTTCATACACTCGACGGTCCCGTGGAACTGATCTGCAAACTCAACCATTGTCCCGACCCCCGTTGTCCCGGCACAGCAAGACCAAGAGCCCCGAAATCGAAGCGAGCATCGCCCCACCGCATTGGGCGATCGGCTGGGACGTCTTTTGCTGGATCGGCCATCGACGGTTCGCTCGACATTGGGGTGTTCCCCAGATCCAAGGCGAACTGGTCGACGACTACGGGATCAAGCTTTCTCACGACGCGATCAGTAATTACATCCATCGCTATCAGGTCATGCTCGCCGCCCGCCAGCAAGACCCCGAGATGTTGCGACGGCAATACGAATCGGTCGACGAGCTGATCCTCACCATCGACGGCCTCCAACCCGAGAAGGGACACGAGACCCTGTACGTCGTGAGGGAACTGACCCAGAAGCGAGTCTGGTTCGCAGAGGCCTTGCTGTCGGCGACGGCCGCCGAGGTCCAACGGTTGATCACCAAGGCCAAGGAGTGGGCCCAATCCCTGGGCAAACCGGTCGTGCTTTGGATCTCGGACAAGCAAGATGCTTTCGTGACGGGGATCGCGGCGGAATTTCCGGATGTGCCGCATCGCTACTGCGACAACCATTTCCTGAGGGATGTGGCCAAGCCCGTGCTGGAGGCCGACAGTCATGCCAAGGTCCAGATGCGACACAAGGTGCGCAGGCCTGCGGAAGATCGAACAAGCCGTGCTCAAGCGGCAGAGCGTCCAGGCGTCGGAAGACCTCGCGGCCGACGATCCTGAAGCTGCACTGACGGTGTTGGTGGGCCCGGCGAATTCGCCCGCTCCCCAAGCCGATTCGGCCGGCGCCGTGGTGCTGGAGTATTGCGCGGCGGTCCGCGGGATTCTCAATGGCGATCAGGGAGGGCCGCTCCATCCGCCCGGCCTGGAAATGGCCGGAGCTTTGGATGAAGTCCGCGAGTCGATCCTTCGGAATTTGGACGAGAAAAAAGGGGCTTCGAAGAGAAGCAACTCGATCGCTTGGCTGGCTGCATCGACCGTGGTCTGAACGCCGTCCAGGCCGAGCAAGACGAGATCCGAGGATACGTCAAGGACATGGAGAAGATCGCCGCGACCCTCAAACCGGAAGAGGGGGATTGCGCGGATCGCCAGAAGAGGTTCGAAGAGTTGATCGAGGAATTGAAGCCGGCTGAGGATCCGATTCGCCAGCACATGGTCCGGGTGATGATTAGCTTCCTCGCCGGCCTGTTCGTTGGCGTGGGCACGTTTGAAGAGATCAAGGACAATCTCGATCTGGAACGGTGGTTTCGCTTGCCCAAGAGTCACGAGCGGCGGATCCACGGTCATCGCCACGCGGGGGTTCGGATCGTTCAAGAAGGGGCGACGATGGTCCCCACCTTGGATGCGCACGCGGCGCATCCCGGGCCATTCACGGTCGACGATCTGTTGGCGTACCGCACAGCCCGAGAGCCACCGTGCCAAAAACAGGCGCTCAACCGCCGCAAGGTCATGAGGAAAGCCCGATCCAAAAAGCAACGACCGATCCTGCTGGCGGAGCTGGAACGGCGATATCGAGAAACGCCGAACTTCTAGCCGAGTGTCGCCTCATTGTTTCAAAATGGCCTAAACCCCTATGTGGTGAAAAGCAGCGCCTGAGCTGGTGCATCCGCGCCCGGTGGCTTTGGCCTGGGAGATTCGGGTTCATTGTCGAACAGACCGATGTTGGGGTCTTTGAGCCGCATAAAGTTCCCGGCTTCGATACTTGCCAGCGATGAGCGGATCGCGTGTTCCGGCCAATCCTCCATGAAGCGGAGGGCTGATAGGGCGGCATAGCTCCGGTCAAGCTCCATGCTTAACCATCGCCGTTGATGCTGCTCCGCGACATATCCCGTGGTGTTCGATCCCGAAAAAATGTCTAACACGACATCTCCGGGATCGGTGAGGAATTGGATGAAGAACTTAGGCAAATCAGCCGGAAATCGTGCCGGATGGCTCTCGCGGTCGAGCATCTTGCAGTAGCGAAAGTAATGGGAATTGCTTTCGGTGTTCGGAATCTGAAGTAGATTGGAAGGAATGGCACCGCCGTTGTCCTTGCCGAATGCTTCGGCGATGTCATGACCCGAGGGCCGCTCCTTGGGCGTATAAAACGCGGATGGATTCTTTAGCAGCGTTTTCATCCGCTCCGAGTAGGGAGCCAGCACCTTCGTCACATCGGCCTTGGGGAACTCCGTTTTCGAGAACCACCAAACCGTATTTACTGCGTCTTTGGCCCGGATTTTCCGTTTGTTGACCCATTCGATGGGGGATGGAAGTTTGGCCGGGTTGAACCAGAAGAACTCCTCAGCCAGGAAATAACCAAGAGTATCGCAAAAATTGATGAGCACACGGAAATTATAAAGGGAGCGGATGGGTTTCCCCCGTTCGTAAGCTCCACCGAGATCAAGAACGAAGCTGCCGCTTGGCTTCAAGACACGGTAAGCTGCCTGTCCGAAACTGCTGAGCCATGCAACGTAATCAGCTTGCTGCTCATTGCCGTATGCTTTCTGCCTCAGAAGGGCGAAGGGAGGGCTTGTCATAATCAGATCGACACTGTCGTCGGGGAGCACGGCCAGCAGTTCCTGGCTGTCGCCGGTCAGCTGAGTGCCAAGGGCGGTATCGTAGACCTGGGCGTCGGCTGGAAATTCAAACATCGTCTACATCCTCTGTGTCGCTAAAATTCGTGCCAGGGTTCAGCTCCCATCGCTGGGCGATCCAGCTTTCCGTAAATGACCAAAGGAGGCTGACGGCGTAATGAAGCTGTGGCGCGGTCGTTTGCAACTCGGCGATGATGGGACCTACCCGTTGGCGTGGCAAATTGCCGAAAAGCCAGACGGGCCAGACAGGCAACGTGGCCTGACCCTGCAATATGGGAAGCAGTTTCCGTAACATCTCGTCAGGCAAAGGCTGCTGCCGGAGCGCCTCGGCACAACCGGCTGCCAAATCCTTGTCGTTTGCATCGATATGGTCGAAAAGAGCTGGTAAGGCGTCTTGCCCAATAGAGACGATTCGATCCAGGGCTTCTTCCCGAAGCTTTACGTCCACATCGCGGAAAAGCTGTATCAGTTTGCTGATAGCCGCCTCCCCGCCGATTTGTCCCAGGCACCACGCGGCGGCACTCCGTAGGAAGTACGGGTGATCCCTATGGTCGAGGATATCTGACAGTAGTCCAACTGCCTCTGGCGTGGCTGTTTCCCCGATTGCGATAACGGCCTCAAGCTGCGTCTGCTGGTCGGGACCATGCAGGGGGGCATCAAACAGCTCGCGTGCCGAGTATCCGGCAACGGATGCGAGGTAGGCCATCCCTTCGAGGCGTATGTAGATATCCTCTTCGGCATCTACGGTCAGTTGGTGGATGATATGCGTATGGCTCTTGTCACGCCGAAGCCGTGCGAGTTTGACTCCCGTAAAGCGTTGAGTGCGTTCGCGTGATGTTAAGAGGGTAGCGATGTGGCTGTCCGGCAGGCGTCCAATGCACGTGAGCTGTGGGGCGTCGACAGGTTTCACCGCAGACGCGATCACCTGATGTTCCTGGATCGCCTCGCCTGGTGCGACGAAGATGCGTCGGTTCGCTGGTATCGACCAAGCGTAAAGGTGCCGGTCAGAGGTCCTGCGGATCGCAACGCGCTGGCCATCGACAGCTTCGACATGCCCCGTGCGTGTCGAGAACGTTGCGGGCCATTCGATGATGGTTTCAGAACCCTCCGTCACACCTTTGGTCGCCTTTTTCTGAAAAGGATTCGCACGAAACTCAGAGACATAGAAATAATTAATCTTTCCTAGAAGACTCCACTGGGTCCAATTACGTTCGTGCCAGTAGGAGGCGTTGGTGCGGAGCTTGCCTTGACTCCAAAATCGTTTACCTGTGGACTCGCATACGGGGAACGCGACGTAGTCAGCATCGACCATGCCGAAATCCCAAGCCCGTTCCGCATCGCTCTCGCTATGGGACATGGTAAGTTCGGCTTTTGCTTTGGCTCGGCTTTCAACCCTGAGTCCGCAGTTAACGCATATCAAGTCAGGAATGCGTACTCGTTTGCGTTTGACATCTTTCCACAGTTTGGTGTCCAAAGAACCGCGCTCCAGTTCCGTCATGTTGTGTCCGTGATCATTGAGATCCTCACACACGGCGCGGGTGCCGATCGCTCCCCGCACGATCTTTTCAAAGAAGCTGGAATCAGGCTTAAAAGCGATTTTGGCCATCGCGGATTTGTTCCGATCTGTTGCTATTCGTCGATTTGAGCAATCGGTCTAAGCCTAGTGGGTTCGTGCTTCAACAGCAACCGCTATTCTATCATGCTGCCGTTCGCAGCGTCTGGTGATGCCGAGGTCAGTGCGAGGGTGGTCCGTCGGCTGGGCCAATCGAACATAAAAGGCTGATTATCGGACGCCAAACCGCCATCAAGTAGAGGATGCCTACGAGTTCCAATTGGCGGCCGATGACACGACCGTTTGGATCTACCCTCGCTTGGCCATTTCAATCCACGGCCAGTCGTCCGATGTAATCGACGAAACGCGATGTGTTGTTCCAGAGGAGGCCCGTGGCCGAAGCAGACCAGCGCCGGTTCCAAGTCGGCGACACGGCGGGCCGAGCGGCGATTCTCGGCCGGGTCGGTCGAGAATAGGAGCGGGGGTTCACAGAGGCCGCCGAGACCGGCCGGAGGACTGAAGTTGGCGAGGACGTCGCCAAGGACGAGCACACGGTCGGCTGCGCGAATAAGATACGTGGCCTGCGCTGTGGCCGGGAGTTTCGATGACGGTGAAGCCCCCGACCTCATCCCCATCTCGGAGCCGTCGCGCGACCGGGTGAGGCGGCCCGGCCCAGAGTGGACCGATCATCCGGGTCAGCCAATTCCTCGGCAACCTCTGCAACATGACCCCGGGGTCCTCGACCGCTTCGGCGTCGCCATCGCTGCACCACAAGGGGGTTCCCAGCGCCCTCGCAGACCTGATGACAAGATCCCTGGTGGTCGGGGTGCGCGTGTGTCAGCGTCAGGGCGGTAATGGAACGGCCACGGACTTGGCGGAGGATGCGTCGGGCCGCGTGGCGCGTGCCGGCATCGACGATCACGTCCCCCATCAGATAAATGTTGATCGCGAACGGCAGGAGGCCGTGAAGCAAATACAAGCCGTCGGCCAGTCGCTTCATAAACGGATTCCGTCAGTAGGGGTCACGAACGGCAATGGCGGCCCGTGTGGCCCGCGAGCAAGGTCGTCCTCTCCGGACTGCCTGGCGCTGCCGTCACGTTGGCGATCGGAGCCGGAACCGCTGCGTGAAGACCGTCGCGAAGCTGAACCCGGCCACTTGCCAGAACCAGACGCTCGTGACCAGGAAGCCGACGCCCAAGGCCAGCAGCCCGGCGAACGAGGCGGTGAGGGCCGCGAGGGCGATCGCCCAGGCGTGCCAATAACCCCCCCCTCCCTGGGAGACCCGACGCAGGGCCTTGAAGGGGTTGAAGACCTCCGAGGCGTCGAACTCGACGCAGTAGTGCGACATGTAGCCCGGCACGGCGACGGTCGCCGCGATCCCGAGTGCCGCCGCGATCGGCCAGAGCCAGCCGATCCCGAGCCGCCAGGCCAGCAGCCCTGTGAAGGTCGCGGGCAGGTGGTACTCGACCATGCCCAGGAAGGTGACCGTACCCAACTTGAGCAAGTGCCGGTAACCGACCCAAGCGGGCCAGCAGACCCGCCCGTGTTGCATGTTGTGGACCATCTGGATTCGATGGCCCATGTTCAACAGCCAGCCAACGCCGGGCAGGACTAAAAGCAGGAAGGCTCCCCAGAGCAATTCTCGCCGGGCGAGCTGGTGCTGTAGCGGGAAGCGGAAGGCCGTTCCGAGGCGAAGCGGGGTCGAGAGGTCGATCGTCTCCATAGCACCCGCCGATACCGTGGGCGAAATCCGAAGGATTTCGGGGTAGTATCCACCCATTGCAATCCAACAGGTGTCTGATGGTCCACCATTGACGGTTGTCGATGAGCATCGTAACCAGATCGGCGGTCTATTTCAAAGCCACATTCGCGGAGAGGTCAGGACAGCAACAAAGCCTAGAATTGGACCGTGGTCTATAATCGTTTGGCTCTTGGTAATTCTGAGAGTCGGAGCGCACGGTCGCGATCCGTTCTGCGAGTAAGAGCGCACGGTCAAAGTCCGTGAGGTTGTCGTTGAACAGCTTCGTCGTGTACCAAAACGCAGTGATTTTGCGCACATAATTTGCGATCACGCTTAAAAAATTCACTCGCGTGATTGCCAATTTGTTTTCTTGGCCCTAATAATCGCCATGCAGTCGCCTGAGCACATTACGGCTTTTCCCCAATCGGCACGCTTCCTTTCGCGCCGATTGTCGCCGTTTCGTGGCGTATTCGTCGGGCTGGTGTGTGCACTCATCGCCTTGGGTCTTGGTCAGGTCCCGCTCGTTCGCGGCATTGAGGATTGGCTTCTCGACGGCTCGTTTGCGCTACGCGGGCAACGAGCCACATCGACGCGCATCCTGCTCGTCAGTATCGATGACGCCTCGCTGGACGAGCGGCGCAAGCCGGCCGTCTTTCTCAGTCCCGAGTTGGCCGAGACCGTGCGCTACCTCGACCAGCAGGGTGCTGCCGCAATCGGCATCGACGTGCTAATTCCGCAAACGCTGACGACCATGCCGGCACTGCAGGCCGGTGGCGAAGGCGATGCCACCACGATGGGATTGGCCATCGAGCAGTCGCGGAAGGTTGTCCTTCCGGAATGGCAGGTTGCCGGTCAACTCGTGCGGCCGCTGTTCCAATGGCAGATGAAGGCGCTCGCCGATCCGGAGCCCCTCGGCACGGATTTTGGCATGGTAAACCTCACCGAAGACAGCGACCAGTTCGTGCGCCGGCAACAGCTCGCGATAAGAACCGACGCCGGCGCAGTGTCCTACCAGTTCGGGCTGGCGCTCGCGGCCAAGGCTCGCCAGCAGGAGGTCGCCTGGGATTCTGAACGCCGCTTCCTATCGCTCGCCGGCCTCGTGATTCCGCTGGACGCCGAGCAAAAAATGCGCATCAACTTTGTTGGGCCGCCGGGTGCATTTCGCCCCATCTCGCTCGCCGAAGTGCTCGGCGCAGCGCGCCGAAAGGAACAACTGCCGGCAGCGAACGGGGCGATCGTGATTATCGGCAGCGCCGGTCCGGCTGGACAGGACGCCCATAACACGCCTTACAGCAATCGCTACGCCGATTATTTGCACCGCACGGGTGGTGGATTGATGACGGGGCCCGAGTTGCACGCGAACATCGTGGCGACTCTCCACGATCGCGCATTTATCACCACGCCCTGGTGGTTGGCATCGCTGCCGTGGTGTTTGTTCCTCGGGGCCGCGCTCGGCCACGCGTTCCTGCGCTGGACCTTGGCGCCGGATTCGCTGTGGCATTGGTCCACCATTTCGGCTGGAAAGCGGCCGCCCTGGCCGCATTCGTCTTTGGCTACTGGCGCGTGGAAATGTCCGCTATGCTACTGCTCGGCGCGCTGACCTACTCGGTCGCATTCGCGTTGCGCTGGCGCGTTTTGCGGCGAGTGCTGCGGGCGGTCAAGTCCGCCCCGATCGCGCAGGCCCTCGAAATTGATCCGGATCGTTTGCGACTCGGGGGCGAGTCACGCGTGGTTACCGTCCTGTTCGCGGACATCCGCGGGTTCACCGATTTTTCGGAACGGCATAGCCCCACCCAGGTCGTCGCGCTATTGAATGCCTACTACCAGGCCGTGGTGCCTCTCATTGAGGCGGAAGGTGGGGGCATCGACAAGTTCATCGGCGACGGCTTGATGGTTCTCTTCGGGGCCATTCCCGAACGCGCCGATCATGCGGCCGCCGCGGTCCGCGCGGCCCGGGCGATTGTCCGCTCTGTGGAGAGCAACCAATCAGTTTGGGCGAAGCTTGGCTGTGGCGGCTTACGAATCGGCGTCGGTATTCATACCGGACCGGTGGTCCTTGGCGCCGTCGGCACGCCAACTCGACTGGATTTCACGGCCATTGGCGACACAGTCAACACAGCCGCTCGAATCGAAGGCGAGAACAAGCGCTTCGGCTCGTGTATTCTGATTACCAGCGAGACGTGTGCCGCTGTCCCTCTGGAGGAACGAACTCGCCTCGGCATTGCGGAGCAAGCCGTGACGACGACCATCACGGGCAAGCAAGCCCCCCTTCAGGCGGCATATTGTGAACCATGAACAATCCACGGGGGCGGCGACCCATCGATCGAGTCGTTCCGCACGATAAGAAATTGGTCGTCTTTGTCAGGGGTCGCTGGCAATGCTTGCTTCGATACTGGCGTTGGTGTCATTGCTCGGTGCCGACGAACCGCCCGAGCCCGTCGCCATGGTGCTGACCGTGCAGGGCCCCCTGAAGCTCCGCCGCATGGACTTATTGCGACCGGGAGATGAGGTCCCTGTTCCGCCCCTGGGCGGCGTGCAGATCTTGTTTCTCCGTGATGGGCACAAGGAGACGTTGAAGCCCGGCTTCACCATACGCATTACGGACTCGGGAGGTGCGCCGGCGGAGGCCGTGCAACGTGAGAAGACCGCCTTGCCCAAGACCCAGCTCAATGGATTGCGAACCCTTGCCGCCAGTGCGAGGGCCGCAGTCGCGCGCATCCGGGACGTTCGTGCGCCGCCGTTGCCGGAAGGACCGATCAATGACGCGACGGTGTTGAGCGATCGCCCCACCTTTGTCTGGGCCAAGGGGGAAAATGCGGGCGAGTACGAATTACAACTTTTCCCCGGCGACACGGTTCTGCGCGGACCAGCTCTTATGGTCTGAACGCTTGCGCAAGCCGGAACTCGCGTTTCCGAAGGGCCGTCAGGGCCTCGAACGCGGCGAAACATACACCTGGAGGGTTCTATCTTCCGGGAAGAACGTCATCACGCAGGGCAGACTGACGGTGGCGACGAAGAGCCAAGCCCGCGACTTTGAACCGGTTCAACGGCTAGCGGGCAGCAAGGAAGTCTCCGATAGGCTGCTCGCCGCAATGCTATTTGAGGCAAGTCACGTGTACGATGAATCGAACCGGTTGTTCGAGAGCCTGGCCAAGGAAATGCCCGCGGAACCTTGGGTGCTTCTCGCTTCCGCTCGGCATCTGGGCCTGCTCGGTCGCGCCGATGAAGCCGCGAGCCTGGAAAAGAAAGCCCTGACGCTCGCGAAAAGGGGTATGAGGTGATTCCAATGTGTTCACGGCGTTTTCCACTCCGAACCGTGGGGGCCGTCTTGGTGATCGTCTCAGGCCTCGGCCTCGGTTTCGGGGTTTCTCGCTCGAGGGGGGCGGACGTACCCGCTCCTCGGGAACAATCGCCGAAGCGCCTTTACGAGTGGCCCAGGCGCCGGCCGAGCCGGCCCGCACGGTTAAGGTCGATTCCGTCCCGGGGGTCAAGGTTTCCGGCAATCATGCGCTGCTGATCGGCGTCACCTTCTACGAAAATCTGGAAAAGGCGGATGCACCTGGACGGACCCGAGAATGACATGCTCCTGATGAAGGAGCTGCTGACGAAGCGTTACGGCTTCCCGGAGGCCAACGTCCGTATCCTGTCCGAGCATGCCGGCCGGGACAACCTGCCGACGCGCAAGAACATCGAACGCGAGTTCAAGCGCCTGGCCAGAAGTGGTCAAGCCCGGCGAGCAGGCAGTGGTCGTCATGGGCGGCCACGGCAGCCTGCAACCGCAGAGCGACAAGGCCCCCTTCCCACAGCCCGACGGCTTTGACCGCATCTTTCTGCCTCGCGATGTCGGCAAGTGGGACAATGACAGCGGCCAGGTGCCCAACGCCATCCGCGGCGACGAGATCGGCGCCTGGCTCCGGCTGGTCCCGGACAAAAAGGCCTCCGTGTTTGTCGTCCTGGATGCTTGCCATTCCGGTAGTGGCGTCCGCGCCATTGACGAGGAGAAAAAGCGCCAGGTCGACCCCGTGGCCAAGGGCGGACTGGAAATCCCTAGGGCAGCGATGGACCGGGCCGCCAAAATCGCCGCGGAGCGCAAGCCACCGCAAGGGGAGAAGAAACTTGGCGCCCCCGAGGCCTCGGCCCTGCCGCTGCCTCGGCTGGACGGCGTAGCGATCCTGTACGCTTGCCAGTCGACGGAAACGACCGTGGAAAAACGGCTGCCCGATGACGCGCCGGACGGCAAACCCTACGGCCTGATGACGTTCACCATCAACCAGATCCTTACCCGGGCTGAAGAGCCGCTGACGTACCTTGAACTGGCGCAACGAGTCCAGGGCCAGTACAGCGGCTGGGGCCGGAACTCCCCGACCCCCATGCTCGAAGGCAAGGATCAGAACCGCGAGGTCCTCGGTCTGAAGGAGCATCCCAGGCGGTCGCTGATTCGACTCGTCAAGATGGACGACAACCTGAAGGTGACCTATGGCCTCATTCACGGCCTCACCAGGGGGAGCATCCTGGCCGTCTACCCGCCTGCTGGGGCCAAGGGCGATGAGCCGCTGGGCTACGTGCGCGCCACCGCGGTGGAGACCGGCGCCTCCGTGGTCGAGCCGTGCCCGTTCAAGGGCCAGCCGGCCAACGACAAGCTGCCCGACCAGGGACGCTGCGAGGTGGTCGCCATCGACTACGGCGACATGAAGGTCAAGGTGGCCGTCGATCCGCTCGACAACCGGGGCGATCCCGTCCCCGAGGCCGACCGCAAGCGCCACAGCGCGGAGTTGACCAGGCTGGCGGGCAAGGAAGGGTCGATCCTCGCCGCCGTTGCCGAGGCCGGCAAGGCCGACTGGTTGCTGCGCGTGCAGGACGGCAAGGTCTACCTGGTGCCCGCGTCCGGGCTGGCGGCGCCGGCCGCTGGCCAGCCGTTGCCGCCGCTCTTCGGCCCGTATGCCGATGACGAAAAACTGAGCGCGACCCTGGATGACCGCCTCGGTCGCATTGCCCGGGTCCAGAACCTGAAGAAACTGGCCACCGACCCCTCGGCCGACCTGGCACGCAGCCATGCGGACGAATCGATCGACACGGGCGTGAAGGTGACCCTGGAGATCCGCCTGCTCAAGGACAAAACGGACAGGCAAGGCCAGCCCATCGCCTGGCCGGCCCCCGGCGTCAAGTTGTTTGACGGCGACCTGGTGCAGTTCCGTGTCCACAACCCCAACCCGTTCCCGGTCGATGTCACCCTGCTGTACATCGACAGCGACTGCGGCATATACTGTCTCTACCCACGAGGAGCGGGCGAAGTCAGCCGCGTGGAAGCGAAGACGCAGACGCTGCCCATCATCTCCACGCTCAACACGAAGGTGCTGGCAATGGAGCACATGGTCCTGATCGCGGTCAGGTCGCAAAAGTTGCAACAGCCGGTCAGCTTCGCGTGCCTGGAGCAGGCATCGCTTGAGAAAGCCAAGGACCTGGAGCGAACCCGAGGAGGCCCAACGGCCCTGCAGACGCCGCTGGGCAAACTGCTACAACACTCGCTGTACGGCAATCGCACGGAGGGCACGCGCAGTGCGGCGCGTACAGAAGTGGAGGAATCCGCGGTGGTCCTCTGTACCTGGCAAGTCGTGCCGGGCAAGCGCCCTTGACCGGGTGTTCCCGGGACTTTTCGCACTCAACACGGTAAGGAACTCGCCATGCAGCGCCGCAACTTCTGGTCCATCATCGTCGGGCTCACGAGTGTCTGGTTGTCCGGCGGCGGCACGCGGGCCGACGATCCGAAAGTGGAGGCGGACACGCGACCGCGGCTCGTGGCGCAGCTCGGGCATGCCGAAGCGGTTCTCTCCGTGGCGTTCTCGCCGGACGGCAAGCAGGTGCTGACCGCCAGCGATGACGGGACGGCGCGGTTGTGGGACGCCCAAAGCGGCAAGGCACTCCGCACCTTCACCGGGCATTCCGATTCCGTTACCTCCGTGGCGTTCTCGCCAGACGGCAAGCAGGTGCTGACCGGCAGCCATGACGAGACGGTGCGGTTGTGGGACGCCCAAAGCGGCAAGGTACTCCGCACCTTCACGGAGCATACCGAGTCGGTTACCTCCGTGGCATTCTCGCCCGACGGCAAGCAGGTGCTGATCGGCAATTTCTTGGACCCCGCCACGTTGTGGGACACCGAGACCGGCAAGGAACTCCGCGAGTTCCATGGGGATGCCGATTTAGATTTAGATTTTAGTAATTCTGTGGCGTTCTCGCCGGACGGTAAGCAGGTGCTGACCGGCTACAGCTTGGACGAGGAGGCGCGGCCCACAGCGCGGTTGTGGGACGCCCAAAGCGGCAAGGCACTCCGCTCCTTCACGGGACATTCCGAACGGGTTACGTCCGTGGCGTTCTCGCCGGACGGCAAGCAGGTGCTGACCGGAAGTGAAGACAAGACGGCGCGGTTGTGGGACGCCCAAAGCGGCAAGGCACTCCGCACCTTCACGGGACATTCCGACGAGGTTACGTCCGTGGCGTTCTCGCCGGACGGCAAGCAGGTGCTGACCGGCAGTGAAGACAAGACGGCGCGGTTGTGGGACGCCCAAAGCGGCAAGGCACTCCGCATCTTCACGGAGCAGGAGGGTGCGGTTAACTCCGTGGCGTTCTCGCCGGACGGGAAGCAGGTGCTAACCGGAATTAATGACGGGACGGCGCGGTTGTGGGATGCCCAGAGCGGCCAGGAACTCCGCGCCTTCACGGGGCATGCCGGTTTGGTTAGCTCCGTGGCGTTCTCGCCGGACGGCAAGCAGGTGTTGACCGGGAGCCATGACCGTACGGCGCGGTTGTGGGACGCCCAGAACGGCAAGGAAGTCCGCACCGTTCACGGAGCATGGCGGGAAGGTGTACTCCGTGGCGTTCTCGCCGGACGGCAAGCAGGTGCTGACCGGAAGTCAAGACGGGACGGCGCGGTTGTGTGACGCCGAGAGCGGCAAGGAACTCCGCACGTTCACGGGGCATTCCAATGCCGTTCTCTCCGTGGCGTTCTCGCCGGACGGCAAGCAGGTACTGACCGGAAGCTGGGACAAGACGGCGCGGTTGTGGGACGCCCAAAGCGGCAAGGAACTCCGCACCTTCACGGGGCATGCCGATATCGTTGGGCTCCGTGGCGTTCTCGCCGGACGGCAAGCAGGTGCTGACCGGCAGTCGAGACAAGACGGCGCGGTTGTGGGACGCCCAAAGCGGCAAGGCACTCCGCACCTTCACGGGGCATGCCCGTGTGGTTAACTCTGTGGCGTTCTCGCCGGACGGCAAGCAGGTGCTGACCGGAAGCGGGGACAAGACAGCGCGGTTGTGGGATGCCCGGAGCGGCAAGGCACTCCGCGCCTTCAAGGGGCGTGACGCCGCGGTTCTTTCCGTGGCGTTCTCGCCGGACGGCAAGCAGGTTCTGATCGGCAGCTTTGACAACACGGCGCGGTTGTGGGACGCCCGGAGCGGCAAGGCACTCCGCACCTTCACGGGGCATTACGGTGCGGTTCTCTCCGTGGCGTTCTCGCCCGACGGCAAACAGGTGCTGACCGGGAGCAAGGACAGCACGACCCGAATCTGGGAAGCGCAGACCGGCCGGGAATTGTGCAAGTTCATCAGCTTCGAGGACGGCACCTGGGCGGTGGTCGATCCCGAGGGCCGCTTCGATGCCGCCAACGGCGGCGACGTGGAGGGGCTGCACTGGGTGGTCGGCAACGAGCCCATCGCCTTGAAGCAGCTCAAGGACGGCTACTACGACCACGGCCTGCTGGCCAAGACGCTCGGGTTCAACAAAGAGCCGCTGCGGCAAGTCGCCGCCTCCACCGACGTGAAACTCTTCCCCGACGCGGATTTCAGCGCCCCGGTGGGCAAGTCCACGCAGTTGAAGCTCAACTTGAACAACCGCGGCGGCGGCATCGGCAAGGTGCAGGTCTTCGTCAACGGCAAGAAATTCCTCGACGACGCCCGCGGGCCCAAGTTTGACAGCAATGCCAAGCAGTCCACCTTGACCGTCGACCTGGCTGTCGCCCCAATCCTCCCCGGCAAGCGAAATCAGATTACGGTGGTGACCTGGAACGCAGAGGGCGACCTGTCCAGCCGCGACATGGTCCGCGAATGGACGCCCGAGGGGGAAGCGGCCCCCCACCCCTCGGAGCTGGCGGAGACGTACACGCGACCGTGGCTGGTGGCGCAGCTCGGGCATTCCGATGAGGTTACCTCCGTGGCGTTCTCGCGGGATGGCAAGCAGGTGCTGACCGGCGGCTCCGACAAGACGGCCCGGTTGTGGGATACCCAGAGTGGCATGGCACTCCGCGCCTTCACCGGGCATACCGAATGGGTGACCTGCGTGGCATTCGCGCCGGACGGCCAACAAGTGCTCACGGGGAGTAACGACGAGACGGCCCGGTTGTGGGATGCGGCCACGGGCAAAGAACTGCGCACCTTCACCGGGCATGCCGGTGACGTTGCCTCCGTTGCGTTCGCACCGGACGGTAGGCAGGTGCTGACCGGCAGCTATGACAACACGGCCCGGTTATGGAACGCCCAGAGCGGCAAGGAACTCCGCGCCTTCGTGGGGCATGCCGATGCAGTTTGGTCCGTTGCGTTCGCACCGGGCGGCAAGCAGGTGCTGACGGGCAGCCTGGACAAAACGGCGCGGTTGTGGGACGCCCAAAGCGGCAAGGAACTCCGCGCCTTCACGGGGCATACCGGGTTGGTTAGCTCCGTGGCATTCGCACCGGACGGCAAGCATGTGCTCACCGGCAGCAGGGACCTTACGGCGCGGTTGTGGGATGTCCAAAGCGGCAAGGAACTCCGCGCCTTCACGGGGCATGCCACCTGGGTTAGCTCGGTGGCGTTCTCGCCGGACGGCATGCAGGTGCTGACCTGCATTTGGGACCCGTATAGGGCGCTGACTCCTGGGACGAAGTTTATCGTTCGCGACGGCGGCACCCTATCCCCCCCGCGCCTGACCGCCTCTGCCCGGACGGCGCGGTTGTGGGATGCCCAGAGCGGCAAGGAACTCCGCGCCTTCACGTGGCATGCCAATGGGGTTAGTTCCGTGACGTTCGCGCCGGACGGCAAGCAGGTACTGACCGGTAGCTCGGACGGTACGGCGCGGTTGTGGGACGCCCAGAGCGGCCAGGAACTCCGTACCTTCACGGGGCGTGCCGGGAGTATTGACGCCGTGGCGTTCGCGCCGGACGGCAAGCAGATGCTGACAGGCAACGGGGACACTGCTCCGCGGTTGTGGGACGCCCAGAGCGGCAAGCAACTCCGCGCCTTCGTGGGGCATGACCATAGAATTAATTCCGTGGCGTTCGCGCCTGACGGCAAACGGGTACTGACCGGGAGCACGGACAAGACGGCGCGATTGTGGGACGCTCGGAGCGGCCAGGAACTCCGCACGTTTACGGGGCATGCCAACGAGGTTGCCTCCGTGGCATTCTCGCCGGACGGCAAGCAGGTGCTCACAGGGAGTCACGACCAGACGGCCCGGTTGTGGGATGTGGTCACCGGCAAGGAACTTTGCGCCATGGGGCATGACTACAAGGCGTATGTCGGCATGGTTACCTCCGTGGCGTTCTCGCCGAACGGCAAGCTGGTGCTGACAGGGAGCTGGAACTCCAGGGCGCGGTTGTGGGACGTCCCAAGCGGAACGATACACCGCACCTTCACGGGGCATACCTCGTTGGTTAGCTCCGTGGCGTTCTCACCGGACGGCAAGCTGGTGTTGACCGGAAGTCTTGATAAGACGGCGCGGTTGTGGGATGCCCAGAGCGTCAGGGAACTATGCACCTTCACGGGACATTCCGAAGTGGTTACGTCCGTGGCGTTCTCACCGGACGGCAAACAGGTACTGACCGGTAGCCGGGACAAGACGGCGCGGTCGTGGGATGCGCAAAGCGGCATGGAGCTCCGCGTTTTCACGGGGCATGCCAGTTCGGTTACCTCCGTGGCGTTCTCGCCGGATGGCGAGCACGTGTTGACAGGCAGCGAGGACAGCACGACCCGTATCTGGGAAGCGCAGACGGGCCGGGAATTGTGCAGCCTGATCAGCTTCAGGGACGGCAACTGGGCGGTCGTCGATCGCGAGGGCCGGTTCGATGCCGCCAACTTGGACGAAGTGAAAGGCGCCCACTGGGTCATGCCTGACGATCCTTTTACCCCGCTGCCTCCAGAAATCTTCATGCGCGATTACTATGAGCCACGCTTGCTCGCGCGCGTCATGGCCGGGGAAAGGTTCAAGCCGGTCCGCGATCTTCAGAGCCTTAACCGCGTCCAGCCTCTAGTCCGAATCGCCAAGGTCGAAAGGCAGCCTGGCCATACTGATGAATATCTGCTCACAATTGAGGTCGCTGACCAGAAGCGCGACTTCGACCGCGATGGCCGCAAGGTGACCCTTGCGAGCCGCGTGTGGGACCTGCGGCTGTTCCGCGACGGCCAACTGGTCGGCTATCACCCGCAGCGCGACGGCATCGTCGAGCTCGACGCGGCTACCGAACGAGCGTCCGTTCGTTTTGAGCACGTCAAATTGCCTCGGAAGGCCGGCCTCAAGCAGGTCGAATTCTCCGCCTACGCCTTCAACAAGGATCGCGTCAAGAGCCAGACCCACCGTGTCGCATATCAACTTCCCGCTGACCTGGCGCCTGCGCAAGGGGACGGCATACCTGGTCTGCATCGGCGTCAACGCTTTCGATGACCCCGGCTGGGACCTGCGCTATGCCGTGCCCGATGCCCGGGCGATGGCCAAGGTGCTGGAAAAAACTGTCAAGGAGTCGGGCCAGTTCGAAGGTGTGGTCGCGGTGCCCTTGCTGGCCGAGGCGCGCGGCGCGGCGCAAACCGGACGGTCATCGAAAACACGGCCACCAAGCAAAACGTGCGCAACGTGTTGTCCATCCTGGCCGGCCAAGAGGTGAATCCCAAGGCGCTCGAACAGGTGCCGGCTGCGAAAGACTTGCACAAGGCGCTGCCGGAGGACCTGGTGCTGATCACGTTCAGCACGCATGGCTACAACGGGGCCGACGGCCAGTTCTACCTGTTCCCCTCCGATATCGGCCCAGCCGGGCAAGCGGTGGACAAGGCGTTGCTCCAGCGTGCCATTTCGACGGACGAGCTGTCGTTGTGGCTGCGGGACGTCGATGCGGGCGAGATGGTCATGATCGTGGATGCCTGTTTCTCGTCGGCCAGCGTCGAGCAGGAAGGGTTCAAGCCGGGCCCGATGGGGAGCCGCGGACTGGGGCAACTGGCTTATGACAAGCGCACTGCGCATCCTGGCGGCCAGCCAGGCGTCCAACCCGGCCTTCGAGGATGTCCGGCTCGGCCACGGCCTACTGACCTACGCCCTGTGCCGCGACGGCCTGGACAAGGGCGCTGCCGACTTCGATTCCAAGGATGGCCGGATCACCTTGGGCGAATGGCTCAAGTACGGAGCCCAGCGGGTGCCGGGCCTGATCGAAGACATAGCCACAGGCAAAGTTCGCGGGCTGGATGACAAGGGACCACCCGGCCAAGTGCTCGAAGTGAAGCAGGATCGCAGCATGATCCGGATCGACAGCGAGAAAACCGGCCGCCGAGCGGTCGCCCAGTTTCCGTCGCTGTTCGATTTCACCAAAGGACGAGATGACGTGCTCTTGCGAGTCATCAAGTCCCCGGATGCGAAGAGTGACAAACTCTGATTGCTCCGCACGGTGATGGCGGTGGCCACCGCTACCACCGTCCTTTGCAGACCACGGCTTACATCGACTATCGTGATCGGAAGCAGGTCAAATATCGTGACCGCTCTCATGCGACGCAAGAACATTGGCCGTGCGCCGCTGACGCAGCAGTGATCGATCAGACTCCAGCGGACACGACCGTTCCCGCCATCGGGCGGTCGCCGGAGACAGCACGGCGCTCCAGCCGGCGACGGAACCGCAAGTGCCTCCGTCGCGTCAATTCCACCAGCGGACGCCAGACCGGTCCGGTCAGCCGGTGGCGGATCAGCAGGTGCCAGAACCGATTCGATCGCTTGTAGAGGTAAGACATCGCCAGATAGGGGGGCACGGCCCGCCAGTCGTGCGGTCGCCGCCGCCAGATCGAGCCGTGCGAGAACAGGCGATCGTTTGACCTCGGCTACCCTCCATTACGACCCACCCAACTTTACTTTCGACGCGAATATCAACGAATTCAACGGCCAAGTCGTTCCAGAGCCATCCAGCTTGCTGATGGGGACCTTGGCCCTCTTGATTGGCACCGCGGCTACCGTCGTCTTGCGTGTGAGTGGTCGAGATAATCGATGCGGGTTCAGCCGGTTCTTGAGCAACTTGACCTGATACTCGGCCCCGGAATCGCATCAGAGAACGTGATCGGAATGAGAGTCCTCCTACCGTAGCTGTTCACGAGTCGATGATGACAAGCGTGCAGAAAGACCCGAGATCGAACATGGGCTATGCCCTTGTCAGAAGCAACTGGATGAGGGCGACCACGGCTCCGGGATGGAGGTGAGCGGTTCAGCCGTCTCCGTTCCTCGGGAAGAGTCTCCAACTACGGGGCTGCGAATCGCTGCACCCATTTCAGCGGCTCCCACCTCCAAGGTGCTGTTGGGAGGTACATGAACCGCCAAGTGAGGGCACGTCTGATGCTTCGCACCAAATTGCTTCGGTGTCTTCGGACCGACGCGCAAGAGGAGAGAGCGGTGACTCTCTCGGCCGCACAACTCCAGCGGTAAGGCACTGGCGCGTGGCTTAGCGAGCGAGGCCGATTTTCCCATTCACGCTGAACCAACACAAGGATACGAGCCTTTCAATCTTGAGACGCGGGTTCAATGCCCGCTGACCGCGCCATTCCCTAAAACAGCCGCATCTAGAGCGGTTAACACGCGGGTTGCACACAAGACCGCCGCAATGTCGGTTGATACTAACCCGACGCGCAAGCGAGGGACACTGGCCTAGGCCGGCGCCAGACGCACAGCCGATCCCCTCGCTCGCGCGTCGGGTTAGTATGGGTCGTGTGCAATTCATCGGAAAACCGCATCTAGCCCACGCCATTCCGGGCTTTCCGCGCCCCCCATGATCCCCCGACAGCCTCGCGCAATTCCGGCACCCATCCCCCACGGCGTCTCCACCGGTTCGAGGCCGGGGCATTGCGTCGCATCGCGCTCTCCGCTTTCCGATATCGCTCCGTGTGCATGGCGCAGGGATGCCCTGGCTGGCGTTTGCATCGCTGCCAGGGCTTCGCGCCGCATCCGGGACAGACGATGGAATGTGGGCACGTCTAGCGGGCGTCGGGGCTGCAGGGGCCGTGTTGCTTCATGGTCCGCCTCCGTTGGGCAGGGCCGCGGTCTGCGGCATTCGCCGCCGATCCACGGCACGAAGGCGAAATCAAGGGCGCGGTCAGGGGAGGAGGGACGGCTGCACGAAGGAAGGCGGAGGGCTGACCTTGACAGAACGCGGATAGGGCGGTCCGGGATCGGCCGGACGTTGACGCTGGAATTGGGGGAATCCTCGCTCGTGGCGAACAGCCGGCTGCCCGGGGCCAACTTGCGGCCTCCTGCCGGTCGTGATATCGTGGGCTTATCCGTCGTGACGTGGTCATCGAGGCACTCGAATCGCGACGACCGGCCAGTGCCGCCCCTGGCGGCCGGTCCACCCTCCTCGTCGATCCGTCCATCCAGCGAGGTCGCCCCAATGATCGCGACGCGTGCCGTCCGGCTCGGTGCTTGCTCGATACTGGCAGTCGCTTGGACCTCGGCTTTCGCCTGGGGGCCGCAAGGGCACCGGGTGATCGCTCGGGTCGCCGAGGGGCGTCTCAGCCCGACGGCGAAGGCCGCGATCGGGGAGCTGCTCATCCCGCCGGACACCTTGCCCGATGTCGCAGACTGGGCCGACAGGGACGGGCACGACGCCGTGCCCGGGAGCGCCAGATGGCACTTCATCAACGTGCCGATCGGCGATGCCAGATTCGATCCCCGCCTGATCCGCGACGACAACAACGTGGTCGTCAAGATCAAGCAATACCGAAGAGTCCTGTCTGACCGATCGAGACCCAAGAAGGAACGGCAGCGGGCGCTCCTGTTCTTCGTCCATTTCGTCTCCGACATCCACCAGCCGCTGCACGTCGGCGACCACGACGACCACGGCGGCAACGACACCCAGATCCGGTTCTTCGACGAGGGCACCAACCTCCACAGGCTCTGGGATTCCGACCTGATCCACCGGATCGGCGGCGACGACCGGGCCTGGGCTTCCCGGGTCGAGCGGGACATCACGCCCGAGGCGATCATGGAGTGGTCCAAGGGATCGGTCGACGACTGGGCCGACGAGAGCCTGCAAGTCGCCAAGCTCGCCTACCGCCCGCTCGACGATGCCCCCAAGATCATCCCCCGGGGCTACAAGCTGGGCGAGTCTTACCTCGTGCGAGCGGAGCCGATCCTCAAGAAACAGCTAGCGAGGGCTTCCGTCCGCCTGGCGAATGAGCTGAATGCCATCTTTAAATGATCCTCGTCGGACGACATCGGGCCTTCAACGATGGCCTCCTGAGAACCTCCTTGACCACCTGGGACGCACGCGTTCACAGGCCCAGGTTGGAAGTCGTTCAGCAGCGAACAAGCTGCGAAGACAAGAAAGCCGATCCAGGCGACGTAGGGCCAGAGGCAACCCGGGGCTCGTCGGTGTTGTCGGACCGAAGTGCGCAAGATCACGTGTGCCGTCTCGATCGCTTGAATACAATACACATCCTGGGCGCCTTTGGGAGTTGACTGGCGGGTCCGGCCAGATATTCTCAGTGCATTGCGTTCGGAGAATCTCAACTTCGGCCACCGGTACTGTCTCAGGTAGGCTAAGAATTTCATTCGCCTATCGATCTTGGAGCCCAGCGTGATGACCCGGAGGCGCCTGACGATCGCGCGACTGATGGCCATCATCATTCTCGTCGCGCTCGGTTTGGCCGCCTTCAAGTATGCTTTGCGACGGCCTTCGCACCCCGCCATCCTTTTCAAAAGGTTCGCGTTGGTCGGCCGGATCGACCTGAATCGCGACAATCAAGATGATCGCCAAGAGCTCAAGCAAATGATCGAGGAAGCGGGCGGCATCGTCGAATTCGACTTTCCGCCGCCGGACGTAGGCCAGCAATGTGGGCGCTCTCAAACCGTATCGATTGGTACGTCATAGACGCTCGCGTGCCGCTTCGGGAGGTTCGCTTGTCGAATTCCGAGAGAGTGGCCGAGGGACGGCCTGACTTCCAGAAACGAATGAGCGACCTTCGCAAAGAGGCACGGCTCGATGGCATAAGGCCCATGCCGATCGAACGCCTGTTATCCTTCTTGGGCAATGGCAACGGCTCACAGGCCGTGGGCAAACGGTGAAGGGTTCGGTTTGATACGGGATCGGGCGCCAATTCGTAATCGTCGGGCCAATGTTCAACTATCTGGGTCGGCTGCTTCGTTCGCGACACACTTGCGCGCGTCGGTCGGATCGACGACGCGCCGAATCGCGTGCTCGAAGCTTCGGTGTCGTCGGACCGAAGCGCGCAACAACAACGGCGCGGTAAATGGGAGTTGATCGCAAAGGGAAGTGCCTTGACGGGTTCAAAACGGGACGAGGTGTGTCCGCTGTCGAATGGGACTGGCCACTGGAGGCTGCCAGGTGGCTGTAGTATCGTGACCGGCTCGCGCTGCGTAATTCACCAGTTAGTCAGGCGCGACCGACGAGCGAACCCGTGGAGTTTTTGTCAGTCACTCGCAGCACAGAGCCCAGATGCCCGACGATCGCTGGAAACGCTGACGTGACCTTGCGCGCGCCCACGCTTCGTATCGATAGAAGAAAGCATCATCATGAGCCTTACGAGCAAGTTGCTGAACCAGCTACGGAACCCAACAGGCTGGCTAGGACGATGGAATCTGCGGGGTATGAACCGGCGGCATTCCAAATTGACGGACTGGGGGCTAAAGCATGTTTCGATCGACAGCGACGCCGCGATTCTCGATATCGGTTGCGGCGGAGGCAGGACCATTCACAAACTGGCTGCCATTGCCACGAAGGGCAAGGTTTACGGTGTGGATTCCTCGGAAACAAGTGTTGCTGCATCCCGGAAGACGAACGAGGAGTGCATCAAGTCGCGACGAGTCGAAATTCTCCACGGTTCGGTTTCGCATCTGCCGTTCCCCGACCAGATGTTTGCTCTCGCCACCGCTGTCGAAACTCACTTCTACTGGCCCGACTTGCCAGCGGATATGCGCGAAGTCTCACGCGTCCTAAAACCTGGCGGAGCGCTGGTCATCGTCGCGGAAGTCTACAAGGATGGGAAATACGACCGGCGTGTTCAAAGATTTGCAGACATGATGCAAAAAATGGATTTTCCATACGCGAACCTGAGTGTCGATGAGCATCGTGAGCTCTTCTTGCGCTGGCTTTACGGATGTTCAAGTGATTGAGGAATACGACAAAGGTTGGATTTGTGCCATTGGCAAGAGCCCTTCGCCCGTGGCTGACAACGAGGCAAGAGGGAAATCGTAGACACTCTTAGCCGCGCGATCTGCTCGGGGCAGCGCGTTCGGTCGGATCGACCGACGCACCCGGGGAGTCACTTAGCGGTGCGATGCGCGCTGTACGTTTGTAACCACCGACTCGCGACCAGTTATCCCCGACGGATATCGTGTCTTGATCACGAGCTGGGCGGAGATGCCTTGAGCATGGCGAGGCCTCGCGGGCAAGGTCAATGACGCTCGACACGGAATGATGTTCCGTGATCAGCGAGGGTCTGCGCGAGATCAACGGTACGTTCCCCGTTTCACCGCCTGGAAACAAGCGGGAAGGGAACGACGATCCGGGACAGAAGAGAAGAGGCTACCGGTACCACCGTCCTTTGCAGACCATGGCTTACATCGACTATCGTGATCGGAAGCAGGTCGATTGTCGTGACCACTCTCATGCGACGCAAGAACATTGGCCGCGCGCCGCTGACGCAGCCGTGATCGATCAGACTCCAGCGGACACGACCGTTCCCGCCATCGGGCGGTCGCCGGAGACAGCACGGCGCTCCAGCCGGCGACGGAACCGCAAGTGCCTCCGTCGCGTCAATTCCACCAGCGGACGCCAGACCGGTCCGGTCAGCCGATGGCGGATCAGCAAGTGCCAGAACCGATTCGATCGCTTGTAGAGGTAAGACATCGCCAGATAGGGCGGCACGGCCCGCCAGTCGTGCGGTCGCCGCCGCCAGATCGAGCCGTGCGAAAACAGGCGATCGTAGCACCAGGCGTAGCCCTCCTCCAATTCCTCCGGCGTCATATGCTTGGGGCGGAAGACGGCGTGCGACGTGTCGTAGCGGCTCCAGTCCTTGTGCAGCAGCCGCCCCTCCGACTCCATCGCATGGAAGAGCGGCGTACCCGGATAGGGCGTCAAGATGTGGAACGTGGCGCACTCCAGGCGAGCCCCCTCGATCCAGGCGACCGTCCGCTCGAACACGTCCTTGCGGTCGTGGTCGAAGCCCAAGACGAAGCTGCCGTTGACCTGAATACCGTGGTCGTGGAGCACCGCCACCCGCCTCGCATAATCGATCGGGCTCGGAGTCTTCTTGCCCGCCTCGACGAGATTCTCGTTCGCCAGCGACTCGAAGCCGACGAAGACGCCCGTGCAACCCGCCATCGCCATCTCGCGGACCAAGGACGGATCGTCGGTCACGTCGATCGTCACGGCGGCGCTCCAGATCACCCCCAAGGGTCGAAGGGCGAGGCAGAGCCTGCGCAGGTACTCGGGTCGGGAGCCGAGGTTGTTGTCGACGAAGACCGCGTAGGGCTGCCCGTCCGCCAGAAACTCGTCCACGACCTGCTGCACGTCGCGGACCTGATACGGCATCGCCAGCCCGTCGGTCGCCAGGTAGCAAAAACCACAGCGGTTGTGGCAGCCTCGCGTGGCGATCAGGCTGGTGGTGGTCAGGAAGCCCCGTCGGGGAAGCAGGTCGCGGCGAGGGGGCGGATCCTCGCGGTAGGGACGGCGGTAGCTCCCCCGGTAAACCTTCTTGAGCGTCCCCGCCTCGACGTCGCGGAGGACATCCGGCCAGACCTGCACACCCTCGCCGATCACCAGGGCGTCGGCGTGTGGGGCGACCTCCTCGGGGCACGACAGGACGTGAAGCCCACCCAGCACGACTTTCGCCCCCCGCTCGCGATACCAGGCCGCCAGGGCGTAGGCGCGGTCCGCGAACGTCAGATGGACGCTGATCCCGACAACCTCCGGAAACGGCTCCCAGGGGGGCGGTCCTTGCAACAAGTTCTCATCCCAGTAGACGACATCCCAATCAGGTGGGGTCGCCCCAGCGATGCTGGTTAGCGCAAGCGTCGGTGTCAGGACGTGCTTGCCGTAGCTGGCGTGCGGGTCCTTGGGATAGAACGGGTTGATCAGGAGAGCCGACTTCGGGCGAGGTGGACCAGGGTGAATCGAGGGGTCAAGAACGGGCGCGTACCGCAGCGCGCGGGGAATCCACGGAGACTTCATGAGCGAGTCCTTGTTCTGAGAATGAATCGAAATGACTTCTCCCTCAATTCGTAGGGGAGAATACTTTGCATTGCAAACCACTTTAGCTTTGCGATGCAAAGCATGGTTGTCAAGAGCGCCGATTGGGTTGAAATGTATGATGAAGAGGGTTCAGGCAGGCCCCTTCGCCATGCAGTGTTTGGAAATTCGATCGACCACTACCACCACCGTCGGGTGGCGAATCGAAGGACCTCGTCGATCAAGAACCCCATCCAGAGTAGAAACGTGATCACGAACAGAGGCGCCGAATGGAGCCACGGGACCAGCCCTTCGGGCCAATCCAGCCAGATTGCCCACAAGCCCAGGTTCGCGAACAGGAGTGTATTGAGAAACGCCGCCAGGAATGACACCTGGTAGATTCGATCGCCGTCCTGTTTGTTCAAGGGCAGGCTCGCAATCCAGCTTCGGCCGGGGTGTTGGGGGTCGTAAGCGATCGGGAGCGCCATCGGGAACGGGCCGACCGCCAGGGCCTGCGCTAGCGGCGGCGGCGTGTCGCGGCCGGCGAGAACGAACTCGACGTGATGTGTGACCTGATTGCGATCCAGAAATCGACAGACCAATTTGTACTGCCGATTGAGGCCGAACCAGTCGACGTCCCAGTCGCACGCAATCACTTCTCCGGCGGCGATCGCGGCCCGGTCGAAGGCTTGCCGCTCGATCGCGCGAGACCGGAATGTTACCACCCAGTCCACACCCAGACCGAGCGCGGTACTGATCATGACCACCCGGCAAGACAACTGGGAGATCCGCCTCGCCTCCAAGCCCCGGCTCCTCTGGTACAGCCGGTCGAGCCCATACCGGAGGAACCAGAAGAGAGCCATGAACTCGCTGCTCCAGATCGCGGCGATTTCCCAGGATTCCAGCCGGGAATTCTCGCGCTCAGGTACGGCCAGTAGCCCCAGATGCCGGCCGTGACGGCGGCCGCCAGTCCCCACCAGACACGGTCAAACCCCCACCGCGGTCGATCAGTTTGGCTCAACAAGGGAACTCTCCAGGTGGGAAGAAACGCCTGGATGACTCCGCGGCGGCCTCACTCCGCTGCCGCTTCGCGTGGAACCAGATGGCAACCGTATTTCCGTCGATAAACCCGGCCCAAACGTCAACGTGAGATACCCGCCGGAGAACAGGGCAAAGCCCAGCCAGCAACTACGCTCTCGGCCTCGAAGGATGACGGCACCAAGCACGGCGACGGCGAAAGCGGCCAGCGCGACGAAGAGCATGGCTCCGGCCCACAAATCGTTTGCATTTCGCAGAGCGGCCAGGCCGATGGCGCACGCAAAGATGAAGGCCATCAAAGAACGGACGGAGAATCGACGCATGGATCACCTCCATCCCCAGTGTACCGAGCACCGCGCGGCGACTGCACGGCGTCTTGTCTCCGAACGACTGTGAACCGTCGGCGCAAACGCGAATGGCGCTGCGCGGAGAGGGATATGGCCGGCACGCCGAAACTCTCAGATCCTCAGCAACACGCCGTTCCCCGTATTTCGCGTATTTCGCACCAGTGCGAACACCGCGATCGGCCGCGGCGCGGCATGCCGAGAGCTAGGCCCCCAGACCCAAGCCGGACCTGGCCTGCTCGTCGATCGAGGCCCGGAGATAGACAACGATCTTTGGCACGGTCCGCGCCCCTTGTTTTCTGTCCCGAGATGCGGATTGCCGCGTCAGGCGACATCGCTCCGATGCGACGTCAATCGACATCGATTCGGTGTCCGCGGCAACCGAATGCGACCGGAGATCTACGGGTGTACGGGACCGCCCGGTATCGTACGACTCACGGTCAGGCCCCAAGTCCTTCCGCCCGTCGGCGATTTGGGCTGAAAACGACGCCGGGGTCCGAGCATCCCGCATGTCGGATTACCCGGACCGAGCGGCCGAGGGAGAATTCGCAAAAGCTGGACTGGGCAACCCCGCTCGCCGCATTACATACGGAAGGACATTGTGGGTATTTCGGAGGACCACTCCCGCGGAAATCCTCGGTCTCAGTTCATTTCCCGGAGGATAACGATCGGACAGCAGTCAAGAAAAATGAACTGACACCGAGGATCGTTGCAAAATGAACTGACACCGAGGATCGCTGACACCGAGGATCGCGGAGGATAACGATCGGACAGCAGTCAAGAAAAATGAACTGACACCGAGGATCGTTCTTGGACACGGAAGAGGTGGGTCGATGAAGGCCAAACCCGCGGTCGATTGTGCGATCCATTATTGCCCGTACCCCGTATCCATCGTGGTGTTACTTTGAGTAGCCAGGTGGAAACCGTGGTTCGGCGTCTCCAATCCATCCCATCAGGCAAACACACTCTTCTCTCGTGGATTCTGGCCCTTTGTCCTCGACGTAGCTGTTGATAATGCGCCATCCAAGGTACAGAAAAGCATTGACGACGTCGGAGAAAGATTTGTAGTTGTCGTCGAAAGCAGTACCTCGGTGCGAGCCAATTTCGTAAGAATGCGTTACGTTGGATGGCCAAATTTCTGACATGATCCCATTCCTTTCTGTTTTCTTTGGGTCGGCATTTACGAAATGCTGTACTACGAAAGCAGGATTATCCCCGCATCCACTAGGCTAAGAAACGTCGATGGCGCTGCAATCACTGCCAAGCATCCAGCACTTTTGTCGGTGCGGCCTTGGAAGCGGAATACGCTCCTCCGGTTGAGACGCTGAATGCTTGCTCAAGCTGCTAAATCGTCTTTCCTCCTGTGGCCACGCTCAGTGCCTTCTCGACCCGTAGGCACCTCCCGTCGCGATATTTGAAACCTGCTCGTCGGTGAGAGGGCGCACTTCGAGCATCCGCAGGAGCATTCCTCCATCGAAGTAATAGGTCAGAATCAGCATGTCAAGTTCCTGCCAGTTCGCTCCATGCGTCTGCAAATGATCGCGAATGCTGCGGCCCGTGGCACCAAACCAGATGCTCTTGATTTCCTCCTCCTCTATGCTTCGCGGTTCGAGATTGAAAAATGACGAGTAGATCGAGGGAACCCACATTTCAAACAGCTTTTCTGGGGAAACCTGCGGATCGTTCTCTCGATTCAACTCGAAGCCGGATTCCGCGAACAGATATCCGCACACGATGTGTCTGCGAATCAAGTGAATCAATTGTTGCCGAACCTCACCGTTCATGCGCGAGATCGCTGAACGATTTCGCGCAGCGAGCCGCGGCGTATTGTCCCCGATCCGCCCGAATCCCCGGTTGCCGGGGGTAACGTGATCCGCTTCCCCATCCGCAAACTTGTCTATACTGTATGCTGCGGCATCGGTGACTCTGCGAGCGGGCGAGTCAAACCAGAACTGGACGTGCTCTCTGATCCTGGCAAGCTGCTGGCGTGCTTCGTCAGTGGGTGCAGTGAACTCACCGTATGCCTCAACGACGGCACCAGCTACGTCTCGAACTCTTTTGTTAGCCATGATTGACTCAACTTCCGAGCCGTTCCTAAGCTCACAGACGTTGGTTCAGGGGCGAATCGCGGCTGGAGTCCCAACGATCTTGGGTTCGCCCTCCGGATGAAGCACGAACTTCACAAGGTAGCCAGCTCGAACGCCTGTCTCGTCGGGAAAACCGCAATCTTCCAGCATGACTGCGATCCGGTGTTCCTCATCAATGATAACGGCATGTCCACGTCCATCGCAGGCGTCTCCCGAGTAGTGGGCCAAACGAAGAATTGTCTTGTCGTCTTTGCGCAGATCGAGGTATTCCCTGGCTTCCATTTTTGCTCTCCTCAACACCGGTTCGGGTTCACTTAAGGATTCCGGCCTGCATGAGCGTTCTGATGATTATCAGCCCTCCGAGGATGATCAGGATTGCGGCAACGCTCCGAAGGCCGCTACGGTGGTTGCTGCTCGCATTCCTTCTGATCTACACGATCAAATCCTGCCAGTGCGGAGTTCTCTCCGGACGAGGGCGTTGAAGCTTGAGAACCCGAGCATGCGGTCCAACAGGACTATAGGTTATGGACGTGTTGGCTGCGGTTAAGGCCCTCGTACTCAAGGGACAAAAGAGTCCATGCCGCCCCGAAGCTCATGCGTTTCGGTCCCGGATACCCCGTGACAGCAGACAGTCATGGCAAAATACATGGACCTGTCCACCCTGGTCCAGTTCGTCCACCTCTCCATCGAGCGCACAAGTCTGAGCGACGAACGTTCACTAAGTCTCTCACGCACGTGGGGGCCTGCCAGCCACAGCTGCTTGCTCACGCTAACAAGCTTCACTAGGGTAATTGCCACGACTTTAGAACATCCGACAGCTTTTCCCCGGGATGCTGCTCCGTGAAGCACTCGTCGGCGAGTCTCTCCGCCGCAGTGATCATCTCGTCAAAACGTTCTTCCCGAGCTTCTTCAGCAAACGCCTTTAGGTCCATCTCAATGTACACCCGCCAGACATCACCTACCCCTTCGTAAACCGGCGTTTGAAACGGCGGCTGTTCGGGAGGCACCGTTCGCATAGATGCCCGTTGAGCATCCCAGGACTTCGCGTCACCCTGTTCTGTTGTAGGGGAACATGAATAACCATCGTCTCTCGGTCTGCATGGTCAACTCCTGTGGGCACTTCAGAGAACCCCCTTCTCATAGCATAGCTCAAATCCCGTTTTCCGTAGTGAGACGCTCCCGTCGCGTCTTTCACGCCTCGGGAAAAGCCGCATCCAGCTTCGCGATGGTCGCCGCGTCGGCTCCCTTATCGGCCGCCGCATTGCTCATAGACTGCCGTCATGCCGCCTGGCTGATCAGCCTGCGGGCATATAAAACCCCCGATGACATGGGTCAGGCTAGAACAGGCTCGTCTGGCGTGCTTTCCTCGGCTTGTCGCGAGTGCCGTGATCCTAGTCGGAGAGCTTGGGCCTGGTCGGAGCGGGTCTGGCCGCGTCGAGGCGGAGGAGGCAGGCTCGGTGATCGCCGGGGGAATGGGATGCCCGCGCTCGACCGCTAGCTCGGAGGCGGCTGGCAGGTTGTCGCAACGGGCGCCGATGCCAGGGAACGATACCCTTCGGCGGGGACGCCCACCTGATGACGATGTCCGGGTACCGGCATGCCGCTTTGGTTAGGTGGACGAACGCGCGTATAAGTCCTATGCTTGCCTGAAAGCAGTAGCCCCAGATTGCAAAACGGCGGAAACGATGAAACCACTCTCACCTCGACGGCCCAGTGGATATTGGCAGAGTTTTGACAACGTCAAGCTGGCGATCGACCAATACAACCTGGCCCATGGCACGCCGGGAGCCATGCCCAGAGAGAAGCACTTAAAAGCGATGGGTTGCGGCAGCCTTGCGGGGGCGATTCACCAGTTCGGCGGCTTTCAAGCGGTTGCCTCGATACTCGGATATTCCACCTCGCAACCCCAATGGCCGGTTCCGTGACTTCGAGGCGCTGAAGTCCACGTTAGTCACCTGGGTCGGCGCATTCGGCACCACCGGCATGATGCCGACGGCAGCGGAACTCAAGGGTTCCAGCCCTCCCCGAAATGACATCGTTATCGCGATCACCAAGCATGGCGGTCCTAAGTCCGTCGCGGCCAGGTGCGGCCTGGACATGTCGTACGAGAAGAGAGCAGATGGTTACTACGGCGAATTCAGCGTACTGGCCCACGAGATTTATCAGGCGGTCGACGCGAATGACTGGGCCGGGGTGATGCCGACGCCGGACCAGCTAAAAACAAGCGGCCATGGAGCACTTGTCAGACCGATCGGTGTCCACGGCGGATTTTGGGAAGTTGCCAAGGCCCTTGGTCTAACGCCGAACCGGAGGTCGCCTGGATCTTGGACGCATGAGACCATTGACAGAGAGGTGAGGGACTTTCTTCGCCTCGCAGGAACGGAAGGGGTGATGCCGACGGATTTCGAGCTACGAGAGGCCGGAAGGTTTGATCTCTCTGTTGCGATTCCCCGCCATGGTGGCGGCATGGTTGCAACAGCCAAGCGATTAGGGATCGAGTCACAGCGCAGAAGCCTGATCGATACTGGGAAGGGGAAAATGTCATCGAAGACGCGTTGCTCGAGTTTATCAACGAGCATGGAACCCCAGGCATGATGCCAACGCAAGCCGAGCTGAGTAAAGCGGGCCGCAATGACCTGGCCATCGCAATCTCTCGATTTGGCGGCGGCTGGGCAAAAGTCAGTGCCCAGCTCAAACTTGAGCTGGCGGAGATGCCGAAAGGCCAGTGGTCAGACTTCGAGAATGTGAAGGCGGAAATCCTCGCATATAACGAGCGGCGCGGACGGCCTGGCGAAATGCCCATGAAGATCGACCTGGATTTCGCAGGTCTTTTTAGCCTTTGCAAAGCTATCGACAAGTTCGGCGGCTATCCCGCTGTCGCCGAGAGGCTGGGGTTGGTAGCTGGCCGTATTTCTCTCTGGCCACGTTCTAGGGACGAACTGATCATCGCTCACGAGCTAATGTTGTTTGAAGATATCGACCTGGATGACCGTAAGATTGAGTCGGCCAACAGGACCCACGATGCAGATATTGTTATCCGGTCCCTGAAGCTCATCATCGAGTACGATTCTCATTACTATCACAAAGAGCAAGAGGCGCATGATCGTCGGAAGACTGAGGCGATCCGAGACGCCGGATGGAACGTCATTCGTGTCCGCGAAAAGCCCCTTGGCCTTCTGCAACCGACGGACATTGCGGCTCGCAAAGGCCAATACAAGGAGACTTGTGACCGGATACTCCAGCGGCTTAAGAGATGAAAACAGACCCAGTTGACGGCCTTCGGGAATACCTAAGCCAACCGAACCTCCAGAACAAAATGAAGTGCGAGCGCTATATCAACCGGGTGCTGAGCACCAGGAAAGGCAACCCTGCCGAGGGTCCAATCGGGATAGCGGCCCTCGCGTAAGGCGATCCCCCCAACTCTTTCGCCGCTCCAACTCCACCCGCAGCATTCCCTCTGCCTCGAACGACCCCAACGTGCCGGAACCCGGGCTCCCTGGATCACTGGAGCGGGCTTCATCTCGTGCCGTGGCTAGTCGAAACAAGTCCCGATAGTCGACTTGCCGATAGCGACGAGCAGGTTTGGTGAGAGAGACCGACCGGATTGGTCTCCCAGGCTGACAGGAATCAGGGCCTCTAACGGACGGCGGTGCCGCAGATCGCGGCGAGTATCCGTTCGGCGGTCATCGGGTGGTTTCCCAGGCCGATGGTTCGATTCAACTGAGCATGTCCGCATAGGGCTGCGCTCTGAGCCAGGGCTTGGAGAGACCATTGAGACTGTCGCCGTCGGCGGGCGACGTGCGCCAAGAGGGCGAGCGTGGAGGTCGGAGCATAGTAGCCGAATCCCCGAGCCAGGAAGCCGAATCCGATCATTTTCAAATCGAACTTGGATTGATTGTCGCCATCCACCAAGCTGGCGACGAATCTCTTCCGTCCAGGGCTGCCGGGATAGGGAACCATCGTGAATCCACCGAAGGGTGCCCCGGATGCGACGGCATCGATGGCTGAGGGCGCGGCGGCCAATGTCGACGCCAGCATGTCCGCGGCCTCGCCGTTTCCAAGGTTGCTCATCTGGCGGATGCTGTAGTTGATGAAGGCGACGATCTCATAGAATTCCTCATCAGATCCGCTCAGGGTGCTTTCCTGGAAGATCGAGAGTTCGTCCTGCTGGTGGAAGTTGATCTCGAACCTGATCCATTGAACCATCGCTCTCTCCCGACGTATCGCATGGGATCGGCGTATCCGCAACGTTCATGAGAATCCTAGTTCATTCCACGCTCTTCGTCTCCGCAAGGTCACGACTACCTGCTGGAACTGAGCGCGTAATTTTGGTTCTTCCGCACTTTTGATGAAGACGCCTCTTCTCGGGTCCGGAATGATCGAGTTTTCCCTGGAAAACGAGGATCGCTGCACCGGTGGACGGCCCTCGATCATCAAAAGTGCGGGAGAACCACTTTTCGTGCTCATTTCCGCCCGCGATGCTGACAATTCTCAAACGCAAAAAACGAAGCACGGAGAAGCTGACAAGAAGAGTCACGACGACACCAAGGAGAAACACAGGTAATTGATTAGTCCGATGAAACTGTTCAATCAATTCAGAGGCTGGAGAAGTCCATCGTCGGGCATCCCGTAGGGCATTGATTTTGATTCAAGGTTTCTTTTTAACAGAGAAGTGAACTAATATCAACGACCCGGGGAAGATAAAAGGTGTCGGGGAAGGTCAAAAGTGTTGGGAAATGTTCTTGGAGACGCATCGTCGGTTCCCGGGCTTCCGCGGCGGAAACCTGCCATCTGCGACTACTCAACGCCGTCTGCTCCGCCGAGCCCCAACGCTTGGCGGAGGATCTTGCGCTCCACGGTCACGAGATCGAGCAAGACCTTCTCGTCGCTTCGAATGAGGTACTCGATTCCGACCCGGAAGATCCTCAGCGGGATCTCCAGCTCCGCGTGGCCGCCTCCCAATTCCAGCCATGTGTCCCGCCAGTCCGCCAGGGTCTCGGAGCCGAGCCGCCTGACATCGACTCGCCGGAGACTCCGGACGAGCCCACCGCCGAGGTGCGCCAGCACACTCGCCTCGTCATAAATCGCGATCAACCTGGCCAGATGCCGCTCGAAGATCCTACGCACCCTTCCCCGAGTCTCAAGATCACGTCGATGATGTCCTCGACGTCATGCCTCGTATCACGCGGGTATCGTTCGAAGGCTTCGCGCAACGATGCGAAGCCGGCGTCCCATCGCCGCAGAGCGAACCTCGCCTCGCAACCTAGAAAAGACCACTCCCGATCTGATGAGTCGAGTTCCAGGACCCGTTCGTAGCATTCCCGGGCTGCCTCGACCTGACCAAGCCTACCGAGTGCATGCCCCTTGTTGGTCCACGCGAGCCGCGTCCTGCGGGTCTGATCTCCAGGCCTTGTCGTAGCATTCAATGGCGGCCTCGTACCGGACCGAGACTGTCGAGAGCGCAGCCCTTGTAGCCACGCGGATGTGTCCTGCGGGTCAATCACCAGGCCTTGTCGTAGCACCAATGCCGCCTCGTAACGGCCGAGATAGTAGAGCGATGCCCTTACGGTTCCACGCGAGTGGGTCTTGCGGATCATCCCAGGGCCTTGTCGTAGCATTCAATGGCAGCCTCGTACCGACCGAGACTGCCGAGAGTAGTAGCCCTTGAAGTACCACACCAATGTGTCTTGTGGGTCAATACACCAGGGCCTTGTCGTAGCAGTCAATGGCGGCCTCGTAGCCGGACCGAGATTGCTGTAGAGCAGCAAAGCCCTTGGAGGACCACGCGAATATGTCCTGTGGGTCAATCTCCAGGGCCTTGTCGTAGCAGTCAATGGCGGCCTCGTACCGACCCAGATTGTCGAGAGCACAGCCCTTGAAGGACCACGCGAATGTGTCCTGTGGGTCAATCACCAGGGCCTTGTCGTAGCAGTCAATGGCGGCCTCGTACCGACCGAGATTGTCGAGCGCAAGGCCCTTGTAGAACCACGCGAATGTGTCCTGTGGGTCAATCTCCAGGGCCTTGTCATAGCAGTCAACGGCGGCCTCGAAGTTCTTGAGTTCGACGTGACAACTAGCAAGGTCGAACCAGTCCTTTGCAGAGCCGCGGGTGTGAGCGCGCTCTTCGAGAACCTGGAGCAGGTCGTCGAGCCTGTTTTCTTGCTTGGCTCTCTCGATCTCGCGTTCGAGAACCTTCAGCCGAGGATCGGGGCTAGATCGGGACTGGGAGATGGCGGCCTTTAGGTGGACGCGAAGGGAGGGCGTGCCGGCCTTCGCGAGGAGCTGCGGAAGGACGTCGGGGCGATACCAGATGCGGAGGAAGTTCACGAGCAGGCGGAGCGGCTTGCGGCGCTTCTCCTTGACCTCGCTGGCCAGCCGCATCAAGGGTTCGGCCAGTTCGTAGAGCGACTCGCGGCCGCGCGGGCTCCGAAGGACGTAACCAAGCTCCAGGAGCTTCTTGAGCTGGCTGCTGACGGTGTTCTCGGTCGTCAGGAGGTGCCGGGCGATCTCCTTCGGCGTGCAGGTGTCCTCGCGCGAGCACAGGTATTCGACGATCTGCCGCTGTTGCGGCGTGAGCCAGCGCATCCGTTCCTGGTAATAAGGCGTCAGCTCGTCGGCCATCTTCTCGAACGGCCCGGCCAGCTCGTCGAGCGACTCCCTGGTGATAAACCCGGACAGGACGATGTAGATCCGGTGGTTGCCCCCCGCGAGATGGTGGAGTGCGCGGACTCGGGAGCGCCCCTCGGGGGTCGCCAGGAACGAGATCAGGTCGGCCTGCTCGCGATGCCGCGCGATCCGGCGAAGCAGCTCGACAGCGTCGGGGGCCGGTAGCGGACTGAGATGCTCGGTCGCGAAGAAGCCGAAGAAGGGTTGCTCGCGGTTCCTGACGCTCTTGAAGAGCCTCTGCGAGGTCGCGACGATGCTCGTGAACGGGTGGGTCTGCAAGAAGGCTCGCCACTGCTTCTGACCTTCGTCCCCCAGGCCCTCGAAGATGAGGTCCAGGTTCTCGACGAACAGCAGGAGGGTCTTGTCCTGGAACTTGTCGATCAGCGCCGTCTTCAAGGGCCTTGAGGATTTTGGCCGGCGGCCGATCGAGGAGGTCCTCGAGCCAGCTCCGCGGAAAACTCGGCCGGGTATTCTTCGGCCAGAAGCTCATAGATTCGCCTCAGAAGTTGGACGAACGATGTAATCGTCTCGTCCTCGAGCAGCCAGGCGATCCGAACCTTATCCGAGAGCGTGGGGTCCTGCGTGATCCGGTGGTGCAACAGCGCGATCAGGTGCGTCTTGCCAATCCCGCGCGGTCCGATCAACAGGATCTGATGCTTGTTTCCGGTGACGCGCACTTTCGCGGACGCGCTCGACGATATTTGCCAGCATCGCCTGGCGCTGGACGAAGATCTCCTCGAGCAACTGCGGCTCGGTGCGGCTGGGCGTGAACCGCCAGATGAAGTCGTTTTCGGCCACGTCTCAAAGCCCCCTGTCCAGCGTCCACCAGCGGCGGATCAGCGGGAACCGGAAGCCAATGCGCCCATCTGGGTCACGCCGTAAGTAATGGTCACGCTCCATCAGCCGGAGCACCCGCACCAGCTCATCCTTGTCGTCGAATTCCGCGGACCACGTGTTGATCGTGCTTCGCAACTGTGGGACGGTTATCGGCTCCTGAGCGATTGCCAGCGCGTCGAGGATCAGGCCGACGAGTTCCGCGTTCTTGCCCTTGGTGTAGTAAGCGGGTATCCGGTTGCGGTAGTGGCCGAGATCCCATGGGTCGTTGGCGTCGACGAGGTGGCGCCCGACCAGCTCGCGAACCGTATCGGGCTCGGCCGGCAAGGCCCTCCTTCCGGAGACCGGCGACAATATGGTGGATGTAGAATGGGAAGCAGTCAGCTTCGTCCGCAACGACCTCGGCCGACTTTTGTGAGTTCGAGGCGCTGAGGCTCTCACCTTGGATGAGGTCTTCCGCCAGCTTGACCGCATCGGCCGTTGCGAGGGGAGGGACCTCGACCGGGTACATGTCGTTCACGGGCTCGCTGGACATCTTGCCCTCTCGGATGCTGCCCAGAACGTGATGCAACCCGATCGAGCCGGAAAACACCATCCGGAGACCGGGGTATTCCTGTCGTAGGCTCCGGAGCGTGTCCAGCACTTCCACAGCCGCCTGCTCGCCGTCCGCCCGGCGGATGTGATCGATCATGTATGGGACCTCGTCCCACAGGAATACCGGTCGTACCTCCTGCTTTTCAGCGAGGAGGTCATGAACGGCGGCGGTCAACAGTGCCTTCCACGGGCGACGGCCGCTTGTGCGTTTGAAGTGCTCAAACTCGTGTTCCTCGTAAATCTTGCGCGCGGCATTCGCGGTTTTCTTCCAGGTGCCGAGATACCCCTGGACCTGCTCGTAGACGCCGACCGCGAATTCTTCCGCGGAATGGAACTTCTCCAGGTCGAGCAAGACGGGGAACCAGCCGGGAGCGCCGTCGCTCGCCATTTTTCGCAGCACGCTGGTCTTTCCGATCCGGCGTTCCGCGTTCATGAGAACGCAAAGTTGATCGAGCCGCTGCCAAAGTTCCGCGATCAAACTATCGCGTCCATAAACGTGGCGCGGATCAATGACACCGCCAGGATTGGCCTTCATTTGGGGTCTCCCGATAGCCTGTGAAGCATCAGCCGAAGTCCATTGTACGTCGATTTCGACGTACGTCAATCTTAACGTACGTCAGATTTGACGTATTTCTAGTTTCGACGTAAATTTCGCCCGGTCCTTCCAATGCGTCCATGTCGGCACGTTGTGCTCATAGGTGAGGAACTTTTCGCCAAAGCGTTTTGACGAGCCGGGTGAAATGACTTGACGCCGCGAAAGGGATAACCGGTCACACTCGACTTTAACGGGTAGAACCTTGTTCACCATGTGGTGATGAGAGATTACCGGTCCGGTCTCGATCCGATTGTGTCGATCAGCCATGCGGCACATATAAGTCCAATTGTTGTAATGAGATTCGGCCAGGACTTTGTCAGCGGTTCGGAAAGGAGTATAAGGAGCAATGGGGCTGGGCCTACGAGGCGCTGAAACCGAAGCCAGCCAATTTTTCGGAGGTCCAGGCGGCGGTCTCGTTAGACCACTACGGGCCGTTTTTCAAACTAGCCTGTCATTCCAGCCATGCCGGAAGTAAGGGCATTCGATTCGATCTCGGTAATGACCTCAATCCGCCGGACACCGACAGCATGCTCGCCGGCCCGAGCGACGCGGGCCTTGTCGATCCTGGGGTCTGCACGGCAGTTTCAATCCTTCAAGCGACGACGAATTTAATTCTTTACCGCAACGCCCGGATGACACCACTGATCGTCGCGCAGTCACTAACGCTGTTGACGGATGAAATCGCTGAAGCATTCGCCACCGCTGGCGCCGAGCTTTCGGCGAAGGCCGAGGCGATGCGGCGTGGCGATGATTGCTGATCGGCGGTCGCGGCCGATACGGACCAAGCACTCGGTAGCATCAACTAAATCGTGATGAGGCTTGAAATGCCGTCCGCTTATAGTTTCACGATTCCCCCAAAAGGCCAGGGGGCAGTATTTGCCCTCGACCGACAGGCCAAGCGGAATCGCCGCGGTACTTTCGGTGTCTGGGAAGCGGAAGTCCGCAAAGACAGCTCGTACATGTGCGTCAGCGGGCCAGTATCAGATCTCAATGAGCCGATCCCCCGCGTTGCCGATGCGGCTCACGAGGTCGCGCAGCATCTGCTCGATATCGTTGCCATCGAAGAGAGGACCTCCTTGCTGGTGGTTGATCCCCACGATAACGTGGTTTGGCGTAATGGCCCGAACGGCCTGAAGGTGCAGTTGACCAGCAGCATCACGTTTTCCGCAGAACCGTCCGGTCTTACGGGGAGTATCAGGACCGCAGACGGCCAGATTTGCCCCGATCCACCGTATATACCGCCTCAACATCATTTTTCGTACCGGTATTTTCGCTACTCTCAGGCGGCCCAAAACGTATTCGATGGTTATAGGAATATGTTCTTGGCGCTGGAATCGCTGCTGGACTACATTGAACCAAAGCAGAACGCTGAAGGTGAGACGGAGTGGTTGGAGCGGGCGCTCACGACGGCGGTGAACTCGCGAGGTTTGTGCCTGGACAACTTTGCTAGGTCTGGCGGTAAGGATAGAGTCAAGGTCTTTCTTGACGCCCACTATTCGGCTGTCCGATGCGCAGTGTTTCATTCAAAATCCTCATCTGGCCAAGCACTTCGACCGGGCAGCTTAACTGATCACGACGTTGTTCTCCATCAGCTCCTCGCGGTCCAGGGACTTGTCGAATCTCTCTTGAAATCCGAATTCTCCGCCCGGTTACCAGAGGGCGGTTTTTTCCATTCCGGCTTTGGAACTCTGCTCTCCGACCTCGCGCCAGCGATGGGGCTCTTTATCTCCGTGTCACAGTGCCCAACGTTGGAGCAGGTTATTGCCAACCGAGAAGGATTACCCGATGGTGACGCTCGACCTGTAACTTTCGCCGGACTGAACGAGAATGTCACAGATGAGTGGTTGTTCGTCTCGGAGATCGATCCCCGCAAGTTGGATTTCTCGTAAGCGTTCACGGGGCAATCTAGCATTTTCGGCTTGAGTTGGTTACACATTGGCAATGAAACCAACATCCGAAATATGTCCGCAGTGCCAAGTGCTTTCGTCCAAGGTGGCGACGCTCGAAGCGGAATTGGCGCGTGTGCGCGAGCAATTGGCGGCTGCCAAGAAGAATTCCGCGACGTCGTCGAAACCGCCCTCTTCGGACATCGTTAAGCCGAAGCCGCCCGAGACTCACGACGGCCAAAAGCGTTCCATTGGCGGCCAACCCGGCCACGACAAGCATGCACGCGAACCCTTCCCGCCCGAGCAAGTCACTGCATTTGTCACTCATCAGCTCGATGCCTGTCCCTGCTGCGGGGGCAGGTTGCGGCTCAACCAAACGTATCCTCGCGTCGTCCAACAGATCGATATCGAAGGGACGCCATTGACCATCGAACAGCACACGTGCCCCGAGTACTGGTGCGAACACTGTCGAAAGCCCTGCTGGGCGCCGCTGCCACTGCGAATCGAACGCGGCGGCTTGGTTGGCCCGCACCTCACGGTGCTGATCGCGTTCATGAAGGGTGGTTGTCACGCATCCTATTCAACGATCCGGACGTTTCTCCGCGATTGTGTTGGCGTCACGCTGGCGCGAAGCACGTTGGCCAACACGATCAACAAAGTCAGCGCGGTGCTTGATGGCCCCTATGACGAATTGCTCCGCATGCTGCCCGCCGAGACGGTGTTGAACATCGATGAAACGGGCCACAAGTGCAACAAGGAGTTATGGTGGACGTGGTGTTTGCGGGCGGACTTGTACACGATTTTCAAGATCGACCCGCATCGCAGCGCCGACGTGTTAATGGAATTGTTGGGTCGAGATTTCGAGGGCACGATCGGTTGCGATTATTTCTCGGCGTACCGGAGATATATGCGTGAGTGCGACATTCGTATTCAGTTTTGTTTAGCGCACTTGATCCGCGACGTGAAATTTTTAACGACGCTGCCGGACGTGGCGACGAAGGCCTACGGCGAGCGATTGCGGCGAGCGTTGAAGCAGTTGTTCGAGGTGATCCATCGGCGTGAGGACCTGTCGGCCACTGCATTTGAGCGGCAACTGAAAGCAGCCCGCGACGTGGTGCTGGACGCGGGCATGACGGACGTGCCGACGACCCGGCATGCGGAAAACATGGCCAAGCGATTTCGCAAGCACGGCGCGGCGTTCTTCACGTTTGTGACGACGCCGGAAGTGGATCCGACCAACAATAGTGCGGAGCAAGCGATTCGATTCGTCGTGATTGATCGGCATATCACGCAGGGTACACGAAGCGAAACCGGCCGGCGTTGGAGCGAACGTGTTTGGACAACGATTGCAACCTGTGCTGGACAGGGCCGGTCGGTGTATGGTTACATGAAGGAATGCGTTGGGAACTGGTTCGAAGGTCAACCGTCGCCTTCACTGTTGCCGTCGGCAACCTCGGCATGAGAGAAGCGACGCGACGAGTGTGAGTGGTTTGGAATCGTGCGACACGCGTGAGGGTTGACGTTGCAAGCGCTGGTGTGACGCAAGGTCGAAAGACCGGGAAATCACGGAAGCGACTCGAACGCCAGCCAAGATCGAAGGAAGGGCTATGCGCTAAACCATCCGAGGGACAAATCTCGCCGTTCGTTGCAAAACGTATTGCGCGAACTGGGTGGTAGTACGCGCAAAACTCAGATGCCGATAACAGTAGCCAATTGCGCCGCAAACGGATATCTCGAATGGCCGATGGTAGACCACCAGGCAATGTACCACTACGCGCAGGCTGCAGAACAGCAACCGTTACTACCCTGGTGAACGGCAACGATTTCTCAAGGATTGCCTCGCTTCGGCTGGTAGCCAAGCCCCCCGATCATATATTCCTCAAATTGATCGCCGATAAAATGAACCGGACATCAATGAGTACCGATCTCGAACTCGAGGGAGTCTCGAAGCTTGTCGTCCGAATCCGATGCGTATTGAGAAACGTGCAATCGGCAAAGCGAGGGTTTTCATTCTGATGACGTCGTTATTGGGAATGGTTCAGACTTCCCGATGGTTGGTGACCTCAATGTCGACCGAAGCCATAACTCGGACTCTTTTTCATGCCACCACACGCTTACTTTTGACGTACGCACCTACCGAAAGACCACGCAGGAAATGATTGATCGCAAACAGCCTACCGGTACCGATGTAGGTCGATGCCGTTGAACGATATCGACTCTTCGATCGGATTGAGTATGTCGTCGATCTCGCCGGAGCGGATGGTTCGCACCAACGCGAAGCATCTAATATCGACGCCCGGAAAGCTTTCCTGAAGCCGTGGCACAACCCCGACGAAGCTCGATCCGCAACGAAATGCTAGTGCCGCCAGATACGCTGTGGTATCCAATTGCTCTTATAAGGTTATTTAGGCTAGAAAAAGGCGTGTTATGGACCTCGGCACCATCGTGTGTGACATTGACGCAGACACCGCCGCGATTTAGGCAGCGCTGGCCAGACCCGACAATTCGAGCAGGGTTTGGTGCAGAAACTCCTTGGCAGGAAGGTTCGCCCGATGACAGCGCACGTTGTGCCGCAACTGGCCCTGGGCGGCGACGATGCACGAGAGTGAAACCAGCGTACTCTCCCGGCGCTTTGGATCGGTACGTGCTCTCAACGAGGTACGGTCGCTATCGAACCCCGGCACTCCTCATTGTTAGGGCATAATCTCTCGCTTCCGCGACGCTCTCATCTTATACCGACGGCATGGCAAGGAAACGAAACCCACCCAAGAAGTCGTCAGGCAAGACACCCACGAACCGCCCCAAGGTCGGGCAACAGAGGGAGGCCGAACCACGCCTTGAGGCTCTCTACAGCCAAGTCCGCGAGATCCTCGTTGCCGCCAGAGGTCGGGCGTGGCAGGCGGTCAACGCCACCATGGTCGAAGCGTACTGGGAGGTCGGCCGCAGAATCGTCGAGGAAGAACAGGCAGGGCGGGAGCGGGCAGACTACGGCAAGCGCGTCATTGCGGGGCTTTCCGACCGCCTCCGGGAGGAGTTCGGCAAGGGCTATGATCGGTCCAACCTCTTCCACATGCGAGCCTTCTTTCTGGCCTACCCAATTGTCGACGCGGTGCGTCGACAATTATCTTGGACCCATTACCGGCTTCTGCTCCGTGTCGACAAATCCAATGCGCGGGCGTTCTACGAAACCGAGGCGATCAACGCCCGCTGGTCCACCCGCGAACTCGAACGACAGATTAACTCGCTCCTGTTCGATCGCCTGGCCTTGAGCCGTGACAAGGCGGGGGTGTTGGCCCTGGCGCAAAAAGGGCATGAAATCACGCAGCCATCGGACCTCGTAAAAGACCCGCTTGTGCTCGAATTCACGGGGCTTCGTCAGGACGAGCACTTCCTCGAATCCGACCTCGAGCAGGCCCTCATTGGCAAGTTGCAACAATTCCTGCTCGAACTTGGCAAAGGTTTCGCGTTCATGGGTCGCCAGCAGCGGGTTACGCTCGACGGCCGACATTTCTTCATCGACCTGGTGTTCTACAACCGGATCACACGATCGTTCGTTCTCCTGGACCTCAAAGTGGGAACGTTGACGCACCAGGATCTGGGCCAGATGCAGATGTACGTCTAATTATTACCAACGTGAGCTGACAACCGCCGATGAAAATCCGCCGATTGGGATCGTGCTCTGTACCGACAAAAGTGAGGCCGTGGTCCGGTACACACTGCCGGAGGGCAATACGCAAATCTTCGCCTCGCGGTACAAGCTCTACCTTCCAACTGAAGAGGTATTGGCCGCGGAACTTCAGCGTGAGCGGCAACAGATCGAGCTGACCCGGCGTCTGAGTGCTGAGGCGGACGATTCAGAATGACCTCGAATCGCCTGGACGCACGACTGCATGCAGCCGGCTCGTTCGCCAGCCGCAGGTCGAGGGGCTGAGTCCGCCAAAATGCCATGATGTCCTGCCTGGTGACCCCGCGGTCGACAAGGGCGCGATGAGCGGTGTCTTGGAGCTGGCTCGTCAAGGTGCTATCTTGATGTGGTCGATGTTGATCGAGATCCGTTCGACGATGTTGCGTGTGACCTTCCGCCGTCGGCGATCGTAGAGGCGCGTAGAGCCTTGTTCACTATATGTTGTGAGAAGAGATTACCGGTCCGGTCTCGCACCGATTGTGTCGATCGGCCATGCGATATAGATAAGTCCAATTGCTGTAATGAGATACGACCAGGACTCCCGCTCCGAACCGATCGTGTCGATCAGGCATGTCCCAAATATAAGTCCAATTGCTATAAGGAGATGCCGCTAGGCGCCCTACCTCGAACCCGTTGTATCGATTATTCCTGTGTCACACGTAAATCCAATTGTTGTGAGGAGATAGAACCAAGACCACCGCTTCGAACCGGCTGTATCGATTATTCCTGTGTCACACGTAAGTCCAATTGCCGCAGGAAGATACTGCTAAAACCCGTGCTTCGAACCGGTTGTATCGATTATTCCTGTGTCACACGTAAGTCCAATTGTTGTAAGGACATACTACCAAAACTCCTGCTTCGAACCGGTTGTATCGATTATTCCTGTGTCACACGTAAGTCCAATTGCTGTAAGGAGATGAAAGTTTTGGCGGAGTTCCGGTTATACCTGTGTCACACATAAGTTTGATCGCGCCAACGACATACGGCCGAGATGAGTTTTCCCGTCCTACGCAAGTGTGTGCGCTCAGCGCGACAAGAGGGCGTCGTGGCCGACGGACGTCATTCGCCGTCAAGTCCAGGGTTTCGTCATCTCAGCCTCGCCATCAATCTTGTTTCGCTCTGCGACAGAACACCGCTGGAATCCGCCACGGAACTCGCGATAGCAAGTAGGCAGTAGGCAGTACGGAGTAGGCAGTAAGTCCCCGGAGGGGCGGAGGTCAGTAGCCAGGGGCGATAGCAAGTAGGCAGTAGGCAGTATCATTCGTCGGCGCAAACGCGAATCGCGCTGCGTGGAGAGGGAAGCAGCCCGGGGGCAGACGGATGTCAAGCATCGCCCGGAAACCAGAACCGCTACCCGTTTTTGGGGCGACTACTCGCCCAACTTCTTGACGTCGCCCAAGTCCCTGGTTTCGCTGGCCTTGGCGGTCATATCCTTGAAGGCGTGCCCGATGATCCGATCCTTTTCAAAGATCCAGAGGCTGTACCTCAAGCCGGGTGCCAGGCCCTCGATGCGGAAACGACCGGCGGAGTCGGTCTTGAGTTGTTCGGGCAAGGACGCGGGTCCGGTTTCGACCCTCCGGTTCTGGTTCTCCTCCCACATCAAGGTGATGCCGGCTCGGGGCTGGCCGAGGTCGTCCACAAGGCGACCGATGAGCACTCCCCAGGGCTCGAGCTTGACGTCGACCGGTCCTCGCGTCTCGCCGCGAAGAATCACCGAGCCGGCCAGCCGCCGCTCGGCGTGCAGGAAGGCGACCATCCGCAACTCGCCCGGAGCCAGACCGGTGACTTCGAAGTCGGCCGATGGCAGCGACTCGGCCCAATAGCCCCAGAAGTCGATCAACCCGCAAGTTTGGGCGCCCGCCAACGGTCGGCCCTCGGGATCGAGTACCCGTCCTTTGATCACATGTCCGCGATCCAGGGCGAGGTCAAACGTTGCCTCTTGTATGCCTTCCGGCGGCTTGATCTCAGCCAGGATATGATAATTATTCACCGTGACGTTCGTGCGGTGGACCGGAATCACGTCGAAGCCGAGGTTGATCTCCTTCTGTTTGAGCCGATCGGCCCCAACGCCCATGCGGTAGGCTTCGTTGCCGGCCCTGGCGCACAGCAGGCCGCGTCCCGGCAGTCCGATCAGGCGGAACGTGCCGTCGGCGGCCGTCCTGTAGTTGCCCATCCCACCGAAGCCGCGGTCGAACTCAGGCACCTCGGACGCGTGCGGGTTGTTGCCGAAGAGGAAGTAATCGAGCATGGCCTGTCGGGGCTGGCCCGTCTCTTTGTCGATCACTCGGCCGCGAATCCAGATGCCGCGTTTCAGGTCGAAGTCGCGCATGACGGATCGCGTTGCCAGCGGCTCGAGGATCGGCTTCACAGCCGGCAAGTAGGGCTGATCCACGGATACGGCCGTCACCTCCTCGACGACCCCCCTGATCATGCCGGTCTGCTCATTCCCCGTGAGTGCCTTCAGACCCGTGAGACGATACCGGCCCTGCGCATCGGTCGTCGTCTGGACGTAGCGCCCGGGGTTGCCGAATGTCGCGATGCTCCGCACGATCGCGCCGCCGATCGGCTTGCCGGTCTCCTTGTCGCGGACGATCCCCTCGATCGGCCGGGAGGGTTCGGCCACATGGTCGAACCGGGCACCGTGGAACGTCACGAAGAAGGGAGAACTTGGTTGCGCGAAGTTCGGTACATGCCTCGATGGCTCGCGAGCCGTCACGACTTGTTCGTGAGTCGTCCGGATCTTCGGTCCTTCGATCACGACGCCCGCGATTCGCTCGCGGCCGATTCCCCGGAGGATGAAACGGCCGTCGGACCCGGTCGTGGCCGCGGGGAACAACTCGGCGACTGCCCGGCTCGACCACCACCTCAGCATGCGATACTGGAGCGGGAGCGACGCCTCGCCGTTGCGGAGGGCCTCACGCCAGGGCGACAAGTCGTCCCCGGGCGCCCAGAGAATCGACACGACCTGGGCTCGTGCCCCGACGACCGGCTGGCCGTCGGTGTCGAGGACGCGCCCCTCGACCGGGATATCGTCGCGCGCCAGCCGGATCGTCAGTTCGCCGGACTTTTCGCGCTCGAGCCCGAAGCCTGGCCCAAAGCCCCCGGCCATCGCGACCACGACGGGGAGAGTTTGGTCCACCGGCGATCTCCCCAACATCGCCAGCTCGCCCGGCACAACACGAAAGGAGAACCGGCCGTCGGCCTCGGTTGTCGCCTGGACAGGAGCGGGTGGTGAGACGTAGTGGATATCGTAGTCTTCCGTGACGTACAGTTTCGCCCCGGCGACCGGCCGGCCATCCGGGTCGACGACGTGACCGGAGAAAGAAATCGGCTTCGACCCATCAACGACCGGCGAGACAGGGCTCCCCGCAACGGCCGCCTTCGCTTTCGCCATGGCGCCCGCGCGGGTCGGCGGCGCATCCTTCCGCATCGCGCCGTCATCCGGGGCAGCGGCGAGCGTCGCCACGAAGGCCGCACCACCCGCGGCCAGCAGCGCGGCCGCAGCCAATTTCAGCTTCGTCATGAACATGGTCCTGGCTATCTGTTCGCTGAAGGCGACCGCCGACGCCGAGACCGTCCCGGCCGCGACCGCCCGACCCGCCACCATCGCCATGGCGGCTTTGACCGTCCCTTCCAACCACGCCGACGGCACCACCGCGGCTGTCGCCGACCGCTCGGTCAGAGCCGAGGCGATCGCCCCGACCGAGAGCACCAATCCGCGACGAACCAGCCGGTGGCGCAAGACCTCGCGACCCTTGGCCACGCGCCCCCGGACGGTGCCCTCGGTCCAGCCCAGTTGCCGGGCGGCCTGGGCGTGGGTCATCTCCTCGAGGTGACACAGGACCAACGGCAGTCGGTATTTCTCAGGCAGCCGGTTGACTTCCTCATAGAGCACCGGCACCAGGTCGTCCCCGGGGGACGACTCTCTCGCGGTTGGCTTAGCCATCTCCCCAGCCCGCCTCTCCAGTCGTTGACGCCGGGCGGTGTCGGTGTTGAACTGGATCGCCACGTTGTAGGCGACGCGGTAGAGCCAGCTCGCCAGCGAGGCCCCGGCACGGATCGAACCGGCCTTGCGCACCAGCACCAGGAACGTGGCCTGGAACGCATCCTGGGCGTCATTCGAGTCTTTGAGCACTCCCCGGCACACCGAAAGGACCATCGGCCCGTGCCGTTCCATCAGCGCCTCGAACGCCACGTCGTCACGATGGGTGATGAAACGAGCGAGGAGCTGGTCGTCGGTCAGGCCACAGACGGTCCCGCCGGTCAAGAGCTTCTGGAATTGCCGCACCGCGGCGCCGATCTGCTTACCGGCCATGAGCCTTCCTCCGGGAGTGTTCGATCCGGTTATCTATAAGATGGCTGAGCCGAGGGCGCCGACACGAATTTTTTTCCGACCCGCGCGGTTTTCGGACCATGGGCCGCGACACGTGCTCAATTCAATCGTGAGGCGCGCTAGAGCGGTTAACGCGCGAGTTGCGCACACGTAGGCCGCGATGTCGGATGATACTAACCCGACACGCGAGCGAGGGACGCTGGCCTAGGCCGGCGCCAGACGCACAGCCGATCCCCTCGCTCGCGCGTCGGGTTAGTATGGGTCGTGTGCAACATCATCGGAAAGGCGCTCTAAGAACGGCCTTGGAGCTCCGGGCTATCGGGGCACGCCGAGACCCTCAGATCCTCAGCAGCACGCCGTTCCCCGTATTTCGCGTGTTTCGCACCAGTGCGAACACCGCGATCGCCGCGAGCACGGGCGCCGCGCTCGCACCCAGCAAGATCGGCGCAAAGGAGTACGCGTCGGTGACCGCTCCGATCGCGGCCGTCGCCGCGATCGTTACGAAGCCCGTCACCATGCCCGCAAGGCCGCTCACCGTGGCCACTGACCCGCTTTCGAATAGGTCCGACGGCAAGGTCAGAAAGATCGTGGCGCAGGCCGCGTAGCCAAGGGTCGCCAGCCCGAATTCCGCGATCAGCAGCCAGAGCCGCGTCGTGAAAACCGCCGGTATCATGAGCAGCATCAGCGGACCGCAGATCAGGAAGATGATCCTCCGCGACGCCCCCAAACTCCAACCCCGATGAATGAAGTAGCTGGACAATCCCCCGCCCACGAAATTTCCCAGGTCCGCGCACACGAACGGAATCCAGAAGCCGGCCAGCGTATCCTCCAGCTTGAACCCGCGGCTCACCAGGAACAGGGCGAACCAATCGGCGACCAGAAACCAATACGGGTCGAGCATGGCTTTTGCCAGGATAACGCCCCAGGTCTGCCGGTACCGCAAGAGCATCCACACCGGAACGCGGTCTGGCGCCGGCGTTTCATCCGCGCCGGAGCGTGTCTTGAGAATCATGGCACGCTCAGAATCGCTGATCAGCGGATGCTCTTCCGGCCGGCGATAGATCGCCATCCAGGCAAGGAGCCACAGAAAACCCAGTGCGCCCGTGATCAGAAACGCGGGACGCCAGGTGCCGAACTCGGAAAAGAGCCACACCACGAGCGCCGGCGCAACGGCCCCTCCGATCGCCGAGCCGCTATCAAACAGCGCCACCGCGATGCCGCGCTCCTTGGCTGGAAACCATTCGGAGACGGCTTTGGTCGCACCGGGCCAGTTCGCCGCCTCGCCGGCGCCCAACAAAAACCGGAACGCGCAGAAGCTGCCAAGTCCGCTGGCCAAGGAGGTCAGCATCGCCATCACCGAATACCACGCCACGGCAAGGCCCAAACCGCGCCGCGTGCCCAGCACATCGACCAGGCGGCCTCCGATCAACTGCACGATGGCATACGAGAGGCGAAACGCAATCACGATCAACGCAAAGTCGCGGTTGGTCCAATGGTATTCGCCTTTCAAGTAGGGCGCCAGCACGTTCAGCGTCTGGCGATCGATGTAATTGATGACGGTCGAGGCAAAGAGCAACGCCCCGATCCACCAGCGCAGATTCGCGACAACGAAACGAGGAGAGTGGGGTTTATCGGGTATTTCCATTTTGAGTTACCTGGGCCGCGAGATTGTACACCAGAATCAATTCTCTGACGTGGTTCCGGCCTACTTTTCGATTCGGATTGATCCCACCGGCCCCGAAAAGCCCGGAGGCGAGCGAGGTCAGGGAAGGCGGCTTCAGTCGCGTGGAATTCGGCCAGAGCTCCCACTGCGTTGGCGTCAAGTTTGGGTGTAGAATCCAATCAGTTTGGCAATCGCTCGGCAACCCCGGAACCGAAACGGCAGCACGTTGGACGAGGGGGATCGACAACATGTTGATGCTGATGACCTCCATTCTTGCCACGACACTGTTGGCTCAGTCTCCCGATTCCATCTTCGTATCGGGAGTCGTGGTTGACGCCGCGGGAAAGCCGTTGTCCGATGTTGACGTTGTGCTCCCGGCGCGTAGGCCCCCGGATGGATCGCTTCCCACGCTGGCACACACGATGACCGATGAGAAAGGAGCATTCCGTCTCGAAATCACGCGGCAACGGTTCCAGGACATCGGCCTTGTGCCGTTCATCTGGGCCTACCGTCCCGGCCGCTCGGTCGCCGTCCGGGAGACGGTCATCACGGAGAAAGCGGCGATGCCGCCGGTTCGATTGACCCTGGCTGAGCCGTTGCCACGAACCGTGACGATACTCGGTCCCGATGACCGTCCACTCGCGGGTGTTCGTGTTGTGCCCGTCAGCTATGCATTGGACGGCGGGCCCGCTGTTCCAAACTCCCGACGATCGGCTGGAACGCTTGACGATTACCAGCGGTGCCGATGGGGTGGCCACGCTTCCTTATTTCCCGACGATGCTCGATCCGTTCACGGTGCGGGTGACCGCCCCGGGCATCGCCCCCCATCACCTCGGCCTCCCTGATCGTCCCGGCCGCGATCGGATCACCCTGAAACTCGGGCGGCCGGCACGCTTGGCCGGTTCCGTCTACAACGACTCGGGCCAGCCAGCGAGTAACGTCCCGATCGAGGTCTGGGTATCGAATACGTATGATGTGCCGTGGGTCGGGGCGAGACTCGGAAGGCAACGCTCCCGGCATCTCTCATTCACTTCGATTCAGGGCCGGTCCGCACTGGGGCCGATGGCTCGTTTCTGACGCCCCCGCAGCTTCTGACCGGCTCGTCATACCGGATCATCATCCGCTCCGAGGGTAACCCTCTGGTCACGTCCGACTGGCTCACGGCGACGACCGAGCTGACGACTGTTCCGCCGCTTCGACTTCAGCAGCAACGCAAACTGCTCGGGCTCGTCCAAGATCGCCAAGGTAAACCGGTCGCCGGTGCACGGGTCTTTCTTCCCTCGGGCGAGCCGTCGACTACGACGGATGCCCAGGGCCGGTACTTGCTGCACGGAGTGCTTCCCGATAAGACATACCTGCTGGTCAAGGCCGAGGGCTTCCGGTTCCAGGGCTGGCCGGGCGTCCCGGCCAGAGAGCCCCAGGAGCGTCAAGCTCATCCTCGTACGAACGAGTGAACCGCCTGACCGCACCATGGCGCCTCTGCCGGCCCCGATTTCGTTCGAGGAGTCGCGAGCGCTGGCTCGACGCGCTGCTCGAGCCTGCCTTGCAAGCCGCGCTGGCGAAAGGCGACCTCCGTTCCAAGTTCGCTTGCCTCCGCATCGCGAGCAGGATCGACCCCGGCCGGGTGCTCGACCTGCTCGAGCAGCACCCTCTCGGAGATCCCGGTACCGAAGCCGCCATCCGGACCACGGTCGCCACGGAACTGCTTTCCGCCGATCCCAAGGAGGCCGAATCGATCGTCAACGCCATCGCCAGCCCGATGTCACGTGCATGGGCTTATGTATGTTTGGCCGAGGCCCTGCCGGACCAGGAGCGAGCTCGGAAGCGCGAATTCCTGGAGCTCGCCACAGTTCAAGTCCGCCCTCCCGGGGGTGGCGGCGGCGACGAGGGCGACCGTCGCGGTCGGCTCTCCCGGCTGGAACAGGTCGCCGAAGGTTGGTTGAACGTCGGCGAGGTCGATAAGGCCCGCCCGCTGATCCGTGAAGGCCTGGAACTGTTCGCGGCGCTCCACAGAGCCTGAGCGTTACCACGTACGTTTCCTGGCGACTGCGGCGCGAATCGAGCCCGATCGGGTGTTGTCCCTCATCCGAGACCTCAGCAGCGCCGGCCGCCGCCGCTCCTGCTACGCCGCGGTCGCTGAATCGCTGGCGAACGAGCATCCGGCCGAAGCGGAGCGTGTGTTCCAGCTCATCATCGATGAATCGTCTCGGGTATCCGGCGAAAACAGGAACCAAATCGCTCTGCGGCTTTGCCGGCGCCTGGCGAAGACCGATCCGGAACGGGCGAGACGGATCATCACCGGGCTGAAAACGCCCCAAGAGCAAGCCTGCGGCTGGGCTGTCCTGGCGCTCGGTCTGGCCGATCGGGACAAGCCAGCCGCGCCTCGGCCCTGGCCGAGTCAATCCACGTGATCGATCGTCTGCTCGATTCAGCGGGAACCGTGCAACCCACAACCCTCGGGATGATGGTTGCCAACGACCCCGCCGCGTCGATTCTGCCGATCGTCGAAAAAGTGGCGCCGGAACGCCTGGAAGAGGTCTTTTGGCGGGCGGTCGCCCTCATGCCGAAAGGCAATATGGCGCGTCAGCAACAGGGTTTCGTCGATTACCAGGTTGTCATTGCTGCGATCTCTCTCGCTCGTTACGACCGCCAGGTGGCCGACGTGTTCGTCACGCAGGCCATGTCATCCCAGTCTCGCAGCCGTATTTTCTACTCCCCGCAAGTCATCCGGGCCAAGGCGGGCGTCGACCCGCAAGGCGCCGTGGCGATGATGGAAGCGCTGCCTCAGGCCGGTCTGGATCCGCGAGTTCCGATGAATGCTCTGACGAATGAAGCCCGCTTAGAGTTGGCCATCTACCTGGTCGAACCCGGCGAATATCACTGGAAGTACGTCTGGGGCCTTTTGGGCATCTCTCTCCACGAACGAGAGTTCCCCTGAAGCTCGACTCGAACCCTCAAGGAAATCGGCTACATTGTCCTGTCACTCACCGCGGTGCCCAACCTCAATTCGTGTGCTACAGCCAATTGTGAAATAGACCACGAATACTTGCGATTTCATTCACTATTGAGAGTCAGGAAAGTAATGTCCACCGAACGGAGACGATTGCGTCGAAATCGGGCCGGCGGCGGCACCCATACCAACCCGACGCGAGCGAGGGACGCTGGCCAAGGACGGTTGCCGATGCACAGCCGGTCCCCTCGCTCGCGCATCGGGTTGGTATGGGGACAGCCTTCGGAGAGCGCATCACTTTTCTGACTCTCAATAATCAAGGTCAGTCCCGTCCAGGAACGAGGACCATCTTCGCTTCGGTCACGGTTTCAACCTTGTGCGGGAGAAGAACGCCGGGAAGTACTGGCCGTTGGCCCAGGGCTTGTACAGGTCGCGGTAGTGGGGGCTGTCCGGGTCGCCCGACTGCCCGGGAGTGTTGGTCCCCAGGGAGCGGTCCCAGTCGCCCACGTCGGCGATGACACGAAAGGACGCGCCGGTCGCCTGGTTGTCGGCGTCGGAGGTGCTGTTGACGGTGTGAGCGTACCCGCCCCGAGGCAAGGGCTCCAGGTCGAGGCGGGCCTGGAGGTCCGCGCCCACGGCATCGCTCAGTGGGTGCTTGAGCTGGATGTGCTTGAGTTTCACCTGGCCGTATTGCCATCGGCTCATATCGGGACCGAGGCGTTGACGCAGGCCGGCCACGGCCTTGTCGAGCGCCTTGAGCACCAGGGCATCGCGGCCGGCGATCGGGTTGGTCCCGAAACGAGCATCGGGCGCCGTCAGCCATGTGATGATCTTCGCGGTCGAAAGCGAGCTAGCCGGCAGCACCGAACGGGCTTCGCGGGACCATTAGCTCCCAAACGCTCGCCCTCAGCTCTTTCTCCCAGGCGACCTCGATCGCGGCCGGCACGGAGTCGCGGTCGAGAACGAAGTCCCAGGCCAGGAGCCGCTCCGCGGCCTCCTTCGCCCCGGCCGAGGGGGGCTGCTGCCCGCGGAGAAGCGGCACGAGGGAGCGTGCCGGCAGCGAGAGCTCGTCGTGCTGGAGCCGCGTCATATCGCTCAGCGTGAACTTCCGGCCGGCGCCGAGGACCTCCTCGATCCGGGAGAACCGGAATGGGTCGGTCCACTCGAATCCGACGGCGAATGGGTAGCCCTCGGGAAGGTTGTCCTGGTTGGCCGTGGCGATCCAGCCACGCGTCGGGTCGGCCAAATGCGGCAGTTCGCGCGCGGGCAGATAGCCATCCCACTCGTATCGGCCGTCACCCGGTACCGGCAGCAGCCCGTTCCAGTTTGGTCGAATCGGCGCCAGTCCCACGGCCTGCCAGCCGATGTGGCCGTCGACGTCGGCCCAGACCATGTTTTCCGACGGGGTCAGAAAGTGCTGGCACGCTTCCCGGAACTCCGTCCAGTTTGATGCCTGGTCGATCCGCAGGCTGGCCAGGTAGGGTGCGGTCCCTTCTTCGAGCCAGGCGGCCTTGAGCGCGTAGGCCCGGTGCCGCCCTCGGTCTTCGTGCAGCAGCGGACCGTGTCGCGTGAACTTCAACTCGACATCGACGGCCGCCCGTCCCTTGACAGAGACGGTCTCGCGTTCGACCCGCATCGCCTCCCAGTTGCCGCGATACTTGTAGCGCGACGTGGTCGTTGGGATCGGTCTCGTAGACGTAAAGGTCTTCCTGGTCGACGGGAAAGATCGTGAACCCCCAGGCCCCGCGCTCGTTATGGCCGACCGATACACCCGGCAGCGCCGGCTCGCCTGCGCCGATCACATTCCAGCCAGGCGCGACCAGGTGGACCCAGTACCGGAGCGAGGGCAACTGGATGGCCCGGTGCGGGTCATTGGCCAGCAGCGGGGTTCGTGTGGACGTTCGGTCGCCCGAGAGCACCCAGTTGTTGCTACCCTCGGTCGAGCTGTCCCCCATGGTGGGCTTCGCCATCGGTACCGCGCCTTCCTGGCTAGGCAATCGGCCTTTTCCTCGATACTCCGGCTTGACGTCCGCGAGCTGAAAGTGGATCGAAGCGCGCGACGAGGAATAGGGCTCGACAACGGCAGGGCCGATCCCAGCCAGGTCGAGTCCAGGGTCAGGATCGAGCCGGGGATGGCCCGGGTGCAGGTTGACAAGCTCGCTGGCCCGATTGGCCCCCAGGGCGCGCACGAGCTGGGCGTGTCGCAGCTCGTTGGTCACATTCCGGAACAGGCCGTTGTGGCGGGACACGACGACTTCGGGCGTCCATCGGCCCGGCTTGATCCCGAGGATCTTGAACTCGATCGGCAGACGCGACGGCCCTTGCTCCGTCTGCGCGATGAAGGCGTTGATGCCCTCGACAAACGCGCCGACGATCTCCAACCCCCGGGGGTGGTACCGGCCCAGCTCCCGGGTCATGTCGCCCCGGAATCTCAGCAGACGCGCCCCGATGTCGCGTCGCAGAGCGATTTCGCCCTGGATCTCGGCCATGGTCCCCGTGGCCTGCCGCCGCCACAGCTCGAGTTGGAAGAGACGGTCGCGCGCGACGTTGTACCCCTGCGCGAAGAAGAGGTCGTGCTCATTCCGGGCATAGATATGTGCGACTCCCCAATGGTCGCGCAAGATTTCCACGGGCGCGGCCAGGCCGGGGACGGCCAGCTCCTCCGTCCCGCCATGGACAGGGACGGCCAAAGCCAGGAATCCGCAAGCCAGGAACACATCAAGGGCGAGACGAGACGCGTGTTTCATGGGTCTGCTCGATCAGAGGCGGGAGTGTCGGAATGTCGCGGTCGAAAACTTGGGCTTGGGCTTGACCTGGCCAAATAACCGCGCTGAATTCTAATGGTTTTGTTGCGCTGTGGCGACAGGTGGGATATTGGACCATCCCGAAGGAGGAAAGTCGCCCGGACGCCACCATTTTGCCGCAATCCGCTCGCTTCTCCTGCGAAGCGGGGCCAAGTATCAATGCGTGCGTGCGAAGCAGTCCAGTCGAATTGACCTAATGCCGTTCGCTAGCCGATAATCACCATTAGGTCGAAAATCCGGGTGGAAGCGAGGACGCAACCGTGACCGAAGAGGAGTTCGAGAGCCTGCTAGCGAGAGGCTATGAGACCGATGGAGTGGAGTTCAAGGGTTCGTGGACAAGAAAGGAGAAACTATTCCTGGCGAGGGTCGTTCGGGCCATTCTCGGCATGGCAAACCGCCGTGACGGCGGGCTTGTGATCCTCGGCGTAGAAGAATCGACGAAGCTGGACCCTGTCGGACTGACTGATGAGCAAGCCGAGTCCTGGCTGAACTACGATGACCTGTCGGCATCTGTCAATGAATACGCGAGCCCATGTGTCCGTCTGGAACCGGCGTTGCACACTTTCTGGGGCAAGAAGTTTGTTTTTATTCGTGTCCACCAGTTCGACGATATCCCGATCCTTTGCGCAAAAGAATATGCTGCTCCGCTTCTGCGTAAGGGCGCCTGCTATGTCAGGGCGCGTCACAAGCCGGAAACGTCCGAACTCCCCTCTGAAGAGGAAATGCGCGAGCTATTGGAGTTGGCTATCGACAAGGGTGTGCGGAAATTCGTGACCAGAGCTAAGAAGGCCGGCTTGTTCCCGACCATGCCGAGCACGCCGGCTCCTCCAACCGACGAGGCAATGTTCGAGAAACTGATCGAGGAGATGGAATGAGCATCGCCCAACAGCAGACCGTCCTGGATAAGATCCGCACGCGGGGTTACTGGCGCGTCGTGATCCGGCCCACGACGTTTGAGGAAAACCATATTCCGAATGACTCCAACCTCTTCCCGATCGTCGAGAGGAATTCGGTCCGGCTTCGAGGATGGGACTATCCCCACATCGATTATCAGAGCCCGCCGCTCAGGGGGGCCGATTGGGTCGGGCAAGAGTTTGACCGCGAGGATGAGATCGAGGTTTGGCGATTGTCCATGAGCGGTCAGTTCGTCCACTTTTTTGCGCTCGCTGGAGAATGGAGAGATTACTCGACGACATGGCCACCGGAACCGGGATGGCAGCCCGGCCGATACCTCTATTACATACAAACGATCTATTCATTTGTTGAAATATTTGAATTTGCCGCCCGGATGGCGCTCTCGCCCGCTGGAGCGACCGCCATGCGCGTCGAGATCGATCTTGATGGACTCCAGGGCCGCCAAATTGTCGAGACGGATAGCAGGTTCCGCTTCAGCCGAACCTACCACACCCAAATGCCGCGCTGGAAGTATCGCTGGGAGGGCAGCCACACAGAGTTGATCGCTGGGCCACGTGAGCTCGCGGCGTTAGCCGCACGGGAATTATTTGCTCGGTTCGGGTTGGAAGCCAGCTTGGAGACCCTTGCCGGGCTCCAGATGGAAATTGAACGCCGAGCATTCGGAGCTCGATGAATTGGGGATTGGCTGTGTCACGTGGGCCAAAGCGCCGGGATCGCAATCGGTCGTATGGAGAATGGGGGGGCCGGGTAGACCTGGGCGGTCGTCCACCCAGGTCTACCCGGCTCAGGAATATTCTGGGCAACCGGACGACGGCCCGGCCCGAACTCGATGCCATGCACGAGTGCAGCCTCCCCGCCGCCTAACGCCATAGATCAACGGTCCGCCAAAGGCGGGTCCGCTGCATCGCCTGGTTCGGCAACGTCCTTGAGGATAGGTCCCTCGCGACACCCGCCGCCTATGTAATGTATCCACCTGTTTGTATAGCCCGCCAGGTGCCGTCGGATTGGAACTCGAACCGGCCGTTCGCAGCGGCAGCAAAGTGTGCGCGAGCGTTACTGACAGCCATTTGCCACGTCTTCTCCTTCAGATTGCAGGAAAAGAATCTCCCAATAGTCACGCTTGAACCGTTGGTCCGGGCGATCGCACCGCTTTTCAGGTCCAGGACAATGGGGTCGTCCTCTCGACCCGTAAGAACCCGTAAGCTACTGAGCTCCAAGAGGGCCGCCCGCGCCTGCTCCGTTGTGATTTCCGGCTCCGTCTGCGTCTTCTCGCTGGGCACATCAGCGTGGTCCTTCCCCAGACATCCGGCAGCCGCCGCGATTGCGACAAGGATCAGCGACGTACCGATCAGAGTGGGCCGGAGCATCTGCCTGTCCCGTGGGAATGGGTGCTTCTTGGTTTGAAAGCCGCACCACCTTGCAATCACATGCTGCCGAACGATGGAATTCAGTTGCCCGCGCAGCGGATCCGCTGCAATGACGGGTTAGGCGCTCTGTCTGCGCCGCCAAGAGCCGGCGGATCGCCGGCAGTAACTCCTCCGGCACCGTGATCACGGCCTGCCCGGGCCGCTCGGCCGCGGTCGCCTCATCCTCGGCGACCTGCTTGTCCTCGGACAGCCCCTCGTAGTAGTCGATCAACCGCTTGACCCGCTCAGCATCCCAGCCGGCAGGGAATTTCGATTCGTTCATCGTCGATTCCTCCTCCTCCGATACGCCCGGAGCGGCTTACCCAGTATCTCGTACGCCGTGACCACGAAGACGCCCTCACCTTCCTCGTCGGGTGCGTAGATGACATGCAGATATCGGCCTGCGGCGGTCTGGCCAAGCGAGAACTTGCGTGTGGACATCACATTTGCCAGAAACCCCAGATTACCAACAACCGTTCTGGACTTCACTAAGGTCATGGCCGTCGAATTTTGAGAAAGTCGGAATAGTCGGCCGGCCCGGTTAGTCTACATTTGGATACGAGATACACCGGCATGCGGAGGCAAAGCCCATGGCCAGCAATCTGAGCGGCGCGGCTTTCCGATCGATCCGCGCGTTATTCACCGCGGGGACGGTCGGCGGCCTGACCGATGGACAACTCCTCGAGCGATTCACCAACCGCGACGGCGACGGCGACCGAACTGGCCTTCGCCAGCTTGGTCGAGCGCGCATGGTCCGATGGTCCTGCGTGTGTGCCGGACCGTGCTGCGCGACGCCCATGAGGCTGAGGACGCCTTTCAGGCAACCTTCCTCATTCTGGCGCTCAAGGCCGGGTCGATCCGAGGGCGGGATTCGCTGACCTCGTGGCTCTACAGCGTGGCCTACAACGTCGCGGCGACTGCACGGTCGTCCGCGGCCCGGCGTCGCTCACACGAATTGAAGGCGGCCCAGACAAGGTCGCTCGCCTTCACCGAAGATGCCCCGGATGACCTCGGCCCGGTGATCCATGAAGAGCTCGACCGAATCCCCGAGCGGTATCGGACCGTTCTCGTGCTCTGTTGCCTGGAGGGGCTCACTCAGCATCAGGCGGCCCAGCAACTGGGTTGGCCTCTCGGGACCGTGCAAAGCCGGCTGGCACGCGGTCGGGAGCGGCTGCGTGCTCGACTGGCGCGTCGTGGCCTGGCCCCTTCGGCGGCGGTCTTGATGTTGCCGCTCTCCTCAGAGGCGGCGCAGGTCGCACTGCCGGCCGCGCTGGCGAACTCAACGGTACGGCTCGCCCTGACGATCGGGGCGGCACGGGCGTTGGCGATCGGGGTGGTCCCTGTCGCCGTCATGAACCTTGCAAAGGGGGCGGTAAGGACGATGTTCGTGAACAAAGTGTTGACGACGGGCGTGGCCGTTCTGCTGGCGGCCGGGGTGATCGCCACAGGCGCGGCTGTCTACGCCTACCAGGCCGCCAAGCCAGATCCGACCACTGCGCGACCGGGAGGCGAGTCGAAGCGAGAGCAACCGGCTGTCGCCAGTTCCGATGACGGGTTACTGACCGTCACGGGCATCGTCCGCATGCGGGACGGTTCGCCAGTGGCGGGAGCGACCGTGCGATCATTTACCAGGTCAGATGAACCTTCGACCGTCGCCCGCACGGACGAAGCCGGTCGGTTTCAGCTTCAGGCCGTGTTTGGTTACGGCTGTTGCCTGCATGTGAGTTCGGCCGACGGCAGTTATCAGACAGTATTGAAGGTACGGACGGTCGCCGCCCGCACCGTGTTTGCGGCCCCTCTGGAGTTGACGCTCTTGCCGGCGCTCCACCATGAAGTCACCGTTCTATCGGAAGGGCGCGCCGGTGGCCGGAGCGCAGGTCGCCGCCTTGGGAACCGATTTCCAGGTTCAAGGTGTCACGGGCCAAGACGGCAAAGTGCGGCTCAGGCTTCCCGCGAAGGAGAGGCTCAGCGAGCTGGTCGCCTGGCACCCCACGCTGGGTGCGAGCGGCAAGCGAGACCTGGAGAATCGCCCTCGTGAGGGGACGACCGAGCTATCGCTCCTCCCGCCCGCACCACACACGATTCGTGTGGTCGACGTCGATGGCACATGCCGATCGGCGGGGTGGAGCTCGGCGTCAGCGTCCACACCGAAGATTCGGATTGGATCGTCGCTAAACATTTCAAGCGTGCCCATGTGCGCACGGATGCCGATGGAACGGCGATTGTGCCCTGGGCGCCTCGCGAGAAGCTGCAATACGTCGATGTCGACATTCTTGGGTCCGACTGGAAGCTTGATGAGACCGATCTCAAGCAGATCGACGGCCGGGATCACGACGGTTCACGCCCGACGCGAGCGGACCGTGCAAGGCCGCCTGATCATGCCCGAGGGCGCCGATGCCGAGGGAATTCTGATTACGGGCTTTGGTTTTGGACCCGCGAACAACGGTGACATTCCGTATCGCCCGCGCACGCCGAGACGGGACATTCATCTTCGGTTCCCTCAGAGCACGGTTATGTGCTGGGGATCGAGGATCTCAAGTGGGCCAGCGACCCTTGGACGGGCATGATTCTCGGCAAGGATTCGGCCAAGCCCGCGGAGATTACGATGAAGGTCTATCCCGCGACGCCCCTGACGGTACGGGTGACGCGCGGGCCGCGGCGCGATCCGGTCGCCAATGCCTGGGTGGATCTCGGCACCAAGGCGGAGGTGAACTGGACCGACAGCACCGGTAAGAAACGTTCGGGAATGGGCGGCGTTCAACCTGGTTAACGACCGATGCCGATGGCGTGGCAAGGGCGAGCGTGGGAAGGGAGAGCAACGAGTTGCGGTTGACCTCGGGCGACTGGAACGAAGAGCGAACCATCAAAGTAACCTCAGAAAAACCTGTTGAAGTCGAGTTCCACCGCGCCTGGATTGGCAAACAACGAATTACCGGGCGATTGATGCTCGACGGGAAGCCCTATACGCCTTCGCCGACACTGATGGCCCGCGTCTGGGTGCCACAACCCCATCGACTCCCCCTCGCGCTTCGAGCCGGTGGTGCAGCCAAACGGAGTCATTTGAAGTCACGTTTGATGCCGAAGCCGCGTCGTTATTCTTCATCGATCGCGATCAAGAACGGAATGGCTACGCCGAAGGCGTTCATGGCGACGCCATTGTCGACGTGACCATGGAGCCAACGGCAACGTACAGCGGGACACTGGTGGACGATAACGCTCAGCCCGTGGCGGGCCGTACTCTGGAGATGTATGTGAAGACATCGGGCAACAAGCCCGTCGCGCGTCGCAGCAGACGGACAAAGCAGGGCGTTTTCGATTCACGGGCGTGCCCTTCCAACGTGCCGCTCCAGTTCAGTAACCGATACGAGGTCGCTGGTCCGGAGTGTTACATCGTCAACGGCGATCGAATGTTCAACCCAGACGAAATCAGGGAGAATGATCGGTTGAAGCTCCATCGGGTAGCCTCGTCAACACCCAAATGCGCGTTCCTCCGTTCCGCTGGCCAAAAGTGTCGAGAACATCTGCCGTAACACCCGCGCGAGTGGAATGCGCGCCCTGGTGGCGCTGCTGGGCGATGATTCCAGGGTAACGGCCAGAACGATCGATCAATTGTTTGACGATGACGATGAGCGCATGAGAGCCGTACTCAGCTATTTGACATTGCGCGTGGACCCTGCCCAGCTCAAGAGCGAGGCCGCGACTGTCACCGAGTACGGCTGGCCCATGCCGGGTCAAGGCGAGATCGTGCTCGTCGCGCTCGATGGCGACCAAAAGATGATCGCGGCCCAGCGCATCGCGACGAACCAACGTCGCCGCCGCGGTCGGCATCGGTGTGGATTTTTTGAAGCGGCACAAACCGCCGACACGCAACGCTCTGACCTTGCTGGCCGAGGCGCGAAGCGATGCGAAACGGAGCGGACGCCGCGTGTGGGTCATTCAGGGAGGACCACGGTGCGCCCCGTGCTTTCGACTGGCCCGCTGGATTGAAGACCATCACGCGACCCTCGATAAAGACTACGTTGTCGTCAAGTTGATGGACGGTATCGACGAGCACGTCACCGAGGCGATCGCCGGGCTTCCGATAAAAGAAGGGGACGGAATCCCCTGGTTTGCGATCACCGAACCAGACGGCAACGTCCTGGCTATCAGTCGAGGTCCGATGGGCAATATCGGATTTCCCAGTTCCGCGGAGGAAATCCGTCATTTTCGGCAGATGCTCGAGCGAACCGTTCAGAGGATGACTTCCGACGAAGTGGATCGACTCATCAACTCGCTTTCACCGGGCAAGTGAGACGCAGCCCGAGCCACTCGCCGGGATCGCTGGTTTCTGATACCATCGATCAGAAATGACGCTGTTGGCGGTTTGTTATGGGTGGCGTGGCGACGGAACAAGACCGTCCTCTCATTTCATTGCGGAGGTTGCCATGGACAAGTCCTCGATCGACGCACTGGCCGAGCGTGTGGAGACCTTGGAGCGAGAAAACCGTCTCTGGAGGTGGGGAGGCGGCTTCTTCCTGATCGCAGTCCTCGTGGTCATGGTCGGCGGGGCTCAGAGAGCCGCCGACCCGAAGGTGGTCGAGGCCGAGCAGTTCATCGTACGTGATAAGGACGGAAAGGAACGAGTCCGGCTGGGACTCGCGTCCGGTGGGGCGCCGGCCCTCTTCCTCCGAGGCAAGGAGGGCAACAATCGGGTCATTCTCCAGGCGAGCGATGTCGATGACTGCGGTGGTCTTTACCTCTACGGCTCGGGTGAGGAGAGTGGGCTATCGGTTGTTCTGGATGGCGGTCTCCGAGCCAGCAACTCTCCCTCCCTGTTCCTGAGGCACGACGACAAGAGGCGGCTCAACTTGAACGTCGACACCACCCACCTGCATCCTTGGCTGAGGTTTGAGGACGAGACGGGTATCTTGTTCCAAGCCCCGGAGCCGGTCGTCAAGCGACTTGTGCGACCTTGACGTTGGTCCTGGAACTGAGCGTGTAAGACGAGGACTATGCCTCGCGCTTGCAAGGGCAGCATGGGGCCGCCGCCGCCAATCCGATATTCACGGATCAAGTGGATTGATTAACTGATATCTGCGTGCCACGTTCTGTGCCGTGCGCCCGCTTCGTGGTCTCCGGTCCACCGGACGCGGAAAGGGAAGCGGCGCCCTTTGGTGCGCCGCCGATCCTCACCTCACCCGGGGCCGCGTCTGACCGCTGCCCCGTCGGCCCGATCACCGTGAGCGGCCGCTTCCCGCCGCTTATTCGTCGCCCGACGGCCCGTACATACCGGGAACCGGGATGTCGTTTAAGCGAAGGTAGACGCACAGTATGGCCCGGTGATGGATGATATGGTTGAGGACGAGTGACCGGACCACTGCTGACCGTGGCATGGTGAGAATCGGCTTGCCGGCACGCGACAACGTCCACATGCTGCCCATGTCCTGGTCTGTGGCCGCCATGATCGCCTCTCTCGCAGCGGTGACATTTCGGTCAAAAATCTCAAGGATTTCCGCCCGGCTGGCCAGCGTCGGCATCTTGTAGGGCTCGCCGCCGACTGGAGCGATATCCAGCGACGGCTTAGTCAACGTGTGTACGAGCCAATCGGGAAGGTTCGCCAAGTGATTGGCGTTCCAGCCGATCGTGTGCGACTTGGGATGAGGTTGCCAATCGAGCTTGTCATCCGGAATGCGTTCGAGCACCTTGCGTGTGTTCGCCATTTCCTGATCGAACTCAGGCAAAACGGTTTCGGCGTAAGTCATGAGATTCTCCTACGAGATAACGATGTCTGCTGCTCACGAAACGAGCGGCCATCCGCGTTAGGACTGGTGGATTGGAACCAAAACTCACCCGCTTGTCAACACCCGTACACTAATTCCCTGGAGATGGAGTCAGTTGTAGGGTGGCGCCGAGCCGCGATTCATCGCGGCGAAGGCCCACCGGAGTGCCGCGGTGATCGGTGGGCCTTCGCGACGCTTCGCATCGCTCGACGCCACCCTACAGGTTCTTGACGCCCAGCCGGACTGTGAGCAATCCGCCTTCTGCACATACCGCAGGCCAACCTTGAACAGGCGGACCGCCAAGGACAGGTCCGGATGTTGTTTCGCGACCTCCCGCCAGACGCTCGCCCAGTCGTCGAGCGCGTCCGCCGTTGCCTCGGCGTAGACCCTGTTCGTGAGGCTTCGAACGAGCGCGTCGCCGATCGATCATGGCGAGCGGATCCGGGGGGCAGAGGCTCTGGTGGACGTCTCGGGAGGCAAGACGTACAACAAAACTGTTGTACAATGAGATTCTTGTATTTCCATTCAGGCCGCTGTTTTCCCTTGCTTTCCGGATCTCTCATGGCAAATTGGGAGTGCGCGCCCCAGTATGGAAGCGTCTAAGGTCAAGGAGCGGGCGATGCCTCGGTTTCAATACGTTGGAGGCCAAAAAATGCCTCCCAATCGTCGTTGTGTCCGTCGCCTGTTGGCATCCCCGGTGCGAATCCGAACGTCCCGACCGGCGCCCAACGACTGAGCTTCTCGGCCAGACTGCGGTGGGGTAGGATCAGCGTAAGATTATGGAGGACGAACCATGGCGATCTCGACGACAGCGCAGTATCAGCACCTGGAGCCGCGCCCCGGCTCGAACTATCGTTCGCTTTTCCTCAAGGGCCGCCGCATCCGCGCCGCTGTCGTTTATGAGTCGGTCTACGGTCCAGACCCCTATACGCCCGAGGAGTTCGCTAGTAATTTCGGCGTGCCCTTGGCAGCGGTGCACGAGGCCCTCGATTACGTCGCAAACAACCTGCCGCGGATCAGGACCGAGCGGGATCACGAGGCGGCCAGACTCCGGGCACGGGGCCTCATTGGACCTCCACAGGGATGAGAATCCTGATCGACGAGAACCTGAGCAGCCTGCGTCTGGCCGCGGCTCCAGGCTCAGAGGCATGATCCTGTCCTGGCCGGCGATGTCGGATTGTTGTCAGTCACGGATCCAAGGGTCCTGATCTTCGCATTCACTCAGGCTCTGCCGGTCCTGACCAGGGATTCTGAAGACTTCGAAGACTGACACGACCTGGTCATGGTCGTAGGCGGTCACCACCCAGGCATCCTGATCGTCCGGTTCGACGATGACCCGCGCAATAACCTGACCGAACGGGGAATTGCCACCGCGGTCAGCAAGCTGGAATCCTCTGGAGTCCCAATCCACGACCGGATCCACGTGCTGAACCAATGGCGATAAGCATTCCGCTCAGGCTCAGCACGGGGTCGGCTCCGCCTCGACCCCGACCGGCCTGCACTTCAGGGCCCTACATGCTTGATTCACTCACCAGCTATTCCTGGACTGCGGCCACGCGGAACCCCAGGTAGTAGTCCCGGTACTCCGGACTGTTCCTGTAGCGGTCCCCCGGACGGCAGTACCTAGGGATGCCGTACCAGCCACCGCCCCGGATCACCCGATTTGAGGCCTTGACCCTGTTATGCGGATTCTCCCCCGGTGACGATTGATAGAACGTGGGGTCGAACCAGTCGTCGCACCACTCCCAGACATTACCAATCATGTCGTACAAATTCCAGGCATTGGGCTCGAACGAGCCCACCGGTGCCGTATAGACAAACCCATCGTCTCCCCGAATGCAGGTCGCAATTGGAAAAGCTTTCTTGTGTGAGGCGTCGGCAACGTTGGCGACGCGGGCCAGACTTTCCGGGTCGTCGTCGCCCCCGTAAAGACCCCCGGTGCCGGCCCGGCACGCATACTCCCACTGGGCCTCGGTCGGCAAGCAGTAGGCGGCGCTTTTTCTCCGTTTCCTGTTCGTTGAGCCATCCAAGGAACGACACGGCGTCGTTGTGACTCACACAGACAACCGGATGATTGCCCCCCTGGGGAAAGCCTGGGTTCTTCCAGTTTTTCTTGGGGTCGAGCTTCCATTCCTTGCCGTCCCAAGCGTAGCCTCCCTGGTCGCCCTGCTCGGCTTCGGTCTTGTAGCCGCTGCTCTCCATGAACCGGCGGAACTGTCCCACCGTGACCTGATGTGCCGCCAGATAGAACGGCCGTGTCATCTTGACCGGATGCTGCGGCTGCTCGGCGTCAAACCACTCGTGATTGAGATCGGGAAACTGTTTCATCAGTTTGTCGATCTGGCTCCTTGGTCGAGCCCATGTGGAACTTGCCGGGCTCGATGCGAACCATCGTCATGCCCAGGGACTCGACGAACCAGGGCGCAGGAGGGGTCTTCGGCGTGGTCTTGACCGCGGGTGTGGTTACCCGGGGGCCAGTCGACGATTCTCCGGGAGCAGACGTCGGGAGGACGCCCGGCGGAGGCGAGTCGATCTCCACGGGCGGCTCCTGGACGCCCGCCAGCCGCTCCAGTACGGCGGCGAAGTCCTTCGGTCGGCGGTCGATCTTCTTCGCCGTGCATCGCCCCAGAAAATCCTTCCAGGGTTGTGGCAGAGTATCGAGATCCTCCTGGTCGGGAGCCGGCTCACGAAACAGGGCGAAGTAGCAGGTTCGTCCGAAGCCGAAGACGTCGGAGTGCGGACCGACCTCCCGTGACCGATCCGGGTCCAGTTGCTCGGGGGCCGCGTAATGCAGCGTGCCCGCAACGGCGCTGCCGACCATCGACCGATTCAGGCTGGCTGCCCGGGCCTGCGAGGCCTGGACCAGGCTGCGCCGCAACGACAGGCCGAAGTCGATGACCTTGACCTCCCAGCCCCGTGCCGTCTTGCGTACGAGCAGGTTGGCTGGCTTGACATCGCGGTGCCAGATACCCGCTTCATGAGCCGCCTTGAGCGCCTCGAGCCATCTGCTCCGCGATCGACAGCAGATCGTCCAGCGCCAGTGGGCCGTGTTGGTGGATGTGATCCTCCAGGGTCAAGCTGCCGGCGAAGTGCTCGATCTACCAGGTATGGTCGTTGCTTCCGGACCTCGTCCACGAAACCGCAGGTCTCGAGATGGATGATTCCGGGGTTTCGTAAGTCGCGCAAGATCCGGGCCTCTCGGAAAACCGTGGCGACATCCCGGTCGATCCCCGCCGCCTCGAAGGTCTTGATGACAACCTGGTGGTCAAGATAGGTGTCCTCGCAGAGGAACGCGACGCCGAACGCCCCGGCGCCGAGGATGCGCTCGACCTGGTACTTGGTCGCCGGCCAGGCGGCGAATCGGCCATCGGCGGCGGCCGCCTGCCGCAATTCGGCCAGTGCCTCGTCCCACGATCGCAGCTCGATCGCGGCCCGGTAGGCCGCGTGGTGGGCCTCGGCTCTGGAGGCCGGTTCATCGAGGTGCTGCGCGACCTCGCGGGCCTCGCCCAGCGCCTCCTGGAAGTCGCCGGCCACGATTTCCAGCCGGCTCAGGTCGAGGCCGAGCTGCGGGAACCGCCGCCGCTGATCATCGCTCAGTGCCCGATACCGGCGCTTGACCGCCTCAATCAACTCCCGCTCGTGCTCGTCGCGATAGGAGACGCTGTGCCCGGCCGTCAGCTCGCGGCGCAGCAGCTTGAATTGATCGGTTAGCCCGTGGACGTCAGCATGCAGGCTCAACACGGCGTCGCGGGTCTCGACGACGACGCCCTCCATGCGGGCTAGCCCGTCCAGCGCCTCTTCGAGCGCCTGGCTGTGCCGCTCCTGTATCAGGGCCAGGAATGCGAATCCGTCCTGCACGCGCCGGTCAATCGTCGTCAACTTGACCCACGCCAGCTCGCGGGCGAGGACCGAGTCTTCGCCGACGGCGCGACGGAAGTAATACTGGACGGCCATTGCCAGCAAGGGTTGGCCGCGCGTGGGCGTCACCGCCAGCAACCCGCCGAGGTGGCGATACCCCAGACGCTGAAGCTCGCCGGCATTTCCTCGACCAGGGAGCACTCGGCGGCCAGCAGCGCCTCGGGATCATCGAACCGGGCGAAGGGGCCGACTTCCTCGGCGAGAATCTCTGGACGGAACCCATCGCTCGTCGTCAGGTGCCCCTTCGCCCTGGCCTGGCGCAGCTCCTTCAGGGAGGCGGTCAGGTAGCCCGGATCGTCCTCCTGCACGGCGGATTCGAGGAACGATTTGACCTGTTCGCGAAGGGCCTGGTCCTCGGCCGATGCAAACCGGTCCCAGAACCGCTGGCCGCCCAGGGCGATCTCGATCGTCTTCCACGCTTTCTCGTTCGACTGGGCAAGGGCTTCGGTCAACCTCTCGCTATGGTCGGTGAAGTGGCTCCGAACTCCCTCGACCGCCTTCTTGACCCAGTCGCCTGCGATCTTGCCGGCGGTCTCCTCGGCGATACGACCCAAGACCTTGGCGCCATCCTTGACGACAACTTCGGCCACGCTGCCCACAGCCTGGGGATCGAGAACATGCCAGACGGCGAGGGTCGAGGTCTTCTTGTAGATCAGCATCGGTCACTGGCTCGCGAGGGGCCCGATTACGATGGTGCCCGGCTTCGGCCACGCAGCCCGTCGCGCCGGGGTCAGTCGCACCTATTATACATACGCCAGCAAGCCATTCGTCGCGAGTGGGTCGTTTATTCGACCACCGCACCGCGAGGATGCACGCTTTGCGTCCCCGTTATCCAGCGCTCACTGACTGCGTTTTCCGCAACCAACGACAGCCCCTTCGCGGCGCACCATTCTCAATTTTTTTCCGGAATAGTGGAGTTTGGATGGATGAGTGTGTCGTCAATCGATTGCCGATGTGCCGTGCAACCGCCGATCGGAAAGCGGGGCGGCATCGACATCAACGCCGTTGCCTTGTTCATACTCAAACGCACCCTGGAGTACCCAGAAGCTGTTCTCCGACGCCGAGTCGGACCGCTGGAAGCGGAACCACGACTCGCTTCGAGCCAGGCTGAGCACCATCCTCATGAATAACGAGAGGCAGACAGGGGCGATCCGGGCGCGGTATGATGGCCGACGCCGAAGATGTTACCGGTGGCGGTTACGCCGCTGAGCCCGAGGCGATTGGCTACGGAGGGCCGATGATGGCGGAGGGAGATCCACTTCCCGACGATGCCTTGGTCGTCCGATGCGGTCTTCCGCCATTTCTCGGCAGACCGTTACATACTGCCTGTGACGAGCATCCGTCGGGATACTATGGGTTTTCAGTGCAATCGGCAGTCGGGTTTGACTGTCGAACAACTCGCCTCGGAGTGCCGGAACAACGTCGTCGGTTACATGACCGTGGGAGAGATTCGTACGATGGGCTATGAAGTGCGTGAGACGAGCGGCGAGGGCCGGCACGCGACCGTCGTGGTCCCAAGGCCGTGGGAACCCGCCATCGCGGAGAAGCTCGCGATGTTGTTCCGTCCCGCCAAGAACCCGTCACCAAAGAGGCGGCGATGAAGACAATCTCCGCGGATTACAACGCGATGACGGAGGCCGGTCACGTCCGGTTGACGCTTCCCTGCTCGCAGGAAAACATTCTCAGGCTGGGTCTCGGCCCCGGCGACTGGGCCTGGCTCACCGATACCGAAGTCATGGTCGGCGCACAACTGGCCATCGATGATCGCTATGGGCTGGTCGGCGTCCCGGACTGGGACACGCTCGTACACCTGGACGATGAAGGCGCCGACGACTCCGACCGCATCGCAGCCGAGCTCAACCCATTGCTCACCAAGGAGCCTCCCTCAAGCAAGGACGAGCCGCGAATTCTTGAACTACTGACTCAACTTGAGCACGCCACGCCACCGCATCATCAGAGATGCGTGCGCAGGGAAATCTCGCATTTCGACGTGCCCTCGCCCTTCGCCAGATGGACAAGCTGGGCCTGGCGCTGCTCGAGATGAAAGAGGCTCGACGAGCCCGGCCTGATAACCCGATGGTCACTTTCGTCTACCTGGACCTACTGCGGCAAGAGGACTTACCCTCCGCCGTCTCGGAGGCCCAATCCATCGCCAAATCGCCGGATGTGCCCGCCCTTGTCTTATCGGCGTGCATCAACATCCTTGCCATGCAAGCAGAACAGGCGCCCGGCGAACAGTTCGACTCGATCGCCGAGCAAGTCCTCGCCTGGTGTCGTCGGATCGATCAGGCACCGGATCTCAAGCAAGTGGAGCCATCGCTCGTGGCCTTGTCTTACTTCAATCGAGGGCTTGTCCACCTTCGAGCGGGCCGAATCTCTCGGGCTCGACAGGCATTCGAACGCGCCCAACAACTCTATCCTTTAGGCCCGATGCTCGACGAAGTCACCGGACTCCAGACTTATGACCGACACGCCCGCGAAGTCGCTCATCGCGTGCAAACCATCATCCCGGATCAGTTTCAATGAGGCCGGTCGCCGCCTGAACCACGCCGCCCGTTCCACCGCCCGCCACCGCGCTGAACGGCTCTCCCTGTGAACTCAGAAACCTCGATTCCCATTGCTACGCGCACTCCAAAAGCGGTATCCTGAAACTACTTCCGATTTGAAGGGCACGACGATCAAGGACAGTATCTCGTCGGGCAATGAGGCCCATCGCCAATGGGGCGGTTCTGATGCCACAAGCAGATGATATCTCGCTTAGTTTCTTTGCACTCTCCCCTCAAGATTTTCACTTTCCTATCTATACATGCACGCACTTACCGCGAACCGTTCGTAATGAAGAGGGTGTTCATACTTACAAGCTGCCCTCGAACGACTTGGGAGACTGTCAGGAAGAGCGGGAGGAGACTCCATACGAAGACTTTCTGGTCTCGTTCGAGCAACGCCCAAACTTTGACAAGCGGATATGTAGCTCGGCAGACAACTTTCTCCTAACTAGAAGATATCTGTATGTATTGCTGCAAACTCGTTGCGAAGAAAGCCTGACTGCATCTGACTATGAAACGAGCGACTCCTACGGATGGAGATATCGTTCGTGGTCATGCGGCACAAGTGGGGAAATGGGACCGTCTGGCTTTCGCCCTACTTGCTCAAGTCCAAAAGGCTCTTCGGTTTCCTCGCCGATTCTCGCTTCCGGAAACCCGGACGTCCCATTTGACCGCAAGACGCTTCAACTCAGCCACAGTTTGATGCCAGATTCAGAGATAACAGCAATTTTTATGCTGATAGGTTTGATGACCTCAGGAGATTTCAACACTTTTACTCCACGAAGTTGTTCCCTCTGGCCATCCCGGGCGGTGAGAGATTGCATGTCGCGAACGAGTTAGAGCGTCTTCCCGCCAGGACGCTGACGCCAAAGATTTACGTTTTCGACAGAGGCAAAACCTCCAAGTCCCAATTCCAGGGAGTGAAGGAGAGCGGTCCGCTCAAACAAGCGAACCATGAAGCAATGATTTGCTTCATGTATCGACCTAACGAGAGACCACTATCTCACGACCTTTATCGAGCCCTTCGGGGTGACTCGTTTCCCACGTTCTTGGGCATGAAGCCATTTTTCGGGTTCCAGTTGGACAAGTCCACGTCACCGGCGTCCCGGTTGACGGGTTTGAGCAACGGGACTTTCTGAGATGTAGCTCGCCTGAACGAGACGGCGGGTGAGCGTCTCGTTGTTCCTATCGTGTCTGGTCCTTGGAGCCGCCATGATGTGCGTGGTCAACTTAGTCGATGTGAAATCCGCGAATTCTGAGCAACTTATTTGAGGTTCGGCCCTGGAACGCCATCGATTCGCGTGATCGATTGAAAAGGTTGACAAGGTGTGTATTCTATGGATGTCCTCAGTCCAAGGAGTACACCATGATAGCGCGTGAATTACTTGGCAGTGGAACGTTCTGGTCGTTCCTGTTGTCGATCGATAAGGATCTGGCCGAATCTACTCGGCAGAAGGGATGCTCATGCGGGGGTCGCCTACACTGTGCCAATTACCCGCGAGCACCGCGGGGCGGTCCTGTTGATCTACCCGAGGAGTATAACTTCCGGTTCAGCTTCTCCTGTGATCGTGACGGCTGTAGAAAGAGGGCAACGCCGCCGTCGGTGCGTTTTTCTCGGCAGAAAGGTATACCTTGGCGTCGTGGTCATCTTGATCAGCGCCATGCGGCAAGGTCCAACGCCACACCGAGTCCGCGAACTCTCGAAGTCGTTCGACGTCGACGTAGCGACCATCACGCGATGGCAGGCCTTCTGGCGCGACAATGTTTCGCAGTCACCTTTCTGGAAGATCGCGCGAGGTCGTCTCGTACCAGTCGTGGAAATTACCGCCTTGCCGCTGTCGCTTCGGACGCTTTCCTCCGCACTGACGATCCGTACCAGGGCTGGGCGCACCTGCTGCGGTTTCTGTCGCCGATTACGGTCCCGGGACCACCAATAATCGAGATCTCGCGATGAGCGGCGATTACCCGCAGAAGATGCGTCGTCGAGGCCCTTGATCAATGGGCGCATCGTTTCAGCAGGAGCCTTCACGCTGTCACAGGCGACAAAACAGCTTAGAAACACCCCGATTCGTCCCGGCTTTGCGCCGGTACACTGGACTCCGCTTCATCGGCTCGGTCCGACGTGTTTGACTGCGCATTGAGTGGTGGCCCGACACACGGAGCGATCGCAAGGGCCGTTCCCGTTCCCCATAGAGAGATACGGAACGGAACGGTGGTCAAGCACCGGGCTACCCCGTCTCTGAGCGAGCACCAACTGTGCGGATTCTCAACGTCCTTGGCTGTAACACGTGGTCCATGGCGTTGCTGTGCCTACAGATCGCCCTGCGTGAAGCGGTCGCACCAGCCGCGCGATACCTGTTGCGATCGCCACGTTTACTGCCTGCTTGGTGGCTTGTACAGCGTTGCCGTCGCGGTCTCGATCTCGTCCAGGTCGAGGTCCACGTCATCACCGCGCCCGTGCCGCGGCTGGATCGCGATCCGGACCGCAGGCTCTTGGAGACAGCCAAGCGGCTCTGGCTCCGCTGCTCGTTCGGGACGCCCTGGTGCGACTTGACGGCATCGACGAGAACCACGCCGGCGAAGTGGCCGAGTTGTCGGCGTACTGTCGGTCGTTACAGCGGCAGCTTGACCTGTCTGTCCTGCTGGTGCATCGCACTCGAAAGAACGCGGCGGGGAAGTCGCGGCTGGCCAGGGGCTGCGGCTCCAGTGATATCCATGCCTTCGGCGATTCAAACCTCTATCTCCGGCGAACCAGGGAACACCTGGTGCTCTCCAGCGAGCACCGGGCGGCGCCGGCATCGGCGTCGGTCCATCCGGAACTGGTCGCGACCGACGTGGAGAGGACTTACCTGGCGGTCATCGCCGAGTCCTCCGGGACGCAAACCGAAAGCAACGCAGTCTGGAGGAGCGCGTACTGGACGTTCTGGCCCAAGGCGTGGCGCTAACGCGAGCGAAGCTCGGCGATTCTGGGGGTCCAGAACGAGCGTCTGGGCGCGGTGCTGGAGTCGCTGAGCGAGCCGCCCAGCTTTGCCGCACGCCTGCTGGCTGGCAACGCCTGGACTGATCGTCCGAGGAGCATCGTTCCCGTTCCCCATAGAGAAGAAGAAACGGAACGGTCCTGAGTCCGAGCCATCTTGTCATCGAGTGTGGTTCGACGAGCTTACCACCGGAGGAACAACCGTGCCAGCTATCCACTTCGATGGAGTTCGCACTGAGATCACGATGGATCAGGCGATGCGCTTGCTTGACTTCCAGCCCTCGCAACGATCGGGGCACAGTGGGACGGAAGTTGTCCGTTCGATAAGTCTACGTCAAGGCGTCGTCGCTGGTTCTCGGTGAACGTGGAGACTCGGCCGCTACTATTGCCATCGCTGCCAATGCCACGGTAACCAGCTCAATTATGGGCGGTCGCCACAAAGCTGCCCCTTCATCAAGCCGCGATCGAGCTTTACCGTTGGCTTGGCCGCGACATTCCTTGGATTCGGCGCTGGTAAGGACTTCCCGGGTCATAGTCCCCCTACACCGCAGTGCATGTCTTCGCAAAGAAAACAGACAGGAGAATCGCCACCGGTACTCTCGGGGCCTTCTGAAATCGATATATTAGTATCATATATATAAATAATATATATTTCACTAACTGTGATCACTCTCAGCCAAGGGCGTGGTGCTTACGCGAGCGAACCTGCACAACTCCCTGGGAGCCCAGAACGAGCGACTGTGCGAGGCGATGGAGTCGCTTGAGCGAGCCTGACCGGCTTCACCGCACGCCCAATGACTGGCAACGTCTGGACTGATGGTAATCGTCCGACAAAGGTCGTTCCCGTTCCCCATAGAGAGAATAGGAACAGAACGGCCCTCGTGTACCCAGCCGTGATGTCACCGAGTGTGGTTGGACGGACTTCACCACCGGAGGAGCAACCGTGCCAGGCGTCGACTTCAACAGGGTTCGTGCTGAGATCACGATGAAGCGGGAGTTATGAGCTTGCTTGGGTTCCAGGCCTCGCAACGATCGGGGGCACAATGGTGCCGGAGTCGTCCGTTGCATAATTTCAAGTCGAGGCGTCGTCGCTCGCTCTCGGTGAACGTGGTGATCGGCCGCTACTGTTGCCATCGCTGCCACAGTCACGGTAACCAGCTTGAGCTTTCGGCGGCCGCCACAAAGCTGCCCCTGCATCGAGCCGCAATCGACCTCTGCCGTCGGCTTTTGGCCGCGACATTCCTGGGATTAAGCATGGTGAGGATCTCCCCGGACATCGTGCGGTTACAACGCAGCGGGCACTCCGACAAAGAACGAAGACAGGAGAACGACGCCACCGGTACTCTGAGAACTCAGCAAATCGAGCAGACTCCCTCGATTATCTCGATCAGAGGTGCGTCAATTATCGTGATCACTCTCAGGCTTCGGTGAGTATGATTCCGCGAAATGCGGCGAGTAGCGAGTCCTCTCGGGTCAGCTTGCTCCTATGGGAGAATTGGGCCGGCACGTAGATTGCTCGCCTGTCGTCATCTCGATCGGCAAGCCGTTCCAGAAGGTCTAAGTTGAGAACCGCGCCCAAGGCTTCGACCGGGGCTCCAAGGATTAGTCGGATGCCCTCCTTGACGGCAAGTCCCAATGAAGAGGGTCCTCTCGCAATTGAATTCTCTTCGTGGTTTCGCAATAGCCGCTCGATCGCCTCGTCCTTGAATCTCTCGTCGGCGACCTTTTGAATCTGCTCAAGCTCGGCGACCTCCCCGACCTCGCCCTTCGATTTCAAGAATGCCTTGTAAGGGCACTGGCAGTACGCAAGGAACAGACTCTCGGTGACCTGCATGTTCCGTCGCCTTCTGAGCTAGTCGATTAGCAGAAGAGCAACAAGGTGTGGTAGACATCGACCGGCCGCGCAATCGAGGGCCGGTTATGCTGGGTGCGGAAAACGTGGGTCAGCTCGCCTGTCAACCGGCTTGTTTCCCAGATCGAGCCATCCACAAGATGGTGACCCTTCCTGTTTTCCAACAGCTTCTTCTCGATCTTCGCGGCCCAGGCGTCACAAGTACTTGACTGGACGTATCCAAGCATCCCGGCCTCATCATGCTCCCGGGCGTAATCTCCGGCAACGATGCAGCCCAACCCCTTCCTACCGACATACTGACCGACCGCATAACCTTTCCCCAAGCGTTTGGCCTCGAAGTGGAATCGCGGCCGACGGCCCGGTCTCATGTTCGTGATCTCGATGTCCACGCGTGGTCGCTTCTTCCCCTGTTTCTCGGGATGCCTTACGCGGAGGTCGTCCACGACCTCGTACCGTTGCATCCAGGAGGCGGCACCGGGTGCTTCGATCGCCTTCTTGATGGCGACGACGAGTTCTTCAGTGAGCACCTCTTCCTCGGTCTCGCTAAACGAGGACGGCCTCATCCGGGCGTACCCGCGAGCGATCAGCCGGTGCGCATCACGGAGAAAGCTTGCCCTGTAATCCGAGCCGTATGCACTCGTCCCTGGTGTTGCCCGCGACTTAGACGTGATCGACATCGGCTTCTTCCCCGGCCGCGATCGTCTCCCAGATGATCAGGTCCGCGTCATTGAGAGCCTGGCCGCGGGTCCAATGAAACCGCTGGAGGGGTTTGAACAGAAAAGTCTTCTCGCCATCGAGAATCAGCAGCTTGCGGTCTAAGTACATCCACTGGTTCCATCGCCGACGTAGCTGATCTCTGGACTGGTCGAAGACCTCCGATGTGAGGTGGTCCGCCTTTTCAACCGACACTCTCCGGAATGAACTCCCTGACTGGACAACACGGATTTGGACCATCCCCGAGTGGGCATCGTAAACGACTCGCACCTCGTGCCGTTTCGCCTCGACATCAAGGAATGCGTCGAGTTCTCCGCATAACGCGTTTGCGTACTCTTCTAGCTCGGGGGCCGTGGGCGAGCTGACCGCCGCGGTGCCAAGTTTGCCTTCGTCCAACTCGATCCGCACCCGGGCTAGATCCTCAATTAGCCACCGCTCCTGTTCCGAGAGTCCAAGCGAGGCATAGGTCATTTCATTCAGCTCGCGGTCCACTTCTTCCAGACTCTTGCTGTGACCTTCCTTCAAGTCGAACAGAGGAAGATCGGTGACTCGCTGGCGGACCGCTTCGGCGTGGAGCCGTTCCCAACTTGTCAGCTTGTCATCGCTCATATCGACGAACGGGATCGGGAGCTCTTTCAGCGAGCGGAGAGTCGCGCGTTCAAGCTTTACACCCCAAGACGGGAGTAGTAAAAAACTGATAATAAATTGCGAAGTCCGACACCAAGAATAAGGAGAGCGCTTTGAGCAGTTTCGCATGCTTGGCCTTCCCGCCGATGCCGATCTGACGCGGCGGGATGGCCAGGAACTCGTCGCTGTACACCGCAAATCGCCGTGAGGCGTCGATGATCACATGAGGGGGGTGGCTCACTGCTGACGCCGCTCGTACCGCCCCGCGTGCGGAGGTAGGCGCGGCTTCGGTCGATCGTTCCGATGGCATCATCGGGGAAGACGAAGATTCTGCCGCACCTCTGCAAGGCGTCCATGAGAAGGATGTCCTTCCCAACTAAGTCCTCTCGGAAGACGGCGCCTTCCGTGCCTTCCGGCCGCAACTGGAACCCTTCCTGGATCTCGATACCTTGCCGCTCGCGAAGATCGTCAAGCGGCGGAAACCGCTTTCTCACCGACCGAATGAGCCGCTCGTCACGCGGCGATCCCCACATAGCCACCTTCCAGGTTAACAGGTCGCCACGGAGTGTGTCCGACAAGCGGATACGTCGGATTTCCCCGGCGTTGATGACGATGTTCCATGTGTCCTTCCTGGTGTTGGGATCGGTAGGCCTGTTCGCCTCCTGATTGGCCACGAAAGGCGAATAAACAAGGGTGTCCTCATCGCCGGTCTGAGCATCATTGCCACCCTGCCCCAAGGTGAAAATATAAGGCGGCAGCGGGCTGTAGCGAGCGGCCAGCGAAGAGAACCATTCTCATGTTCGAGAAGTTCGCCACACACCAAAGACGATGGCGGCGAAAGAACTCCTCGCGAAATTTAGCGGATTCATAGTTAAACAGCGTTGTTGCCGGGAGCAACAGGGCCGCGCAACCCTCCGGCTTCAGCATCGTACCCAGTTCCCACGCGAAGGCCTGAGCCGCCTGATTCCCGCCCGTCGGATGAGACTTGCGGTGTTCGACAATCCAGTTTCGAACGGAAAGGTTCGAGTCCTCCTCTGACTCTTCTTCGTCATCCGGCTTCTTCACTTCGACCCAGGGCGGGTTGCCTACCACCCAGTCGTACTGCGCCGATTTCTTAGTAGCTTGGATCGGGCACTTCGGCGCGAACAAGTCGCTATGGAAGATGTTCTTGTTATGCAGCGCTGGAAGCTTGAATGTCGGATACTGACGGAGGTCAGGCGGGTTGATGTAATCGAGAAGCGTCAGCGACAGGCTCAACTCCGCGACTCTGCACGCGTCCTCGTCTCGGTCCACACCGAAGATGCTCTCGACCAGTAATTCGCGTAACTCGCTTGGCCGAAGCTTGTCACCGGACTCGCGGAGCCGGCGTTCAATCAGCCTCCGATAACACTGAACCAAGAACGCGCCCGATCCGCACGAACCGTCGAGGACGCGCATGCCCGGTCGTAGCGGGGAGTGGTCTTCGAGTTCTTGCAGCATGAAGTTGACCAAGGGCACCGGCGTGTAGTAGGCCCCGGAGTCTCGCCCTTTCCCCTCCGCGTGCAGGAACTGCTCATAGATTACCGATAGCGTCTCGATCGGGATGAAGGCGAAGTCGTATGGCTCGAAGTCGAGGTGAAGCTGCCCCGATTCAGGGTCGTCCCCGACAAAAGCCCCGCGCTACCCTCTACGATGTGTTCCGCGGATGGGGAGCCCGCCCCCGTCAATTTGAGCGGAAAGACCGAGCCGTTCAACCACCCCTCCAGGTTGCGGATCACGGCCCGCAGTCCAGCCACCGTTGCGCCCTGCCCGAACACTTTGGCGGGATCTAGGCCCCACTCCTCAAACTTCCGGTTAGACAGGATCTCGCGGTCGCGCAGGTATCGCAGATAGACGTACTTCCCGATGAGAGCATGTGCCGCGTCTTTCGAAAGACCTTTATCCCGCAACCAGACCCCGAGCTTTCTCAGGTTATCGAGAAGTCGCCAGTCGACTCGGCCACGCGGGTCGACGTGCCTTTCCCATCGTCGCCAAACGTCCCCACAGTCGATCGACTCGGCCCGAAAGCTGCCCAATTCGGCGGCCACCTGATTAAAAGCCACGGCGGCATTCAGCACACCCTCACGAGCAGCGTCGCTCGCGCCGGTCTGAGCAGAGGCTGCCGTAGCTGAATCCGGAATACAGCCGGACGAGATCTCGTGCGACCACGAGAACGAAAGGAACGACGTTCTGGTTCCATGCAAGCCGATGGATTTCTTCTGAGGGGGTGTCGGCCGACTCTTCACAGACGTAGACCAGCGGCACCACGTTGAGGCCACCCTCCCCAGACTCATCTTTGAGCGTATAGACGCCTTTGAGGCGGCAACGTCCGGTCGCCCGCCGGAAAAGGTGGGAATACCCAGGCACATCCCCGAAATCCCTTTCCTGAAGAAAGTTGGGAGACTGATCGTAGCCGAGTTTTCCGACAAGTTGGTCAACCGACATCGGCAAGCCCTGGCTGGTCGAGATGTCCGACAACCCGATGGTTCATCACAAAGATACCCCTCAAAGTCACTTCCGTCACTTGGACGGCTCGCCGTGACAGAATTTTGTTCACATCAGAATCAAAAGGTTCGAGATTCATTTTTATCTCTGATTTTCCTGCGGCTTGATCTGAGCATTAACCATCACCAAGGTTCCCCAATCGGTCCATTAATTATCCTTACAGGCTCGCCACTTCCTGGTAGAGCAGTTGTCATTTCGTTTTACCAGGAACCGGGCAACGGATCAAAGGTTCACTCGCGAGAAGCGAAACTCTCTTCATTTCGGGTTTTGCGTCATAGAAGACGTCGGCCGCATCGGGATCTCGCGAGCTTGATCGAAAGGCGGCTCGCCCTTCCGTAGACCTCTGCCGAATCATCGACCAATTCGTTGATCGGCTCAAGCTTACCTCGGAATTAAATAAAGGCGCGTGATCGCTTAAACAAACGCGATTGTCATCATTCAGGCGTCACACGTAACTCCAATGACTGCAAGACTGTGACGCCGTGACGGCGTTTTTGGCCCCGTGCAACTTTGTGTGCGCTTCTCTTCACCATTCTTTCCTGGAGTCGTTAGCGCTTCTCGCCTCTCGGGGCGGTATGATCATGAGCGGGTTGGCCCCATGAATTTCAAACGGGAGGCCGTCAAGCTCATGAATCATCAGATCGTCCTGGCGGCGCGCCCGCGGGGTGAGCCGGCCGAGTCCGATTTCCGGCTTGTCGAGACGCCCGTGCCGGAGCCCGGCCCGGGACAGATGCTTTTGCGCACGATCTATCTCTCGCTGGACCCTTACATGCGAGGCCGGATCAGCGCCGGCCCGTCGTATGCCGCGGCAACCGAGATCGGCGACGTGATGCCCGGTGCCACCGTCTGCCGGGTCGAAGCCTCCCAGATCCCTGACATTCCGCGTCGGCGACATCGTCGCAGCCTACACCGGTTGGCAGGAGCATGCGCTATCCGACGGTCGCGGCGTCCACAAGCTCGATCCGAGTCTCGCGCCCATCTCGACGGCCCTGGGCGTGCTCGGGATGCCGGGCATGACCGCCTGGACCGGGCTCATGAACATCGGGCAGCCGAAGGCCGGCGAGACCGTCGTGGTCGCGGCGGCTTCGGGCGCGGTCGGCTCGGTCGTCGGTCAGCTCGCCAAGATCAAGGGCTGCCGGGTCGTCGGGATTGCCGGCGGCGAGCCGCAAATGCCGATATGTCGTGGACGAGCTCGGGTTCGACGCCTGCATCGACCACCGCGCCCGTGATTTCGCCGAGGCGCTCAAGGAAGCCTGCCCGAAGGGTATCGACATCGACTTTGAAAACGTCGGCGGTCCCGTTTTCGATGCGATTCTCCCGCTCCTCAACACGTTCGCGCGAGTGCCCGTCTGCGGACTCATCGCCCACTATAACGCGACCGAGCTGCCCGGTGGCGTCGATCGGGTCCCTCTGCTCATGCGACACGTGTTGACCAAGCGGCTGACGCTCCGTGGTTTCATCGTGTCTGACTTTGCGAACCAACAGCCGGATTTCCTGGCCGAGGTTGGTCCGCTGGTACAGAGCGGCCGCATCAAGTACCGCGAGGACATCGTCGATGGCCTGGAGAACGCCCCACGCGCCTTGATTGGGCTCCTGCGAGGCGAGAACTTCGGCAAGATGCTGGTCCGCGTCTCAAACGAAGATCAGCCGGGATGAGATGAGCGGATCCCCCGGGTCCTCACAAAGACTCCCGACCCCTGGCGCGGTAGAGCCGTGCCGGTCGACGAGTTCCGGTCCGTGTCTCGCCGGTCTCCTCGATTAGCTCGAGTGCCAGCACCCGGCGCCGGAACTTCCGGGCATCGAGCCGCTCGCCGGCGACGATCTCCACGACCGTCCGGAACTCCTCCAGGGTGAAGGTTTTGGGGAGGAAACCGAACGCGGCCGCGGACTCGTCGAATTTGGCTCGTAGCCGTTTGCGGGCCATGGCGATGATCTCGGCGTGGTCGAACGCCAAGGAGGAAGGCAGCTCGTCGACGGCCAACCAACGGACATTGGCCGCATCCGACGACGCCTTCGGTTTCAATCGGTCGGGCCGAACCAAGGTGTAATAGGCGACCGTGACGAGCCTCCCGCGCGGATCTCGGTTCGGAGCCCCGAAGGTGTGGAGCTGCTCGAGCGAGACGCCGGTGACCTTGGTCTCCTCCTCCAGCTCGCGGCGGGCACAGACGTCGATGTCCTCATCCTCCTCAACGAGGCCGCCCGGCAAGGCCCAGCTCCCCTGGAACGGCGGATTCCCGCGCTGGATCAGCAGGATTTCGAGCCGCTGGTCGCGAATCGTGAAGATGACGATGTCGGTCGTCATGGTCAAAGTCGGCATGCGGAATTTCGGCATGATCCTATGTCCCAGAGACGCGTGATCCTGATGGGGCTAGCGTTTAACACCATCGTCTTGTTATTCCTACATCTACAACGTGGGAACGTGCGCGTCCACTTGCCGTGACGTGAGACAGGTTCTCTTTTCTCATCCGATCCGGAGGAGTATCCATGTGGGTCCGTCAATGCGACCTTGACGCCGAGAGTGACTTCCTTCCGCCGATTCCGTCGCGAATTGCCTCCAACGAGGAGTTTGTGCCGCCGCCCCAGTCGGACGAGCAGAAGGAGTATGAAGCGCGGCTGGCCCAGATCAGCGAGCAAGCGGCCCAGCGTCAGGGCCGCTCCCGGCGCGACTTCCTCCGAAGCGGCAGCGGCATGGCCGCTTCCCTGCTGGCTCTCAACCAGGTCTTCGGTGATTGCTATCAGGTCGAGGCCGAGGAGGTAGAGGATCCCCTCGCGTTCGAGGAGAAGTGGCCCAAGGACCAGTTCGTTTTCGACGTCCAGACCCACCACGTCGACATCAGTAAAAAGTGGTATGACGACACGCCGACCGGTCGCGGCATCAAGTCATTCTTCCTGATGCTTCACCCAGGAGGCCAAGACCATCGAAAAGGCGATCGAGCTGCTCAACCGCGCCCATTACGTCAAGGAGGTCTTCGGCGACAGCGACACGGTCATGGCCATCATCAGCGGCGTGCCGAGTCGCGACTGGGACAAGAACCCGCTACCCCCCGACCAGATGGTCGCCACCCGCAAGTTCGTCAACGACCTGGCCGGCTCGCGTCGCGTGCTCTCCCACGGGCTCTTGAGGCCCAACCTCGGCAAACCCGAGCTCGAGGAGATGGAGCGCCAGGTCAAAGATCTCAAAATCGACGCCTGGAAGATGTACACCGGCGCCGAGATCGGCGAGAAAGCCTGGCGGATGGACGACGAGAAGGTCGCCTACCCGTTCTGGGAGAAGACGAAAGCGCTGGGCATCAAGAACCTGTGCGTCCACAAAGGGCTGCCGCTGGGGGCGTTCAACGAGGAGGCGTGCCGGCCGCTCGACCTGGAGAAGGCCGCCAAGGATTGGCCCGACCTCAACTTCATCGTTTATCATTCCGGCTTCCGCGGCTCAGGCTGGCTGGCCAGCGGCACTGGCATCAAGGTGGTCGATCCCAAGAGCACCGATCCCCGCGAGATCCCTTGGATCAGCGACATTTTGCGAATTCTCAAACGGAACCCGCAAATCAAGAATATCTACTTCGAGCTGGGCAGTACGTTCAACATCTTGTCCATGTTCGCCCCGAGGACCTGCATGCACATGCTCGGCCAGATGATCCAGGTCGCCGGGGCCGACCACATCCTCTGGGGGACCGACTCGATCTGGAACGGCAGTCCACAGAGCCAGATCGAGCGGCTGCGGCGTTTCAAAATCGCCGACGACTTGATCGAAAAGGAAGGCTATCCCCAACTGTCGGCCGAGATCAAGGATCAAATCTTCGGACTCAACGCCGCCCGTGTGCTGGGCGTCGATCACAAGGCCGAGCGAAAGGCGATCAAGGCCGACAAGCTGAGCGCCCTGAGAAATGAGCGCCGGTATGATCCAGCGACAAGGAGCAACACGCAGTACGGCTGGCTCTGGGTCGACGATGGCAACGACCCGACCACGCCCGTGGGGACATGAACCGTTGTCCGTTGTCCGTTGTCCGTTGTCGGCGGTAAAGAAGCCAACCGATCATGTGGTCCGCTTCCAGCAACTGACCACTGACCACTGACAATGGACACTCCCATAACGATTCATACCAACGCCGAGCCCCATCCAGGCGACGCTTGGAGAGCCAGACGAAAATGCGGTCAATGTCCGCCTCGGCCTGGGCTGTGGGCTCAACCCGGTAGGTCATGATCTTGGCGAGAGCCCATGCTTTTGGCGAAACTCGCGGTCAAAGTCTTCAAAGGGCCTGACTCGCCCAGCCTCGACGTCCGCAAACCCTTGTTGAATTGCCTCTAGCGTCTCTTCGCGCTGTTCATCAGAAGCGTTCTCATACTCCCAGAGGCCAAGAGCTTCATCCAACGTGAGGCTCGCACCTTCGTTTGATAGCTTCTCGTTAAGGAAGCTTCGGAACGCTCGGACATCGTTGATACGGTCGGTGGCCATGTTCTGAACCCTCCTTCGGTTCCGTCTCTCTATCAAGGGTATCATTCCTGCGTTTTTTGAGCACCCTGTCGATGACAGAATTACAGAATTCATCCTTCAGCCTTGGCGTTGCCCGACTTTGATCCCAAAGCTATACTGCATCCTCGCTGGCAAGGATTTCCCAGCGACCGTAATAGGATAGTATCGACTGGGCGGCCTGGCACACTTCAGTTTAATTAATCGGCGGTTCCTGTTCTGGATCCGCCGTCGCCGGTCTCCCTTGGGTCAGGATGGCGGTCGACCATGCAACGGAATTGGACAATCAGGCGCACCGTCCGCGCGCTTGGCTCGCTGGTTCTGGTGCTCGCAAGTGCCAGTGGCTGCACCTCCGTGAAGATGACGGGGACACCGCGGACAGGCACCGAGCAACTCCTGCTGACAGGTACCTGGGACGAGGCGCTCTTTGGCGTCGACTTCAAGCCGCTGGCGGGATCACGCGTCTACCTCGATGACAAGCACATCTCGGTCGTGGACAAGGATTGGATTATCTCGAGCATCCGCCGCACCATGGCCGAGCAAGGGGTCCTGCTGGAAGACAAGCAAGACAAGGCCCAGGTGATCCTGGAAGCGGCCTTCGGGGCTTACGGCACTGACGAGCGCCAGCGTACGTTCGGCTTGCCGGGTCTAGGCGTCTCCCCGTCGCTCACAACCGGCCTCTCTGTGAATACTTCCAATTCCGCGGGGCTGACACTTTCGGCGACCAACCAGCAGGACGCAGTGGTCAAGGCATCGCTGTTCGCCTACGATCCCAAAACCGGGCACATGGTGTGGGAGTCAGGCCCACTGCTCAATGCCCAAGGAATGCGCGACCACTTCGTGGTCGGCTCGGGTCCATACCGGATGAGCTCGCGCCCCGAGGTCGAGCAATTCACCAACGAGGCACAAGGCCGAACCAACCAGCGGTTCTTGCACAGGGTATTCGGCAAGTTGTGGAAGGACGACTCCAAGACACCGTGAACGATCTCACGAGGGGCACGCGGTGTTCGTCTCGCTGAACGAAAGCGAGTGAACGACCGGACCGAGAAAACGCCCGCTCGACTCTTCCCTTCTCAGCCGCTCCGACGGGCTCGCTTCGTCCTTGGTCGGCTACGCGCTCCGCCCGGCGGCCCAGAGGACGTGATTGACAAGGCTTGAGCGATCGCCGGACAGAGCCGGCTCCTACAGGATTTGTAAGATTGAGCTCTGTCTCCCGACGCGCATTCTCGCCTTGTGTCAGACCGTTGTTTGTTTTTGCGTTCACCTCAAGCAAAATGCTCGATGACCCGGGCGCGAGCTCGGGTCAGCCTTGGCGCGGGCTGCGGGAGCCTGCTCGCCCTGATCGGGTCGAGCGGTGCCGCAGCCCCTCCCACAGGATGTCCACGTAATCCTCGAGCCTGCGGTCGTTCGGGGCGACGATCCCGTGGGCGAACGCTACCTGGAGCCCCCAGTCATGCGCGAGACTCAAGAGAAGCCGTGCAAGTACGACCTCGTTCGAGACCGTGAGCCGCTTGCGGCGCGCCAGGGACGCGAGCCGCTTCGCCAGACCCTCCCGGAGCTCGACCGGGCCGCCCGGTGTGGTGCGCGACAACGAGGTGGGGTCGAACGACGGATGCGTCATCACGCGCAGGGCGAGCGGGATGACCTCGGCGAAATACTCGCCGAGCCGACGGAGTACGGTGCACAGGTATTTGTGCGCGTCGTCGGCAGGCTCCTCTGGTCCGAGCAACTGCTCGATGTCTGGCCCCCGTGCATGCATCGCGGCGAAGAACAAGGCGTCTTTACTGCCGAAGCGCTGATAGAGGATCGCCTCCGAGATTCCGGCGGCTTGCGCGATCTCCCTCGTCGTCACAGTATGCCCGTGTTCGCGGAAGGCGTCGCATGCGATCCGGAGGACGTCGTCGTCGGAAATCGTTTTGGGGCGGCTCATGCGCCCCAGTTTAGGGCCATGGCCACCTGCGTGCCAAGCCTCCTCGTTCGGGAACCGGTGGGATCCGAGAAAGGCACTCCGCAGTCATCTCTGGACAAATAAGCGAGCACTCGCTAATATACGACTCGCCTCGATAGTCAGTGCCACCGGGCTCGCGGCGGGCTCGATGGCGGCGCTACAAGCGGCCTCGAACGTCAAGGAGCCTTGAGTCATGCCACGATACTCACTCGGATATCGCACATTGCTGGTTTGCGGCGTCCTCGCCCTGGCCTGTCGTCTGGCGCTGGCCGACGATGGGAAGGGTGAAAAGGGGAAGCCCATCCCGCCCGGGACGTGGGAGAGGAAGGATGCGGAGCCGAAGCTGGAATTCAGCGGTGAGGACAAGCTGACGATCTTCCCCCACGGCGGCAACGTGGACCTTCAAATCGACTGTTCGTACACGGTTACGAAGGACGGGTTGGTGAAAGCGAAGATCACGCGCCTCGGCGGCCCGGAGGACGTGATTGACAAGGTAAAGGGGTCGGCGCCTGTCGGCCTGGAGTTCCGGTTCAAGTGGAAAGTCGAGGGGGATAAGGCCACGCTCGACGATCTGGACGGCAATGATGTCGAGCACGTGAAGGAACGCCTGGAAGGAGAATACACCAAGAAGTCGTGATGCGAACGAAGAAGAGAGTGGTCCCGGCCGGCGCTTCGGATGCGCGTGGCCGCAACAAAGGGGACGGTCTTGGGAACGTCCCCTTTCGCTCCGCTGGCGACTCCTGGACTAAACATGTAATCGGTCGTGGTCCCCATGCACGAGTAGTAACTGTTGGTGTTTACGCGCCTTGCTGGCATTTGGGTCCGACGGGCAGAGGAAGCCGGCGACAATCGTCAGGACCCCGGTCGAATTCATGCCGAGGTCGAACTCGGCGCCGATTGGTTGATTTACCACCGAGTGAGAGATTATCGAGTCTCGACGCGCCTTCGACTCCTTTGGTCAGAGGTCCTGGTCTAATTGGATCGATCCGGGAAACGCGGTCAATGGACGCCGATGCGGAAACGGCCGTGAGAGTCAGCACCAGCTCGATTCTCTCCGCAAGAAATACGAAGAGTTTCGTTGACAAGTACGAGACCTTTCGTATCATGAGCGGCGACACGGAGGAAATGGAGGGAGCCGATCATGGCGAAGCGGGAGCGCATGCGTCCGACGGACGCCGAGCTGGCGATCCTGAGGGTGCTCTGGCAGCAAGGGCCAAGCACGGTCCGGCAGGTGCAAGAGGCACTGGAGAAGGTGCAGCCGACGGGCTACACGACGGCGTTGAAGCTGCTGCAGATCATGGCTGTTAAAGGGCTGGTCGACCGGGATGAGTCGCAGCGGTCGCACGTCTATCACGCCCGGTTGGGCGAAGACGTGACGCAGCGGCAACTCGTGGGCGACCTGATGGAGCGGGCGTTCGGGGGCTCGGCGGAACGGCTGGTGATGCAGGCATTGGCTTCGAAGCGGGCAACGCCCGAGGAGCTCGACGCCATCCGCCGATTGATCGACGAATTGGAAGGGCAGGGGGGTGAATCATGAGCGGTCTCTCCTCGTCCGGGGTCGACGCGATCGGCTGGATGTTGTTGCATTCGCTCTGGCAAGGGGCGGCCATCGCGATAGCCCTGGCCCTAGTGTTGCTCTTTCTTTGTCGGGCTCCGGCACAGGCACGCTACCTGGCCGCCTGCGGCGCGATGGCCCTGATGATCGCCCTGCCGGCAGCGGCCGTCTGGCGACCGCGGGCGATCCTTTCGGTGGTTCCCGCCCCTCGCCCGATAGATCCCCAGCCGACGACGGCCGAAGGAACAGTCTCCACCAAGCTCGACAGCACGCCCGCGCCTCGCCCGTGGCGGACTCGGATCGTCACGATCTTCCCTGCAATCGTCGGGCTGTGGATGACCGGCGCCGGCGTCCTCTCGCTGCGGCTCTTGGGAGGCTGGGTCCTGGCCCGGCGATGGGTGCGACGCGACACCCGCCCGCTCGTTTGGCCCTGGATCAATCGGCTCAAGGAGCGGATGGGGATTCGACGTGCCGTGGCGTTCCTTGAGTCGGCGAGTATCGAGGTCCCGATGGTAATCGGCTGGCTCCGTCCGGTGATCCTCGTGCCGGTCGCGGCTCTCTCGGGTCTTACCGCCCCTGAGCTGGAGGCGATCCTGGCCCACGAGCTGGCCCACATTCGCCGGCACGATTACCTGGTGAATCTCCTCCAGTGTGTCGTCGAGGTCTTGATGTTCTACCACCCGGCGACCTGGTGGGTCACGCGCGTGATCCGCCGCGAGCGCGAGCACTGCTGCGACGACATGGCCGTGGCGGCCAGTCGCGATCGCCTCACCTACGCCCGGGCCCTGGCGGCGATGGAGGGCCTGCGAGCGCCCGCGTTTTCCCTGTACCCGGCGGCTAACGGCGGCAATCTGCTCGCCCGCGTCCGCCGCATTCTCAAACCGCAGGAGGAGTCGATGAAACCCGTCCGTATTCTCGTGGGTCTGGTTGTTGTCCTGGCCATCGCCCCGATCTGGCTGACCCGCGCTGACGACCAACCGGCCAAGGCCGATCCCGGATCGCGCCGAGGCCGCCGATTTGACCGTTCCCGCTGCCTGAATCGAAGCCCCGACTGCCGGTTCATGATCGACCCGGACGCAGCCGACAGAGCCGAGCCTGTCAGCGGTACTACCCGGCAATTCGGGTGTGACCGACGACGCACCCAGCGAGGCCGAAGTCTGGGCCAAGGTACCCAAATCCCCGAAGGGCCTTCCCCCTGATTTCGAGGTCCAGAGAAACAACGTCCGCATCGTGGTCGAGAAGATGGTCGACAAGGCCGATGCGGTGAAAGACTACCCGCTGGCCGGTCCCTGCCAGCTCGTCCATCGACACTACAAGTGCACGGTTTATTACGACGAGCTGTATTGGTCGGACTACCCCATCCCGTTCAATCACGTCGATCACAAAGTCGAAGTCGTTTATATCGATAAGGATTTCCTCCGACGCGCTGCTATGCCGGGTCAACCGGCCAATAAGGAAATGGACGCGCCAGATTGACCGAGTCATTCGCGAGATCGAGCAATTGAAGCGCATGCTTCAGCTCAAACGCGAGAAGCTCATCGAATACTACCAGAAGCAGGGATTCTTCGAGGTGAAAGTGACTCCGGCGACGCGACCGATCAATGAGGGCAAGGTCGAGCCGACATTCGTGATCTCGGAGGGAATCGCAATATCGGGTCCGCAACGTGATCATCGAGGGAAACACCAAAATCAAGACCGCAGTGCTTCGTGAGGGGATCGGAGCTGCACTCGGGCAAGCCGTTCCTGGGAAACGTGCGCGACGCCGACAAGAATCGGATCCTAGCCAAGTACGACGAGATCGGCTGCATCGACGCGGAGGTCAACGTCGAGCCGCTGTTCACTTCACAGCCAGGCGTGATAGACCTACTGTACCACATCAGCGAGGGAGAGCCGTATCTGCTGGGCGAACTCGACATTGAGGGGAACAACCGGAGCCAGGACAAGGTGCTCGGCGCGAGGCGGTGCCAGCGGGCCTGTTGCCGGGCGAGATCCTGGACAGGGATCGGATCGACATGTACAAGCGGCGTCTGCGGACGCTGCACGACCTCGACAAGATCAACGACGCCGAGGCGGAGAAGACCTTCACCACGGGCATGTACTACAAGCGCATCGGCAAGGCCGCCTCGGCGGCATTCTATTTCGCCAAGATCCTCCAGCGATGGCCCAACAGCCCGTGGGCCGTCAAGGCCAAGGAGCAATCCCAGGTCGAGCCGAAGCCGGCCGATCGCACGAGAGTGGATTTCTTCAACTTCCTGGTCGGTGGAGTGTACTGACGTCGCCACCGTTCTCCACGGCCTCGACAAGGGTGTTGATTGCCGCGTCCAACCTCGCTGGTGCCGGGAAAGCCCAGAAATTTATGACGGATGACGCCGCGGTGGTCGAGAATGTAGAGCGTCGGCCAGCCGTGGACGTTGAACTGACGAGAGATCGGCCCCGGAGTGTTGGCGTTACCGCCGCCGTCCCACCACGACCGCCAGGTGATGTCTTCCTTCTTCATCCACTCCTTGAGCTTGTCCCTGTCCTCGTCGCCGTTGACGCCGAGCAGAGCGAACGGCTTGCCTTGCATCCTTTTGACCAGCGACCGCTCGGACTCGTTCATAGTCCAGGCACGAGCCGCACCAGGTTGCCCAGAAAGAGACGACGACCACCTTGCCCCTGTAGTCGCTGAGTTTGAACGACTTGCCATCGATGTCCTGGCCGGCGATCTCCGGTGCGGGCTTGCCGACGCACAGGTTGCGGATCTCGTACGAGCTCGGCCTTGGCATCCTTGCAGCTCGGTGAAGGCGGCCTTGCCGAGCCTGTCGCCCTGGCTGGACATGCCGCCGAACTCCTTGACGATCCGCTCGAACACCGCCTCGGCCTCCTTCATCATGGCGTCGGGATCCCGGCCGATGAACCGGGCGAAGTTCTCCTTGCCGGAGCCTTCCTCGACGAAGCATGGCCTCCCATGCCTGGCCGAGGCGGGGTCCTCCCGGATCTCGCGGACCCGCTCGGACTGGTGCTTGAGGTACCGGCCGAGAGTCCAGGCAGGCCAGCCCCTTGATGGATTGGTCCGGGTTCTTCTCGATGACGGCGCGCAGCAGTTTCTCCGCCGCGGGTGATGCCTTGCCGGTCAGAGTCAAGGCCGCATGACCCACTTTCCTCTTGCGGCGTGGCTCTGCGGCCAGCCGATCGATTGCGCGAGAGAACTCGGGCCCGTCGAAGCCAAACGTGATAATCCAGATCAAGCGCGTCGATGGCCGCCGGGTCGTTTGGAGCCGAGTCGGCGATCTCGAGGAACCGGCCAATATACCTTCGGGGCTGGAACGGAGCTTTTCCTTCTTTGATTTCCTCGAATCCGCAACGCTTGGATACCGACCTCGCGGCGTTCTTCAGATCAGGGGTCTCGTCGGGGGCTCCGACCTTGAGTCCGGGCGTGAGTGCCGTCCAGTCGCAGACGTGGATATTCCAGCGGCCGGGCGGAAGGGGAAGCTTCCGGAAGTTCGAGCCGTCGAGATCGACGAGGGCGATCGAGCCTTCCTTCGTGCGCGAGTCCATCGGGTTGAGTGCCAGCCGCGACCCGTCGGGCGACCAGCAAACGCCGACCGTTGTTCCGGGATCGAAGTTGACTGGAATCTCGCGGCGGTCCTTGCCCGTCGATGTCCACGACGAAAAGCCTGGCCCGACGAAGGTCGTCCACGGTCTTGATCTCGGCGTAAGCGACGTGCCGGCTGTCCGGAGAGATCTTGAAGATCGGAAAAGAGTCTTCCTTCGCTGACCCCTCCGTCAGGTACCGGGCACCCGGTCCCGTCCGGATGGACCAACGTAAGTCGACCGTGATGGCTCGGTTCTCCCTCCGATTGTCCGCGTGGCCAGCCAGTTCCCGTCACGGGAGCTGTCGAGGACCAGATCGCTATCGGGAATCGGCAGCTTGACCCGACCGGTGCCGTCGGCGTTGACGCGCCAGGTCTCGAACTTTTTCCGCGGCTGGCCGACTGGCGTAGCCGATAACCACCTGCTGGCCGTGATTCGTCCAGAAGAGTTAACCCCTCCGCTCGAAGATCCGCCGGTGAGGCTTCTCACCCTTCATGTCGTAGACCCAGATGCCGACCTGATCTTCATCCGGAATCGATACCCAGTCTCGAATAGACGATGTATCGGCCGTCCGGAGAAACATCGCCCGGGCCTAACGCGAGCCCCTTGTAGATCGTCCGCCACTCCGCCGTCTTGGGGTCGATGGCAAACATGCCTGCGAATCCATCGTCCTCGCCTATCCGCGAGAGATCAGCCGCACGGACGACAATCTCCCCGCCCTGTTCTTTCCCCTTTCGCGAGGGATCGTCTTTGCTCGATACGGGGGCTCGTCTTTCCGGCCCGACCGGCTGGCGACCCGCGGCGGGGCTCCCACCGTCTGACTGACGACCACGCCCACTCCGATGGACATCGCGCCGATGGCCAGTATGGCCCCCGCGACTCTGATCAACCTGACACGGGACATCATCCTCAGCACTCCTTCGGTGAGAGCGGCAACCGACGCCGGGACCGTCCCGGCCGCCGTCTTGCCCGCCGTGATCCGGATCGCGGCCTGGACCGTGGCATGAGACAGCCCGTCCGGCACCGCGGATTTCGTGGCGTACAGAGTGGCAACCCGGTGGAAAGCGACCACGCCGCGCCGAGTCAGTCGTTCACGCAATCGCTCCCTCGCCCGCGAGAGCCGGGATAAAACCGTCCCCCGAGGGCAGCCGAGCTGCTGAGCCGCCGCCTCGGCGGTCAGCCCCTCCAGGTAGCAAAGGACGATCGGCACCCGCAACTTCTCGGGCAGCGAGGCGACCTCCTCATGAAGCTCCGGCCAGGTCTCCGATCGGGTCTGCGTCGCCGGCGGATTCCAATCCGAGCCGTCAGCTCCGAGCGCCGACGTTCGTGGACCCGCCGGCGTGCCGCCTCGGCCCTGGCCCGCCTCGCCACTCGGTCGGCAACCCCGTACAGCCAACTGGCCACGGAATCGTACTTCCGGACCGAGCGGGCCTTGCGGGCAAGGACCAGGAACGTGGCCTGGAACGCGTCCTGGGCGTCGTGCGAATCTCCCAGCACCTGGTAACAGACACGGAGCACCATCGGGCCATGACGCCCCACCAGGGCCGTGAAGGCGGCGGCGGCCGAATCATCGCCCTGGTCGCGCATCGCTGCATCAATTCCCCGTCGGTCAGTCCGGAGAAAGTCCCCTCCCGGAACAGGGCTTGTAGATGTTTCAGTGTGTCAGCGCCCGACGAACGGCCCGGCATGAACCCGTATCCCCTTTGTTGCGTTCCTTGAGTAGTGTCGCGAGAAGGCTGCTTGATTCGAAAAAAAATCGGCAGGCGGTGATCGATCGAGCCGCATCCCTTGAGGCCGTCTTCACTTTATCGCCGTGATCGGCGCACCAAGCTCGCCGAAGGCATGTCTGTCACCGAAGCCTTCGGCCGTTACGGCGTCCTCTAACCTTTTTCTTCACAACGGTAAACAACCGGATCCCACTTCCCACCTCATCCTCGCGCGATCTCCTTCGCCCGCAGTGCCCGCTGATAGTGAAACCGCCCCGGGTCGATGCCGGTGAGTCCAGGCGTATCCACCTCGATCACCCGTCCCGCAATCGGCCCGTACGCCGCCTTGTATGCCACGGCCGCCTTCACCACGATGATCGCCTGACGCGCCGGCTCGATCCCCAGGCTCGTGAGCTGTCCCAGGCTAAACGGCGGCGTTCGTAGCGAGTTGACCACCACCAGGATCGGTCCGTCGATTTCGATCACCGCCGTCGCCCCCTGATCGTTGTACCGCCTCCCGCCGTGCCTCGGCTGATCCTCGACCCACGTTCCGTCATGGATCGACCGCACCACCCCCCGCATCCGCACCGGCTCGCCGTGCAGCCGGTCCACTCGCCCGCCGACCGGCTGCTCGAACCGTCCGCCGGCTCCGGCCGCGACGGCCGCCCGCACCGCCTCCGGGTCATAAATCACCACCACGGCATCACGCGCCCCCTGGCGAAGCAGCTCGGCGAGCAACACCGTCCCGTCTCCCGCCGATCCCCCGCCGATGTTATCGCCCAGGTCCACCAGGACCACCGGGCGCTCCGCCGCCGCCATCGCCAGCCGCACGCCCTCTTCCGCATCCGGACACTTGACGAAGAACTCGCTGCGCCGCTCCCACATCCGCTGGCCCAGCTCTTCGGCTGTCGCAACCGCCAGCCCGCGATCGGCGTCGGCCACCGCAATCACCGACGGACCCATCTCCGGCACGTCCGCATAGGGAAAGCCTGCCATCACGCTGACCGAGAGCATCCCCGCTCGCTGCTCGGCTCGCACGCGCCTCCCTCAGCAGCGACCGCATCGGCTCGCGGTCAGTCGCCTGTCCCAGAAGCGGCACGATCAGCGCCGGCTGCGCCACGGCCGTCACCGGCCGCACCTCGCCCCGCACCGTCCGCGCCATCAATCCCGCCGCCACCAGCCCCCGCTCCCGCTGATCCACGTGCGGATACGTCTGATATCCGATCAACGCATCGGCATACTCCGCCATCGCCGCCGAGACGTTGGCGTGATAGTCGAGCGTCGCCACGATCGGCAATTCGGACCCCAGCTCGGCCCTCAACCGCCTCAGCACCTCGCCGTCTGCGTCGGCATACCGCGCCGTCACCATCGCGCCATGAAGCGCCAGCAGCAGCCCATCCGCGCCGCTCCGCCGCACCCCTTGAATGATCCCCTCCACAACCTCGTCCAACACCGGGTCGTCCACCGGCCCCGACGGCGTCGCCCACGCCATCACCGTCGGCGCGAGTTCGTATCCCTCGCGCTCAGCCCCCGCGATGAACCCTCCCATCTCGTGGTGCGCCTCACGCCACACCGGCAAGATCGCATCGCCCCACGTCAAACTCCCCTCCTCGAACCGCCCTCGGTCCGTCACTGTGGAAGCGAACGTGTTCGACTCGTGCATCACTCCGCCAATCGCAATCCGCATGCGTCCCGTCCTCCGCTCTGAGCTATGGACATGGAACCCATTCTTCAGGTATCGGCCCTTCCGCTCTCGCTCCCTTACAACGGCAGCTTGGGCTCGGGCGCATGGGGATACTCCACCGCCTTGTAGCCAATCGCCAGCTCGGGCGTCTCGATCCGCCGGCCTCCTTCCAGACGAGACGTCAGCGCTCGATCCAGAATGCCCGAAGTCAACAGCGTCCGCTCGACCGGGTACGTTGGCCGGCCCGTCTCCACCATTGGCTCGATCGCCTTCAACAAGAACGCGAAGTGGGGATAGTACGGCTCTTCCCTGATAGCTGTTGAGAGTGAGAGCCTTCGTCACATTCTGGCGGGTCGCTCAGAAGAGTTCGGAGATTGGCCTGCCACGCTCGACCACGGCCCTGGGTCGGCCGGTGGTCTCGAGGTAGGTGGTGTCGAGCGGTACGCCCATGTGGCGATAGATGGTCGCCGCCAGGTCGCCCGGCGTCACGGGTCGCTCCTTGATGTACCCGCCGTCCGGCTCGGTCGCCCCGATCACCTGCCCGTGCCGAAGGCCGCCCCCGGCGAGTGCCATCGACATGACGACCGGCCAGTGGTCCCTCCCGTCGGTGCTCCCCTGGGTGCCCATCATTGGCGACCGTCCGAATTCCCCCATGGCGATCACCAGCACGTCGTCGAGCAGGCCCCGACTTTCCAGGTCGGAGACCAGCGTGGTGATCAGGTGGTCGAAGATCGGCAGCAAGGGCTTGAGGCCCTTGCTGATGCCGCCATACGGCGGGATGTTGTCGCCGTGGTTGTCCCAGGTGCCCGAGGCCGAGTGATAGCTGAGGTCGATCGTCACGAACGCGACCCCCGCCTCGACCAGTCGGCGAGCCAGGAGCGCCTGCTGGCACCACAGGTGCTTGCCGTAGCGGTTCCGGACCACTTCCGGCTCGCTCGCCAGGTCAAACGCCGCCTGCGCCCGGCGGCCTACCAGCATTTCCACGGCCTCCTGACCGTAACGGTCCATCACCTGGATACCTTCCGAGCGGTCGATCTCCCGCCGCAGCCGATCGAGGTCGGACAGCAGTGCCCGGCGATCCAGGAGCCGCTCCTGGGTCAAGCCCCGCGGCAGCCGGAAGAAGCCGGCCTCGGTCGTGCGGCCTGTGTCCCCGCCGACGTTTGTGTAGATCGGCAACCGGGCTGCCTGATTCGCGATAAAAGGGTCGTACCGCCGTCCCAGGTGTCCGCCGTAGGCGATGTGGCTCCGGGATGTCTGAAACGCCACGTAGGGCGGCATGCCCGGCCGGTTCGGCCCGTGGTGCTTGGCGACCACCGAGCCGATCGCCGGGTACATGTCGCCGCCGGGGTTGATCCGCGGCGCGGCATCGAGGTTGCCTGTCTGGAAGACCTTGTTCGGCTCGTGGTTGCTCGACCGGGCGTCCACCGAGCGGATGATCGTGAACTTGTCGAGCATCGCCGCTTGCTTCGGCAGGTGCTCGCAGAGGAAGACGCCGGGCAGCTTCGTCGCGATCACGCCAAAGGGGCCCCGATTCTGGAGTGGGCGATCGGGCTTGGGGTCCCAGGTGTCGATGTGGCTGGGACCGCCGGCCATCCAGAGCAGGATCACGGCCTTGTTCCCCGCCGTGGGGCGACCGGCCTCGGACGCCCGAGCTCGGCACCGGAGCAGGTCGGGCAGCCCCAGCCCAGCGAGGCCCGCCAGGCTGGCCTTGAGCATGTTGCGGCGGCCGACGACGAGGCCCTCCGGCTCCAGCGGGTTGAGGCTCGAGAAGACATGCCGGTGGTCGTGCCGTGGCCGATTGCTATGGCTCATTCGAGATCACCCAAAAACGTTCCAGGGCGGGTTCCCCAGGGGGACGCGGAACGAGAAGCCATGCTGGGTCGAAGCGGTGAAACTCATGTAACCGTGAATTGTAGCCCCACGAATCCGCGTCGTCTACGCAACGCCGCGCAAGACATTGAACCGACCTTAGCAGATATGGCTGCTTGAGTGGTATTGTCGCAGATTTCGACGCACGTGGATGGTCAATGGGTGGTCAGCATCCAGTGCATCCGGTGGCTCAGGTCGCCGTCGTCACGGGGCCGGAGAGTAAGGCTGCTCTAACGTGTTGCCCCCTGACCTGAATTCTGGGAGGTTCCGTCTGGTGTCTTTTCCTTGCTGGCGCCAAGCATGATTTCAACAATCTCGCGATTCCACCAAGAAAATCCGTGAGCCGATGCCAGCCTCCAGGCATTATATGGAGACGAGACACCGGGAGGAAGTGAGGTGGACATGATCAACCGACAAGCCGGCGTACTCCGGCAGTTCCACCAGTTGTTTAGCCTGGGGGCGATCGGCGGGACGACGGATGCCCAACTGCTGGCGCAGTTTCTCGACCGGCAGGATGCTGGTGCTGAGGTCGCATTCGAGGTGCTGGTAGAGCGCCATGGGCCGATGGTCCTTCGCGTCTGCCGCGGCGTGCTCCGCGATGAGCATGCCGCCGAGGATGCTTTCCAGGCGACTTTCCTCGTGCTCGCTCGCAAGGCCCGGTCCATCTGGGTGAAGGACTCGCTCGGCAGTTGGCTCCAGGGCGTCGCCCTGCGTGTTGCCTCCAGGGCGAGGTCCGACACGATGCGCCGCCGCCGACACGAGCGCCAGGCCGCGGAACGGGCGGGCACGACAGGGGAAGCCGAAGCGTTCCCTGACGGTTTCCCAGTCCGACACGGAGGCGATCCTCGGCGAGGAGATCGCCCGACTCCCCGAGAAGTACCGCGCGCCGATCGTCCTTTGTTACCTGGAGGCGATGTCGTACCAGGAGGCGGCGAGCCGCCTCGGGCTGACCGAGGATGCGCTGAGAGGTCGATTGGCTCGGGCACGGGAGCGGTTGCGGTCGCGGTTGTCCGGTCGCGGAGTCGAGGTCCCGGGCATCCTCGTGACCTCTCGGTCGGCGGTCCGGGCGACACTTGTGGTGCGGTCCGGATTGTTGCAGTCCACTGCCCAGGCCGCGATGAGTGTCTCGGTGGGCAATGTGGTGGACGCCGGCCTGATCTCCCAAACAGCCATTTCACTGAGCGAAAGGATATGCAGGACCATGATACGAACCAAGCTGAGCACGGCTGCAATGACCTTGACCCTCGGCACGCTCGTGGCTGGCGCGATGGTGCTGGCGCAATCGGGTGGCGGCCGGCGAGATCAGCCGGAACGCCCGAGGGAGGCGCCGCGTCCCGTGGTGGTCGCCCCCCGCATGGAGGGTAACCTGATCGTCGACTGGGTCCCCGTCAAAGTGGGGGCCGAAAAGGTCGAGATCACCGTCGATGCGGTTCGACACTGCGTCCACCTGGCGGAGATGAGCGTCAAGAGGGACTCCCGTCCGAATGACGGGGCAGTCCGCCTTGACCTCGAGCGAGGGAAGACCTACACAGTCGCCGCCACTGGCGAAGCCTTCATGACCTCGCAGACGGGTCCCGACGCCGACCCCTTCCCCGGCGTGGTGCTCATCTACGGTACCGACGAGGAGGACGGTTACGCCATCCGTCAGACTGTACTTGCCCCTGGAAAATCGATCACCTTCCGGACCCCATGGGTCATCAACCCGGAGGACGAAGTAAACCTGATTGCGTTCTTCCTGGACATCTCGCCCCACGATCAAAAGCGCGGCAGCTACACGCTCTCGGTGACCCAGGATAGTAAGCCGCAAGCTTTCAAAGAACATACGATCCTGGCACCGTTCGACGAGATCATCGTCAAGGGGGATGGCAAGCTGCAGGTTTTGAAAGCCCTCCCGAGCACCTTGAAAACTGATCACCGCGCCCGTCCTTGACTATCGCTTCACCGAGTTCTTGGCATCTTGCCGGGCCACGCCCCGGGCTTTCGCTTCCTGCGCCTCGCTAACGATGATCGTGGCGTAGTCGGCGAGCGAGCCGAAGTTCTCGGCATGGACGGCGATGGCGTTGTCCGTTTGCAAGATGCTGACGTTTGCCACCAGCGCCTTGAGCATGCGGGCAATCTGGTCGTGAGCTTTGGCATCAGGCAACTTGCGTCCATTGTGTTCGCTGTATTGGCGGCCCAGCTTGATCAGCGAATCGATTGATCGGCTAATGGCCTCGCTGGCGTCTCGATCGCGGCAGGATGCGTCGGCGTGCAGGACGATCAGGTCAGCGTCGTCCACGCCGATGACCCACCAGTCGGCCCCTTTGAATAGCGACAGGACCACCGCCAGGTCGTAGTGCTTCGTGAATGAATCGTCGCGATTCTTGACCGCGATGGCGACGAGCCGCGGGCTCGCCCGCTCCCACGCCTTTCTGCTGAGGGGGGTCGGCGGTGCGGGATCGTTGTCGCTGGCGATCTTGCGTATCGCGTCTTCCTCGGCGAAGACGATCGTCCGGTCGTCGGGCAGGAAGAAGCAAGGGCTCGATCCCCCCCAGATCCGCTTGATCTCTCCGGTGATCTTGTAGCATTCGCGGCCCTTTACGCGGACCTCTTCGCAGTCGAATCGCCACTGACGGAGGAACGCCAGCCAGTCGAACGGCGCAACCATCCGGACCACCGGGTTGCCGAAGGCGATCCTGTGCATCGGCTTGTTCTCCGCGTCTTTCGGAGCACGCTGCTTGTCCCCTGGGTATTGTGGGAAACCGACGCCGGCGGTTACCCACTCGATATCCTGGAGACGTAAGGAGCCGCGAACGCCTTCGACGGTTCGCGGGCTTCGGTCGCCGCGACGACCGCCGGGGCCGCCGGCGATGGGCCATCGTCGTAGCCGCGAGCCGGACCCTGTAGCATCGCCACGCCCACAGACTCGGCGGGGACGGGCAGAGGGCGGACGATCCTCGGGACGACGGGGGCTGAGCACGACCGGGTTCGCTCCTTGACATGCGATTTTCCAGCGAAAGGGCTTACTCACATCCGCCGTCGCGACCTTCAAACACGGTATTTCCAGATCGATTGTCCGACTATCTCGATACCGAACGGAAAAAGTTCCTTGACGGCGGCAACCACGCCTGGAAACGGCGAACTGAAGTCGTGTCCGCAAAGGATCCCGCCAGTCTCGACATGCCTCTTCCAGGCGAGGATATCCCGATGCACTGATTGATATTCGTGAGAGGCATCGATAAAAATGAGATCCGCCTTAAACGGCCATGCATCGGCCCAGTCCTGCGCTTTCTCCATAATACGGAAAGATCTTGTCGAAGAGCAGGTCGCCGCAGTTCGTGCAAAACGTGATGAACGCCTTCTGTTTACCGATTTTCTCGGCGATCGGGCCAAGGCAGTCGTGCGGGTTGCCCATCCAGTGATCGATACAGTGGACCGAGCGAGCGTGTTCGGCCATCATAATTGCGGACCGACCCGCCCATGTCCCGATCTCCACCACAACCGGCTCACGCTGCAGCCTGATTGCTTCTTGCTTAACAAGGGCAGCGAGAGCCACCAGGTCCGCCACAGCTTCTGGCAGTCCCATTGGGTCAAATAAACGTGGCATCGGCCCGGCTGTGGTCTCGAGATTTCCGCTTATCCCCGACATGACACTTCCCCTGTTCACCCCCCCTGACCCTGGGGTGTTGAAACGACGGTTCTGGACAGGCTCTGAGTTCACCCCGATTTTCTGTGCACTCTTTTCCCCCCCTTCCGAAGGGGGGGTTAGGGGGGGTGGACAGGGCATAACGGAAAAGCTCGGCCAAGTCGGCAATTCCGCGAGGACCAGCGGCTCGGGACCCGCGTACCAGGCCATGGTTCCGCCGGGACCACCCCCCCTGACCCCCCCTTCGCAAGGGGGGGAAAGGGATCGCTCGCTCGCGGCAAAATCGAATCGCGCACGACAAAAACACCCATCTCGAAACCATCCCTCCAGCACGGTCAACACCGACTTTTCAACATCCGAGGGGAAGGCAACCTCAAACGCCTGGTACCGCGTAGCAGGGCTCGGGCGAGGTCGCGGAGTACGACTTCTCCTCAATAATCTCCGAGCCGAGCAGGACGTTGATCTTTCGCTTGAGCGTGGCCCGGTGATCGTTTTTCTTATAGACCGACCGGGCGAGTTTGACGAACTTCGTCGCCGAAATCGTCCGACTGCTCGCAATCGCGGATCTCATCCTCGATATTCCAGAAGATCCTCGTTGATCGATCGCAGCTCCTCGGTCAGCTCTCTGAGCGAATCCGAGACGATGATCGTGCGATCGCGGGCGGCCAGTAGGGTCTCCAGCTCCGTTCTCACGTTGTGCAGCTTTTCTTGGTCGGTGATGTGCTTGAGCTTGATTTCCAGGATCGTGATTTTGTCGATCAGCTCGCCGGGAGCCGTCTCGATGACCACCGATCGAGTGGGCAGATTCGCGGGCACCAACTTTGCGCAGCTCCGCGGCCATCTGATCGAAAACCGACTCCCAGCTCATGTACTTTTGCTGGCGGAAGATCCGCATGGTGGGATACCAGGGGTTGTCCTCGCGCACGGTGAGCCAACGCCAGTCGGGCGTGGTGGAGAGCGCCATCCAGACGGGAATTCCGAGTGCGCCGGCCAGGTGGGCCACGGCCGTGTCCGACGTGATGAACAAGTCGAGGCAGGTCATGAGCGCCGCGGTGTCCATGAAAGCGCCGGTGTCCACATCGAGCCGGCTGCCGAGCTCCGTCACATCGAATTTGCCGGCGACTTGTGGAAGCTGCTCCACTCCATCGTTCTTTTGGAGACTGAGCAGCCGGACGTTGGGGACCTTGGCGAGCAGCTTCGAAGTATTTCAGTGGAATCGATCGGTGAAAGTCGCCCGCATAGCGTGGATTTCCTTGCCAATTGATGCCGACCTTGAATTCGTGGTAACTGGAAAGCTCGCGCCGCCATTTATCGACCAGAGTCGGGTCGGTCGGGATGTAGGGCACTTGATTGGGCACCTTATCCAACGACGTGGCGACCAGCCCCGGTATCGTCAACAGCGGCGCATAGACGTCGTATGGAGGCAGCGGCGCCCCCTGCGGGATGAGTACGTCGACTCCCGCGCAGCCGGTGACCAGCTTGATCATCTTCTCCGGACACTCGAAGAGGACGCGGGCGCCCTGGGCCTTGAGGATCGAGGCGTAGCGGACGAACTGGATCACATCTCCGAATCCTTGCTCGGTGATGAGCAAAATCGTCCGCCCATTGAAGGGAAAGCCGTTCCATTGGGGCTGGATGAGTGGGCGGTTTGTCAGGCTCCGCTTCTTCCACCGCCATTCGTACTCGGCCCAGCCCTGGGCGTAATCCCCTTTGCGAAGCCATGTCAAGGCTCGGTTCATATGAGCATCGACATGGTTGGGCTTCAGCTCGAGGCACTTGGTATAGCTGGCCACGGCCTCGTCGAAATCGACCCATCTCAGAGAGAGCGATGCCGAAATTGTTGTAGGCATCGGCATAATTCGGTTTCATCTGGATCGCCTTGTTGTAGCACTCGACCGACTCGTCGAACTGGCCGATGTGCCGCAAGGCATTTCCCATATTGTTGTAGACCTCGAGCGTAATCGGGCCGAAACTTGATCGCCTGACGATAGGCTTCGATGGCCTCGTCCTGCTTGCCCTTGCGCGCGAGCGTGATGCCCAGATCGTTCCAGGCGTCGGCGAAATCCGGGCGGACCTTGAGGCGTGCCGGAACGTCGCGATGGCGTCGTCGAACTTATCCTGGCGAGACAGGGTGATCGCCAGGCATTTCAACACCCTGGCTTCATCGGGACGGATGCGCAGTGCCTCGTTGTAGGCGGCGACCGCTTCGGGGAACCGGCCCTGTTCGGAGAGGATGTTTCCCAGGTTGTGATTGGCCTCGAAGTAGCCGGCTTTCAGCCGTATGGCCTGCTGATAACACATGATCGCCGCGTCTGGTTTTCCCCGGTGGGCCAGCGCGAAGCCCATGTTGTTGTGGGCCTCGGCATAGGTTGGCCTCAACGCCAGGGCACGCTGATAATTCGCGATCGCTTCGTCGTGCTTCCCCTGGGCCCGCAGGGTGATCCCGAGATTGTTGTAGGCTTCGGGATAGTTCGGCCGTAGCCGCAACGCCTCGCGAAAGCAGGCGACCGCTTCGTCGTGGCGGCCCCGATTGCGCAGGATGTTGCCCAGGTTGTTGTGCGCGTTGGGGAAATCCGGCTTGAGGCGGATCGCTTCGCGGTAGATGGCCTCGGCGTCGCCGCGTCTGCCGAGCCGGCCGAGAACGACGCCCAGATCGTTGCGGGTGTCGGCGTCGTCGGGCCGGAGCTGCACGGCCCTTCTGGAGCGAGAGTGCCGCCTCGTCCAAACGGCCTTTCTGCATCGCGACCAGGCCGAGGTTCTTGTGGGCGTCCGCGTTCTGACCACCGCCCTGAAGCGCCTGGTGACAAGCGGTGGCGACCTCCTCCAGGCGGCCCTGGGACATCAATGCACCGGCGAGGTTGGCCAGGGCCGAAGCGTCGCCGGGGCGTAACGCGAGGATTCGCCGGTAGCAGTCGGCGGCTTCGTTGAGCCGGCCCTGCGTCGTGAGCAGCTTCCCCAACCCCTCGTAAGCGAGGACCTCGTCCGGCCGAATTTTGATCGCCTGCTCGAAAGGCACTCTCCGCCGCGTCGGGACGCCCCAAGGCCAGGCTCGCGGAGGCGAAGATCCGATGATAGTCGGCATTGGTCGGGTCCAGCGCGATCGCTTTGTTCAGAACATCCACGGCGGATTCGTGACGCCCTTCGCGGTGCGCCATCGCCCCCAGGATGAAGTAGACGTTGGCATTTTCCGGATCGACCTGGACGATGCGGCCGAAACTCCGCTCGACTTCGCTCAAATCGCCGAATTGGGAGATTCGGGACCCGAGGGAGAACAGGTTTTCCTCACTCGACATGAGCATGGCTCCCGGTTAGATGCAGCGTCGCGAGGGCCATCCATGGCGGAAAGGAAATCCGTCGATGTCAAGTCGCCTGGAAGAGAGAGACGCGGACCCGGCCCTTCGTTTCAAATGTAAGTCGTATTATGAAAACCTTTCTCGCGATCAGCAAGGGGCTTGAATCCGGCCATGGCTCAAGGGGAGGTTCCAGTTCCGCGTGGCTGGGGTCGACGCCCGCGGGGTCTCGTTGTCGGGGCACCCGCGCAGGCAGGGTCTCGCTCCGCGAAGGCGCGCCCCTTTCGCGGAGCGAAAGGCGACTTGAAGACTCAGTGATCGGCGATCGTCGGCCCGGCTCTCGACCGCTTCCGTTCCAGCCTGAGGATTTCATGCTCCATGATGATTTTGCTGAGGCGTACGCGGAAATTGAACTCGGGATCCGGCAAGTCGCGGGCGCCGCCGCGCCGGGTGTTGGAATTTGGCGTATTGCCGGTCGAATGAGTTGCCCGGCCACCGCATATAGCGGACCGTCTCGGCCGCGACGTCCGCGCGGCGGAAAAAATGGCCGAGCAGATCGTTATAATAAACGTCCTCGATCAACCTGAAGACATCGACCCATGGCTCGAAGGCATCGCCGGAACGTCGGAACAAATGAATGTCGGGGAAGCCTTCGATGAAATGATGGCAAGCACGGCGGACCGCCAAATTGATGACCAGGCTGTTGTCGATCCGTCTCCGCCAGTCGGGGTGGACCGGATCCGACAGGGAAATTTCGGTTTTCACCCAGTCGATCGTCGAGTCCTCCAGGGCAAGGCAACATTCGTGGAGGTGTGTCTCGAGGAAGATGTCATCGGCATCCAGGAAGAAAAGGATGTCGCCGGTCGACAGGGACACTCGCGGTGTTGCGGGCCGCGCTCGGGCTGCTGGGCATGGGCGGTGGAAGATGCGATAGAGGTCCTTGCCGCGGGCGATGTCGAGGATCACGGCGAGGGTGGAATCGCGTGAGCCGTCGTCCACGACCACGATCTCGGCGGAATCCCGCTCATGGCCGGGCCGCCGACGCAGGAACGCCACTGCGTCCTCGGCACTCAGCAGGGAAGACCCGATCGTCGCCTCGTCGTTGTGCGCAGGGCACGATCACGGAGAGACTCGGCATTGCGTCTCAGACTCCCTGATTGAACGCTCGTTCGTCGCGACACGAACCGCCAGTTTGAAGTTTTCGGGAATCGACGAGCCTGAAGCGGGAAGGGGCCTAACCATCTCATGAAGATTTAATCTATCGCCTTGTGCCTGGACCAATGCAAGTGCCGACGGAGGTGTCCGACGCCAACCGATCGAGCGACCCAGCCCAAGCAGAAAGGTAAGCGATCGTTCCGGGCGAGCGGGGGGCGTGAGCCCCCTGATCTCTATGCATGACGCTGGGTCGCGTCACCAGGGGGCTCACGCCCCCCGCTCGCCGAATGTAACCATCACCAGGGGGCTCGCGGCGCACCCCGCTCGCCAATGTAACCGTAAGCGGAACCTTGCCATTTTTTGGCGAATATCTCCCTTGCCTTCGCCCGCGAACCGGCAACCGGCCCCCCGATTCGAGCCGATGGTGTCCCATCTCTCCGAACCACGTCGGATACGAATCTCACTCCAACATGACGCAAAAATGAAACATTTTTTACTGGGGGCTTGACACGATATTTTCCTGCCAATATTCTCTCAGCCTACGTCATTGGATTTCAAAGGATTCGACTGCAACTGATGGAGGAATTGGACGCCTGCCTGGCAATAATCCCTTCTCCATCGAGCTGTCCGGGTTCCTGTTCCTCAGATCGGTTTTGTGTCCGCTCTTTGTTGTCTGGTCGCTTTCAACTGTTCGCAGGGAGGTGATTTCAGTGGCGAGAGTCTGTCACCCCTACCAGGATCGATCACAGAACGGCAATGTTGCTTGGTAGCCGGCTGCTCGTCCATGAGCTGACATCGCGGGATTCCTCTTGTTTCGCGTAAGGCGTCAGTTCCCGGTCCGTCGGCGCTGTGCGCCGATTCGACGCCTCTCCGGGTTGCGCCCCGCGATCCATTGGATTGTCACCCACGTAATGGGCGTGCCTCTCGCGTAAGCACGTGATGGGGCAGATCGCTCCGCGCCTTCACATGGAGCCACAGGACCCACGCGTCGCATCAATGGAGTCACTCCATGCTCCGCAGACGACCTCGGCCCCGTCCCAAGCGCAAATACCGGCCGCTCCCTCTCGACCTCCCTTTGGAGAATCGCTGGTCGGTCAGCTCCCAGATGGGCTCGATGGGTGTCCCGACCGCATTGGGCGTTGCGACGTTGGGTTGGTCGACGATCGGCTCGCCGAACGTGCCGCTTGGTGGCGGTCGGACCGGGATCGACCGGCTCGCCATCGTCCCCACAAGTCTTGGCCACATCGGGCGGGTCCGGCTCCGGCTCCGGCGAAATCGCCGGTGTGGCGGGAATCCAGCAGGGCGGGGTTTATCCCGGGCTGCTCGCCACCACCCGGGCGAGTCAAGCACTTAAGGCCGCCCGGAGCGCGGCGACCTCCGCCAAGCGGCGGTGGTCCTGTCATTGGCGGACACGCACCACCGGCGGGCCGTTCGGCTGGATCGAGGGCCCAGTCATCATCGGGGACCCAGGGCCTGCCGGGCCTCAACTCGGGCGGTCTCTTCGGCTCGTCTTCCATCGTCAGGTCGTCCCATTGTCCTGGCTGCCCCCGGCCGGGTCCGCAGGTCCCTCCCAGGCAGCGGCCCAGCCGGCGACGGACAATCCGACTACGACCACCCCGCCGCATCCGCCCCTCAGTCCGCGTCAGCGGGCACGACGCAGGCGCCGCACGTCCGTCGGCGGCGTCGTGCACAACGGCAGCGTGCCGCGCCAGCTTCGCGGCGCAGGCCTCGTCCCCGCAATCGGGTACGGGAGCGGACAGAGCACCTCGACCAGCCTCGGAGGCTCCCAGGTCGGCCGCGACGCTCCGGCACGTCCGGAAGCAGCGATTCCCCTTCGTCGTCGTTGACGCACTCGCCCACCACCATCCCCACTTCGCTCTCGCCCACGGCGCCGGGAGGAACGGCGTCCACGGCATCGGTCCTTCCAGCAGCCTGAGCAACGAGCCTTCGTCGCCGAGCCTGGCCAGCACTGGATCGGAAACCGAGAGCACCACTCGTCCTCAATCCGGTTATCGGCGGCGGCCGCGGACTCGGTGCCCGGGGTCGGCACCGGAGCGGGTTCAGGCGGCTCCAGCGGCACTTCGGGACTGGGCATCTACTACGGCCGGCCGCAGGGCGGAGGGACCGGCGGCATCTATGCGCGCGCCGTCAACGATCAGCCGGGCGTCCCCTTCCAGCCGCCGGCCGGCAGCGGCCAGAGCGGACGCGACGTCGGCACCGCTTCCTTCCAGTCGCTCGACTCCTTGATCATTCGCTACGTCGACGATTACCTGCAAAACGTGCCCAATCGCGACGCCTCGGGGAACACCTCGAACTCGCTCACCGGAAACGACGCCGTCGGCTCCTACACCTTCTCCTTCACAGTCTCCTACAACTACGCCGAGACCGGCAGCCCGCTGGGCACGTTCAACGTCAATGACACCGACTCGATGAGCTACACCTTTCACGAGACCGGCGTCGGCGCCGACGGCGTCTCGTTCACGCTCAATGACAACGGGACGGCCAATTCCAGCTCGAAGCTCGCGACCACCCTGTCCACCGGCGGCACTCACACGCTCACCAATGTGCTCACCGGGTCCGCGACCTACACGCTGATCGAGGGGACGACGCAGACCGGCACGCTCGGGTCGTCCTGGGAATCCGACACCTTCTCGCTGCAACACAAAGGGACCGACACCTATACGCTCAGCGAGCATCTCACCGCCACCGTCAACTCGAGCAACCAGCTCCAATCCGGACTGGACGTCTCCACGTTTACCGAGACCGACAACGATACCTGGACATCGGTGTCTTTGTCGGAGAACGCCGGGGGTGGCGCGATCACCGGCGGCAGCGAATCACTGACCGACAGCGAGTCGCTGACCGACGCCGGCTCGATGAACAGCAGCCTGACCATGACGGCCACCGATAGCTTGAACAGTTCGTACGGGATTGCGTCGGGAAACCGTTACTTCAGCTACGGTGTCTCCTCCAGCGATACGGCCACTCTCTATTCGATGGATACCGACTCGCTCACGCTCACCGGGGGAGGCTCGACATACCAATCCGACACGCTCACCACGACCAACACCGACTGTTTCAGCGAGACGCAGACGGGCACGGAAATCTACTCCTCGACGGTGGGCTACTTCTGGAACGAGACGGCGACCGACTACCTGAGCAGCTCGGAATCCGACAGTACCACGGACGCCGGTTCCTCGACGGAAACCGCGAACATGGGGGGTGTCACGTCATCGGCCACGTCGACCGAGAACGATCTGGACCATTCGACCCTGATCGAATACGGTCCGATCACCCAGACCATGGCCCAGAGCGGCGGCGACACCATCGCCTCGGAGACCGTGTCGTCCGGGAGCGTCACCGACACCTGGCACGAGACCGCCTCGCTCACCTCGACCCTGTCGGACACCGAGTCGGGCGCGTCCACTTCGACTCTGACGACCTCGTCGACCCTGAGCGGAGTCACGGACACCAACACGACCACGCTCACCGACACGCCGCAATCCACCTTGACCATGACCGATACCGATACGCTCTCGCTCTATGAAACCGGTCATGAGACCTTATCAGGCGGCGGGTTGGCGACCAGCGGCGTCTCCACTCAGACGTACACGGATTTGCTGAGCGGCGGCCTGACCACCGGGCACACCACCGACAGTCAGACCGAGCACGTCACCGATTCGTCGAGCTCCACGCTCGGCGGCGAGACGGTCAACGAGTTGATTACCTCGACCTTGACCGCGCACACGACGGTCACGCCGACGGAGACCGACAGCTCCTCGGCGACCTTCTGGACGACCGATTCCCTCGGGGCCGGCGGCGCCGTCACCGCCGGCACCGACACCCATACCCTCTTCTCGCAGTCCACCTTGAGCCAGACCCTGGCCGCGACCACGACGGAAACGGATACCGACTCGCTTACCGAGTCCGACATCCTGGGAAGCATCACCAGCACGGAATCGCTGACAACGACGCCCACGACCACGGAGTCCGACTCCCAGACCATCACCTACTTCGATGCGTACACGGCCACCAGCAGCCTCACCACCAGCGCGGGAGCGGTCACGGGAGGGGGCGGCAACGACAGCCTGAACGAGACTTCCAACGACACCCACAGCAGCCTGATCGTCGCCAGCAGCCCGTCGTCGTCATCGGGGACATCCTCCTCAACGCTCGCCGGGACGACCCTGAATTCGACGTCCTCCGGCCCCTCGACTGACAACACGACGACGACGCTCAACGGCAACGGCACCAGCACCGAGATCCAGACCGATACCCAGCTTCAGGGCACGCTCGGCCTGGTCAGCTCGGGCGGTTCCTCGGATAGCGCCTCGTACGGCACGACCGACTCGCACAGCCTGTACGACGTCGAAGTCAACACCCAGTCCGAAACGGACACGGTGACGTCCACCATCGCCGGCATCACCACCACCGATACGATTCATGATACCGCCAGCGACACGGCGACCACCACCCTCGCCGGCAACTCGACCGACATCGAGACCCTGACCGACACGATGACCCTCGGCACCGATGGAGTCGTCACGTCGGGCGGCGACACGTTCTCGGACACCTTGACCGACGGCGGCAGCCAGACCCTGTACGTATCCAGCACCGATACCAATAGCGAAACGCACACGGTCACCTCGGGACTGGCCGGAGTCACCACCACCGACAAAGGCTCCTCGACCGAGACCGCCTCGGCGACGAATTCGCAGTGGGGCACTTACCAGGACATTTCCAACGAGTCGAGCAGCGACACCTACGGCCCCGGCGGCCTCGCCACCGCCGGGACCGACGCGCAGACCGCGTCGAACCTGGGCACGCTGACGCTCAGCGACCATTCCTCGGACACAATCAGCACCACCGACACGACTACGTTATGGTCCACGCTGAGCAACATCACCGCGACCGAGTCGCTCACCACCTCCGACACGGTCAACGACAACGCGACCGACAACGGCACGCTCACGACCACCGAGACCCAGACCGCGACCACGACCTTGGGCTCGGGTGGCCTGGTCACCGGCGGCGGCGCCTTCGACAGCACGTCGCTGTTCGGCAGCGACTCGCACAGCCTCTACGAGACCGACATCACCACCGTCTCCCAGACTGCGACGCTCACGGACACCGCCGGAGGGATCACCACCACCGAGACGATCGCCGGCCCCTCGACCGACACGATGACCTCCACGCTGGCCGGCAACTCCACCGAGACCCAGACGGCCACCGACACGATGATCCTCGGCGCTTACGGGTCGATCAGCTCGGGCGGCGGCACGCTCTGGGACACCATCACCGACGGCGGCAACCAGACGCTGTACGGGACCGAAACCGACAACCAGAGCGCCACCAGCAACGACTTTTCGAGCATCGGCGGCGTCACCACCACCGACCACGGCACCGCGACCGAGACCGATGCGGACGCACCGTCGCAATGGGGGCCGTACCAGGAGATTTCCACCGAATCGAGCAACGACAGCTACACCGCCAACGGCTTCCCGACCGCTGAGACCGATATCCCGACCGTGGTGGACGTGAGCACCATCACCGTGAGCGCGAGCCAACCCAGCACCATCACGTCCAGCGTGACCTCGACCGATTCCTCCACGCTGAGCAACGTCACCTCGACCGATACCCTGACCACGACCGACACCCTGATCGGCGCCAGCACCGATGCCGGCACCATCACCTCCACCGAGACCCAGACCGAGAGCATCGCCTACGGCTCGGGAAGCGTCATCTCCGGCGGCGCGATCTTCGACAGCATGTACGAGACCGGCAGCGATTCTCCCGCCAGCACGGTCACGGAGTATGGCAATACCTCCCAGCACGGCCACTCCACCTTCACGGACGCCGAGACCACGACCACCGAGTCCTACAGCGAATCGCTCGGCGGTTCCCAGACCCTGACCAGCAGCGCGGGCACCAGCTCCACCGAGACCGACACCACCACCATGACGCTCAGCGCCAACGGCCTGGTGACCCTGGGCAGCTCCAGCGAGTCCCTGCACCAGACCGGCTGGGAGACCGACACGCTCACCGGCACCACCACCGAGACCGATACACCGTGGTCCACCATCAGCACCAGCATGAGCAGCGCCGGCGGCGCTGGACGTCTCCACGCGTCACGGCGACCTCGACGCTGACGACCAGCCAGTCGGACTCGATGACCACGACCCTCAACGACCTGGACAATGTGTTCCTCGGCACCAGCGCCACCATCACCTCGGGCACCGACACCACCACCCTGACCTCGACCGGCAACGACACCTTCAACCTCTACGAGACCGACAGCGACTCGTCCAACCTCAGTGGCAACAGCTCGACCAACGCGGGATCGACGCAAACCTCCTCGACCTACAGCGAGCATTTGACGGCCTCGCCCACGATCAGTGACTGGGGCCTGGGCAATTCCAGCTCGTCAATGACCCAGACCGAGACGATCGGCGCCAACGGCCTGTTCACCGCCGGGACCGTCACTTACGGCGATCTCTCGTCCGTGACGGCCACCTACAGCCTGTCCGAGGCGCCGGTCACCACGTTGAGCGAGTCGAGCAGCGACGGCGTGGCGGCCTCTTCCAATTCTTCTTCGGGCCAAACTGTCGAGACCGGCACGCTCACCGACACCATCACTTACTCATCGCCGTCGACCCTGACCGAGACCGACGGCGGCAACATGACCGTCGGCGCCTCGGACGTCGTCTCCGGCGGCACTTCGAGCGACAGCCTGTACGAGACCAGCAGCGACAGCCAGCCCGACACCGAGACCGGCACGCTTACCACCACCGTCACCGGCAGCGACAGCCTGAACGATTCCAGCTCCGGCAACCAGGGCAGCCTGACCACCACCTCGACCCTCACCGACAGCGCACTCACCACCTCGGGCGACACTACCACTCAGACCGAGGCCGATACGGTCACCATCGGCTCGGCCGCCGTCATCGCCGGCGGCACCGACGCCACCACCCTCTGGGCCAACGGCTCCGATTCCTACAGCCTCTATGAGACCGGCCAGGAGACGTATTCCTCGGGCACCAGCATGGCCCAGGGGGGTTCAAACGGCAATAGTCAGACCGACGGCTACACCGGTTCCGGCTCCTCGACCCTCACCACCACCTCAACCGACACGTACACCTCGACTCAAACGGCCACCACCACCCTGGGCTCCGATGGCACCATCACCAGTGCCGGCTCGACCGACTCGCTGTACGAGACCGGCAACGACAGCGTCACCAGCGACGTCGGCTCCGGGACCCGGGTCCGCCAGGTCGACTACGGCGGCGGCGACGGCCAATCCTCGACCTTTACCACCACCTACTCCTCGTACGACTCCAGCGCCGACAGCTTCACCCAGACCGTGAGCGATGTTCAGTCGCTGGGCGCCAACGGCACGATCGCCTCCGGCCAGGACCTGGATACGCTCACTTCGTTCGGCTCCAGCACGTATACCTACACCGAGTACGGCGGCCGTACCATCTCGTTCGCGGGCGGCGGCTACATCGGCGGCTCGTACAACGACTACGAGAGCACCTCGCAGTCGTACACGCTGTCGGACAGCACCTCGATCGCGCTGGGTGCCAACGGCACGATCGCCTCCGGCACGGTCGCCTCCTTGACCACCCAGGTCTATTCCGACAGCCAGTCGTTCAGTGAGTACGGCGCCGAGAACGTCCCCGACCCTGAAGGTGGGCCGCCGTTCAGCGGCGAGCTCACGCAAACCAGCGCGACCACCAGCTACGCCTACAGCGTGAACCGGGGGACCGAAACGCTGGGGGCCCTGGGCACCATCAGCGGCGGCGGCAACTCGTTCTCCTTCAATCAGAGTGATTACAACTCGCTCTGGCTCAGCTCGCCGGAGAGCGACACCGCCAGCTACAGCATGAATATGGCCGGCACCGAGACCTACGCACCCGGCGGCGCCATCAGCGGCGGCACCGACAACTTCACCTGGAACCAGAACGCCTACGACAAGACCACGATCATTTACGATCAACTCGCCGGCACCGCCGCCGAGACCAACTACGAGATGCTGGTCACCGAAACCGTCTCGGACACGATGTACGACGTGGGCAGCGACGTCCTGGGCGCCAGCGACTCGATCGTCTCCAACGGCGACGACTACACGATCATCGACTGGCAGCAGGTCACCTCCACCATCGTCGACAGCGGCTCGTCGGCCACCTCCTTCTACATCTATGCCGTCGGCATCGACGACTACACCACGACCGACGCCGGCAGCAGCACGCTGTCGGCGTCCGGCCAGAGCTACGGGCTGGACACGGTCACCTTCAGCGAATCCACCAGCGACAACGACTACGATACCCAATCCTTCGGCACCACCTTGTACGATTGGGGGACCGCCACCGACTACTACACCAATTCCGACGTGAGCACGATCACCAACTCCAACGGCGTGATTACCTCGGACGACGCCTTCGTGATGCTGGACACGCACTCGGTGTTCGGCGGCGACGCGGGCTCTTCGGTGAGCGGCACCTGGTCGGAAGGCTGGACGGACAACGGCACCGACGTCGACGTCTCATCGGCCAACGGGACGTCCAGCCCCACGGGCATCGCCTTGACCTTCTCCAACTCCGATTCCAGCGGCGACGTCGGCTTATCCAACGAGTCCGCCGTGGGCGCGTACAACCGCAGTGGCGGCACGAACAACTCCGCCATTAATTTCACGGACGGGACCTACGTCAGCAACGCCGAGGGGAGCGACTACAACACCTACAGCTCGACCACTTTCGATGACTCCAATTGGATCACGGGCACGGAATACGAGATGGGCGTGTCGTATACGGTGAATATCGCCACCGGCACCAGCGAAACGCTGGTCACCACCGTGACGGGTCCGCCGCCGTCGACGGCCACGCTGACCGATGTGAGCGGAAACACCACCTATTCGGATACCTACGGCCCGGATGGGTCGACCGGCCTGGTGCCGCCGACGGGTACGGCGGTGACGGCGGGCTTCGGCACGGCGATCCAGTTGGGCTATTACGAAGGCGGAGGGGTGCATAACGGCAGCGATAACCGAGGTTTCGATACGGGGTCGGGCCTGGCGTCGGCGTTGGGCGGCCAGGACGTGCACGGGCTGGAGTTCACGGGCCCCGAGGAGCAGGCGGTGATCGAGAGTGGCAAGGTCGCCATCTACGACGCCGACGGCACCGTGAACCCCTTGGAGCCCCCCGGCACGCCCTGGCAATCGCACCCATCGGCGGTGGGCTACGCCGCGCGGCAACCAGAGTTCCGGCAACAGCGCGGGCACGCAAGGCGCGGCGATGGACAGCGGCACCCGCAACGGCACGCCGGCCGACGAGCTGGCGCGGCTGAGCAACAGCGGGACTGAAGAGAACCCAACCTCGGCGAAGCCGGCGCCCACGCCACGAGCGGAGCAGGCGGCGGGCGGAGCAGGTGGCGGAGGGGGCGCGGCAAACCCCGGCCCACTAGCGAGGGGAGGCGGAGCGGGCGGTGACTTGCTTGGGGGCATCATGGATCCCACCAACGGGCAATGGGGAGCCAATCTTAATCCGTTCACGGGTATCGGCAGCGGTGGTTACAATCCGTTCGCCGGCTGGTTCGGGAGCGGCAGCGGCGACGTCCCCGACGCGTCGGGTTCCGGGACCGATAACAATGGCGTAGGCGTGGCGATGTTTGGAGGAGACGGAACGCGCCCATATCAACCGATGGTCCCAAAAAAGCCGTCTTCGCCGGGGTCGAGCACAGGCGTCATTCCCCGGCAGACTGGTACGAATGGCGGCCCGCCGCCGGTTGCCGACCCAACCGCGTCGCAGATTAGCCAGACCGGTACGCCGAAAGCCAACCTAAACGAAGAATGCGGCGGTGTTGATCCGGAAGCTGTTAATCCAGGATCGAACTATCGGCGCGGAGGCAGTTCGCAACCGCCCGCGGCTACACCGCAGCCGCCCTCCTCCCCGCTCAACGACGGCGGCCCAGGTGATGCGATCGTCGGTGCTGGAGAAGGCGGCACGAGCTGGGATGACGGGCCCGCAGCAGGAGGAGTTTTCAATTATGTCTGGAACGCCGGCGCTCAGGTATTCAAAGGCGACTACACCCCCGACAGTGAAAGGAATGCCCTCGGAACTGGTCTTGAGGTCGTTGCCGGGTTTTCGCCCCTCGGCGTGGTCCAGAGCGCACGCGATCTAACACAGAACGTCACCAATTGGGAGTGGACGGTTGGTCATGCGTTGAAGACCGGTACCAATGTCGCGGGACTACTCCCCGGGGTGAAAGGAATCGTAACCTTGGTCAAGGGGGCCAAGGGGGTAACGGGTACAGCCAAAGCCCTAAACGCAGCAGGCAAACTCGCGGATGCACAAACAGGGATTCAAAAAGCCAATTCCCTGTTGAAGATCCTAAACAAAGCCTGCTTTGCGGCCGGCACCCCGTTGTTGACACCGGTCGGATCGCGGCCAATCGAGGAGCTCCAGATCGATGACCTGGTCCTGTCACGGGATGAATACAACCCCGAAGGTCCTGTGGTTGCCCGACGCGTCGTGAAGTTGTTCCAGAACTACTCCCCTCTGCTGGATGTTCATGTCGGCAGACACGCAATTCGGACGACGGCAGAGCATCCGTTCTGGGTCATTGGCAAGGGATGGACCGACGCGCACCAAATTGTTATCGGGGACCTGCTGCTCGGCGCCGATGGCGAGTGTACGGCCGTTGAGGCGATCGATGGACCCAAGGAGCCGGCGCACGTTTACAATGTGGAGGTGGAAGAATACCATACATATTTCGTGGGAAGTACGGTCTGGGGCTTCGCGGTTTGGGCACATAACGACAATGACTGCCTTCGCAAGCTCGTTGACGCCGCACTTGGCAGCACGGCACCAGCAACCAGACTCGAGGGTAAGGTTGGCAATCACCTTTTTGATCGGCTAACGGCTTTCAGGCGGCAGGTTCTGGGCACTAACGGCAATCCGCTAGGTGAAATCGATGTCGCGGTTCCAGAAGCAATCATCGAGGTTACAACTGGAAACAAGGGCAAAGTCGTGCAAGTGACCAAGCTCCTCACGGACACGACGATGAACCCTACCGGCCTGCCCGTTATTGTCTTTGCACCCAATTTTAAGAAGAAACGCCATGGAGTCGGTCCAGAATGCAGGAGCTTACGTAGTTCGGAACCTTGGCGAACTTGATGCACTGCTCTTGAAGCTTCGTGGTGGCTGATAGAGGAGAATTCGAAGAGAAAGGCTTGAGGATGGAAACTATCCTAGTTCTATCGGAACGCCCGATTGAATTCGAAGACTTGAAGTCGCTCGTTTCAGAAATGGGTGGGTGGTGGGACGAGACTCCAACTCTAAATCAAGGAGTCATCCAGCGGGGTTCTTCGACAATCTATTTCTCTCCGCCAATTTCCCCAAGTATCGAGTATTCGGTTGAGGATCTCTCAGATGTAGCGGATCGCATCGGAAATCCTCCACGTGACATGGTGGTAATTGATATAGGCCATGGGGTAGGGTCCGTAGACCTGGCATCGGAGCTTGCCAAAAATCTCTTGCAGCGTTGGGGCGGTCTTGTGGATTATAACGGAGTAGTCGACAACGAGGGAAGTTGAGGTCAGACCTACACCTCGACTCGAACGGCCACCACCACCCTGGGCTCCAATGGCACCATCAGCAGTGCCGGCTCGACCGACTCGCTGTACGAGACCGGCAACGACAGCGTCACCAGCGACGTCGGCTCCGGGACCCGGGTTTGCCAGGTCAATTACGGTGGCGGCGACGGACAATCCTCGACCTTTACCACCACGTACTCGTCCTACGACTCCAGCGCCGACAGCTTCACCCAGAACTTGGGGGTCAGACCGGGTTTGCGGTTTTTTCTGCGGGGGGAACTTGGGGGTCAGACCGGGTTTGCGGTTTTTTCTGGGAACTTGTGGTCAGACCGGGGAACTTGGGGGTCAGACCGGGTTTGCGGTTTTTTCTGGGAACTTGTGGTCAGACCGGGTTTGCGGTTTTTTCTTGCGTTTTGGCGGTTGGCATGTTTGAATCGAGGACATGCGACGACGATTGCGAATCCAATCCCCGGCGCTATCTACCATTTCATGGCCCGCGGGAACGGCCGCCAGGACATCGTCTGCGACGACCACGACCGCCAGCGGCTCATGGATGAGTTGGCACGGTGCGTCAACCGCACGTCGTGGCAGGTCTTCTCGTTTGTGATCCTGTCCGATCGTCTGCACCTGGTGCTGAAGAC
>CAVRFS010000039.1:0-197375 GCA_963720335.1 uncultured Planctomycetota bacterium | reverse complement strand
GCGAAGGGGGGGTCAGGGGGGGTGGTCGCGGCGGAACACTGGCCTTGTACGCGGTTCGACTCCGGCTGGAGCCGGCGGAGGCACCCGCTGAAGGGCAGGGTCCGCGGCTTCGGTTGAAGGTGTTGGTTATGCCCTGTTCACCCCCCATGATCCCCCCTTCGCAAGGGGGGGAAAGGGACGGCACCCTCGCGGCAAAATCCGGTCGCGCAAACAACGTACCCAAGGCAAATTATCTGAAGTCCATCGCCTACGGCTTCATGCGGATGGGCCACGAGTATCAGCATTGCCCAGGCCGCCGGCCGCGGTCGAGCAAGTCTGACAGGAGGAGCACAAAGCCCGACAGGACCGCACCGCCGTCGAGCGCCTGGTCCGCACGGACGACGGTCGACTTCTCGATCGTCGAAAAGACGCGGGCAGTGCGTTTTCGGGGATCGATCAGCCAGTCCAGTTTGACGCCGGCGTCGAAGTATTCCCGCACCTTGCGAGCCATCTCCGGCTTGGTGTTCCCCTCGCTGAGCACTTCGACGGCCAGGTCGGGCACCAAGTCCGGGATCGGCTCTTGGGGACTCTCGCGACCAGGGAGCCTGTCCCAGGAGATGAACGACAGGTCGGGAATTCGCACCAGGCCGGGAGCGATCCGCATCATGCCGTCGGCTCCGACGCAGATTCCCAGGTCGTTCTGCTCGAGATAGGACATGACCCGATATGAGAGCTCAACGGCCAGTCGCGCGTCCTCGAAGCCCATCGCTTTCTCCACCAGGGTGCCGTCAACCAACTCACAGAGTCGGTTCTCTCGTGCCTCGGCGTCGATGACATCCTTCTCCGTGGCCGTGCCGGGCGCGGGTGGAACCAGATCCGCTCCAGCGGGATCCCACCCAGCCGCTGCCGCAGATCGGCCAGGGTCTTGATTTCGGGAGGAGCGATCGTCGCCTGAGACATAACGGCTTCCTCGCGGTTGCGAATACCTTGATGGATCCAGGCACCAGAGCGGCTAACCCATGAGCTGCGCACAGCGCGACTGAGACGTCCACCATACTAGCCCGAAGCGTCAGCGAGGATTCCGGCGAGTGTCCCCTCGCTGACGCTTCGGGCTAGTATGGCCCCGTGAGCCACCCGAGCATGAACCACTCTATCCTGACGCTTCGCGGATTCCTCGGCAAGGGAGGGAGGCGCGACGGCCAATGCCTGCGTCACGGCGCGAACACCCGCATCGGGAAGGCCACATCCATCATCAGGAGCCGGAAGTCGAGCCGGTCACGAATCGGACGGAGGGCCGATTTGGTCCTGTGACCGCTGCGCTCGCGGTAGTCAACGGCCTTTTGTTCTCCGCCCTAGTCACGAGCTCTTGTGACCCGAATAACCTGTGCGGTGAGGTGGATGACTTGCGAAAGCACCTGGTCGACCCGAGCGGCGAGGGAAGCGAAGTCTGTGTCCTCTGTGCAGAGGACCATGCCGCTGTGGGGCAGGCCGGCATTGTGAAGGTTGCGGAAGTGCTTGCGATTGTGTGTCAGTACGGCTCGGCTGTCCGCGTGCGCGAACGTCAGCACTTCCTCGTCTGGGATCCCCAGACCAGCCAAGTTCACATCGGCTACCGTTAGTGCGTCGTGGCCGAGTTGCCGCAGTCCTTCGACGGTTGGGTTGGGAAAGTTCTCATCAGCGAAGAGGCGGGCCAACGGCTAGGCCTCCTCATTCTCTCGGATCTGACGGTCGATCTCGTCGAGGTGACTAGCGACAAAAGACCAGGCGTTCACCAGGTCAGTCGCTCGGAGTGCGGGGAATGCGCCAGGATCTGGGCTTCAGTCAAACCGAGCCGCCGGTAATGCTCCAGCGTCCAGACCGGGATTCGTGTTCCCGCGATCCGCGGATCACCACCGCATACCCCCGTCGTCGACTCGATCCCCGAGCCAAGGCGGGCCAAGAGCTGTTCGACCGTCGCGAGCATAATGGTGGACCCTCCCCGTTATAATTCTAGCGCCTCCTGCCACACGCCGCAATCTCGCATCCCGCGTCGAACAGAACGGAGTTGACCTGAATTGTAACGTTGGTTCGCCGCCGGCTCTGCTTCCCATTCGGCGATCGACCAGATCCCCCGACTGAGTCTAGCTGGTCGAAGTCCACGCCGAGCTGACGGGCATCCGGGCCATCGGGCGGGGTGAGCGATCGAGGCTCCGACGAATGTGTATTGGGAAACGACGCCCTCGAGTCTCACTGCGCGAACGGTTTGGTCGGCATCGCGATGTCCATCATCAGCACCCGGAAGTCGGGCCGGGAGCGCAGCGGGTCGAGGGCCGATTCGGTCCGGAAAGCGTCGAGGCTACGATAGCCCGACGTGACCGCCTGGCGCAACACGGCCATCGCCTTGTCGGCCTGGTCCGCCCCCTCCGCGGCGGACACGCCCGATCCTGGTCGGCCGGCGAGGCCAGACAGGCAGGCGTGGCAGGAGGCGCGGTAAGACTTCGTTTGGCCGTACAGGAAACTCAGGCCGTCGTAGATCGACAGGGCTCTCCTCCAGGCTGCGGCCGCCCCGACGGGATCTCCCTGGCCAGCGCACCTGCCCATCACGGAGCAGGGTCTCAGCCAGCCCCAGGGGATAGTCCTTAGCCTGGGCCTCTTTTGCCGCGAGCGCCTGATCACACATCACCCGCGCCTCGGCGAGACGGCCGGTCCTGATCAGGAGCTCGGCCGTGTTCGTGCGGCAGTTCGCCAGACCGCGTTGATAATCTGGGATGGAAGGGTTCTGGTCAACAAGCGTCCTCCAGATCGCCTCTTCCCGGGCGTAGTAGGCAAAAGCCTCCTGCAGCCTACCAATCTGCGAGAGCAGTAACCCGGTTTTGGACAGAGGGAACGCAAGATCGCGCCGGAAATCGGGGACACTGGGGTTGGCCTCGGCCAGTTTTTGTTGAATCGCCAACGCCTTGCCGTACGACTCGATGCACCGCCCCGGACTGCCCGTCACACGATAGTGCGTACCCGATCGTACCATGGCTCCAGGCCAGAAGATTCTGGAACAAGGTGACGCTGGGGTTGGCCGCGGCGAGCTCTTGCAGAATCGATACGCGCCCTGCCGTACGACTCCAGCCGCCGCGGACTTGCCGGTCATGGCCAGCGATAAGCCGACACTGCCGTGAATTTCGCCAGTGCGGCCTGGTATTCGGCGACATCGGGGTGGGCTTTGGCCAGTGCCTGGTTGATCCGGCGGCACTCTTCGAATGCCTCCAGGGCTTCGGCATGGCGTTTCGAATCAAAGAGCAGCCGGCCGATGTCGTTGTGGTCCAACGCCAGCTCGCGCTGCGTGTCGACGTTGCCGGGCTCCGCCTTCGCCAACTCTTCATGGATCGCCTTCGCTTCCTGGTGCACCTTGAAGGCCTCATCAAAGCGGTTCAAGCGATAAAGGGCTTCGCCGGTCCAGAAAAGGCTCGTCGCCAGGACCCCTCGGCTCGGGACATCCGGTGCTGTGGCTCCGGACGGATCCTCGAGGAGATTCCTCACCCTCGATAACACCTCCAGAGCCTCGGCAACATGGCCTGTCCTATTCAGCAGGCGGGCGACGGCAACCAGACTCCTGCCCACGTCCAGCCGATCTTCGGCGCCAGCCCCCGGCTCCTTCGCCAGCGCCTGGCGGTAGGCCAGGACTTGCTCGGTGCGCCGCCAGCGCCGCCTCCTTCCGGCCCACCTTGCTTGTCAGCTCGGCCAGTTCGAAGTTCGCCTGGCCCGAGCGCTCGCAGTGAGGCCCGGTCCGACCCCCTTCCCAGCAAGGCGCCGTAGCTTGCTGTAGAAGTCGCTGGCCGACGTCAGCAGCCGGTCGCGGAGGTCCTTGAACTGCTCCTCCTTGAGCAGGAAGTCCTCGGTCACACCGGTGTGAAACGTCTTGATCGCCGCCATCGCCAGGTCGTACCGCTCTTGCACCCGGGCTTTCTCGGCGGCCAGGTCGGCATTGACTCGCTTGACCTCGGCATAGGCAGCGAGCAGGTCGCTGTTGGCCCGCGCCTGCACGGCCGTCACCGCGCCCAGGCCGACCACCACGGCCAAGAGCACGACCGACACTGCCGTCACCGCCGTGCGATTCCGCCGCGCCCACCGCCGCGCCCGGCGTGAGAAGGGCTCGCGCCAGGCCGAGACTGGCTCGTCGGCCATCCAGCGATCCAGGTCGTCGGCCAGCGCCCGGCTCGACGCATAGCGGTCTTCAGGCCCATGGGCCATGGCTTTGAGACAGATCGCCTCCAGCGCCGGGTCAATTCTGGGGTCGAGCTGGCGCGGCGGGCGGAAGTCGCCCTTCTGGACGGCGCGGATCACGTCGACCACGTCGCCCGCGAACGGCGGCTGACCGGTCAACAGGCAGTAGAGCGTCGCACCCAGGCTATAAACATCCGACCGCGGACCCAGCCGTTCGAGCTGGCCCTCCGCCTGCTCGGGGCTCATATAGGCCGGAGTCCCCAGGGCGCTGCCGGGGAGCGTCTCGGAACTGCCACTGGCCGACGACGGCATGAGCAACCGCTCACCCGAGTCGGTCCCCCGATCGGCGCGGCCCATCGGTTTGGCCAGCCCCCAGTCGACGACCAGGGTCTCGCCGAACTTGCCGACGATGATATTCGCCGGCTTGATGTCGCGGTGGATGACGCCGCGCGAGTGGGCATAATCGATGGCGTTGCAGACGTCCATGAATCGGCGGAGCAGCTTGCGAAGCGCGAGGTCGCGCGAACCGGCTGGGACGGTCCCTGACCTTGGCCGCTTTGTGAAAGTCGTCGATGGCTTCCTTGAGGCTGTCGCCGCGGATGAACCGCATGGCGTAGTATGGTCGGCCATCACCATAAGCGCCCAATCCGTAGACAGGGACGATCCCAGGATGCTCGAGGCCGCCAGTGATCTGAGCTTCGATGAGGAATCGGTATCGGCTGGCGGGATCGTCGGCGTGGTGGTCGAGGATCTGCTTGAGAGCTACCTCGCGATCGAGCTCGGAATCGAGCGCGACGAAGACGGCGCCCAGGCCCCCTCTGGCATGGGGTCGGACGATGCGGAACCGCAGTCCGTCGGAGGTGGCCGAGCCCACGGAAACCGTGCCGGTGCGGTCGGGGTCATCATCATCGCGGGTCGGCGGATGCGCCGAGCCCACGTGCCCGAGTGTCGCCTCAGCGTCTGGTCCGCCGGCCCGACAGAGGCTTTCGCGAGTCGAGCGTCCCACCGCCAGGACTGCGAGACTCTTCTCGATGTTGCCGCCGAGGGCCTGAACATGCACATCGGCGATTGCCTCGACAGCGGCACGGCGCGCGGCATCCAGGTGTCCGAGCGCGACAAGATGGTCGGCCAAAGATCGGCTCTTGTCGCGAGTCCAGGCGGCGAAGGCCGCAAACAACGCCCCCTGGTCGATCATGCCGGTCTGGAGGCGCCAGCAAGCCGAAGAGGAGATTGCGATCGGTATCGACGGGGGCCATGAGATGGTTCTCTGAAACGCCCGGTGGTGCGTGCGTGCGTCTGGACTCCGACAACGGTGTCCTCGCCCCGGGCCATGAACCGGAACGTTAGGATTATCGCATGGCCGCGCGTCTGATACAGCCGCGCCTCGTCCGATCGGGCCTTCCGCTCGCCCATCCAGCCAACTTGCTTCCATTGCGGATCGGTGCGCCCTGTCACGCAGAAGATGCAGAGCGCTGAACGACCAGGACTGATGACCTTTGGCCTTTGCCCATTGGCTATCGCAAGGCCATCTTTGACTCTTTTCCACAATGATCCGAATGACGCGACGATATCGACTCTACCGATCGCGGCCCGGCGGAAACATCGGATTATTGCAACGGATTGGGCAACAATGCGTATTGTGTAGATAAGGGAAACACTGCGCCTGGATCTGATCGGAGAAGGTGTTCGCAAACGATTTCCGCCGGGGGGGGGAGCCTTGGTTGATTTCTTCCACGAACGAAGCCAAATCTACTCCGTAGGGGTTGTGCGGCACGGCGACCAATACACGAATTCTACGAAACGAACCCAATTTCGCCCGGTAGGGATCGTGCGGGCCGGCGACGAACACACGAATTCTGCGAAACGAACCCAATTTCGCCCCGTACAGCGCGTGCGGGCCGGCGACGAACACACGAATTCTGCAAAACGAACCCAATTTCGCGCGGTAGAGAGAGTGCGGGCCGGCGACGGACACACGAATTCTGCAAAACGAACCCAATTTCGCGCGGCAAAGGGCGTGCGGGTTGGCGACGGGCACGCGAATTCTGCAAAACGAACCCAATTTCGCGCGGCAGACGGTGTGCGGACTGGCGACGAACACACAAATTCTGCGAAACGAACCCAATTTCGCTTTGTAACGGTTGCGCGGGCTTGCCGCGATTACGCGAAAATCGGCCAAGGAAAGCCAACCCTCGCGTGTCCGAATTCGGGCCGAAGGGAGCCTCGCCCTCGAGTGATCAAAAGGTGGACTTGCACAACCTTCGCATTCATTCGGATTCCGTTACGCCCTTTTTCCCCCCCTTGCGAAGGGGGGGTCAGGGGGGGTGAACAGGGCATAACCAGCACCTTCGACCGAAGCGGCGGGCACTGCCCTTCGGCAGGTGCCCCCGCTGGGTTCAGCCGGACTCGAACCGCGTACCAGGCCAGTGTTTCGCCGGGACCACCCCCCCTACCCGCCCCTTCGCAAGGGGGGGAAAAGGATCGCTCGCTCGCCCCATCGCCCGCTCGTGCGCCACAAAAACACCCATCTCGAAACCGTCCATCCGGCACGGTTATCACCAACTGTTCACCGGCCCAGCCCGCCCTCCTGCCGACGCCAAACCGGCAGAGCACCCTTCCCAGAATCAACACACATGATCGACGCGATCATCACCTTCTCGATCCGCAACCGGGCGCCGGTCATCGGCGTCAGCCTGGTTCTGGCGGCGCTCGGTGTGTGGGCTGCGTGGGAGACGCCGGTCGACGCGATTCCCGACCTTTCCGAGAACCAGGTGATCGTCTTCACCGGCTGGAAGGGGCACGGACCTCGCGAGATCGAGGACCAGGTGACCTACCCGCTCTCGCTGGGCCTGCGCGGACTGCGCGGCGTGCGGGTCGTGCGATCATCGAGCGACGTCGGCTTTTCCATGATCAGCGTGATCTTCGATGATGGCATCAGCCCAGCCGAAGGCCGCCGGCGGGTCGCCGATCGACTGACGCAGCTTCAAGCAGAGCTTGCCCGCCGGCGCCACGCCTGAGCTGGCGCCCGACGCGCCGGCGACCGGGCAGATCTTCTGGTACACCGTCGAGGGAGGTGGACTCGATCTGGGCCGGCTCCGCGCGATTCAGGACTGGTACGTCCGCCCTCAGCTCGGCTCGGTTCCCGGCGTTGCGGAGGTCGCGAGCGTCGGCGGGTTTCCCATCGAGTACCAGATCGCGCCCGATCCCGCACCGGCTCCGGGCTTTGCGGGTCTGACGATCAACGATGTCGTCGACGCCGTCGCGGCGTCCAACGCAACAGCGGGAGGGCACGTGATCCACAAGGGCAACGCCGAATACGTGGTGCGAGGCGTGGGCGATTGGGTGCTTCGAGCACAGCCCGGCGACGAGTCCTTCGATTCGAGCCTGCGCCTGCGCGACCTGGAGAACGTGGTCGTCGCCGCTGCCGGGTGGCGGAACGGTCCGGCTTGGCCGAAGTCGCCGATATCGGAGTTGGGCCGGGTTTTCGCCGGGGCGTCCTGGAGAAAGACGGCAACGAGGTGACCGGCGGGCGTGGTCCTCATGGCCAACGGCGAGAACCCGCTCGAGGTCACGCGCCGGATCAAGGCGAAGATCCGCGAGCTGCAAACCGGCTTGCCGCGCGGCGTTCGGATCGTCCCGTTCTACGACCGCACTCCGCTGATCGAAGGGGCGATCGGCACCGTGACCAGACGGTCGTCGAGGCGATGGTCTCGGCCTCGCTGTGCGTGCTGCTCGTGCTGCTTGCATGTGCGAACCTCGCTGATCATCGCCAGCACGATTCCTCTGGCTGCGCTTGGCGTCATTTCTGATCATGGCGGTGCTTGCGGCGGCTCGGCATCGTCGACATCCAGGCCAACGCCATGTCGCTGGCGGGGATCGCCATCTCGATCGGCGTGCTGGTCGACTCGTCGGTCGTGATGGCCGAGAACGTGATGCACCGGCTGCGCGAGCAGTTCGGCGGCCGAGCCGTGCGCGGCGACGTGCGAGACATCGTCCTGCCGGCGTGCCTGGCCGTGGGGAGGCCGATCGTCTTCTCGGTGGCGATCATGGTCCTCTCGTTCCTGCCCGTGTTCGCGCTCGGCGGGATCGAAGGGAAGATGTTCCACCCGCTGGCCTACACCAAGTCGTTCGCCCTGGTGGCCGTGGCCGCTGCTGGCGATCACGCTGGTGCCGGCCCTGTGCACGGTCTTCATCAGAGGCCGAAGCTGCGCTCGGAGCATGGAGAACCCGCTGATCCGCGGCGTGATCGAGGTGTATCGGCCGGTCCTCTCCTACCTGATGGACCGGCCGGCGGCGCTTGGCATGGGTGCTGGGCGCGACGTTCCTGCTGGGGTTCGCTCCGCTGGGAAGCCGCCCGCTCGTTTCTGACGATCCTGTTCCTGGCGATCGTCGTCGTCGGCGCTGCTGGCCCGACGTCGGTCTGGACGCGCTGGTCGCCCGCCGGCGAGCCTGGTGCTCGCTGGCCCTCGTCGCCGACCAGACTGATGACGCCGCTGGCCCGCGAGTTCATGACGCCGCTCGACGAGGGCATGGTCATGGACATGCCGATCACGGTGCCGCGCGCGTCGGTCACCGAGGCTGTCGACGACCTGAAGGCGCGCGACATGGTCCTCTGCCGGTTTCCCGAGGTCGACATGGTCGTCGGCAAGGCCGGCCGGGCCGAGACGCCGACCGACCCGGCCCCGATGGACATGATCGAGACCATGGTCAACTTCCGACCACGCGAGCTCTGGCCGCGCCGCAAGCTGCCGTGCGCCGACGCCAGCAGTCAGGGCCGGGCCGTCTACGACGCCCTGGTCCGCGCGCGGCGTGATCCGCGCCCCGGCTCGACCGGCCGAGCGAGACGCTGGTCGAGCAATCGGTGGCGGCCGCGCTTGCCGCTCTTCGACGCGGCCAGCCGCGAATATGCCTACCACCGCAACCAGGAGATGCTGCGCGAGCACGGGGGATCTCGCCGTCCTCGATCAACCCCTCTGATCCCGAGGAAGCCCAGGCCGTCCCGATCTGGCGTGAGCACGTCGACCAGCTCGACGACGAGCTGCTCGCCAGAGCCGCGCCGATCTTCACCCGGCTCGTGATGGAACAGCTCCTCGACCGCGCGACCGATCATCGACCCGGCCGTCGCCGGCCTATCGCGCGGCATCGGTCGCAGATTCGAGCGGCCGGCGATCGCCGCCGCGACGCGTCATCAACAGCTCCGTCACCGGCGGCGGCCATCACCACGAGGCGGCCGCGCGGCCAGCCTCCATCCCTCTGCTCGAGCCGCAGTCCGACTCTCGACGCGATCCAGGACGAGCTGCGCGGACCGCTTCAGCCGCCGGCTCTTGCTCTGGAAAGTCGAGCGCGACGAGCTGGCGGCGTTCGGCGGCGAGCTCGACACGGCGCGTCCAGATGCCGGGCTGGACGAACGTCTGGACGATGCCGATCCAGAATCGGGTCGACATGCTTGCCACGGGCGTCAACACGCCGATCGGCATCCGCGTGCTGGGCCGCAACCTCGACGACGTCGTCCGCGGCTCGGAAGAAGTCGCCCGGGTCGTGAAGCCATTGCGAGGCGCGGTCGACGTCGTCGCCGACCCGATCCGCGGCAAGCCGTACATCGAGGTCCGCCTCGACCGCGACCGGGCCGCCCGGCTGGGCGTGAGCGTCGGCGAGATCAACGACGTGATCGAGACGGCCCTGGCCGGCAAGGTCGTCACGACGACCGTCGAGGGCCGCGAGCGGCACCCGGTCGTCGTCCGCTACGGCCGGGCCTGGCGCGAAGACGAAGAGTCGGTCCGGAACCTGCCGGTGACTGCGCGCGGCCTCGGGGCAGGTCGGCTGCCGCACGCCGCCCAACCCCGGCAGATCCCCCTGGCCGAGGTCGCCGACGTCGAGGTCGTCGAGGGTCCCGCCACGATCAAGAGCGAAAACGGACTCTTGCGCAATTACGTACGGATGAACGTCCGCGACCGCGACGCCGCCGACCTGGTCGGCCGAGGCTCGGCTCGCGGTGGCCGACGAGGCCAAGCTTCCGGATGGCGTCTTCGTCGAATGGACCGGCCAGTTCGAGCACGCGGCCCGCGCGCGGCGGACATTGACCCTGGTCGTGCCCATTGTGGTCGCCTTGATTTTCCTGGTCCTCTACTTGACCTATCACGACCTGGCCGACGCCACGCTGATGATGCTGGCCGTGCCGGGTGCGATCGCCGGCGGAGTGTTCTTCCAGTGGCTCTTGGGGCTTCAAGCTGTCGGTCACGGTCTGGGTCGGCTACATCGCCTGTTTCGGCATGGCGACCTCGACCGGCATCATCATGCTGGTCTACCTGCGCGAAGCCGTCGCGAAGGCCGGCGGCCTCGAGCGGATCGATCTGGACGACCTTCGCCTGGCCGTCTTGAACGGGGCCGTCCACCGGCTGCGTCCCAAGCTCTTGACCGAAGGGACCGTCGTGATCGGCCTGGCGCCGATGCTCTGGGCCAGCGGGGTCGCCTCGGAGATCATCCGGCCGATGGCCGCCCCGGTGCTGGGCGGCATCCTGGTGGCCGACGAGGTGATCGACCTGTTCCTGCCCGTGCTCTTCTACTGGGTCCGCCGCCGCCGCTGGGAACGGATGCACGTGGTGCCAGAAGTCGTTCAGGAACAAGCCATCTTCAACAAATTACCCAGTTCCCAATCGTCTCGAGAGCGAGAACGCTCGACAACCTGGTCCACTTACTTAAAAGTGCCTTTTCTCTCGACGCGGGGCGTTCTCCAGCGGCCGTCAGAGATCGATCTCGCCCTGATCACCGGCCGACAACGAGCTGATGGCATTTCCGCATGGATATGATCGAGAGTTTGCAAGGGTTCGTTGGAGAGAACCTCTCCCTGCTCCTCCCCGTGGATCAAGCGTGGCAACCGTCCGATTTCCTTCCCGACCTGACCGGCGACGATTGGGCGGACCAGCTCACGCGGTTTCGTGAGTCGGCCCGGTGCTTGCCCGACGATCTCCTGGTCGTCCTGGTGGGTAATATGGTGACGGAAGAGGCTCTTCCGAACTATTCCGTCTCGCTGGAACAGATCGCCCACGACCCCAGCGGCACCACGGATACACCTTGGGCTCATTGGCTGCGCGGCTGGACCGCTGAGGAGAATCGCCATGGCGACTTGCTCAACACCTACCTCCGGCTCGACGGGCCGGGTCGATATGCGTTCGATCGAGGTAACGATCCACCACCTTGTCAGCAATGGATTCAATGAGGGAAGCCAGGGCGATGACTACGCGGGCTTGATCTATGCGTCGTTCCAGGAACGCGCGACCCGGATTACGCACGGCAACGTGGGTAAACTCGCCAGTGCAAGAGGGGAAGACAATCTCGCTCGAATCTGCCGCAAGATCGCTGGCGACGAGACGCGCCACGAGACATTTTACACCCGAGTGATCGGCGAGTTGATGGAACGCGACCCAGAGGGGGGAATACTCGCATACCGGGCGATGCTCAAAGGCCGAATCGCCATGCCGGGCCGCCTCATGTTTGACGGGAAAGACCCAGACCTGTTCGACCACTTCGGATCGGTCACCCAACGTCTCGGGGCATACACTTTTAAAGACTATGGCGAAATCATCGCCCACTTGAACGAGGCATGGGATATCGAGCATCGGGCGGTGTCCGGAAAGGCGGCGAAGGCCCAGGAGTACATTTGTCGACAGCCGGAGACGCTATGATCGTCTCGCCGACGAGATTGCTTCGCGCGTTGCCGAACAACCCCGGGTTCGCTTCTCCTGGGTTCATGACCGCCAGGTGTAAATCGACTCGCGGATTCCAGGCCATCGCCTCGGTAGTGTGCTTTTTGGGCAGTGCTCGATCCTCGATTTCACGGCTCGGGTCGGATAGTTTGGTAGGCATCAGGGTTGGTGCGGCTGGGCGTGTCTTTGAGGCGGAACTCTGGATTCAAATCGAGCGAAGGAACTCGGTAATGCCACATGTTTATAGTTTGGTCGCGTTCGTTTTGCCGATTTTGGCGCAAGTCCCCGACAAGGTCGACGCATTGCAGACTGTCGCGGAGCGGAGCGATTATCGCGCGACGGCCCGTTATGACGATGTCGAGGCGTGGTGTCGAGAGTTCGCGAAAAGAACGCCCAACGTGCATCTCACCGAGCTGGGCCGCTCGTCAGAAGGGCGTTCGATCCCGCTGATGATCGTGGCCGACCCGCCGGTGAAGACGGCCGCCGAGGCCGCCCGGTTCCGGAAAGCTGATCTGTCTCATCATCGGCAACATCCATGCTGGAGAAGTCTGCGGCAAGGAGGCGCTGCCGATGCTGCTCCGAGAGCGTTTCGCGGACGCGCATCCGCCACTCCTGAAAAACGTGATCCTCGCCGTGGCGCCGATTTACAACACCGACGGCAACGAACGCGTCTCGAAAACCAATCGGCCAGGCCAGCTCGGCCCGGAGGAAGGAATGGGCCAGCGCGCCAATGCGCGCGGGCTCGACCTGAATCGCGACTTCATCAAGCTCGAGGCACCGGAGACGCGGGGATTGGTGCACTTTCTCAACGAGTGGAACCCCCATCTTTTCATCGATACGCACACGACCAACGGCTCTCACCATCGTTACACGATCACCTACGAAGGGCCCAAGAACCCGGCCGGCGATCCCAAGATCGTGGGATTCATGCGGCAGACGTTCTTCCCCGAGGTCGGTGCCGCATTCACCAAACATGACGAAGTTGAATTCGTTCTACTACGGGAATTTCAATCGAGACCACACGCAGTGGACGTCGTATCCGGCCGAGGCACGGTACGGCATAACGTATGTCGGTCTGAGAAACCGGCTTGCTGCCCTGTCCGAGGCATATTCCTACGCTCCCTTCAAGACACGTGTGCTCGCCACCCGCGATTTCGTCGGCGATTGCCTGGAATTCGCGTCGAGCCACAAAGAGCCGATCATCAAGCTACTGGACGAGGCGCGGCAGGCGTCGACGCGAGCCGTCGAGCCGATCAGAAGTGCGCCGTCGATTCCGATCCGGTCGCGCGCCAAGGCGGCGAAGGCACCGGCGACCGTTCTCGGTTATGTCGAGCGCGAGGAGAACGGCCGCCGCATCAGGACCGACACGCCAAAGGATTACACGCTCCAACTGATGAACGGAGTTCGAGCCGAGCGAGGCGGTGACTCGGCCGTTTGCTTACCTGGTCCCACCGACTGACGCGGAAGCCGTGGCGACTCTCAAGCGTCACGGCCTGGACGTCCAGGAGCTTCGCGAAGACATCGAGCTTGACCTGGAGGTCTATCGCGTCGATGCGATCGAGCGGTCGACTCGTCGGTTTGAGGGCCATCACCTGGTCGACCTGAAGGTGAGCCCTCGCAAGGAGTCGCGACTCGTGCCCGCGGGCACGCTCCTGGTTCGGACAGCGCAACCGCTCGGCGCGCTGGCGGTTTATTTGCTCGAGCCCCGGTCGGAGGATGGATTGGCCACATGGAATTTCTTCGACTCGGAGCTCAAGGAGGGAGGCGACTTCCCCGTGTCGCGGCTACTCCAACCCGTGTCGATTTCGCTCACCGGTGCCGAGCCGCTCGCCGATTATCGCGAACCTGCGCGGCCGATCACGTTCGACATGGCCGGAGGTGGAGGTGGAGGGCGGCGGGCGCGGCGGCGTTCGGGCGGCCAGCTACGCTGGATCGATGGGGAACACTGGCTGCAAGTCCGCGACGGCCGGCTCCTGAAAGTGAAGGCCGCGACGGGCCGCGTCACAGCCGTTCTTCGACGCCAAAGTCCTGGCCAAAGGCCTGGCAATAGATCAAGTCGCTCAACGACAGAACCGCTCAATCGATCGCTCGCCGAACGTCCTTCGACATGGACCCGAGCAAACGAGGATTCCTGTTTCAGGAAGGAGCAGACTTTTATTACGCGACGTTTGACGGCTCAACGGCGGTCCGTCTGACGACTTCGGCTGGTGGCAAACAGTGGCCCCAATTCAGCCCCGACGGCAAGGCTGTTGCCTTCGTCCGCAATTTCGACTTGTTCGTGGTCGACATCGCCACTCAAACCGAGCGTCGCCTGACGACCGGCGGGCGCGACGACTTGCGGCATGGGCACGCCGACTGGGTTTACTACGAGGAGATCTTCAACCGCCGCTGGCCGGCGTTCTGGTGGAGTCCCGACTCGAAGCAACTCGCATTCATGGAGTTCGACGATAACGGCGTGCCCTTCCACACGGTCCTGGATGATGCGACCAATCCAAGAACGGTCGAGCAAGACCCATTACCCTCGGTCCGGTGAGACAAACCCGAAGGTCCGCCTTGGAGTGGTCGCCGCCGAGGGCGGTCCAGTCCAATGGGCCGATTTCAACGAGTATTCACCCGATCCATTTCTGATCAGCGAGGTCGGCTGGTGGCCCGACAGTTCGTCGGCTTATTGCTACGTTCAAAATCGTATCCAATCCTGGCTCGACCTGGTCAAATTCACTCCCGGCGCCGAAAAGGGCTCGGTCAAACGGCTGTTCCGTGATTCGACCAAGGCCTGGATCGAGAGTCCGGGACCGATTCACTGGTTCAGCGACAACACGTTCCTCTGGCTCAGCGAGCGTGACGGTTGGAAGCATCTCTATCAATATAACGCGGATGGAACGCTCAAGGCCCAGCTCACGTCCGGTCCGTGGGAGGTCCGGGCCATCGAGCACGTCGATCCCAAGACCGGCTGGATTACCTTCAACGCCACGCGGGACAACCCGATGGCCCTCAATTATCTATCGCATGCAGCCCGGCGGCCCGATCGAGCGACTCACACAGGCTCCAGGGAGCCACTCTATCGATGTGAGTCCGGATGGACAGCTCTTCCTGGCAAGCTGGTCCGATATCCAGACCCCAACCCGGCAACAACTCTGCCGAGCGGATGGCCGACTGGTACGCACGATCGACTCCAACCCGTCCTACGAGCTGAAGCGATTACAGTTTGGCCCGCGCCAACGGTTTCAAATTCCCACCAAGGATGGTTTCCTCCTGGAAGCCGACCTCATCCTTCCGGCCGATCTGGATCCGAACAAGAAGTATCCGGTCTGGTTCATGACCTACGCCGGACCGCACTTCCCCCGGATTACGGATACTTGGGAAGAGGGTCGGATGCGGGACCAGGCGCTGGCCCACGAAGGGTTCATCGTCTTTCGCATGGATCCCCGCAGCGCCAGCGGCAAGGGAGCGGTCTCCGCCTGGACGGCCTACAAGCATTTGGGCGTCCAGGAGCTCGAAGACATCAAAGAGGCGATCACCTGGCTTAAGCAGAAGCCTTATGTGGATGGATCCAGGATTGGCATGGCCGGCCATAGCTACGGCGGGTACATCACTTCGTACGCGATGACCCACTCCGACCTGTTCGCCGCGGGAATCGCCGGCGCCCCAGTCACCGATTGGCGCGACTACGACTCGATCTACACCGAACGTTACATGGGACTGCCCAAGGACAATCCCCAGGGCTACAACGTCTCATCGGTAGTCAGGGCGGCCGGCCAACTTGCACGGCAAGCTGCTGATCCTCCACGGCGCGATCGACGATAACGTGTCGCTGCGAAACACGATGAGATTGGTCGAGGCGCTCCAAGACGCCAATAAGGATTTCGAGCTGATGATTTACCCGTCATCGCGTCACCGCATCTCCGGCGCGCGCATTACAATAGGATTCAGCTCGATTTCATCCGGCGAACGCTTGGTGAACGCGAAGCCGGAAAAACCGAGCTCTCCCGGAGACGTGGTCGAAGGAGCGAAGGACGAACCCGCCGTGCCAACAACGAGGCCCGACGGCGGCGCGGCGCGAATGGCGCGGTGATGCGAACTCGCGGTCACGCGGTTGCGGTCAGTCTGACAATCCCAGATGTTGGAGCAGGCCATCGATTGGTTCGAGTCCGGAGATGTAGATCGCGTCGCCGACCCAGTCGCTGAAGGGATGACGATGGCCGACGGCGATGACTGGGATTCCCGCGGCCCGTGCGGACGCGAGCCCCGTGGGCGAGTCTTCGATGGCAACCGTTGAACGCGCGGACAGGCGGAGACGTCGTAACGCAAGGATATAGGCGTCGGGATCCGGTTTTATCGATGTCACGTCCTCTTTGCCGACGATCGTCTCGAAGCAATCGGCGAGCCCGACAGCAATCGAGGACGGCCTGGATGTTTTCGCGCCACGTGCCGGAAACGACCGCCAATCGGGCTCTGCCGTGGAGCTTTCGGATCAAATCCGCCACTCCCGGATAAAGCCGGGGTGAATCGCGGAGCATTTGCACTGTGAGCAATTGCTTGCGACGAACCCAGTCGTCGATCTTGTCTGGGGGAAACCCATGCTTTGCAAAGAGTTCTGCGAGGAACTGCCGGTCGTCGATCTCCGTCGCGAGCGCGGCGACATCGTCAACAACCTGCCATCCCATCGTGGAAAGCGTCCGCTGCCAGGCGGCGATATGGTGGTTGTCGGTATCCGCGATCACGCCGTCGAAATCGAATAGAATGGCTTTCAGAGGCATAGGTTGTGATGAATCAGTCAGTCGAATGAACAGGAACGATCTCGGCCACGATTATCGGGGAAGGACCGGCTGCCGTCAAATGATTGACAATGTCCACCGAGCGCCCTATGTTGCGGTCCTGGGCATCGATTGGCTCGCCTGCGGTTCTCGGACCCGATCGATCCGGCCATCGTGATGCCAGCGATCACCGAAGACACGGAATCAATTCCGTCTACGGGTCCACCCTGATTAACCTTCACTGACGTAACTGATTGGGAGAACGCACCATGTCACGACCCGCCACGCTGTTCACCGGCCAGTGGGCCGACTTGACGTTGGAAGTCATCGCCGAAAAGGCGAGCAAATGGGGTTACGACGGCATCGAGCTGCCGTGCTGGGGCGACCATTTCAACGTGCAGAAAGCTTTGACCGACTCGAATTACTGCAAGGGCCGCCACGAGCTGCTCGGAAAATACGGCCTGAAGTGCTGGGCGATCTCGAACCACCTGACCGGCCAGTTGGTGCTGGACCACAACGACGCCCGAACCGATGACTGGGTTCCGGCTTCGATCCGAGGCGACGCCAAGAAAAAGACCGAATGGGCGATCCAGGAGATGAAGGACACCGCGCGCAGCCCAGCGGCTGGGTGTCAAGGTGGTGAACGGCTTCACCGGCTCGTCGATCTGGCATTTGCTGTATTCGTTCCCACCGGTATCGGATGCGATGATCGAGGACGGCTTCAAGCTGTTCGCGGATCGCTGGAACCCGATCCTGGACGTCTTCAAGGAATGCGGCGTCAAGTTCGCGCTGGAAGTCCATCCCGACCGAGATCGCTTTCGACATCTACACCGCCGAGCGAGCCCTCAAGGCGGTGAATCACCGTCCGGAGTTCGGCTTCAACTTCGACCCGAGCCATCTCCTCTGGCAATTCGTCGATCCCGTGGAGTTCATCCGCGCGTTCCCCGATCGGATCTATCACGTGCACGTGAAGGATGCGGCCAGGACGCTCGACGGCCGCTCAGGAATCCTCGCTTCGCATCTCAATTTTGGCGATCCGCGCCGAGGCTGGGATTTCCGCTCCCCCGGTCGAGGACAGGTCAACTTCGAGGAGATCGCGCAGAGCGTTGAACCAGATCGGCTACGAGGGCCCGCTTTCGGTGGAGTGGGAAGACTGCGGCATGGATCGCGAATACGGTGCGGCTGAAGCGGCTCGCTTCGTCAAGGAAAAGATGGGATTCAAGTCGGCTGGGCGATTATTCGATTCGGCCTTTGCTGAAGGACAAGCCAAGTCATAAAGATCCGATGATCCAGCGCCCAACCCGCGATGGCGAGGCCTCGTTCCCGGTAAGGTTGCCATAGTGTCTCCATTTTGTGTTAAATAAAGGATACGCAGAAGATATCAACGACTCGAATTCGCGTAGCTGGCCGACGCCGATGAGTTTTCGAGGTCTGAGTGAACCGAACAGGAGGGACAAGCACAATGAGCGGTCCGATTGTCAGAAAATACGGCTTCCCCAACTTCGAGAGGATTTTTGGCGAACGCCCCCTTGAACACGGCGTTGACGACGAATTGCAGCCGTCAGAAACCCAATCCGAGAAGGCGAGCCCTGCCAAGCCCAAGAAGCAATCGACGCCCAAGGCGAAGGGTTCAGGATCAAAGAAGCAAGCGTAGTTCGCTGTTAAGCCAGGATAGGCTGGCGAATCGACTATTGCTTGAGGATTTCGTTGAGCAGAGAAGCCAGCCGCACTCCGGATCGAGCGAGTCGTTCGACGGCCTCGGGAAGATTCTTGTTTTCGTATTCGCGGCTGATTGAATCGCCCGTACGGAGCATCACATTCGAACCTGGGACCGCGACGTAGCGCGCGACGTCCGACTTCCAGGCTTTCATCGGCCCAGTCTTCGATGCGGCCTTTCAACCAATCGCGACTCGGGCCGGTTGGCCACGACCTCTAATTCATGGAGGAGGTCCGTTTCGCGGCGATACCGCTTGCCCAACAAGCCCGAATCCCAGACCTGATGCAAATTGGTGTTGTCATACCGCCCGTACTGCAATTGAAGGTTATTGCCCCCTCGATCGTTCCGATCGGCGACGTGCATCGGCTGGTGAAGGTCTTGTACCAGATGGACAAAGAAGCGAAGGGCCATCCGGCGACGGGACCGCGGAGCATGTTGATCTGCCAGGATCGTTCGGAACTCGGCGATCTTGGTGACGACACATCCTTGAGGCCGACAATCCCGTGGGCTGTAGTGAGGCGACGAGATCCGCACGTTGACGAAGTGCCAAGCGGCGCTTCCGGGAATCTCGCGGCTGTTCTCGTCGGCCCAAGTGGCCGCGTCGGCCAGCGATTCTCCCGGTTCAAGGAGATCTCGGATGATTGCCGCGGGCTTGAGGCGAAAGCCGCGACTCGATCAACCGGGCCGAGGCGCGATGACCCATCCGTCCCCAGGCCAGAGCGGATCCCGCCGAACCATCAATCAACGAACCAGAAACCACGAAGACGAGCACGAGGCCAAGCCCCGTTCGCGCCCAACCAGCCAGTGCGACCGCGAATCGGCTTGAGGATGCGGTCGTTTTGGTACAATGGGTTTGGCCCGGCGAAACCTTTTCATGAATGTGCCTCACTGGTTCGCGGTCAGCTCCGAATCACGGCAGGCTGGGGACCGGCCAGACTGCCCAGGACCTTGACCGCAAGATAGCATCAGCATAGACGGCGTGCGCGAGCTTTTGCTAGTGTGACGCTCAACCAACAACACACGGATCGACTTTTCCCAGAAAGGCCTACGATGGCGTCGGTCGACCCCTACGCGACTTGCCCTTGTGGAAGCGGACAAAAGTATAAATTCTGCTGTCAGAAGGTCGAAGCCTACGCCGAACGCGCTCAGCGGCTTATCGACAGCCAGCAGTACGAGGCCGCGCTCAAGCCTCTGGAGGAGGGGCTGGCCAAGGTTCCCGACAATCCTTGGCTCCTGACGCGTAAGGCGATGAGCCACCTTCATCTCAACCAGCTGGATCGCGCCAAGCAGGCCTTGCGCGTTTTGCTCCAGGCACATCCCAACCACTTGAGCGCATGGGTCCTGACAACCCAGCTCGTCGCTGGAAACCGAAGGCCCGGTCGCGGGCGTCGACACAGTTCCAGCAAGCGCTCTCGGCCTGCCAGCCCGAAAACCGGAGGCAACTCGCGCCGTTGGCTTCATTTGTCGGCACGGCACTCGCCCAGGCTGGCCTCGCGGCGGCGGCGATCAAGCACCTGGAGCTGGCCGATCCGGTTAGGAGCCGAAAATGATAAGCAGACAATGGTCTGCGCTCCACAACCTCCGAGTAAACCCAGCCGTCTCCGTCTGGGAAAAGAACCCTTATCGCCTCGCTCTACCAGGCTCCCAATGTCTCCAATCGAGTTCCGCGAGTCGTTCCAACAGGCATCAGGCTGGGCAAACGAGGGGCTCTGGTCGGCCGCCGCCTCGGCGTTCGAGTTACTGTCCCCAGGATCGTCGGCCGGTGTGGTAGCGGATCGCAATCGTGGGCTTTGTTGCCTCTGGATCGCCGATCATGAGGGCGCCGTCGCGTCGCTGCGGCGCTACATCACGCGGACTGGGCCCACGATCGATGCGATCGACCTCGAGGCCCTTTGCCAGCGAATCGACCATCCGCCGATCACCGATCCCGTCGAGTTCGTGCAACTGACGCTGGCCGATTCGGAACCGGGACGGCTTGCTCGCCGCGCTGCGAGCCGACAAAACCATCGATGAGGGTCCCGGCCGTTCCCTCGATCCCAACGAGCCGGATGCAACCAAATTCGAACGGTTCTCTGCTGCTCGATCGTCCCCAGATTACACCAAGTCGGGACTCACTCCGCGGGAAATACCACGGATTGAAGGAGAAGTTCTGGTCGGCCCGGGACATCGTCTGCTCTGGAGACTTACGACGACGGACGGCTCGACCGCCTCATCGATCGGTTCGTGGCCAGGGCAGGCTTGAATATCCCCCCCTCGCATCCGCGCGACCAAGATCGTGGGCAAAGAACCGCGATATCGTGTTGAGCATGAGCTGTCGATGGCGGATTCCTGACGGGAGTCTCCGATGAGGACGCCGATCGGCTCAATCAAGAGCATGGTTGCGTCCACTCATCGAGGAAGTGTGGCCCAAGACGCCGAATCCTCACTTGCGCGGACGAACGCCCCTCCAGGCCGCACAAGCGGGCGATGCCGAGACGGCGCTCCGTGCCGCGGTCCGAATCCTCGAATACTCAGACGAGGAGTGGGTCGAGCTGATCGACTGGAGCCGGTTCCGCTCGAAACTTCAGCTCAAGCCAGAGCCTGCCGTCGATCCCGATCTGGCGACGATGTACCACTACTGCATCTGTCCCGACTGTCGTCGATCCCGATCGAGCGGATCAATGACGACCGTGTCCTGGCCCTTTACCACTGGGCCAAGCAGTGGGGTCTCCACTCGGTGATGATCCGGGCAGCGCGTGTCATCGCCGGGCATCCCTCCCTCTTGGTGAAAGGCCGCATCGAGACAACCGCGTTGTATGGCGACCTTGCGCTCGATGCGGCTCGACGACGTGAGCGCTCTGAAGCCGAAGACTGGATCCGTCGCGGCCGACAGTCCGAGCCTCCTGCTCAAAAGAGCCGCCCATGTGCTGGTCTGGGAGATGATCGATCTTCAGATCAAGATCATGCTTGACGATCCCGAAGTCTGGGTTCCCCGCCTGGCGGTCATCATCGAAAAATACCAAGGCAATCGGGAAGCGACTTCGGCCGTGTTCCTTCGACTCATCGAGTTCGGATTGGTTCAGCCCGTCATTGACCCGAAGCGTCCCGAACAGATGGTCCTCGATACGCGAACCTTGCAATACTACTTGAGTCAATACGGTCCGCGGGTCACGACATCCGCGGGCGAGTTAGGCGTCGCCGCGGTGCGCGGTGAGATCTGGACGCCGGAATCCGACCGCCCCGGGCGTTCAGCTCTGTGGACGCCCGGTTCCGCAGCCGCTCCGCCGAGCGAACCGTGTGTTAGAAAAACGTCTCGAAACTGATCGTTCCCGGGTCATGACTCAGTTTTTTTCGGCATTTCCCGTGCGAGCCTGGCAATAGGTCGTAAATTGAGAATGATGGGGCACCTGACGATCGGAACCAGAGTGAGGGTTAATCAAATCAACTTCCCATATCGGTTCGCTTGACAGGCAAGGGAAATCGGGGGTTTAATGGACCGAGACGGGCAGGAGTTCGTATCGAAGTGAGCTCCCGTTCGTGGTGTCCCCGCGACTGTGGAGACCACATCGCCTGTTCCCCCGGATTTCTTGACTCGCGATCGACCCGAAGGCCGCTGACTCGTTTCGGGCACTCCCCATCTTTGACCTGACGCGTTGACAATTTGGCCGAGCCCTCAGACAAATGGATGAGGACGTTTCAACCGTGCGCGCGGGGGGCCGGATCGGGTCGGAATCGGCCCGATCGACCGGGACCCGCGCAACCGCTTGTCTCCGGCCGCGGCAGTGCCTGATGGAGTGACCTTCAGGAGGGAAATATCTCATGTCCACCGGATCGGATTTGATCACTCTGATTGCCAGTCGCCAGAACCTGGACGACTATCAGAAAAAACATTGGACCGGCTCGTTCGCCGAATATCTCGATATCGTGCGGCGCGAGCCCATGGTCACCCGGACGGCCTACCAGCGGATCTACGACATGATCATCAGCCACGGCACGGATGAGATCGTGGTAAACAAGGAGAAGGTGACCCGCTACAAGTTCTTCGACGGATCCGGAGAACGACGGGCAGGATGCCATCTACGGCCTGGAACGGACCTTGACCAATTTTGTCAACATTCTCAAGAGCGCGGCCAACGGCTACGGAACCGAACGGCGAGTCCTGCTCCTGCACGGGCCGGTCGGAAGCTCCAAGAGCACGTTGGCGCGTCTGCTGAAAAAAGGGCTGGAACGGTACTCGCGGGTTGAGGAGGGAGGACTTTACAGCTTCGGCTGGAAAGAGATCGGGCCCGAAGGCGAAGAGTCCTTCGCCCCGTGCCCCATGCATGAGGAACCCTTACACCTGATCCCCTTCGAGCATCGTCCCGAGGTGACTCGCCTTCTGAACGAGGCCCGCGGACCCGACGCCTTCCAGGTGACGATCGAAGGGGATCTCTGCCCATTTTGCCGCCAGATGTTCAATGAACGGATGGAGCGCTACGGGGGTGACTGGGCTCTCGTCGTGCAGGACGTCGTCGTCCGCCGATTGATCCTCTCCGAGCAAGATCGCATCGGTGTGGGTACTTTCCAGCCGAAGGACGAGAAGAACCAAGACGCGACCGAGCTCACCGGCGACATCAATTACCGCAAGATCGCGGAGTACGGCACGGAGAGCGACCCCCGCGCCTTCAATTTCGACGGCGAGTTCAATATCGCCAACCGCGGCATCATCGAGTTCATCGAGGTACTCAAACTCGACGTAGCCTTCCTCTACGACTTGCTCGGCGCCAGCCAAGAGCACAAGATCAAACCCAAGAAGTTTGCTCAGACCGACATCGACGAAGTCATCATCGGTCATACAAATGAGCCGGAATACAAGAAACTTCAGTCCAACGAGTTCATGGAAGCACTCCGCGACCGGACCGTGAAAATCGACGTTCCCTACGTGACCCGGCTGGCCGACGAGATCAAGATCTACGAGAAGGACTACAATACCCGCAAGGTGCGCGGCAAACGTTTGGCGCCGCACACCCTCGAGGTGGCCGCGATGTGGGCCGTCTTGACCCGGCTCGAGGAGCCCAAGAACGCCGGGTTGACTTTGATGCAGAAGCTCAAGTTGTATAACGGCAAAACCCTCCCCGGTTTTACCGAGGACAACATCAAAGAGCTGCGTGAGGAAACCGAGCGAGAGGGGATGCACGGCATCAGTCCGCGCTACGTTCAGGACAAGATCTCCAACGCGCTGGTCGCTCATCCCAACGAGCGGTCGATCAACCCGTTCATGGTGCTCAACGAGCTGGAATCAGGGCTGAAGCATCACTCGCTGATCAACAGCGAAGAGACGCGAAAGCAGTATCGGCACCTGCTCTCGCTCGTGAAGGAAGAGTACGAGGACATCGTGAAAAACGAAGTGCAACGCGCCATCGCCGCCGACGAAGATGCACTCACCCGTCTCAGCGGCAACTACATCGACAACGTCAAGGCCTATACCCAGCGGGAAAAGGTCAAGAACAAGTACACCGGCCAGACCGAGGAGCCCGACGAACGGCTGATGCGGTCGATCGAGGAGAAGATCGACATTCCCGAGAGCCGCAAGGACGACTTCCGCCGCGAGATCATGAACTACATCGGAGCCATGGCCCTCGACGGCAAGAAGTTCGACTATCGAACCAACGAGCGGCTCCAGAAAGCCCTCGAGCTCAAGCTGTTCCAGGACCAGAAAGACACGATCAAGCTCACCAGCCTTGTCTCGAGCGTCGTCGACAAGGACACGCAGGAAAAGATCGATATCGTCAAGGCGCGTCTGATCCGCAACTACGGCTACGACGAAGATTCGGCGACCGACGTCTTGAACTACGTCGCCAGCATCTTCGCCCGAGGCGACGTCAAGCGGGGCAGCCATTGAGTCGATACCGAGCTTCCGCGCTGGTTCATAACCGACGTCATTCGTGGAGGGATCTTCAATGAGTTCCGCCGAGAAACTCGAGACGTTCGTTCCGGTTTACGAGGACACGCCTGAGACCGCGATTGGAGGTGGAGCCTTGGACGAGGGAGGTCGGCATTTCGAGGAGGACGAGCCTTGTCTTCAAGACTCTACGGAGGATCGCCCGCCGGCTCGAGTCGATCTCGGCATGTCCCTTATGCGGTGGCTGGCGGCATGGCGCTGTACGCGCACGGTTTCGACGCCGTGTTCACCGTGGATGTCGACATTCTGGTGAGCCGAGACGGTCTTAAGGCGATCCATGCCGATCTTGGATGGTCTTGGGTTACGTTCCCCCATTCACTGGGAGCAAGAACCTTCGGGATACCGAACACGGCGTCCGCATCGAGTTCCTGATCGCCGGTGAATTCCCGGGCGACGGCAAGCCCAAGGCAGTGGCCTTTCCCGATCCGGAACAGGCCAGAGTCATGATCGATGGTGTCCACTATCCTGTCACTGCCAAAGCTAGTCGAGTTGAAGCTGGCCTCGGGCATGACCGGGGGCATTCATCGTATGAAGGATTTCGCCGATGTGATCGCCCTGATCAAACGCTCTAGTCTCCCGGCCGGTTTCGCCGACGAACTGAACCCTTACGTCCGTGACAAATACCTCGAGCTCTGGCAGGGCATTCAGGATTCTCCCGTGGGACCTGTTGAGCCTTGGCCGGAAGGGTGATATTCGTTGTCCCGAAGCGACCATACGTGATCAAAACCGAAATCCTTCTTCCTTTTGGCTTGGACACTTTGAGGGTCGAGGAATACAATTTGCTAGGGAGATATGCGGGGTCCGTGGCACCGGCTATCGGCTAGAGACCACGCCGAACGATTCTCGACTCACACCTACCCGTCAATCCCGTTCATTATTTCCTCAGAGCTCTTTTGTTTTTCGGCTCGGTGGACTGCTGAAGCCGGCGGGCTGATTGCTGCGCTATTAGGCACGCGGTGGTCCAAGATGGGGCGATTGTCCGGCAGGCCCCAATTCCTAGGACGAGGGCCTATCAGTCGTGGTTCGAAAAATCGATCGTGACGCTAATCGGTTCAAACAGATCGTCCGCGGTAAAATCAAGTCGGACCTGCGCAAGTACATTACGCACGGCGAGTTGATTGGCAAGACCGGGGGCGAGTTCGTCTCGATCCCCTTGCCGCAGATCGAGATCCCGGAGTTTCGGTACGGGACCAAAAACCGCGGTGGGGTGGGCCAAGGTCCCGGCGACATCGGCACGCCGATCGGCCGCTCGAACGATGGCGAAGCCGGCACGGGCGCGGGTGATGCACCCGGCCACCACATCCTCGAAGTCGAGCTGACCATGGACGATCTGGCGGCGATCCTCGGTGAAGAATTGGCTTTGCCGCGGATCGCACCCAAGGGGCGTGCCAACATCGTCGAAGACAAAGACAAATACACCGGCATCCGCCAGGCCGGCCCGGAAAGCTTGCGGCACTTCAAGCGCACCTACAAGAAGGCCCTCAAGCGGCAGATCGCCTCCAACACCTACGACCCCAAGGAACCACTCGTCATCCCGATCCGCGAGGACAAGCTCTATCGCTCCTGGAACCCGATCGCCCTGCCCCAGTTCAATGCCGTCGTGTTCAACCTGATGGACGTCTCGGGCTCGATGACCGACGACCAGAAAGAGATCGTTCGCGCCGAAGCGTTCTGGATCGACGCCTGGCTCAAGAGTCAGTACGACGGCGTGACCACGCGCTACATCATTCACGATGCTGTGGTCGCGAGGTCGACGAGCACACCTTCTACCATACCCGCGAAAGCGGCGGCACGCGGATCAGCTCGGCTTACAACCTGTGCAACAAGATCATCGACGACCAACATCCGCAGGTCGACTGGAACATTTACGTGTTCCACTTCTCCGACGGCGACAACTGGGGCGAGGACAACCGCCAGTGCATCAGCCTGCTTCGCGATCAGCTCCTTCCGAAATGCAACCTATTCTGCTACGGCCAAGTCGAAAGCCCCTACGGCTCGGGCGAGTTCTACCGCGAGCTCGAAGAAGCATTCGAGGATGAAGAAAACCTGGCCCTGTCGGAGATCCGCAACAAGGAAGGCATTTACGACTCGATCAAGGAGTTCCTGGGACGGGGAAAATGACTTCCACCTCTGCTGGAAAGCGAGAACAAGGATGAGAACCGCGCGAGCCATCAGTCTGGGTATGGATGATCATGTTTGTATTGGGAGCCTGGGGCAGTGAGCCTGTCGCGTGCTCAACAAAACGGGGACAAGGGTAAGCCTTCAACTCAAACTCGGGCAGAGATCCAGGAACGCGTGCTCAGGTTGCGAACCGAGATCGAAGTCCTGCAGGTCGAGTACGATGCGGCCCGGGCCAGTTTTTCCAAGTCTATGGAGATGATGGGCGTAGCGGAGGACATGATCTTTGATACGATCACGGCAGGCCGACATTTCAGATGGGTATTAAGAAAGAAGAAAAAGAAGCATCCAACATCATCGAGGGAATTCGGGCGACCGCGGCGGATGGACTCAAAGGTGTCGATCCGACAGTGCTTTCAAAAGCGGTCCGCGGACTCGCGAACGGTGAGAAGGAAGCGGCAAAGGATTTGCTCCGGTGCCTGAAGGACTGGCAGAATCCGATGGTCCAAATGGTCCAATTGAAAAAAAGCAGGTTCGCCGAATTATCGACCGAGCTCAATCGCCAGAGGCTGAAATTGGTGGATGCCGAGAAGCAGTATCAAACCGAGGCTCGTTAATGGCGACGCAGATATCGACCGCCGCCGCTCCCATCGCAGATTCCGCCGGCGACCAGTGCGTCGAATTCCGAAACATCGACTGGAAGGGCTATTCCACGCTCTTGCGGCTGCGCGGCGAGCGCCCGATGCCCAGGATGGTCTACCTCGATGGGACGGTTTGGCTTTCATCCGCCAACTTCTCGCACGAACGTCTGAGGGTAAGGCTCGATCATTTTGTCATGGTGGTTGTTGTGGAATTCGACATCCCTTGTATTCCTGCTGGCTCAACGACTTTCCGCCGCCGGGCCAAGAAAGGAGGCGTGGAGGGAGATCAGACCTATTACCTGGCCAATGAGAAGCGCGTTCGCGGCAAGAATAAGCTTCATCTCAAAACCGACCCGCCCCCGGACCTGGCCATCGAGGCTGTCCACAGCCACGATGCCGACGCGGCGATCGAAGTCTACCGCCGGTTCAAGGTGCCCGAGGTTTGGGTCTGCGATGAATCCGGGATGGTGATCCTGGTCCTTCAAGCGAACGGCCGATATGCCGAGTCGGAGACCAGCCTGGCTTTTCCGTTTCTCTCGGCGGCTGAAGTGTACGACTGGATGCGGCGGCCGCAGGACGTTTCCGAGACCGAGTGGGTCATCGAGCTTCGCAAATGGGTCAAACAGACGCTCAAACCGCGCGTCCGTAAGCAAGATGGCAATGCGGACTAAGATCGAAATCCAACAATGTCAGTGCGGAGATCGTAAACTAAGTAGGCAGTAGGCAGTAGGCAGCACGCAAGCGGACGGCAGTGGGCTGTTAGGCGAGACAAAACACGTGTTTTTCGCCAACAGCCCCTGCCGTCTGCTTACGACTGCTTACTGCCTACTTTGCCCTACTCGAAAAAGTACTGCCTACTCCAAAAATAAGAGACGAAGTCCATGTCGACGGTCAATGTTCACAATCTTCCGGACGACCTGCGGGCGATCCAGCTCGAGACCGAAGCCCATGCGCACGACTACGGTCTGGACTTCTACGACACGATCTTCGAGGTCCTCGACTACGACGAGCTTTCCGAGATCGCCGCGCTGGGGGGCTTTCCCAACCGGTATCCCCACTGGCGCTTCGGCATGGAGTATCAGCATCTCGCCAAGGGCTACCGCTACGGGCTTCAGAAAATCTACGAGATGGTGATCAATAACGACCCCTGCTATGCCTATCTGCTGCGCTGCAACCAGATGGTCGACCAGAAGCTGGTCATGGCACACGTTTATGGTCATAACGATTTCTTCAAGAACAACATCTGGTTCAGTCAAACCAACCGCAAGATGATGGACGAGATGGCCAACCACGGCACTCGCATTCGCTCGTACATGGAACGGAATGGCGAGGACACGGTTGAGAATTTCATTGATAGCTGCCTGTCGCTCGAGAACCTGATCGACATCTATTCGCCGCTGATCAAGCGTCGCGAGGAGATCAACCGCTACGATTTCGTTCGCGACGGCGAAGAAGATGACGCGATAGTCCAGCCGACGAAGTTTCAGAGCAAGGACTACATGGACTCGTTCGTCAACCCGCCGCAGGTCCTGAAGGAAGAAGCGCGAAAGCGGGAAACCGAGCGGGAGAAAGAGAAGGCCAAGCCATCGTCGTTACCCGAACGGCCCGAGCGCGACGTCCTCCTGTTCTTGCTCGAGCACGCGCCGCTCAAGGCCTGGCAGCACGACGTCCTGGCGATCATTCGCGAGGAAGCCTATTACTTCGCACCCCAGGGCCAGACCAAGATCATGAACGAGGGCTGGGCTTCGTTCTGGCACTCGACGATCATGACGCAAAAAACGCTTCACCCGTCGGAGCTGGTCGACTACGCCGACCACCACTCCGGAACGATGGCCACGCAGCCAGGCCGGCTCAATCCGTACAAGCTGGGCATCGAGCTGTTGCGCGACATCGAGGAACGATGGAACAAAGGGCAGTTCGGCCCGGAATGGGAGGAATGCGACAACCTCGACGCCCGCCAGAAGTGGGACAAGAAACTGGGACTGGGCCGCCAGAAGATCTTCGAGGTCCGGCGCATCCACAACGACGTGACCTTTATCGACACGTTCTTGACCGTGGATTTTTGCCGCCGCTATAAGCTCTTCAGTTACCGGCATAACGATCAGACCGAGATGTATGAGATCGAGAGCCGCGAGTTCAAGAAGATCAAGGAGCGGCTCCTCTTCAACCTGACCAATTTCGGACAGCCGATCATCCGCGTCAAGGACGCCAACCACCGCAATCGCGGTGAGCTGTACTTGCAGCACGAGTATTTCGGCGTCGACTTGCGGATCGACCACGCACAGGACACGCTCCGTCATCTGCACCGTCTCTGGACCCGACCCGTTCATCTGGAGACGTGCGTTGATGGACGGCCCACGCTGTTGTCGTTCGATGGAACCGATCACTCGATCCGCCCATTGGGAGGTTCTTCCCATGAGCCTGAGCAAAAAGATCGCCGCCGCGCTTGACGAAAATACCAAGGCTTACGTCCTGCCCTGCTCCGTCACGGTCGAGGAAAGTCCCGAATCGACTGACGTTGCACCTCACGGCCCTCGACACGGTCGGGCTTGCCTGCACCGCGATCGAGTTCGCCACGACTCAGCCGTTCTGAATGGTCCTCGGAATGCGCTCAAGGAGTGGGGCGACCGGTTGGCCGAGCCGGTGACCTACCTGATGGAGCCGCTCAAGGTCATCGAGATCGACGACGGCAGGAGGCGAGGTCCAGATCCGGAGCCAGAGTCCGACCCCGCGCCGACCAACGAGGGCTACTACGAGATCCGGCTGTTCCGCGAAGGGAGCCTTGCGGATGGAACGATTCGCTCTCGACGAGGCGACCCGCCAGCGTCGCTCAACCCCCTGCCAGCTCACGCGAGAAGTCCTCGAGCGACTGGCCGACGATATCGCCGCCAGCGTGCCATGAGTTTGGATCGCGCCCGCGAGCAAGCACCGCGATTGAGTTTCGGGTGTGCCAGGACATGCGGACGCGACAGCTTCCGGACGGCTTGGACCTCGCCCTTTCCATCCATTCGCTTCCTCTCAGCCACGCATGAGCGATGCCTGAACACGAATCCCAGCCTGACCCGACCGTCATCCTCGAACTCCTGCAAGCCTTTCGGCGGTCCAAGACGATGTTCGCGGCCGTGTCACTGGGGATCTTCGACGCTCTCGAATCGGAGCCAAAGCCACTGGCCGGACTGGCCGAGACGCTGAAACTCGACCCCGACGCACTCGAGCGGTCTGCTCGACGCCTGCGTGGGAATGCAACTGCTCGAACGCCACGGAGACGCTCTACGAAAACACCCGAGCCGCCACAGCCTACCTCTGCACGCAAAGTCCGTCTCGGATGAACGGATATCTTAATTATTCAAATGAGTATCTCTGGAAACTGTGGGCCAATCTGGAAGATGCGATTCGCGAGGGGACCAACCGTTGGAAGCAGACCTTCGGCTGGGATGGCCCGCTTTTTTCCCATTTCTTCCGGACCGAGGACGCCAAGCGCGAGTTCTTGATGGGCATGCACGCTCAGGGGCTGCTCAGCTCGCCGCAGGTCGTGACGGCTTTCGATTTGAGTCGGTTTCAGCGCCTGATCGATCTTGGCGGGGCGACCGGCCACCTGGCCATCGCCGCCTGTCAGCGACATCCCAAGCTTGCGGGCCGTGGTGTTCGACCTTCCGGAAGCCGTGGCTCTCGCCCGAGAGATCGTTGGAGCCTCTCCCGCTTCCGATCAGATCGAGGTCGTGGCGGGCGACTTCTTCGTCGATGTCTTGCCCGAGGGAGACCTTTACAGCTTGGGTCGCATTCTTCATGACTGGACGGAATCCAAGATTCTCCCTCTGCTAAAGCGAATTCACGACCGGCTTCCATCCGGCGGGGCCTTGCTGATCGCCGAGAAACTGCTCGAACCAGACAAGAGCGGTCCCCTCTGGGCTCAGATGCAGAACCTGAACATGCTGGCCTGCACGGAGGGGAAAGAAAGAACCCTCGGCGAGTACAAAGCGATTCTCGAACAGGTCGGGTTCACCACGGTGCTGGGTGCGACGACTCCTTCGCCGCTCGATGCCGTTCTGGCTTTGAAGCCGTAGGCGGCACAGCTTTAAACTTTCCCGCATGGTCCGGATCGGATGGTGGTATCGCTATCTTTAGATAGCGGATAAACTGCCGAATGATTCCGTGCGACCGGTCTGATGCTTCACGCACGATACACATCAAGGGAGATGCCATGAAGCGACTTGGGTTCGTGATCGTATGGCTTGATGGTGGTGACACCGGGCTTCGCTGCCGATGATCCGGCCGAGGTATTGCTCTGGCCGACCGGCGCCACCGGGCTCCGAGGGCGTCACGAAGGGCAACGTGGTCGTCGATCAAGGCAAGAACGGAACCCACAATCGCCGGGTCAACGAGGTACACAAACCGTCCCTGACGGTTTATCTGCCGCCCCGGGAGAAGGCCAACGGGGCAGCGGTCGTCATCTGCCCCGGGAGGCGGCCACCGGATGTTGGCCATCGAGCACGAAGGGCACGACGTCGCCAAGTGGCTGAACAGTATCGGCGTCGCGGGGTTTCGTCCTCACATACCGCCTGGCGCGCACCGAGGGCTCGAAGTACACGGTCGAGGATCATGCTTTGGCGGATGCCAGGCGTGCTGTGCGACTTGTCCGCAGCCGTGCGAGCGAATGGGGCGTTGACCCCGCCCGAATTGGAATGATGGGGTTCTCAGCCGGCGGCGAAGTCACGGCGCTGGCTGGCACCCGCTTCGAAACGGGCTCAGAGGCAACCAGCGACCCGGTCGACCGGCTCAGCTCCCGTCCTGATTTCCTCGTCCTTGTTTATCCGGGAGTCCGCCCGGAGAAACTGACCATTACCAAGGAGACGCCGCCCACGTTTCTCACGGTCGCTGATGACGATCGCGGAAGTGCCCAAAGCACCGCCACAATTTATTTGGCTCTCAAGAAAGCCGGCGTCTCCGGTGAGCTCCACGTGTACGCCAAGGGTGGCCATGGGTTCGGCATGCGAGATAACCACGTGCCGGCATCGAGCTGGCCGACGCGGCTCCGAGAGTGGATGGCGGATCGTGGATTCTTGAAAAGTAGGCAGTAAGCAATAGCCAGTAAAATGCGTGGCTGAACCCTCGGAGGGCGAACCTCATGCCGGACGTCAAGGAACTTCGAATCAACGGGGCGCGGGTCCCTGTCAATGCGGATGCGGAGCGGTCGTTGCTCGGAATGCTCCGCGATGACCTCGGCCTGACCGGCGCAAAATATGGGTGTGGGGAGGGCCGGTGCGGCGCGTGCACCGTGCTGGTGAATGGAGCGCCTGTCCGCTCTTGCGTCACGAAGTTGGGCGCGGTCGCGGCGAGCGAGATCACGACAATCGAGGGTTTGGAAAAGGACGGGAAACTGCACCCGCTTCAGGAGGCTTTCCTCCAAGTGGGAGCCATGCAGTGTGGTTATTGCACCTGCGGCATGATCATGTCCGGCGTCGCGCTCTTGAAGGAGACACCGGATCCATCGTTGGACGAGATCATCGAAGCCATGAACGGCAATATTTGCCGTTGTGGAACGTACCCACGCATCATCATCGCGCTCTCGAACGCCGCGAAAGCGTTAAAGGAGGCCCGGCGATGAGCGAGTCATTGACCGTAGAACCCGGACTCGAGCCCGAGCGTTACGAGCTACACGAAGAACCAGCGTACCAATTCGAGCTGGATCGTCGCGACTTCTTGAAGTCGTTGGGCGGAGGCATCCTTGTCCTGTGCCTGGTGGACGACTCGTCCGCGCAACCGCCAGCAGCCCAACCCGGGGCGGATCCGGTCGACGGCGGAGGTGCGAGGTCAAAATCCGTCCGGACGAAATCGGCGCATGGCTGCACATTGGCGAGGACGGCCGGATCACGGTTTACACCGGCAAAGCGGAGGTGGGGCAGAACATCCGCACGTCCCTGACGCAGGCCGTGGCCGAAGAGCTGCACGCCCCGCCGAGTTCGATTCGCCTGGTCATGGCCGACACGCAATTGACCCCGTTCGACATGGGCACGTTCGGCAGTCAGAGCACGCCGGTATGTCGCTACGGCTAGGCGAACGGCCGCGGCGGCTCGCGAGCTGCTCATCGGCTTCGCGGCCGAAACGTGGAAAACCGACCGCGCGCTCCTGACGGCCCTGAATGGTTCCGATCGTGAACGCCAAGACGAAAGAGTCACTCGATTACGGCAAGCTGACCCAGGGCCGCAAGCTCACCAAGACCGTAGCCGTCGATGTGACAACCATATCCCCCGCCGACTGGACAATCGCCGGTCAGTCCGCAGCCAAGGTCGACGGCCGAGAATTCGTGACCGGCAAGCATGCATACTCTTCGGACATCAGGCTACCCGGAATGTGGCACGGCAAGGTGCTACGTCCTCCTTCGTTCGGCGCGACCTTGGTCTCAATCGACGCGAGCGCGGCCAAGTCCATGCCCGATGTCGTTGTCTGCCAGGACGGAGATTTCGTGGGCGTCGCGGCGTCGAGCGAGGTCAGCAGCGGCCGCGCGCGGTCCATGCGATCAAAGCCGAATGGAAGACCGGTCCGCCAATCTCCAGCAAGGACCTGTTCGAGGACATGAAACGGCACGGTCGCTCAGGCGGGAGACGCACGCGGAAACTCGGCCCAGCGATCCGGTTCGATCGAAAAGCGGCCTCGCCGCCGCGGACGTCCGACTGGAGCAAACCTATACCATCGCCTACATCGCTCATGCTCCTCTTGAGCCCCGCGCGGCGGTCGCCGAGTGGAAGGACGGCAAGCTCACCGTTTGGACCGGAACGCAACGGCCATTTGGGGTGCAACGAGAATTGGCCGCGGCCTTCCGGTTGGCTGATGACGCGGTTCGCGTCATTGTGCCTGACACCGGGGCGGGCTACGGCGGCAAGCATACCGGCGAGGCGGCCATTGAAGCGGCCAGGCTGGCTCGCCAGGCCGGCAGGCCGGTCAAGCTCGTCTGGTCGCGCGAGGAAGAATTCACATGGGCCTACTTCCGGCCGGCCGGCGTGATCGAAGTCAAAAGCGGTGCTCGCCGCGACGGCACGCTCACGGCCTGGGAATTTCATAACTACAATTCCGGCACCGCCGGGATTCGCATGCTCTATGAAGTGCCCAACCAACTCACCGCATTCCATCCGGTCCGCTCCCCATTGCGACAGGGGTCCTACCGAGCGCTCGCCGCCACCGCCAATCACTTCGCCCGCGAGTCCCACCTGGATGAGCTCGCTCACGCAGCTGAAACTCGACCCGCTCGCGTTCCGCCTGAAAAACCTGAAGCACGACCGGCTCCGCGCCGTCCTCGAAGCGGCGGCCACTGCGTTCGGTTGGGGCCGGAAACCGAGCGACGATCGGGGAATCGGCATCGCCGCTCGGGTCAGAAAAAGGCAGCTTCGTCGCCACGTGCGCCGAAGTGGCCGTCGACCGCGATAGTGGTCGCATCCAGGTCGTCCGCGCTGTCAGCGCCTTCGATTGCGGCGCCGTCGTGAACCCGGACCATCTGAAGAACCAGGTCGAGGGCGCCATGATCATGGGACTCGGAGGAGCCGCTCTTCGAGGCCATCGAGTTCGACAGCGGTCGAATCCTCAACCCGCGCTTCTCCCGGTATCGCGTGCCCCGATTCCGGGATACGCCGGTGTTGAAGTCGTTCTGATCGATCGCAAGGACGTGGCGCCGGCAGGAGCCGGCGAAACCCCCATCGTCGGAATCGCGCCCGCGATCGCCAACGCCATCTTCAACGCCACAGGACTCCGTCTCCGGTCGCTCCCGCTCGCACCTCAAGGCATCAAGCCATTGAGACAAACCCAATTGAATCGCTGATAGCGTCGTTGCTTGATTGGGCACCAGCGTGAATATGCTGAGGCGGTCGTGTAGGCGTGCCGTAGGGTGGGTCAAGCCGCGACTGGTCGCTGCGAGGCCCACAACGCAGGCTGTGGCGATCGGTGGCCTCACACGATGCCGAGCATCGTTCGACCCACCTTACGACTGATTGTGGCGGCGCCGCCCTAGAGTAGATTCTTAAGAAATCCTCAAAATCGAAGAAAGCTCTTCATTCGTCAAAACCGATAAAGCTTACGTTGCAGAATTCCGATCGCGCCCTCATCGGAGTCCGAAGGATCGGATTCCGCCGCGACGTGGGCATGGTTTTGAGTCATCACACGTCTTGTTGGGATCGTGACTTCGAAAAAAAAGGACGATCACGATGACGTGCGTTCCCAGCGTTCGGGCTGATCGGGAAATTAAAGGAATTGGGTCGGCGAACAAGCTCACCGCATGCCCATGGAAGGGGCGGGATTAATGAGAATTAAACAGATCTGTGTGGTCATGCTGATCCTGTTCGCATCAATCGCCATCGAGATGCGTGCAGTGTGGGCGCAGGTAGCTCCCCAACCGCCGAAACCATCCGCTCCGATTCCGTTGGAGATGATCGGTGACCCGGGCGGGGGAGCGCCGTCGCCAACCGCAACTCCACCCGCCAATTCGGCGATACCCGGCAAAATCAACTCGGTCTATCCGTCGCAACAGGGGTCGAACCTTCGAGGTCCCGGTGTCAACTCGAGGTTGAGCCAGCTTCGCAACCCGTTCGACGGCGGACACGGCGAACAACCGGTTCACAATCACGCGGCGCCTTCGGGCCGCTCGACCTCAATGCCTACGCGTCACCGCAAGTCCCGAACTATTACGGTTTGGGTGGTCGCGCGACGTTGGGCCAGCTTCGCAACCCCTTCGATGGTGGGGCCAGCCCGCAGACGCAGGGACGTTTCGACTATGCGACCCCCAGTACAGCACCGCGCCAGGTTTGGGAGCAGTACCAGGCGGTGCCTTGGCACCAGGTGCCATGTCCGGAGTGCCGACGCCGGGCACTACTGCCGAGGGAGCGGTCCCCGGCGCACCAACGCCGGGCACTATTGCCGAGGGAGCGGTCGCCGGCGCACCAACGCCGGGCACTACTGCCGAGGGAGGGACCCCGGGCACGCCAACTCCGCCCGGAGCTGGCGCAACCGGACCGGAGCGCGACGGGTGCGGATGCGTTCGGTGCGGCAGCGACGACTGCGGGTCCAGGTTACGGCGGTGCACTCGAGGCGGCCGTCACACCATTCGCCATGATCGGCGACCTGAGCCCAATTAGCATCGGCGGCTTGGCGACGACCGCAGCCACGAAGGCGGTCCCCACCCCGGGTCCTCCCGCTCCGCCCGGACCGCGAGGCGCCTCGCCCATCTACGCCGCGGCCCGGAACGTCAAGGTCTCGGAAAACCAGTCGCCACGGCCTCAAGACCGTATCTATTTCAACTTCAATTACTACAACAACGTCGACAGCACAATCAACCGCCGCGACCTTTCGCCGGTTACCCAGATGAAGGCATATACTTACCTTTTTGGCATTGAAAAAACCTTCAACGACGGCAAGGGCTCGATCGGCTTTCGCGTGCCCCTCGATACCCTCACCGCAAACAGCTCGCAAAACGTTCTCAGCACGCCGACATCCACCGCGGCGGGCAATTTGAGTATCATCGCCAAGTACATTCTCGAGCAGAACGTGAAGACGGGCAGCCTGATCTCGGCGGGACTCGCGATCACCGCGCCGACCGGCCCCTCAAGATTTGCCGGCGCGCCCTATCTTTTCCCGCTCAATTCGGTCTATTTCCAGCCGTACATCGGATACATATACAACCACAACCGCTGGTACATCCAGGGATTCAGCGGATTCAACTTCACGTCCAATATTAATGACGTCTCCTACATCTTCAACGATATCGGCGTTCGGCTATTACTTATTGCGCGACGAGGATCCGCGAGCGTTACTGAGCGCCGTGGCACCGACATTCGAGCTGCACGTCAACAACCCGATTAACCATCGCGACGTCTTCAACCGGTTCGACATCGCTGGCATGCCGGATACCGTCGACTTTACATTCGGTTTGAACTTCCAGTTCCGGCACGCGGCGGTGCTGACTTTTGCCTACGTGGTCCCGGTCGCCAGTCCCAAGCCTTTCGATTCCGAGGCCGCGGTTTTGCTCAATATTTTCTACGGTCGCTCTCGTGCGGGCCTCATTCCGATCACGCCGCCACCGGCACTCTGAGTTGTGCTTCCAGCCCCAATCACGCTCGCTTCGAGGTCGTGCTCATGTGGAAAACGCAACGGGGCCGGACGGTCAACCGTCCCGGCCCCAGCTCGCGTTCACACCTCAACTTCTCAGAGGGCCACCCGCGTTAGACGACCATCCAGAATCGGACTCGCAACCCAGCGATCAGCCAGCATGAGTGCCGGACTTCGCCTTATTAACGTGGACCACGATGTGCTTGGAACCAGGCTCGAAGAGAGCCGGGACCCGAGGACGAACGAGCTTCTCCACGATCGCCTTGTGATTCGTCGTCTGGGGTTTGCTAGCGGGCTTGGGCGACTTAAGGAGGCTGCGTGCGGTTTCTTGGATTTCCCGGTGACCGTCTTGGTCTTGATATCGAAGGAACCCATGAAATTCCGAAATGGGGTCTTGGTATGGATGAACGTGTTATTGATCAACCCCCCGCCTCGGCCCTCAAATCGCGGAGCGAGGTTGTTGGGCGCATTGAAGAACAGAATCCCGTATATGGGGTTGTGATTGAACGTATTTCCCGAGGTCGCAGTTGCCCGACGGGCTGCGGAAAGATATGGTCGTGGAAATCACGGCTGGTGACGTACACTCCGACCTGAATATTGCCAGCGATGTAGTTACCTTGGCCACAGCGTGCTCGTTGTCGCGCCGATTGTGTTGCCGGACGCACCGAGAACGACGACACCGTTCAATTGCGCGTCGCTGATACACCGTAATGTCATCCGAAGTGGTCGCGGTACCGAAGGAGATCGACTGGAACGCGAGATTGCCATTGATATTGGTGCCGATTTGGTTCGCGATCACGCGATTCGCCACCGATCCCGCGTTCAAGAGTTCGACGCCGCCGACGACCATTGGCGGAAAGCAGATTGTCGGGGCCAATCGTATTGGTTGCGGAATTGTTGACGAGGATGCCGAACTCGAGGTTGGACACGGGTTGCGTTCCGGTCTTGTCCGTGCCGATCAAATTGTTCGCGATCCACTCCTGTCCGCCCACAATATTACCATTCGCTGTCTTCAGCCCGACGACCTGCACACCGATGTCATTACCAGAAATCACGTTGCCGGCCAGGGCGCCGATGATGTTGTTGGATGCGGCGTTGTTGATCAGGACGCCGTTGAGCTGGGCAGGAGCGGATTCGCTCGATCCGCTTGGGGAAGCCATCTCCCGTCGAGGTTGGTCCCGATGTAATTGCCATCGACTTGATTATTGGTCGAGAGTGAACCCGAGATCAGGATCCCGTCCTGCTCGTTCCCCGAGATGATGTTGCTTGGGGTCGTCGGTACGTTTGTGCCGGGAAAATTGCTGGTCGAAGTTCCGCCGATCGTATTGCTCGCGGAGTTTAAGATATAAATCCCGATCGAGTTGCTGGCGAGATTGCCCGAACTGTCCAGACCGATCACGTTGCCTTGAATGCTATTGAGGCCCCCGATTGAGTTTTGCGGGCCATTGATCAGGATTCCGCCGCTCCCATTCCCCGAGATGAGGTTACCGGCGCCGATCGCCGTGCCACCGATTGTCTCGGAGCTTGGTAAGTTTCCCAGGTTATTGATGAAGACCCCGTAGCCTTGAATCGTACTTCCGGAGAGAGCGGACCCATTTTCGGTCAAGCCGATGTAATTCCCCTGGACTACGTTTGACGGCGAATCGCCAGTAGAACTGAATGCCCGCCTGACCATTTCCTGAAATCACGTTGCTGGGTAAAATCGGAATGTTGGTGCCGGATTCCGCGAAACCCGACGCCAAACCGATGATGTTTCCCGCGGCATTGCTGAGCAGCACGCCATTCTGGCCGTTGGAAAGCACGTTGGTTCCGGTTGCGTCGGTGCCGATTCTGTTGCCGAACACCAAATTTCCGGTCGCCGACTGCGTACCGGCTGATGACAACGATTCGATCAAGACGCCGTTGCCCAGGTTGCCAGAGATGACGTTGTTCGGGCCGACCGTGTTGGCCTGGCTGTTTATGATCTCCACACCATCCGACTGATTGGGCACCGCGGTGGTGCCGCCCATATTTGTTCCAATGAAGTTGCCGAGAAGTTGGTTGCGATCAGCGAGTGCTGATGGGGCGGGTGTCAAGATTACAACGCCCGATTGGGAGTTACCCGAGATCACGTTGGCGGCCGCACCCGCGGTACCGCCAATGGTATTGGCCGACGATCCGTAAATGAAGATGCCGTTGGCACCGTTTCCAATGTTCGGCGTGTTTGCAGCGTTAGTACCGATGAGATTCCCCACGACGACGCTGGCGTTGCCGAAGGTTGGATCGTCGCTGAGAATCATGATGCCCGACTGGGCGTTGCCGGCGATGACGTTGCCCGAGCCGATCGTGTTATTGGGGCCAGCGTCGTTAAGAAACACGCCGTCGCCCAGGTTCTGATCCGCTTGATCGTTAACGCCCAAGCCAATGACGTTGCTCGACACCAGATTTGCCGTCGCTCCCTGACCGAAAATCTGGACTCCGTTCGACGAGTTCCCCGCGATAAAGTTCCCAAACAAGATGTTTTGCGTCACGGTCTGGTTCTGGTCCGTCGGATTGCCGCCCAAGAGGAGGACACCGTCGGCCGTGTTGCCCAACCCGCTGGCGCCGTCACCGTTGGCGGTCGTACCGATGAGATTCCCGTCGATCGCGTTGCCAGAGCCGCCGCTCGAAATCAAGACACCATAAAGGAGATTCCCGGAAATCACGTTACCAGCATCAGCGGCTGTCCCGCCGATCGTGTTGTTGTCGGCTTGATTTATGACTACACCGCTATCGTTGTTGGGGATTGCACCGGTCCCCATGGCATTCAGCCCGATGAGATTACCCTCGACGACATTGTGCGACGTAGGAAACACATTGGCGAAACGTCCGATTTGATTAGCGCTGGCCTCGGTAAACCAGAGGCTGCCCGAAGCCGAATTCACAATCCCAGTGGGACCGCTGTTGATCGTCGTGATCTTGAATTCCGTGAAGGCGGAAGTCGTTGGATTGATCCGGCCAATCTGGTTCGCGTTGGTCTCGGTAAACCAGAGGCTGCCGTCGGAGCCGAGGGTGATCGCCGTAGCGCCGCTGTTGGGTGTGGGGATCGGAAACTCGGTGATTGCACCAGTCGTTGAGTCAATCTCGCCGATCTGGTTTGCGCTGGTCTCGGTAAACCAGAGGGTGTCGCCGGATGCGGACCCGCTCGTGATTCCCGCGGGGCCGCTGTTGGCCGTGGTAATGTTAAACTCGGTGATAACACCGGTCGTTGGGTTAATCTCACCGATCTTGTTCGCGCTGGTCTCTGTAAACCACAGGTTACCGTTCGACGTCGGCCCATTGGTGATCCCCGTGGGATCGCTGTTGGCGGTTGGAATGGCAAACTCGGTGATCGCACCGGTCGTCGGACTAATCCGTCCGATCTTGCCGGCTTTGGACTCAGTGAACCAGAGATTGCCGTCCGCCCCCAAAGCAATCCCGGTGGGGCCGCTGTTGGCCGTGGGAATGGCAAACTCGGTGATCGCGCCGGTCGTCGGGTTGATCTCACCGATCTTGTCCGCGGCGGTCTCGGTAAACCAGAGGTTGCCGTTCGCTGCCGGTCCATTGGTGATTCCCGTGGGGTCGCTCTTCGCCGTCGGAATGGCAAATTCGGTAATCTTTCCGGTCGTCGGATTGATCATACCGATCTGGTCGGCCGCGGATTGTGTGAACCAGAAGTTGCCATCGGACCCCAGGGCAATCCCCGCGGGGATACTCTTGGCTGTGGCTATCGGGTACTCGGTGAAACTCTGCGCCGGAGATCAAGATTCCGCTGGCTTTGTTGCCGGAGATGATGTTCTGGTCAGTTGAACTGTTGGTGCCGCCGACCGTAATTTCGCTTGACCCGTTGATGAAGATTCCGTTGGAGTTATTTCCCAGGGTCGCCAACTGGCCGTTAACGTCCGTGCCGATTTCGTTCTTGAGGATGATAACATCGCTTGAATCAAGTAAATTGATCCCGTTTGCGCGATTTCCGGAGATCACGTTGCCTTCGATCGTGTCGCCTGAACTCATCGTATCCAGGAACACGCCGTCGGACCCATTGCCGAGCGAAACGGTGGGAATGTTGATATCCGTATCGCTTAATCCGGACACGTCGGTACCGATCAGGTTATTCGTAATCGTGATCGTACCCGAGCTGACGACGGTACCTCCGCTCGCCTGCGTTGCCGCGTGAATACCCGCGGATCGGTTGTTCGAGATCAGGTTGTTCTCGATCACCGTATTCGGTGGCACCAGGAGGAAAATGCCGTCGGCCAGGTTGCCGAGGCTGAACGTGCCGGCGCCGGAGGAGCCGTCCGCTTTTTGGCCGGAGGCGTCGGTTCCGATGTAATTGCCCTGAATCGTGTTGGTGCCGAAGGCAAAGGACCCGATCGTCTGGCCCCGGACTTCGATCCCGCGACCGAGGTTTCCGGAGATCACGTTGCTCGGCGGCGTCGGAGCCAGCCCGGTGGCAGGATTGCCTACCATTACGCCAACGACGTTGTTGATCAATACGCCGTCCAGAACATTACCAAGTGGGAGTGAACCGCTGGCAACAGCCTGCGAGCCGGTGACGTCCAAACCGATGATATTGCTGGAAATGTCAACATTGGCCAAAGGCTGATTCGTCGATTGCTGTTGTACGGTTATGCCGCTCAGGCCATTGCCGGATATCACGTTGCCGGTTACGGTGACGGCCACGTTTGAGCCGGAAACGGTGTTGGAAGATGTCTCCTCCAGCAAGATTCCGCTGAGACCGTTGCCCAGCGGACGATTGTTCGAGTCGTAAGTCCTAGTCCCGGTTGGATCGGTGCCGATCAAGTTATACTCGATCAGCGGCAAGCGCGGTCGCGCCGGTAAGGTCGCCCTCCAGGTCGATCCCATTCAGCGCGTTGCGCGAGATCAGGTTCCCCTCGATCGTATTGAAGCTGCCGGCCGTCCCGGTGATCGATACACCGGCACTTGCGTTGCCCACGATATAATTGGCGTTGGTACCCAGGGAGCTGATGGTTCCGTCAGTCGTGATCGTGAAGTTGACGACTGGCGCGCCACCAATCAAATTGCTGGAAGCCCCGTTACCGATGACAATACCGATCGCATTGGCCCGGCCGTCGAGCGCTGCGTCCGTTCCGATGTAATTCCCTTCCACCGTGTTGCCTGCTGCGGCTGAACCCGAGATTGAGACACCGGCATCCAAGTTGAAGCCGATCTCGTTGGCCAGGGCCGCTGCGGTCCCACCGATCACGTTGGACCCGGCGCCAACGAAGATGCCCACACCATTGCCCAGATTGGTGCCCGCTGAATTGGTGCCAATGAAGTTGGCGGCGATCGTGTTAGACGTCGCGCTCGAACCGCTGATTGAGATTCCCGCCGAACTGTTGAAGCCGATTGTGTTGCCTGCGGCAGCGAGGTCCCCGCCGATCACGTTGCTGTCGCTGCCGACGAATACACCGACCTTATTGTCGAGTTTGTCGTTCGCGGCATCAGTGCCGATATAGTTGCCTTCGACGATGTTGCTTGCACCCAAGATCGAAACACCGGCCGAGGTGTTCGCACCGATGACATTGCCGGTGCCTGCGATTATTCCGCCGACCGTGTTGTTGTTGCTGCCGACGAACACGCCAACCAGGTTGCCAAGGCCGGTCTCGCCCGTTGAGTTAGTGCCAATGAAGTTACCTTCAACTAAGTTCAGTGTCGCCGAGGTACCCGAGATCGAAACGCCGGCGGCAGTGTTTGAGTCGATGACGTTGCCGGCGTCCGTAGCCGTCCCGCCGATAGTGTTGCTCGGGGAATCGTCGATCAAGATGCCGATCGCATTACTGGAAACGGTGCTGAAGGAGGGACTCGACCCGATCCAATCAGCGGTGATGATATTCCCGTTTGACTCTATATGGATACCGGCGAATGTCGTTGAATTTGTGTTATTGCCGAACCCGTAGATGCTCAGACCCTCGATTTCGCTGCCCCCGGATCCGCTCCCCAGCGTCAAGCCATCAAACGCTTGGCGGCCGCCGTTGATCTCGACGAGCGGCACGCCGCTGTAGCCGGGCTCGCTGGTCCCGTTGACAGTCACGGGGGCGCTGATCGCCGGAAGCTGGGAGTTTGGCGGATGACGAACGGACGGGTGCCCGAAATCTGGAATGAGATCGTATTGGCAGCCGGTGCGAGGGAGTCGGCGAATGTTATGGCCGCGCGGAGCGAGCCGACAGCCGTAAGGTCCTGGTTGCCGGAAATCGGATCGATAATTTGATCAACCGTGTTCGTGACAGTCAGCGGATTCCAAACTGGGTCTGGCCCGGAGAAAACGGACGTTCCGTTCGCTGCGACTGTCGCCGTCGCGACGATCTCTTGACTTCCATCGCCCACAAAGCCGGTTGGTACTTGTGTTAATGTGATCGTGGCATTGGACCCACCGAACTCGGCTACCACGGCGGAAGGGGTGGCGCCCAGGAACTGGCGAACCAAATCGCCGGTGCTGGAGGTTGTGAGCCAGTAAATGTCGAGAAATACCGGGATCGACGTGCCTTGCGGCACGTTGTCCGTGAAGAATACGGACAACGTAGAGTTGAACAAGGAGGCGGAGATCAGGTCGGGCGCAGGTTGATTGTTATTGGCATTCGGACCCAAGAAGATATCCGAAGTAGCCGACGATTCGTCGGTCGCGTTTCCGACGTATTCGTTCTCCCTAATCGAATTCTGTATCCCGGAGCGAACCAGTACCCCATTTTGAGTGTTGAATCCAATCGTGTTAGCCGCCGGGCTCGCGTTGCCCGCACCAAGGGCCGTTCCGCCAATCGTGTTGCCGGAGGCGTTGACGATCTGCACGCCTACCTGATTACCCAGGTTGTCGTCGGCGGAGTCAGTGCCGATGTAGTTGCCTTCGACCAAGTTCCCCGATGCGCTGTTGCCGGTGATCTGAACGCCTTCCAAGCTGTTGAAGCCAATAATGTTCGCGGCCGCGGCCGCAGTCCCGCCGATGATGTTGTTCGCGCTGCTCAGAAGCACTCCGACGGCGTTGGCCACATTGAGAGGAGTTGGACTCGTTGGGATGGCACCGATGAAGTTGCCGGAAACAAGGTCACCAGCGAGGCTTGAGCTGATGATCTGGATCCCAGCCGTGGTGTTGAAGCCGATCGTGTTACCCGGGCCGATCGTGTTGCCGGTCGTGTTGTCGAGCACGCCCACCGCGTTGGCCAAATCGTAAATGATCGCCGGATTCGTACCGGAGAAATTCGTCCCGATATTGTTACCGAGCACGAAGTTTCCGGTCAGCGCCGAATTGATAAACTGGATTCCGGCGATGCTGCTGAATCCGATGATGTTCGCGTCCGCGGCGGTATCCCCGCCGATCGTGGTGCCCGAGACGTTATCGATCAAGATGCCCACCTGGTTGCCTGGCCCGGCAGCATGCCCGGTCAGGTCCGTTCCCAGGAAGTTGCTTGCAATCAAGTCGTTGCTCGACTTGACGTGGATACCCGCGCTGCTGAAGCCGGCGATATCCAGGCCCTGGATAATGCTGCCGTTCGAGCCCACACCCAAGGTCAGGCCGTCGGCCGACCCTGTTATGCTCGCGCCGTTGATCTCCACCAGTGGGACGCCGGCGTAGCCCGATTCCATAGTCCCGTCAACGGTCGCCGGAGTGGTAATTGGGGGCAGTGGCGTTGTCGGATAGATGACGGAGCCAGCCGCGACCTGGAATTCGATCGTATTTGAGCCCAAGCTGGCGAAATTGGCGTCGATGATCGCCTGGCGGAGCGAGCCGACCTCGGCGCCTGGCTGGTTGTCGTTCGTGTTTGTCACGGCGTAGGGGTTGGGGACTTGGATCACGCCTTGCGCAAATTGAGATGTGTTGTTCGCGTTGGGGGCCGTGGCATTCGCTGGAGAAGTCACGGTCGCAGTGACTTCCTGACCAGGCTGCAAGACCGGGAAGTTAGTCAGGACCGCGGTAAACGGCTGCGTTCCCGCCACGGAGAGCGTCACAGTTGTGCTGCCGAGGAACTCGCCCGCCGGGCCGGGGCCGGTCGTCGTACCCGGGGATGAGGTTGGTTGAGTGGCGAAGAACTCGACCGTGTAGCTTCCGGCCACGGTCCCGGTGACGTTGAAATCAATCGTCGTCAGGCCGTTGCCCGTTATTGGGTTGGTCGGGTTGGCCACAGAGGCGACCGCCAGTATCGTGGGAGCGGCCTGCCCCAGGTTACCGGGGGTGGGCGGACTGGGGGGAGGGGCTGTGAGGCCGAGATCGATCCCCAAACCGCCGTTGCCGTAGATCAAGTTTTGCGAGATCGCGTTGCCTGTCGTGCTTGATCCTTCCACCTGGACTCCGTCGCCGGTATTGAATGCGATTGTGTTGGCCGCCCCGGCGCCGCCGATCGTGTTGTTAAAGGCGCCGTCGTTGATTACCACGCCTGTCGCGTTGGGTAGGGAAAGAGTGCCTGAGGCGTCGATCCCGATAAAGTTACCAGAGAGCACGTTGCCCTTGATCGACGAGCCTGAGATCAACACGCCGGCGAAAGCGTTTGATCCGATGACGTCGTTGCTTATCGTATCGAAGCTGGATTCAATATCGATACCCTCGCCAGAGAAGTCTTCGATGTCCAGTCCATTGATGATGCTGCCGTCGGAGCCGATCTGCAGAACCAACCCTGAGAACGGCAAACCGTCGGAACTTGAATTCTGGCCATCAATCAGGACAGACCCCGGCGCGGCGGACAGGAACACTTCGTTGGTGATCTCGGGCAAGGGGATAATCTGATCGATCGTGATCGGAAAGCTTAGGCTGCTGCTGAACGTAATGGTCTGCTGGCCGGGAGAGCTGTTGGCGTTAAGGATGGCCTGAAACAGCGAGCCAGGCCCCTCGTCCAACGTGTTGGTCACCAAAAAGTTTTGGCCCTGCACAAAAGGAAAGCCTGTGGCGAACGTAGAGGTGTTGTTCGCCCCGGGGGGCGTGGCATTCGCAGGCGATGTCACGGTCGCCGTGACGGACTGTCCATTCGTTAACGTGGGAACGTTGTTGAACGACCCCGTGAAGCTTTGCGAGCCCGGGGCCGTGTATGCGACGATCGTACTTCCGAGAAACTCGTTCGCCGGCACCAACGTCCCGGCGGGATCGCTGGCGTAGAAATCGACCGTGTAGTTTCCTGAGACAGTACCCGTGATCGTACCTTTGATTATCGTCGAGCCGGGAACCGAGGTTACTCCAGAGATTGTGGGGTTGGCCTGACCTTCGTTGCCTCCGTTCAGAAGCTGGATTCCCGGTCCTGTTGCGTAAATGAGATTCTGACTGAGCGTGTCGCCCGTGCCGGTGTCGACGATGATACCGGCCGCATTCCCGGTGATCACGTTCGACTGGATCACGTCGTTGCTCGAAAGAACGTCTATGCCCGCGGCATTGAGGCTGGTGCCCCCGAAATTTTCGATTTCCAATGCCTCGATCGTGCTACCGAGTGCGCTTGCGGCGAGTTGCAGCCCGAATTGTGCCGTGAGGTTGGCTCCGTCGATGACGATGATTGGAGTGCCCAAATACCCTTTCTGAGTAGTCCCGTCGATGGCAATCGGATGTTTAATCTCGGGCAAAGGTGTTAGCAGTGTAATGGTGTCGGAACCGGGCGGGATGGCGAACGTGATCGTGTCGACTGACGTTCCTTTATCGTTGTTGACGTTGGTGATGGCCTGGCGCAACGACCCAACTCCGCTGTCGGCGTTGTTCACGACCTCGAACGGATTACTGGTGACCGCCTGCGCCTCGGCGAACTCCGAAGTGTCACCGACCGTGAAGTTTGGAGGCGCCGGCGCGACGACCGTTGCTGTCGCCGTGACTGTTTGACTGCTCGCCAGCGTCGCGGAGAAGCCAGGAAGTGTGATGGGGTTGGCGCCCGCCGGCTCTGTGATGGTTTCCAGGAAGATGTGCCGCCTGGACCTGCGTGGGCGAATCACCTGGCTGGCTGGCGAAGAAGTCGAGCGAATACCTCGATCCGGAAACGAACCCCAGAGTCGGGGACAGACTGACGGTGATTGTCGTCGTACCGTTCACCGACGTAACGCCGGTGACGTCGGGAGCTGGTTGATTGTCATTGGCGTGCAGGTCGAGGATGATCCCGCCAGAGCCGTTGCTGAAGATCAAGTTCTGCTGGATTGCATTGCCGGTGCCGGACAGTACATGTACCCCGTCGCCGGTGTTGAACGCGATCGTGTTGCTCGCGTTGAAAGAGCCCAGTTCGCCAATCGAGTTGTTCGACGCGGAACTGCTGCTGATGATCACGCCCGCGTCGTTGGGCATGTTCGCGCCGCTGGCGTTGGTTCCGATTTCGTTCCCCACAACCAGGTTGGATGTGGCCGTCGCACCCGAGATCGAAACGCCCCGCGCGGGTCGCGCCGCTCGCGGTATTGAACCCGATGATGTTGGCAAAATCCGATGCCGCCCCTCCGGGAGAACCGGATGCCGTCCCACCGATCGTGTTATTCCCGGCGTTGGTAATCGCCACGCCAATCGCGTTCCCTTGTTTGTTGCTCGGATTGGTGGGATTAGTACCAATGGAGTTTCCAGCCACGAGGTTGCCAGATGCCGACGCACCCGTGATAGACACGCCCGCCGACGTGTTGAAGCCGATCACGTTCGCGAAGCCAGTGAGGTTACTTCCGCCGATCGTGTTGCCAGAGCTGGAGATCACGACGCCGAGAACGTCTCCCAGACTGGTACCGCTGGCATTGGTTCCGATGTAGTTGCCAGCGACCAGATTGCCCGCCAACGACGTGCCTCCGAGCGACACGCCCGCACCGGTGTTCGAAACTGATCACGTTGCCGGTTGCCGCAGTGAGTCCCCCGATTGTGTTGTTCCCGGCAGTTCCGTCGATCAGCACGCCCTCGAGGTTTCCAGGGCCAGCCGCCGTGCCAGTCACATTCGTTCCCAGATAGTCGCCCGCGATCAAGTCACCGTTGGACTGGATGTGAATACCAGCACCGGTGGTGAAACCAAAGATATCCAGTCCGAGGATCTTGCTGTTATTCGAATGGAGAGCCAGGTCCAGCCCGTCTCCCGCGACGCCGTTGGCGTTAATCGCGATCAGGGGGACATCGTTGGGCGAATACCCTGTCTGCGTGGTTCCGTCGATCGTCGTCTGGACCGAGATCGAGGGTAGAGCACCGGACAGCTTGATCGTCCAGGTCCCCGTCCCTGAGTTGTAGCCCGGATCGGTTGTCGGGAGAGCAAATGTGATTGTCGAACCGGAGTGATTGTCTGCGAACGAGATGGCGGCGTTGAGCGTGCCAGCACCGGAGCTGTAAGTGTTCGTGACGGCGGTTGGAGCAGCGACCGTTGCCTCGGCCGAGAATACTGAGGTGCCATTGGCCACGACGGTTGCCGTCGCAACGATTTTGTCATTGACCAAGTTGGTCGTCACAGGGATCGTGGTCGAAGACGGCGTGGCCGCGGTCGTTATCGTCGTGGTGCCGAGAAATACGCCGCTCGGTCGGGCTTGTGGAAACGATCTGGTAGAGGTCGACAACGACCGAAGTACCGATCGGCACAGTTGGCCCTGAGTCCGTCAACAGCACCGACAACTGATTATTCGTCCACGAAGCCGAGATCAGGCTGGGGGCTGGCTGGCTATTGTTCGCATTGGGGCCGAGGCCGATATCGTTGGTTTCCGGCGGCGTCAAATTTTGATATGAACCAAAATAGGTATTCTCATTAATCGTGTTTTGCGAGCCCGAGAGAACAGAAATTCCGTTGGTGGAGTTGAACCCGATCGTGTTGCCTGCGCCGGTTGTCGCGCTACCGATGACGTTGTTCGACGAATTGAAGATTTGAATGGCGGTGGTATTGCCCAGATTCTGCGCAGTGGCGGAGTTTGTGCCGATATAATTGCCGTCGACGACGTTCGCGTTGGCGCTGAAGATCTGAACACCGGCCGTCGAGCTCGACGCGATGACGTTGGCGGCGGCGGAGACGCGGTCGTGCCGCCGACCGTGTTGCTCGCGGTACCCAAGAACACGCCTATGGGGTTTCCCTGGCCGGAATGGTGCCGGTGATGTCCATGCCAATGAAGTTGCCTTCGATCAGGTTGCCCGACGCCGCCGCACCTGTGATCGATACGCCCGCCGTGAGGTTCGAGCTGATGACGTTGGCAGAGCCGATCACGTTCCCTGAGGCCGCGATCGTGCCGCCAATCGTGTTGTTCGTCGACTGAATCAGGATGCCCGTCCCGTTCCAGTCGACCATTTGCAAGCCCAATATGTCGCTGCCATCCGAGCCGTTGGCCAAAGTGAGGCCGCTCGGAGTGCCAGCGATCCCCGTGCCATTGATCGCGAGGTACGCCGTTTGACCCAAGTGGCTGGACTCGGTCGTTCCATCGATCGTCACCGCCTTGCTGATCGCTGGCAGCGCCCCCTGGCTCAAGTCGAATGTGAAGGTCTTGGTTGCGGCATTGAAATTGTTGCCGGCGATCGGGATGTTGAATTGTATCGTTGTATTGGGGGTATTGTCGGCAATGTTGATCGCGTCGCGCAGCGACACCAAGGGCCCCTCGACCGGATCACTGGTCGTGTTGACGATGACCGGCGCCAGCAGAAAGCGTTCCTCGCATCGATCGAAATTGAGAATCAACGACCGCTTCTGACTTCGACGACGAGCAAGGCGGCCCATCCGGTTGAACGACTTCATTGTTCAATTTCCCTGAGCTGAATCACGCAAATTTAGTAAGTACATCCTTGCACGCCTTGGGCGACGCCGCACCTCCGCGGCCAACCAAAATCGTTAGTCCGAGAGTGTACCATGCATCGAGGGTCGCTTGCATAGATGGTACTAGCGACCACGTCAATTTTTTTTCAATAAAATCGTGAGCCGATCGTCCTACGACCGGAGGTCCGCCCGCCAACGCATGCACTTTGCCAGCGTTCCGCAGTTCCACCGAGTCTACCACTCTTCCATATCAACTTGCGTCTCTCCAGACCCGCAGTCTGACAATTTTCGACCTTGATTCGGCTTTCGCGGGCTGAAGTTTCGTACGAACAGAGTCAGATTCGACTCACGGCATGCGAGCAGCCGAGCCAATCAAACTCGTTCGGATAATATAACCCTCCTATTCTTAGTAATCAACCAAATAGATGTAAAATTACCTAGAACCCCAAACGACACGCCATAGATGGCGTCAAAGTGTGTACTCGCGCTGACTAAGACATGTTTTTGGGCCGGACTGCGATTGTGAAGTCAAGGGATCTGGAATTCTCCAAACAAGGTGGCGGTTCGTGTTGTTTCGGTCGTGGAAGCGACGACATGATAGCAAGTTGGTGGGGGAAGCGGGCTGCCGGCATCACAGACCTGATCAACCGTGAGAAACCGTCGACTCGGTGCAATCGGCAAATCTTATCAAGACGATTCGCGGCGTAACCGATACAGCATGTAAGTCAAGAACTCGGCGAGTTGAAATGCGTCGACAGTCCTGAAGAAACAGGCGTTGAGTTCGACCCGTAACGAGGTAACTTGCGAAACAAGGAGGTCAGGTAATGACGTCCAGAAAGGCGTGGACTGCCGGACTTGTGGCTCTTGCGGTGTGGTCGCCGGCGGTGCGGGCCCAGGGGGAGTACCGCCGATCCCGCCGGTCGGGGGGTTGGCGGGCGGAGCCGGCGGGCGCGAGTTCGGCGCTGGGAGCCGGGGGCGGGTTGGCCGGCGGTCTGGGCGGCGCGACGACGGCCGCGCAGCCGACAACGCTCTGGAGCTTCCTCGGGCTGTCTTCATCCAATCTGCAAGCTTGCAAGGCCAAGTTTTGCGCCAGCCCCTTGGGAACGATGGCCAACAGCATGGTAACAGGGCCGCTCGGCGCGGTGACCGGTGGCTTCTTGCCGACCCTCTGTCCACCCCCCACGGCGGCGCAGGCCGCGGCTCTCGCCAACCAACCGGGCGCCGGGGCGCAAGCCGCGGCCGCGAAGATCCAGGCCGATGAGGCCGGCGCCAAAGCTCGGGTCGCCGCCGTCGAGTATCTCGGCACTGTCGATTGCTCGCGATGGCCCGAAGCCAGCGATGCCCTCGTCAAGGCCTTGCTCGAAGACCACAACGAGTGCGTCCGGTTCGCCGCGGCCAAGGCACTCAACAGCGGTTGCTGCTGCAACAAGGATACCATCGAGGCGCTCCGGATCTGCGTCTCGGGAGAGACCAAGAAGAAAGGAAATGCCCCCGAGACCTCGCCGCGCGTCAAGGCCGCGGCCTTCGCCGCGCTCCAGAACTGCCTGATGAAGGTTCCCGAGGACCTTCCCCCGGAAAAGCCACCAACTCCCGAGCGGAGCCAGACCCCCGGCGTACCTCCGCCGCCCAGGCCTGAGGGGTCGAGGTCGAGCATGAACGCCGCCGATGGCACCCACATCGCTACGGCTTATACCAGCGAATCCAGCGGGCGTTTGCGTGCCGACCGATCGGCAAGCCACAAAAGACGTTCAGTCAGACTGTCGACCAGGCACGCCGCACCTTGTTTCAAGTCTCCCGCAATCCGCACCAGCCCGGCTTCTTGCCGACCGGAAGGCGAAGCTTGCTCGACGTGATGGCCAAGTCCCGGCAGGACGCCAAGGCCGCGACCCTGCAGCATGCCCGCGAGCAGGGCCAGGTTCCGCCTCCGCCCAGCACGCTCGACCCGGGCCTCGCGCCAGCCGCCTATAGCCCTGTCGCGTCCCCATCTTACAACAACCCGTTGCCGGCGGCGACCAGTGAACCCGATGGCGGTCTCTGCGGTCGACGTGCTGAACCAGCCAGACTGGGAACGATCCGTCCACGATCGCGCCCAACAACAACGCTCGTCGCGGGCTCATCGGTATGCTTTTCCAGTCCCGCGATCACCAGGCCGATCAGTGATCCGCGACACAGTCGATCATTCGACCGGTCGCGACCTCTTTCCGCGTATGCGAAGAAACACGAAGGAACCTCTCGGGCGCATGCCGTTCCGGCAATCCGCCAAGCTCGACGTCGAGCGCAGGTCGCACGCAAACCCGAGCGATGCCGGTGAGTCACGGTCCGCCAACATATCTCAAAACAGATTCCGAACAATTCGATTCTCGTCAGATCCTTTCAAATAGTACCGGTCGTCACGAGACCGGTTCCATCTCGGATCGAAGCAAATCGATCTCCCAGGTAAAAGGAGTGGTCACGTGCACATAACGGCTTCGCCAAAACGCCGGATTCGGGATGGATGGGCCCTTATCGTAGCCCTGCTGCCGGCCACCTGTACTTGGGCCGCGGGTAGAGCTGACGATTCATCGGCAAGTCCCGAGCACGACGACGGCGGCGACAACGGCCAGTCAGCCCGTTTCATCGAGCTCGGGTCGTTCCAAGATTCCACCGCCGCGCCGATTCGCGGCCGATGGGATTCCGACCAATGCATCGGTCCCCAAGATTTCGAAAAGTCCACCGCCGCGACGGTTCGTGGCGCCCTCCGGCCCCGTCGGAGGTGGACGCGACGCCTGTGACGTCCACGCCGGCCGCGTTGATCGTCAACCCTGTGCTTGATCCCACCCCCGTCACAAGCAGCCAGCCCGGCCAGCTCCCCCAGGCTAATGCGGTTCCATCTCCATCACCAATGCCGGCCCCGGCGCCGATACCAGAGCTGTCGCCGCCGCCCGCCGCGTCGCCAATGCCCCAAGCGTCGCCGGCTCCAGCCACGCTGCCAGAGCCGCCTACAATGTCAGAGCCGGCACCACAATACCGTCAGCAGAGCCGACGCCCACAGCGCCCGTCTCAGCTCCGCACCAGACCGTGCCCGTCTCGGAGCCGACGCCCACAGCACCCGTCTCAGCTCCGCACCAACCGCGCCCGTCTCAGAGCCGACGCCCACAGCGCCCGTCTCAGCTCCGTAAGCCGACGCCCGACGCGCGCCCGTCTCAGCTCCGTCCCAGACCGCGCCCGTCTCGGAACCCGCGCCCCACAAATCAAATGCCAGAGCCGCCGCCGATCGTGCCCGTCTCAGAGCCGTCGCCGGCCGCGCCGGTCTCAAAGCCGCGCCCACGATACCCACGCCAGAGGCGCCGCCTGCAACTCTCGATGACCCTAAGGCAGCCGTGCACGCAGAGCCGGCTCGACGCCCAAGTTGCCGGTTGTCAACCCCCCGCAAGATCCCAGTGTATCGGTGAGCTCAACGGCCGCTCCGAGCCCGGATTTGGCGGTGAAGACCAAGGACGACGCCCACGTTGAACAGACCGCTTGTTCAAGCTGCGGAGGTTTTCACGGCGTCTCGGATGGAGGCGAGCTCCATGATTCCCTGGGTGGCTGTGCCAATGGAACATGCATCCCGGGCCGCAAGGCGTGCTATCCACCTCCGCATGGCTACGACACACACATTGGCGCATTTCTTGTCGAATCTTTATGACTGCCTGTGTTGCCCTGATCCTTGCTACCAGCCCCGTTGGGAACCCGCGGCCAACGCCTCCTTCTTCGCTGACTATGCGCGGCCCCGGACTGTCACTCGCATACGCTATGACAACCTCAACGATATGCGAACGCCCGATCGTGCCCAGTTCTTTATCCAGAATGTGAGTACCCCCCTCAAAGGGAACGGCAAGATCTTTCCTCCCCAGGCCAGATTCCAGCAAGTCTCGCTCTACCAGGAAGTCGCGGGTCCGCGGGGAAGTTTCTTCATCAGTATGCCGTACAACCAGATCAACCCCAACTGGGCCCCGACCTCGGCTGGATTCGGCGACCTCTACTTCGGTATAAAGTCGCTGATGTTCGACTGCGAGATGCTCCAGGTCTCCTTCCAGTTCCGGACCTACATGCCCACGGGCGCCGCCACCAACAACTTGGGGACCGGCCACATCTCGCTCGACCCGTCGATTCTGGCGTCGCTCAAACTCACCCCAACCACCTACTTGCAGGGCCAGATCGGCAACTTCATCCCGATTGGATTCGGGGGGAGTAACGGAAACCCCCCGACCACTCCACTTGCCGGCGGCGTACTCTATTGGTTCGGAAGCATAAACCAGGTCTTGTGGTACTGCCACCCCGAACAGCCCGTTGATCGCGACCCTCGAAATGGATGGGTGGTCGTTCGAGAACAGCGGCTATACCACCGCCGTACAAAAGGGTGATGTGCCCGTAATCCATCGAAAAAGGTGGCGGAGTCACTTACTTCAACATCGGCCCGGGCCTCCGACAAGTCATCTGCGACAAGGCAGACATCGGCGGTGCGATCACCTGGGCAACCACCACTCCGAACTGGGCACAACCCTGGTTCCGCTTTGAAGTACGATTCCTGTTCTGAATTAGTGAGAGGTCATCCTGGGATGCCTCTTATCGAGTCGATCAACCGTTGATGCAACGGTCCGTTGGTGACGATCACGCCCTGGTTGGACGACAGCTCACGGCCATGGTTGAACTCGAGAGGCCGGCCGGTCACGTCGGTGACGATGCCGCCGGCCTCCGAGACAATCAAGGTGCCGGCGGCGTGGTCCCAGATCTTCTCACGGTAATCGGCTCGGGTCGGCAACCGCAGATAGAGATCAGCCTGGCCGCGAGCGACCACGGCGTATTTCGCCTGACTGTCCATTCGCAACGGAGGAGCGACGATTCCCAACCGCGCGGCGATGGCAGCCGCATCCCCGTGGGCACTGTGACCCGACTCGACCGACTCGCAGTACCTCAAATCTACGGGATCCTCGCGAGAACTGACCTGCAATCGGTTCGAAACACCCCGGGCGAAATCAGTGGGATGAGCCCATTTGATTCCTCATGGGCGCCGCCCCCGAGGACGGCCCAGAAGATCGCGCCGCTCGGAGTTAGGCTCTTTTCGGTCTCGGGCTCCTCATGTGCGGAAAGGTTGGGGCATGCCAGTGCGGCAACCACGACCCGACCATCGACCACGAGCGCCAGCGCGACGGCGTACTGCTCACCGCGGAGGAACCCTTTGGTCCCGTCGATCGGGTCGAGGGTCCAGAACCGCTCGACGTACTGGCTGGTTCCTCCCCGATCGATCCAGCCGAGTACCTGCGCGGCGTTGATGTCGTTGCCGTCACCCGTTTCGGCCCTGACCGCGCGGACATGCCTGAGCACCTGATCGAGGACGGGCGCGTTGCTCCGGGCGTCTCAGCTCGATTGAGTCTTCTTCCGCAATGATCGGGTCGTCCGGGAACGCCTCGGCCAGCGCGCGGCAAATCAAGGCTTGGCTGCCGAAGTCGGCGACAGTGACCGGGCTCTTGTCCTTCTTGGCCAGGGCTTCCGGCGCAGATCTCCGCCCCCACGGCCCGGCATAGCCGCGCCGCTTCCCGGACCGCTCCGATCGCCACCACCCGCTCCAGTCCGTACTTTAAGTTTGTGCTTGTCATGAGTGACTCGGCCCTGTGGACACTAATTAGCGAGCGAGAACCGCGTATACGTCGGATTTCAAAGCAAACTCGGTTCCTTGCACAAGCTTGGTGTTCATCCCGATTCCATTAACGGAAAAACCCGCGATACTCAAATATTCTACAGCAAAGCGCATTCACCAAGTCGGATTACTTGCCAGGACTCCTCGTCAATCTCAAGAGCTGCGACTGGAAGACTGGATAAAATAGAAAAGATAGGGTATTCTACGTACTTGCTTCGCGCCTGATTTTCCGGTAATCCATAGATAATGAATTGACCGCCACTGTCCGGCTTGGTTGCAATCGGGGACTAACCACCCCATGTTGGGCGCGGCGTCCGGATGTCGAGCCTACGACCGGTGAGACGGGGAGCCAGCGATGGCGGATTTTGCAACTGTGCTGCGGGATGAGCTGGCATGTATCAAACGTCGGCGGCACGCGCTCGTCCAGGAGACGAGTCGGGAGCCGGATCCACGGGGCAATCGATCTCGATGTGTTGGAGAGGAGCCTTTGCGCGGCCAAGGTTGCGGCGACGGTTGTCCCGGATACCTCTGGGAGACGATCCGACAGTGCGCGCGCCCCTGTTGATTATGTTGAGTCGGCCGAGATGGCCGCCCGGTTGCAGGCGCTCGACATGCACGTGGCCGGCCTGGCGATTTCGGGAGGGGGAATCCGCAGCGCAACCTTCGCGCTCGGAGTCCTCCAGGCGCTGGCCCGCTTCAAGTTGTTGCGACGGTTCGACTACTTATCGACCGTCTCCGGCGGCGGCTACATCGGAAGTTGGCTCGCCGCCTGGATTCAGCGCGACGCAGAGCATCGCCAACGTGGAATCGCAGCTTGCGCCGAGTAGGATCAACCAGAGCGAGGCTCACCGCAGGCTGTTACCCCAAAGCATGGTCGTGGACGAGGAGCCGGAGACGATCCACCACCTTCGTGCGTACAGCGATTACCTCACACCCCGGCTCGGCGTGCTCACGCCCGATACTTGGACGATTCTGGCGATCTATTTCCGCAACATCTTGATCAACCTGCTGATGCTGCTGCCGGCCACGATGGCGCTCTTGCTGGCCGCGCGACTCTTGGTCGTGCGGTCATATGTGTTGGCCGAGGAGACTGACCCTGAGGATTTCACCGGCATCGCCTTCTTGGCCTTGATCGGGCTCATCGTGGCGTTTGGCTTGCTCATCCGAGCGTTCTGGAACAATGCCGATCGCGTTGGCGGCGTTGCGGGAACGGTCCTACATGACCGAGTCGAGCGATCGAGCGGCACCCGGGACGAATGCGGGTTCGAAGCCTAGCGCGAAAGTCGATGAACGAGGGCCGCCTGATCCGCGACGTTGTCTTGCCGATCCTACTGTCCTCGGTACTCATCGTGTGGGTCTTCCTCCAGCTCAACCAGCTCAGAAGTATCTACCAGCGGTCGTACCCGGGCGTGGATGGTAACGTGCAGTCGATATGGACATCGACCACCTGGTGGATCGTCGGCTTGCTGACCGCTCCTGACGGGGCTGGTCACGATCGTACTGCACACGATTACGCATCGGACTTACAGCGGTCCCGACCGAGCGAAGCTGGGAAAGGCCGCGTTGTTCACCGGCCTGCTGGGTGGCTCGTCTGTTTTCGATGTTGTTCGTTTGCATCATTTTTGCCGTCCCGACCGGTGACCTCGCTCGCGGGCCCACGATCGCCACCTGCGGCCCTCCGCTGGCGCTGCTGGTCGTCGTCGTGGCGTTCTTGGCCGAGGTCGCCGTCCTCGGCCGCGTGATTGGAGAGGCCGAGCGCGAGTGGTGGGCTCGCCTGAGTGCCTGGCTCCTGATGTCGGCGGTGGCCTGGGCGACATTTTTTGGCTGTCTCTTGTTCGTCCCGGCGCTCTTGATATGGTTCGACAGCCGTTACGTCAACACCGGGATCCTCGCCGGCTGGATCGTCACGACGGTTGGCGGTGTCAGGGCGGGTCGGAGCCGCGCGGACCAAGGATGGCAGCGGCCATCGAGGGCTCGAGTCGCTGGGTGCCATCGCCCCGCATGTCTTCCTGGCCGGCCTGTTTACGGGAGTCTCGCTGCTGGTCGATTTCCTGGTGAACGATCCCGCGCCCCGCTTCGGTGGAGCACCGACCAAGGAGTTGCTCGAAATCTACTGGAGCGGAATCGCCAACGCCGCGCGGGTCGGTCTCTGTTCTTGTGGATGGCGGGCAGCTTCGGCTTTTCGTGGTTGATGGGACGCGTCGTTGAAGTGAACCTGTTCTCGCTCAATAACATGTACGCCAACCGCCTGATTCGATGCTACCTGGGGGCGTCACGTCCCAAGGCCCAGCTGGCGGAAGCGCTGGGTCGACGGAACCTGGGTCCCCGGCGGAGGTGGCGCTCCGACCGGCTCACGTGGCTCGGACAGACAACAGAACCAAGTCACGGGATTCGACCCTAACGACGATATCCCGCTGACCGACCTGGCCATCAGGCAACCCCCTCCCGACAGCGGCGATCGCACGACTTCAACGTGGCTGGCGAGCCGCCCTCAGAGTCCTTATGAGGGCCCGTACCACATCATCAACACGTCGCTCAACCTCGTGACGGGGCGGAGCTCGCCTGGCGCGACCGCAAAGCAGAGTCGTTCGTGATCACCCCCGGCTACTGCGGCAGCAACTCAACCGGCTATGTCCCCATGACCGTCACCGCGGCGAAGAACCTGACGCTTGGACGGGCCGTGGCCATCTCGGGAGCGGCCGTCGACCCGAACATGAGTTATCACCAGTCCCCTTCGATCACAGCCTTGATGACCGTCTTCAACGCGAGACTTGGCTGGTGGCTTCAAAATCCCGCGAAGCCAGACTGGCGCGGCGATGGTCCGCGATGCAATCACCTGTTCTATAGCGAGCTGTTCGGCTGGACGAACGATCTCGGCGAATACGTTCACTTTCCGACGGTGGCCATTTCGAGAACCTGGGCATCTACGAGCTGGTCCGCCGTCGCTGCCGCTACATCGTCGCTGTCGAGGCCCCCACCGACCGCGGCGCGGCCACCGACAGTCTCGCGATCATGATGCGTCTCTGCCGCATCGACTTTGGCGTGCGAATCGAAATCGACACCGACTCCGCTCGAGACGAACAGGCCCCGCAACACCGTTCGACCTGGCACTGTGCCATCGGCACCATCCACTACGAAGACGTCGATGGAGGCGAGCTGCCTGGAATTCTAGTCTATATCCGGACCTCGCTCACCGGCGACGAGCCCCCGGACGTCCAAGAGTATGCGGCCAAGAACCCGACATTTCCGTTCCAGTCGACTCTCGACCAGTTCTTCGACGAGACCCAGTTCGAGAGCTATCGCGCCCTTGGGTACCACGCGGCCACGCAAGTCTTCAAGGATGCCCTCAGGGATGTCGGGATCCTGTTCCCAGACCGACCCGTTCACGACACTGATGAGGCTTTCGCTCAGGAGAACCGGGCCTTGTTTTCGGAACTGAGAAGGCGCTGGTTTCCACCGATCGCCGACCCGGACCGTGCCATCGATCGAGCGACGAAAGACTGGTTGGAAGTCCAACGTCAGTTCCGGGAGACGCCGCTTCTCAACGACTTCGTTGCCGAGCTCGTCCCTGAGCTCGGGTTCTTTCTCGCACCAACCGTCTCCACGAGCGTTCAGCTCGCTGCTGGCGATGGGACCACGGCCGCGGAGTCAGACGGAGTCCTGGCCAATCGTCGGCCGATCGTCGAGATCACCACCGTCGGTCAAATGCTTCAGGTGATGGAAAACGCCTGGATCGCCCTGAAGATGGAGAGCCGGAGCGACCATCCGATGAACCGAGGGTGGATGAACATCTTTCGCCGCTGGGCCGGCTCGGAAACGTTTCAGCAGATGTGGCCGGTCTTCCGTGGGCAGTTCAACCGAGACTTCATCGACTTTTGCGAGGATGAGCTCAGGCTGTTTCCCGGTCAGACCGAGCACGTGCGGACCGTTGATCTTGACTCCGGAGTCCGGGAACGAGCCCTGGGGTTCCTCGCGCGGACGTTCTACAAAGAATGGCCACGGGATCCGTCGCGGTCGTTGGACGGAGAGGCCATGCCGAGCTGGATTACCCACGGAATTCCCGGATTGATTGAAGACGCCGGGCGGCTTGGGCTGGACAGCCCGGCCGTGTGGTTGATCAGGCAGGAGATTGCCATCCCGCACTCTGGCCGTGAACTGTTCCCCGTCGGAATTGTGCTGGCTCGCCGCGACTTGTTCGCTGCCGGCGCATACGAGCTGTTTGTCTGGATCATCCCCTCCTATCGCGGACTCGGCATCGGCCGCCTCCACCTCGGCGAGATACTCAAGTCACTCACACAAGATCTCCTCAAGCAAAACAGCGGCCAGCCGGTTACATATTCTGTCCGCTTTCCCTCAACGGGATTCGACCGGGACGTCAAGGAGACGCTCTGGCTCAGTTTCTTCTATCACTACGACTTTCGACCGGTCGACCGGCACAAGCATCGGCCTGGAGACGACCTCGTACTGCGGGCGCACTTTACCTACTACGGGCGGGCAGATCGCTTGCAGTCGTTACGATCTCGTTGAGCGTCCACTCGCCGCGTTTTGCGCGGCTGCGAAGATTCCTTGATAAAGCCGTTGGGAGACCTCAATGGATAGCCCCTGCCAGTTCTCCGGGATCGCAGAATTCTTTTGATTTTTCAATTCCGTTCCTTGAGTTTCGATTGGGGCCCTTATATAGTAGGCAACCCGATGGACTGATCGAATTGAGAAACCATCGTCCCGAGACAACGTGAGAGCCAAGTCCAATCGGAAAGCAGGCCTGTTCGAGACTTGACTGCCAGCGGCGGTCGACCGCTGGCGGGTACGGGTGCTATCGAACACGCGAATCGTGAATGACGAAATGACCCGGACTGTCTTGATCGGCCGTCCGGCGCCGGCGTTCCAGTTGAATCTTGTCAGCGCGTGTCGTGCCTGACCGTATTGGCACGTCCGCGAACAACGTTTTCAACGGAAAGGGGTAGCAGTCATGGCGGTGCGTTTTCGAATGTTGGCAGCGACGGCTTGGGTCATGACGGTTCTTCCTCTGTTGGTCGTGGGGTGCGGGCAGAGCGAAGACCAATCCTCCCCTCCGCCGGTCGCGACTCCCGGACGCCAAGCGGACACGCCCACCGGGACGGCGGCGGTGACGCAGCCTGTGGGCGCGGCCGCGCCCACATCCTACGGGCCCAAAGATAAAGATAAATATGAATACTATGGCAAAGGCGCCGAGTACACCGCGTCCCAGAAAATTGGCCGCGATACCTGGATTATGTGGACCGGCGGCAACCAAAACTTCTTCCGCCTCGGCTCGGTGGTGGCCGGTCGTTTCGGCATCCCCGTCGAGTACTTCCGCCTGATTGACTCGCGCCAACGCCGGAACCGATTCAAAACACTCGGCCTGGTCAACGAGCCGAACTTCCGCCAGGCCACCAAGCCCGATCAATACGGCCTCTGGCTCGACGAATGGCTGGGCGACGACTCCTACCCTGACACCAAGGTCTATGGCGAGCCAACCGGTATCGTCGGCTTACGTAAGTACCCCAATCCCAAGTTCGATCAGTCGAAGTGGAATGTGGATGATTATTACCGCAAGCCCAACACGATCGAACCCCCGTATCTGGTGGGTATGACGTGCGGCTTCTGCCACATGGGATTCCACCCGTTGCACCCTCCCGCTGATCCCGAGAATCCGCGATGGGAGAACCTCGCCGCCAACCTTGGCAACCAGTTTCTCGATGAAGGCGGCGTCTTCTTCGGCGACGGCAAGGTCATTTTCGGCGGCGATAACGGCGGCAAGGGTCTGGGTGACGACGATTTTCTGCACCAGTACGGCGAGTCCCAACAGCGCGGGACTTCCGAGACTTCGCGTTTGTCATACGACTTCATCAATAACCCCAACATGATGAACTCGATCTTCTTCCTGGAGAACCGTCCCGCCTTCAAGGAGTCGCTCAATCCCGAGGCCCGGAAACAACTCGACCACGATCCTTGATCCCGACAAAATGCCCGTCCACCACGTCCTCAAGGACGGGTCGGATTCCCAGGGTATTCCGATCGCGTCGGTCCGGGTCTATGTCAATGAAGGTATGTGCGGTAGCTATTGGATCCAGCAATTGTGGAACCCATTCAAGCCGGACGTCCCGCAGAAGGGATTCGACATGGCCGTCGCCACTGCCCAATTCCCCGAGTGGACCGAGACCCTGAAGCGGATGCCGAACCTCGAGGACTACCTCGCCACCTACGAGCCCATGCGCCTGGAGAAGGCGGAAAATGGCAAGTATGCCGGAGATTTGGTGATCCCCGACTCATACAAGAACGGGACCGACGACCAGAAGGCGAAATGGAAAATCGTCGAGCGTGGACAAATCGTCTTTGCCGAGAACTGCGCGTTCTGCCACTCGAGCAAGCAGCCTACCAGCGGAGACGACCTGGCGGCGCTCCAGACATTGCGGGCGTATTACACCTCCGGCAAAGGTCAGGAAGATGAGGCGACCAAGAAGGCGCGCGAAACGGTCAAGGCGTACTACCGGATCGCCGTGGCCAAGGACGACTTCCTCGACAAAAACGTCCTGACGGATGATGTGCGATATCCGGTGAGCGAGCTGAAGACCAGCGCGGCCCGATCGCTGGCCACCAATGCGACGGCCGGGCATATCTGGGAGCAGTTCTCTTCGCCGGAGTACAAGGCCCTGCCGGCGGCCGGCCCGCTCACCTTATATAATCCCGTCACCGGCAAGAATGACCGTGTCTGGCAGCCGCCCGCGGGAGGTCGCGGCTATTATCGCACCTCCTCGCTGGTGAGCATCTGGGCAACCGCCCCATTCCTGCACAATAACTCGGTCGGTGCCTTTAACGGCAGCCCGCAGGTCCCGGACCGTGTCAATGCCTTCAACGAGGCGATCCACAAGTTGCTCTGGCCCGCGGAACGCGACGGCATCAAGACCATCAAGCGCGTCTCGACGCGGACCTATTTCAACATCAGGCTCTCCGTCCTCGGTGCCGTCGCCAAACAAAAACTTCTCGCACTTGCGCCGGATGCCCCGGCTCTTCTCAAGCACGTCAAGCTGCCGTTCGACCTGATTCCGCACGACGACCTGAAAGACATCCCCGGGATCGACGAGCTCGACCGGCTGTCGCTCAAGATCGCCGTCCCGGCAGGAACACCGATCAATCTCCTCGCCAATATCAATATCTCGGATCCGGAGAAACGGCTGGCGACCGTTCTCGCTTATGTAAAGTACGCGTTTCAGACCGACTTGGCCGCGGCCGCCCACAAACTTCCCGTGGGAGGCACCGAACTGGCGAAGATTCCCGAACAGCTCGCCAAGGAAGCAATGGATGAACTTTTGAAGATCAGCGAATACCCCGACTTGGTCGAGGACCACGGGCATGAATACGGCGCCGATCTTGGCGATGACGACAAAAAGGCGCTGATCGAGTATCTCAAGAAACTCTAGACGGGCCCGAGCGGCCGCGACGGTCAGCGCGGCCGCTCCCCATTGATCACTCACATTCCTTCTCCAACGGCATCAAGGATACGTGCCCAGTGAGAACGTCGGGGACGCCAGCACGATGAGCAGCACCGTCACCAACATCAACGCGCCGATCTTCCAGACGCTCAAGTTCCCGAGCGGGTTGGAGGTGAAGAATCGGATTTTCCGCTCCAATATCTCCGGCCGGTTCGACAACTACGACGGTTCAGGAGGCTACGCGCGAATCAATTGGGAAGAGAAGTTCGCCCGAGGGGGAGTTGGCTGCATCATCTCGTCGTATACCCCGGTCAGCGTCCGGGGACGGATCATGGTGCACTACGCCATGATCGACCACGATGACAAGATCAAGTTCTGGAGTCAGGTCGGCGAGCGCGTCCATCAGTACGGCTGCAAGTTCATCATGCAGCTCAGCCACTCCGGCCGCCAGCAAGACCAGGGGGGTGTCGAGAACGAATACAAGTACGCGCAGAGCTCGACGAGCACTCCCGACACGTTCCACGGTATCGTCTGCAAGGCGATGGACCACGCGGAAATCAAGGACGTCGTCCAGCACTTCGCCGAGGGAGCGCTGCGGGCGAAGAAAGCCGGCCTCGATGGCGTCGAGCTGCATGGAGCCAACGGCTACCTGATCACCCAGTTCCTCAGCTCGGGGATCAACAACCGCAAGGACGAATACGGCGGACCGCTTCGTAACCGATACCGATTCGTCCACGAAATCATCCAAGCGATCCGGGAAAAGGTCGGGCCGAGCTTCCACCTCCAGATGAAGATCAGCGCCGTCGACCACGGCAACGCGCTTTATCCCTGGGAAGGGAAAGGCAACACGCTCGACGAATCGGTTCAGATCTGCAAGTGGGTCAAGGAAGATGGAGCCGATGCGATTGTACGTCTCGTCCGGCAACACGTTCCCGCATCCGACAAACCCTCCGGGGGCCTGGCCCGTCGAACAGGCGGCACGTTGGTACGACTCGATGCTCTCGCAGGGGATTTACACCCGGTGGGTGTACTTCCTGCTGACCAACCCGGCCACACGGCCCTTATTCCGCTTCTGGTGGCAGCATCGCATGGGACCTGTCATCGAAGGGATCAACCTCGACAATGCGCGGGTGATCAAGCAGGCCGTCGGCGACTTGCCTGTGCTCTGCACGGGTGGGTTCCAGAACGCCGCGTTGATCCGCGAGGCACTTGCGCCGAAGGGTTCGCTTCCCGCGATTGACGGTGTCTCGATGGCCCGGCCCCTGGTCGCCAACAACGACCTGGTTCAGCACTTCGAGAGGGGCGAGGACCTGCCGCCCAAGCCTTGCACTTTCTGCAACAAGTGCCTGGTCAACGACCTGGAGAACCCGCTCGGTTGTTATGAGATCGACCGGTTCGACGGCGATTATCAAGCGATGATGGACCAGGTCATGTCGGTGTATCTATCCATCCCCTTATTGTGAGAAAAAGTCGGAGGCAAACGGTGATGGAGGCTGACGCCAAGCAGCCGGGTAGCCCCGAGGAAAGCAACACGGCGCGGCTCGGTTCGACCCGCGCAAGCTGTGGCACGCTGATCCCGCCGACTCCGCCCGAAATCGAATACCGCAAGCGGTCCATCCGCTTCTGGCTGATCACCGCGGTGATCCTGCTGATCTTGGGCACGATCATCTACTGGCGGTTCTTCCCGGAGATCCCGGTCGACTATGTCGACATCAAGGACCACTTCAAGTACGGGTCGATCGGGAGTGAGGCCGGTAAAGGTGTGCCTTATCGCATCTGGAAGGTGCTCCCGGAGATGTTCCCCGAGCACCTTCCCAACGGTGTCCAGCCCGGGAAAGGGAGCTATGCCTCCCTGGGTTTTATCTACGAGCCCGACCCAACCACCGGCCTACTCAGAGACACGCCGATCGGGTTTTCGAAGCGGCGGATGATGGGTATCGAGTTCGTCGGGCTCAACTGCTCGGTCTGTCATACGGCGACCTTTCGCGGCTCGCCGCAGTGAGACGCCGGAGCAGGCGGTGGTCCAGCTCGGTATGCCGGCTCATCAACTTGACTTGCTCGCCTACTTCAAATTCCTGTTCGACTGCACGCTCGACGGCCGATTCACCGTCGACAACGTGATGGCGGCGATGGATGCGCAACAGAAGTTAAGCCCGATCGAACGCCTGATCTTTAACATTGCGATACCTCGCGTGAGACAGGAGACGCTTCGACTGCGGGCACTGGGCCAGTTCATGGTCGATCACCCGTCAGGCATGGGCCGGATCGATACCTTCACACCGTACAAGACCATGACGTTCGGTTTCGCTGACACCACGAACTTCGGGGTCGGCAATGCCGACTTTCCGTCACTTTGGAACCAACGAATCCGCGAAGGGATGCACTTGCATTGGGACGGCAACAACACGTCGGTCTTCGAGCGAAACATCAGTGCCGCCATCGGCGCGGGTGCGACCCCCGTGTCACTCGACATGCCGCGGATGCTCCGAATCCGGGATTGGATCCAGGATGTCCCGCCGCCCGTGTACCCCCCGTCGTGGAAACTCAACGCGACGCTGGTCAAGCAGGGCGAAACCATTTACGGCAAATACTGTGTAGATTGTCATGGTCTGAAGGAAGAACAATTCAGGAACCGGCAGGTCGGCACCGTGGTACCGATCGACGAAGTTAAGACTGACCGGGAACGGCTCGACTCGTACACGATTGAGCTGGAGTACAACCAGTACACCCTGGGAACTGGTCAATACTGGAAGTTTCACGAATTTCGCAAGACCAACGGTTACGCCAACCATCCGCTTGATGGAGTCTGGGCGCTGGCGCCATTCCTGCACAACGGCTCGGTGCCGTCGCTGCGCGACTTGCTCAACCCGCCCTGCTCCGAGCAAGAGCTGGAGCAGACGGGCTACCCTTCCCGTCCGACGGGATGGGCCAAGCTGAGCCGGGACGCGCAGGATCGTTGGAGCTGTCAGACCCGAGATTCCCTGACCGAAGAGCAGATCAAGACGATCGTGGCCAAGGCGCGTGCGCTGGGCCGGCGGCCGCCGGTATTTTTTCGAGGTTATGACGTTTACGACCAGGACCGCGCCGGCTTCGTCGCCGACGTCGGGTCCGAGGCCGGCCGGTCTTTCACAAGAATTGACGTGAATGTGCGCGGCAACGGTCACGGCGGCCATGATTGGGGTGTCGACCTCCCTGCCAGCGACAAGGATGCCCTCGTCGAATATCTGAAAACACTTTGACCTGAAGCAGCCATCGAGGTGTGACGGCTTCGCGAGGAACCGCATGAAAGACATCGATTTCGAAGTCTGGTTCGGTCGCGCGATGTGGTTAGGGATTCTGGCTGACTGGGCATTGGGGATACCGGGCATCTTCTTGCCGAATGCCACGCTGGGACTGGCCGGGCAGGCGCCCGACCTGGAGCATCCCGTCTGGCCGGCGTTTGCTTCTTTGTTGCTGGTCCTGCTCTCATTGTTTTATATTCCCGGCGCCGTCGACTTGCGGCGCTACAAGGCGACCGCCATCCTGTCGGTTGCGGCTCGGCCCCCGGGTGTCATTTTTTTCCTCCTGCTCTGGCCCCACTTATACCCGGCGTTCGGCTATCTTGACCTCGGCTTGACGATCGTCCAGGCCCCATTGCTTATTCTGGCTCTGCGTCAACAGTCCAAGTTCGACATGTGAGGAAATAATGTCATCGCCAAGCACTGTTCCGCCGAGCCAGCATGAGCCTATGGCCGTGGCGGAGCGACGGGCCCGTCGCGTTCGCTGGCTGGTCATCTCGACCGCTGGCCTGGTCTTGATCGCGATCGTCGCCCTGGTCCTTTGGAGCAGGCTGTTGCGAGAGGTCCCGATCTACTACGCCGACGACCGCGACCATTTCAAGTATGGCACGATCGGCAATGAGAACGACGGCGGAATCCCCTACTGGATCTGGCTGGCGCTCCCTCGGGTGTTCCCGGAGCACTTGCCCGGTAACGGCGGTTACGCCGCCTTCGGCATGCTCTTCGAGCCGGGCAAGTGGGAGGGCGACCACTGGATCGGCGGCGAGGTTCCCATCGGCATGGCCAAGAAGACGATCGGGTTCCCTCGAGTTGCCATGAACTGCGCAGTTGTGCCACACCACGCCGGTCCGGAAGCCGGGCGAGGTCAAGCCGACGTTCTATCTCGGCGGCCCGTCACAACAGCTCAACGCTCAAGCTTATTTGCGATTTTTGTTCAAGTGCGCACACGACGACAAGTTCACCGCTGACAACCTGCTCGGCCCAGATGAGTTACGATGTCGACCTCGATCTACTCGATCAGTTGCTGTATCGCTTCGCGATTATCCCCAGAACCCGACAGGCGATTCTCGACCAGGAAAAGCAGTACACCTGGATGGACTCGCGGCCCGACTGGGGACGCGGGCGGATCGACCCATTCAACCCGATTAAGTATAACGTTCTGGATATGGAACGCGACGATACGATCGGCAACTCCGACCTGCCGTCGATCTGGAATATGCAGGCGCACGAGGGCTTTGCCTATCACTGGGACGGATTGAACTCCAAGATCAACGAAGTCGTTCTCAGCTCGGCGATCGGCGACAGCGCGACTCTGCAAGCGATCGAGCTCGACGGCCTCAAGCGTGTGCAGAATTTCATCCTCCAACTGCCCGCGCCCAAGTATCCGTTCCCGATCAACGACGCCAAGGCGGACAAGGGCGAAGCGGTTTACGCGCAGAAGTGCGCGGAGTGCCACGCTTTCGGGGGAGCGCGCACGGGCAAGGTGGTCAAGATCGACGAGATCGGCACTGATGGCGAGCGGCACCGTCTCTGGACCGATGATGCCGCCAAGCGATACAACGCGTATGCCAAGGGCTATCCCTGGAAGTTCAACGACTTCCGTGGAACCGACGGCCCCGACGGCGGCTATGTGAACGTGCCGCTTGACGGCATCTGGCTCCGCGCCCCGTATTTGCACAACGGCTCGGTTCCCACCCTCCGCGACCTGCTCAAGAAGCCAGACGAGCGTCCCAAGGTGTTCTGGCGCGGCAACGACCTCTACGACCCCAAGGACGTGGGCTTCGATTCCTTCTCCGACGAGGCCAAAAAAATCGGCACGCGCTACGACATAAGTCAGAAAAGCAACGGTAACGCAGGACACGTCTACGGCACGGAACTGCCGGAAGACCAGAAGGATGCTCTCGTCGAATACCTCAAGAAGCTTTGATCCGGCAGATCTTCCGGATTCGTAGGTCAGGCTGGAAAGTCAGACCTACGAAACTGGGATCAATCCTGAAGAGGAAAGGGACCCTGATGTCCAGCGCGAGCGAGGAATTTGATTATGACGGGTCGACGTTCGATGAGGTCAAATCCGTCACCTTCTCGGGACCCTACGCCCACCTCCCCAACCACCAAGGGCTTGGCCCCAAGACGTTCATCCAGTTCTTTAACGACGCCTCCCGCAACATGCACGACAAGCGAGACATCCGTCCTCGCTTCGACAAATTGATCCATGCCAACGGGATTTGCTTCTCCGGTTTCTGGAAGATCGAGAAACCCGCGAATGACTCTGCCAATCAGCCTGACGGTCCGCGCGATCCGTACACCGGGATCAAAATCGACGAGCCTCGACTGGCCTATACGGGTTATTTCGCGCCGGGCTCCGAGGGGCTGTGCATCTCCCGATTCTCCATCGCGGGACTAGACCTTACTCGTGGTTATCGCCGTACGCTCGGCATCGCGGGCAAGGTTTATCCGACCCTCGATCCGACCAAGAAGGTCAAGCCGGGCAACTTCGTCACGGTGAACACGCTCTCGGGTACCAAGGAGCCACATATCACCGACATCGCGCCTATGAACGATGCCGCCGTCGGTCCGGCGATTGCCGCCAACCTCATTAACCGGCTCATATTCCGGCTGATGGATACCCGCCCGGGTTACCGCCAACTCTATCCGATCTCGACCTTGGGCCTCCAGCCCGGCGACCGCGTCCACACCCCTGACTTGCTCCAGCTCAAAGTGGCCGAGGGAACCCCGCGAGTCGATGCGGACGACTTTCGTGACGAGCTTCGATTGAAGAACTACGGCGGCAAACTGATCTACGATATTCGCGTCAAGTTGTTTGAGGATCCCAATTGGTCCCGGATCGGCCGGATCGAGTTCTCGGATGATGCGATCTGTGAAGGCTGCGACAAGCGTATCCACTTCTGGATTCCGCGCGATATCCCTCGGCTCAACCAGATCGAATCGGGTGCGACATAGATGGAATCGGCCTGAACCAGGGAGCCGCTCATGGGTCGAGGTTTCGACGTCATCGTCTCCGTTCCGCGTGCACCACTTTCCGGACTCGCGATAGAGTTCGCTGAGCCAGTCGCCCTTGGTACTTCTATGCATGCTGGCGACCTGCTTCGACAACGTCGCGATCTTGGAGAATCTGAACTTCGCTTAATATCGCGCAGTACATAGTTGTTTTCAGGACTCGGATTGTTCATAATCCAGCCGCTCTGTCGACCGACTCTAAAACGACGCCCCGGGATGGCTGCGATCCAACGTTCAATAAGGCTCGCCATCGTCTGGAAGCGCACGTAGCATTTCGGTGGGGTGACGAGTCGAGCACTGCAAGAGGGTAAAGGGTTGTACGCGGTTTTCTCCGGGGGGTTCGAGATGAATCGGTTGATGATGGTCCTGGTCGTTTGCCTGGCCACCGCGGGAGACGGGCCCACGGCGTCCGCGTCTTCGGGGCTGTCCGATGCGGACTGGCCAGCCATCCGGGCGACCCGGGAGGAGGCGTTGCAACAGTACCTCAAATCAGAGGCAGTCGGTTACGACTGGTTCGCCAACGCGATGCACGGTGAGGAGGCGGGTACACCGTTTCTTCTGATGCGGTCGTTCCCGGACCTCGCTCCGGACATCTGGGGGCCCCCTGAGGAGCGGCTGGCGCGGTTTGGCTTCATCGACGACCCGAAGGACCCCAATCGCCCACTCCCGCTCGGATTGGGCTGGGCGCTCAACCCGGGCAAGGGTGATGGCGAGCTGGCGGTGGACCACACGGTAACCCTGACGTGCGCAGGCTTGCCACGTCGGCAAGGTTCGCGTCGCGACGGGGCTGGACCTGCTTTTAGTCGGGGCGCCGAACACGCAGATCGACGTCCGGAAGTTCCGCAGGGCGGTCGAGCTGACGGCCGAACGGATGATGTCCGCGGAAGCCCAGATCAAGGACACGACCGGCCGACTCGTCAAGATCGTGGCGTCGAAGCCCGCGGGCTACTTCTACGGTGGCCGCTACGGGATCGACGCGCAAGCGGAGACCCGTGAGCGGGATCGGTACAAGGACCCGGCTTACGTGGCGAAGATGCTTGTGGGGTTCGGCCAGAAGGTCCAGATCGGGCGTTACGCGGTCGTGAAGGAACTCGCCACCAGCTACTCCAAGCCCAACGCCCCCCCACTCGACGGCGGCAGCACCGGACAGTCGGACGGCACCGGCGACTTGTTGCCGAAGTTTCTGCTGGGCAAGGTGATCGACCGAAACGACGTGGCGGGATCGTTGAAACGCTTTCTCACCAATGCGTACCCCGAGTTGCCGTATCGCAACGCCACGGCCACGGACAACCTGAGCGTCTTTATGCAGAGCCGAACGCCGCTTTGGCCAGCTCGACGGTAGCCTGAAGGAGTCGATCATTCGCAACGTCGCGGCCATGACCGCCGTGGTCGGGAGCCCGGTGGGCAGCAACCTGATGAACGCCGAGCTGACAGGGACGTTCACGGCCCGTCTACCGGCGTCCGCCGTACCCGTTCGCGGTCGACATGCCTCGAGCGCGGCGCGGCGAGGCGATCTTCGCCGCTCACTGCGCAGGCCTGCCACAGCGCGGGCAACGTGAACATCTACAAACTCTCCGAGATCGGCACAGACCCGAACCGCGCCCAGGTGCTAAGCCCCGAAGGAAAGAAGCTTTTGCTCGACAACTTCAAGGCGGCTTTCCTTCTGAAGGACAAGAACTTTATCGCGAAGCGTGCCGATGGCACGACCTTCAAGCCGGCCGAGCTGACCGACGATGAGATCATCAACGACCGGACGCGGCTCGATCGCCAGGGCTATTCGGCCATCCCGCTCGACGGGATCTGGGCCCGCGCCCGTACCTGCACAACGGCTCGGTCCCGACCCTCCGCCACCTACTCGCCCCCGGCAATCCCGAGAGCGCACGGCCCCGCGCATTCGTCCGCGGCGTGATCCGCTACGACACCCTTAACGTCGGGTTTGCCTGGGATGCTCGCGACGCGGCCGCGTTGGCCACGGAAGCCCCGACCGCCATCATGTTCGACACGGGCTGGGATGGCGCCTCGAACTCGGGCCACTGCCAGGAGATCCGCGTCAAGGATGATGGCACGGTCGACGCCTCGGGCTCGCCCCGCCGGCTCGATTGGAGCGGCCCCGACCGCCGTACCGAACTCGAGGACCTCCTCGAATATCTCAAGACGTTGTGATCGGACTAACAACCCCCATCGAATCCCTCTCAGAGAGTGAGACCGACCCATGGCCAGACCCGAACAAGCATTCCTCGACGGAATTGACGACGACTTCAAGAAGGTCATCCAGGAAATGATCGACCTGTTCGTGCACGTCGCCAAGGACATCCAGCACGGCCGGGGCACACACACCGACCGGCACCGCCGCCCACGGGCGGGCGAGGATCATCACGCCGATCGACTTCCCGGAGAACGACTTCTTCAGCTTCGGGAAGACCTACCCGATCGTCGTCCGGCACGCGACGCCCGGCCCGCAGACAGACGATCGCTTCCTCGACGGCGGCGCGATCTCGATCAAGTTCCTCACCGACGACGACAAGACCGGAGCAGGCTTTCACGACCTGATGATGAACACCGGAACGACGATGTTTGTCCCATCGGCGCGGGCGTTTAACACGATGGTCCACACCCCATTCAAGCCCGGCGAGAGTAACGGCGCGACCCGTGCTGCCGCTGCTCAAGGCTGGGGTCATCGACGACAACAAGCTGACCGAGGGCTACCGCTCCGGATCGTACACGGAGTTCTACTACCATAGCCAGATCATCTTCGAGTTTACCGATAAGGCCGGCGTTCTCCGGTACATCCGGTTCCGGTCGATCCCGGGAGACCGTGGGCCTGAACGCGGTTTGTTCCCCCCCGACATCCGCGCCAAGGGTGAAACGTACAGCCTCCCGTGGCCCGACGACCAGCGCGCCGCCGACTACCGCCGCCGCGACTTTGAAGTGCGGGTCAATCACCTGACGGTCAACTATCTGCTCCAAGCCCAGATCCGGCCCGCGGACGATCCCGAGGTGCTCAACCCGATGGTCTATTGGGAAGAGCGAAATTTCCCATGGCTGGACATCGCCGAGCTCCACCTGAACAAGGCCCTGACCTACGCGGAGATGGATGCGCTGTCGTTCGACGCCAACCGGACGCACGACTGCATCAACCTGCCGCTGGCCAAGACGGCCGACGATCACGCGTCGCTCGGCCACGCCCGGGCGTTGATCTACTGGCACGCCGCAAGGCCCGGGCGGAGTCGCCCCAGCCGCATAAGGTTTGACCGCCGCGTAGCCCCCGGGCTCGGTCCCGGGGGCAACCGCCGGTGAAATCAGAGCGCGGGCTCCGTTTCCATCGTCGCCTGCCCGGAGCCCGTCCGTCACCCGCACCTATTCGTCGAGGGAGTGTTGGACCCGATGAGCCCGACTACGATCCGTCGCAGGCGGTTCATCCGCAACTTTCTCTATAGTTTGGCCGGCATCGCGGCGCTGATATTCCTCATCGCGGTCTATGCGCTCGACGTGAGACAGGTGTTGACGCCCAAGTTGCCTGCCGAGCGGGCCCTCGGCTCCAAATCCAGAATCATCACGCTGCCACAGGACGGCTTCCGGCCGAATGACCCTGGATTCCACTGGGACGACGCCGGTCGGAAGTGGTTCCGCCATATCAACCAAGGCACGACGATCATGCCGTACGCCTGGCTGATCGAACTCGAGCAGCCCGACGTGGGGATTTTCCACGGCCACGGCAAGTTCCTCGAACCGAAATACATGAGCCGGCTTGGGTTTCTGCCCGGCGAGCCGGACCCGGAACTCAACCCCGGCGGGCTCTTGCCATTGGGTTGGGCGATCGCTAGGGAATTCGTCGACCCGACCGCCCCTACGGACAAGCCGGACGCGTTCAACGCTGGGCCCTATAACGCGGTCGGGCTGACCTGCGCGGCCTGTCACACCGGGCGCTTGACATACCGGCAAGTTGGCGGCGAAAAGGTCGACATCCTGATCGAGGGCGGGTCGGCGGTGGTCAACCTTCGCGCACTCCAGAGGGCTCTCGGGCAAGCAGTGCTCTACACGCTGTATGTACCGGGCCGGTTTGAGTCGTTTGCCGCTCGGGTGCTGAAGGACCGGGACACGCGGGACGCCCGCAAGCGGCTCCGTGCCCAGGTCGACGACTGGTTCATGGCGGCAGCCAAGTCGAGCCGTGAAGACGACAAGCGGCACGTCAACGAGTTGGAAAGCGGTGCCGCGCGGACCGACGCGCTATCCTTGATCGGCAACCGGGTGTTCGGGCCGATCAAGCCGGGAAACGTCGTCGCAGCCGTCGCGCCGGTCAACTTCCCGCACCTCTGGGGCACATCCTGGTTCGACTGGGTCCAGTACAACGGGTCGATCCGCATGGTCATGGTGCGGAACATCGGCGAGGCGCTCGGTGTCGGTGCGCGGACAAATGTGACGCCGGGCGACCCGCGGCTGCTCCAGTCGACGGTGAACGTGAACCACCTCCACCTGATCGAGGACCAGCTCGGCGGGCCCGAGCCCTACCGCGGCTTGCTCGCCCCGAAGTGGACTGATGCCGTGAAGCCCGCCGGGTTCCCTCCACTCAAGCCGGACTTGGTAAAGCGCGGCGAGGAGCTCTACAAGCTTTACTGTGTGAGTTGCCACGGCCCGTCGGTCGAGGAGCTGAAAGAAGACCTGGTGAGGACGGAGCCAACGTATTGGCTGAAGTCCAACCTGCCGGCCCCATTCGACCGGCGGTTCCTCAAGACCCCGCTCTTTGACCTCGCCACGATCGGCACCGACCCCGCGCAGGCCGCTGACTTCGCGTCGCGGTTTGCCCTGGTTCCTGACCCGTTCCCACTGGAGACAAAGAACGCTCTAGAGGATCTTGGCCCGAGGCAGCTCGGCAAGGGCGGACCAACGCAACCGAGCGCGGACCCCGCCGTTGTCGGCCCGGCCACGATCACCGCCTCGGCCGTGAAGGGCTTGCGGGTCGTCACCGAGGAAATCCGCGAGCGGGCCTTCAAGGCCGCCGGGCTGAGCGATGCAGAGCGGCGCAGTGGGACCGATGGCGCGACCACCAGCGGAGTATGCCGGACAAGGACATCCTCGTTGCCAATGTGAAGTACAAGGCCCGCCCGCTTGACGGCGTCTGGGCGACCCCGCCTTACCTCCACAACGCATCCGTGCCCAACCTCGACGCCCTGCTCTCGCCGGTCGCCGCACGACCGGGATCGTTCGTGATCGGGAGCACCGAGTTCGACACGGACCTCGTCGGCTATCGGACCGACGGCGGCGAGAATGATTTCACGATCGACACAAGCCTGGCCGGGAACTACAACACCGGCCACGAGTTCCGCGATCTGACATTGCTCGAGCTGGAGCTCGCGATCAACCATACCTCGGACCTCGCTCCCACCAAGTCGCCGGCAGAGCGGTGGGCCGAGCTGCTGGGGTTAAAGCTCAAGGAGTATCAGGAACTGCCCGAGGCGGAGCGCCGCAAGCGCCAGCGGGAGATCTCCGCGAGGGTCATGAAGAAAGCCCACGACGACAAAGTGTCGCCGTCGCCGTTCTTCGGGGTCATCGGGCCCGGGCTCGACCAGGACGAGCGTGCGGCGATCATCGAGTACGTGAAGTCACTTTGACCCAGTCCGAACGCGAGGGCCTTCCGCCGATGTCAGAGACGCAAGCCATCCACCCCGAAGAAAAAGTCCCGCCGCGAGAGGCAAACGATATCGCCGATATCTCGAGGGTCAGTGATGTCATCCTCGACAAGGACCGCCGACCCGTACGACGGGGTCAGCACCCCAAGCAGCACGGCTGCGTCCGAGCCGAATTCACGGTCGCGGCCGACGTGCCCGACGACCTGAAGGTCGGCATCTTCCGCGAGCCCCGGACCTACCCCGCCTGGGTCCGCTACTCGAACGGGTCTCAGGACGACGACGGGGTCGGCGACATCCACGGCATGGCGATCAAGCTCATGGACGTCGACGGGCCGAAGGTCCTGGACGACGAGCGCAATGAGCGGACGCATGACTTCGTCCTGATGGACCACCCCGTGTTTTTCTCACGGAATGCGCGGAGCAACCGGGCACTCGGCGACGTGATGGAGCGGGCATCGAAACCATCTCTGTTCAAGAACATCATGTTCTGGCGCGCGCACCGAGCGCAGAAGCGCTCTGCGTACATCGCCGTGAACTACTTCATTCTCGGTCTGCATTTCCACGAGTTCCGCGCCCTCCGCGCCGCGGTGAGCAAGATGCCGAAGAGCCCGCTGGAGATTATCTACTGGAGCGCCACGCCCTACGCGCTTGGCGACCGGGCAGTGAAATACTCGGCGCGCCCGCACGCACGGCCGCCGGAAGTGCCTGAGCGCCAGGACATGACATCGCCGGATCGGCTTCGAGCGGCGTTGGCGGCCCACCTCGACCGGGCCGAGGCTCGATTCGACTTCCTGGTCCAGGTTCAGACGCCTCCCGGGAACAAGGCGATGCCTGTCGAGGACGCGACGATCGAGTGGTCCGCGCAGAGCGCACCCTTTCGGAAGGTCGCCACGATCGTGATCCCGCGCCAGACGTTTGACACCACCGCGCGGATGTCGTTCGGCGAGAATCTGTCGTACACGCCCTGGCACTGCTTGCCGGAGCACCGTCCGCTCGGCGGCATCAATCGGGCCCGCCGGGTCGTTTACGAAGCCATTTCCAAGGTGCGGCACAACAGCAATAACGAGCCGCGCCGCGAGCCTGAGCCGGGGTACATGCCCTAGGGCTCCTCGGGCGCCCGGCTCGAAAAGCGCGGCGGATTTCGGCGTTGGCCTCCGCGGCAGGGCACCCAGCCGCACTTATCTCGTGGGAGGCTGTATCGAATGCCTTTCGATCTCCAGGAAAGCGGCTGGCCCACGGAAGAGGCCCGCCGGAAATTCCAGCGGTATCGTACCACAATCCTCACGGGCCTCATCAAACTGGCCGGCGCCGAGCCGGTCCCGGAGTCGATGACCCAGGACAAGTCGCGGGAGCTATCGGGAGAAGGCCGGCGGCGCCTGCTGAAAGAGACATTAAACGAGCTGAACGATGCCTTGATCGCGCTCGATGAACTGATCAAAGCAACGCCCCCAACGATCCCGGCGGGCGACGCGGACCTGGAAGCGCTTAAGCGTGTGATCGAAAGCTCTGCTGTGAGCGTCCGCACGAACCTTGCCGCTGTGGAAGGGGTTCAGAACGACAAACTCGACACTCTCAGGTCGATCCCGGAGGCAACTCGGCCGCCGCTGTCGGATCTGATTAATACCTGGTGCCCGGTCAAGAAGATCTTCGTCGCGGTGCATGGCATTGGCGACCAGTTCCAGGGCGAGACGGTGCAGTCGGTCGCCTTTCGGGTCTGTGACTACGTCGGCGTCCCCGCGGCGATGCCGCTCGGGCGGTTCCACGGGCCCGGCGGGACGGTCACCAAGGCCTTCATCCCCGACCCGGACCGCGACCCGCCGATCCAATGCGGCTTCGCCGAGATTTACTGGGCAAATGTTCCCCGAATTCCCGCCGCGGACAAGCATATCCTCGAGGAACCCAAGAAGTGGGCACGAACCTTGGTGCAACGGCTCCGGCTTCGCGAGGAGACGGACAACGCCGGCTTCCCCACCCGGACCCAGGATGACGATGAGCGCCTCGAACAGGTCATCGAGGAGCTGATTCAGGGCGTCATCGTCACCGACCGCGTCTCCTTCCTTGCCGACAAGGCCGGCCTCTTCAAGTTCGACCTCAAGCAACTCCTGAACGACTACCTGAACGACGTCCAAGTCGTCACCGAGTTTGAAGATTATCGCAGGCAGCTCCTCGAGATCTTCGACGACGTGCTTGTAAAGCTTCACCGCTACCTCCCAAAGTCCGAGGTCTATATCATCGCGCACAGCGAAGGGACCGTCGTCGCCTTCATGGGCCTGCTCAAGGGGCTTTCCGAGGGCGCGTCCTGGGCCAAGAGCATTCGCGGATTCATGACGATCGGATCGCCATTAAACAAGCACGTCCGCTTTTGGCCCGAATTATTCGACCGTTACAAATCCAAAAAGGCCGACCAGGCGATCCTGCCGATCCCCTGGAAGAACTATTATGATTTCGGGGATCCGATCGGTTTCAACCTGCAACCGACCCGCGCCTGGATGAGGGAGACGAAGTGGAGCCGGTTCTTCGCCTTCCGGGACGAGCAGGGCGAGGACGACATCGGCTTTACGCGCTACTACTTCCCGGGGAAGGCGCACAACGATTATTGGAGCGACCCCGAAGTCTTCGGGCATTTTATCGAGCACGTCGTCGACCCGACGAGCTCCGTGCTCCGGAGCGCGCGGACGGCGCGGTTCGACGTGCCTGGGACGAAGTTCCTCGCATTGTTGACGAGCTACCTTCTGCCCTATGCGATGGCGTCTGGTCTGCTTTTCCTGGCGTGCTACCTGATCTACAAAGCAGTCCGCGGCAATCTCGACCCGATCGGCGCGCGGTTCGAGACGCCCGCGCAGATCTTCCAGAACGTTCTCGGCGTCTTCGGCTTACTCGCCGGCATGTCGCTGATCGCGAGGATGCCGCGCTTGGCCAGGGAAATACGGTGGAGGGTCTGGGCGTTCGTCTTCGCCGCACTGTTCACATCGCTGTACCTCCGGGTCTTCCCCGAGAATCGGTACAGCATGGAGAGGATCGTAACGCAAACGCCGGGAAATGACCCGTTTTTCAACGATTATAATCTGTACCTCATCTATGCACTCGCCGCGGGCACGGTGCTCGCGGTGCTGGTTCAGGGATTGCGCCCCGTCCTGCTCACGCTCCTCCCGGTCGTGCTCGTGATCTTGGCGCTCCGGGTTACGGACGCGTTCCTGTCCGGGATAGTCCCGGCTACCGGACTCCTCGACCAGCCCGTGATTGGGCCGTTGGTCACCACGGTTCCATGGCGGTCGTTGGAGTTGGTCGCGGTGGCGTGGTTCATCGGGTTCATGGCCTGGCGAGTCTCTTGGGCGTACCCGGAAGTCGGCACGAAGCCGCTGATCCACACGGGCGGACTCTTGATCCTCATGATGGTGATCACGCAATTCGTCTTCAGCCCTCCCCGCGTGTCCGACGAGGAGAAGGTGCGGATCAACCAGGCCGTCGAACGCGGCGACCGTGTTGCGATCGCAAGGGCCGTCGACGACAAGGTCCGTAGCGCCTTCGTCCAGTTGGCCGAGGTGGCACGGGATTCCCGAATGAAGCCGGGCGGCCAGAATTCTGGATCGGCGGGAAACGATGACCGTTGCTGCGAGAGCGAAGCGGAGCGGGCCGTGGGCCGAGCCTCGGAGATGCAGGCTGTAACCGACGCGGCCCTCGTACAGGGCCCGATCTGGCCCGTATTGCTCGCTGGCGCCGCGTTCCTTTACGTCTGGTGGCTGGCCATTGTTCTTTTTGACCTGACGTTCGTCTGGCACGTTTACATTCGCTGGTCCGGCGCCCAGAAGTACATCGAGAAGCGACTCCCCACTCACCCGCCCGCGGAAAATGATCAGGGAGCGGGACCGGCTTGATTCCACCATTGACTGAGTTGAACTAACTGCTCGTAGTTCACCGCCATCTGGAGCTCGCTGAGCCAGTAACTCCTGGAGGCTCCATGCGTTCTGGCGACCTGTTCCCTCAATTCCGCGATCTTGGCGAATCGTTGTTCTTTGGTCATGCCGGCGGGTGGCGTCAGGATCGCGCGCCGCAGGGCATCCTGCTCGGCGTCGCTGAGATACCAGTTGAGCGCTACCCGGGACGAGTGGTGTGGCGCCCGCCGCCGGCGTAAGGTTGTGTCTCGAGGATCGGCGTGCCCGGAGGTCACCTCGGCGGAGTTTTCGAACACAACCGTGGTGAAGAACGCACTGGCTCGCCCGAGTGCCTGCTTTTGCTGAGCCTCGTCCTTGATCTGATTGCGTGCCCGCCGCTTCCAGTATTCGGTAAAATCATCGCTCAAGGACTGCACATCCTGATCGTTGCGGAATAAACCGGATGCCGACCGCGCCTGTTCGGCCGCCTCGAGCGGGCTCGTGAAGAACTGGGCGCCGCGCGCAAGCGTCGCCCAGAATCCCGTCGGTGCATCGACGACGTCCAGTCGCTCTTCCTCGCTGGTCGCGTCACGGATCTGAACCAGCACGACTCCCGAGGTTTCGTGGGTCAACCAGTCGAAATTCCATTGAGCCCACGCCGTGGCCAACTGGATGCCAAAGTTGTCGTAGTAGCCCGCGTCGACGACGCGTCGTGGTGGGTCCGTCGGCAGATTGACGGCCGGTGACACATACGGAAACGTTGCGCTCATGCGCACTCCCGTGGCCAGGTGAAATCCGGTCGCGAAGGGAAAGAGACGGAAGAACTCCACGGCGGAAAGCGAGAAAAGGTGAGAACGTGAGCCTGGATCTCTCGCCGTCACCTCACTGCCCCCCGCCGCCGCGAATGGCCACAGATCAAGGTTGGTGATCAGCAACCGCCGGCCGTCCTCGACCATCATCGGCGAGAGGATGATCGACGGAATCTTGCCGTTTTCCTCATCCAGCCGCAGTTTCTGAATCGGGAAGTTGATGTCGTTCCAGTCCTCTTCGAGCACGATACCTCGGTCTCTGGTCGCCGTCCTCGGCAAGATGGACTGCCAAACCTCGCGCAACGCGATGTAGGCAGCCACCGGCGTGATACTATCGACCGGGATCATCGATGATAACGCTTTCGCGGCAACGCCCGAGTGGATATCGTGTCGCTGCTTGACGTAGTAGGCCGCCCCCACCATTCCTCCTGAAGCGCCGGTGACGATTCGCACGTGGCTGCCAAAGCCAGGTATCTGAGCTTCGAGCCGGTCAAGCACAACGGCCGACCAGAATGCCGAGCGAGTCGCGCCGCCGCTGATGGAGACGATGACCAGCTTGGGTTTGTCCGCGCTCTGTTGGTCCGGGCTTTGCTGCCTGCGCCGTTCTGGGCCTTCACCACGGCGAGCCAGTTTTGCAGCGCGACTCGATCTTCGATCAGATTCGCTCCGCCTTGAGGCAGCGGTTTCCGTTCGTGCCCATATTGTTCTCGCACTGCCTTGCGTAGATCGACGATCCCGTGACTGCCGCTATGGTAATAGGCAGTCATCTCCGGGAAACTCAACTTGTATGGATCGTTGTTCGCCAGCCCAAAGATAAGGACCGACAGGCCAGCCAGGATTGCGCCGGGAGGCACCGGCCATCGACCGAACGACGCGCTCGCTTGATTGACGAAGTACTGGAAGAGGGCGTAGATCATCAGCAGAACACCCAGCAGCGTGCAGATCGCGAACGCGGGAGACGTCCAGTCATATAAAGGAAAGGCGAACAGCGCGTACAATCCGAAGAACGCCACGTAGAAGATGAGAATCGAGATCCTCCGGTCCTCCTTCATCTCGGGCCCGCGCGGCAACCATTTCTTGCAGAGCAGCCGGATCGAGAGCAGGAACAGCAGAGGCACGCTGGCCCCGATGGCGATGCCCGAGCCCCAGATCAAAGCGTCGATCGCATACGCCGCCCATCCGCCGTCCATCGAGGCCGCGGTCCGCGGCACGCCGGGGAATACAGCCGGCAATAAGGCGGGTGCCAGCAGCAACAGGACGAATGGCAAGCCCCCCTTGGTGAGAAACCGGCTCAGATACGCCAGGTTATCACCCACGGTTCGAGTGGTGTTTGGCTTCTCCCATGGCGGGTAGACCAATCATCGCCGCCACGAGCTCGGCGCTGCGAAATACACGACAATTCCCAGGTCAGCGAGCAGCAACGTGACCGCCAGGCTCGCACTGATCCGGGTCGTGAGCCGATCGTTCCAGAACAGCGAGACAATCCCATAGTCCGTGCCGATCTGTCCATAAACCAACCCGTATACCAGGACAACGACGAACACGATCGCCGCGTGCCGGAACGCGAAACGGAGAAGCTCGGGTAGGGATTGCAGATAAAACAACATGAGAACCCCCGCACCCATCACGGCGATCACAATCTGAATGCGGTCAATGGGATGGCGGGCTACCCAGGCCGCAACACCAGCCGCGCAGTACATCGCTCCCACGCCGGCCAGGAGAAACTTCGCCCACGCGCAAAGAAATGCAACGAAGGGCCATGGTGGTTTGGGTCGTGAGTAAAGCTGGATCAGATGCGCCAGGTTTTCGGTCGCGTCGAAGGATGCGGCCAAGACCATCAGCCATGGCAAGATTTCGACGAACCTCGTCAGCCACTCGACCCGGCCGCCAAGCTGCCGGGCGGACCAGACGCATCCGAGAACCATCGTGATCGCGTAGGAGATGAGGAACAGATAATCCAGCCAGAGTCCGGGAATGGCGACTGTTCGCACCTTGTCGCCCCACGAATTGACAATCTCTTGCGAGCGCTTCGTCGTTCGGGCGAACTGAAATGAGGCAATTCCCCAGGCGTGCGCGGTCGTTCCGTAGCGGCACGTTGTAAACAGCCTGAACCAGCATCAGCAGATAAGTCGGCACCATCGAGACCACGAGGAGGGTCGCGATCGTTGATGTCTGGAGGTTCGCGAAGAGTTCGTTCATGGTGAGAGCGCGGTTCAACAACTCAGGTTCTCGGACAACATTTTTTTGGAGTCGTCAAGCCCATCATACTAGCCCGAAGCGTAAGCGAGGGTTCGGTTCGCCTCGCTTACGCTTCGGGCTGGTATGGCCCGAATGATAGCCGACTTTCTGAACCACGGCCATGGCGAAAGATCTGCAGATTTCACAAAGAATTCGCGGGAAAGACCTTCGGGCAGAGTCCCGACAATACAGCGCATTCAAGAAACGCACGTCGTGGCGCAATGAGGTTCTGGACGAGGTCCCAGCCCGGTCATCATCGGGAGCTCGGTGCGACTCCCTTGGTCGCGGCAGCCGGCGTCTTCGTTTCAAACGTTGAAGGGAAATACTCGCCGGGGACGATCGGCTTTCCCTCCCAGTACCAGATGCCGTCTTCCCGGTTCAACAACCGGATGGCGCTTCCCGGCGCGGGCGTGCCTCCCGGGCCGGCAGCCAGCGGGAATGCTCGCGCTTGACATCCACGAGCCGTGGGTCGTTCGCCAGGTTTTTCCATTCGTTGGGTCGTCGCGGTGGTCGTAGAGTTCCTCGGTGCCGTCGGCGTAACGGATATACCGCCAGCGCTCCGAGCGGACCGAATGGTTCCCGCGGTTGTGCGTTGTGATGGCCGGCCAGGGACGTGGGGCGTTCGCGTCCTTGAGCTGGGGCACGAGGCTGTGGCCGTCGAGACCGCGCGCGGGGCGTCAGGCCGCAGAGCTCGATCAGCGTCGGGTAGATGTCGAGCAGCTCCACGGGCGCGGGCGCAGGTCGCCCCGGCCGAGACGCCGGGGCCGGCGATGATCAGCGGCACGCGCGTGGACCGCTCCCAGAGCGAATTCTTGCCGGTAATCCCCTTTTCACCCAGGTGCCATCCATGGTCGGACCAGAGGACGACGACCGTCTCCTTGGCGCGTCCGGTGGCGTCCAGGGCATCGAGCACCCGGCCGACCTGGCTATCCATGAAGCTGGTGCTCGCCAGGTACGCCCTGACGAGCGGGCGCCACTGGTTCGCCCGCTTCAACCAGGACAGCCGAGGCTCGGGCAGCTTCCAATGCAAGTACCAGGAGAACGCCGGCACGTCGTCGCGGTCGTCCGCCCTCACTTCCGGCAACAGGACCGTCTCCTCCGGGTACAAGTCGAACCACTTCTGAGACGCGAAACACGGGACGTGCGGCAGCCGAAAGCCGACCGCGACGAAGAACGGCCGGTCCTCCGGCACTTCTTCAACTGGGCGATCGCCGAGTCGGCGATCTTCCAATCCGCCTGGTCCTCGTCGCGCACGGGGAACACGCCCCAGTCCATCGCCGCGATATCGTCGGGCGTGTGCACGAATTTCTCGGGCGGATACAGCGTGCCGGTCGTCGCGCCCCAGACCTGAAACTCGCGGGTCGGTCGGCCGGCGCGATCGAGCCGTCGTGAAAGACCTTGCCGGAGGTCGCGGTCAAGTAGCCTGGGCGGCGAAATGCTGCGGCAACGTGACGTGATCCTTCAGCGATGCCACAGCGCGGATTCCCGGCTCAGCGCGTAAATACCGGTCGAAGTCGGCCGCAGACCGGTGAGCAGACTCGAGCGCGACGGATTGCACAACGGGGCCTGGCAGTGGGCGTTGGTGAAAAGCGTTCCCCGCCGCGCCAGACGGTCGATATGGGGTGTCTTCACCTGGGGATGGCCGCCCAGGCATCCAACCCAATCGTTGAGGTCATCCACCGCGATGAACAGGACGTTCGGCCGTTTTTCCGCGGCGAGGCCGGTTATCGCCACGCCGTTGGCAACCGTCCAGGCGAGGGAGAGCATCAAGAATGGTCGCATCGAGGTGAGCATCTCGAGTGTCGCCAGATCGGCGAGTTCGGTTGAGCCAAGAGACCACAATCAACGGACCGTTTCACTTCGGCGGCTTGGCCGGGTCGGCGGACTTCTTGAGGAACGGATTCGGCTTCAGCTCGATCTTCTTGATCGACTGGAGATAATCCAGGACTTTCTCCGAGTCCTTGCCGCCGACTTGAGCGTGGAAATGGAGGTGAAACCGTGGGGCCCCTGGCGTCGATCAATTTGGGCTGGAGTGTGAGGAACGACTTGACCGCGTCGAGCTGGCCCATCATGGCGGCGCAGAAGATGTCGATGCGCGCCCCGCGTTCGAGCAGGAATTCGACGATATCGCGGCGGCCCATGTGTGACGCCCCCCCAGGCCGCTCTCCCAGTCGCCGCCGCCCCAGTCCATCATAGCGTTGATCAGCGTCGGCTCCTTGTCGAGCAGCTTCTTGACCATGTCCAGCTCCGAGTGTGCATAGATGACGAAATCCTGCACGAACAGACGGTTGATCTGCGGCTTCTTCCACGAGGGCTTGAAACCCGGCGCGGGATAGTCGCGGTCAAACGACGCCTCGATGGGATGAGGAGGCGGACGGCCACCGGCTTGTCGTCGGCCGAGGCCGAGCGAGTTGCGGAACCGACCACCAGGCCCGTGCCGAGGCTGGTGAATAATCGTCGAGAGATCGGATCGTACACGGTTGATTCCTCCAATCGAGAACCCAGACGCCAACTCCGCCATTCGCCCGAATCGACGGGACGCGACTTAGCCTTCTATCCTCAGCGAACATCTGCCGTTCATCAAGACCGCGGTGCGACCAGATTCCTCGGGATACATCGTCGGAGGAATTGAGACAGCGTCACGCTCGGGTGATGAAAAGTTCGTCTTGCACAAGCCTCGTCTTCATTCGGATTCCGGTCCGGTCGTCCCCCCCTTTAGAAGGGGGGGCAGGGGGGTATCCCCGCGTAACCCCAGCCTGACGCACGGTTCCGGGACGGCTGTGCTCTTCGGAGTTGTCGCATCGGCCCAACGTGCTGGCTATGCCTTTTAACCCCCCCTGCCCCCCCTTCTCAAGGGGGGGACGTACCGATAACACGCAAACAAATACACACGTCTCGAATTCACGCTTCGAGTATCCGTAAACGCCAACTTTTCAACACGCCCAGCCTAATCGCTCGCCGAGTCACCTAATCGTTTCGTGGAAGATTCTGTCGACTCTCGGTATATATTGCAGTTAGCTTCTTTCAAATGCCGCCGAAAAGGATTGGGGTCGAATCATCGGTAGGCACTTGGAAATCGAGGCCAAACCATGCGGCTTCATGCCCGCGACTGGATCCGCACCGTGCACGTCCTGTTCGGGCTCATTGTCGTTGTGCCGGGCTCGTTCATGGCCTTGATCGTCGAGGGCATCGCCGGCCTATGGCCACGCCGGCTACTTTCGCGTCGTCTTCTGCTGTTCTCGTTGCTGGTCCTCGGGCGACGGGCTGGACTGTTGCCGCGACCGCCTTCGACATCGGCTCCGTGGTGATCTCGGGCGGGGTGTCGATATTGTGCTGATCGCGATTCTTGCGGCGAAAGGCCTCGTCCTCAGGAGGATCACCGAGATAGCCGACTCGCACAAACGTTCCCGCAAACCACGTGGCGACTTTGCGATCCAAACCTCTTGACGTCGGGAGTCTGGCGGGCGGAGGTGAGGTCCATCCGTGGAATCGATGATGGTACCGCGGACCGCGAGCTCGTCGAACGGTATGTGCGTAGCTTGATTTGCGATTGGTCATTTCGGAGCGGATGGCCGTTTCTGGGATGTCGCGTTAGGCAAATCTCCGGCTGAGAGTCCGGCGAATGATCGGTGCGATCACCACGCGCAGGCGGAATGGTGTGTGGTCTATCGTGTCACTCTGGACGTGAATTCAGGGTCCCCAAACGCGCAACTCTTCGCATCGGAAATGGCTTCGCGGAGTTTCAGTTGGATCGGCGGCCCAGCAGCTTGATGACCGACAAGCACGTTGGCGGATGGAGGAAGATGAATATCCCGGGAATCCCTGCGGCCGGAGACACAGCCGAGTCCCGGAGCGCCTCGGGCAGCCAATGCCGTCGAACGCGGGATCGGACCACCCGCTTTGGGATCGGTGGCTGGATCCATAGAGACGACGACATTCGCCGTTCTGTCGAATTCCTTCCCGAGGAAGCCAGAAATCATGAATCCCGGTGATCGCGGCTGGCTCGCTTGGTCCGGGTTGTTTCTGGCGGTCGCCATCTCCTGGTTCGCGATCGAGGTGCAGAAGCCTCCGGCCGCCAAACCCGCCGACGCGCCGTCGACCGAATTTTCGTCGGGACGCGCCATGGCGAATCGTCCGGGCAATCGCCCGGTCGCCGCATCCGACCGGCACGCCCGAGAACGAGCGGGTCCGCGGGGTCCTCATCAAAAGGCTCGACCGATCTTGGGCTCGAACCCGAGATCCAAATGCCAAAGGACAAAAAGTCTCCGTTGCGAAACATTATCGCACGACGGAAGGGCCAAGGTCCATCGGGAAAGAAGGCGAGTCTCCTGTGTGCACACTATGACACCGGCCAATACGCCCCGGCGCAGGGAGATGACGCCTCGGGTGTGGCCGCCATACTCGAGACCTTGAGGGCGATCAACGCCGGCCCCGCACTCGAGCGGGACGTGATCGCACTCCTCGATGACGGCGAGGAACGCGGCCTCCAAGGCTCGAAACTCTTCGTCGACGAACATCCCTGGGCCAAGGAAGTCGGCGTTGTCCTGAACTTCGATGCGCGAGGCAGCAGCGGCCCGTCATTCATGTTCGAGACAGCGTCAATAACGGCTGGTTGATCCGCCAGTTTGCCCTGGCAAGCCCACGCCCGCTGGCGACGTCGGTGAGCATGGACGTATACCCAATCCTCGGCAACGATACCGACCTGACGACCTTTAAGCGAGCCGGGCTCGCCGGCCTGAACTTCGCCTTCATCAGTGTCCGCAACTATCACACTTTACGGACACCGTGGAGAACCTCGACCCGGACACCGTCCAGCACCTTGGCGAGAACGCCCTGGCGATGACGCGACACTTCGGCACCCTCGAACTCGACCACCCTTCGAGCGAAGACCTGATCTATACGTCTGTCCTGAGCCGGACCGTCGTGTTCTATCCAAAGAGCTGGTCCATGCCAATCGCAATTCGGACTTACGCTGGGCTTCCTGGGCGTGGTCGTGCTCAGACTCGGGTCGGACGTGTGAAGATCTTCGACATCGGGATGGGCGCATTGAGCTGGCCAATCGCAACCGTGGCCTCAGTCTTCGCTGTGCACTTATTTTGGATGGTCCTCCGCGACATGATGATCAATTTGGGTATAGCCTGGGCGACGATCGACGTACAGATTCTGTCGGTGTGCTTGATGATCGCGACTGTCATTACGCTGGCCATTTCCGTCGGGTGGCAATCGGTCGATCACTGGAAGGTCTGGCTCTGGGTGCACTCACGTGGTGGTTGGTCCTGGCGTTGATTACCGCTCGATGGCTGCCAAACTCGAGCTATGTATTCGCCTGGCCGACGTTGTTTGCGCTGTTCGGACTGGGTGGGGCGATGATGGCAAGACCCCGTTCCTCGGCGGCAGGCATCTCATCCTGGCGCGGCGATCCCGAACCTGGTGCTGCTTGCCCCGGTAATCCGCAACATGATCGATGGCCTGGGCCTTCGCATGGCAGGACCCTTGATGATCACGGTGACGCTGTTCCTGGTGGTGATCCTACCAATGCTCGCCGCCGCTCGTCGTCAACACCCGCCAAGGAATGGCCGCGGACGTCAGAGCCAACTGACGTATTCTTCTGCCGGCTGGACGAAGACCCGTCTCAATTGATCTGAATCGTGGTCGAAGCCGAATAACCGCCCTCATTGACCAACACCGTATAAACACCGGGGTTCAGCGTCTTCATTCCGGCTTGGTTCGGTTTACCATTCCACGTCGAGGTGAGCTGAATGCTTTGCCCAGCCTTAAGCGTCTTGGCTTTCGAGGTCAGCAGGCTTTTCGTCATCCTTGAGACAACGGTCGAGCCTTCCAGCACGGTGATGCCGTCGGTTCTCGCATTGGCCGCCAAACGCTGGCTCGTTTTCGTGACGTTCTTGAGCTTGACGGTGAGACGGACCGGATGGCCGGATCGGCTTCCCGATTGGTTCGTCGTAAGAATCACCGTGATCGGGCTGGAATTCGAATTGGCTGCTGTTGGCGTGCTCGAACTCGGCCGACGGCGAGTTCGGGCTTCGACGGCGCTATTGGTTCCAATGGAGGCGACGATGGAGCCGTTGGAGGCGACGATGGAGCCGTTGGGGGCGAGGTTGGGGCCGTCGGCGGCGAGGTTGGGGCCGTCGGCGGCGATGTCGGGTCCGTCGGCGGTGACTCAATCACAAACGGGGACGACGACGTGACTCCCATATAGTTCTTAAAGTCGATGTAGTACGACTCGCTGGCGTTCGTCCCCGTTGTGTCCCTGTCCGCCTTGAGCTGCGCTCGGGTCCCAAGTCGCCGTCGAATGTCTCTGACTGGCCGGGTTGCAACGTGACAGTAGGGGCACTAGAAGACACGTCCGTGACGGGGAAACTCCGTTTGAACCGCTCACCACGGTGAACGCATTCTGGGTATTCAGTATTGTAATTGCTTGATTGCTTGAGTTGGTTTCCGTCGCGGTGATTTGGACGGATTGGCCGGGCTGATAGGTAGACTGATTTGTCGTTACGGATACGGTCAGCGGATTCGCGATCTGGAATGCCTGCGAAATCGCTGTCGTCGGCGCCTGATGCAGCAACATTGAAGGACCCCCAGACATTCGCACCCGCCAGGGTCCCCTCGTTGGCGACGCCGTTCCAGCTCGACGTCTCAGTCATCGATTGTCCGGCTTGCAATGTCTCGGGTGTCGAAGGCTGTGACGACGCGTTGGGGTTGGACTCCCAGACCGTGCTGCCGGCCGTCGTGCCGAGCGGTGCTGTGACAACAAAGTCGATCGGAGCCAGGTTGAATTGGATAGCCGCATCGCTGTTGTTTGTAATCGTGTAAACGAAATTGAGCGGGGGGCTTGCCGAGCCATTAACGAGTTGCGATACGTTCAGGCTCTCGGAAAGGGGCGCACCGATCTGGAAGCCAGCCGACACCGAGGGGTCCAACTGGTTTGTGACAACGAAGGAACCTGTCAGCATCGTCGCGGTTGAGTCACTGGCGACGGTCCCGTCCCACGTGCCCGGAAAAGTCAACGACTTACCCGGCTGCACGGTATCGTTCACGAGGAACTGCGGGTTCACCCCTCAGTTCGACTGCCAGACGACCTGATTGCCTTGCGTCACGATGAAGCCGTCGTTGACAGCCCCCCAGACGACCGAGGCCGGCTCATCGCTCGTATTGGTCATCGTGAAGGTCATCTGGACCGGTTCGCCCGCCGAATAGTCCGACTGGTTGGTCGTTAACGTGTCGGTGAACGGGGACGTGATCTGGAACTGCGCAGTAGTGCCCGGGGGTGCATTCGGATTGGTGACCACGAACGATCCAGAGGTATAGCTCGCAGCCGTTGCGTTAGCCGAGGGGACGACCTGGCCGTTCCAGGTTGCCGTCTGAACGACCGAATGTCCCGGCAGGACCTCGCTCGTTGGGGCTAAGCCCTGGTTACCTGGATCTGACTGCCAGACTGGCGCTGCGGTCGCGGCTTGGGCGGGCTGAGATCGTGAAGTCGCTCGGGCTGACCGCGACCGTCACTGGCTGGGTGCTCGTGTTGGTCTCGGTCAACTTCACTTGGATCGGCTGGCCGACCTGGTAGGTCGCCGCATCGTCGTCAGACTATAGGAAAGACCCGAAAGGAGGGCGCGACCTTCTAAGGGTTCGACGCTGAAGAATGTGCCGCGACGCATTGATGGGTCCTGTGACGAGGTGAGGATGACAGGTCTGCTCGTCCCCAGTTTCTAGTCGAAATCAACCCGTTGGATACGCCAGATACCCGAGTGAATCTCGTTACGACAAAATGACATGAGAGCGATCGCGGACGCACCACACCCTCGCTCTGGCTTCACTATACCACAATCAAATCAATTCTGTCAATACAATCACGCTCTCTTGATGGCGTATAGCGCTCTTTGTGGGCGGCAGAAAGGCAACGGACCGTTCAGGCGAGCGGGGGGGCGCGAGCAGTGTGACCATAGGCTTAAATTAGTTCAGTTGTCAGGTCTTCGGCATGGTTCAGATTACGAGTTTCGCGGGTAACATGGGCTGGGGGTCAGCGCAACGTCGCCTTTCGCGGAGCGAAAGGCGACAAACAGACCCGGCGGGCGTCGACCCTAACCACACGGAACTGGAACCTCCGCTTGAACCATGCCATAATCGAACGCAGGAAGGCAGTAAAACAGGAATCGCCCAGAGACGAAATGGCCCGGTTCAATCCACACCAAGATCTTCGTTAACTTCGTTTGCTTCTGTTCCAAGATTCTGTCTTCACCATGCGCCGAGGATTCTCCCTGCTGCAAATGCGTTTTGAACAGAAGGAAACGAAGGTAACGAAGTGCGTGCTAGGAGACTAATGTGCCGGCCGAACAAGGCACGGAAAATCTGGGTGTCGTTTACGATCATCGCGGGCCTCGCCCGGTGAACGCGATCATTGAGAACGGCCGCAGTGTAACCCAACTTATGGGTTTTCTGGTCTCCTGCTTCTCCTGCGTTCCTCATGTGACCGCTAATGAGAGGCAGTTCGCAATAAATCTGCTCGCAAGCGCTAAGAGTCTGTCCCAGAAGCCCTGTCTGACGGTTGTAGGGTGGGTGCAACCCACCAACGCAAAGCCTTGGTATTCGGTGGGTTGCACCCACCCTACGAGTGCGGCTTCCGACCCTTTTGGGACAGACTCTAAGTGCTGCACGGCCGAGTTTTCATCGGGCCAGCGCTTCGCTCAGCTCGGTGGCGCGGCTACCTGCGCCGCCAGGCGTTTCGGCGCCGCGAGACGATAGCTGTCAGTGACGAAATCCACCACCTCGGCCCAGTCAATGTCGCCCACGTCCAAGCGCAGGCCGACCCAGCCCCTTGGCCCGATGTACGCGGGGCTGTAGAACCGCGACCTGTCCGAGGCCAATAGGACTTCATTCTGGCCGGGGACTGTCCTGAAGCAGACCGCGACGATTCCGTCACCGTGATGGTTATCAAGGTAGTACGCGAACTTCTTCTCCCGGACGGCGAACGAGGCGTGGTCTCCGGTAGTCGTCCGCAATGCCTCGGGCAGGGCGAGGCAGATCTTGGTGACTCCCATCAGACGTGGATCGTCTTTGCGCGATTTCGTCATCTAGATCTCACCGCCATTCGAGGGGCCAACAAGGCCGTCGCCTGAAAATTATACCCGCAGGCCGTGAACATGCCGAACGCGAGGCCCCGCACTCGCGGCGGAATATCGATAACGCGCGGGACGCGTTCGTCGCGCCTCAATCCCGCAACGTCTCGAAGTTCGAAGTGCGCAGCAAAAACGCCCTCAATCGCGGCTCATTGCTGACGGCGGCCAATCCCAAAGGAGGATGGTGCCGTCGACATCGCCGGACGCGAGGGTGCGACCATCGGGTGCGAACGCGATTGAATAAACCCATTTGTGGGTGAGTTGGGGCGTGCGGATGCGGAACGTGGCCAGGTCCCAGAAGGTAATACCGCCTTGGAGATCGGCCGCGGCGAGGGTGGTGCCGTCGGGGCTGATCGCCAGGGAGACGACGGGGCCTTTGGGTCCGTGCAGGGCGATGTTGGTCGACCCCGTGGCGACATCCACGACCTGGACGACTGGGCTTCTTTGATCCGCCAAGCCAAGGAGCTGACTGTCGGGTGTGAAAGCCAGCGCGACCAGGCTGCTCGGCTGGCCGGGGATCGCAAACCGCTGCCGGGCGGTCGCCAGGTCCCAGAGCCGCACGGTCCGGTCGCCGCCTGAGGAGGCCAAGGTCGTGCCGTCGGGAGAAAATGCCAGCGACGCGACGTAGTCGCCATGTGCGAACAGTTCCGATCGCGCCCGCCTCGTGGTGACGTCCCAAAACGTGATCCGACCGTCCTGCTGCCCAACGGCCAAGCCCGCCCGCGCCGGGGGCGAAGGCCACGCACTCGGCGCCGGCAGTCCCGCCGGATGGGTCAACCAGCAGCCGTCGCTCGTACGACGCAACCTCGTGAAGCGTCACCGCCGTCGTTGGGCTGCCGGTCGCCAGGTACTTGCCGTCAGCGCTGAACGCGATGCAATGGTCCTGACCAGCACCCATGGGCGAGACGGACTCGCGGTCCAGAGTCTTCAGGTCCCAGAGTACGGTCGACCCGTTGAGTCCTACCGAAGCCATCATTTCCCCGCCCGGCCGAAACACGACCGACGCGACGGTTCCGTCATGCCCGGTCAAGGTCGCCCGCGGCAAGATCGTGTTTTTTATCCTCTTTAAAGGACACTCTCCGGCGAAGCACGCGGTCGCCGCGACGAACGTTCCCAGGACCACCACCAACCACCAGTTCACGAGCGGCAGCCTTACCCAATGCGCCTCCATCGGCTCATGACCCAGGCGATCAAATCCGCGATCGGACCGACCTTCCCATTCGTCAAACGCCGCCCTCGACATCGTCATACCTCCTGACCACTCCCGGACTTCGATCGGGTGAACCTCACACGACTCGCATCCATGGCCACGACGGATCGTAAAATTGATGAAAGTCAGGGTTGACCCTGCGCCTACTCCGTATTCGACGCGAATGGCACCGTATTTCGGGATCGAGAAAGAATGGGGTGAAAAGCCTTCGGGGATTTTCGAGCACCTCGACCCGGCTGGTGGCCCGTTCAATCCACCGGCCGAGCCGCTCGGCCCCAGCCCTTATTCATCCGACAAACGGACAATCGTCGAGCTTTTTGGGTTCACCTTCTCTGGCCGCTGCCGTCGAAATCCAAGGAAGGCGAAGTGGAGTCTGGCGATCCGCTCGGGTGTCCGGCTTGCTACCATCGTCCTGCCCGAGAGCGCGAAATTCAAAGGCGTCCTCGCCATCGCTCATCGCAACGCAATTGAACGCGAAGGTACCAAAGCGCTACGGCGTCACCGAGACGTTACCGACCCAGTTAAGTTTCGTGGGTCCACTGCGCATGAAAATACTTTAATCTCGCTTGTGCGTATGGATTGTGGTGGTAGACGCTTTCGGCGGTAGTTCGAGCCGCTTACATATTCGCGTATGATTCGCTGCAGGAAAATGGAGCAAACCAGGCATTATTACCTCAATGAGGCCGCCGGCTACGCTCGCGTGGAAGGATTCAGCAGGGCTGGAACCGATCAGCGAAATGGAGTCAGTTTCGACCAGAAAGAGGGCAGCGCCGTAGCCGGGTGGATAGGGGGCGATGAGTTCGGTGCGCACGCCCACGTCGCTCGGCACGCGCGGAACTACGCGGAGTGGCGCCGAACCCGAAGATGCGGCGCACCGCAAGCTTGGCGCGGACGGGCTGGCCTCGCGTTCGTGCGTTCTGAGCCCGGTGTGGCCGACGAGACCACCGCCGATTCACTCGTCGTGGACCGACACGTGCCGCGACCGGATGGCCAGCCCAGGCAAGTCAAAGCTCCTCGCAACAAGCTGCTGGCGGATTCTGGTCCAGAGCCTCCCGGCGACCACGAGCCCACCGATCAAGGAACCGACGGCTTGAACGGCCCGGCTCGCCGGCCAGACCGGCTCAAGGATGGGCTGGACATTCACGCGACCGACGCGGATTGAATTCCACTTCGCATCGAACGCCCACTTTGGGTGTTAACTCGCGGTGCCCGGTCGCGCTTGGCGAATCGAAAATGTTAGGTTCGTATCACATCGCTAGCTCCTGTGCGGAGACGCGCTGCCCGTGGCTCGTCTTTCAGGTTGCCGAGGGTTGTCTCAACCCGTGCTCGTCGCCGGTTTGCACGGATTCGGAAGACCAAACCACGTGTCACCCAACCCCTGGCCACCCGCCGGCTTGACCTCACATTGACTTCAATCGCTTTACCCACGGCGGATTGTGCACGCAGTCAGTGCAAGGGGATCGGGGCCAGTCACGACGCCGGTCTCTCATCCCAGCAGCCGGTGCACATCCTTCAATTTGGCGGCGATGTCGATCTCCTGCGAGCAGGTCGGTAGGCAGTCGCCGCAGCCGACGCAGGACGTGCCGTTCCGCGTCAAGGCGGCGTATTCTTTCCGCGCCCGGTCGAGGTCATGATAATCCCGGGCATACCGCTCGTAGCGGAAGATGTCCGAAATCCCAATGTGTTCGGGGCAACTGGAGACGCACTGGGCGCACAACAGGCAGGTCAGTCCCTTGTTGTAGCCGGACAAAAGGGTGAGCGCCTGCGTGGTCCTGCGGGCCCATGGCCAAGCTGACAGCGGCGCCGACATTCTCTCGGAACTGATCAAAATTCCGAGTCGCGATCACTGCCGCGGTGAGGTTCTGGTTTGACTTCAGCCACTTGACCATCGCCGCGCCGGGGGTGCTGCCCTGGAAGGTCGGATCCGCAGCCGCACGTCCCACACCGCCCATCGTCTTCATGGCGATGGTCCCGACGTCTTTCTTCTTCGCCACGTCGATCCATTCCTGTACCTCCTTGCGGTCGCCGTAGGTGTAGAAGAACTGGGTCGCCTCGTAGGGTTGATTGTCCGCCAGGTAGCCCAGGATTTCCCAGGCCATGTCCCCACCGATCGAGTTGTAGTGATGCTGTGAAATGGCCAAGTGTTTGACCAGCCCCTCCTTCTTGAGCCGCTCGAACGCCCGGACCATGCCTGGGTTCTGCTTCACTTCTTCGATGGAGTGGTAGCCGAAATGGAATTTGAAGACGTCGTAGTATCCGACGCCCGATTCCTTCAGGCATTTCTTGACGAATTGGTAGTGCTGCTCTTCAACAATCTGGCCGCGCGAATGGTCCCCGTTCACGCGGTCCACGACGCACTCGAGATAATACGACTCCCTCGGCAGACTCTTGATGGCCGGCGGAAGCGTATCGGCGTTCCACCTCTGGGCCTTGTGCCAGTAATTGACTCCGGCGTTCACCGCCCTGGGAACAAGCTCCTTCGGCCAGTCGGACGCGCCCACGAGCCAGCCGATCTCAAGACCGGTGCGGCCGTATCGCCGCTTAGGCAGTTTGCCGGAGGCGGCCTTCTCATCCGCCAACACCGGGAGGTTGGCGATGCTTGCCGCGGCCATACCCGTCGCCCCGAGCCGCATCATGTCCCGCCGAGAAAGGTCCTGTGCGCCATCAGACATAGCCGTACTCCTCTCCTTCTTGCTAATCAAAAATGGAAAGCGTCCCGGTTCCCCCCAACGAATTCAGTCTACAGTGTAAGCGGCGGCGGTCAAGAACCGAGTCAGCGGCCAGGAAAGCGGACTCATTGATCAGGCTAGAGGCGCGCCGCGATTCGTTCGCACGCGAGCGAACCCTCTCCTGACCAGCGACCAATCTCAACGGTTCGCGCGGGCAGTTCGGGGATAATCGCCGCGGCGCTGAACAAAAGCGATCAGGCCGTAGGCAATGTCTTCCTCTGCAGCAACGGATCGATTCAGTCCCTCCTGAGCTTATTGCCGACCAATAGCGGCTGGAGCAATCTGAATGCCACCGGGATCAAAGACGCGGGCCAGACCGTCGGCCAGGGTACGTACAACGGACAACAAGTTGGTTTCTTGATGACGCCAGACGCCAATGGTGTACCGGAGCCAAGCACTCTGGCTATCTGGGGGCTGCTTGCGACCTGCCTTGGATTGAGAGTCGTCACCCAGCGCGCACGTGCTAAGGATTGACAGCATCTCATGACGAAATAGGTCTAGATTTCCGCGAGCAATGGCTCTTGATCCAAATACGACCGGCCCACCGACGAGTTGCGCCATATCCGACGCAACAGAGCTAGAAGCAAGCGAGTTTTCTCGTTCCCATGCTCTGCGTGGGAACGGACTCCCGGCCGCTCCACGGCCCCCCGGTGGTCGTCGTGTCGCGCCGATGCGGAGCGTCGAAGACGGCGTTCCCACGCGGGAGCGTGGGAACGAGGCGATTCCGCGCTTTTCCGCTCGTTTCTAGCTTTGTTGCGGGTCATTGAAAAAGAAAGGTTGACGCCAAGGCCCCCGTTGTCGACGAATTCCGATCACATCCACCAATGATTTGGCGCCGTGAAAGAGATAACCGATCGCCCTCGACTTTCGCCGGGTAGAGCATTGTTCACGATGCGGTGAGCAGATATGACGGGTCCGGTCTCGAACCGATTGTGCCGATGAGACATGTGCCACAGCTAAGTCCAATTGTTATAACGAGATACTGCCAAGACCCCCGCTTCGAACCGACCGTGTCGCTGAGGTATGTCCCATATATAAGTCCAATTGCCGCAATGGAGATACTGCCAAGCCCATAGCTCGAGCCGATTGTAGCGATTATACCTGTGTCACACACAAGTTCAATTGCTGCAATGAGATACTGCCAAGACCGCTGCTTCGAACTGGTTGTAGCGATTATACCTGTGTCACACATAAGTCCAATTTCGATAAGGAGATACTGCCAAGACTCCGTGCTTCGAACCGGTTGTAGCGATTATACCTGCGTCACACGTAAATCCAACGACGCAAGGAGATACGGCCAAGACTCCCGCTTCGAATCGGTTGTAGCGATTAAACCTGTGTCACACGTAAGTCGAATGGCTATAAGGAGATGAAGGATTCTCGCGAGTTCCGGTTATACCTGTGTCACACGTAAGTTTTATCGCGCAAGGGACATAAGGCCGAACCGCAATTTGCCGCCTTGCACAAGTGTGTGCGCTCAACGCGACAAGAGCCGGTCGTGGCCGATGGACGCCACCGACCGTCAAGTTCAGGGTTTCGTCATCTCAGCCTCTCCCTCAATCTCGTTTAGCTCCGCGACAGAACACCGTTGGAATCCGCATCGCAATCACTGCCGTCTTGATTTTGAACCAAAAATCAAGCATTGTTTAACGTTGGCGGGACGATGTTTTCGGTGTCAAGAGTGCCGGCCCGCGCAAAGTCCCCGTTCGCTCCCTCCTTCCTGTGTAGTTCACCGTGGTCCTTCGTGAAAGGGCCCTCCCCATGTGCCGTCTATCCCCGAATGTCCTCGAAAGCGTTTTCGACCCGGTCAGTGGTCGACCTTTGGTCTCGCGCTTGTCCGGCTGGATCCTCGCATTGGCCTGGACGTCTCGACCAGAAAGTCGGGGTGCCGAGACTGTCGACTCACGGAAATCGATCGTGCGACTGGAGGTCCTTCCGGCCAAGGTTCGCTTATTCGGATCAACAGCCTCGCAGCGATTGGTTGTTGTGGGCGTCGGCGCATGACGGCGGTCGCCGTGATGTGACGCTCGACGCGAGGGTGGAATCGAAGACGCCCGATCGGGTCAAGGTCGAGCCGGACGGCGAGATCCGCCCGCTGGCCGACGGCGCGGGGGAAATCGTCGTCCGTTTCGGGACGATCGACACGATTGTCCCGGTCGCGATCGAACGCACTGCTCGACAGGTGCCGATCAGCTTCCGGAACCAGGTTGAGCCGGTACTGACCAAGTTGGGCTGCAACCAGGGGGCCTGTCATGGCTCGCAACACGGCAAGGGCGGATTCAAGCTGTCGCTTCTGGGCTTCGACCCCGAGCCCGACTACACGGCCATCGTCAAGAGCGCCGAGCAACGCCGAGTCGCGCCGTTCGCCCCGGAAGAAAGCCTGCTCTTACTCAAGCCCACATTGACCGTCGCACACGGCGGCGGCAAGAAGATGGAGGTCGATTCGCCCGCGTACCGGCTGCTGGTCGCAATGGCTGGAACAAGGGCGCCGGAGCCTCGTGACGACGACCCGCGAATCGTCGGCTTGAAGGTATATCCCGCAACATAGCCTGATGGAGCCCGGCCAGGAACAGCACATGGTGGTGTTGGCCACCCTGAGCGACGGGTCCGAATCCGACGTCACGCGCGACGCCCGGTTCGACACCTTAAATGAAGGCGTCGCGACGGTGCGACCGTCGGGGTTGGCCAAGACCGTTGGCAAGGGCGAAGCCAACATCATGGTCCGCTACCAAGGGCAAGCCGCGATGGCGCGGCTCAACCGTCCCCTTTGCCGGCGAGCGACCGTTCGCGTTCCCCGCCCAGAACATTATTGACATCAAGGCCGCCAAGAAGTGGCGCGAGATGGGGCTTGTCCCGTCGACGTCTGTGCTCGGACTCCGAGTTCCTCCGCCGCGCCATGCTCGACACGATCGGGACGACACCGAGAGCCGACGAGGTCGAGGACTTCCTTGGCGACGAGGATCCCGGCAAGCGCACCAAGCTGATCGATCGTCTGCTCGATCGCCCGGAATACGTCGATTACTGGACGTTGAAATGGGGCGACATCCTCCGCGTCAACTCCGACAAGCTCGGCGCACAGGGGATGCTGGCGTTCAATCTCTGGCTCCGCGACGCGTTCCGGTCCAACATGCCGGTGAACCAGATGGTTGCCGAGTTGGTGACGGCGCAGGGGTCGATATTCAGCAACGGGCCAGCCAACTTCTTACCGGGTCGCCAGCAGTCCCGACGACCTGGCCGAGACGACTGCCCAGGTCTTCATGGGCGTCCGGCTCCAGTGCGCCAAGTGCCACCATCACCCGTTCGAAGCCTACGGGCAGGACGACTACTATGGCCTGGCGGCGTACTTCGCGCGGGTACGGACCAAGCGAAGCGACGAGTTCGGTCTTTTCGGCGGCGAACAGGTCATCTACGTCGCCAAGTCGGGCGAGGTCTATCAGCCGCGGACCGGCAAGAAGATGGCACCGCGGCCATTGGGTGATGCCCCCGTCGACGACCCGGTTGACCGTCGCCGCGCGCTGGCGAACTGGCTGACCAACCAGAATCCGCGCTGGCTGACCCGCAACGTCGTCAACCGATACTGGGGCTACCTGATGGGCAAGGGGCTGGTCAATCCGATCGACGACCTGCGCGAGACCAATCCCGCGTCGAACCCCGAGCTACTCGACGCGCCTGGCGGATGCCTTCAAATCGTCCGGCTACGACCTCAAGGCCCTGCTCCGCTTGATCCTCACCAGCCGGGTCTACCAGTTGAGTGCCCGGGCCACGGCCGACAACCGGCTCGACACGACGTTTTTCACTCATTACACCATCAAACGGCTGACGGCCGAGCAACTGCTCGATGCGATCGACGCGGCGACCGGGACATTCGAGAAGTTCGCGCGGCGGCCCGCCGGCACCCGAGCGATCGCGCTGCCGGACACCAACTACGCGTCGTTCTTCCTCGACACGTTCGGCCGCCCGGTGCGAGCGATCGCGTGTGAATGCGAACGGTCCAGCGACCCCAACCTGAGCCAGGCCCTTCACCTGATGAACGGCGACCTTCTCAACCGCAAGCTGCTCCAGACCGACGCGAGGCTGTCGCGGATGCTCAAGGACCCGAAACTCACCGATGAGACGCTGGTGAAGACCCTCTATCTCCTCACGTTCTGCCGTCCGCCCAGTTCCGCCGAGATCGCCGCGGCCAAGGCCTTCTTCGCCGAGACGCACCCAGCCGGGCCGCCGGAGCCCAGGACCTGTTCTGGGCCCTCCTCAATTCCAAGGAATTCTTGTTTAATCATTGATTGATGCACCATGTGCCCGAGCAAAGCCAAGCGGCGACCCTGTCCAGGCGGGCCGGCCTTCGATCAGCTCGAGGCTGATCGCGGTCGTTCTACCGATGGCGATCACCTGGTTGACCGCCTCGCTCCGAGCGGACGAGCCTTCCTCGCCGAATTACGAGCGCGACATCAAACCGATATTCAGCCGGCGTTGCACGGTCTGCCACAACGCGACCAAGCGTGGCGACCTGGACGTCTCGGGCGGACTCGCTCTCGATTCGTTCGAGGGCATTCTGGCGGGGACCTCGCGTCGGAAGGTGATCGTCGCGGGTCGATCGGCCGAGAGCGAGTTGCTGCGACGGCTTGCGAGGCGGACGAAGAGCGACGGATGCCGCTCCAGGACAAGCCGCTGCCGGAGAAGCAGCAGGAGTTGGTTCGTCGCTGGATCGACTCCGGCGCGGCACGGGGGGTGCCCATCGCGGACCGCCGACGAGACGGTGCTCGAGCGGTGCTCGACCACGACGAGCTCGACTGGTCCGCTCGCTCGAAGTCGTGTTCCCGACGGATGTCACGCTCAAGCCCGAAGACGCTCGAACTCGCCCCAAGGAGGAGCCCTCACGGTCGCGGTGCGGATCGGGCCGCTGCCGGCGGTGACATCGCTCGCATTTCGGGGTGATAACCGACTGCTGGCGGTCGGGACTTATGGTCAGGTGGTACTCTGGGATCTGCAAGACGGGCGGCCGACGACGGCCATCCAGGCGATTCCCGGTCCGGTCCACGCCCTGTCGTTCAGTCGCGACGGCCGGCGGCTGGCCGTTGGCGCGGGTTTGCCGGCCCGGTCGGGGATTGTGCGGGTTTACTCGGTCCCCGATGGCACGTTGCTCCACGACTTCGTAGGCCACCACGACGTCGTCTTCGGGCTGGCCATTCGGCCCGATGGCGCACAGCTTGCCTCGACCTCGTTCGACCAGACCGTCGATTTTCTGGGACCTCGGCCTGGGCCAGGCGAGCGCCGTGTTCAAGGGCCATACCGACTTCGTTTATGCGGCCGCGTATACCCCGGACGGCCGAGGCCTGCTGACCGCGGGCAAGGACCGAATGATCAAGTGGATCAACACGCGGACCTTCAAGGAAGAGCGGACGTATAGCGGCCACGACGACGACGTGCTCGTCGTTGGCGGTCCATCCCGATGGAACGCGGTTCGTTTCAGCCGGGAATGAGCCGCAGCTCCGGTGGTGGAAGTTCGGCGCCGACGCACCGGCGACTCGACGGGGCGGGCATTCCGGGCCGGTTCAGCAGCTTGCTTTCAGCAGCGACGGCTCGCGGTTGATCTCGGCCGGCGGTGACCGCTCGGTACGGCTCTGGGACGGGAAGACAGGCCAGCCGCAGCGACAGCTCGCCGGCTCTACCGACTGGCAATACGCGGCCGCGATATCCGACGACGGCCACTTGGCCGCGGCCGGCGGCTGGGACGGTCTGGTCCGGCTCTGGGATGCCGATTCCGGCAAGCTTCGCGCGGCCCTGATCCAGCCTCCGACGATCGTGGATCGCGGGAGTATCGGCCTTGACGCGGAACCAGGCGCGATCGACTGGCTGGCGGTGAGTCCCACCGGTCATGTCGCCGGCTCCGTCGAGCTCATCCGGATGGTCCATTGGCGGGCTGGCGGGGTGACCCTCCCCGATGAGGACGCCCGAAAGGCCTGTCTTCATCCGGCGATCGTGGCGCAAGCCATCCGTGGACGAACCGGTAAGCCTTGCAACCTTTCCATCCAACTCGGGGAAATAAGAGATGCATCAAGGTCGCTTCGGCGTCTTCCTGGCTGCGTTTCTGAGTGCAAGCGTATTGGGTCTTGGGCAGCAGCCCGCTCGTGCTCAGACCTCCTACCCGATGACACTGCGCGTTGATCCGGTCGCGGTGCAACGTGGCCAGACGGTCGAGATCACGGTCGCGGGCCAGGAGAACTGGAGCGGAGCATCACTCCTGCTCTGCGAAGGGCCGGGACTGCGCGGACAGGTCCTCGCGGTCGAAAAAGTCGAGCAGCCGAAGGCGAAGGGCGGCGGGGCCGGCGAGGAGGCGGCGACACCTCAAGTTCGAGGCCGGCTGGAGGTCGCGGCCGACGCGCCGCTCGGTCCTCGCGAGCTTCGAATTGCCACGCCGCAAGGGGTCTCCAGCGTGGGTCTGGTCGTGGTCGTTGACTGTAACGTGGTTACGGAAGCCGACGACCTGGCCAACGACCGGCCGGCTTCCGCGCAGAAGCTGACTTTCCCGACGGTGGTCTCGGGTCGGATCGGCAAAGTCGAAGACGTCGACTGGTATGCCTTCGAAGCAGTGAAAGGCCGTCGCGTGGCATTCGAGGTCTGGGGTAACCGCCTCGAGAACAAGATCCACGACTTGCAGACGCATCTCGACCCGATTCTGAGCGTTCACGACAAGACGGGCCGAGAGCTGGCCACGGCCGACAACAATCGCTTCGCCGATCCGTTACTATCGTTCCAGCCACCGGCAAGCGACACGTATTACCTGCAAGTCCGCGACACCACTTACGCGGGAAACGCGTCCTGGTCTTACGCACTCCACGCCGTGACAGGGCCGGTGCCGATCTCCGTCTCGCCCCTGGCGGTCAACCCCGGAAAAACAGCCCGGCTCGAGGTCAAGTACCTTGGCGACGACGACATCCGTCCGGTGCAACTCGCGTTGTCCAAAGATCTGAAGCCCGGAACCCACTTGTTCGCATTGTCACGTGACGGCGGCGGGACCCTGCCCGTTCCCTTGGTTGTGACCGCGTTGCCGGTTCACGTCGAGTCGGCAGACGTGCCGGTACTCGGCGATCCGTCTGGATCGGTCAAGCTGCCGGTCGCGATCTCTGGCCGGCTGGGCGAGAAGGGCGACATCGATGGCTATCGCTTCGACGCGAAGAAGGGCGCCCTTTATGCGTTCGAGGTCGTCGCCCGCCGTGCGGGGTCGGAGTGCGACCCGGTTTTGCGATTGTTGGACGCCAAGGGATCGGATTCTGAACGAGCCTGACGACACGCGGCGGGCTGGGCAAGGATTCGCGCTTCGAATGGACAGCCCCGGCCGACGCGACCTATGTGATTCAGGTCGCCGACCTGCACGACCGCGGTGGCTCGGCGTTCGGTTACGTGCTCCTGGCCGAGAAAGCCAAGCCCGACTTCACGTTGACCTGCGACCCGGACAAGATCAACGTTGGGCCTGGTGGTCGGGTCCCGGTTTTCGTCAAGGTGGCGCGCCGGCAAGGGTTCAAGGGTGCGGTCACCTTGAGCTGGGACAACCTGCCCGCGGGAATCTCCGCCAGCCCGCTGGTGATTCCCGCGTCGATGAACGAGGGTGAGATTGTGGTCTCGGCGGCACCGGAGGCCCAGCGCACCGCGGCACTGGTGACTCTCAAAGGGACCGGCCAGGGCTCGGAAGGACCGCTCGTTCGCCAGGCGACACCTGAGGAGGAGATCTATCTACCGGGCGGTGGCCGCGGCCGTTGCGACGTGGAGACACTGGCGTTGGCCGTGACCGACCCGCCCGACATCACCGTCGAGGCAGTCCCGCGGGAGGTGGCCCTGGCGCCGGGAGGGTCCGACGGCGCTGGAAGTGTCGGTGACCCGCAACCCTCGTTATGACAAGCCGGTCAACCTGGCGATCGTGCTGCAACACCTGGGAGGCGTCCACGGCAACCCGCTTCCGCCGGGCGTGACCGTCAAGGATTCTGGCGGGAAGACCCTGCTCGGCCCCAAGGAAACCAAGGGCAAAATCATCCTCCAGGCCAGCCCGACCGCACCGGTCTGCGACCGAGTTCCGATCGCCGTGATGGGCCACGTCTCGATCAATTTCGTCGTTAAGACGGCTTACGCCAGTGCGCCAATCTTCGTGAGCGTGCGGCCATCCCGGAAGAATTAACACGAGAGAACGAAGGGAACGGAGGCAAACCCGAGAGAATTCGAGACACTGAATCAATTAAAGCACAGGTAAATGAAGAGAACATTCTGCTTCTCGATTTGAATCTATCCTTTGCTCACTTCGTTAACTTCGTTCCCTTCTGTGGGCTTTTTTTATTTTCCCACAGCGTCGAGTTTGACAAGAGCGGCGGGGAAGTTATCAACGACATCGAGAATCTTCAGTAAGTTCATCGTCTGGAAGATTTCACGAATGTAAGAACCGAGGCCGAACATGACCAATCGTCCCTGGCGGCGATCGATCCGGCGCTTGATTGTCACTAGAAAGCCGATCTCGGAGCTCGCCAGGTAACTGACCTCGGTGAGGTCGATGGCAAATCGCGGGTCCTTGTGCGCCTCGATCTGTTTGTATAGCCAGTCTCGCTGGCTGGATTGCCAGTCGGCCGCGATATCGTCGGTGGCCTCAAAGGCCACGACCAGCACGCCGCTCATCTCCTGGGTCGTGAATTTGAGCATGCTGAAACTCCGTGCTGCCCGATGTCAAAACGAAGACGAGCCACCCCGTCGTGCCGGCCCCGCTGCCGGCTTGCGTCCGATCCGTTGCGGGAGCTTGAAACCGTTATGGACCCTCATTGAATTCTAGATTCTAGCCATTCTATCCTCTGACTCAAAGATCATGAATGAAATCCTCGTCGAATTACCGTGGGGCCGGCGCAGCTCGATCAGTTCACAACCGACGTATTCTCAAGAACATGGATCGACAACATCGTCTATCAGGGCGAAGTGAATCGCGGCCCGCTCAGCCACGAGCAAGCCAAGTGACAACGGCCGCGGCACTCAGGTTCAATTCCAGCCCGGCGATCGCGCGCACGCCGACGGGCTAGTTGGTCGCTTGAAAGAAACGGCGCCGTTTGGGCACGGAGACCGACTCGTTCGGTCTCATTACTTCTACTTCTCTCCGCGGTTCTTGTCGTACGGGACGATGTTCTCCCATTCGCTGGCATCAGAGCGGGCCACCACGGCGACAACCGGCTCCTCCTTGCTCAGGTTGAACACCTCGTGGGGAACGCCCGGCTCGATGTAGATGAAATCGCCGGCCTCGTTTTCGATGGAGTTGACCAATCCGGGCCCATACTCGTGCCGAACTCGGCCTTGGAGTATATACAGCATGAGCTCGAAGCCGACGTGGACATGAGCGTAGGCCACGCCGCCGGGCGGAATCGTCGCCACGTTCATCGACAAGTTTGGTCGAACCGACGTTTTTGGCGCTCAAGCCGACCTTGTAATTTATGTTGTTCCAGGTCCGGCAGTTGCCCCCTCCCCGGATCACAAAGATTCCGTCCCCTCCTTCGACAAATTGACCAAGGTCGATCTCTTGATCGCGCGAGCTGCGAGGCATCGGGCTTCAGTCTCCGTTCAAACGAAAAGAAATGATTCAAGCCGCCGGGCTTTGGGCCGGGCGGCTTGAATCGGATCCTCTGACCGTCTCATTCGAGTCCAACGGCTGGTCGCCGTCAAGACTCTCGGATCACGACGACTTGGTGAACGACAAGCCGGGATCGCCAGGGCCGGCGCCGATCACCTTGAAAGTGAAATGCGTTTCGTCTTTCCAGCCAGTGTGACCGACCATGGTGTTGTTGTTCTGGTCTTGAACCAACGTGAGAAGGCCGTTCTCGTAGCTGGAATTCCCGGAGAACTGCTGGTCCTTGCCCTGCCGGCTCACCTTCCAGACGAAATGCCCTTTATCTTGAAACGTAATCGTGATCGTGGTATCGGCGTTGGGCTGGGCGGTCCAGCTCCCCTCCAGCTTCCCTTCAACGCCCGAGGAATTCGGGTTGGCCGTGAGCGTCGTCGTGGCGAGACCAGGTGCGGTCTGGGCAAGGGATGTTGTGTCGCTGTCCGAGGCCGGTTTCTCCGTCTGCACGAGCTGCTGGAGCAGTTGCGATGTTAGTTGATCCTTGGGCTGAAGTCTGGCTACAACCTTCAACTGCCCGACGGCCGCGTCGGCGTGACCCTCGGTCAAGTATTGGTAAGCCAGCACGAATCGGCCGGCCGCCGATTGACGATTTTGGGAGCAATAGCTTTCGAGGGCCCTGAGCTGCTGCGTGTAAGTCTCCGGGTCGGCATAGAGGCTGATCAGAGTGGTCCAATCCCACCCCGGACCGGCTGACAGCACGGCATAGAGCGCGGCGGCCGCCTCGTCGTACCGTTTGAGTGCGTACAGGCAAAGTGCACGGAATTCGTGCAAAGTCGCGTCGTTCGGCATGGATTTGATCGCACCGTCGGTTAGCTCCAAGGCCTTGGTGTAATCACCATTCTTGAACGCTTCACGCGCTGTGTCGAACTGAGTCGTGGCCTGGGTCGCGACCGCGTCGGCCGGCGGCTGACTTTGGGCGTCGATCGGCTGAGAATAATCGTAGACTTGGCTGTTGAGCCACGATCGTATTGCCGTAGCCACCGCCGTAGTACGGGTTGTAATAGTTCGAGTACCCCCAGTTGTAGAGCATCGGACCGTACAACCAAGACGACAGGCCATATCCCAGGCCCATCCCAAGGCCATATCCCAAGCCACCACCGAGTCCCGATCCGAATCCACCGCCGAATCCGTATCCGCCGTACCCATAGGGACGCCATCCCAAGCCACCCGCGTAATTACCGTTCCAGTAGCCGTGGACCCAGCCTTGATGATAACCCATATATGGATTATTCCAGCCGGCCCCCATCCGATTCGCATTCACGTTATTGACGGAATTGAATCGATTCACGTTATTAACACCATTGAACCGATTGACATTACTGACCGAATTGAAGCGGTTAACGTTATTAACTGAGTTAAATCGATTGAACTCGTTGCCTCGGTTCATCGTATTGACCGAGTTGAAGCGATTGGCATTTCCGTACTGGCCGTGGGATTGCGGCATGCTGAACGACGGTGTGCGATTGAACGACTGACCTGCGTAGCCACCACGGTAACCGCCGTATCCGCCACCGGCGAAGCCGCCGGGGTGAAAACCACCGCCACCGGCGAAGCCGCCTCGAAAGCCGCCGCCAGCGAAGCCTCCGCCACCACGAAGCCACCACCTCCGCCTCCGTGAAATCCACCGCCTCCGCCGCCATGACCACCTCCACCGCCGTGAAACGCGAAGGCTGGAACGGCCAGATTGATAGCAGTCAGGCCCACTAGAATCGTGCGTAAACTCTTGTATGACATCGGTTCGCCCCTTCGAGAGGTTGGTTGAGTGTTGTCGGTGATGCTCGGCTCATTAAGGCTGAGACTGCGGGGGCGGCGGTCTGCGGACCATCATGTTTTCAAATCGATCGGGCGCGTGATGCCCCCCCACGGTTCGCTCGGTCGAGGCCCAGCGGGCGGTGTTGGGGCCGACTCGGGTCAGGATGTTGGTGGCGGTCGCGATTCGTCCATCGAACAGCACACCACTGGACTTGATCATCCACTCATTACCGTTTCGGCTCCAAAGGCCATCGCCGTAGCCCCCTTCGGAGTCAAAGACCCACGACTTGATTTGCTTGCTCAAGGGATCCCAGCCAATCCGTTGCGTCACAGTCATCACGGACTTTCCCTCTGATTGGATCGTGAAATCGCGGAGCAGGAAGTTCTTATCCGCCGACCAGCGGCAGGTTGCGTGGATCACCGACTCCGAGCTCTCGTCAATCCAATCGCCGACCAACCATTCCAGCTCCTTGAGCCGCTCTTGATGCGGTCAGACCCGGTTCGAGCTCTTCCCTGACGCTGGAGTACAACCATTTGCCCCCCTGCTTGACGTAGAGAACCGTATAGCGACGGACCGCTGGGGGTTCCGTTGTCACGCTCGGTTTGACGCGACGTCCGCCCCTCTTCCTTTGCTACGTCGGGACCAAGGAAGCGGATCGCGTCCACCGCGATCTCGATCGAATATCCCTTTCGCTCCTGAAATAACATCGAATACAGATCCTGAATCGTCTTTCGGCCATGGAATCGGTCGCCGTTCTCTTCGATAAGTTCCGCGTCGTCGGTGTAGAGGGATGCCACTGCCGCCGCATCGCCCGCGTTGTAGGCGCGCCGAAACGCCTCTCCCACTGACAAAATCGCTTTCTCATCCACGGGGCGATCGGTCAGAACGACCGGCGTTGCTGGCACTGAGCCGACCAATGCCTTCGGATCGGAGACGGGCTGCGCGGTTCTGGTCGTCCGAACTTCCTGCCCTTGGGCTCCGGCCGTGGCAATCACTCCGAGCCACACCAGGTTCAGCATCAACGCAAATCGCCGGATTTGTATTCTTTGTGCTCTCATGATTGTACACCTTCTGGGCCAATAAGGTTTGCTACGCCGAACCAACCCGCAATAGTCATGCCAAACTAGCGTCTTATTAGGCCAAATACAAGTCGACGACGGGTTGCGGCCGTGCCCAACGGCAATCGAGAGTACACGCCCCGTCGGTCACTTGATACGATACCTCCATGAGAAGAATCTACGACATTAGCCCGCCTATCACCGAGGCACTCCAAGTTTGGCCGGGCGATACACCGCCCCGTCGCGAGATTCTGATGGACATGGCGCGCGGTGACTCCGTCACCCTATCGACTCTTCACGCGACCGTCCATCTCGGCGCTCACGCCGATGCTCCCAGCCACTACTCGAAATCAGCACCCAGCATCGAGAAGCGCCCGATCGACCTTTACATCGGTGTGTGCCAGGTGATGCGAATCAACGTACCGCGCCGGGCTTTGATTCGACCCGCCGACCTTTCGCGACCGGTGGTAGCCGAACGAGTTCTGCTGGCGACCGGCACATTTCCCGATCCGACCCGGTTCAATGAAGACTTCGCGGCGCTCGAGCCATCGCTTGTCGAGTACTTGCAGGAGCACAATGTGCGGCTGATCGGTATCGACACCCCCAGTGTTGACCCCTTCGAGTCCAAGGAACTCCCCGCGCACCACACGTTCTTCAAGCTGGATATGGCAATCCTGGAAGGACTCGTCCTCGACGGCGTCCCCGAGGGTTTTTATGAGCTGATCGCCTTGCCGCTTCCACTCGTCGGGTTCGATGCCAGCCCGGTCCGAGCCATCCTGAGGAATCTGCCATCATGAGCGACGAGGTCAACACCGATCCACTCCTGAGTTACCGCGATCAGTTTCCAATCCTGAATCGCACGAACTATCTGATCAGCAACTCGTTGGGGGCGGTCCCTGACGCGGTGGGTGACAGCCTACAAAGCTACTACGAGATCTGGGCCAGTCGGGGCGTGCGCGCATGGGAGGAAACGTGGTGGACCATGGCTGTCGACCTGGGAAACCTCGTGGCACCTTTGATCGGTGCCCGTGACAACGAAGTCGCCTTTCAGCCCAACGTGACCTTGGCCCATGCCGTTGTGTTCAGCGCATTCGACTTTTCCGCAGGCCGACCCAAAATCGTCACCGATTCGATGCATTTCCCCTCAATCCTTTACCTAATTGATCAGCAGCCCCGGAACGGGGCCGAGGTCGCCGTCATCCCCTCGGAGGATGGCATCGGCGTCGATACCGAACGCCTGATCGTCGCCATCGACGAGCGGACGGCGATCGTGAGTATCTCCCATATCCTGTTCAAGTCGGCTTTTATCCATGATATCGAGGCGATCGCATTGAAGGCCCAATCTGTTGGCGCCATCACGGTCGTCGACGGCTATCAGGCTGTCGGCACGATCCCAGTCGACGTGCGGCGGCAGGAGATCGACATCTACATCGGCGGCTGCTTGAAATGGCTGTGCGGCGGTCCCGGGGCGGCGTTCTTGTGGGTTGATCCGAGGCTCCGTGCTCGCCTGGAGCCGAAGCTCACGGGCTGGATGGCTCACCAGCATCCGTTTGCTTTCGGCCCCGAACTGGTCCGGCGTGACGACGCCTGGCGATTCCTCCACGGCACGCCTAACATCCCGGCTCTCTACGCCGCCAGGCCCGGACTGGAGATCATCAATGAGATCGGGATCGACGCGATCCGCGCCAAATCCAAGCGACAAACCGATCGGCTCTTGTGGCTCGCTGACCGAGCATGGCTTTCGATGTACGACTCTGCGCGACTCGTTCCGCCGTGGTGGGACGGTCGCGATTGATGTCGAGCACGGCTATGAAACTTCCCAGATCTTGAAATCGCACTACCAGATCCTCTGTGACTACCGCCCCGGCGCCGGAGTGCGACTTTCACCGCATTTCTACAACCGTGACGACGAGCTCGATACCGCGATCGCGGCGATTCGCGAAATTCAGGACGCTGGCGCTGGGAGTCCAACAGCACGACCAAGCCGACCGTCACCTGACGTGAACGTGCACCGTCAGTCGAGACCATGAATCAGGCCATGCTCGTGATTTAACTTGTGTAAAACATAGCCTGTCGCAGCAAAACGTGACGCGAGCGGCATCGAAATTGCCGCGATTTACCCCGCGGCGCGAGGGTGTCTTCGCGCCCGGGTATGGACCCGTATTTCAGGAGTTTTCTGGCAACTTGGAGGAACGTTCCCATGAGAAATCGATTCGCTCTCCCCGCGACGTTGGCCACCCTGGTTTTGGCGCTCACGATCGGCCAGAATGCATGGGCACAGCAAGGAACTCGGCGCCCGCTCGGCAGACCGGGCGAGAATGCGACTGCCGGACAAAACCAGAACCAGTCCGCTTCCGAAGGTGAGACGATCCGGGGCATTGTCGCGGCGATCACTGCTGAGGGCGAAGCCACCTTCGACTACCGGACAAACCGTGCAGTCATGGCAGACGCTGCCTTTCTGACGGTCGTCGGTTCTCCGGTGAAGTCCGAGCCGGGCGACTCGGGCCGCCGGGCCAATGTGAACGAAAACGAGAAGTCCGGATCGTCCGGCAAGAAGCGCCACAACGTCTACTTTGTCTGGCTGTCGCCGCGGACAAAGATCTGCGAAATGAGCGCGGAACACACGAATTCGACCCAAGCCCAAAGACAACAAGCTGAGAAGAAGGAGTGTACGCTCGACCAGATCGAGGTCGGCGACCACGTCGAAATCCAATTCAGTCGCCGGCAGGAATCAAGCGGCAATTCCATTGCCCACCAAACCGAGCAAATGCGGCAGAAGCATGGCCGTCATCGCACGTTTGTCGGCAATGCCAGTTCAATCACCATCCTGGCGTACAAAGACGGAGATCGATCGGGCTCGAAGCCTGAAGGAAATTCGGGAGAGCGTCGCCCCTGATCTGAGAGCTGAGGAGAACGCATTAGAGTGATCCGCGGAGCGGCCGGCGCTGATTCCCCGCGTTCCGGCCGCTCTATTGCGATGAGACCCTCGGCGACTGGCAGGAAACAAACTACCCGGGGCAGGGCTCGCGAGCTTATTGACCCAACGCGCAAGCGAGGGACGCTGGCCGAAGCCAGCGCGTGACACGGCCGGTCCCCTCGCTCGTGCGTCGGGCTAATATGTCCGATCTCCTCGGTCCCGGTTTCGATGCGATCCAGCGGAACCGGTCGATCCTTGGGTGTGTTTCGTTTCGCCGGGCAGCTTTAAACCACCGCCAGCGGCGTGTCAATCCACATTCGCTTCTTGTGCGAATCCAACACAGCGTCGGCCACGATCTGGGCGTTCAAGCCGTCGTAAAAGCTGGGGACGGCCGGTCGGCCGACGACGATGGCCGAGATGAACTCCCACATGAGGTCGTAGCGGAAAACGGTCGCGGGTGGGCCGACGCTCGGGTTGCGCGGGCTGTCAGCCGGCTTGAGGAACTCGGCCGGTACGGGCACCGGCGCCAGGTCTTGACCGGTCTTGCCCAAAAGGATCGTGTTGGGCTCGTGCAGCCGGTAGACGGCAGACCCCTCCGAGCCGTTGATCTCCGCCCACTCGTGGCCAAAGCCGTCTCGGTGATAGCCTTTAGCCAACGTGGTTCCTTCCCAGACCCCTGTCGCTCCGCTGGCGAACTCGCCGATCAAGCACGACCAATCGTCAACATCCGACGGAGGACACGGCCGGTCGTCAACGGTTCGGTCGCGAGGCGCGAATCGGGCAACCGCGCCGCAAACCCGTGCGATCGGACCAAGTAAATCGATGGCGAAGTCAATTCGATGAATCGTCATGTCGAACAGATCGCCCGCGCCCGCTCGGGCTTGGTATTGACGCCAACCCCAGCTTGTCTCGGGCCAGTCCAGGAAGCGCTGGGAGCGGAAATGGCGAGGCGTGCCCAGCGCACCCGACTTGAGCAAGTGTCGCAAGTATCGCATGGATGGTGCGAAGCGGTATGTGAAGGCGGTCATGTTGACCACACCCGCATCTCGAGCCGCCTCATACATCAGGCGAACATCATCGGCACTCAGCCCCAGCGGCTTCTCGCACATCACATGCTTGCCGGCCTTGGCCGCCGCGACGGCGATCGGCCGGTGCGTATCGTTGGGAGTCGCGATCACGACCGCGTCGACATGATCCCACCCGCAAAGTTCTTCGGGGTCGGTCGTCGCGTGAGCGACATTCCACTCGTCCTTGCGTTTCTTGAGGATCTCGGGATCGGTGTCACTGATCGCCACCAGCTCAGCCCGAGGATCCAGGCGCAGGCCCGGCAGGTGGTGATACGCGGTGACGGCGCCGGTACCGATGAAGCCGACCCGAACTTTTTGCCCTTGAGACGTTGTCGACATTTGTAAAGCCCTCACCAGGTGCTTGCCTTCGATCATTCGTCCTACTATCCTGCACGGAACTTCATAAGGGAAGTCAGTTTTGGGCTAAAGGACAAACGATCATGGCAAGCGACAAACCAATCCGCGTGGCGATCGTCGGCCTGGGCTTCGGAGCCGAGTTCATCCCAATCTATCAGAATTACCCAGGGGCCGAGATTTACGCCATCTCTCGCCGCGACAAGAAGGGTCTCGACGAAGTTGGCGACCGCTACAAAATCAAGACGCGCTACACCAACTACCGCGACCTCTTGAAAGATCCCGCCATCGACGCCGTCCACATCAACTCGCCGATCCCCGACCACGCCTGGATGTCGGTGGAAGCGCTCAAGGCCGGCAAGCACGTCGCCTGCACCGTGCCAATGGGAACATCGATCGAGGAATGCCGACAGATCGTCGATGCTCAGCGCGAGAGTGGCAAGATCTACATGATGATGGAGACAGTTGTCTACAGCCGCGAATACCTGTTCGTCAAGGAGCTGTACGACAAAGGCGAGTTGGGCCGGCTCCAGTTCCTGCGCGGAAGCCACCAGCAAGACATGGACGGCTGGCCCGATTACTGGCCGGGACTGCCTCCCATGTGGTATGCGACCCATTGCGTCAGCCCTTGCCTGGCGATCCTGGGCAAACATGCCGACAGCGTGGTCTGCCACGGCTCGGGACGGATCCGCGAGGAGCTCATCAGCAAATACAACAGCCCGTTCGCAGTCGAGACGGCCACGTTCACCATCAAGGACTCAGACGTCGTCGCCGAAGTGACTCGCAGCCTCTTCGACGTGGCCCGGCAATATCGCGAGAGCTTCGACGCCTCCGGCAGCAAGAAGAGCTTCGAGTGGCAGCAGGTCGAGAACGAAGATCCGGTCATTCACACCAAGAGCACGCCCGAGCATCCGCTCGCCGAGCCGGAGATCCCCAAGCGGGTCAAGGTCCCGGACTATGCTCACCTGCTGCCGGAGCCGATCCGCCGCTTCACCCAGCCGGCGGCGATCCAGGACGCCGAGCACCTGTCGTTCCTCCAGGGAGGCGGCCACGGCGGATCGCATCCACACCTGGTGCACGCCTTCTTGAGCGCCGTCAAGGGTGATCGCCCCCCCTTGCCCGACGCCGAGACTTCGGCCAACTGGACCATGGTCGGCCTCTGCGCCGATGAGTCGGCTCTGAGAGGAGGGGAGAAAATGTTTATCCCGGCCTTGTAAGTCGTTTTCTCCGGATTGGCTCGGTTGGCACTTGTATTCGCCCCGTCACTTTTCATGACTCGGTTCGCGAGGGGCGAAGAGCTCGTCGGGCAGCTCCGGCAGGCCGGCGTTGATCAGGGCGCGGGCTTCTCGGAGCAGTAGGTGGAGGAGGATGCCTTCACGCCAGTGCCAGTCTTTCGGAATCGCGCGATCGGCCCCGCCGGGACGGCCGCGCAGCTCTGTCGCGACCCAGCGGTCGGCCCGCTCCAGCCGCGCGGGCCTCGTCGGGCCGGCCGAGCTGGTGGTTCGCCATGGCCAGAACCAGCCAGTCCAGGACATGATAATCCCAGCCGAGATCGCTGGCACGGTTGCCCCGGATCCGAATGTCGGCCTCGGCGAATCGGCCGGCGCGGTCGAGGGCCAGTCCCAGCACGTGTTTGGACCAAGAAGTATCAGGGAAGACAGACATGCGTTTCTCCGCGAGCTGCACCGCCCGCGCTTCTTCGGCTGGCCCGTTGGGGGCCAGGGCGCAGCGCGCGTGCCGTGAACTGCAACCACGCTCGTTCGTCGTTTTTGTCGAACGACTCGAGCATGTTTTGGCAGACAGAACGGTAACCCGCCACGTCGCCGACGGCCAGACGCAGGACTGCGTGCTCGAACCGGCCTCAGGGCGGTCCGGCACCCCCTCGGCAAAAGTTCGCCTGAAGGCCGCGGCCGCCTCCTCCCACCTGGACGATGTCGCAGCCGCGCCGGCCCGGTCCAGGTCGCGATCCGGCTGGTGGAGCGATTGGACCCGATCGAGGTCGAGCACCGCGACGGGACGAGCACCCAGGGGCCCATCCCGGTGAGCCGATGTTGACACGGCGGCAATCCCGGCGTCCGCCAGCACCGCGCGGACTCGCTCAAGATCCCAGAGGACGAGGCCGCCGTCGGAGAGGCCGACGGCCAGCCGCCGCGCATCGGGGGACCAGGCCAGCGACCAGATCGGACTGCGTTCGTCGCGGAAGGTGAAAATGACTTCGCCCCGCTCCAGGTCCGCGATCGCCACCGACGAGGGCGTGGCCTCCGCCGCCAGCCATCGACCGTCCGGGCTCACGGCGATGTGGGAGCCCTCGAACCTGCCGGGCGTGCCGATCGTGCGGGCCATTCGGTTTGCAGCCGCATCCCAGACGACAGCGACGCGGTCGCTGGAGATGTAGACCAGGTCCCGCGCCGAGCGGAAGGCCAGGGAATGCCAGCCAATGAGTGCCCGGGGGCCGGAAAATTCGAGCTCCCGGGCCCTCGCCACATCCCAGACCTTCACGATGTAGTTGGATTCGATGTAGGCTGCCAGCTCGCCATCGTGGCTCAGGGCGAGGTGAAGACACTCGTAGCCGTCATGCTGTACGATGGGCTGAAGCGCCGGGCGAGCATCCGTGGTCCGCTTCACCCGCCAGATTCCCAGGCCCGAGCCCCGGGATGTCGCCGCCAGGCCGAGGTCCCGGCCTGCACCGCGGAGGAACACCAGGCCAGTGATGTTGTTGATGTTCTCCGCATCCACTTTGGCGGCATAGACCTCCTGCCAGCTCCGTGTGTCCCAGATCCGAATCCCCCCCTTGTCCATCGACCCGGTGGCCAGCATAGTCTCGTCGGGGCTGAATGCGCAGACCTGGACATCTGCAGGATAACCGCCGAGCGTGCGCCGCAGGTGACCGGTGGCCGGCTCCCAGAGCTTGACCGTGCCGTCCTTACTCGTCGAGGCCAGCGTAGTTCCGTCAGGGCTGAAGCTCACTCCGGTGACGCCCGCGGCGTGACCCGCGAACTCCCTCCTCTCGTCCGCCCCGCCGAGGCTCCAGACCGACAACGAGTCGCGACTGTTCGCCGCCAGAGTCCGGCCATCCGGACTGAGTGCTACCTGGATCCAGCCTGTCCGACCCGTGTGCTTCAGCTCGGCCAGCTCTCGGTTCGTGGTCAGGCTCCAGAGCTGCACCAACCGAGTGATCGTCCCGACTGCGAGAGTCTTGCCATCGGGGCCGAATGCGACCGACATCGCCGAATCGAGGCTGACGGCGAGCCGTGTGCTCAGGTCAGCCGTATCGATCACAACGAGCGCCATGTCACCGCCCACCGCGAGGCGGGTCGAGTCGGGGCTGAAAAGCGCACTGGTAAAAGCCACTCAATAAGGCCAGGGAAACATGCCGCACTTTCCTGGGAGCCGTGAGCTCCCAGACCACGATTTCAAAATACGGCGGTTCAGGGAAACGCAGTCCCGTCGCCGCCAGCCGTCCGTCCGGGCTGACCACAACGGATGCAAAGTTCGGGTCCACTGAGCCGCCCGGACGGCCTGGGATGGCGTGGGCTAAGTCCAGGACGATCGGCCAGACTCGTCGAGCTCGCGGATCGTGATCGCGGTCGGGCCGAGCGCCGTGGCGAGTGTCCTGCCGCCGGCAACCGCATAGAAGCCGACGATTCGTCCGCCAGCCTTGGGTTTGTCGGTCGCGCGGCGTTCTTGATTGGGGCTCGAACTCGACGACCCGAATCGTCCCGTTGGCATGTCCGACCAACAGGCGGCCCTCAGGCGTGGCGGCCATCGCCGTAACGCGGGTATGGGGCTCGGCCAGTCGCGCCCATGCGCCGCCAGCGGCCGGGTCGTAGAGGCGAATCGTGCCGTCGGCGAGGCCAACGGCAACCCACTCCGAGCGCGGATAGACCGCCATGGCCGTCAACGGTTTGTCGAAATCACGCACGACCACGGGCTCGAGGCCGGCAAAGTCGCCCAGGGCGGTGGATGCCTCGCGACCGAGCTCGCCCGGGTCGCGATCGGGCGTATCGAGCCGGGCGGCATGGCCGAGCAGGTTTAACACCTTCTCACGGTAACCGCCCACGCGGGCGGTGCGCAAGGCCCGGGCCTCGCCGACCTCCGCATGATACAAGTTGTCGACCGCTTTTTGCCGGGCGGTGCGCTCGCCAGCCAGCGCAACGCGCTCTGGCCCAGCGCCGCCGAGGTCGAGAAGTAGCCGACTGAAAAGACGATCGCCACCAGACATAAGAGTACTGCGGCCAATCCCCCGAGCGCCGCGACCACCGGGTTGCGGCGACACCAGCGCGCGAGCCGCTCGGCCGGCGAGACCCGCCGCGCCCGGATCGGCCGGTCGTCGACAAACCGCTGCAAGTCGTCCGCCAGCCCACCGGCCGTCGGGTACCGGCTGTCGGGGTCGCGCGCGATCGCCTTGGCGACGATCGTTTCCAGGTCCCGCGGCACGTTCGGTGCCCGCTTCGAGAGCCGCTCCGGCTCCTCTGCAGTACCTGCTCGATCAGCCTGTGTCGGTCTGCCCCGGCGTACGCCGGTCGCAGCGCCACCATCTCGTACAAGGTCAGACCCAGGCTGTAGACGTCGGACCGAGCATCGCACTGGCCGCGGAACCGCTCGGGAGCCATGTAGCGGATAGTGCCGACGATGTCGCCGGTGTCGGTCAGGTTGTCGGTCGGCCGTCTTGGCGAGGCCGAAGTCGGCGACCCAGACGTGGCCGTGAACGTCGAGCAGGAGGTTGGACGGCTTGATGTCGCGGTGAAGGATACCCTGGCGGTTGGCGTAATCCAGTGCGACGGCGGCTTCGATGCCGATGCGGGCGATGCCACAGTAGAATTGGCGGTCGGGGTTGGAGGTCGACGCCAGCGCGGAGGATCGAGCCGCCGTTGTAGAATCGTGCCGAGGCAATTCTTCGGCGGCGATTGACAAGATGGCTGAAGCGACTGCATCAGGTAGCTCGGTAGCAGTCCCGTCGGCCGGTGCGGGCTCGTCCGCGGCGAAGCGGCCGGAGATCAGCGAGCGTGCCACCTCGGCGGCTGTCGGCCCGATCGGCCGCGCTCGGCGAGCCCGGCGCCCGGCGTTCCGAGCGTTTGGCCTGCCGCAGCCGGCGGAGGTCGTCCAGCACTACGTCCAGCCCCAGCCCCGCGATGAACTGCATCACGTAATAATGATTGCCCGTCCTGCCGGCCGACGCCGAAGACCGGCACGATGTTGGTGTGGTGCAGCTTGGCCGCGGCCTTGGCCTCGCGCTCGAACCGTCGGACCCGCTTGGGGTCGACCAAAGCGCCGGCCGAGAGGATCTTGAGCGCCACCCGGCGGCCCAGCGATTCTTGTTCCGCCTCGTAGACTACGCCCATGCCGCCGCGTCCGATCTCGCGGAGAATGCGGTAGTCGCCCAGCCGTGGAGCCGGATGCCCTCGGCCGTGTCCGTGAGCCGCGGCCAGCGAGCCGGTGGTGTCCCCGGAGTCTCGCCCAGATCTTCCATCATCAACAGGGCCGGGAACAGCGTCGCGGATCTCGCCGGCCAGCTCGCGGATAGCGCTCGACGTATTCGTCAAGCGTCGGCTGCTCGCCGCGGCGCTGCGGTCGAGGAACTCTTCCGCCAGCACTTCGACCGGGTTACGTGCGTCGCTGGAAGTCGCCATGGGGTTCTCCGGGATGCTCAGGCTCCTGCGAAGGCATGAACTGTGTCAACTGTTTCAAGGGGCGAACGAACGCATTGCGGCACCGGGGACCGATGCCGATCGACGTGCCGGTCATTCTGCGAATGGATCGGCCGGGAACAGCGGATCGTAGATAACCACCGCCTCGGCCTCGCTCCGGAGCAAGCGAATCTCCAGCTCGTCCCAGAAATTGTCGGGATCAGTGCTCGGCTCGTGATTCCGCAGCCGGTCGAGCCAGCGCCGCGCCTCATCGCGATGTCCCAGGCGGTGGTGGGCCATCGCCAGGAACGGCCAGTCCGCGGGGCAGGCTTTTCCCGTCCCGGAGCCGGATTCCTTCCTCTAGCCGGCGGATCGCCTCCTCGAACGCGCCGGCGCGGTACAGCGCGGCCCCGAGTACGTTCAGGCGCATGGCTTTGTCGGATTCGGAGGCGCCCTTGACGCCCGCTCGGCCAGCCGGACGGGCACCTCGGGATCGGCGGTGCCCCTGGGCCCAGTGCGCACGCCCAGGCAACTTCTTTGGCTGTCATCGAGTTGATCGTCCTGCCGAAGCGTTCGAGCAGGCCGGCGATCGACCTTCGCCAGCCGGCCCGTTCGCCGGACCAGAGCAAGGCCCGGCCGAGATCACGGCCGAGCTACCAATCGTCGGCCATCAGCCGGACTCTCGGCGAATGTCGCGGCATCCCGTTCGGGATCGCCACGCTCGCCGTGGAAGCGAGCCAGGGCCTCCCGGACCGACCTGGTAGCGCGGGCGGGCGCGGACCGCCTCGGTGTAAGCGTCATCGGCGTCGGCCCACCGGCCTCTTTCCGCCAGGGCGTCGGCCCGCGCGCGCGGGTTGTCGCCAAAGAGGTTCGGGTCCAGCAGCGGCGCTGGTCCGCAGACGGCGGCCCGCCGAGTTGTTCTAATTGGTGGCGGCGTTCAAACCAGGCCGGCGCCGTCAAGTGAGCGGACCGAGCCCCGCTCGTCCAGCTCCATCCCGGTGGCGGTCTCGACCCAGGCGGCCAGCCTCCGGATGTCGTCGGGCAGCGCCGCCGGGGCGTTCCAGACACGACATATCCTACATCATACGTGGTGAGAAAGCGACCATCAGGGCCGAATTTCACACAGTCACGACGCTCCAGATGTTTCACCATGGGTGGGCCGATCGGTTGGCCCGTGTCGGCGTCCCACAGCCGCGCCGTCTTATCCCAGCCCGTAAAGACCATCCTGCCATCGGGGCTGAATGCCGCGGCGAGTACTACCACGTGCTGGTGCACCATCGGCACGCCGAGCGGATGGCCGGTGACGGCGTCCCAGAGCCGCGCCGTCTTGTCATCGCTCCCGGTGACGATCCTCTTACCGTCCGGGCTGAATGCCACGGGTAATGGTGTTCGTATCCACGATTGGTTGGACCAACGGGCCGGCCGGTGGCAGCGTCCCACTGCCGCGCCGTACAGTCCTGGCTCCCGCTGAGGACCGTCTTGCCGTTCGGGCTGAACGCCACCGAGAACACGGCGGCCGAATGCTTACAATGGGTTGACCGACAGGCCGGCCGGTGGCGGCATCCCACAGCCGCGCTGTGCTGTCTTTGGCTCCCGGTGACGACCGTCTTGCCATCCGGGCTGAACGCCACGGCGGTACACCTGCCCCGAATGCTCCATGGGCGCACCGACAGGCCGACCGGTGGCGGCGTCCCACAGCCGCGCCGCCGTTGTCCAGACTTCCCGTCAGGATCGTCTTGCCGTCCGGGCTTAACGCCATGCACAGATCTGGGATCCTAGCTCCAACGGGCTGGCCGAGACGCCGGCCCGACGCAACGTCCCAGAGCTGCGACCTTGTCCGTCGCGGCCCGCGGTCGAGGATGGTCTTGCCGTCCGGCTGAATACCACTGGCACCGGCGTTTCCGTTGTCCAAGGGCCGGCCGACGGCCTGACCGATCTCGCCGTCCCAGAGTCGCGCCCCCCCATCCGTAGCTACCGTGAGGATCGATTGGCCGTCGCGGCTGAAGCCACGTGCCAAACCGAGCCCGGATGCTCCAAAGGCGTTCCCAGCCGTTCGCCGGTGGCGACATCCCACAGTTGGGCCGTGTTGTCTTCACTCCCGCTGAGGATGGTCTTGCCGTCGGGGCCGAACGCCACGGACCGCACGTAGTGCGAATGCGTCATCGGCTTGCCGATTGGACGGCCGGTGGCGGCGTCCCACAGCCGCGCCGTCTTGTCTTCGCCGCCGGTGAGGATCGTCTTGCCATCCGGGCTGAAAGCCGCCGAGTAGACCCGGCCTGACTCATGCTGCCAGGGGCTGAGCCCGAGGGCCGGCCAGTGGCGGCCTCCCATAGCCGCGCCGGTCTTCAATTGCCCGCGGTCATGACCGTCTTACCGTCCGGGCTGAACGCCAGCGGAATACACCATTTCGGAATCCGCCAGGGGCGGGCCGAGGGGCGGTCGGTGGCGGCGTCCCAGATCTGCGCCGCCTTGTCAGCGCTCCGGTGAGGACGTCTTGCCGTCGGGGCCAACGCCACCGAGCAGCACCAGCCCGCGGGAATGTTCCATGGGTTGGCCGATCGGCAGGCCGGTGGGGCCTCCCACCGTCGCACTGTCTTGTCGTCGCTCACCGGTCACGATCGTCTTGCCATCTGGGCCGAACGCCACGGAACGCGACCCCGTCCGGATGCTCCATGGGTTGGCCGAGCGGCCGGCCAGTGGTGGCGTCCCACAGCCGCGCTGTCTTGTCATCGCTCCCCGTGACGATCGTCTTGCCATCGGGGCTGAAGCGACCGCCATCACCACGTTCGCCATGGGAGAACACCCCCTTCAGCTCGACGTGATGGCGCCGCCAGGCCGACAGGTTGGCCAGTGCGACGTGCTGGCCGGCCTCATCTCCCGCCTCGGTCGCCATCCGCAACGACTCGACGGTCCAGAGCATCCCGAGGCCGATTGCCCCTTCTCGAACGCGGCGCGGCCACGCTCGAGATTGAGCATTGCCAGCCGGCGGTTCGACTCGGCCAGTGCGGTTTTGAGATGACCACTCTCGTTCTTCAAGTGTTCGCCTTCTCTCGAGCCTGGCCATCCGCTCGATTCGCCTGTTCGCCTGGCGCCTGCCGCTTGGCATAGAGCAGCGACAACGCGGCCACGCGACCAGCGCCGCGGCGGCGACGCCGATCGACGCTGCCAGCCCCTTGTTCCGCCGGCACCACCGCGCCAGCCGCTCCGCCGCCGACATCCGCCGCGCACGGATCGGCCGGTCCTCCACATACCGACGCAAGTCCTCCGCCAGCGCCGCCGCCGTCGCGTACCGCCCCGCAGGGTCCCGCGCAGTCGCCTTGGCGATAATCGTTTCCAGGTCTCGCGGCACGCTCGGCGCCAGCTTTTTCAACCTCTCCGGCTCCTCGTGCAAGACCCGCTCCATCAGCGGTTCCGGTCCGAGGCTTCGTAAGCCGGACGCAACGCAACCAGCTCATACAGAGTCAAGTCCCAGGCTGTACACGTCCGACCGCGCATCGCATCGGCCCGAAAACCGCTCCGGTGCCATGTAGCGGATCGTCCCCAGGATGTCGCCGGTGTGGGTCAGGTCGTCGGCGTCGGCCGTCTTGGCCAGGCCGAAGTCGGCCACCCACACGTTGCCGTGGTTGTCCAGAAGCAGGTTCGATGGCTTGATGTCGCGGTGGAGAATGCCCTGACGATTGGCGTATTCCAGGGCCTCGGCGACCTGGATGCCGACACGGGCGACGCTGCGGTAAAACTGGCGGTCCGGATCGGACGACGATGCCGACAGCGAAGAGCCAGGCAGGATCGCCGACGAAGAGTCTGCCGCAAGCCGGGCCGCCTACGGCGACGGCCAGAGACCCGTCCGGAGGCTCGGTCACGGACGTCCGGCCAGCGGCCCATCAGCGTCGAATCGGCCGGTGATCAGCGAGCGGCCATTTCGACAGCCGACGCTCGGCAGTCCCGGCTCGACGCGGCTCTGGCACACGCCGCGAGACTTGCATCGAACCTCGCCTGCCGCAGCCGCCGCAGGTCGTCCAGTACCTCGTCGAGCCCCAGGCCAGCGATGAACTGCATCACGAAATAATGGTGTCCGTTCTCATGGCCCACGCCGAATACCGGCACGATGTTGGTGTGATGCAGCCTGCCGCCGCCTTCGCCTCGCGCTCGAACCGGCGCACCTGCTTGGGGTCCAGCAGTGACCGGCCGACAGCACCTTGAGCAGCCACGCGCCGGCCCAGGCTCTCCTGCTCGGCCTCGTAGACGACGCCCATGCCGCCGCGACCGATCTCGCGGAGAATCCGGTAGTCGCCCAGCCGTTGGAGCCGGACGCCCACGCCGTCGCCGTCGTTCTGGACGGCCAGCGAGCCAGTGGTGCGCGCCGGAGTCCTCACCTAGGTCCTCCATCATCAGCAGCGCCGGGAACAGCTTGCAGATCACTACGGCGAGGTCGGGATGGCGATCGACGTATTCGCTAATCGTCGGCTGCTCGCCGCGGCGCTTGCGGTCGAGGAACTCTTCCGCCAGCACTTCGACCGGGTTACGCGCGTCACTTGCAGTATTCACCGCTCTGCTCCTGTTCGTTCGGCGGATTCGCGCCGCATCGATTGCCCGCCCTAGCGGCCCTGCCGCGCGACACACTCCGGCACAGGCTCGCCCTGCTGTCATCATAGCCGCTCTTTCAGCCCCGGGATCGACGACAGGATCTCCTTGAGCCGCTTCAAAGCCCGGATGTAACGGTTGCTGGCCGCCGATTTCTCAGGCCAAGCACCTGCGCAGTCTCATCGTTGGAGAGGTGCTCGAAGTGCCGCAGGGCCAAAACTTCGCGATCGATCGGGTCCATGCCATTGAGTGCCTCCTGGACGATCAGCTTGTGCTCGGCGCGGATCGCGGCCTGGCTGGCGCTGGTCAGTTTGCCGAAGAGCTGGGCGGCCAGCGAGACCGAGCTCGCCTGGGGAAACGGGCCGCGATGCAGCGAGACCTCTTGGCCGGCGTCGCGCATCTGGGCACCGAAATGGTACCGGTGCACGTCAGTGAGCCTCTGGCCAGCGACCAGCCGGAGCCAGAGATGAAACGGCATGGCCGCGGGGTCGCGGGCATATTCGGCGATTCGTTGCGGACATCGAGATAAGCCTCCTGAAGCACGTCCGAAGAATCGACCCGACCCGAAAGCCGGCGGTCCAGCCGCAGGCGGATCATTCGCCGCAGGCCGATCGCGATAGCCGTCGAAGAGCGCAGCCAGCGCCGACTCGTCGCCGGCCAAGGCGCGCTGGATGAGGTCGTTCTGAACATCGTCCGGCGAATCGGACATCAATCGGCTCCCTGAATTAGATATCCGGAAACCGCCCGCCGCTGTCCACAGGCTCGGCAACTTTTTTCGTGATGACCTGGAGCGAGAACGCCTCCGTGCGGGTTACTTTATGAAAATGTTGTCTTGCAAATCGCCATGCGGATTGAAATAGCGTTCGCGTGTTTCCACCGCCCGATAGGACGCCGACAGACAAGGAAATGCGAGGAGCAGGACCAGCACAACCTTGTAACTCAGCTTGACTCGGCCAGAGGCCAACCGGTGGACGACCTCTGTACCCTCGGCGATCAGCAAGAAGAGCGCCGGCACCAACTCGAGAATCAGCCGGCCGTGGAACGGGTATCTCTTCAACGCCGATGCGACCAACGCCAGCGCGATCGGTACGACCAAGATGGAACACTCAGCGACCGAGCACCGTGCCAGCGACACCCCGCCCAAGACCATTAGCAAAATCGGCAGCATCACAAAGGCCCACGGCCAGATGGGCGGGACAAGGTTCAAAGGGTTGACAAAGATCTCGAGCAGGATCCCACTGGCTTTCGTGAGACTTCCGCGACTCAGCGGATTGAGCGGAAGAAATGCGAAATCCCAGAACCGATACATGGTCGTATACGGACTGAGGAGCATGGTCGACGCACGATAGCAGACGATGAAACTGGCCAGCCAACCAACCCCGATCATTCCCCAGACCGCGGCATCCCGGTACCGCCCGGATCGAAGTGACGTCACGAGCAAGGTCATCCCGCAGCCAGCGATGACGAATACGGAAGCAAACGAGCACCAGGGCGCGACTGCCACGCTAATCGCCATGGCGGCGATGAGCCGCCCGCTGACCGGCTTCACCAACGCGTCGATCGCCAGCGAGCTCATAGCCAGCCCGATCGCAAGGTCAACGGTGTACGGCTTCAGCTCGCTCGAGTAATAAATGAGGTCGTCCGCGAATGCAAACAACGACAGCGCAACCAGGGCGGATCGTCGAGGCAGGACAGCGCGAGTCAGACGCGCGAACAGGAACAACGCGGCGATCCCGCAGATCAATGGTACGAGCCGCGCCACGCCCCGCGACAAACCGAGAACGGACAAGAGCCGCCGCTCGGCGATCAAGAAACCGAAGGGCGCCAGTTGATCGCCGGTCAGCGGCTGTGAGAAATCCAAAATCGGTTTACCGTTCAGATTCCCGAATAATGAAGCTTCATCCAACCAGAAGTGTCGGTCTTCCAAATAGGCCCCGACTCGGAGCAGAACACCCAAACCGAGCAGAACCACCTCGGCGTGGTCGCGCAACAAGCGCCAGAGCGATCTCCAATCGATTTCGATCCTTCGTGTCAGGATTCCCGAACCTCCCGGAAGTGATCGCCATTGCATTCTGGTACGTCCTCAAACAACATGAGTATGCGGGACGCCGAGCCGAGTGTCGCTCGCGACGGTTCTCCTCGAGGCACGCACGTTGGCGTCGCCGTGATGGTAACAAAACCGAGTCGACAGGGTCATCACCGAGTGCGGCAGCGCGGACGCCGTGCGAATTCAATGGACTGCGGATCACCTGAGACCACCCCATGCGAATCACCTGGTACGGACACGCTGCATTTCTTGTCGAGACCGAAGGCTTGCGGATCATTCTGGACCCATATCGGTCGCCGGACTGCGGAGGCTATGAGCCGATCGCGGAGCCGGCGGACCTGGTCGTCGTCAGTCACGAAAATGACCGATACCACAGCCATCTGGGCCAGATCGTACCGCCATTCGAGACCGTCCGGGGGCTCGAGCTGCCGGCCGAAGGCCGCGTGATCGGCGGCGTACAGTTCGAGTCGGTCCACGTGTTCGAATCCGCCGAACGCTTGTCTGAAGACGAAGTCACGATCGTCCATTTTCGCGCGGAAGGTCTCCACCTGGTCTTCCTCGGCGACCTGGGGCACCCGCTGACCGATACCGAACTCGCGCCCTTGCGGGGCGCCGAAATCGTGCTGGCGGCCGCCGGCGGTCCGCCCACGATCGACTATCCCGACATCCCCGCGTTGATGGACGCGATCGACCCGCGGATCATCATCCCGATGCACTTCAAGACACCCAAGATCAACCTCAATATTCAGCCATTGGAGCGATTTCTGGAAGCGTTGCCCCGCGACCCGATCGACCGGCCTGGTGCGACAACCCTCGCAATCACGCGAGAAGCTCCCGGCGCGGCGGACGATCGTGGTCCTGGAGCACGCCAGGTAAGCACTCGCAGGCGTGTCCTGCTGACATTTACGCTGTAGTTGCTAGCGGTCCAGATGGTACGTTTATTCTACGAGACAGGCGCTGCTCTTCCTCACAGTTCTCGCAAGGCCGAGATCACGTTGAGGCGAACGGCCCTGATCGCGGGGATCATGCCACCGAACAGGCCCATGGCCAGGGTCATCGTCAGGCGCGACGGCCATGACCAGCGGGCCGAAGCGGTACTTGATCGTGACCGAGGCGAATGTGTTGAAGTTGTTGGTATCGAGTGTCAAGGCGCTCAACGGAAGGGTCGCCAGCAAGCCGAGTGCACCGCCCAGGGTACAGAGGATCAGCGATTCGCTCAGGAACGAGATCAAGACATCGTATTGGGAAAAGCCAAGGGCTCGCATCGTGCCGATCTCGCGCGTTCTCGACTTGACCGCGGCGAACATCGTATTGGCTGAGGCGAACATGGCACCCAAGGTCAGCAGGACGGCGATCGCGGTGCCCATCACTTTCATCAAAGTGCCCGAGCGAGTTTGACTCTCGAAGTAGAGCGACTCGGGGATGGCCGCGAGCTTGAACTGGGTGTCGCCGTCTATGGTCTTTCTGAGATTCTCATAGTCACGCGGGGTGGCGGCACGGAGCTGGACACTCGACACGGAGCCTTCGCGGCCGATGTTCTTTTCGACATCCTTGAGGTCCGCCCAAACTTCGCTCTCGGCGACGCTCCCGCCGGCCGTGAAGAGGCCAACCACTTGATATTCCTCTTTGTCGCCAAATTTGAGACGTCCGCCGATACGGGCTCCTTTGAGCGAGCGCGTCAGATTCCGGCTGACGATACACTCGCCTTTTCCCTCGTCGAAATCTTTGCCAGCCACGATCTTGAAGTCCGGCGGCAACTTACGCGAGTTCGGCTGCACGCCGCGGATAATGATGTTGGTATGCGTCCCATTCGTTCGCTCGGCCAGCGGGATATTGAGCAATTCCTTGGCGGCAAGCGGGTGCCCTTGGTCATCGCGCGGATACCGGGCAGGTTGAGAAGGTCGTCGGCCTTGTCGCTCGAGAAGCCGCCCCCGATTTCGTTTGACGACCCTTTGCGGAGAACGATCAGGTCCAGGGGGTCGCCCGAAATGGTCAGGCTATATTGCAAACCTTCCACCATGCCGAACAGGATGCATGACGACCATACGACCAATCCCGTGGCCAGGGTGGTCAGTAGTGTCGTTTTCCAACGCACCCGAAGGTTTCGCAAATTGTATTTGATCGGAATCATGCTGATCCTAAATCACTTTCCTGAGTCCATTAATGACTGACGCATTGGCGGCGAGTATCGCCGGGAAAAACCCGCTTACGAAGCCGATCAAGAGCGACGCTCCCAAACCAACCAACGTGATATTCCAGGGAATGAAGAAGAACGGTAGAAAGCCGGCCGTGTACACGGAGATGTCGACGATGTCGAAACATGCCTTGCATCCCAAGGCGCCGATCGCGCCGCCGACGCCGGCGACCAGTACGGATTCGGCCAAGACCAGGAACAAGACGAGCCCCTTGCTGAAACCGATGGCCTTGAGCACGGCCACCTCAGTCGTCCGCTCCGCGCATGGCCATCGCCATCGAATTGCCGGCGACGAAGATCAGAGAGAAGGCGACCGCACCACCGATCCAGAAAATCGCATACTTCAAGTCGCCCAGCATTTCTCCGAACATCTTGCCAAAGGCCTCTTCGGTTTGGGTTCGGGTGGGTAATCACTGTTGTGGTACAAATCGTCGACGCTCTTGCACACGCCGGCCATGGCGTCGGCAGTCTTGCACTTGATGAAGATGGCCGCGGCATTGCCGGACGGGCCGGAATCAATGTTTGTCGCACTCGAGCGACGGGTACGGCCGGTCGCCACTCGTTTCAAGGCATCATCCAGATAGTCGAAGCGATAAAGGCACATCCGCAGGTCGCGATTGTTGGGACCGTCGTAGATGCCCCGGATCGTCAGGTTGAGGTCAACCGGGTACGCATCGCCCTTGAGTGGGAGTGAATCGCCCACCTTGAGCTTACGTTCCGTGGCCATTTTTCGGCCGATGACGCAACCGTCTTTGTTCTCCTGGAACGCCTTGAGTTCATCCGCAGGTATCGTGAACTCGTCAAGAATCGTGAAAATGACGTCGGGATCCACGCCGAACTGGGCGAAGGGCAGGATCTCGGTTTGATACTTGCCGCCGAACCAGGCAAACGACGAGGCGGCAAGAACGCCGTCGAGTGCGCGCGATCTCCTTGACGCGTGAAATCGGCACATAGCCGGCGAAGCCGTTGGAGTTGAGCGTCATGACGCGGTTGGAGATTCGTGTCGAACTGTTGGCTTCGTCGACGGTGGCGAAAAACGACACCAACGCCAGCGTCAAGAACAGGCAGATGGCCAGTCGAGGCGATCGGTCAGTATCGACCGAACCGGATTGCGCCGGGCGTTGCGGAGGATATAAGTGATGTATTTCATGACGCGGCCGCGACCCAGGTATCTTGGATGACGATCATCGACCAGCCGGCCCTTTTCGAGGTGCAGAGTCCGGGTGGCGCGCTGCGCGGCCAGAGGGTCGTGAGTCACCATGATGATCGTTTTTTGGAACCCCCGATTGAGCTGTTCCAGAAGATCAAGGATTTCGCCGGCCGTGGTGCGGTCGAGGTCTCCGGTCGGCTCATCGGCAACGAGCAGGTAGGGGTCGGTGACGATGGCACGAGCAATCGCAACTCGCTGCTCCTGGCCGCCGGAGAGCTGGCGCGGATAGTGGTGTTCCCGGCCGGTCAGGCCGACGACGCCGCATGGCCGTCATGACGTTTTCGCGCCGCTTCCGCCGCGACAGGTGCGTGAGTAGAAGCGGCAGCTCGACGTTCTCGAACGCGGTGAGGACCGGGATCAAGTTGTAAGTCTGGAAGATGAACCCGACGTTGTTGGCGCGCCAGCGAGTGATCTCGGCCTCGCTGAGCTCGCCCAGGTCCTGATCGTGGACGAACACCTTGCCACTGGTCGCGCGGTCGAGACCGGCGATCAGGTTCAGCAGAGTCGTCTTGCCCGAGCCCGAAGGCCCCATCAAAGCCAGGAACTCGCCTTCGTCGACCGTGAGATCGAGGCCCACAAGCACGGGTATCCGGAACTCGTCGCGCCGGTATTCCTTGTCAACACCGCGCAACACGATCGAGGGCATCTCGGACATGGACGAATGGCCTTTCGGTCTCAGCGACCGGGCGTCTTCAGTCGGCGATTCGAACGGTTTCGTTTTCCCGGAGCGTCTTGTTAGGGTTGACGATGACGGACTCACCCGATGCGAGGCCCGACTCGACCCGCGCCAGGTCGTCGGTGGTGGTGGCAACCTCCACCGGCCGCTTACGGATCACTTCTTTCGTGTTCGACCACCCAGACGTGGTCGTGCCCGTTCTCCTGAAAAACGGCCGACTTGGGGACGAACAGGAAAGAGCGGTTCGCGTCCGGGTTGTTGGCGGTCCGTTGGGGAGAAAGTGCACGGTCGCGGCCAGCTCGGGGAAGAGCTTTTCATCCGGATCGAGGATCTCGACCTTGACCTTGACCGTGCCGCGGGTCCGGTCGCCCATCGGGATCACCTGCCGGAGCCGGCCATGGTATCGCTTGGATGGAATCGCGCTGACGGAGACCTCGGCGGGCTGTCCCAGCGCAACCCGCGACAGCAGGTTCTCCGAGATGTCGGTCTCGACATCCATCTTCTCGAGGTTGGCGATGGTCACCACGGCCGTGCGGCCCAATGACGAGCTCATGGCCGTCGGCGTGATGATCTCGCCCTCCTCTCCCTGCTTCTCGACGACCGTGCCGTCGAACGGTGCGTACAAATGCATTGTGGCGATTGTCGCCCGGATTTCCTCGACGTTGGCCTTCATGAACTTGACCGCGGCTTCCAGGGCGGCGACCCGGGACGTGGCCTTCTTCCGACCCGCCATCGCTTTCTCGGATTCCTCGGCCGTGACGCTCTTCTGCTTGAAAAGCCGGCTCACCCGCCGTTCCTCGCGCTCCTTCTCCCAGAGGTCGGCCCGAGCTTCTTCCAGCTCGGCCTCGGTCCGGACCGTCTGCGCTTCGCGCGAGGCCAGCATCGCCTTCATATCGTTGTGCTCGATGATGGCGAGGATGTCCCCTTTTTTGACCTTCATGCCCTCCTCGACACACATCTTCTCGACCCGGCCCGCGATCTTGGTCCCGATCATCGACTGATAACGCGACTTGAGATATCCCTTGGCGGTCAGGAGCTTCTCCGCTTCCCCTGTCGTCATCGATTGGACCAAACCCACGCTCACCTCGGGTCGGGAGCGGATCTGATCGTACTGCCGGTATCCGACCGTGCCGACGCCAGCCAAGAGGCTGAGCGGGATCAACCACAATACCCAGGAAAGGAGCCGCAGGCCGCCGCCACTGCGTCCAGAGGACTTTCGGGTTTCCATTACGCCGCGATGATAACGGGTTGGTTCGCTCAATCCTCAGCGACGCGAGTTCTTCTCGTAGCGTGCTCGCCATGCCAGTAAAACCTCGACGCCGAGGAGCTCGGGTCCGTTCGAAGATCTAGTCGATTTCGGGTGGAATGCGAGGACGACCGTTCAGTCGCTCATCCAAGATAAACGATCGCCGACCATCCGTCGACGGGAAACTGGGTAGTTTTACCTGAACGCAGGCGCAGACAAATTGGATAGGTTTGTAAGGCCAAGATGCGCCAAGGATTGACGAGTTCGATCTCGCGTCGTTGAAATCCACGGATCGAGCCGCGGTCGCGGCGGTCTGGATGGATGGTGCTCACTCTCGTATCATAAATAAGCACACAAGTGGTTTTTCGATGTCCTCCCCCTTCGGAGCTCCATGATGCGGCGACCATCGCGGATCGCAGTACCCGGCCTCGCAACGTTGACGGCCATGACTTTCACCTTCGTCTCTACAGTCCCGATCGCCGGCGCGCTCAGCGACGAACCGAGCGTCAAGCCGAGTTCGATCGAAGGAGCATGGAAATTAGTAGCACGAAGGGGCAGCGATAACCAGGACTACCAACCGTTGCCCGCCGGCGTGGAAATGATCGAGTACATGACTGCGGGCCGGTATGTCTGGACGATTGTCAAGGACGGTCGGATCATCGCCGCGGCCGGTGGCAAGTACACGGTCGACAAGGACAAGTACACCGAAAGCGTCGAGTCCATTCTGGGTGAGGGACAGGCTCCGCTGGTGGGGATGAGCTTCGATTTTACCCGAAAAGTCGAGGGTAACCTCTGGCTTCGCTCGGGGCTCCCTGAAGGTCGGGAACAATGTCCTCAAGATCGATGAGAAATGGGAAAGGTGCAAATGAGGTTGAGCTAGTGGTGCCGCCGGCCAGCGACCCTCACTCGGCCTAGCGAGAAATCGGGGAAACCAACCGGATCAATTGCGTCATGCACGACAAGCTCTTGTGTGTCAGCCGACGTTTACCTCGACCGCGCTAGCACCGGGAGGAACGGACCTTCAAGGTCGTGCGGCGGGGAGCTTCGCGTCGGATGTGTCGACCTTGAGTGTGTAAATCTTGCTCCGCTCGTTGAGTGCGCGGAACTTCCATGATGGACGGTGACTTTGCCGTCGTGCTTGACGCGAACCTGCCAGTGCGTCGGTTCGGGAATGCCACCGAATCCCCCGTAATAGACGACGAACCACCGGTAAGTACCGGCAGGACCGGGACCTTTGACTTTCTCAGCCCCCGGCCCGTCGGACTCGACCAACCAGTAGATATTCTCCGGACCGAAGCCCTTGGTGTTGTCGACGTCGAGCTCGCCCCCTTGCGCACCCTTGGGCTCTTCCCAGTAGATTTCCTTTCCACTGGGCTCGACGACATGAAGGTCGAGGTCGACTCCGTCCTTGTCCCAGATCAAGGTGAACTGAGGGTCGCCGACCTTGACGGTGACGCCACGGACCAGCTCACCCCCCTCACCGAACTTGGCCAGTCCGAATCCGTCGCCGTCGCCCGCCCCCGGATTATCATTCGGGCCGCCGCCGCCGCCCGTAGCGGTCTTGTTCATACCGAACCGGAGATCCGGCTCAATGGGCGTGAGTTCCATCGCCGAAAGCGACGGAGCCGTTGACACGGCCATTTCGAGCGGTGCGGCAGGCATGGGCAAAGCGCGTATTCAATCCGCCGGTCAAAGACTCCGCCTCGGGGATCCCGTGCGGGGAACCAGCCAGTCGCGAGTCGAACGCCGCCGGCCCCTTCGACCTCGGTGCGAAATACCAGCAGGCCAGGACGAGCAGCAGGAGGACGTGCAAACTGACTGAGCCAGCCCAGCCCTGAAGGGCTTCGGGAGTCCACAACTTCCACGATTGCCAGGGACTCGGAGCCAGGTCCGGCACGGCACAGGAGCGAAATCGACGGGCGGCCGCGCGACTGGGCACTCGCGTGCCTTTGGCGGCACTGGCCGCGCGAACTTGGGATGGACTGGCCGACATCACCACCCTCGGTTCAAATCAAGTGGATGTGGGCCGTTCTGGAACGCATAGGATCACGATCAAACACCGCGTCCAGACCGCCCGATATCGCCAGAATCTCTGCTCTCACTAAACGAGATTACCACGCACCATCATGAACTCGAAAGCTCAAATCGGTTGCGGACGGCAATCGCCGCGGTTACAAGAGAATCGTACTTGCTCGTTGCTCGCGCAAGTTAATTGAAGACCGGTAACGAACAACGACCCTGAAAACTAGCGACTGAATCGATTTATTTATGGGTTCAGAGGCCATGACTAGCGGCGAACATGCTAGCTCGAGGCGATCAGAGCCTGCAGGATCTTCGCTGACGCTTCGGCCTGTTATGACCCTGGCCAACCCGAGTGCAAGCCACTGAAGTGTGTCGTCTACGGTCAATCGACGTTCGTGAGTGTCCGCGGGTCCGAGCCGCGAAGGTAACATTGAAGACCGTCAAAGCAAATCGACTGGCGACGAACAACTCGCAAATCGAATAGACCCTGGGAAGTCGAGGGCGAAACGAATAACCATGGATTCGCACGAGCTCAAACAGTTGCTAGCCGCTGTTCGCGACGGCCGCGTGACGGCCGGATGAAGCGGCAGGACAGATCCTGCCTTCATACGTACCAAGATGCGGGCGGCTTCGCCAAAGTGGACTTGCATCGCCGGATGCGGTGTGGATTTCCCGAGGTCGTCTACGGACAGGGAAAAACGGCCGTCCAGATCGAGGCGATCCTCCGGACGCTGCTGGAGCACGAGCAAGGAGGATTGGTGACGCGGGTCGAGCCCGAGACGGCCGCCGCACCTCAAGACGGCGTTTCCCCACGGCGAGCACAACGCGGTCGGCCGCACGTTCCGGGTCCGAGGACCCGGGGACGACGGGCCGATGCTGGGCCGCGTGGTGATCGTGACGGCCGGTACCAGCGACCTGCCGGTCGCCGAGGAGGCTCGGGTGACGGCCGAGGCCTGGAATTGCGACGTCTCGCTGGTCGCGGACGTCGGCGTCGCCGGACTGCACCGGCTGCTTGCACCAGCTCCCGCATTTGACGAACGCCGATGCCCTGGTGGTCGTGGCCGGGATGGAGGGCGCCCTGCCGAGCGTGGTCGGCGGCCTGGTTGACTGCCCCGTGATCGCCGTACCGACCTCGATCGGCTACGGGGCGAATTTCCAGGGTATGGCCGCACTCCTGGGCATGCTGAACAGTTGCTCGTCCAACGTGGTGGTCGTCAATATCGACGCCGGGTTCAAAGGCGGCCACGTCGCGGGCCTGATCGCCCGGCGGATGGGCCAGGCCCGTCAAGCGGAAGCGGCCACCGTTCCCACGTCGGACTGACCTGCCGCGTCCCAACCGTGTGTCACCAACCTCGCCGATACCGCGGCGAAGCGAGACATTCATCATGCCACTGGACCCGATCAAAACCATTCCCACTCTTCCCGCACGTCCTCGCGATAGCCACAAGGGCCGATTCGGGTCCGTTCTGGTTCTGGCGGGCTCCCGGGGCATGGCCGGAGCCGCCGCCCTGTGCGGGGCCTCGGCGCTGCGATCCGGGGCCGGGCTGGTCCGGGTCGCCAGCCCCGCCGAGGTCCAGCCGACCGTCGCCAGCTTCGAGCCCTCCTACATGACCTATCCCCTGCCCTGCGATGATGAGGGATTGATCCGGCTCGAACCCGCGCGGCCAATCCTCGAACGTCTGATCGCGACGAGCGACATCATCGCGGTCGGGCCGGGACTCGGCCAGTCGGATGATATCCGCCAACTGGTTCGATTCTTGATCACGGCCACCGCCAAACCCCTGGTCATCGACGCCGATGGGCTCAACGCGCTGGTCGGTCAAACCGACCTGCTGGCGGGCTCAATCGACCGGTGGTCTTGACTCCCCACCCGGCGAGTTCTCCCGGCTGATCGGAGTCGACACATCCAAGTTCAAGCGAACCGAGTCGAGCTGGCCGCGAAACTCGCCCAGGCTTTCCGAACCGCTTGTCGTGGTCCTCAAAGGGTCCGGCACGGTCGTGACCGACGGCAGCCGTTACTTCGTCAATGCGACGGGCAATCCGGGCATGGCCACCGGCGGCTCAGGCGATGTGCTGACCGGCGTGATCGCCGCGCTTCTCGGCCAGAAGCTCCCTGCCTTCGAGGCCGCCCAGCTCGGCGTCTTCATTCACGGGTTGGCAGGCGACATCGCCCGCGACCAGAACGGGGAAATCGGCTTGATCGCCGGCGATATCGTCGATGCCCTGCCCGACGCATTCGTGCACGCAATGCCGGATCACGACCAGACTTGCTGATGTCCTGATGATGGTCCAGATCGGTCCTCACTGACAGTCCGCTACAAAACGGCATTTCCTTCATGAATCCGCAGGCAAGACGGCCGGCTTCAACAAAGTGCCGATCAATGGCCTATCCAGCGAGTCCCCGCTCGCGTAGAATGATCGTTGCGTTGAGATTGAGCCAACGGTTTCGATCAGCACGAGCCGTGAAGAACGATCGCAGTTCCCCTTGGAGCGAGCGGAGGAGGGCGGAGTGCCATCGCGGAAAACCAGTCGTCGCCAGCACCAGCGTGGACTTATCGCATGGAGGTTTCTCCCACCGGACAAAATCCCACGGCCGGCATTCCCAACCCAAACGACCCGATCCTCCTGCTCCATCTGATCGCGAACCTTCAAAACCAGTCGCTTGAGGTTCAGCGTCAGACGCTCGAGATCCAGCGGCAGCAACTCGAGATCTCGCGTGAATTGCTCCAGGTCAACCGCGAACAGCGTGCCCGCCAAGGGGCGGAGCTGGAACGTTGGCAGGCTGGACACGAGCCGATCCTGGAGACCTGCCGTGAAACGCTCACCAAGCTTGAGCAGGTTCATGCCGCGCTGATGAGCGAACTGGCGAATTACGTCGACGACAACCACGAGAACCTTCTCGAAGGCGATTTCTCGCTCAGCGATTTCGTCGACAGGTTCGGCCCCAGGTTGGCTCACCTCAATACGATGCTGGCTGTGCTCCGTCCTCTGGCCGCCGCCAAGCGCAAGAGCGAGAGTTAAGCCGGCCAATCGAGTCGCACGCAATTCGTCGGGTTGGATCGTCTGGGCGACCGATTAACACGTCGCGTTCGATCGGAAGTGCGGAGATCGCGCTCCGATGCGAAGTGACGGTCGTTGTCTCGACGGCGATAGTACAGCGGACCGCACCGCCGAGAGTCTGTCGACTTTCGGCGGGCACCAGTTCGGTCCGGCAAGCTCGACGGGAACGGGCTCCCGTTGGGTTTTATCCTGGTTTCAGCAATGATTGGTGAGCTCAATAACGGTCGTAACCGCCGCTCCGGCCTCGGCCACCACCGCCTCCGCCGCCTCCACCACCACCGCCGCCGCCGCCACCGCCGCCATCCACCGCCACCCCACCGCCGCCTCCGGCTCGGGGTTCACGGGGTCTGGCCTCGTTGACGGTCAGGCGACGGCCGTCATGTTCTTGGTCATGGAGGGCGTCGATCGCCGCCCGTGCTTCGTTGTCGTTGCTCATCTCAACGAACCCGAAGCCCTTGCTCCTGCCTGTGTCGCGGTCGGAGATGACCTCCGCGCTCTCTACGCTGCCGAATTGCGAAAACAGTTGTTCCAGGTCGGAGCTGCTCACCCGGTAAGTGAGGTTTCCGACATACAGTTTCTTACCCACCATCAATCTCCTGAGATCAGGGTGTCTCGACCCATTGATCACTTTCCGGGCCGTATCCGAAGGGGCCGACCGGGCGGCCCCTTGGATGGAAAGGCGAGAGCGGCAGCGATGAGATTCCGGAGGGATCCACGACACGCACTCTTTCGGTTTCCAACCGTCTTCAATATAATAAAGATGCCCTTTCTCCGGGTAGAGCGAATTCTGCGAAATCTTCGTAATTCTCGAATGTTTCCGGCGTCGTTCTTCCGGAAATCGGCGACGCCTTGCCGGCGCTCGAGCACGGGAGATCGGACTGCGCGGTCGATGCCATAGATGACCACTTCGTTGCCCATAACCTCGCCGATCCCTTCTCGGCGCATGCCGATACGGCAGGCCACTCGAATGGAGCCGGAGTTTCGCGGCCGGATCAGGCTGATTACGTGGGTCTGACCGAACGCGGAGAAGGCTTGTTCGAGGGCCACCCGCCCGGCCTCGGTCGCGTACCCGCGACCCCAGAAACACGCGGCGGAGCGTCCAGCCAATTTCAAAACCCGGCCAACCTTCGGGTCTCCAACACCCCACCCGACCAACCAGTAGGCCGGTTTCCCGCTCCTCGACCGCCCAGAGCCCGAAGCCGCGCAGTTGCCAGTGGCCCAGCACAACCGCCATGTTCCGCCACGCTTCGGCGCGGGTTAAAGTGTACGCCATCACCCAAGTACCGCATCACTTCGGGATCGCCGCACATCTCGGCGTACGCGTCGAGGTCCGACTCGCGGAACATCCTCAGCAACAGGCGTTCCGAGCCGAGCGTATCCATGAACCAAGTCCGTATTGCGTCCCACGTTCGGTCTGCGAATTCGCCGAATCGGATCCAATCAGACCCGAGTTTTACACAGTCTCCGGCTGACCTTTACGAGACGGCCAAGGGCGAGGTAGCTTGTGCTTGATCTCTTTCCAGAGAGCGTCGCGAACTCGGGATCCACTGTCCTTGACGATCCCAGAAAGGAGTCGTGCCGCTTCGGCGGTCGCCGCTCGGCGCACTCGCGTGCGGGGCTCGGCGACCAGTGAGCCACAGTAGTCCTTGGTGATGATGCCGACCCGCAGCGTCAGGAAGGCGTTGGCACTCCCGCTCAAGAGCGAGTTGACCATGATCGTCGTGAAGACCTGAAAGCCAGGGAATCGCGCCTCCCATCGCCCCCAGAGACCCGGCCACCACGGGTTGTATCATCTGGTGCAACTCGAGATCATCAAGCTCTCCCGCCACGAACGCGGTCGCTGCCACGTTGCCGTACAAATGGGCGAGCTCTCTCAGGGACGGACGTTGATAGTACAGATGAGCGATCCGCCAAACCATGCGGGACTGGGCTGCGAGCACGAGGAGCGCGTCAAGCCGGCCACTCTGTGATACCGCCGTAGTGAGGAAAACCGTCGTCGCGACTTGTTTGACAATCGCATTGGCGTCGTTATCCAAGACTCGCAGGGCATCCTCGACGCTCCGGCGGTCGATCGGGCGGTTCGGGACGAACCGGACCCGGGAGTTGGCCGCCAGCCGCTCACCCAGCCGCGCGATATGCTCATCGAACTCCGGACTCGCCTCACTCTCGGGGGGAACGAGCGGTCGAGGCATCCGGATAACCATCACGACCGGAACCGCGATCAGTCCGCCGTATGCGAATAGAAGAACCCAAAGCGTGACTGTCCCGAAGGCCGGATGAATGTCCCTGGCGAGGTGCACCACGCCCGCTGTCTGGTTGACAACCACGACCACGCAACTAAGCAAGACCAGACCGCTCACGAGCAACGTCAGAGTTTTGATCGTCTTTTTCATCAACGTCGATCCCGATGCCGCGATTGACCGCATGCGTAAACGGAAAACAGACCCTCGCCATTCTCTGCCTTGAATTCGTTGCGGAGGGGCGAAATATTCGCGCGAAAGGAGAAAAACCCGAACTCACAGACCTTTGATGAGGTCAGGACGGAGCATAAGTTTACCCGAAGTCCTGTGTCAATGCGCGACAGGACCGGAAAAATGCCCCGGGCCGTTTGACCTGACGCGGGGCCTTCCGCTTTGGATGGTGATAATCCGTCTGTCGTCCATCAGCGCAGAGTCGCGACGCTCGGGTGTCTTCGCAGGTAGTCTTCAAGGTGACTCTTCGTTGCCGCGAGCAATTCATCATCCTCCATGTCCCAGACTGCCTCGGGAGTCGGTCCTCTCGCGATACAGGAAAGATTCACGATGAGCTGACCGAACCTCACGTCCGGGCACTGCTCAACTAACTCGGCAAGAACGACGAGAATCTCGCGCTTCAGCTCAGTGTTGGTCATGGGAGCTTCTCCCCAATCGTTGGTAGATGGCCGACAGGTTTCTTGAGGGTCCTCATCACTTCAACGCGGACTAACACGCCTGGGAGCAGTCTGGCAACGCGAGTCGCTCGTGTAACGCCGTCGTAAAGCATGATTAGCCCGTCGGAACCCCGATAAACCAGCAAAGGCGGCATACCCACTGTGCTCGGACCGAAGCGGACTATCTGGTCGTGAAGTTTGATTGGGTCGGCCCCTGACAACCGGCTAGTTGGGAGGTGAAGTGTCTTCGGATCGACATCCAGAAACTCCGGGCTCACCATGAGATTATCTTATTCGCGAAAACAGGTTGTGAACAGCCCGGCCCCACCGCGATCGGCCTTCAAGTCGTGTAATCGGCGTTGAGACGGATGTATTCGGCGGTCAAGTCGCAGGTCCAGAATCGGATAGCTTCCGTACCACTCTTGAATACCAAGCGGACATGCACATCACGCTGGCTCTTGAGCGAGTTTGAGAGGGCGAGAATGTCGAAGGGGATGGGTACGCCGTCTTCATAGACGGCGATCTGATTGAGCCAAAGTGACAGCTCGGTCTCCTCGAACGGCACACCCGCGTAGCCGGCCGCCGAGACGATTCGACCCCAATTCGGGTCGCCGCCGTGAATGGCGGTTTTGACCAGTGGGCTGTCCGCGACGACGCGAGCGATCGCGCGGGCGTCGCCCGTCGTGGCGCAGCCCTCAACGTCGATCGTGATAAAGTGAGTCGCTCCCTCGCCATCGTCGGCGATCATGCAGGCGAGCGACACGCAGGCCGATTGGACCATCCCGGAAAATGCCGATAAGTCCTCGCCTTTGAGTATCGGTTCCGTGCCAGCCGTGCTCGAGAGAATGAGGACCGTGTCGTTGGTGCTCGCATGTCCCTCGACGGAGAGGCAGTTGAATGAACGGTCGACGGCGTTTCCCAAGATATCGTGAAGGTCGTTCGCCCAGACCGGTGCATCGGTGAGCAGGAACGCCAGCATCGTCGCCATGCGAGGACCGATCATGGCGGCGCCTTTGGCCATGCCCAGAAGCGTCACCTCACGGCCGCCGACGGTCGAGCTGAACGAAACGAGTTTGGTCCGCGAGTCGGTGGTCATGATGCCCGTGGCGGCGTTCTGGAAAGCGTCGGGGTCGGGAGAGAGCCGGGGAATCGCCTGGTCCAGGCCGGCCTCGATCTTTTCCATGGGGAGCTGGTGGCCGATCACGCCGGTCGAGGCGACGAGGACCTGCTCCGGGCCGCACCCAGGAGTGACGCCGCATGGCCGGCCGTCCGTTGCGCGTTGGTTGAATCCCTGCGCACCGGTCGCCGCGTTGGCATTCCCCGAATTGATCACGATGGCTCGGATGTCCTCCGCCGGTAGACGCTCGCGGCACCACTTCACGGGTGCGGCACAGATCCGGTTCGTCGTGAATGTGCCGGCGGCCGCACAGATACGATCGGCCGCCAGCACGCTCAGGTCCAGGTTCCCCGATTCCTTGATCCCCGCCTTGACCGCGGCCGCGCGGAAACCGCGGGGAATCACCAACGTCTCGACCGTACTCATCACGAGTTGACTCCTGGTTCCATGCTCAACCGATTTCCGACCCATCCGGCCTGGACACCGGTGATCCTCGTTAGGTTCGTCGGGATCATCGGGCCGTGTAACCGCCGTCGATGAAGAGGGTCGCGCCGGTCATGAAGCTCGAGGCGTCCGAAGCGAGGAAGACGGCGGCGGGACCGAGCTCGTCCGGATCACCCCAGCGGGCCAGCGGCACGTTGGCTTCCATCTGGGCACGGGCGGCCGGATCGTTGAGCAGTGGAGTGTTGATCTCCGTAGCGAAGGGACCAGGGCAGAGAGCGTTGACGTTGATTCCGTCCTGAGCCCATTCGAGCGCGAGCGTCTTGGTCAGGAGCGTCAAGCCGCCCTTGCTCGACGCATAGGGCGATCGGCCCGGTAGCGAGATTTTTCCCAACATGCTGGAGACGTTGATCACCCGGCCCCATTTCTGCTGCTTCATCACCTTCGCGACGGCGCGGCAGCATAGCCAAGCGCCCTTCAAGTTGGTGTTGACGACAGCGTCCCAGTCGTCCTCACTCAGCTCCTCGATCGGCCCACGGATGTTGATGCCCGCATTGTTCACCAGGATGTCAAGCCGTCCCAACGACTCGAGAACGCTCGCGACCATCGCCTCGACCGAGGCTCGAACAGTCACGTCCGCAGCCAGTCCCAGGGCCGTCCTTCCCGACGTCCGGGCGATCACTTCGGCTGCGCGCTGCGCACTGTTCGACCTGCCTAGATGAGAGAGCGACCGAAGCTCCCGCCGATGCCAACGCCTCCGCGATCGCGCGACCGAGGCCGCGCGACCCGCCAGTCACCAGCGCGACCTTGCCGTCGATCCGAAACCGATCCAGAACATTCGCACTCATGTTGAACACTCTTTGAACTCGTGAATCGATCCAGTCATTGCCCATTGCGCCGAACTCAGACTATCCGAACCCCAAGACAACCGAAAGAGCCCGGCCAAAGTCGAATCAGACCCCGCTGTTCTCACCCCGATAACGACCGACTTCACCGATCCGCGAAACTTTGCCAGCCATTCAGGGCGTGCCGGTTCCGGCCAGTTCTCGGGCTTTTCTAGTAATACAGGGCCTCTGCGTGAGTGACGTAACATCTAGGGAAACATTACGGTTTGGGAAGATCGGGTTATTGGGAAATTTAGATAAACATCTTGAAGCAAAGGCTCGGAATGAGACGAAGGTTATGAGTGAGTTGGCGGTCCCGAATCCAAGGCGGAGTCTTCGGGTTCGGAAACCGATTTGCACCGAAGTTGGTCGGGAGTGTTTTGTGGAGCGTCCGATGTTGAGAAAACTGCTGACGGTCTCGCTCTTGGCCCTGGGAATAGGGCACGGAGCGGCCGCGCACCCGGCGCAGGGAGCGAGCTACGCGGGTGGTGCATCCTATAGAATCTGCCCAGTGCCCCAGGATTGTTGTGGGCACACCCAGTATCAGCTCCAGCGTCAGACGGTCCTCCAGAACGTTCAGGAGACCGTTTATGACACGCAGCAAGTCCCGGTGGTGCGCACCGTCTGCGAGACGGTCATGCAGCCCCGGACCATCACAACTGTCCGGAACATCGTCGAACAGCATGTACGTGACGAACCATACACGGTTCAGCGGGCTGTCTATCGCACGGTCCCACGCGAGGTTCAATACACGGTCCAGCGGCCGGTGACACGGACGGTCTGGAAAGACGTATCCTACACGGTCTGCCGGCCGTTGCGTGAAACGCACTTCGAGACACGGGCTTATACGGTTTCTCACCCCGTCCGGCAGACGACGCTCAAGACATGCACGTACAACGTGTCCCGTCCGGTGCGCGAGGTGAGCTACAAGGATGTCTGCTACACGGTCTGCCGGCCCGTCCAGGAAACCATCTTCAAGACGGTGAACTACACGGTCTGCCGGCCGATCCAGGAGACTTGCTACAAGACGTGCACTTACACGGTCTGCCGGCCTGTGCAGAAGGTCCTCACGCGGTGCGTACCCTACACGGTCCAGGTCCCGGTCCAGCACACTGTGATGCAGTGCCAGCCGGCGACGGAAATGGTGCCGGTTCGGCAGTGTGCGTACAAGCAAGTGCCGTACACGGTCAGCCGCCAGGTGCGCGAGACCTCACTCCAGGAATGCCGCTACACGGTCCGGGTTCCGGTTCAACGCACCGAGCTGCGGTCCTGCACGTACACGGTTTCCCGGAACGTTCAAGAAACCGTCTTGAAGGAGTGCCGCTACACGGTCTGCCGGCCCGTTCAGACCACGACGTTCCGAACGGTCAACAAAACGTGCTATAAGACGGTCAACGAGACGGTTTACCGCGACGTCTGTGAGACGGTCTGCGTGCCCAAGACCATCACGAAGCCCGTCACTCGCACCTACAACGAAGCGGTCGTCCAGCGCTGTTATGTTCCCGGCAAGACGGTCTGCGTCAACGGATGCGTCTACGAGTGCCCCGGCACCTGGGTCGAGAAGACGGTGTGCTGCCCGCGCACCGTGGTCGAGAACGTCACCTGTACGGTGTATGAATCACAGAGCATTCGCAAGCAAGTGCCTGTGAATATCTGCAAGCAGGTTCCGTACTGCGTGACCGAGCAGATTCCTGTCACCACTTGCCACCTTGTCGCCGAAGAGCAGATTAAGCAGATCCCGGTGACGACTTGCCGGGTGGTGTGTGAGACCTTGGTCAAGCAGGTGCCCGTGACGGTCTGCGATTACGTGACCGAGCAGCGCGTCAAGCAGGTGCCGGTTACGGTCTGCCGGACCGTCCAGGATACCTGCTACAAGACGGTGCCTTACACCGTCTGCACGCTCGAGGCACGTACGGTCATGCGGCGTGTGCCGGTAACGGTGACCAAGATGTGCCCCAAGACCGAGTACCGGCAAGATCCGTACACGGTCACGCAGTACGTTCCCGAGCAGCACGTCAAGCAGGTGCCGTACACGGTGACCCGGACCATTCGTGAAACCCAGTGCAAGCAGGTGCCGTGCACGATCACGAAGATGGTTCCTCAGACGTGCGTCAAGCGCGTGCCGATTACGATTTGCCGCACAGTCACCGAGACTTGTGTCAAGCAAGTTCCGGTAACGACCTGCCACATGGTGAGCCAGACTTGCTACAAGCAGGTTCCGGTAACGACCTGTCGCATGATCGTCGAGCCTTGCGTCAAGAAGGTCTGCCAGACGATTTGTGAGACAGTGACCGAGCCCTGCGTCAAGATCGTGCCGATGACCGTCTGCGAGATGCAAACGGTCAATTGCATCCGCAAGGTGCCGTATCAAGTTTGCCGGCAGGTTGTCGACCCGAAGACGATCTGCTGCCCGGTGACCGTCTCACACCAGGTTACCGATTACAAAACGATCTGCGTGCCCCGGACGGTCTGCAAGCAGGTACCGGTCGAGATTTGTGTGAAAGTTCCCGTCGTCTATCCACTGCCCGCCGGCGGTCTTACCGTCGTCTCAGAGTGTGGTAGCGTCGAGCCAGTCGGTGCCGTTCACCACGGTTCCCCCGTGCGACCCGTGCGATAGCCGGTATCCCATCGTGGCCCGGAAGTGGGCCATCTTTCACTGAGCCGAACGTTGGATGAACACTCCCTGATCGCGAAACGCCCCGGGTGCAACACTCCGGGGCGTTTCGATTTCCATGACCGCCGATGGTGGTCCGTCATCCTTACCCGCTGAAGCCGGTACTCCTACTTGTCACACTCGAAGACTGACGACGTACTGGCTCGCTCGATCAAAATCCCCTTGCGCGATCATGCGAATCAAGGCCGGGCGGAGACTTGCGAATGCGCGAGCTCGGTGGCTGAGCTGGTGCTTGACCAGCGGGCTAAGCTCGCCGAAGGTTTTGTGGTATTCGGGGATCAGGAACAGCGGATCATAGCCGAACCCTCCCGGTCCGCGAGGCTCATGGGTCAACCGTCCTCGGCAGGCCCCCGCGGCCTCCAACCTGATCGTACCGCCCGGGTCGGCGAGTGCCAGCACGCACTGGAAGGCCGCGCCTCGACGGTTGTCGGCCAGATCGGCGGCGACTTCCAGCAACTTGCGATTGTTGGCTTGGTCGTCGGTGGGCTCTCCCGCGTACCGGGCGGACAAGCACGCCCGGCGCGCCGCCGAGCGCGTCCACGGCGAGTCCTGAATCGTCAGCGAGGACCCACGCCGAGAGCGCGCGGGCCAGCTCTCCGGCCTTCTTGCGAGCGTTGCCGGCGAAGCTGTCTGCATCCTCGATGACCTCGGGGGCGTCGAAATCGTCGACCGACCGGACGTCCAACCGGTCCAGCCAGTGGCTCGCCTCCCAAGGAGGAGCGAGCAACTCAGCCATCTCCCGGCACTTGTGCCGGTTGCGCGAGCCCAGAATCAACACGATCTTTGGCGATCCGGTTTGAGATTGAGCCATGGTGAACTCATGCGCGCTGTGTCGCATCATTGTTACTAAAACTTGGCCTTGATGGGGGCCAGGTCAGTCAACGCGGTTGCTGGAACGATCATGGTATCGACGCCGCCTCCTTGGCGTTTCTTGTTCATGAGCGGGACGGCCAGCTTCAAGAGCTGTTCGCGCGTCGCGATGGCCGCGGGATCGTTCTCGGAATTGAACGAGCCAATGAAAACCTGGCTAGAAGTGCGGTCGTGATACACGTATACCGGTTGACCGAGCTGCCGAACCTCCGGGTCATTCGCAAGTTTCTCCGCCATGCCGCTCGGCGTCGGCGGCCGCCGTGCGCAGCGGGCTGTCATGCAGGCTCGAGAAGAGCTGGAACTGCGGGGACTTGCCGCCGATCAGGTACTCCGTTCGCCCGGAGAACTGGGCGAGCCTGCAGACTGTATCGGCCTGGGCAGTTGGCGATGCTCTTATGGCCGGAGTTGATCTGCATCACGAGCCTGTCTCTCGTCTTCGGGTACAGCGTCTGAGCCGGCGCGTAGGGGTTAGTGGTCCGATACGCATTCATCAGCGCCGAGCGCCACGGGAACGGCGATGACATCCCTTTGAGACATTTGGGATTCAGCTTCCGAACGTGTTTCAGCAGTTTCTCGGAGTCGGCGAGGGTTCGTTCATTGCCGACGAGTACGGCGGCTTCATCAAAGGTTCGGATTTTCTCCGGCATCTTGATGTTGGGTGCCATCAGCTCGGCGGGTGCGGTGGGCGGAGTGCCGCGGATCAGACTTCTTCCCGGCATGTCCTTGATCCGAAGAATGTACGCGGGCAAGTGGAAATCGTGCCTCAGCTCCTTGGCGAGCGCCATGGCCATCCGCTCGGCGTCGACTCCACGAAATACCTTGGCCATCACCATGAAGGGGCCATTTTCTTTACTCAACAGGTAAGGCTCGATCGGTTCGTCGGGCAATTCAATCGTGGGAGGCCTGAGCTCGTGGACGGGGGTTGGCTCTGGCAACGGCGATCGGGCCGGGTAGACCTTATTATCGTCCGGCGAGGATCCGTCCGCGGCCGGGCTGGTCGGCGGCAGCGGCGCCGTGGGCAGTGTACGTTGTGAGGACGGAGGCTGGAATTGCGCTTGGACCCAGACGGGGCTGGCAGCCAAGGTGCCGAATAGAGCCAGAGCAGCGATCTGCGATTTCATGGGCGATCCCTCTCCATTCGGATCAGCGATGATCGGGTAACGACCACGCCGATCCTGTTGAGCGCGAAACCCCGGCTTTTTGCTGGGGTAGTCTCCATTCTCGTCCGCGACGCCTCTGCCGGCTCGGATATGTCGTAGGGCGCGGGCAGCCTCAGACCGGCAATAGACGCGCGGAAAGCTAACAAAACCCGCCCAATCCGCCTAGAGCGTTCTGCGAAAAAAAGGAAACTTCTCGTTGATCACCACGTGGATTGGCGCAGCGTAACCGGATCACGAGGCTGCCCGTCCCCGGCGGTGGTGTGCAGCGAGCGCGTCAATAAAAAAGGGCGCATCCGTCAATTCGAGAACGGCCAGTCGCTGCCGAGACACTCTCGTTGAAGTGCAGTCAACTGGTCAATGCCCGCTTCCGCGAGGTCGAGGAGCACACCCAGTCGGGCGCGAGAATAGGTCCCTCCCTCCCCGGTTCCCTGAACTTCGACCAGACCACCGCCTCCGAGACGGACGACGTTCAGGTCGACTTCGGCGGTCGAGTCTTCGCGGTAATCGAGGTCGAGAACCGGCTCGCCAGCGACGATGCCGGCGCTGACGGCCGCGATACTATCGCGAAGGAGCGAACGGCAGGTCTCGATTCCGAACCGGCCGCGGACAGCGTCCGCCACCGCGATGAATGCGGCGGTGATCGCGGCGGTGCGCGTGCCGCCGTCGGCGTTGAGCACGTCGGCGTCGATGTGGATCGTCCACGAGCCCAGCGCCTTCCGGTCCACCACCGCACGCAGGCTACGGCCGATCAGCCGCTGGATCTCGGTGGCCCGGCCATCCGCACCACGACGGTTCCGCGACGGCGTGCTTCCCGGCAACATCGCGTACTCCGCCGTCAGCCAGCCCATCGATTTTCCTTCCAGAAACGGCGGCACCGTGTCGGAAACGTGCGCGGTGACTAAGACCACAGTGCCCCCAGCGCGATACAAGACGCTGCCAGGACTGTTCTGAATGAAGCCGCGTTCGATCGTGATCGGTCGAAGCTGGTCGTTATTTCGGCCGTCGACTCTATGCATGGGTTCCAGCACACGAGGAAAAGGCAGTGCGATTCGAAAAGCGCGTCGGTTAAGTCCCTGGATGAATCCGACATTTCAGCGGTGAGCGAGGTCTGGCACGAGTTCAAGAAGACAGGGCTTTTCGAGCTTCGGTCCCAGATCGGCGAGCAAGGCTCTCAAGTCCTTCACAGTCACTGGCTTGACTAAGTGCAGGCCGAACCCCATCTCTTTTGATCGACGGCGGTCCTCCTCATGTCCCCAACCGGTCACGGCCACGATGAGAGCCCCGGCGCACTCGGGACGCTGCCGCAACCGCTTCGCCACTTCGTAACCATCCATCCCTGTCATTTCGAGGTCCAGAAGGATAACCTCCGGGAGGAATGATCCGGCCATCTCCAGGGCTGACTTGCCGTCGTAAACGACCCGCACTTCCTGACCCAGGACTTCAGATAGCAATCTTCCCAGGCTATCCGCTGCCTGGACGTTATCATCGACGATCAGGGTGCGTCGACATGGCAATAACTCGGAGACTTGGGGTCGGTTCATCTCAGGTGGTTGCAGTCTTTCGGACCGCACCCGCGATGTCGTGGGAAACGTCACCACGAACTCACTTCCCATGTCCCGGCCCTCGCTGTGGGCCGTGATGGTCCCTCCGTGTAACTCGACGAGATTCCTCGCCAAGCTCAACCCGATTCCACCGCCCTCGTGCGAGAGACCACTTCTCCGTTCACCCTGCAAGAACAGATCGAAGACCTTCGGGAGCAAATCGGCTTCAATACCGATACCCGTGTCACGGACGCGGATGACGACTTCATTCCGGACATGTTCGACAACCAGCCAGACTTCGCCCGGCTTGCGGAGTGTACTTGGCGGCGTTGATCAACAGGTTCGAGAGAATCTGTTCCAACCGGGTTGAGTCGCCCTCAAGGAAAATCGGTTCGTCGGGAATTGAGACATGAAGTTGCTGCCGCTGCTCGTCAAACCGCGGCCGGACTGCCTCGACCACCTCAGCGACCACCGGGGCCAACTCCACCAGCTCGTTGCGAAGTTCGATCTTGCCTCTGCTGATGCGAGATACGTCCAATAGATCATCAACCAGTCTCTTGAGGTTCTGGACTTGCCGCTTGATCACCGCCAGTTCTCGCTCGGATCCGGCTGGGCTCGTACCCGCCTGCTCCAGCAGATCAAGAGCCGTTTGGATCGGAGCCAAGGGGTTGCGGAGTTCATGTGACAAGACCGCCAGAAACTCCTCTTTACGGCGGTCAGCGTTCCTGAGGTCCTCCTCAGCCCGCTTTCGGTCGGTGATATCTGTCAGCATCGCGAGGATTCCGTCCACGGTTCCCTGTTCATCCATGTGCGGGCTTTCTGAAACGATCGCCCACAACTCCCGTCCGTCCGCTCGGCGGAACCGGGAGTCGTGGACATTGGCGAAACCGCAACGTAGCTGCTCCAGTCTAGCGGCCATCAGGGATTGGTCTTCGGGACCGATGAAGTCAAACACCGAGCGACCCACCATGTCAGCGACCGAAGTCCCGAGCATCTCGGCAATCCGGGCGTTGGCGAATGTTGTTCGGCCCTGCGGGTCGAGGACCCAGATGCCTTCGAGGGCTGTCTCGACAATCCGTCGGAATCGCTCTTCGCTCTGGCGGAGCTGTCCCTCAGCCCGCCTGCGGTCGGTGATGTCGATGCAAGAGCCGATGTACCCGGAGAAATTGCCATCTGGGCCGAACCTGGGAACCCCATTGTCCAGTACCCAGCGGTATTCGCCGTCGTGCCGCCTCAACCGATACTCCATTTCAAGCGGTGTGCGAGCGTCGAACGCCGTGACGTAAGTATCCAGGCATCGCTCCAGGTCATCAGGGTGGACACCCTCGGTCCAGCCGTCGCCCATCTCTTGCTCTTTGGTTCGCCCTGTGAAGTCGAGCCATTGCTTGTTGAAGTAATTGCATAGCTTATTTGTGTCGGAACTCCAGATCAGGACCGGAGTGGCGTCGGCGAGAGTTCGAAACCGCTCTTCACCCTCCCGAAGTACCTGCTCGACTCGCTTCCGCTCGGTGACGTCCTCCGCGATTCCCGCGATCCGCCGGACGCGATCTGACTCATCCCTGATCGGGAAGCCTCGATCCCAGACCCAACGGATCGTCTTGTCGGGACGCACGATTCGATATTCTACCGCCGTGGCATCGCCGTTTTCGAGTCTCTGATGAGCCTGAAGCGCGCTGTCGCGGTCCTCGGGGTGGATGGATTCAATGTAAGACATCGGCCGAGCGTAAAGGGACCGGCAACTTCGGCCCCAGAGCGACTCGTAGGCCGGACTAACATACACAATCTTGGGGCCCTCGGGTTCGAAAATCCAAAAGACATCGTTGATGTTGTCCGCCAGTTGACGGAAGCGCTCTTCGCTTTCCTTCTGTGCCCGCTCGACCTGATGGCGCTCAGTGATATCGCGGAAGATGATCACAACGCCCTTGATCTTGCCGTGCAAGTCTTTGATGGGGGCGGCATTGTGCTCGACGGATTTCGTCGTTCCGTCCCTGGCGACGAGCAGGATTTCATCAGCCGAAAGGATGACTTCTCCGTCACCGACGACTTTAGCAATTGGAAGATTGTCGGTCCTGCGGGACGTTCCCTGGACCGTCCGGAAGACCTCACTCAGGGGGTGACCGACCGCCTCATCCAAAGTCCATCCGGTAAGACGAGCGGCTACAGAATTCAGGAAAATCACCTGCCCGTTGGGATCGGTCGTGATCACCGCGTCGGCGATGCTAGCCAACGTGATCTGTAGCCAATCCCGCTCCGCCTGTTGGACCTCAAACGCGGCTCTTAACTCGGCGCTCCGGACCGTCACACGCTGCCGGGCTGATCGCAAGAACCCCCCGAGCACGGTCACGGCCAACCCCGCGGAAAAGAATCCGAAAGCAAGCTGGGACCTGGACTCGAAGATCGTTGAGGTGCTTCGAGGAACTAAAAATAGATAATCGATTGCCAGCCATGACAGAATCGTTGCCAGCAGCGATGGTCCATACCCGCCGTAACCTGCGGTTACAACAATGGCGATGAAGAAAAAGAGGAAGGGGTAGCGACTTCCGAGCACCGGATAGAATGCCAAACGTACGACGACGATAAGACCCACCGATAGGATCGCGAGACTATAACGCCGGAACACATCCAGCGATAACGCGGGCATGTTATCGTCTCTCGTAAAGTGCCCATCAGCTTTATTTAATGGATCCTGGATCGATCCAAACGCAACGGAACGAAATCTCAGCTTATTAAAAACATTCCTGTTCAGCAAAGAGTATAGCACCGACAAATTCGACGCAATCGGAGAGTCCGATCGCGGCAATCGTTATTGACGCTCCCGATCAAATACCGCGAAGGTGGACGACGACGCTCATCCTGGCACAGCACGACGATGCAAAACCAGAATTCGAGGGCGCTGAGCGTTCCACGATCGAACAATGAGCAGAGATGGTCGGCCAATCGGCAAAATAGCCCCTTTGCACCGGCGACAATCAGCCGATCCTTTCACAGAAGGAAACGAAGCAAAAAGAAAGTTACATAATAAGTTTAATTATGAACTGCACATATTATCGATCATCTCTCTATTGTGATGACTGACCGTAATAAATTCTCTTGTTTTTCCTTCGTTTCCTTCGTTTGCTTCTGTAAATCCAGCATTCTAAACGTTTAGTTCATTTGCTCTTGTGAAGCGAGCCGCAGGACATCGGCCAGGATGGCGCAGCCCTGGTCGATCTCGTCGTCGGTGATCGTCAGAGCTGGCAGCAGGCGCACGACGTGACCATGAGTGGCGTTGATAAGGAGCCGGCGTTCCAGGCACTGGGCGACGACGTGTGACGCTTCAAAAGTCAAGTCGAGCCCGATCATGGTGCCGAGGATACGAATGTCGCGGATGGCATGGGGAAGTTCGGCGCGGAGCGCTTCGCACTGCTCGCGGAATCGCGTACCGATCGCGACGCCTCGCTGGAGCAGGAATTCGGCTTCGATGGTCTCGATCGCGGCCAGGGCGGCTCGGCAGGCGACAGGGTTGCCGCCGAATGTCGAGGCGTGCATGCCGGGCTTGAGAACCGCGGCGACCTGAGGACGAGCCATCATCACGCCCATGGCGATCCCGCCCGCGAGTCGCCTTGGCACAGGTCAAAATGTCAGGAAATGCGCTCGTGTGCTGATAGGCGAACCAGCGGCCGGTGCGGCCCATTCCGGTCTGGACCTCGTCCAGGATCAGGAGCACTCCGCGCTCGTCGCACAACTGCCGAAGTCCGGCGAGGTAATCCGCCGCGGGGATATTGATGCCCCCCTCGCCCTGGATGGGTTCGACGAGAACCGCGGCCGTCTGATCGTCCAGGACCGCGGCGACCGCGCCCAGGTCGTTGTAGGGCACGTAGACGAAGCCGGGCACCATCGGCTCGAAGCCGACGTGATACTTGGGCTGGGCCGTCGCCGACAGCGCGGCATAGGTCCGGCCGTGGAAGCCCCCCTCCATGGTCACGATCTTGAACCGCCCGTGCTCGTGGCCATAAGCCCGCGCCAGCTTGATGGCGGCCTCGTTGGCTTCGGCTCCGCTGTTGCAGAAAAAACTCTGCCGCCGAACGATCGCTTCGACAATGCCTCGGCGAGCGCTCCTTGAGCCTCCGTGTACCACGTGTTGGGCACGTGGATCAATTGACCAACTTGCTCGCGGACCGCCTCCACGACCCGAGGCGGACAATGCCCCAGCAGGTTGCAGCCCCAGCCCGGAAAGAAGTCGAGATATCGCTGCCCCTCGGCATCCCAGATCCAAGACCCCTCACCGCGCACCAGAGACACCGGATACCGGCGGTAGTTGGGAATCACGTACCGATCGAACTGCGCGATCGTCGCCTGAGAACTCTGAGTCGACAAAGTTGCGTCTCCATGAGGCAAGAAGAAAATACATAGAACAGAAGGGAACGAAGGAAACGAAGAAAAAAAAAGACACGGTCGACAATTGAAATGATTCAGCATTAACATACTTACACAAGAATATGGCAATCTCTTTGTAGTTTTTGACTGCGTCTTGTCTTCCCTTCGTTCCCTTCGTTCCCTTCTGTTAATGTTTGAATGTTCGTTTCACTTCAGTCAGGTCCGTGTCAAGGTCGAGCGTCGTGCCGCGCGGCGTCGGATCGTTCGCGTCGCGAATGATCTCCGTACCGATGCCGGAATGGGTGAAGATTTCCAGGAGCAACGAATGACGGAGTCGGCCGTCGATAATGTGGGTCTGGAGTACCCCGGCCTGCAGGCTGGTGAGGCATGCCTCGACTTTGGGAATCATTCCGCGGTCAATCACGCCTTTGGCGATCAGCTCGAGGCATTCTTTGGGAGTGAGACTCCGGATCAAGCTTGTGGGTTCATCCTTATCGCCGAGAATTCCGGGTGTGTCGGTGAGGAAGACGAGCTTCTCGGCCTGGAGTGCCCGGGCCACGGCGGCCGCCGCGGTGTCGGCATTGACGTTGAGGAGCCGGCCTTCCAGCTCCTCGTCCTCGGCCAGCGACGGCAGTACGGGAACGACACCCGCCAGACAGAGGTTCTCGATCGGCGGCACGTCGACGGCGGTGACTTCGCCGACGCGGCCCAGGTCGATTGGCCCCTCCTGGCCGTTCTCCAGCCACAACTTCTTCCCAAACAGGCATTGGTGAGTCTTGTGGTGCAGCCCGGACGCCCGGCCGCCGAACTTATTGATGTGACGCTCGATGTCCGCATTGATCTCCTCGGCCAGGACGCGCGCCACAATCTCAAGTGTCGCATCATCGGTATAACGACGTCCCTGAACAAATCGAGCCGACAATCCGGCCTGCTCCATCGCCACGGTGATCGCCTTTCCTCCACCGTGGACCACGACCGGCCGCATCCCCACCGTCTGCATGAACACGACGTCGACCAGCAGGGCTCGTAGCGACTCGGGATCCTCCATCACGGAGCCACCCAGTTTGATGACTGTGAACCGGCCGTGAAACTTGCGGATAAACCCCAGCGCCTCGATTAACACGTCCGCCTTGCGGATGGCTTCCTCATGCACGACGTCGCCCCCTACGTCCTCGGCCCGCTCCAGTCAGAACAAACCACTATCTTTCTCTTCTTCGGCCGACTTGTAAAGACGCATTCGGGCATTGAATCCGAGCCGTTACGTCAAGTCCGTGAACGTGTTCGGTACGACCGATCGTCCGTGCGCTGGTCGGAATCAGGGCGGGTCGGCCACCCAGAGGAGCAGAGGGCCATGCGGGCCGTTTTTGAACGCCTGATAAAACGGCCGATCCGCCGTCACGAGCCGACAACCCAGCATCTTTGCAAGGATCAGGTAGCAAGCATCGTAAACGGCCGGGGCTCTGGACCCACCGCCAAGTCGTAAGCCAACTCCAAGAAAGGCGCCATGGGATGGACCGTCAGGGAAATGCCGCGCAGCAGTTGGATGATCCGTCGGCCTTCATCCACGCTGATCTCGGGGGATTTCAGCAAACGGGCTTTTTTCCAGAGGACGTTGCCAAACTCGGGGTAGAAAAGTTCGGGCACATGCAACGTGTAGGCCGGGTCCAGAAACCGCTTTGCCTCGGCTTCATAATTCTCGGGCACGTACCACTTAATCGCAACGCCGGAATCAATCACAAAATCGCTCTTGCTCAAAACCGACGAACCGTGCGATCCAGCCCCCAAGCCAATCGAAGGCAACCCGGTCATCGACCGCGGTCCTCGCGGAGTAACTCCGCGCTGTCGGTGTGCGGGCGACCTTGCAGGCTACGGGTCATTTGCTCGGCTAAAGCTCGTGCCGTCGTCATGTCGACCTGCTTCGCCACTTGTTCGAGGATGAGCCTTAACTCAACACCGAGGGAACGGCCGTGAGACCGAGCTCGTTCCTTGAGCTGATTGAGCGTCGTCTCGTCAACATCGCGAACCAGAACGTCGGGCATCGTCGTGTCCTCTACCGTAGAAACCGATGGGCGATATCCCAATGATATCGTTCGCGTCGGCCGTCGTCCAGTTTGTATCTATGAGGCCACTCGTTCAGATCCTGGACGAAGCGTGAGCGCACAACTCTTCCTTTCACCGATGCGACGCCCGCACGATGGCGAACACCATAAAGGCCACGACCAGAAGGTAGAGCCACGCGATCGTCTGATTCTTGACACTCAATTTCGGAAACCGTCGCACGATGCCGCTCTGGCGCGGTGCGTGACCGCGGGGCAGCAATGCCTCCAAGAGCATTGCAGCCAACCCGTTGCGCCGCAATCGAGGCAATGATATTGGAACAAGAACAGAGGAACCAACAGTAAACCCAATCCAGCCAGGAACAAGTACGCGCTGTAAACTTGGAGGGCGATTCGGATGATGACCAGCGCGATCACCCAGCCAAACACGGCGAGAAATGGATTAACGATCAGCCGTAATTGGTCTTCGATCGCTTCGCTGGAAGGTTGCGACCTGCGGCCGTCGCGGAACGTCCAGATCGGGATCGAATAGACTTTCGCTCGGCCGCCGTTCCACACTTCCCTCGCTTCGCCTCGTCGCAAGAGACGCTTGCAATCTTAACAGAAGGGAACGAAGGAAACGAAGGCGTCTTTAGCCAGCGGCCACTCGTCATTCAATGCCGGATGACTTGCGTTGATTGTGATTTGCGTCGCATAAACACAACCGCCTCATGGAGGCCGGTCTTACTTTGTCGGCGACGCATGCGGTCGATGCGTTCCAGCGCAAAGCCGAAATGACCGAAGATCTTGGCCAGAATTTCGTCGCTGGGAAGAACGTGACCGTAGAACTTGCTATTGCCGATGACGTAGGCCAAGCGGCACCGAGGAGCGCAGACCTTTCCGATTTCCTCCGCGTGCTGAAAAATGTCGTTGAAGTACTTGGTCACGTACGAGCCCATCAAGCGACCGTCGTGATTGATGTTTTTGGTGTAGGATGACAGCAGCGATTCGATGATCGAGTTGGCCGGGGCAACGCCTTTGGCCAGGACGGAAGTCGCCTTGCCCCATGTCCCGCCGATCGCATCGGTCTCGAGCTGGCCGACCGCCTGAGCGCCCTCGATGAAATCGAAGAAGAAAAGGTGGGGGCGGGTTTCGCGGGCATAGCTGAATCGGTTCGGGTACGGCGGCGACGTGATCACGGCCGTGATATCGGCTCCCGAAGCGAAAACACGGGACACTTGCTTGCTATTGCCTCGATGGATCGTGACGTCAGAGCACGGCGATCCGGCGACGCTCCGCAAGTCCTCGATCATTTCTTGGTATTTCGTCGCAAGGATCGCACCCAGGTCGATCGTCGGCGCCGGCAATCGTTGGCGAACGTTAGCGAAACGTGGTTGTGTTTGGCGTTGCTGACCGGGACGAGAATGCCAAGTACGCCCATCTTGATCAAATCGAGATGATGCGGCTCGGCGGAAAAGGTGGACAGGATTCGCCGGAGACAGACGAGCTGCATCAAGTTTCCGGGCGACCACCAGCGCTCCGGACGATGTATCCTCGGAATGTCCGCTTTGTGGTCGCTGAGATAGTTCACGGCCTCGCGTTCGGATGGTAACCGGCGAAGGCCGGTTCGCAGCCGTTCGAGGAACTCATCGAGGCAATTGCCGATTCGATCGAGATCACAATAGGTCCGCGTCTTGACCGATCCGACAAAATGAAGGTAGGGGTTGATCTCGATGCTGCGAGCAGGGTACGCCGCGATACTTCATGCAAAGTGGCACTGTCCCAACCCCGCTGAACGGATCCAAGACCCGATCATCGGGACCGAGGCCGAAGTAGTCGGCGATATCGTGGGCGAGCTGGGGCGAGAAGCTGGGAGTGAGCCGGTACCAGCGATGAATCGGCAGAGCGAGCTTCCCCTGAAAGGTGACCGCAGTCACGGCTCGGTTGGTGAAATGAGGGCCGCGATCGACGCGTTTGCTCTTCGCCACGTCTTGGGAGACTCCGCAACTTTCCTTGACAGGCTTAACGGAATCGCACGATAATCAGTAGGATCTCGCTCAGTATTGTCCACGCCTGGTCGGCTCTCTCCGATCCGTTGACGTCATTTCCTCCACGCGTGGTATGAACCAAACCAACCCACCGAGTGACCCATTGCCGATGGCGACGACGAGAAACGAGGACAAGAGCGGCCGTCTCGAGGAAATCTTATCAAAGCGGATCATGATCCTCGATGGCTCGATGGGGCGCCTGCTCTATAGTCACGAGCTCACCGAAGAGCAGTTCCGGGGCGAGCGGTTCGCAAGGCATGGATTCGACCTCAAGAATTGTACCGAAGTCTTAGTACTGACGCAGCCCGCGCTGATTGAAAATATCCACCGTGCCTACCTCGAAGCCGGTGCCGACATCATCGAGACCGACACGTTCAACGGCACGGACGTGTCGCTCGAGGAATTCGGTCTGCAAGAGCATGTCTTCGAGATGAACAAAACCGCGGCCGAGTTGGCCCGCCGGGCGGCGAACGACTTCTCTCGCAAGACGCCGGCGAAGCCCCGTTTCGTGGCCGGTAGCATGGGGCCGACTAAGAAACAGCTCTCGATGGGGATCCACGTCGACGACCCCGGCCGTCGCGACGTGACTTTCGACCAAATGGTCAAGAGCTATAAGGAGCAGATTCGGGCCTTGGTGGCTGGCGGGGTCGATATCCTGCTTCCCGAGACTTCATTTGACACTTTGGTCTTGAAAGCCTGTTTATTCGCGATCGACTCCTTCTTCGAGGAGACCGGCACGCGGCTGCCGGTCATGATCTCGGGCACGATCTTCGAAATCAGCGCACGCTGTCGATGCAGCCGATCGAGGCATTTTATTACTCGGTCTCGCATTTCGACTCGCTCAGTATCGGGCTTAACTGCGCGGTCGGAGTCGACCTGATGCGGGACTCGATTGAGAGCCTGTCGGAGATTTGCCGGACCCGGGTTTGTTGCTATCCCAACGCCGGCATGCCCGACGGTTTCGGCGGCTTTCTCGGCGAGAAGGACCACATGGCGGCGGTCCTGGGCGAGTTTGCCCGCAACGGCTGGTTGAACCTCGTCGGCGGCTGCTGCGGCACGACCCCGGAATGGATAGCGGCCATCGCCAAGGCCGTCGAAGGAGTGCCGCCCCGGCGGGTCCCCGACTTGCCCCACTGGTCCAACTACAGCGGGATGATGCCCCTGGTCATCCGCCCCGAGACCAACTTCGTCATGGTCGGCGAGCGGACCAACATCACCGGCTCGAAGCGATTCGCCCGCTTGATCAAGACCGGCGACTTCGAGGCCGCGCTCGTCGTGGCGCGCGACCAGGTCGAGGGAGGCGCCAATATCCTCGACGTCAACATGGACGAGGGTCTGATTGACGGCGAACAGGCCATGACTCGCTTCATGAACCTGATATCGGCCGACCCAAGCGTCGCCAAGATCCCCATGATGATCGATAGTTCCAAGTGGAGCGTCATCGAAGCGGGGCTCAAGTGTGTCCAGGGCAAGTCGATCGTCAACTCCATTAGCTTGAAGGGGGGCGAGGAGGAGTTCCTCCGCCAGGCCCGCTTGGTCCGCCGTTACGGGGCGGCCGTGGTTGTGATGGCCTTCGACGAACTGGGGCAGGCCGTCACGAAGGACCACAAGATCGCAATTTGCCTGCGTGCGTACAAGTTGCTCACTGAGCAGGCCGGCTTCCCGCCTGAGGATATCATTTTCGACGTCAACATCTTGACGGTCGGTACCGGGATCGAGGAGCACAACAACTACGCGGTCGAGTTCATCGAGGCTGTGCGTGAGCTCAAGCGAGTCCTGCCGTATTGCAAGACCTCCGGCGGCGTCAGCAACGTCTCGTTCTCGTACCGAGGCAACGACGTGGTTCGCGAGGCCATGAACGCCGCGTTCTTGTACCACGCGATCCGCGCCGGCCTGGATATGGGGATCGTCAACGCCGGTCAACTCGTTGTCTACGAAGAGATTCCCAAGGACCTGCTCGAGCGAGTTGAGGACGTACTCTTGAACCGCCGGCCGGATGCGGCCGACCGGCTCACCGAGTTCGCCGAGTCGGTCAAGTCCTCGAAGAACAAGGATAAAGTGAAGGACCTGGCGTGGCGTGACGCACCGGTGGCCGAACGGCTCAAGCACGCACTCATCACCGGCACTCTCGACTTCATCGACGCCGACACCGAGGAAGCGCTTCAGACCTACGATCGGCCGCTGTCAATCATTGAAGGTCCGCTCATGGACGGCATGAACGTCGTCGGCGACCTCTTTGGGGCCGGCAAGATGTTTCTGCCCCAGGTCGTCAAGAGCGCACGCGTCATGAAGAAGGCCGTGGCTTACCTGACTCCCCTAATGGAAATTGAGAAAGCCAAGGCGGCGGCCGCGAAACTGGCGAACGGATCCGCAAACGGTGAAGACACCTCACACGATCATCAGTCGCGCGGCCGGATCTTGATGGCCACGGTCAAAGGGGACGTTCACGACATCGGCAAGAACATCGTAGGCGTGGTTCTGGCTTGCAACGATTACCAAATCATCGATCTCGGCGTGATGGTCCCCTGCGACGAGATCTTGAAGCAGGCGCGCGAGCGTCGCGTCGACATGATCGGTCTCTCCGGCCTGATCACGCCGTCGCTCGACGAGATGGTCCATGTCGCCAAATCGATGGAGCGCGAGGGGTTCAAGATCCCACTCTTGATCGGCGGAGCCACCACCAGCGCTCGACACACGGCCGTCAAGATCGCGCCGCAGTACCATGGCATCGTGGTCCACGTCAAGGACGCCTCCAAAGGCGTGGGCGTCGTCGATCGCCTGGGCCGGCCCGATGCGCGCACGGAGCTGGACTTTCAAAACCGATCCTGGCAAGAGCGTGAGCGCGAGGCATTCAAGGGCCGCGTGCAACGGAAGCTCGTCCCGTACGCCGAAGCCGTCAAGCGCCGGTTCGCCTTGGATTGGGAGAAAGCGCCGATCGCCGTTCCCTCATTTCTCGGCGCCAGGACGCTCCACGACATCCCGCTCGCCGAAATCGTACCGTTCATCGACTGGTCTCCATTCTTTCTATCCTGGGAGTTGAAGGGCAAATACCCGCGAATCTTCAGCGACCCGGAGTTGGGCCCAAGAGCCCGCGAGCTGTTCGACGACGCCAAGACCCTGTTGAACAAGATCGTCACGGATCAGCGGCTCACCGCCAACGCGGTCTACGGGTTCTTCCCGGCCAATGCCGAAGGCGACGATATCGTGGTCTACACCGACGAATCGAGGCGCACGGAGGCCGCTCGGTTCCCGACGCTCCGGCAACAGTGGGAGCGTGACGGCCAGACCTCGTTCCGAGCACTTGCCGACTACCTGGCGCCGCGAGAGACCGAGCTCGCCGACTACCTGGGCGCTTTCGCGGTGACGACTGGGATCGGCCTGGAGTCATTGGTCGAGCAATTCGAACGCGACCACGACGACTACAACGCCATCATGAGCAAGGCGCTGGCCGACCGCCTCGCCGAGGCATTGGCCGAGATGCTGCACAAGAAAGCACGCGACGACTGGGGTTTCGGCCGCGACGAACAGTTGAGCACCGACGAATTGATCGAAGAGAGATATCGAGGGATCCGGCCGGCCTCGGGTTACCCCAGTTGCCCTGACCACACCGATAAGCGAGCGCTCTGGCGACTGCTCGACGTTGAGAAGGAGACGGGGATCACTGCTGACCGAGTCCTACGCGATGTATCCCGGCGCTCGGTAAGCGGCTTCTATTTCGCCCATCCCCAGGCCCGTTATTTCGCAGTCGACTTCATCACGCGCGACCAGGTCGAAAGCTATGCGGCCCGCAGAGGCATGCCCGTCAGCGAGGTCGAACGCTGGCTGGCTCCCAACCTGGCTTACGATCCGGCGTGATCCCTCTCCCCGCGCTGATCGGTTGCGATATTATGATTGACCATAGTTTGAAGATTCTGTATGCTAATTTCTATTTGACCGGTCTTTCGGGACAAAGACGCATTGTGTGTACGCTATCGATACACGAGCAATGACCGATTAGCCTAAGTGCCGTAAGGCGCCGAAAGGGCTTCGCCATGGACAAGGTGTATGCGTGGTTACCGAACCCTCCAAACGTCGGCCATGGTTCGTTGGACATTGCCTTCGGTGAAGGTGCCGGGAAAGCGGAATATGTGAGCTGGTGGCCTGGGGACCTGAGTTACTTCAAACCCGGTCATGCGATCATAAACACCTACCCAGATGATGTCGGTTCGGAAGGTGGCCAGCCCGATCGGGCCGTCGAGATCAAATGCTTGGATGCGCAAGAATGCGCGACGCATGGCTGTCGCTCAAAACGACTTCCGGTTATTCTTTCTATTACAAGAACTGCGCCGAGATGGTCGTGCAGATTCTTGTCGCAGGCGGAGCAGGCCTATCATATGACGTTTTTATGTATATGTCGACCGTCAAAATATGGGCTCCGTGGGATTTGGTTAACTTGGCTCAACAGATTAACGCAGCGGCCTCTACAATCGAAGCTCAACGCAAGGCCGGGTTCACTCCCGAGAAGCCCGGAATTCTTCAAATGTGGGCGGCGTCAATCACATCCGGCGGTGCTCTCGGGTTGGGTTTTTGACCGCCGTGCGGAGTACGGACGGAGACGCGGACGGCGCGTAGCCAGCGTTTCGCGTCGTGCATCGTCCGAATGATCTCCGCACCGATCTCCTGGACGCCGAATCTCTTAAGGCGACCGGCGGCCGGAAACTTACCCAAGGATCGATCGCTTCCGAGCGATCGCATCGATACCGGGACTGCGGAGCCTCGCCACGCTAACCCGACGCACAATCGAGGGACGCGGGCCAAGGCCAGCGCGGGACACCGGCGGTCCCCCGCTTGCGCGTCGGGTTGGTATATCCACAAGCGCCGCCCTGGTCGTTTATTTCCCGCCAGTCGCCTTACCCATCACAGGAAACGGGCGTGTCGCTCGTCAAAGCCTCGTGAAGCGCAGCGCACTCGTGACCCCGCGCCCAAGAGGTGCCCGAGCAAAAACGGATTCGTCCACATCTCGCAATGCAGCTTCGAGTTCCGCTTGGGCGCCGGAATAATCGGAAGTTCGAAGAATCGCTCTAAACCTATACAGATCATCAACTTCGACCTGGGCGCCCGCATAGCCGGCACGATCGGACGTTTTGTCGTATCTCTTGATGTACCATGATATTACGAATGGGCGCCTGCATAACCGGCCCAGTTTAACAATCTAACGTATGTTGAATGTCCACATCGAGTTATGCTCCGGCGCCCGACTAATCCGCATAAAGCGATCCGTGGCGGAGTATTGCCATATACAGTGATTCACTGTGTGCTTACGGCTGGGCGCCTGGATAATCGCGCCGAGCGTTACAACCGCGACTTTCTCATGCGTTCGGCTTAGTCGACCGGCGGGTGGAAACTTACCGAAATATTGATCGGTTCCGAGCGATCGCATCGATACAGGGGCTGCGGAGCCTGGCCACACCCACCCGACGCGCAGGCGAGGGACGCTGGCCAAGGCCAGCGCGTGACCCCGCCCGTCCCCTCGGTTGCGCGTCGCGTTGGTATAGCCACAGGCGCGATCCTGGTAGTTTATTTCCTGCCGGTCGCCTCGGCAACTTTCTGAGAAGGTCTCTATTCCCGATCTCCAAGGCCAGAAACGATTTAGGACCTACGCACCAAACGCGTTGGTACGCTCACCTCGAATTGCTGCGCCAGGCGGCACGAAATGCCAACATCTGTGGCATAGTTCGAGCGGAAGTTCCAGTTCCAGGTGGCTGGGGTCGACGCCCGCAGGGATCCCGTCGGCCTTGCACAAGCTCCGTGTTCATCCCGATTCCGTGGCGCGTTGTTCGCCCCTCGCGAACGCGGGGGCTTACCCACTCATGCACCCAGTCCTTGCATTTCGAGATAGATTGCACGAAGATAGCAAAAAGGTGGCGAAGATTGCGAAGATTGCACGCGGAGCGAACCTGCAATCTTCGCCATCTTCGTGCAATCTTCGGCACTTCGTGCCATCTTCGTCAGCAGGCTCGATGCCTTGCGACCACTCGCTACGACCGCCACAACCACCCGAACCAAAGGAACCCGCTCGATCTTCTTCGGTGAAACGATTCCCAACCCGAACAAAGGGCTGGGAAGAGACTACGCTTTTCGCGTGCCGTTGCTCGACGGGACGCACGGCAATTGACGCGGCCGGCAGCATTTCGCGTGGGCCGCGGGCCGTTCGAGGACGACCCGCGACCGAGCTACGGAAATTACGCGATGGATGTGCGTTCCACACGGGCACGGCGGTGGCTCCGTTCGATGAAGAGAGGTCTTGCGGACAAGGAGACTCACGTGCTGAGCCGAGAATCAGGGTGGAGGCGACAATTTCTTGCCCCAAACAGCGAGCACATCAGAGGTTCCCCGCCGCGGGATGCCGTTTTCGGCCATTACCTCGCTCGTGGCCGCGTCGATTTCTCGTCGGCGGAAGACCAACGCTTCGGAGTGGTCGTCGGCAAACCGGATGGTCACGTATTCCAACCGACCGTCGCGCAGGACCTCGACGAGGTGGTTTAAGTCTGCGAACTGCCACGCCATCGACCGAGGCGATCACCTGCCCGACTGGGTCGCCGTACCCCTTGGCCACGGGGTGCGGCAAGAGTGGGGTGGTGACCGCCACCAACTCCTCGCCCGGAAACCTGAGGCAATCCGTGGCGCGGATCAAGATCGGACTGCGTGCGCCATCAGTCGGGGATTAATCTGGAAATAAGCCGAGGCGGCCTCTCCGACCACCGGGGAGAAGACCAAGGGGCCATACACGAAGTAGTTCGGGTCACGTCCGTCGAGGTCGCGGATCAGGCGGTCGTCTTCTGCGCCCCGCCGGCAGGAAGAGTTCCAGCGCTTTTCCGTCGCGCCAGACGCGGGCAGGGACCGCGCCGCCGCCTGCCAGCGTCGGGACGAGATAGGGGAAGCGCAGGCGAAGTCCGTCTCGAACCCGGACCATGCCCTCACGGTCAATCGGATGACCGCCGAGATGCGTCAGCACGTCGAACTCGCGCAGAGGTCCGCGTGATCCGTCGTCACCGCCTCTGCAGACGATCATTCCCCCGAGGTCGCGGCTCAACCCCAACCGAGCTCGAAGCGCCTCGTTCTCCGCAACCTGCAACTGGAGCTGACTCGACAGTCTGGGCTTGCCGTCGTAGCGGCCGTCTCGAACGTCGTCGAGGAAGGCATCGATCTCCTCGTTAGGCAGGATATAGCTGATACGCTGGGCCTCGTCGAGTTGGGCGAAGGCCAGCCCCACCGACTTGCCGTCGACCAGGGCCGGGCCCCCGCTGTTGCCCGGGTTGATCGCCGCGTCGACTTGCAGGCGCAGGCCGAAGGTCTGCTCGTCGTAGGCCGCGAAACCGACGCGCAACACGATCCCCTTGGTGATCGACAAACCGGCGCCGCCGATGGGGTAACCATAGACCAGGACAGTGGCCATCACCGCCGGCGGCCCCTCGGCACGGGTAAGAGGGGGACGGCCGTTGAGGAAATCCAGTTCGGTCGGAACAAGGATGGCCAGATCGATGCCCGGCCCGACCGCCTGGACCTTCGCCTCGACGCGGCGACCGCCGTCGCGGCCCTGGACAGTCACCTCGCGGGCGTAGGTCACGAGGTGGTGCATGTCAGAATGCGCCGACCGTCCGGGACGACACCGGTGCCGCTGACCTCGAAAGGTCCCTGGCGGATCCAAGGGCGGATCGGGTTAGGCGGTCGGACCTGCGCGACGACCTTCACGACCGAGTCCTCCGGCCCCGACGCGGTCGCAATGCCGGCCATTGGGAGGAGGATCGTGGCGATCAATAGATAGGTTCTCATCGGATGGGACTCCTTGATGGGCTGACACGCTTCGAGTGGCGTGGGAACAACTTCTTGACCACGATGCAAAGCTGATAATGGGCCGCCCCGGTCTCGCCGGCCTCGGCGAGCGATCGGGCCGAAGTGACCCAGTTGATCGCGAAGCAGGAATCGACCTGCGACAGAGACAGCGATTCGATTCGGCCCAGAGCATCGTCAATGGCCGACACCAGGTCTTTAACCGAGTCCTTCACCGTACGACCGCATGATCGACCCGATCGCGGCAGCCGGAAGTAATGGGGTTGCGGTATCCAGGTTGAGTTCGACATGGTCCACTCCTAAAGAAATTGGCCAGTCGCGAACGATCTGGCACACCCTGTGTCTGAAATTGAAACGTTGTACAATAGACACCTCTGAAATCCGGCCGCGGTCCCAGCGCCGCCGTTGGCGACTTTTCGGTTGGACGTCGAACGTCAGCCGGCACGTCTTTGGTTTGACCGTCGAGGTGGTGGAAAAAATCTTGAGACCATGCGGGGTTCTGCGCACGAATCTGGAGTACCACGATAGAGGGGCCGATCAGGGCGGCGGGGTTGCGTCAATGCACCGAGTCGAGCGTTCCGCGGATGTCAATTCCGCGGGGACGTTCCGGGGAGCCCAAGCGATGTCAACTGAGGAGATACCGGGATCGATCTCGTTCTGCCTGGCGATGCTCAAGAAGGGCGACCAGGCCGCGGCACAGCAGTTGTGGGCGAGGTACTTCCATCGCCTGGTCAGCCTGGCGCGCTCGCGACTCCGCGCCGTGCCGCCGCGGCGGCGGCGACGAGGAGGACGTTGCCCTGAGCGCGTTCAAGAGCTTGTTGATCCGAGCCGAGCAGGGGAAATTCCCCGAATTGGAGGATCGTGACGACCTCTGGCAGCTCTTATATGTTTTGACCGTCCGGAAGGCCGTCAGCCTATCAAAGCGCGAACATGCGAAGCGACGAGGCGGCGGTGCGGTGTGTTACCTGAGCGACCTGCCAGAGGCCCAACTTCAGGAGGCTGTCGGCGACGAGCCGACACCCGAACTCGCGTTCCAGATGGCCGAGGAGTGCCGGCGGCTGGTCGACGCCTTGGGCGACGAGACACTGCAAAGTGTCGCCCTCTGGAAGATGGAGGGCTACACCAACAAGGAGGTCGCCGCGAAACTCGGCGTGGTAGAGCAGACTGTCGAGCGTAAGCTCCGCCGGATTCGAGAGCTCTGGACTGAGAGGGGGACGGCATGACTCGGGCTGATCGCGACGAGAGTAAGGTTCCGCGGCCACCGTTGACGGATCGTGTCGATGAGGCCTGCGACCGGTTCGAGGCGGCGTGGCTGGCTGGCGCGCGTCCTCGAATCGAGGGCTACTTGCCGGAAACGGCCGGACCGGAACGAGAGTCCTATCTCCGCGAGCTGTTGACCCTCGAACTGGCCTACCGCCGTCGCGACAGGGAACGCCCGAACTACGGAGAATACGACTCGCGATTCCCGGAGCACCGAACGGTGATCGCGGCGCTGTTCGGCATCGCGACCGACCGAAGGGTCGAGGGTGAACCCACCGATCGTGGTAAGCCTTCAACGACCGTCGGCGAGGCCACGACGCCCAGCCAGGCCCGGTTGACCCTGGAAGTGAAGGAAGGCCCGCACAAGGGCCGGACCTTCTCATTCGAGGAACACGATCGCTTCATCGTCGGCCGGTCGGCACAGGCGCACTTCCGGCTTCCGAATAAGGATCCCCATTTTTCACGGAATCACTTCCTGATCGAATTTAATCCACCCCATTGCCGGCTGATGGATCTGGAGAGCACGAACGGAACCCTCGTCAACGGCAAGCGGGTCGCGCGGGCTGACCTCAGGGAAGGGGACCTCATCCAGGGGGGCACGACAACCATCCTGGTCGCGATCGAACAGGTGGGCGGCAAGGCGTCCGCGCCGCCCGCGACCGTCACCTACCACGGTGCGCAGACCGCCCGCGTCGCGAAGGCAGCGATCACGGCGGCTCCTATCGAGCCGGTCACTGAGGAAAAGATCACCCGTCCACTCACGGGATCACTCGCCGGCTCCTCGTGGGCTCCGCAGCCCGAAGTAGGGGCGTCCTCTGCGTCGTGCAGGGCCTGCGGCACCACCATTTCAGGGACTGGGAAGGGATCGCAGGCCAACAATTCCCGCCCCGGCGAGAGATCGCTGTGCCCGACGTGCAGCCGAGCGATCGACAGCCAGCCCCAGCCGATTGAAGGATACGAGATCATCCGGGAGTTAGGTCGCGGCGGGATGGGAATCGTCTCCCTGGCCCGGCGGACCAGCGACGACGCGCTGATTCGCCCTCAAGAGGGCCATCCCCGACGTCGCGGCAACGCCCGAGGATATCGCGAAATTCCTCCGCGAGGCGCGAATCTTGTTCGATCTCAACCACCCGCACATCGTCCGTTGCGTCGATGTGGGCGACTCGGCCGGGTATCTCTATTTCGCGATGGAATATGTATCGGGGCGCGATGCGCATCACCTCGTGAGGGAGGCGGGTGGCCCGCTGCCGGTCGGCCGGGCGATTCGGCTGACTTGCCAGATGCTCGACGCCCTCGCCTATGCCCATGCCCGGCGATTCGTCCATCGCGATATCAAGCCGCCCAATCTCCTGGTCTCGGGTGCCGGGGCCGGGGAGTCATTGAAGTTGGCTGATTTCGGACTGGCACGCATTTACCAATCGTCCCGCCTGAGCGGCCTGACCATCACCGGAGACGTCAAGGGGACGCCAGCGTTCATGCCGCCCGAACAGATCACGCGCTATCGCGACGTGCTGCCCACAAGCGATCTTTATTCCGCGGGGGCGACGCTCTACTACCTGCTGACGCGCAAGTATGTGTACGACTTCCCGAAACGGGTGGAGTTGAGGATCCTCAAGATCCTGGAAGAAGATCCCGTTCCGATCCGCTCGCGCCGCGCCAGATCTTCCCGATTCCCTTGGCGGACATCATCGATCGCTGCCTGGCGCGGGAACCCGAAGATCGCTTCCCGGACGCGGGTCTCTTTGCGGCGAGGCACTGACGCTGTTCGTGAAGCCGGGGTGCTAGAGGATCCCGTGGCGCAGGTGCCGAGGATTCTCTTCCTCTCGCGATCGAGCCATCGAGGAGCGAGATTGGAGATCTCGGCCAACCGGATCCCTGTCTCCTACTGGCCTTGCGTACTCGGGGATTCGGCTGGCTGGCTGGGTTCAGGCAGCCTCCAGAAGTACTCGAGCACCTGCGGAAGCTGTGGGCCACCGCATAGCGCCCGTCCGGGGAGAAGGCCGGAGGTCCCGTTGGGATATTGTCGAGAATCGAGCGAGTGGATGTGCTTCCCGCCCGGTCAGGTCCCAGAGCCGGACCGTCTTGTCGTCGTGCCCCGTGAGTAGCCTTTGGCCGTCGGGCGAGTAGGACCGAGCAGTTATCCCGTGTCTTGGGGCCAGACGCAACTGGAGCCCTGGTCACTTCTGTAGTCGCCGAGATACACCGTACTCCGCCAACTCCCCGAAACTGGGAAACGCCCACGGGAGAGAAGTTGGCGGTATCGTGGCAATCTGGTTGATCATCGTCGCCCGCTGAACTTCCTCTCCCGTGTGAGATAGCAGCAGCGGAATGTGCGATCCCCGTGGGCCGTAAGGAACCAGCGACCATCGGGATTGATGGCCAGATCCTTCTCGTGGTCCGCACCGAGGTCGAGTTTTCGGGCAACTTTCGCCATCCGCTGCGTCCCAGATCCGCAGCGTGTTGTCCGTGTCCCAGACGTACCCCGCAATCTGGCGTGCACCCGGCAGGAAGAAGGCTTGGAGATCAGATCGGTCCCCTTGATCGGCTTCGGATTTCCGAGAAATCCAGGTCGACAAACCAATTGTGCCGTCCTCACTTGGCCAGACCACACGGCCCCCATCAGCCGAACTCTCCTAGCCTTGGTTCCTTGCCAATCGAGCAGGCCGAGGATTTGTTTGCTGTCTGGCGAGAAGCCAACCGTAGCGGGCTCGATGTGTCCCTCCAACTTCCGGATTTCCTTCTGGCGAACCGCCAGTTTCGAATCCCATATGCCAAGGCACTGGCTAATCCGTGTGGACCTCGCTGACCCGAACCAGTGCGGTCGGCAGCCAGAGGCATAACGTCGTCCAGGCTGACGATGGGCTCGCTCGTGTCGCCATGAGCCAGAGGGGACCTTTTGGCCACTCGCCGACGTCGAACATTCAGATGTCTTGTCACCTCTGTGGCGCCGAGTACCTGCTTGCCATCGGGCGTAACAGCAACAGATCGGCAATCCGGCGGCCGGGCCACAGTTGGTTGCCGCTCGTTTCAACTTCCCATATCGCGCGAGTTCCGGTGTCGCCCCCGCCCAGATAGAGCTTGCTATCCGGGGAGAACGCCGTGAAGAAGATATGGTTGCCTGGCCATTCGATGCGGCGCACCAGCTCGAGCGAAAACCGCTCGGCGGGTAGTCGGCCGGCTGGTTGCGCCCGTCGTCCTCCGGTTTCTGGGTAGATCGGTCGATTTCTCTAGCTGTCCGCACGGCGACAACGGCAGGAGTTTTCGGATCCCCGTAGTCAACACGATTCGCCGATCCGTTCAGCCGAGATAAACTGGAATCGCTCGTCGCAATCACCACGAGGACAAGAACGAGCAGGGCAATTCCGCGACCGCCTCTCCGCGGGGCCAGAACCGGAGGATCGTCGTCCAAAGAGATCGGCACTCTGGCTCGGAGCGAAGCTGCGTCGGATTCCAGGCCGGCGATCCAGCGAGCAGCCGTTCGACCAACTGCCGCTCCTCCGAAGTCGGCGAGTCGTTGTCAGGGAGGTTGGGTTTCAACAGTGCGGCTGGGACTACGCCAGCCTGGGTGTACTCGCCGTGATCGAGGAACACTTTGAGGGATGCCGCGAACTCCCCCATCGACGCGAACCGGTCACCGGGCTTCTTGGCCATCGCCTTCAGACAGATCGCCTCCAGGCTCGGCTTCAGGTCCAGGCGCAGTGAGAACGGTCGCGGCGGCTCGGATACCTTGATCAAGCTCAAAACCACCGCTGGCGGGCCCTCGAAGGGGATGCGCCCGGTCAGGAGTTCGTAAAGGATCACCCCCAGGCTGTAGATGTCGCAGGGAGGGCCCATCGCATCCCTCATACCGGAGACCTGCTCGGGTGCCATGTAGGCCGGAGTGCCCAGGACCGACCCGGCCTGCGTGAGCCGATCGTCGTTGTCCAGTGGCAAGACCCCCTTGCGGCTCCAAATCCAGCCAACCGGAGCGGAGCGACAGGCCGAAATCGACGATCACCAGCAGGCGACTCCGGTCGGCCATGATGTTCGAGGGCTTGAGATCGCGATGCACGACGCCGCGGCGGTGGGCCTCTTCCATGGCCAGGGCCAGCATGCGGACCAGCGCGGCGACGGGCCGCTGCGACAAGGGGTGGCGGCCCTCAAAACACTTGGAGAGCGGCTGCCCGTCGAACAAGGGCATGGTCAGGTAATAGACGCCGTCTATCTGGTCCACAGTAAAGACCGGGCACAAATTGGGGTGGTCGAAGGTGGCCGCGGTGCGGGCCTCGCGATAGAACCGCTCCAGGACTTCGGGGCCGTCTTCGGGGCCCAGGTGAGGGATCTTGAGGGCGACTTGGCGATGTACTTGTGAGTCGAACGCTTTGTAGACGGAGCCCATGCCACCGCGGCCGAGCCGGCCGAGGATACGGAATCGACCGAACTGCTCGGGCAGGTCCGTGGGCGGTGTCCGGGGCCGGGCGGCCGGTCTTGATGGGGAGGAGGCGAGGGTCGAGGCCATCGCTGACGCCGGCCCGGAAGCAAGGCCGGTCGCGGGGAGACTGGATCGATTGGGCGAGTCCGAAGGTGGTGATCTGCGGCTGAGAGGCGGATGGGACGGAGCTAAGAGTGGAGGCAAAGGACATCGGTGGCTCGGGATCCGCGAGGGTCTTGGCGGGCCCGGATTCCGGCTCGCCCGTGATCGGGACGGACGTGCCGCAGTGGCGGCAACGGCCGTTGCGGCCGATGTGCTCAGCCGGCACGCTGAAGGAGGCACCGCAGTCGGGGTTGGGGCAACGGATCCGGACGTTCATCGGCACTCACCCGTCACCCTCTTGATGTGATTCAGGTCGACGTCGTCGGCCACGATGAGACCATGCATGACGCGGAAATAAGTCGTCTCAGCGTATCCAGACTTATTTTCCAACTTTATCGGCTATGGGACAATAGGCGAGCAAATCCATAGGATTGTTCAGTTCGTGATTTGTCCGGTATTCTTGATTCTGAATGCAGGGGATTCTGGGCTTCGCTAATCTCGATCACCTCGACGCCTTCTGCGAAGAAAGGATCGGACATGAGTGGGAATGCTCCCATCGGTGCTGAGGGAAGCCAGCCATCCCGAGGAACGCAGGCTGTCGCCGTTCTTTCGCGCTTCCGGGCGGCCCTGATGGCAGGGCAGCGACCCCAGGTCGAGGAATTCCTCCCCGATTGGACGGAATCGGGCCATTCTGCCCTTCTGCGGGTTGGTGACGCTGGAGGTGGCGTACCGGGTGCGGCATGGCGAGAAGCCAACTCCTCATGAGTATCTGGCTCGGTTCCCAGGGCAGGAACAGGCCATCGAGGAAGCATTTCGGCATCCAGCCGCGACGCCTGTGTCGGCGGAGGCGGACCCCGCACCCGTCCTGGCGCCGAATGCGCCGGAAGCCGGAGGACGAAGGTGAGGCCGAGCGGATCCGTCCCCTCGACCCCGCCGCGGCGCCTATGTCCTCGCCGTCGATCCCGGCGCCGCCCGCCAGTTCGGCGATTATGAATTGTTCGAGAAGATGTCTCGGGACGAAGTGGGTGTAGTCTACAGGGCCCGCCAGATCAGTGTGGAGAGGATCGTGGCCCTCAGGCTATTAATGACCGATGGTTTGTCCTCCGATGCGGACGTCCAGCAATTTTACCGCGACACCAGGGCGGTCGCGGCCCTCGACCATCCTGGGATCGTACCGATCTTTGACGTCGGGCAGCACGATGGTCAACACTTCGTCTCGATGGGCTTCGTCGAAGGGGAGACGCTGGCCAAGAAGAAGCCCGGGCGGCGGACTCGGCCTGCGTGAGGGGGTAGATGTGATCCGGCAGGTAGCCGAGACGATCGCCTCCGCACCTGGCAAGGGCGTGGTGCACCGAAGCTTGACGCCCAAAAACATCCTGCTGAACGCCCGTGGCCGGCCCAAGGTCACCGGCTTCAGCTCGTCGGCGCCTCTCCAGTCCGAAGGTTCTCAGACCATGCACGGCCGGGTCATGGGAGCACCCGGCTACCTGGCACCGGAACAGGCGCCGAGGGTCAGGAGGTCGGGCCCGCTGCGGACATCCACGCCCTCGGGGCGGTCTTGTACTTTGTCTTGACCGGCCAGCCGCCGTTCCCTGGTCCGGATCTGGTCGAGACGCTCATGAAGGTCCTCCATCGTGACCCGAAACCACCACGGCGGCTCAATCCGAGCGTCACTCCCGAACTCGAGGCGATCTGCCTCAAGTGTCTTGCGGAAGCGCCGGCGCAGCGGTACGCGACGGCCACCGATCTGGCTGAAGATCTTGGCGCATGGCTCCGCCATGAGATATTTGACGTGCCGGAGGAGAACCCGATCTCCCGCTCATCGAGGCTCCTGAGGCAGCTTTGTCGTCATGCACCCGCGCGTGAGCCTCGCAGTCGCCAGCGTCCTCGCCGTGGTCGTCCATGAGTTTCGGAGCACGCGGCCTCCTGCCGCCACCGGTGCCGAAGGAGAGAACGGCGCATAGATCTAAGCTCGCAGGACCCAGAAGGGGGCCGACGCCACGGACCGTAAGAACGCGGTTAAGAAGGGCGACGACGGTCCCATCTCGGTGGTCGGGACATCCAGCTTCTCCGAAGGCCCGGGTAGCGGCGGCGGCCACGGCCGCCGTCGTCTCCAAGGGCAAAGAAGCCACGGCGCCTGTCGAAGTCGGCGTCGGCGAAGCCGACCAGTTCGGATCCGCATTCTGCATCGATGCATCGGGCTTGTTCGTCACGGCCGCGCACGTGGTCGCGCCTGTCGTCAAGCCGAACACCGGGACGGTCCGACTAATCCTCTACGGCGGTGAACTCCGCCAGAAGGTCGTCGCCGCACAAGTCGTTCGTTCCGACGCAGAACTCGACCTGGCCGTGCTCAAGATCGACTCCAGCGGGATGTTCCGCTGAGACGCCTGGAGCTGGGACGGAGCGACGGCTTGGTCGAGACCACGGAACTCACCGCCTTCGGCTATCCGCTGGGAACACGGCCTCCCGCATGCGCCCGGCCAATACCCTAGAGTCAGCGTAAATGACGGGAATGTCACCGCGCTACCCACGGGCAACGGCGGATCAAGCCGGATTCAACTTGACGCCGCGCTGAATCGTGGCAATTCGGGCGGGCCGGTCCTCGACAGGGAGGGCAAGGTCTTCGGTGTGGTCGCGTCGGGTTTTCGGGAGCGTCGGGCCTGAACTACGCCATCCCTGTTGAGCAACTAACTCACTTTCTGCAGTCGCCGGAGGTTGTCTTCAACCCCCCGCCGATCCGCGACGCCGACCTCGACAAGCTAATGCTCTGGACGATCGACGTCCGGCCGCCGACGATCGGAGTTCTGCCGGACGATCTGAACGTCGCGGTGAGGCTCGGACGGGGTTCGCGCGGGCGTCAGGCGACCGTCAAGCGGCTGGAGGATGGCCGTTTCCAGGCGGAGTTGGCACCGCCTCTGACGCCGGACGAGCCGAAGCCGATCGAGTTGAATCTCACGGTCAGCGGCAAGAGTGTCCATGGAAGGACCACAGATCGGGATCTTAAGATCGGCAGTGAGAATTATCGATTGAGTCAACTGAGTCGCCTCCAGCGGTCCGACTCAGGGCCGAGATTTCGCGTTCTCACAGCCTCGGGGAAGAACCTTAATTGAACCCGTCGAATGCCTCGGCATGGTCGACGGGCCTGGGGAACGACGGACAAGCCGCTCGATCTGAGTACGGCTTCATCGATCGAGGTCCGGCTTCACCCCGTGTGCTCGATCCAGGCGACCGTCGAAGTCAAGGCGGGTTCCGCCATCCTGGCCACCGCACGACGGGAACTCGCGTTACTCGACCAGCTTCCGATCGCAAAGGGACAGAAACAGGCCGGGCCGGTGGTGATCGCAGACCCCAAGGTCGTACCGGTCCAGCCGGAGATCCGCTTGCCCGGACCGATCGACGACATCGCTGTCGGAGGCGATCGCTACCTGGTCATTGCTTGTCGCAATCCGGCGAAGCTCGTCATCTTCGACGCGGGCGGCCGCTGCGATCTCGAAGGAGATCTCGCTCACCGGCAAGGCAATCGTCGCAGCAGGGAGCAAGTCGTTCGTCGTCGTCTATCCGGATCAAGGGACGTTCCAAACCTGGGACTTCGATACCATGACTGTGAAGAAGGAGAGTTCCCCTCGTCGCTGTCCGCCAAGGCACGGATCGAAGGGATCGCCATGGGGAGCGAGACGGAGGGTCCGCTACTGGTCATCTGGGACATCAAGATTCCTCGGACAACCGCAACGACGTCAACGCGCAAAACGCCTTCACTCAATTCGATCCGAGGTTGTGTGCCGTCCTGATCGACGTGGCCAGCCTCAAGCAGATCACGATCAAAAATGTGACTTCCGCCGACGATCCCGCGAGGCCGTTTCCCAGAAGAGCCGCCGATCTTCTCGGGAAACCATCAGTTCGTAGCAAGCCAATCGTCAGCGGGAATGATGTCCAACCAACAGGATGCTACCTTCCAGGTTCGTGCCTCAAAGGGGGGAGACCTGTTCTCAGTTTCGGAACGGAACGGCGTGTCGTTTATTATGGTGTGGGGCTTCCAGTCGAACAAATACGTCCGCTCGCTATCCCGCAGTGAACAGGCCAGATCACTCTCATTCCTGGGCCCGACGGCCGGACGATCTTCACTGAGGATGGTAGTGTTCTCATACTCAATGCGGGAGGTGCCTCCGAGGTGGGGCAAACCCCCGGGGGTCGTGGCATCGATGGGAGCGGTGCGGACGGGCGGAGGCATGATGGGGAGCGGTGCGGATGGCCAAGACGCCCGATTTCGAATCTGGTCGTGCCCACGTCGGATCCCACGTATCTTCTCCGATACGAGCAAGATCTTCGGGTCGACTCAGTCGTCTCGGTCCTCCTGTCAGGGGGCGAACCGCTTCGCAGTGTTGCCGTGCCCGGCCGAAGTGGTCAGAACGCGAAAGAGGAGGCAGCCCATCGAGTCACCGTTGGGAAGGGGAATATCAGCTCTTCGGAGAATCGATCCCGGCTGATCGGCGTGTCTCTCTTGTTCAAAAAATACGATCTACTCATCCTTCTCCCGCCGGATGCACACCGGCTCACGGTGCTCAAGTTCGGCCTCCAAGAATGCGCCGACAGTTTGGACGGACCGGTCGTTGTCTCCCCGACGGTCCTGTTCGCTGGCGCGGGCAAACCCTCAGCCATCCAGATCCGCGTTCTGCCCAAACCGGAAGGTGTTTCCTTCTCCTTAGTGAGCAAGGATCTACCTACCATGCAAGTCTCCCCGGATGGCAAAGTGACCTGGCCGGTCCCAGTCCGGTATGCAAGGGAACGGTTTTTACCGGTCAACATTTCGGTGCGCCACGTGCCTCGAGCGTCATTCCCATACACCTGGACATCCTCGTCCGTTGAGTCGGCCTGGACAGCCTTTCATGATCAAAGGAGGCGTCTCCCTGTACAGTCCGTACGGGCAAGCCCTCAGGGGGCGTGGGCGCGAGAGGCACGGCGTTTCCCTCGCGGAGTCGGCATGGTGAACTGGCGCCGCAACGATCCTACCCCTCCCCCGCCGCGACGATTAGGGCGTTACCCATCTCGGCCGCGAAAAATATCGCGGCGAGATCACTTCATGAATTCCTTTTGTGATAACCTTCCCGCAGTTGGATCGCCTTGAGCGAGCCAGGCTCCGGAACCTCCCATTGGAACTCCGTCGATGCATCGATAACGTGCTTCATTCCGGGTCGTGCATTGAACGAATGATCTCCGCACCGATCTCCTGGACGCCAATTTGCTTAAGAGTCTCCTGCCGCACCTTGTCCGCTGGCTCGGTGATTCTGCGAAGAGCTCCGGATTTCGGACGATGTCCGTTGTGTTGCGGACCGCTTCGAGCTCCGCGAATACTTCGGGATCGATAGGCGATGTGTTTTCGACGGTTGCCAAGTTTGCGTTCCTCCGACGCCAATCTAACAGGTTCCGGTTACTCGGGCGACACGGCGACTTGGTACGAAAAATGCCAAATACCATCCTCGATTGATCAAGCCGGTGCTGATTCCACGTCGGGAACCGGTTCGAATCAACCCTCCTCAACGTCAAGCAAACCAGCCAATTAGGCTATCCGCCCGATGCGGTCGCCCCGTGCGCCGTCCGATTGATTTCATTGAAGTTCGACCTGTGACGCGAGTTCTTAACGCCCTATTTTCTTACAGGCATGCTCATGAAACGTGCAACTTCTCTCCCCTTTCTGGCGTTGGTTGGCCTGTGCTTTATTGCCTTATTCGTCAAAGGATGGTCGTCGCCAATACCCACGGGAGGGAAGGCCGATTCGGGTGATATCGCCTGGATGCTGACCGCGTCGGGGCTCGTTCTTTTGATGACCCCAGGTCTCTCGTTCTTTTATGGCGGCATGGTGAGCTTCAAGAACGTGGTTTCCACGATGCTTCAGAGCTTGGTGGCGTTGGGGATTATTAGTCTGGTCTGGGTCGCCGTGGGGTTTAGCCTGGCTTTCGGAGACGACATCGGTGGGATGATCGGCAACCCTTTGACTTTCTTGATGTTCGACGGCGTGGGCGAGGCGACTCATCCCAGGCTGTCACCAACGATTCCCCTGCTCATTTTCGCGATGTTTCAGCTCAAGTTCGCGATTATCACGCCGGCCCTGATCACGGGTTCGTTCGCCGAGCGCGTGCGGTTTTCGGCGTACCTGCTTTTCATGGTGCTCTTCAGCCTGGTTATCTACTCGCCGATTGCTCACTGGACCTGGCATCCTGATGGGATCTTTTACCAGTGGGGAGTGAAAGACTTCGCCGGTGGCACCGTGGTGCATATGTCAGCGGGATTCGCCGCGCTGGCCGGCGCGATGATCCTGGGTCGGCGGCACACGCACCTCGCCAACGAAACGCACGAGCCAGCCAATGTTCCCTTCGTGATTCTCGGAACGGGGATGTTGTGGTTCGGCTGGTTCGGTTTCAACGCCGGCTCAGCGCTGGCGGCGTCCGGCACGGCTGTGTTGGCATTCGCGACCACCAATACCGCATCGGCCGCGGCCATGCTTTCGTGGATTTTCTTTGATTGGATGAAAGGGAACAAACCCTCGGCCCTGGGCGCCTGCATCGGTGCCGTGGTGGGCCTGGTGGCGATCACGCCCGGCGGCCGGCTTCGTGACGATCCGCGAGTCGATCGTGATCGGCGTGGTCGCCAGCGTCGTCAGTAACCTGGCGGTGCACTGGAGGACCCGATCGACGCTCGACGATACTCTCGATGTCTTCCCCTGCCACGGGGTTGGCGGCATGGTCGGCATGTTGATGACCGGGATTTTCGCCAGGGACGTCGGATTGACCTCCGGCCATGTCACTACGTTTCTGTTTCACCTGCTCGCGCTGGCGATCGTGGCCGTTTATGCCTTCGGCGGATCCTGGATACTCTACAAGGTTACCGACTTGATCATTCCCGTTGCGAGTGACTCACGAACAGGAGAGCCTGGGACTGGATCTCAGCCAGCATGGAGAATCCGCCCTCGCCGTCGACTTGGTTGGATCCGCTCATTCCAACGGTTCGGTCAAACAAGCCGATCTGATCGCTAGCCTGAGCTGAATTCGCCGGGCGCGCTCTCCAGAAAGTTAGGGCGCTGCCGCGCCACGAGTGCGGGATTCTCGTTGATCCAGGCGATCACACGCCGTCCGACTGAACTGAAAGTGCGATCGGTCAACCTTTCGGGCTCGACCCAGCGGGCGTCGACCAGGCGCGGTCCAGGGGTGAGCGTGCCAGAGAGTGCGTCCGCCAGGTGCACGATCAGCTTGACCCGGTGGTTGGTGACAGTGTAGCTGAAGGAATTCATTGTCTGGCCAACTCGTATGCGGATGCCGGTGAGGCGTTCGACGCCCTCGGCCATATCGACCGTGCGCCGAACGATCGGCCGGCCGGGTCTGCCCCGTCGAGATGGATAGTCGGAAATTCCCAAAATTGCTCCCACAGACCCCCAAGCCCGCGCTGCACGATCAAAACGTGCCCTTCGTGGACGACGATCGCAGTGGATTCGGTAACGTCCAACGGCGGTGGTTTGGGCGTAACGATGGGCAGCCGATCCTGAAGTCCTAGCCGCCGGGCTTCGCAGAGGCCCGCCAAGGGACAAATCAGACATGCCGGCTCCCGTGGCGAGCACACCAAGGCCCCGAGCTCCATCAGCGCCTGGTTGAAAGTTCCCGCACCCTCAGCAGGGACAAGGCGCGCGGCGGCTAACCAGATCCGCTCTCGGGTCGCCGCGCTCTGGAGATTCCCCTCCTACGGCGAGGAGCCGCGCCAACACGCGCTGGCTGTTGGCCTCGACGATCGGCTCGGGCCGGTCGAACGCGAATGACAAGATCGCCCCGGCGATGTAGCGTCCGACTCCCGGGAGTGCCCGGATCGCCGCCGCGTCGTCGGGAATCGTGCCGCCGTGCTCGCGGACAACCTGCCGGGCGGCGGCGTGAAGCTGTTTGGCTCGCCGATAGTAGCCCAATCCCTCCCAGGCTTTAAGCACATCCACCTCAGCCGCCGAGGCCAAAGCCGACACGTCGGGAAACCGGCGGAGAAACCGCTCAAAGTAAGGAATCACCGCGGTCACCGTCGTTTGGACCAGCATCAGCTCGGAGACGAGGATTCGATAAGGATCCCGGTCGGCACGCCAGGGTAATTCCCGCCTCGCCGCGGCGTACCAGTCCACCAGCCGCGCACGATCCCGGCGACCCAGGCCAGGATCCCGGTCGAGCTTCCCCGGCCACATTCTCATCCCGACGGCCCGGAATTTCCGGTCTTCTCGAACCGATCCTTGCATGGCGTTTTCGGGGGCCTTTCGCGCCATTGATTCTCCTTATCGCAAAAATATCCCGGATATAACAAGTGATTCCCGAATATTCAGGACCAATTGAGGTAGCCGAGAAGCGAAAGATCCGCTAAACAGTTCAATTAAGCAAGTCAAGCTGCGAATCTCGCCGTTTGACTTCCTTAATATGGTCATTCATATTGACGATACAGGAAATCGGGCTCTCAGTTCTTGCGATTATGCAAGTATTTTGGTTTGAGTGGCGATTTTGGCGGAGCCGTGCCTTGAGGGCGCATGAACGACCGTTGCTGGGCTCGTACGGGGTTGATTGTTCCTGATCCGTGGGGACTCTGTCCAGATGATGAGGTGGGTTGTGAATACCGAGTCGATCAAGACGCATCGGGATTCGGGGTCGAACGCGTCGTTCGTTTCCAGCCAAGATGAGGCCCGATCGACCGACACCCAGTCGAGGGGGCTGGGCGACGCGATTCGCGGTGATGGCTCGCCCTGTCCTGAAACGATGCGATCTATCGTGATCGAGATCCTTTGACTGATGAGCAGCGCGAGCTGGCGACCCGCTACTTGCCGATGGCGAGTGCGATTGCCAAACGCATGGATGGCTCTGTTGCCAGGGGAAAACGACGAGATGGAATCGACCGCTTATCTCGCTCTGGTGGAAGCCGCCCAGACGTTTGACCCGTCCGTGAGTGTGAATTTCGCCACCTATGCCCGTCACCGCATCCACGGTGCACTCCGCGATTTTCGGCGTTTGATGGTCTCCGGCGGCTAGGCGCGGAGATCTGGCACTTACGTCCGGTCTTTCAAAAGTTAGCGGAGGACGTCGAAAAGTATGGGCAAGTGATCGGCATCAACCCGGAGCCGGCCGGTCGGCGCGGACATCGAGGCGACCGAGTTCGTGGAAGACTGGCTGAGTCGCTTGCCGCGTGCCCAGGCGACGGCCTGCCGGCTCATTTACATCGATGGGAAGTCTCAGGAGGAAGCCGCGGAGGTTGTGGGTTGCTCCAGGTCTAATCTCTCGCGACTTCATCAAAATGCCATCACCTGGCTGTTTGAGGAATTCCGGCATGCGCGTGCCATCCAGCTTTTTGATCACGGCGAAGCAGCCGACTGAAAAGAAGACGATGGCACGCGCCGCCGGTCTGGATTGCTCACGCCGCCTTGTCGGAGGCCGCCAGATGGGCGTGGGCGTTGGCGTCAAGGAATTGGCGAATCGAGCCGACGACGAACCGTTGTTGCTCGTCGATCAGCTCGGGATAGATCGGCAGCGCGAGGGTCTCGCGTGCGGCCGATTCGGCATTGGGAAAATCACCCGGCTTGTGGCCCAACGCCGCGAAACAGGGTTGCAGATGGAGTGGAATCGGATAGTAGATCTCGGTGCCGACCTGTCGCGAGGTGAGATACTCGCGCAACGGGTCGCGAACCGGCGCCGGCACGCGGATGACGTATTGGTTGTACACGTGGAAACAGCCGGGACACTCGCCGGGAAGCGTGACCAAATCGGTCAAGCCGTGCACCGCGAACAAACGATCGTAGCGGCCGGCGGCCTCGCGGCGAAGGTTCGTCCAGTTATCGAGGTGCCGCAATTTGACACGGAGCACGGCGGCCTGAAGGGCATCGAGCCGGGAGTTGAAGCCGACCTCGTGATGGTGATACTTGGGTTCCATGCCATGAACGCGCAGCCGCGCCATCGAACGGCCTAGCACGGGGTCGTTTGTTGTCATCAGACCGCCGTCGCCGAAACCGCCCAGGTTTTTTGATGGATAGAAGCTGAGCGCCCCCACATGGCCGATGGCTGCCGGCACGGCGACCTTTGTATGTCGCACCGATGGCTTGAGCCGCATCCTCGATCACCAACAAACCGTGCTGCCGCGATGTTTCCAGAATCGGGTCCATGTCGGCAGTCTGGCCATAGAGATGGACTGCGATGATCACGCGAGTCCGCGGCGTGATCGCCTTCTCGACCTGGCCCGGATCAATATTGTAGGTGTCGGGCTCGATGTCGACGAAGACGGGCTTGGCGCCCGTGCGCCAGATCGAGCCGGCGGTCGCGAAAAAGGAGTATGGCGTCGTGATCACTTCGTCGCCGGGGCCGACGCCCATCGCCATCAACGGCAAGATCAAGGCGTCGGTTCCGGACGCGCAGCCGATTCCGCGAGCCACTCCGCAGTACTCGGCTAGCTCCGCTTCAAGTGCCTCGACCTCCGGTCCCAAGACGAACATCTGACTCTCAATGACGCGACGGACCACGGGCTCGATCTCGTCGCGAATCGTCTGGTACTGAGCCTGGAGATCCAAAGCGGGTACCGCGACGGGTTTCTGCGGAACGCTCATCGGCGATCACTCCTTTGACGCCTCGTTCATGCGCGAAGGGTCGTTGACCCTGTTGGATGCGCAGCATCTCCTTCCATGGAGATATCGGACGCCGAAGGCTATGGCTTTGAACGAATTGTGTCAATGGCGATTGACGATGACGGATGGTGACGATGGCCAGTTCGCCTTAACACCCTACGCTGTAATGACATCCGCGACGGCGTTATCCGCCGGCTTGCCACGCGGATGGTTTCCTAAACAACGACCCCTTCCAGTTCGCGGATGCGGATTGTCACCAGATGATCGAGCAACGGATGTGGGCCCAGCGGTGAACCCAGGAGAAACGCCACATCGGGATGTCGGCGGCTCAACTCGTCGCGCGCCGCGGTGAGATCGCGCCGCAAATGGACTCCGGCCGAAAGAAAATAAGGGATCATCAGGACGCGTGTCGCGCCTCGCGAAACGCAGCGCTCTCCGCCATTGGGGATATCGGGCTCAGCCAACTCCAGAAAGCATGCTTCCACGATCGGGTAAGCCCCCCCAACCGTCAGCCGACCCGCCAGCTCGTGCAAGTCGTCGTTGGCCGCCTGCTGTCGGCTGCCGTGGGCAATCAACAAGACAGCGGTTCGCCCTAAAGTCGCGGTTGTGCGAGGTTCAATTCCCGAGTGATCCATCTTTGTCTCGAAGGGTAAGGGGGTCCGAAAGGTTTTCAGAGTTCGTACGCAGGGAAGGTGGCTCGTCAATTCGCCACCGTCGTCGCGTCGGTCCTGGCCCTCGCGAAGGGTGTATCGCAAAACCTGGACAACCCTGCGCCACCAGCGCCGCGATCTCGCGGCGGATGAAGCTATGGCTCGGATCCGGATAGAAATTGATTAAGTTGGCCGGCATTGGGTCTTGTCCAAGTCGCAATGAACAGTCGGGGGACGGCTCGTGTCCGGAAAGGATCAGACTCCGTGAGCTTCGGGGAAATCCGCCATTAGGGCGAACTCCGCCGAAGAGGGACGCGCAGTCCCAGGCCGACAAAAGAGAAATGCCTCGGCGGCGGCCAGGCGCGGCGTCGGAGGCCGGGAATGCCGGAATGTATTCCCCATGAGGATCGGTCTCGCAGACTCACGCAATCGATCCGGGAACTTGCCAACTCGACGACCGCGTCGAGAATCGTGTCGAACTCGATGGAACCGCGGGGGAAAACCAGATCGCCAGGCTCATGCCGCGGATTTGGCTCGAAAGCCCTCGTTGCGTCTCAGCCACGGAGAACCAGCCATCATGACCGGCCGAGTCCATGAAGCGATAGACGCCGGTAAGCGCACCAGTGGACTCGGCCTTCTTCGTCGCCGCTTCGTATTTGCGCCGCAGGTCCGCGGCCGTTCGCTCAGGCGTCGGTCGCGCTGGATCGCGGTTCTTTTCGGCGAGCGCGGCCGAGCTGGTCCCAGTCCTTGCAACGCTCGAAACGAAGCTTGCTGGGCTTCCTGCGCAGATGCCTCAGAAGGCCGGCGAGCGGCCCAAACGGACGAAACGCCGTTGCAAGAGCCGACGGCATACCCTTCCGGAAGCGCCAGGTCTTCTAGGATCGACCCATATCGCAGGATGAGCAAATACTCGGAACCGGAATTCGCCAACGGCACAGCACCGCATTTCGCCCACAACGGGCCGGAGTTGGCGTTGCAGGTTGTGGAGAAGCAGAAGTCGGCTTTGGGATTATTGAGATACCGGCGGAACAGGATAAACCCTTGCATCCGAGCCGAGGGGTCAACGTAAAAGTTGTGCGCCCCGAGCCCAAGCAGGCGCTGGTCACCGTGGCGATAGCGACTCGGGTGATAACCAATCATCCCGACCACGGCGCCCTGATCGTTGCGAATGACCTCTCCGGACGGAATTCCGTCGTCACGATACGGATTGTCCTCGTCCAGGAGCCAACGATACTCGTCGGGCGCGATGGCGGGGGCGGAGCTGCGCTGACAGGATCAGTCACCGTTTCCTGTGGATTAGCCAGAGCGGCAATCGACCGGACCATGAACGAGGCAATTTCGGGAATGCTCTGTTCGTCAAAAAGCTTGATTTCGTAACCGGCCAAGAATTCGACGCTCCACTCCGGAAAATGAGCTCGAGCGAAAGGTATGATTAAACGAGTAAGAAATGGTTTCCCTGGCTACTGATCAGACCCGTAATCCTTTCCGTGTGGCGACCGGCCTGGAGAGGCGGGATTCATGACCGCGGCGAAAGCGCCTGCGCACTGCGGGAGAACGCCGACATCGCTCGCGAGCCGTCTCCAGTGCGGAGCCATGCGCCGGTCGGCCCCTCCCTCGATGCAAAGCCGGTTAAAGTCGCCCGGATGCTCGAAATTCACCGAGTGGCGCAACAGGAAACGAGGCGTTCGTCCGGGAACATTCAAACCGCGCAAGCACATGTACACCTTCTTGCACTTTGCCTCGATGTATTTCATCGCCTCGTTGGAAAGGTTATACAGTTGGCCGAAGGCGATGGCGAAATCGTCGCACTGCGTTCCGGTCAAATCGCGGATGTCGTCCAGGGCGCGGCGGATCTCGTAGTCGAAATCCGCCTCGGCGTGGAGATTTCCGAGGTCGCGATGGGCACGGTTATGGGCGGCGATATGGTGGCCCATCGCGAGCATCTCCCGGACTTGGGACTTGGTCAGGCCGCGCTGCTCCGCGGGAAACTGGTGTGCTGCGATACCTTGCCGGCGGTGATAATCCTGAAACTCGGCGCCATCACGGTCCAGAAGCGGCGGCACGAGAAAGAAGATCCCTCGGATGCCGGCCCGAGCCATCCACTCGGCGGCTTGGAAATTGCTTTCGTTGCCGTCGTCGAAGGTGATCAGGATTTTGTCGCGCGCCGCCAGCTCGAAATGCCCCTCGATGAGAGCGTCGACATCCTCCGGCGCAGCCATCGAAAACCGGTCCTGGCACCACGTAACGAGGCGGCAAAACTCTCGGAAAGTCGTCTCGTTGAGGTCGTGAAAGACCAGGATTCGCAATCCGGTCGCCCCTCCATAAAGCCGTTTGCGATCGGTGGCGACCCGACCCAGGCAGCGCAGTCCGATCGAGCCCAAAAGGCGCATGGCGGAATCGGTCATGAGGTGATTCCCCCGTCGATTACGAGCGTTTGACCAGTGATGAATGCGGATTCATCCGAAAGCAGAAACTTGACCGCGCCGACGACATCCTCCGATCTCCCGAGACGCCCGAGCGGTGTCCGCCGCAGAATCTGCTCGCGTTGACTTTCCGATAACTTATCGCTCATGTCGGTTTGCAGATAGCCCGGGGCCACCGCGTTCACGCGGATGTTCGCGTGCCCCAGCTCGTGCGCCAGTGCTCGCGTGAAGCCCTCCAGCCCGGCCTTGGTGGCCGAATAGACAGACAGCCCGCGATAGCCGCGATGCGCGACGATCGATGAGATGTTGATCACCGACCCCCCTCGGTGCAGAGGCAGCATCCGTCGAACGAACAACCGCGTCAGCCGGACGGTCCCCACCAGGTTGGTGCCCACCATCGCCTCGATTGCGTCATCGCGCATGGTCGCCAGCAATGTGTCCGTCGCGACCCCCGCGCAGTTGATCAAGCTCGACGGCGGTCCGAAACGCTCTTCCGCCGCGGCCATGAATTGTTTCAAAGACGCGGTATCGCGCAAGTCGGCCACTCCTGCGAACACGCAGTCGTTCGCGGCGGCGACCTCGCCCAGGTCGCCGAGATTTCTGGCGAAGGTGGCAACGCAATAGCCCGCTTCCATAAGTCCCGCGACCAACGTGCGTCCCAGGCCGCGGCTTCCGCCGCTGAGGATGACGTGTTTTTTGGTATTTTCCGTCACGTGATCTTTCCGGTGTCCGGAGCGGACGTCCTACAGAATTCTAGGTCGTCGGAGCAGGTGACGACGGGCCGGCCAAAGGCTGCCTGACCTTTTTGCCCGCGCCCGACAGCGTGATCGCGGGGACGACTTCGATAATCCTCGGGCGCTGAGTGCTCGCCAGTTGTTCGAGACACCGGCGCTGCACGTCCCGTTTGACTTGCTCCGGATCAAACGAGGCCAGCACCGTGATCTCGCAGGCGACCATTTGTCCGACCAGCGAGGATCGCTTGGCATACACCCGCGCATCGGCGACGCCCAAGCCGCTTCGGACAACCTGCTCGACGATGAACGGGTCGACCTTATTTCCTCCGACATTGATGATGTCGGTTCGCCGGCCGACGAATTGGAACCGATCGCCAACCTTCTCGACGAGGTCGCCCGTCGGCAACCAGTCTACGGCACGGCGCTGGGCGGGCATCAGGGATTCTTGCAGCAGCATGGAGTTCGCCGAGCGAACATGGAGCTCGCCATCCTCCACTTTGAGCTCGACGCCGTCAGGACTGGGTGCATCCAGAAAACGCGCGGGGAAGCCCTGGATCCCATCGGCGACAGAAAAGCAGCGCCCCGCTTCGCTCGTGGCGTAGATGTGTACGGTCCGAGCTCGCGGAAAGAGCGTCTTGAGGGTATCGAGCACGGACTGATCGGCAATCTCGCCACCCAGGGTAATCTGCTCGATCGCGAGCCCCTCGAGCGCGCCCGGTCCGCCCAAGGTGATCAGCCATCGCCAGTAGGAAGGTGTCGCGGAGACGTGGGTGACGCCCGCCTCTCGCATCAGCCGAACCACGTCAACCGCGGAGCTATCGCGCGACGGTATCACAAGGCACGCGTGGTTCACTAGGCAGTGCATCCAGACCTGGAGGCCCGCGTAAAGATGCGGCCGGTATGTCAGCAGCCAACGCTCCCGCGCGGCTTCCGCCGTGCCTCGAACCGGCCTCGTCAGGGTCTCCCAGTTATGACGCACCGCCTTCGGCGTTCCCGTCGTGCCGGAGGTGAAGAGCGTGATCCACCCATGACCGGTACTGCGAGATTGCGTCGAAAGCTGTCGGACCAAGAGACATTCCGGAGCCGCTTCGACCAAGACCTCAAGGCCATAATCAGCGATGATTCGCGAGACGACGCTCTCATCGGCAAGTTCATCGACAAGATAGACATCGCGTTCTTCAAGGATCATTGCCGCGAAGGCAGCATAGGCATCGACACGAGGCGGGATGATCAGGCCAATTCGCCCCGCGTCAAGCCGGCGGAGGCGATCCCGGTAATCCGCGATCTTGGCGGTCCAGTCTTGCCACGAGGTGCGACCCACCGCAGTCGTGAATGCGCCATCCTGCTTCTGAACGGCTCTGGCAATCAATTCGTCGAGTTGCCGCATCTTGGGCGTCACCGGTAAAGCAAGGCAACATCCTGGATCGTCGTAATCTCCTGGATCTGCCCCTAGGAGAACGGATCTTTTCCCAAAGCCTGCTCCCGGCGCACAACCCACTCGGCGAAATCGAGTGACTCGAGACCGAGAGACGCGTCAAGAATCGTATTCCCGTCCAGCGGGGGAGGGACCAGTTCGCGACTCCGGAAAACCTCCGCCAACTCGTCGATCACTGTGCCCAGGACCCGATCTTCCGTGGTCGGCGCATCGACAATCGGCATACCATTCAGAGGGGTCGTGGAAAAAGATTCATTGCCTAGACGAACTAATGATTCGTACCGCAAAGCTGCAAAAGGGAACGTTACCACGCATAGTATACCGTAGAAGGACGGCGAGTAGCAATGGAGCAGCCGTGAGTCGGCCACGGGACTTGAGACCAACGAAAACCAACTGGTTCAAAAGACATGCCTTGACGCAAGTCTCTGTCGAGGAATCGCTTTCGGAGATCGAGCTCGCACGCGGCGGGCGGATTCAGGAGTGCCCGTTTCGAGCGATGATTCCCAGGATCTCGTACTTCTGATCCGGGCCGAGGATTTGGAGCACTCCTGGGCCGTGCGCCTTGCTGGCGAGTGGATCGCGTTCGCCCCTGGTGTCGCGGTCTACGCCGCAATGCCCGAACCTGGCTCGAATGGCAGCGGCGACCCAGCGCAGCCGCAGGGAGCACGGTTGCAGCGAAGTGCCGCGGCGCTCAGGCACGGCGTGGTACGTTAGATATCCAGAATCAACTCCGCGACCCAGCCCCCGTTATTGCGCCGAATGCTCAGGTCGTGGTGGGTGGCAGCCTTGACTTCATGATCCAGAATGTGCCGTTGGCGGTCGATTGCCTCGCCACCGATTTTCGCATCGAGGCGGCAGCCCGTATCATCCAGGTCGACATCGAACCGGCAATAGAGTCGATGCCGGGTCTCGCAACGAAAGATCAGTTCATTGAGCCAGTCAACCAACAGATCCTCGGTCGATCCGGAGCTCAGTGTGACCGACTCGACCTCCTCGACCTGGATCAGGTCGGGATTGGCCACAATCACCTCGAAAAGTCCCGCGGCCGCCGTCCGAAACAGGTCCGGGAAGTCCTTGGCGAAGACCCTCAGTCCCAGGTCGGCCGTGTGTTCGTACGTTTCAGAACGGCCCATTGAGGTGTCTCAAGTGGAATCGGAAAAACCCTGGTTCGTCTCTTGTTGAGGTTCCAAATCTTTCCTGGAGGACGCAAGCGATCATGGTAGTACAAGGCCAACTCGCCCCCGATTTCACCCTCGCCGACCAGAGTGGCAAGGAGGTGACTCTGTCCAAACTGAAAGGCTCGCCGGTCGTCGTCTATTTCTACCCCAAGGATGATACGCCTGGCTGCACCAAAGAGGCTTGCGACTTTCGCGACGGCTTCGCCAGCTACAAACAGGCGGGCGCGACAATCCTCGGCATCAGCCCCGACACGGCAGCGATCTCATGCCAAGTTCGTCAAGAAGTTCGACTTGCCTTTCTCGCTACTGGCGGACGTTGACAAGAAGGTCTGCGAATCTTACGGAGTCTGGAAAGAGAAGAGCATGTACGGCAAGAAGTATATGGGCGTGGAACGAACGACCTTTGTGATCGACGCGGAAGGGATCGTCCGGAGCGTGTTTCCCAAGGTGAAAGTCGACGGACACAGCTCGGCCGTGCTCGAGGCGATCAAGGCGAGCACTTGAATTCGTCGAGTTCGCTCGGTCTGCTGGGAAAAACTGACCGGTTCACTCTTCGCTCGCTACCGAATGGGAGATCCCGAAATCCAGCTCATCACGGCGGTTGCAGAGCTGGCGCTTCGAGCTTTCGGAGTGCCTTGTATTTCTCGTCACTGACTCGCGTGACGGGCATATCCAGCTCGACGCCGATTTCCGGAACCGACCAACCACGCATCCAGAGCTCGATAATCCGATCCTGGCGCGATGTCAGTACGGAGTGACGCGCGTTCTCGAGGATTTCTCCCAGTTCGATCTGGTCTCGCTGGCGACGGTCGAGATCGGAGGCGGGGGTCGTCGATCCGTCGAGGGGTTGAAACCGCTTTGTGCGTTGAATTCGCTTGCGGACCATGTCGATGGCCCGGACCAGTTCCCGGCGTTCCGGCGTGTCCTCCGCCAGAACCTGGGTCAGGTCGAGCTGTCCATCCCGCGCCTTGGTGAGAAGACGGCAGCAGACTTCCTGGGTGCAGTCATCCCAGAGCCGGGGATCAAGCCGAGCGTTGCGCCAGCAGACCGTGCAATAGCGTTGAATGTCGCGAACCAAATCCGTTTCGGACGCTTGAGCGGTGAGCGCAGCCAGACCGATCACCAAGGCCACGGCAGCCGGTCCAGCCTTTCATGACCGGGAGATCAGGCTCTCCGGGCCGCTCCGCGGCTGGGTCGAGTTCGCGGCCGATTCCGAAGGATATTCGTCGTTCATAGTGACCGCTTCGCCTTGCTTCGTGCATGGGTTAAACGTTTCGAGCGATCTGTTCCCTGTTGAACGGACCCAATGTTGCTGAAAAATCGCTCAAAATCGATGTTCTCATTATAGCGGCGTGGTCGAAGAAATGCGAATGTGGCAAATCATCGAAAAAATCGAGCTCAATGCCTCGACGCCACCACTCCATCCACCCATCGGAATCATCGTCTCACGATGGACGGTCGGGCCTTCGCCTTAACGCCATATCCAGAGCTTGATTTACGCCACTTCGCCGGCGCGGTCGCACGATATCCCACCCGCGTGCCCGGGCGAGCCGGAGCAAACGGCCACGCGGGCGGACGACCACCGCCCGGCCGACTTGTTCCAGCAAGGCCCGGTCGCTCCAGTTGTCCGCGTAGGCCACGGCGTCTTCCATCGTGATGCCATGCGACGACGCCCACTGCTCGGCCCAGTATCGCTTGCCTTCGCCGTAACAGGCCGGGCCCGAACCCATTCTCACGATCCGGCCGCGCTCGATCACCACAGGGGTTGTCAGCGTGGTCGTGCATCCCAGATAGATGCTGAGTGGCTCGATCACCAGTCCCGGCGACGACGAGACCAGCACGATCGGCGTCCCTGCCACGCCGCAATGCATACATGTGCTCGACGACCCCTTCATACAACCGAGGCCGCACATATTCCGCGAAATTCTCGTAGGCGATTCGTTCCAGCTCGACCACCGGGATCCGCGCGATCTGATTCAAACCGATGCCGATCAGCCGCCCATAATCGAGGCGACCGAATCGATGCTGCAACCCATGATAGAGTGCCCTGAGGAAGAACGAGCGACGGAGCAAACCACGTCGATAGAGAATTCTCGCGAACAGGTACGTCGTGGTCTGAGCCAGGAGAGTGCCATCGACGTCGACGAAGGCGACGGAGGGGGGCCGTTCGAATGTGGGCCATACCGACTGGCTCATGGTTGGCCCTCCGCGGAGTGCCGACCCATCGGCCGATCCGGTCTGCCAGCTCGCGTGCCTGCGACGGATCGGCTGACTCGGCGATCACCCGGACGATTGGCTCGGTGTTGCTCGCTCGAATGTGCACCCAGCGATCATTCCAGTCGAGGCGAAGGCCGTCTCGACGATCGGCGCATCGCCTCCGGGAACGCCGCCGCGATCCGGTCCCAAAGTGCGATGACCTCGTCTGTGACCGGGCTGGCCGGCTGTCTTTCCCGTTGCCAGTGGGTACTGGTCCTTGACCATCGCATACCGGGGTAAGTCCGCCACGAGCTGGGACAACGGCTCCCCGGTGGCGGCCAACAGGTCGAGAACAAGCGCCATCGCCACGAAACTATCGCGAACGTAGCCGACCCTGGGATCGATCACGCCGCCGTTTCCCTCACCCCCCAGCACCGCGTTCTCGATCAACATTCGCTCGACGACGTTGATCTCGCCGACCGGCGTTCGCAAGACCTGGCAACCGAGCGCGAACGCTCAGATCCTCGGTCACACGCGAGGTTGAGAGGTTGAGCACGACCGGCTCCTTTCTGCTGCCCGAGCCGTCTGACGAGCGGCCAACGCCAAGGTTTGCTCCTCGCCAATGTAACGGCCGTTCTCGTCGATGATCGCCAGCCGATCGGCATCGGGGTCTTGAGCGAAACCGACCGACGCGCCGAAGGCCGGCACGATGGGGGCGAACTCGCTCAGGTTTTCTTCAGTCGGCTCGGGCCGATGATCGTAGTGGCCGTCGGCTTGACCTCCCAGAATCAACGGCCGGCAGCCCAGGCTTCGAAGCAATGCTCCTCCGAGTCGACCACCGGAGCCGTGACAGGCGTCGAGCACGACCTTGAACCCACGGCGGCGGATCGCGGCGACATCGACGATCTCCAGCACTCGAGACAGGTGTACCTCATCGGGATCGTCGATCGATCGCGCCCGTCCCAACGATTCCCAGCTCGCCCAGAGAAACTCGCGCCGCTGCCACCGGTCGAGCATCGTTGTGACCCTGGGACTGGCTCAGAACCATACCCGCTCGCTGAAAGAACTTGAGGCCATTGTACTGAGGCGGATTGTGTGACGCCGAGATCTGGATGCCACCGCTCGACTTGCGTTTCGCGAACCAAGACGCCGATCGTGGGCGTGGCCGTGGCTCCCGTCATCAACACGTCGTGGCCGGTCGCCATGACTCCGGCCTGCACGGCCGCCGCGAAAACCGACGACGACACCCGGCCATCGTGACCGACCACGATCGGGCCTGGCTCGCACTCGCTGGCATATGCGGCCGCGAACTCGACGGCGACCGCCGGGTCCAGACCGTCGCCCACAATCCCACGCAGCCCCGAAATGCTCGCGATCCTTGTGCCACTACTACTCACCGCTCAACCCCTTTTCGTTCGCCAGCGCCTCACATGGCATCTCTGATCCACGATTTCAGCACCTGAGAAGCGAGCGCCGCCGGACAACGTCGCGCTCGCTCGCTTGGACCGTCATAATGGCCGATTGTGCCAAGATGTGAAAGACGCCATAAGAAGATCTCATTCCAACATTCCTGGACGCCCCTACAGGCCATCGTTCTCTTGATCGCATCGGGAGGCGCGAGGCTCAGCTGGTGAGAATCTGTTCGCGCTCTGAGCATATCGATTCCGATCAACGTTCCTTCGACCACGGCGCAATTCTGCTCGGACCGGTGCCAGCCTCGGGCTGTCAGCCGCTCGCATAACCCGCAGTGACGGATCTGTCTTGCACCGATTATCCGGACGACGCTCCCGTCTCGACCACCCGACTTCGGACTCCCCTCATGGGAGTTCGCTAGCTTGACGATATTCCCTATCACAAGCAAAACCCCTCGATGAGTATCGCCGCCCAATTGTTAAAATGGGAGCTTAGCGTAGAATTGTGAGGTAGGATCAATTGCATCAGACTGAGGGTTCGGGTCGAGTTGGCGAATCCCTGAGCGTCGCGGCGGCGGGCCAACGATTCGACCGGTATCGACGACGAGGATCGAGCGAAATGGCTCCGAGTTTGGAACGACCGACCTTTGAAGACCCTGCGCTGCAACGCCAGATCATGCAGCTACGGCAGGTGGACAATATTACCAATCTTGGCTATCTGGCGTTCGAGTATCTCTGTCTGGCGGTCGTGATCGGCGGCGCGGTCGTTTTCGCGGAGTACCGCCAGTCTTGGGGCCTGGAGTGGGCCTGGAACGTTCCGGTGTTCACGATGGCGATCATCTTGATCGGTGGCATCCAGCACCGGCTGGCGGGCCTGGGTCATGAATCGTCTCACTATTCCTTTATGAAGAATCGCTATCTGAATGACTTGATTCCCGACTTGTTTTGCATGTTCCCCATCATGACGACGATTCATTTCTATCGACTTTTCCACATGGGCCATCATCAGTACACCAACGACCCGGACCGTGATCCGGACCTGCTGAACTTGGGGCATGGCAAGCGAGCAGACGAGTTCCCGATGACGCGTCGGCGCTTCATCACCGTGATTTATTTCTGCCTCATTGTCGCCCCGATCCGCTTCGCGCGTTACCAATGGGCCTATTTCAGAGGTCAACACGCTCGGCCAGGGGAAGAATGTGTATATGGGCCGTGCGACTCGAAGAGAGCGGCACGTCCGAGTCGATGCCTCGGTTGGCCGCGATTCTCGGCGTTGCGTACATTATCGGGTTGAACGCGGCATTGAGGTTCCTGACCGGCACGGATCGTCCGCAGTGGCTGGTCCCGCTGGGATTGTTGGGAATCATGCTGGTCGCAGGCGTCAACTATGCCCTGCCGAGCTGGGCCGGGTTTCAATCTCCGTTCCGGCAAGCCTATTCGAGCCGGTTCGCGAGCGCCATTCGGATGAGCTATTACACCGTCCTGTTGGTTATCCTGGCCCGACTGCGCTGGGCGACCGGCGGCGCTTCGGCCATTTACCCGGTCGTGCTCTGGCTGGTGCCGCTGGGCACCTCCTTCATGTTCTTCATGTTCTTGCGCGACGTCTACCAGCATTCCAACGCCGACGACGGCCGCCTGACCAACTCGCGCGTCTTCTTCACGGACCCGTTCACCCGATGGGCCGTCTTCGTATACGGCCAGGACATGCACATCCCGCATCACCTGTTCCCGGCGGTCCCTCATTACCGCTTGCGGCGGCTGCATGAGTTCCTGAAACATGGTCATATTTCGTACCGCGACGCGGTCGTCGAAACGCACGGCACGTTTCACGACACGATGGGCCGGGTGACGATCCTCGACGAGATGACCCGGCCGCGGTTGGAGAGCTCAACGACCACAGCCACACCCGCGACTAACAAGCAGACGCAGGTCATCGCCACGGTGTGATGGAGCGGGATCGGTCGGACCCGAGGATACGACTCGAAGGTTCACAGTTCCACGGGGACCGGTCTGAGACGGACGAGTCTCGCCAGCGCCTCGTGGTCGCCGGGGCATTCGGCCAGCACTTCGGCCCACAACTTCTCGGCCCCGGCATGATCGCCGCGCTCGGCGGCCAGCGCAGCCAGGTTGCGTCGGGTCACATGCCCATAGATTCCCTGGTCGACGCTGCAAAACTGGTCGGGACGCTTCAGGCTCAAGATCCGAGCCCAGCACCGTTCGGCCTCGGTCGATTCCCCGCGGTGCCGATGGACGACCCCCTTGCGGAACCACAACTCAGCGTCCTCGGCGTCGAGCTTCAATCCCTCCGCGCAGGTCTGGAGGGCTTGCCGCGAATCTCCCAGCATCTGGTGTACTCGGGCGATCTGGGCAAACAGCTTGCGCGTGATCGAGTCGGTCGGCGCCGAGCCCGCCAGGCTCCGCTTGAGGAACCCGAGCGCGCCATTCCAATCCTTGCGCTCGACAGCGATCGACCCCAGGTTGAACAAAACGAACGGGTCGTTCGGCCGGTCCTCCAGCTCTCTCAGCAAGATCCTGGTATCGCGGTCGAGCTTCCTGCCTCTCAATGCACTATCGGTATAGCCCGTGTGCCGCACGATCAGCTCGGTCCAGCGCACCGGCACCTTGGCCCGCCGCAGGGCAGGCAAAATCTGCTCGTGGACGCGGTAAGTCCAACGCACGTCGTCGCGAAGAGGAAACAACCGGATATGATCGACGACGGTCTCGCTGCCGGTGCCGTCGGATGACGGATCGCAGGCGCAGCGCACGACGTATGCCGCCTCGTTTTCCCCGCTCAACCCGGCGAGCAGCGCCCGCAACTTGTCCCGTTGCGGAGGATCGATCACGTCATCGGCATCGAGCCAAAAAGCGTAATCGCCGGTGGCATGAGCAAGCGCCTCATTCCGGGCCGCGGCGAAGTCGTCGACCCAGATGAAATCGAACACCTTCGCGCCGAACTCAAGGGCGATCTCCTTGGTCCGGTCCGTGCTGCCGGTATCGACGACGACGATCTCGTCGAATATTCCCCGCACGGATTCCAGGCACGGTGTCAAATGATTCTCCTCGTCCCGGACAATCATCGTCAAGCAAATCTTCACCGCCGAATGACCATGGTTCTGGATTGGTTGCCGTTCACCAGGGTAGTAACGGTTGCTGTTCTGCAGCCTGCGCGTAGTGGTACATTGCCTGGTGGTCTACCATCGGCCATTCGAGATATCCGTTTGCGGCGCAATTGGCTACTGTTATCGGCATCTGAGTTTTGCGCGTACTACCACCCAGTTCGCGCAATACGTTTTGCAACGAACGGCGAGATTTGTCCCTCGGATGGTTTAGCGCATAGCCCTTCCTTCGATCTTGGCTGGCGTTCGAGTCGCTTCCGTGATTTCCCGGTCTTTCGACCTTGCGTCACACCAGCGCTTGCAACGTCAACCCTCACGCGTGTCGCACGATTCCAAACCACTCACACTCGTCGCGTCGCTTCTCTCATGCCGAGGTTGCCGACGGCAACAGTGAAGGCGACGGTTGACCTTCGAACCAGTTCCCAACGCATTCCTTCATGTAACCATACACCGACCGGCCCTGTCCAGCACAGGTTGCAATCGTTGTCCAAACGTGTTCGCTCCAACGCCGGCCGGTTTCGCTTCGTGTACCCTGCGTGATATGCCGATCAATCACGACGAATCGAATCGCTTGCTCCGCACTATTGTTGGTCGGATCCACTTCCGGCGTCGTCACAAACGTGAAGAACGCCGCGCCGTGCTTGCGAAATCGCTTGGCCATGTTTTCCGCATGCCGGGTCGTCGGCACGTCCGTCATGCCCGCGTCCAGCACCACGTCGCGGGCTGCTTTCAGTTGCCGCTCAAATGCAGTGGCCGACAGGTCCTCACGCCGATGGATCACCTCGAACAACTGCTTCAACGCTCGCCGCAATCGCTCGCCGTAGGCCTTCGTCGCCACGTCCGGCAGCGTCGTTAAAAATTTCACGTCGCGGATCAAGTGCGCTAAACAAAACTGAATACGAATGTCGCACTCACGCATATATCTCCGGTACGCCGAGAAATAATCGCAACCGATCGTGCCCTCGAAATCTCGACCCAACAATTCCATTAACACGTCGGCGCTGCGATGCGGGTCGATCTTGAAAATCGTGTACAAGTCCGCCCGCAAACACCACGTCCACCATAACTCCTTGTTGCACTTGTGGCCCGTTTCATCGATGTTCAACACCGTCTCGGCGGGCAGCATGCGGAGCAATTCGTCATAGGGGCCATCAAGTGCCGTGCTGACTTTGTTGATCGTGTTGGCCAACGTGCTTCGCGCCAGCGTGACGCCAACACAATCGCGGAGAAACGTCCGGATCGTTGAATAGGATGCGTGACAACCACCCTTCATGAACGCGATCAGCACCGTGAGGTGCGGGCCAACCAAGCCGCCGCGTTCGATTCGCAGTGGCAGCGGCGCCCAGCAGGGCTTTCGACAGTGTTCGCACCAGTACTCGGGGCACGTGTGCTGTTCGATGGTCAATGGCGTCCCTTCGATATCGATCTGTTGGACGACGCGAGGATACGTTTGGTTGAGCCGCAACCTGCCCCCGCAGCAGGGACAGGCATCGAGCTGATGAGTGACAAATGCAGTGACTTGCTCGGGCGGGAAGGGTTCGCGTGCATGCTTGTCGTGGCCGGGTTGGCCGCCAATGGAACGCTTTTGGCCGTCGTGAGTCTCGGGCGGCTTCGGCTTAACGATGTCCGAAGAGGGCGGTTTCGACGACGTCGCGGAATTCTTCTTGGCAGCCGCCAATTGCTCGCGCACACGCGCCAATTCCGCTTCGAGCGTCGCCACCTTGGACGAAAGCACTTGGCACTGCGGACATATTTCGGATGTTGGTTTCATTGCCAATGTGTAACCAACTCAAGCCGAAAATGCTAGATTGCCCCGTGAACGCTTACCTGGATTGCACCATTTGTTGTCGCTGTTGTGTTATCAAACCCGCGTTGATCCGCGTTGATCCGCGGCACAAACTTCTCGGCGATTCTCCCCTCATCGACTTGCCGGGCGAACTCTTTCTGGGAATCCGCGAGAAACTCTGGCCAACTCGACCATGGCCGGAGCGCAATGCGCCGGCCTTCCGGCGCGGCCTGGCCCCACTTGTCCGCGAACCGCTGTGCATTCTCATCCAGCAACTTCTCGGCGTCGACTCCGTTTCCCACGAACGTCCGGCTGCCGAAGTGGTGCACGAACAAATCACGCGCCACGGCGAGGCTGAAGCCCGCTCGCCGCGCGCTCGGCGAGGTCATCGTCATCGAAGAATCCCATTCCGAACCGCTCGTCGAGGCCGCCCACGGCGTCGTAAACGGCTCGCTTCATGAGCAGGCAGAAGCCCGACAGCTTGCGGACTCTCAGCCACTTTCCCCGCTCCTGGTCGCGCCATCGTGCGGCAAAGGCCGGCATTTCCTTGAGGTCGGAGTACGGCACGTTCTCGACCAACTGCGGAGGCGCGGCATAATTGGACATCGGCCCGACCAGGCCAATCGCGGACTCGCCTCGTTCTTCTGGATCTGTCTTGGCGGCTGCCAGCGCGATCAGTTGGTCGAGCCAGCCATCGGTTACCACGACGTCGTTGTTCAGTAACACCAGGTATTCGCCACGCGCGCGGCTTTCAGCCCTTGGTTGATCGCGGCCGGGAAGCCGCGGTTTGTGGCGTTGTCGATCCCCGTGACCCGCACCGGGGCGGCGTCTCGCACTCCCGCCAGGTAATCCTTGGTGCCGTCGGTCGACCCGTTATTGACGACGATCAGCTCCCAGGGTTCACGAGTGTGGCGCATGAGCGCGGCGACGCAATACCGCGTGAACTCAAGCTGGTTCCAGCAGGGAATAATGATCGAAGCCAGTTGTTTCACGATAGGGTCTCACCACGGAAAACCGTTTCTTAACCACGGAAAACACGGAAAACACGGAAAAGATACCAAAACCAATTGAGTAAAATCCAAATATATAATAGATATAATGAATATTACTATTTTGTTTTCAGGATCACCTCGAAGTTTTCCTAGTTCGCATTTTTTCCGTGTTTTCCGTGTTTTCCGTGGTTAAGAAATGTATGCTGAACGTCGTGTTCGCTTGCCAATGCGAAGAAGCCGCCGAGAGCCAACAGGCCTCGCAGGCGGCTGAGCCAGCTTATGGGATCGACCACACGTTTGGGAACCTCTTCGAGCAGAATCGCGTCGAAGCCAGCGACACCGAACGAGGGAAACTCGTCGGCTGCCTGGTAAAGTGGCTTCTCGGCAATCAGACGCCAAGGCTGACACTGAGTCATTGCTGGCGCTCGAAATAGCGAAAAGCAAGAACGCCCAGGGCCGCGGCGGCAAGGGAACACGCGGGCCGAACCTCCAGCAGCCGACGAGCCGAGCCGGGCACGTCCCGCCAGAGGGCGTCCATTGTTCGGACCAATGGCGGTCCGGATTGGAGACGGACCTTGCGGAAAAACTCGGCGTAGAGCGGTCTGATGCGGTCGGGATGCCAGAGCTGGGCCTGTGTTCTGGCCTTCGCGACTCTGCTCTTCATACAACGCTCGATCGTCCCAGAGGCGGATGATGGCCTCGACCCACGGTTCCACTTCCTCCGCCGTCGGTAGAATCAGGCTGACTGGCGTGAGCCGCTCGGGCAGGTTCAACGCCACGCCGCCGTCTCCCAAGGTCTCCGGGATGGCGCCACGGTCAGAGCCAACGACCGGGATCCCATTAATCATGGCTTCGACTGCCACCAGCCCTTGGCTTTCCCACCAGAGCGATGGCATCAAGAGAAGCTTGGTCAGACGCCAGAACCGCCGAGGATCGGTCGTATTGGGCATGATCTGGATGTTGACGCTCGCCGAAGGGTCCAACCCGCAGGCGGCCAGGTTCTCCTTTGTGCCCCGGCTCTCGACGACCAGGAGCGGAATGTCGGGCCGGCGGCGGCCGAGCTCCTGGGCAATCCGGACAAAAGGACAAACGCCTTTGTTGAGCGCGGGATTGATGAACGTCACGAATCGCGCATCGCGGCTGTCGACGCGACACACGGTCCCAGTCGACCGGATAGGGCAGCGCCTGGCAGTCCAGGCCGACCTTGTCCCAATAATGCCGCGCACGAACTGGGACGGCACGATGCAATAGTCGACCTGCGAAAAGGGTTGTTGATGGACGTACTCAAAGTTATGAAGTGCGAAAACCACGGGGATACCCCGCGCCTTGGCCAGGGCGATCATTCCCAGCGTGATGGGATCTCCGCCGTAGGTGAGCATCACATCAGGCCGGTAAATCTCGAGGAATTTCAGGAAGAATTGCAGAACGGTGCGGATCTCCTCCCGGGTCTGCTGGATGTGCCGGGTCGTTTCCAGGTGCATGAAGGTGATGGGAACTTGGTGCCGGCGGGTATAGAGCACCCGTGCGCGATCGGTGCCGCAGACCGACTGACGAACCTGGTGCGGCTCGTGCAAATCGCTGATGATCTTCTCGAAATTGACCTCTTTGTGGATGTCCAGCTTCGAGGTACAGAATGCCTGGCATTCGAAGCCGAGCGTCGTCAATCCCTGGAGCACATCCAGCGTCGCGACGGAGGCGCCGTTCGAAAAGTCGAGAATAGAGTGCACGGAAGCAAATAAGAGCTTCCGCCGCGGAGGTGCTTCCACGGGCGCACTGGCAAGCCCGGTCTTGGACTGAACGGTTGGTGCAATCATGAATGTCGGTTCGGGAAGGAAGTTCCGGTCGCGTGCACTCGGTCGACGCGTGCCGTACACATGCCGGCGATGGGGGCTCATTCCTTCGGCGGCTCGCGCCCGCAGAGCGCCATCAGGTCCGTCTGGGAGTCGTACCCATCCACTGGGTGCTCGGCCAGTAGGTTTGCCGGCTCAGCCGGTTGCAGGCCCTTCCCGACCTTGGGATTGAATTCATAGAACCTGTATTTGTAGGACTGGAGCATTTTCAGCATGGCGCCTGCGTCGGTCCCCATCCCCTGGAGTGCGTGCGGCCAGAACTCCATGAAGATCGTCGGGCCGTCGGCGCGGCCCTCCAGCAGCCCCGTCATTCCTTCCAGGATTACACCCTCGGCCCCCTGGGTGTCGGTCTTGAGGAAATCGATCCCCCGCTTATGGTCCTTGAAGTACTCGTCGAGCCGGACAGCCTCGACGTCTACCGAAGGGCGCGATTCACCATTCGGCTGGTAGATCCGGTGGTCGCCCTTGTTCTCGCCGGCGATGTACAGCTTTAAAGTGCCCTTGCGGTTCGACAGTGCCTTTTGCTCGAGCACGACGTTGGTGAGCCCGTTGAGGCGGACGTTCCTCTGGAGCAGCTCGAAGTTGGTGGGATCCGGTTCGAAGGCGTACACCTTCCCCTTGTCCCCGACCAGTCGGGACCCGATGATGGTGTAGTACCCAAAGTTTGCCCCGGCGTCGACGATTATGTCCCCGGGCTTGACGGTCCGGATGAACCAGGCGGTCTCGGCCGTCTCCCAGTTCCCGATCACCAGAATCGTGGGAGTCATGACTCTGTCGGTCGGGTCGAGGTACGCCTTGACCCCGGGCATTCCCTCGATCTTGAACTCCCACGGTTCCTTGCCGTCGTACGGCGGGACGATGCTCTTGGGTTGTTGTGGCGGGACGAACGGCCTGGAGCGGTCGGCGACCGGCGGGGAGGACGGCCAGGTATAGACGAAGTACCCGACCAGGCCTCCGGTGATTGGGATCAAGAACGCCAGGGCCAGTATCAGCAGTCTGCGCGGGGACATGAGCTTCCTCTTTTCCTGCCGGCTGTGTGGGAGAGCCAGGAGGCCGGGTTCAAGGTCAGTGCCCGCCACACTCGGGGCCAGCCGTTTGTCGGTCC